>CAVPHA010000009.1:0-79382 GCA_963704125.1 uncultured Acidobacteriota bacterium | reverse complement strand
GTTTCGCAGATGTCGGGTGACGCCGACGCCATGAAGGAGCTGGTGCGTACCGATGACTCCTCTGCAACGGTGTCCGCGGTCGGCCGCTGGCGCCAGCGCCACGGCCATGCGCTGCTGATCGTCGACCAGTTCGAGGAGGTCTTCACCCTCAACACGGAAGAAGCCCAGGCGAGTTTCGCGGATTTCCTCGCGCGGCTCCCGCTCGACGCGGACGTGCACGTACTCCTGTCGATGCGAGACGACTTTCTGATGCTGTGCAATCGTCACGAAGGTTTGCGGCCCATTGTGCAAGGCCTGACCCTGCTCGACCCACCGACCGGCGGCGCCCTTCAGGCGAGCCCTGACCCAGCCCGCCCTGCAGTGCGGCTACCGCTTCGAGGACGACGACGCTGGTCGAGGAGATCCTCGCCGAGGTCGAGGGCGAGCGCGGCGCCCTCCCGCTGCTCGCCTTCGCGCTCGCGCGGCTGTGGGAGAAGCGCGACCGCGAGACTCGGGCCTGCTCACCCGTCAGGCCTATCACGACATCGGAGGCGTCGGCGGCGCCCTGGCGCGCCACGCCGAGGCGACGGTGGACCGCATCGGTGTCGAGCGCATCTCCATCGTCCGCGAGCTGTTCCGGAACCTGGTCACCGCCGAGGGTACGCGGGCAGTGCGCGAGTGGGGCAGAGCTGTTGTCAGTTTTCGACGGTGGTGGAAGGGAGGGTGTAAAACCCTCCCCTTCGAAGAACGCCGACCACCAGGTGGTAGACGCGGGTGTTGCAGTCGCCCGGAGGGGCGCAACCGGGAGACCCATCGTAGGGGCGGGTTTTACACCCGCCCGTGATGCGGCCGCCGAGGTGCTCTCGGAACTCATCGACGCCCGTCTCCTCACCTCCTACGAGGTCCACGAGGACGAGCACGAACCCACCCGCCGCGTGGAGATCATCCACGAATCCCTCCTTGCAAACTGGCCACGCCTCGTCCGCTGGCAGACGCAGGACCAGGAAGGCGCCCAGCTCCGCGACGAGCTGCGACAGAGTGCCCGCGCCTGGAACGAGCACGGCCGGCACGACGACCGCCTGTGGACCGGCACCGCCTATCGCGAGTACCAGCTGTGGCGCGAGCGGTACCCGGGCGGGCTCACCGAGATCGAGGAGGCTTTTGCCTCGGCCATGACCTCCTTTGCGACCCGACGCAAGCGCCGCCGGCGGATCGCCACAACCGCAGCGTTCGCCCTGCTGCTCATCGTCCTCACGGCGGTGGGAACACTTTGGCAGCGAAGCGAACAGGAAAGCCTCCGCGCTGAGGCTCAGAAGCTCCTCGCACTCGGCCAAGTCGAGCTCGACAGCTACCCGACCGCCACAGTAGCAAACGTGATTGCCAGCCTCGAGCTTGCGGATAGCCTCGAGGCGCGAAAACTCGCCATCGAAGCACTCTGGAAAGGCCCGACGGCGATGGTCGTCGACAACGACCCGTCGAGGTGGGTCGGCTTCAGCTCAGACGGCCTTTGGCTGGTTCAGTCGCTCAAGGGCGGCGACACCTCTCAGCTCCGGATCTACCGTGCAGATGGAACCAGTCAACGACTGCCCGAAGTGCACAAAAGCAATCGCGTATTTGCCCACGCCGCGAGATTCAACTCAAGCACCTTCGCCACACTCTCAGTTCAGACTGCCCCCCCTGGAACTCATGTTTCATTGTGGTCCGGTGTCGAAGGACGTTTGCTCGCCACCACTCACTATGCAGGCACCTCTATCGACAGGGCTTTGTCCGAAGACGATGAGCGCCTTCTGACAGCCGTATCGGAGTCTGGTCGCCTGGTGATCTACTCGTTGGGGTACGACGGCACCGAGGAACGACTCGGAACTTTGAGCTTCGATCTCCCTGCTTTGGGAGACTTGAGGCGAAGGATAGTCATGAACGAGAGGTGGTTTGGCAGCGTGATTGACAAGGACGTCGAGATTGTCGACATCTCCAAACACGAACTTTCGGAGCCTCGGTTTCTCGGCCGGCTGACGAGTGAAGTGGTCAAGGCTTCAAACGACCCTCTCGGGCGGTTCTTTACTACCTGCGACCGCGACGGGAAAATCTCTCTTTGGGATGTTAGCGGCGCTTCGCCGCCCATCGTAATCAGCGGTCCTGATCCGAAAATCATGAAACCTCCGTTTAACGATTTCATCGCACGCCCGCGCAGCGAGTCTCTTCTTGAGTCCCAGTTTTTCGACCTCAACAGAAGATTCACTTCATGGGTCTGGTCCCTATCCACCAACCCACCACGCCTTCTGCGTCGCCTCGATCTCGGAACCGACGGAGCCGGGCAGGGGTGGCTGGATCCCGTTGGTCCATATGGAATCCGCTTCAATCCTGACAGAAAGGTCCGTCTGTGGCCTTTGTCCGCCCCAGCTGATGCCGAACCGTTGATACTGGCAAAAGGATCGTTTGAAGGCTTCCCTTTAGGTGCGTTTCATCCGGAAGGCGTTTGGCTCGCAACCTCGGATGGCTCGGGGCTCGCTTTTTGGCCGCTGGCGCGAAAATACGCCTTCGTGATTCGGCGTCACGAAGCACCCATTTCAGACGTCGTATTTGAACCCACAGGTAAGTGGGTCGCATCATCCTCCGACGACTGTACGGTAAGGGTCTGGCCGCTCGATGGCGAGGTACCGGTGCCGGGAAGGGAGCTTTGGAGGACCGATTCGGAAGTGGGCTTCCCGGGTTCTCTGGATGTGGCTGCCAACGGAGAGCGACTGTTGCTGGGATTTTCCCACCGTGGGCGCGACCTTGAGAAAGGTCACGTTCAATCAGGGAGCTCCGCGAACATTGACAATCGTGAGCGGGGCTCCCGTTGAAGATGTATCGCTGACTCGCGACGGGCGCCTTTTCACAAAAGCTTCCGCAACCAACGAACTCCCCATCTTGGACGCAGACTCTGGCGAAGTGATGAGGACCCTCACCGACAGCGATTTGATGGCGTACGGAGTCAGCTTCACCGAACAAGGAGGGCTCATCTCGTCAGGGGAGACAGGGCTGCGAGTGTGGAACCTGGAGACCGGAGAGAATTCCTTGTTGTATGCGGGCAGGATTCCAAAATTCGCGGCCAGTTCTGACGGAACCAAAGTTCTGATCCTCGAAGCCCAATCAGACAAACCAGGAAATGCTCTCTTTATGAACCTCGACTCAGGCGACGTGACACCGTTGGAGGCCCACGGAGATCAGATTACTGCCGTGGCGATCGATTCCGACGGGACCATTGCCGTCACTGGTGATAAGGACGGCGTGGTCCGCATCGGCCCCGTCGACGGCAGCCAGCCACATCTGATGTATCGACATGAGTACGCCGTCACCACCCTTGCTGTCGATCCCCTCAAAAGATGGGTGGCATCCGGCGGTTGGGACAACACCATCCGCCTCTGGCCCATGCCCGATCTCTCCAAGCCGCCGCTCCACACCCTGCCGCGCGAGGAGCTCATCGCCAAGCTCAAGACCCTCACCAACCTCCGGGTCGTCCGCGACCCCGAGTCCGCCACCGGCTGGAAGCTCACCCACGATCCGTTCCCGGGGTGGGAGACGGTGCCGACGTGGTGAGCATCGCGAATTATGAATTCTGAATTATGAGTTATGAATTTCATCGCAGTGTCCCCTCACCGTCTGCGATGGAACTAAGAACTCATAACTGAAAACTCAAAACTCTCTCAGGAATGATCCTTTCCCCGGGTGGGAGACGGTGCCGAGGTGGTGATCATCCGAACCTGAACGACACCTGCGCATCGGACGCCCGCACCACAACGTGGCTCGGTGTTTGTTGCAGTTATGAAGTACGGACAGCTTGGTTGCAAACTACAATGTTACGTTGTAAAATGCTACAAAATGAAGAGGGGTTTCACTATGAGTACTGCGGTGAGAGTCTCTGAAAAATTGTTAAAAGCAGCCAGGCTCGTCAGCTCAGTTGACAACCGTTCCATCACCGGCCAGATCGAACATTGGGCGAGGATCGGGAAGTGTGCTGAAGAGAATCCCGACCTGCCGTATCAGCTGATCAAGGAGATTCTGATGGGAGTTGAAGAGCTTGATCAGGGTGAGTATTCCGAATATGAGTTTGGGTAATCCGCCGTGCAGATCCTTCAGTCGGGACTATTCAAAAAGAAGGCCCGGAAGTTTGGTGAGCAAGAGAAGCGGATTCTCGACAGTCAGATTCGCAAGATCTTGAACAACCCCTCAATCGGACAGAAAAAAAGGGGCGATCTCAAGGATGTCTTGGTCCACAAGTTCAAGATACACGCGACGCAGTATCTCCTTTCCTACCGTGTTGTCGAGGACCATCTCGAGCTCATCACGATCGGACCGCACGAGAACTACTATCGAGACTTGTCCAATTACCTAATAAAACGGTAATCCGAGGAAATTGAACCGGCGCCCTTGTGGCGCGGGCGTCCCGCCCGCGAAAAGACCACCACATCGAGGTCATCAGAGACTGCTGAGGTAGGTCTCGATGTCGACGGCAAAGGACTCGAAGAACGGCCAGGTGGCGACGAACAACCGCAACGTCGACTTCGCCCGGACTCATGGTCACCTCTCCGAGATCGGCAGCCGAGCGCCGAGGATGGCGTCGATCTTGGCGAGATTCGGAGCGAAATCGCAGTACCGCGACAGAGCCCGGCCCTCACGAACCGTGGTCGCGCGAAGGTCACGGGAAAGAAGGCGGGACCCATCTCGCAGGACTCGATGGTAGAGCAATGGCGGAGCATCGTTGAGGATCACAACGTCAACGGCGTTGCTGCCGAGGCCACTCATGAGCGCGGAGGTCAATTCGGATCGGTATCCGAAGAGGCTCGGTTCGGTTTTCGCCTGATCAACAAAAACGGCGATGTCGATGTCACTGTGCGCCCGGCCCTCACCCCGAGCGAGGGATCCGAAGAGGTACGCCTCGAGGATCTCCCGGCGAGCCGACAGCACATCCGTGATGCGTTCGGCCAGGTCAGCACTGTGAATCATGTTCTGGAGCCTCCTCACCGAGGGTACCTCAAACGAATTCCAGCGGCGCCTGAGCCCGCCTTAAGCTGGTCGCTCACCCACGACCCGTTCCCGGGGTGGGAGACGGTGCCGACGTGGTAGGCATCGCAGAGTTCTCAGTTTTGAGTTTTGAGTTTTCTTCATCACAGTGTCCCCTCACCGTCTGCGATGTAACTAAGAACTGAGCCTCTTGCAAAAAGATCGTGCCGGTTGGTCAGTTGAACCCTCAGCTGTCTTGGTGGGGAGGGTGTAAAACCCTCCCCTACGGTAGTTTCCACAAATCGTAGGGGCCGGGTTTTATACCCGCCCTTGTAGCGGTATTGAATTTTGCAAGAGGCTCAACTGAGAACTGAAAACTCTCTCAGGGTTGGAGGGCCTGCCCAGGCCTCGGCTTCGGTGTCGCAGACCTTGAGCACCTTGTCGAGCATGACGATGGTGAAGATCTCGCGGATCCTGGCGCTGCAGCCGAAGATCGCCAGTCCTCCCCCCGAGGCCTTCAGTCGGGTGTAGAGACGGATCAGGATCCCGATTCCGGCGCTGGTCAGCATGGTGACCCCGGTGAAGTCGAAGACGACGAAACGCGTCTCGTAATCAAGCTGCTGAGCGGTTGACTCCCACAACTGGTCCGCCTCGAGGGCGGCGACCGAACCGCTGAGGCGGACGATGAGGACCCCGGGGCGGTCCGGAGGATGCTCGAAGTTCACCTGCATGTCTGGTTCATCCTTCGTTTGAGCTTAGCACTGAGCTTCGTCTGGGGCGGCATCTGTTGTCATTCTGAGCACCGCCACGCCGCGAGGCGGCGCCTAGTCATCGGATGACGGAGGCCGCCAAAAACCGTCACCCTGAGCGCAGCGACCTCCGAGGTCGCGAAGTCGAAGGTCTCCTGAGGGTTGGAAGACCGCTCCTGTTAGCTCGTCCCACCGACCCTCGGGGATTCTTCGACTCACTCGCGGACTCGTTCGCTCCCAAAGAACAAATTTACTCGTTTCCTGTAAGCGTTCTCGATTAAATGATTTACGTACATCGGGTATTATCGGGCTGTCGGCTTCCGCGTCTTGAAACACAAAGATCACGAAGATCCACAAAGAGACCACCAAGTCGTTCCTGACTCATCGCAGGGTGATCCGACCCTTCAAGATTGGAGGGGGTTCGGGTCAATATCGCGATGCTTAGTGGAACCTTCGGGTCCCTTGTGTCCTTTGTGTTTCAAATTCGCGCGCCACCGGGTTGCCAGACCGATCCCATGTTCCTTCCATGAGTAGGCGCCGCCTCGCGGCGTGGCGGTGCTCAGAATGACAGGTGCTGGATGTTCCGTCATTCCTGGAGTAGGCCGTCCGCCCTGGCTGGACGTGGACGCGTCCGCCTCACGGGTGAGCGGCGTGTTCTGGTCATCTGGGAAGCGAGGGCAAAATGAGTCGCAGGAGGCCCGCGCGGTGGACCCTCCGGGTAATCCGGGCTAGACTTGTGCACAAGGTACCCGGATTCGATCAAAGGACGGCTTCGCCCCGGCGGGGCCGGGATCGACGTCGCGCGTCTGAGGAGAGGTCGTGGTGGTCATGCGGAGGGGATTCCGCAGGGAGATCGATGCTCTCGACGAGATCTTCCGATTCCTGGAGGATTTCGTCGCTGAGGCTGCGATCGACGAGGGCACCGCCTTCACCATCAACCTGGTGGTCGAGGAACTCTTCACCAACATGGTTCGGCACAACACCGGCGGTGAGGCGGACGATCGATCTCAGCATCGAGCGGGTCGACGACTGCCTTCACCTCGAGCTGGTCGACTCCGGGGTCGAGCGCTTCGATCCCGGCGACCATCCCGACGCCACCGGTGACGCCGGCATCGGCGAGCGCCGGCCCGGCGGCCTCGGGCTCTATCTCGTCCAGACCATGGTGGACGACGTGAGCTACGAGCTACGAACCCGGACCCGGCAGATGCGGGTCTCGGTGACCAAACGACTGGAGAGCTAGATGTTCGAGATCACACGCGACGACAACGGCAGAGTCCAGCTCCAGCGGCCGATTCGACGCGGCTCAGGTCGACACGGGCGAAGGAGGTCTTCAGCCTCGTCGACGACTCGTGCGTGGTCGACTTCGCCGAGCTCAGCTATATCTCGAGCGCCGGGCTCGGTCTGCTCTTCGCCACCCAGAAACGCCTGACCGACCGCGGCGCGGGCCCTGACCCTGGCCAACCTCAACCCGCACATCCGCGAGGTCTTCCGCATCGCGGGCTTCGACAAGATCTTCGAAATCGACGAGTGAGGAGGAACAACGGACAGGCTGACCAACCTTTGTCGGCGCGGCCGGTATTTATGACCAGAGATGAACACGACACCATGCTTGTCCAAAGCTGCCTCCAGGGAGATCGAAGCGCGTTCGACGAGCTCGTCGATCGCTACCAACGCGCGCTCTACAACGCCGCCTACCGCATCACCGGCTCGGTCGACGACGCCATGGATGTCACCCAGTCGGCGTTTGTCGCCGCGTATGAAAAGCTCCACACCTTCGATCCCTCGCGTCGGTTCTTCAGCTGGATCTACCGCATCACCTGCAACCGGGCGCTCAAGCTGGTGGAGGCCCGGCGGCCTCTCGCCGCCATCGACGCCGAGGCCCACAGCTCCGACTCCAACCCCGAAGTCCTTTTCGGCGCCACCGAATCCGGCGAGTTCCTCGAGCGGGCCCTCCTCGAGCTCAGCCCCGATCAGCGCATCGCCATCGTGCTCAAACACATCCTGGGCTTCAGCTACAGCGAGATCAGCGAGCTCGTCGACGTCCCGGAGAAGACCGTGAAATCCCGACTCTTCACCGCCCGCCAACGCCTGCGCACGGTGCTGCTCGGCATGGGGTTCACGCCATGAAGCCCGAGCGCCTGGAAGCCCTGCTGTGGGAGCGGATCGACGGCGTCATTTCAGACGAAGACCGCGCGGAGCTGGATGCGTGGCTGGCCGGCAACCTCGAGGCGCGGGATCTCGACCGGGAGCTCTTGTTACTCGCCGATCGCTTGGCGAATGTCGCCGAGCTGGATCCGCCGGTGGAGCTGAGGTCGAGAATCGACCGCGCACTGGAAACGGCCCGGCAGGCCGTCGACACCACGGATAAGCCTCGTTCAAAGCGAATCCGGATGCCGAACCGGCCGCCGGCGACCATCCAGAGAAAAAAGAAACCAACATTTTGGCCGCTGACCGGTAATTGGAGTAGTGACACCCGTGAAACCACGACAGAACAACCGGGCTTCAGGCCTGGCAAGGGGGTGAGTATGGCTTCGAACAACAAGGGGATCATCGGTGCGTTTCTGGCGGTCGCCGTCATCGGCGTCGTCGCGATCGGATACTTCTCGCTGCATCAGCCGCCCGCCGCTGGAGGAGGACGCCGTCGGCGCCATCGGCGCGGCGGAACGCTACCGATCCGAGCAGATCACCGCCGAAGACGTCCAGATCGAGCAGATCGAACTGCAGGCCTTCATGCAGACCGACGAGTTCGACCAGCTGATCAACGATCCGGAGACCCGCAAGCTGCTCGCGAGCGAGGCGATGCAGAACGCCATGGCCAACGACGCGGTGCGGATGGCCCTCGCCAACGACGCCGTCCGGAACGCACTCGCCAACGACGCGGTTCGCAATGCGTTCGCCAGTGACGCCTTCCAACAGGCCGTGGCGAATGACGCCTTCCAAGCGGCCATGGCCAACGATGCGGTTCAGAACGCTTTTGCCAACGACGCCTTCCAGCGAGGCATGGGCCAACGACGCCTTCCGCAGCGCGCTCGCGAGCGACGCCTTCCAGCAGGCGCTTGCCTCCGATGCCTTCCAGCAGGCGTGGGCCAACGACGCGTTCCAGGAAGCGATGGCCAATAACGCGGTCCAAAACGCCTGGGCCAACGACGCGTTCCGGCAGGCCATGGCCAACGACGCCTTCCACGACGCGCTCGCCGACGATGCCTTCCGCGAACGCGATGGCGAACGACGCGTTTGTCAGCGCCCTGGCGCAACAGAGCACTCGCGTCGCGATGACCGACAAGGCGTTCCAGGACGCGCTGGCCAACGACGCGTTCCAGGAGGCGCTCGCCGACAAGGCATTCCAAAACGCCCTGGCCAGCGACGCCTTCCAACAGGCGTTCACCAACGACGCCTTCCAGCGGGCGCTCGCGAGCGACGCGTTCCAAGCAGGCGCTGGCCAACGACGCGTTCCAGAACGCCATGGCCAACGACGCCTTCCAGAAACGCGTTGGCGAACGATGCCTTCCGGGAGGCCCTGGCCAACGACGCCTTCCGGAACGCCCTGGCCAACGACGCCTTCCAGAACGCCCTCGCGAATGACGCCTTCCAAAAGGCGATGGCCAACGATGCGTTCCAGCAGGCGCTCGCCAACGACGCCTTCAGAGAGGCCATCGCCAACGACGCCTTCCAGCAACGCGCTGGCGAGTGACGCATTCCAAAACGCCATGGCCAACGACGCCTTCATGAATGCCTGGTCCAACGACGCCTTCGCCAACGCCATGGCGCAGGCCTCGGTGCGCGACGCCCTGGCGAACGGAGCGATGGTCAAGGCGATGGAGAACCACCGATAGCTCAGCAGGCAATCCGGTTGCTCGAGGGTCGGCGCCGCAGTCTGCGGCGTCGGCCCGGGTCTGTCTGTCCGCCCGGGGGAAGAACACCCTGTCAGCCTGAGCGAAGCGGCCGAAGGCCGCGGAGTCGATGGATCCCCCGAAGCTCGGAGCGACGATGAGAACCGAGCAAGGATGTCTGAACCCGCGGGGGACCCTTCGACTCGCTCGTCGGACTCGCTCGCTCAGGGTGACATGCTCGGTGCGGTTTCGAGCCGCGGACTCGAGGTGACTCGAAGGGGGGAGTGGATGAGCCGAAGGACAGTCATCGCGTTGATCGGTGTCGTTCTCCTTCTGGCCTCGTCATCCGCCGCGGTCGAGCTCGACGAGATGACCGCCGAGGAGCTGCGGCTGCTCTACTTCGACGCGACCCAGGGCTATCTCGCACCGCACGTGGCGCGCTGCTTCTTCAACTCCCTCGAGCTCCACCGCGAGCTCTGGGGTTGGGAGCCGTCGCAACCGGTCACGGTGCTGCTCGTCGATCTCTCGGACCGCGGCAACGCCGCCGCCGGGAGCGGTGCCGCGCAACATGCTGATGCTCGAGATCGCGCCGCTCTCCTTCGTCTACGAGATCGTCTCGGCCAACGAGCGCATGAACTGGCTCATGAACCACGAGCTGGTCCACATCGCGGCGGTCGACGGTGCCGCGGGCCGCGATCACTTCTGGCGCAAGTTCTTCGCCGGCAAGGTGCAGCCGAGCGCGGACAACCCGGGGACCATCCTCTACGCCTATCTGACCACGCCGCGCGACGCCGCTCCGCGCTGGTATCAGGAGGGCATCGCGGTCTTTGTCGAGACCTGGATGGCGGGCGGCATGGGACGCGCCCAGGGCGCCTGGGACGAGATGGTCTTCAGATCCATGGTGCGCGACGGCAGCCGCTTCTACACCCCGCTCGGGCTCGTCTCCGAGGGCACCAAGATCGACTTCCAGGTCGAGGTCAACTCCTATCTCTACGGCACCCGCTTCATGTCCTACCTGGCCCTACGAGTACGGACCCGAGAGCGTGATCGAGTGGGTCTCGCGGCGGGAGGGCAGCAAGGCGTACTTACGCGTCGCAGTTCGAACACGTCTACGGCAAGAAGCTGAGCGAGGCGTGGGCCGACTGGATCGCCTGGGAGCACGAGTTCCAGAACGCCAACCTCGAGGCCATCCGGCGGTACCCGATCACGCCGGTGAAGGACCTCTCCGAGCAGGCCCTGGGCTCGGTGTCGAGCGCCTTCTTCGACGCCGACCGGGGACGCATCTACGCCGCCTTCAACTACCCCGGGGTCGTCGCCCACCTGGGCTCGATCTCGGTGGAGGACGGCGAGGTCGAGAAGATCGTCGACATCAAGGAGCCCGTCATCTTCACCGTGACCTCGGTGGCCTACGACCACGAGAGCAAGCGGATCTTCTACACCACCGACAACGTCTCGCACCGCGACCTCTGGGTCATCGATCCGGAGACCGGCAAGTCGGAGATGCTCCTCAAGGACGCCCGGATCGGCGACCTCGCCTTCAACCCGGCGGACCGCTCGATCTGGGGCGTGCGTCACTTCAACGGGTTCGCCACCCTGGTCCGCATCCCCCACCCCTACGAGGAGTGGGAGCAGATCCACTCGTGGCCCTACGGCGAGGTCATCTACGATGTCGACATCTCACCGGACGGCAGCCTGCTGTCGGCCTCCATCGGCGGGATCGACGGCCACCACACCCTGCAGGTCTGGCCGACGACGTCGCTGATCGCCGGCGAGATGACACCGGTCGAGGAGGTGGAGTTCGGCACCACCATCCCGTCCAACTTCGTCTTCTCGCCCGATGGCCGATACCTCTACGGCAGCACCTACTTCACCGGGGCCTCCAACATCTTCCGCTACGAGATGGCCACCGATGCGATCGAGGCGGTGAGCAACACCGAGACCGGGCTCTTCCGGCCGATCCCCCTGGGCGACGACAAGCTCATCGTCTTCCGCTACACCGGCGAGGGCTTCGTGCCCGCCACCATCGAGGCGAAACCGCTCGAGGATGTCGCGCCGATCACCTTCCTCGGCCAGCAGATCGTCGAGAAGTACCCCGTGGTCAAGGAGTGGTCGGTGGGCTCGCCGGCCGAGATCGATCTCGAGGAGGAGGGTGTCGAAAAGGGCGAGTACCACGGCTTCAAGAGCATCGGTCTGGAGTCGGTCTACCCGATCATCCAGGGCTACCGCGGGTCGCCCGGGACTCGGCTTCCGGATCAACTTCTCCGACCCGCTGATGCTCAACCGGCTCTTCTTCTCGGCCTCCTACACCCCCGACAACACCCTCGCCTCGGACGAGCGGCTCCACGCCAAGCTCGAGTACGAGCGCTACAACTGGACCGCTGCGCTGAAGTACAACAACGCCGACTTCTACGATCTCCTCGGTCCGACCTACCGGGGTCTCAAGGGCTACTCGGCCGAGCTCGGCTGGTCGAAGAACCTGATCTACGACAGCCCGCGCGAGCTTGCCCTCGAGCTCGACACCGCGTTCTACGGCGGTCTCGACCAGGTCCCGGGCTACCAGAACGTGGCCTCGCCGTACGACAAGCTGTGGTGGACCCAGGCCAAGCTGCACTACAGCGAACGTGCGCTCCTCGCTGGGCCACGTCGACGACGAGAAGGGCCACACCTGGGAGCTCGTCGCGGTCAACAACTACGTCAACAGCCAGGCGATCCCGCAGATCCGCGGCGCCTTCGACATCGGTTTCGCCCTGCCCATCAAACACTCCTCCATCTGGCTGCGCACCGATGCCGGCTACGCCCACGGCGACGCCGACGACCCCTTCGCCTCCTTCTTCTTCGGCGGCTTCGGCAACAACTACATCGACGACGGACCGATCAAGCGCTACCACCAGTGGTACAGCTTTCCCGGTGTCGATCTGAACTCCATCGCGGGCCAGACCTTCACCAAGGCGCTGCTCGAGTGGAACCTGCCGCCCATCCGGTTCCGCAAGGTGGGATCGCCGGGCTTCTTCATCACCTGGATCCGCCCGTCGCTCTTCACGACCGGGATCGTCACCAGCTGGGACGACGCGAACCAGCGCCGCGAGATCGGCAACGTCGGCGTCCAGCTCGATCTGCGATTCGGCGTGCTCTCGCGGCTCGACATGACCCTGTCACTCGGCTATGCGCAGGCCTTCGCACAAGGCATGAAGGCGTCCAACGAGTTCATGATCTCGCTCAAGATCCTGTAACCTCGGGGCCATGGCCCCCATCGATGCCGGCGCCCGGATCCTCCTCGGTCTGCTGCCGGTGTTTTCGTTCCTGGTCGTCCTGATCCTCCTCGACAGCTACAAGCTCGTTCGTCCGCGCTGGGTGGTCTACCTCATCGCCACGGGCTCCATCGCCGCCTTCGCGAGCCTCGTTCTCAACGGTTTCATCCTCGACCACACCGAGATCGATCGAGGGCTGTGCTGGTGCGATTCATCGCCCCCGCGATCGAGGAGCTGCTCAAGGGTGCGGTGATCGTCTTTCTGCTGGTCAAGCGCCGCATCGGCTTTCTCGTCGACGCCGCCATTTTCGGTTTCGCGGTCGGCGCCGGCTTCGCGCTGGTGGAGAACCCGAGCTACTTTCTCATCCTCGAGGATCGCAGCCTGGCGTTGTGGGTGGTCCGCGGGTTCGGCACCGCCGTGATGCACGGCGGGGTCACCGCCATCTTCGCCATGATCTCCAAGACCCTGGCCGACCGAAACGGCGGCGCTCGCGCGTGGATCTTCCTGCCCGGCTTTCTGGTGGCCTGGACCCTGCACTCGATCTTCAACCACTTCTTCTTCTCCCCCTACCTCTCGACCGTGCTGATCCTCGCGGTGCTGCCGGTCTTCTTCATCACGGTCTTCGCCCTCAGCGAACGCCGCACCCGCGACTGGCTCGGGGTGGGTTTCGACACCGATGCCGAGCTCCTCGAGCTCATCGGCGAGGGCCGGGTTTCGGAAAACCGGATCGGCCGCTATCTCGAGGAGCTCCGAGAACGCTTCCCGGCCACCACGGTGGCCGACATGCTGTGCCTCCTGCGCCTTCGGGCCGAGCTCTCGATCCGCGCCAAGGGCGTCCTGCTCGCGCGGGAAGCCGGCTTCACCCTTCCGCCGGACCCCGAGATGGACGACCGCCTCGCCGAGATCGAGTACCTCGAGCAGGCCATCGGACCCACCGGGTCTGCTCTCTCTCCACCCGGTCATCAACATCAGCGATCGCGAGCTCTGGCAGATCAACGCGCTCGCGCGGTAATGCGCTTCCAACTGACACACTCCACCGTCACCCTGAGCGAACGCAGTCCGACGAGTGAGTCGAAGCGTCCCCCGAGAGTCGGCAAGGCGCCGGTTCTCTCTGTTTCGCTCCGTGCTTCGGGGGATTCTTCGACTCGCTCCGCTCGCTCAGAATGACATGGGGTCAGTCTCGGCATTAGCGCATCCGCTTGCCCGCCGCCCCCGCCACTGCGATAATCGACCCACCATGATCAAGCTCGACATTCGACCCGCCGATGGCGATCGTTTCGAAGTCCCCGTTGAAGCCGACTCGGTCATCATCGGGCGCTCGACCTCGGCCGATGTGTCCATCGCCGATCGATTCCTCTCCCGCCAGCCATGCCCGCCTCTTCCGCGACGGCGACGACTGGCTGGTCGAGGATCTCGGGTCGCGCAACGGCACCCTCGTCAACGGGGTCAGGATCTCGGGACCGACCGCGGTTGGCCCCGGCGACGTGATCGGGATTTCGGCGTCCATCGTCGAGGTCTGCGGCGCCGACACTCGGCGGATCGAATCCGTCGACTCCGGCACCCGCACGATCTTGCGCCCCGCGTCGGCGATCCTCGGCGAGTCGAAGAAGGCGATGTCGCGACCGGACATCACCGGCCCCGAGGAACTGCGGCGGGCCGCCGATCAACTCCGGGTCCTGGTCGATGTCCACCAGGCTCTCGCCGATGCCATGACCATCGAGGAGCTCCTCGATAGGCGTTCTGGATCGGGTCTTCGTTCACCTTCGTCCGCAGCACGGCGCGATCTTCCTCCTGCGATGACGAGCGAGCTGGTCCGAACGGCCAGCCGATCGATGGAGAAGACCGCGGACGAGTTCCCCGAATCACAGAGCCTGGCCGGCGAGGTCATCGGCAAGGGACTGGCGGCCGTGGTCTACGACACCACGACCGACGCGCGGTTTCTGGAGGCCAAGAGCCTGCTCATGGCCGGCGTGCGCAGTCTCGTGGCCGCACCCGCTGCTGACCGGCGACGGGCGCCCTCGGGATGATCGTCCTCAGCTCCAGTCTCGCCGAACGGGAGTTCCGCGAACCGGACATGGAGCTGCTGGTCGTGGTCGCCTCGGCCATCGGCCTGCGGATGCGCAACCTCGCCCTCGCCGAGGAGGCCGCCGAACGGGCGCGCTTCGAACGCGACGTCGCGCTCGCGCGGCGGCTCCAGGTCAGCTTTCTGCCGGCGGCGATGCCGCAGATCGCAGGGAGTCGAGATCCACGGCGGCAACATCCCGTCTCGCGGTGTTTCGGGTGACTACTATCAGGTGTTCGAGAGATCAGACCACGGCGACCTCGCCGTGATCATCGCCGATGTCTCGGGCAAGGGCATCGCGGCCTCGCTGCTCACCGGCTACGTCGATGCGCTCTGCCTCGCCTATCTCGGTGAGGGCCACCCGCCGGAAGAGGTCTTCAACCGGGTGTCGCCGCAGATGAACGCCAAGACCCCGCCGGAGTCCTTCGCCACCGCCTTTCTCGGTCTCTTCGAGCCCGACAACCGGACGGCTGATTTTCGCCAGCGCCGGCCACGACCCGGTGGCGCTGGTTCGAACCTCGGGCGAGATCGAGTGGCTCATGCCGACGGGGATGCCCCTCGGGCTCATGCCCGACGCCACCTACACGGCGTCAGAGGCGATCCTCGAGCCCGGCGACACCATGGTGCTCTACACCGACGGCATCACCGAGGCCAACAACCCCGAGGAAGAGGAGTTCGGTCGCGAACGCCTCGGCGAGTGCTGCGTCGAAAACCGCGGGCTGCCGGTCGAGGCGATGGCGGAGGCGATCCACCCAACGGTGGAGGCATTTGTCCGCGGCGTGCCCTACCACGACGACCGGACCCTGGTGATCCTGCGGCGGGTGTGATCCGATCCCGACGATCCAGGGCAGTAGGCTGGGCCTTGGCCCAGCTTCAGGGTCCTGGAAGTTTCTGAAGGTGGGCCCAGGCCCACCCTACGGAGGACCCGCCCACCCTGCAATTCTCACAGAAGCTCTCTAGTACCGCAACAACGCCGCGATGGAGTCGTGCTTGCCGAGGCGCTTGGCCGCGGGGCCGTCGACGACCTCGACCTGGCCGCCCATCTCGAGGACGGTCTGGCTGAGGCGATCGAGGGTCTGGGTCGACGGGTTTGACCTTGCCGCCGCAATAGGGACACGGGCCTCTGGTCTCGGGGGTATATGAACCACAGTCGCCGCACTCGCCGCCTTTGACCTTGAGCTTCTTGTCGTAGAGCAGCTTCCACACCCGGCCGTGGTTGATAGCGTCGAGGACGGGGGCGAAACCGGCCACCGCCTTGCCGCCGTCGTGGAGCTCGGATTCAAGGCCTTCGATCAGGAGCGCCTCCTGCTCGCGCTCCATCCCCTCTTGGAGCTTGAGGATGCCGTCGAGAACCTCCTTCTTGCTCGCGGTCACCGGCATGGTGATGGTCCGCACGAGCTTGCCCTGGAGCCGGCGCGGCAGCAGCCGGACGAGCTGCGCCGTCGCCTTCTTGGTGCCGGCGACGATGAGCCGGTCGAACGGGGCCGCGCAGGGCGAGATCGTGGAGAGCGTCGATGACCCGCTTGGCGTGGAGCGCCACCTCTTCCTCGTGCCGGCGTCTCGTGCCTGCTCTGCGATCGCCACTGATCGGTGCCGAGGGCCCGCGATCCGCGAGGTGGTGTCCGAGATCAGATCCTCGTGCTCGGTGATCTCCCCCATGTACGAGGTGAAGATCCGCGCCCGCGTGGTGCTGGTCAGGACGACGCCGTAGCGCTCGTTCTCGTCCATGGCCTCGACGATGGGCCGCAGGAAAGCGCCCTTGCGCCAGTGAGCCGAGGCCGCGAAGGGCAGGCCGAGCTCGTGGATCTCGGCGAGCTTGGTCGGAGTGTTCACCACCACCAGGGCGGAGCGCCCCTTGGGGCGGAGCTTCTTGACCAGCTCGAGGGCCCGGCGGTTGGCGTCGGCGAGCTGCCGGTCGGGGCCGTGGGTCGCCTTGAGGTCTTTGAGCAGGGCCTCGGCCTGGACCACGAAACCCCGCTTGCGGTTGGCCGGCTTGTTCTGATCGATGTCCAGATACAAGGTGAGGGTGAAGGTCTCTTGCTGCGTCAACGTGTGCAGACGACTCAAAACGCCTCGTCCGAGCATGGTCACCTCCGTCTGATGTGGGCTACTTCCATAGTACCTCGTTTCGCCCCGATTCGGAGACGCAGTACACTTCGTTTCCGGAGGACTGCCGATGAAGGACTACGACGTTCGCGATCTCGCCTGCCCGGGGCCGGTGCTCAAGCTCCGCGGGTTGCTCGACGAGGGTGAACGCGAGATCCGGTTCTGGGTGGCCGATGATCTGTGCCGCTCCAACGTCACCCGCTTTGCCGCCTCGCGCAGGATCGCCACCGAGGTCGAGGCCCACGACGACGGCACCTTTCACGTCAGTTTTCACGCCGGCGACGATCCCGGTTCCGACACCTCTCCCGTCAGCGCCCCACGCAGGCGGTGGCGCCGGGCGCGACCGGCCCGACGGTGGTCCAGATCACCGCCGCCACCATGGGTTCGGGCGACGACGAGCTCGGCGCGCTGCTGCTGCGCTCGTTCATCAAGACCCAGGCCGAGCTCGAGGCCATGCCGGACGCCATCATCTTCTACAACGGCGGCGTCAGGCTGTGCTGCGAGGGCTCGCTGCTGCTCGACGACCTTCGCGGGCTCGAGACATCGGGAATCGAGATCATCGCCTGCGGCACCTGCCTCAACTACTTCGAGCTCGCCGATCAGCTCGCCGTCGGGCGGGTGACCGACATGCTCGAGATCGCCGGCCGGCTCGCGTCTGCGGGACGCGTCGTCAGACCGTGACCGCCGACCGCCCGATCTATCTCGACCACGGCGCGACCTCGTGGCCGAAGGCGCCCGGGGTGGCCGAGGCCATGGCCCGCTTCCTCGAACACGAGGCCGGCAACCCCGGCCGCGGCGGCCACCGGCTGACGGTGGCGGCATCGCGGGTCATCGAGGGCGCCCGCGAGGATATCGCCTCGCTGCTCGGCGCCGACCCCGAACGCACCCTGCTCGGTCCGGGAACGACCTTCTGGCTCAACACGGTCCTGCTCACCCGGCTCAACCCGGCGATCGGGTGGTGACCTCGGCGCTCGAGCACAACGCCGTCATGCGGCCGCTGCGCTGGCTCGAGGCGTCCCGCGGGGTCGAGGTGGCGGTCGCTCACGGCGACGACCCCGGTGGGCTGCCCACCGCCGCCGCCGTCAAGCAGCGGTCGACGCCGCACCGACCGCCCTGGTTGTCCTGACCCACGCCTCCAACGTCGCCGGCGCGGTGCTGCCGGTGGCCGAGATCGTCCGCGCGGTCGGCGCCGGTGCCGGTGGTGGTGGACGGCGCCCAGACCGCCGGCAGCCTGCCCCTCGATTTCGCCGACCTCGGGGTCGCCGCCTATATCTGCTCGGGTCACAAGGGATTGCTCGGACCGCCCGGGGTCGGGGTCATGCTGCTCGACGACGCCTTCGACGTCGAGCCCCTGGTCCGTGGCGGCACCGGTTCGCGCTCCGAGAGCGAGGAGATGCCCGAGCATCTGCCCGACAGCCTCGAGGCCGGCACTCCGAACGGACCCGGCATCGCCGGTCTCGGCGCCGCCTGCCGCTGGTTGGCCGAGCGGGGTGGTCGAAGCGGTGGCCGAGCACGAGCGGCGCCTCGTGCGCCGGCTCGCCGACGGACTGCGCGAGATCGCCGCGCTGAAGCTCCACGGCTGGAGCGACGACGCGGACCACGCCGGGATCCTCAGCTTCACCGTTGCCGGACTCGACAACGGCGAGCTCGCCGCCCGGCTCGACCGTGAACACGGGATCATGCTCCGTGCCGGGCTCCACTGCGCCCCGGCCGCCCACCGTCGGCTCGGCACCTTCCCCGAAGGAACCCTGCGCGCCGGGATCGGCCCGTTCAACACCGAGGCGGATGTGGATGCGTTGGTTGAAGCCGTGCACTCGATCGTTTGAAATGATCCGGAAACGAGCTAAGGAATTGGAACCAGTCGCTCGAGATCGGTAAACCAGTTGAGGACGACCTCGAGGGAATCCACCCGCGGCATCGGTTCGCTGTCGAGAAACAGAAAGTGCTCTCCGTCTCTCGCCACGTCGTACGATGGATAGCCCGGAACGGGTCCTTCCTCGACGGGCGATCGGTCGATGACGATTCGATTCGCGCCGACCTTCACCGGAGTGGCCGAAAGGACCTCGACGCCAAGGAGTCCTTCGCCCGCCCGGTAGTAGAGATCGCGTCCGTCAGGCGCCCACACCGGCTGGCTGCCGCCCGAAATTGAAACCTGTAATCGCCCCTCGAGATCGGGAAACGCCGCGAGATAGACCTCAGGCGATCCAGACTCGTCCGAGACATAGGCAATGAGACGTCCGTCGGGCGACAGGGCGGGCGCCGTTTCCGAAAATGAGGTGTCGAGCAGCGCGGTTTCACTCCCATCAGCCGACCAGACTCCGATATCCCAGTCGTTTCCTCCACCGAGACGGCTGAACACCAGGACATTTCCGTCCGGTGACCAACTGCCCGGGAACGACGTGCCGCCCGCCTCCATGAGTGGTATGGCCGTTTTGTTGCCGTCGATGGGAGAGGAATGAATCATCGGGTATCTCGCTCTCGGCCAGCGAAGAGAAGATCACGGAAAGCCCGTCCGGGCTCCAGATCGGCATGAAGTTCCTGCCGCCGAAGGTCACTCTCCTGAACACTCGTCGGTCGAGGTCCAGGGTCCAGATGTCGTCGCTGGCGCCGGCGATGGTTGCGGCGATCTGGCGGCCGTCGGGTGAGATCCTCGGGTGTCGAAACTGACGTGACTCCCGGCTGATGACCTCGGTCCGACCTTCCCGGTCGATCCAGAGGAGCCTGCGCATGTCCGGGGAGCGGCTCCCTCCCGGGCGTAGACGAGCGTTCCGGTGTCGGAAACCGCGTAATGAGCAACACCGCTGGCGGGATCGCACAGAACATCGTCGACCACGGTGACTGGTGTTCCCGTCAGCGAGCCGGTCTTCCGGTCGAACGGCACGGCCATGAGCGCCCCGCCGACGGCAAATACGATGTGCCCGGTCGGCAAATAGGTGGGCTGGCTGCCGCCCTCGATGAGCCGATGCTTCTCACCGGATTCGAGATCCACCAAAAGGAGACGGCCGTCATCCCAGGATGTGGCGGTGCTGTTGAGTCGCGAAACCAGGGCTTGATTCCCTCCGGGAAGAACATCGGGCCAGCAGAGACCACTCGATTCGCCCCCGTCCTCGATGCCCGCCACCTCGTGATACCCGCCGTCCGGAAGGAAGGCCTGCCACAGACCGCTGGCTTTGGTCGGCGTGAAGATGAGCACATCTTCAGTCCGCCACGACTGTCCTCGGGTCACGGGGGAGCCGCCGCCAATGGTTTGGGGTGGGCCGCCGTCGATGGGGATCCGTTTGAAGGTGCCGTCGACATAGAAGTAGATCCACTTACCATCGAGCGAGAACAGTGGGGATCGGGCCCCTCGGGTATGGTCGATCGGGCTGATCTCGGTCGCGTTGAGCCGACGGGTATACAGCCTGGTGGCTTCTCCGTCACCGCCGACATAGACCAGCTTCGAACCATCGCGGGACACCGAGAGGGCGGATCGCTCGCTTGGATGATAGTGCGCGCCGGCCGGCAGCCGGATCGAAAACCGCACCGGTTCGGGCGACGGATTCGCCGGTCGTGCGGTGGTCCACGCGAGTGCGCCCGCGAGGATGAGGGTCAGTCCGCCGAGGATCCACAGTAAACCAAAGCCGGCGCGAGTCGGGGGGGGTCGTCGCCGGTCGTCATCTGCTTCCTCGTCAATTCCCCGCGCCAGGATCGAGCGAACGGCGAAGCGAGCCTCTCCAATATCCCGGAGACGCCGATAGGGATCCCTCTCGATACATCGCTTGAGCACTTCGATCAGCGGCGCGGGTGTCGAACTCGTGAGCTGCTCCCAATCGGGCTGTCCCTCGAGGATCTTGGCCTTGACGGAGGCGGATGATGACCCTGAAAACACCTTCTTCCCGGTGAGCATCTCAACGACCGTGACCCCGTAAGCCCAGATGTCCGCTCGCTTGTCTGCGGGCTCCCCCAGGATCTGCTCTGGGGCCATATAAGCGGGCGTTCCCAGAATGGAGCCGGCGGTGGTGAGATCCGCGGTCATGGTTCTCACCGCGGATGGGTCCTGCGCGGCGGATTGGTGGTCGCCGGGGGTCATCAACGCTTTGGCCAGCCCGAAGTCGAGAACCTTGACCCGATTCCGGTCGGCCACTTTGATGTTGGCGGGTTTGAGATCGCGGTGGATGATGCCGCGGTCGTGGGCCGCTTCGAGGGCCTCCGCCAGCTGAGCGGCAATCTCGAGGACCTGATCGACGGGGAGCGGTCCGCGGTCGATGATCTCGTTGAGATCCTCGCCGTCGACCAGCTCCATGACCAGGAAGGTGACGGGATTCTCGCCGGGCGTTTCCGAATCTGCCCCGGTGTCCGGTCTCGCGGAGTCGATGGAGAAGATGGCGGCGATGTTGGCGTGGTTCAGCGCCGCGAGCGCCTTCGCCTCGCGCCCGAGACGAGCGAGCCGATCGGTGTCGGACGCGACGGACGGCTGGAGCACTTTGATCGCCACCTCGCGACCGAGAGTCGTGTCCTCGGCCCGGTAGACCACCCCCATCCCGCCCTCACCGAGCTTGGCGGTAATCTTGAAGTGGCCGAGCATCGATCCATTCACGGCGTCGCCCCTTACCATGCAGAGAGCCCGCCGGACTCAATACCGTCGGCGAAGATCAGCGGACCGTTGTTTTCGGACCCGCTCAACATGAGCTCCCCGAACTCGGTTCCATCCGAGGCGACGATGACCCGTTGGAAGCCTTCATTGATAATGGTTCCTAGTTTTAAGCATAACAGAAAACCCGGGAGGCCTTTCGGCCCGGTCGTCAGACTCTCTCGCTCGGGCTGACAGGATGATCAATGTCATAATTCGGACCATGGCGATGAATGATCAGACGATCATCGGGGTCGATCTCGGCGGTACCAAGGTGGCCGCGGGTCGGGTGCGCGAGGGCGAAATCGAAGCGTTGGTGAAGCGCGGCGTCCCGGCGCACGATGACAGGGACACCGTGTTAGGCGTGGTGATGGATGCCGTCGCGGAAGTCACCACTCCCGAGGTCGTCGCCATCGGCTGCGGCGTGCCCAGCGTCGTCGATGTCGCCGAGGGCATCGTTCGCGAGGTCGGCAACATCCCCTCATGGAAGGCGGTGCCGCTCAAAACCGCGCTGGAAAACCGCTTCGGGCTGCCGGCCGCCATTGACAACGACGCCAACGCCTTCGCCCTCGGCGAGTTCGTCTTCGGCGCCGGCAAGGGTTGCCGTCACCTGGTGGGGATGCCCCTGGGCACCGGTCTCGGCACTGGCGTCGTGCTCGACGGCCGTCTGCTCCACGGCGCCAACTGTGGGGTCGGCGAACTCGGCAAGTCGGCGCACAAGGGCCTCATGTTGCAGGGCTGGTGCGCGAGCCCCTACTTTCCCCGCGAGTGGGGGGCCGGCGCCGACGAGCTCCACCGGCGGGCCCGCCAAGGTGACGACGAGGCGCGGCGGGCATTCGCTGCCTATGGTGAAGAGCTCTCGGCCGCGATCATGCTCGCCCTCTACGCCTACGACCCCGAGGTCATCGTCCTCGGCGGCTCCATCAGCACCGCCTACGATCTCTTCGCTGGCGGGATGCGGCGGGGGCTCGAGCGCTTCGCCTACCCGCACATCATCGAGCGGGTCACGATCGTCCCGAGCGAGCTCGAGCACGCCGCGGTCCTCGGTGCGGCGGCGCTGGCTTTCGAGGGCTGAGAGCAGGCAAGATACCTGCTCCACAACCAACAACCTCGGTATTGTGGGGCAGGCTTCCAGCCTGCCTTCCCAACACTGCGGTATGATTCTCCGTCGCAGGATGAATCATGACTGACTCGATCCCACGTGACCTACTCGTCGTTTTCGGCTCGGTGCAGCGCGTCATGCGCGCCGAGAAGGCGGCGCGCGAGCGCGGGCTCGATGTCGATGCGGTTCCGGCGCCGCGATCGGTGAGTTCGGAATGCGGCGTGGTGCTCGAAGCCGCATCGGCCGATTCCGGCGCGCTGCTCGACGTCCTCGACAGCCTGAAGCTGACGCCCAAGGCGGTCTACCGCGACCAGGTCGGGACCTGGACCCCGAGCACGCTGCGCTCCACCGTCTCGATCGACGCCGTCAAGCTCACCGAGGGCTCGGCCTACGGCGGCTGCGGCGCCAAGCTCTCCAAGGGGCTGCTCCACACCGTTCTCTGCGGTCTGCCGCGGCTCACTTCGGATGCCCTCATCGTCGGCATCGAGTCCGCCGACGATGCCGGGGTCGATGAAGGTCTCCGATGAACTCGCCATCATCCACACCACCGATTTCTTCCCGCCCATGGTGGACGACCCCTACACCTTCGGCCGGATCGCCGCCACCAACGCCCTTTCCGATGTCTGGGCCATGGGCGGTACGCCGCTCGCCGCCATGAACCTCGTGAGCTACCCGCTCAAGCAACTCGGTCGCGACGCGCTCAAGGAGATCCTCCGCGGCGGCCTCGAGGCCATGGCCGAGGCGGGAGCGGTGCTCGCCGGCGGCCACACCGTCGAGGGCGCCGAGCTGCTCTACGGTCTTGCCGTCACCGGCACCGTCCACCCGGAAAAGGTGTGGCGCAACGGCGGCGCGCTACCCGGCGATGTTCTGGTACTCACGAAACCGCTGGGCACCGGGCTGGTGACCACCGCCGCCAAGGGCGGGATGGCCAAGCCCGACGATCTCGCCACCGCCATGCGCTGGATGACGACCCTGAACCGCGACGCCGCCGAGGCGCTCCACGGCGCCGAGCCGCACGCCGTCACCGATGTCACGGGCTTCGGTCTCGCCGGCCACGCCGCCGAGATGGCCGAAGCCTCCAGGTGCGCCATCGAAATCGACCTCGATGCGCTGCCGGCCATGCCCGGCGCCCTCGACGCCGCCGCCACCGGACTCGTCCCCGTGGGCGCAGGCAAGAATCGCGCGAGTATCGCCGCGGTCCTCGAAATAGCAGAAGGCGCTGACGAGCTACTGGTCGATCTCGCCCTCGACCCCCAGACCTCGGGCGGCCTCCTCGCTGCGGTCCCGGCCGACAGGGCCGAAGCCTTGCTGCGCCGGATTCCCAGCGCCGCCATCGTCGGCCGCGTAACCGACGGCCCAGCGGGGACTGTCCGGCTACGGTAAAGAAATGAACCGCGAAGGCGCAAAGTTCGCCAAGCATCGCAATTCAGCCAGCTAAGGGTCGTGCCGATGGCGCGAACACTCAGCTCGCTAGACGGCCATCAGATCGACTGTGACGGCGGTGGAGTCCAGGCTGATGGGAGGAGGCGACGCTCTTCTTAGACGGCGGTTCAGTTTGCCCTATTCAAGGAATTTGCCACAACATTCGCTTTTTGCTAGTATCTTCTTGAGGTGGCAAAGATGGAACTTCGGACACATCTCGGAAGCAACGGCAGGGTCGTCATTCCTGCATCGGCGCGGCGCGCGCTCGGGATCGAGGCGGGTGATGAGCTGATTCTCGTGGTCGAGGATGGGGAAATCCGCCTGCGCACCGCCAGGCAAGCGGCTCGAAAAGCCCAGGAGCTGGTCCGGCGATACAGCCGACCCGGGGAGAGCCTTGCCGATTCCCTGGTGGCGGAACGACACGAAGAGGCGACGCGTGAGTAACGTCGTCCTCGATGCTTCGGCACTGCTCGCCCTGCTCCAGGACGAACCCGGTGGGGACCGGGTTCTCGAATTCCTTCCCGGCGGGCTCATCAGCTCGGTCAACCTCTCCGAGGTCGTGGCGAAGCTCGCCAAGCTGGGGATGCCGGACTCCGACATCCGCCTCGCACTGAGTCTCGGGTTGGAGGTCGTCTCATTCGACGAAGCTCTCGCCTTTTCTGCAGGCGCCCTTCGACCCGTCACGCGTCAGGCGGGTCTCTCTCTCGGCGACCGCGCCTGTCTCGCCCTCGCCCGGTCCCGCGCCCTACCCGTTCTCACGACCGATCGGGCCTGGCGTGACATCGACATCGACGTCGAGGTGGAGATCATTCGACCGGGCTGAAGGTTCGGGTTTCGCGTCCTCTGCGCCGTGAAGGCTCAACCCGCCCGCAATCGCTCCAGCAGGATCCCCGCGGCGACGGCGACGTTGAGGCTCTCGATCTCGCGATCCAGCGGAATGGTGACCTCGCCGCCGGCGACGGCGAGAGCCTCGGGCGAGAGCCCGGCGCCCTCGGCGCCGATGAGAATCACCACCGGTCGGGAGGGCGCCCAGCGGTCGAGTGGAATGCCTCCGGGGCCCGCGGCCCAGACCTCGCCGCTGGCCTCCGTCATCCGCTCAGCGACGCGCGCGACCGGGACGTCGCGGGTCACCGGCAGCCGGAAGACCGCGCCGGCGGAGCCGCGCACCGCGGCGTGGTGGAAGGGATCGGCGCAGCCCGGAGAGAGGAGCACAGCTCTCGCCCCGAGGGCGGCCGCCGATCGCACGATGGCGCCGAGGTTGCCGGGGTCCTGAACGGTGTCGAGCCACAGGGCGACCCCTTCGCGGGCCGGCCAAGGCGGCCGTTTGGGATCGGCGACCACGGCGAGCACTCCCTGGGGATGTTTGGTCGGCGCGAGCTCGTCGAGCACCGCTTGATCGACGGTGAAGACTTCGCCCGCCGCCGCGACGATCTCGGGATCGGGCTCGACCCCTTCGGCAAAATAGAGCTCGAAGACCGGTACTCCCCAGCGCACGACATCGGCGACGAGCCGGCGACCATCGACGATGACTTGACCATCGGGCCGCCGTTTGACCCGTCGTCGGAGATCCTTGAGACGCACGCCGTGTTTGCCGAGTTTTTCCATGGGTCCATCGTACTCCGTCAGGACCCGCTCATGGCAAGCAAGATGCTTGCCGCTACAAGGGTACTCGATCACCTGCCGCTACAAAGTCGGGTGCGTTTGTAGCCGCAAGCTTCCAGCTTGCAATCTCGTTTGCGCAAGATGGCACAAACCTCTACATTTTCAGAGACTTTATGAGATAATACCGGCCCGCTTTGGCTGGCTCCGGCTGGCAGAAGGGACCGCACATCATGAGTCTTTCTCTGATCGCCAAGAACATCGGCGAGTCGGCCACCCTCAAGCTCAACGAGATCGCCGCGATCCTCCGCGCCAAGGGCGACCCCGTCATCCACCTCGGGGGCGGCGAACCCAAGGGCAAGCCGCCGCTCGACGCGCTGCTCGCCGCGACCGGCGATGCTCAACTCGGGCGAGATCCGCTACACCCCGCCGGACGGCACCCCGGCGCTCAAGAAGGCCATCATCCGCTACACCGAGGAGTTCTACGGGTTCCGGCCGGCGCCGGAGAACGTCATGGCCTCGGGCGGCGCCAAGCAGGCCATCATGTCGGCGCTGCACGCCGTCCTCGACCCCCAGGGCGAGGTCATCTATCCCGGCGCCCTACTGGGTGAGCTACCCCGAGATGGTCCGGCTGGTGGGCGGGATTCCGGTGCCGGTCGACGCCCGAGGACGGCTCCTTCATCCCGCGGATCGAGGACATCGAGCAGGTGGTCGGCTCCTACACCAAGATGGTGATCATCAACAGCCCCAACAACCCGTCGGGTGCGGTCTACCCCGAGCAGTTCATCGCCGACGTCGTCGAGTTCTGCGAGAAACGCGGCCTGTAGCTGCTGATGGACGACATCTACCACCGGCTCATCTTCGACGGCCGCAAGCCGCATCAACCCCTACGACTTCGCCAAGGACCGGAGCGAGAACTCCAAGCTGATCATCGTCAACGGCGTCTCCAAGCAGTACGCCATGACCGGTTTCCGGATCGGCTGGGCGGTCGGCAACCGCCGGCTCATCGAGGCCATGACCAACATCCAGAGCCACGAGACCTCGGGCCCGTCGGCGCTGCTCCAGCACGCGGCGGTGGGCGCCATCAACGGCCTCCAGTCGTCGGTGGAGGGGCTGCGCGCAACCCTCGAGAACAACCGCAACGTGCTCGTCAACGAGCTCAGGGCCTTTGACGGCGTGATCATCGACAGAGCCGGGCGGCACCTTCTACTCGTTCCCGGACTTCAGCCACTACGGCAAGAGACTCGGTCAAGCTCTCCAAGTTCATCCTCGACAAGGTGCAGGTGGTGACGGTTCCCGGCGTCGAGTTCGGGATGGAAGGCCATCTGCGGCTGAGCTTACTGCGGCTCGATCAAGGACATCACCGAGGGCATCGAACGCATCAAGTGGGCCCTCGACCCGAACTCGCCCAACGAGCTCTACATCGGCGAGCGCAAGCTGGTGAGGGACTGGGCATGAGCAAGTACCTGAAGTTCGCCACCCCCGCCGCGGCCCAGGCCGGGGATCTCAAGAGCCGCTTCGGATCTGGAAAACCACGGCCTCACCCACGTCGACCGCGTCTACTGGAACCTGCCGGCGCCCGCGCTCTACGAAGAGGCCATCTTCCGCAACGAGGGTTTCATGGGCCACGGCGGTCCGTTCGTGGTCAACACCGGCAAGTGGTCGGCGCGCGCCGCGCAGGAGAAGTACGTCGTCCGCGAGCACTCCACCGAGGACAAGATCTGGTGGGGCGAGTACAACCGTCCGTACGATCCGCAGCTCTTTTCGGCCCTCCACGGACGGATCCAGGCCTTCCTCCAGGACGAGGAGCTCTTTGTCCAGGACTGCTACGTCGGCGCCGACCCCAACTACCGCATGCCGGTCCGGATCATCACCGAGTACGCCTGGCACTCGCTCTTCGCCCGCAACCTGCTTCATCCCGCTCAAGACCCAGGACGAGTACCAGAACCACGTCCCCGAATTCACCGTGATCGTGGCGCCGTCATTCCGCTGCGACCCGACGGGTCGACGGCACCCGCTCATCGACCGCCATCATTCTCGACTTCTCGAAGCGGCTGGCGCTGATCTGCAACACCTCGTACGCCGGTGAGATCAAGAAGAGCCTCTTCACGGTGATGAACTTCCTGCTGCCGTTGCGCGAGGTGCTGGCGATGCACTGCTCGGCCAACGTCGGCGCCGACGGCGACGTGGCGCTCTTCTTCGGGCTCTCGGGCACCGGCAAGACCACCCTCTCGGCCGACCCCAACCGCCGGCTCATCGGCGACGACGAGCACGGCTGGTCCGACGACGGCGTCTTCAACTTCGAGGGCGGCTGCTACGCCAAGGTCATCCGGCTGTCGGCCGAGCACGAGCCCGAGATCTACGCCACCACCCGCCGCTTCGGCACCGTGCTCGAGAACGTCGTCCAGGACCGCACCTCGCGCAAGCTCGATCTCGACGACGACCGCTTCACCGAGAACACCCGCGCCGGCTATCCGCTCGACTTCATCCCCAACGTGGTCCCCGAAGCGATGGTCAACACGCACCCGAAGAACGTGGTGCTCCTGACCTGCGACGCCCAGGGCGTGCTGCCGCCCATCGCGCGGCTCGACCCCGAGCACGCGGTCTACCACTTCATGTCGGGCTACACCTCGAAGATCGCGGGCACCGAGATCGGTCTCGGGATCGAGCCCGAGATCGCCTTTTCGGCCTGCTTCGGCGCGCCCTTCATGGTCCACCACCCCTTTGTCTATGCCGACATGCTGCGCAAGAAGATGCTCAAGCACGACGCCACCTGCTGGCTCGTCAACACCGGTTGGGTCGGCGGCGGTTGGAGCGTCGGCAAGCGGATCTCGATCCGCCACACCCGCAATCTGCTCAACGCGGCACTCGACGGCAAGCTCGACGAGGTCGAGTACCGCAAGGACAAGCTCTTCGGTTTCGACGTCCCGCTCAGCTGTCCCGATGTCCCGACCGATGTCCTCGACCCGTCGACCTCGTGGGGCAACAAGGACGAGTACTGGAAGCGCTACGACGCGCTGGCGGCGCGCTACATCGAGAACTTCAAGCTCTACACCGACGGCTGTCCCGAAGAGGTAGCCGCGGCCGGCCGACCCGGTTGAAGTAGCGAGCCCGCATTCCTTTGCAGGTTCCATCCCGCTGTACGGCGGGTCGTTGACGACCCGCGACCAAACCGTTCATTTTCGGTGGTTGCGGGGCCGTAAGGCGCTGTCTACGGTTCTTCCGATCGACCTTTGTCGACTATCCCCGTCACCGGGGCGAAGGAGAGGAAGAGTCCGACGAGGCAGAACGCAACGAAGAATCCGGCGGCGGCGTCGATGATCGTGCTCGGCAGCGAGCTTCTCAGGGCTTCGATCTTCCATCCGGCGATGATCGGAATGACGATCGCCGCAACGGCGGGCACGCCCCAGACGATCAGCGCCCCCAGCGACCGGAGAGGCTGTCGGAGACTCCCCCACAGACCGGCCAGCCAGGCCAGAACCGCCGACCGCCGGTCGCCGACGCCGAGCAGCCAGGAAGCCCGGAGGGTTGCCAGCCAGGTCAGGACCACCACTGCGAGCGAGATCGCCACCGCAGCAACGATGAGGCCGCCGAACAGGCGATCGTCCGCGCCGTCGAGCGCCCCGTCGTCGGCCCAACGGATCGTCAGCAGCAGGACCGCGTGGCTGAGGACGAGCACCCCCAGAGCGGTCATTCCGAGCCGCGCCCAGCGCCACCAGTCGAGCAGCCCCCGACCCAGGATCTCGGTCAACCGCACCCCGCTCCGGCCCGACAGGACGAACCACCGAACCACCCCGGCGTGCCAAAGCACCGTCCACCCCCACAGGACGAGCCAACCCGAAAGCACCGCCATCGTCAACGGCACCCACACCGGGCGCAGGAGCTCGACCGTGATGAGCAGCAACTCGCCGTCGGGGAGATCGCCACCGGGCAGGGCGGCAAAAGTCCCGGCGACGGCGGTGAGGACGACGATGCGGGCCGGCAGGAAGACCGCGGCCGAGACCAGCCACACGGCGAGCACCACCCGCCACATCTCGTTGACGTGCCGGAGACCGAACCACGGGGATGGATGAGCGGCCATGTCTCAGCTCCAGGGCATCGTCAGCAAACCGAACAGGCGCAGGGCGCCGCTGAACCACCACAGGGGGTCGGTGTCGGCGGCCTCATCGCGCCAGTAGTTGTCGGCTCGGCGGGTCTCCAGCGCCCAAACGACATCCGGATCCACCACCACCTGCTGGAGTCGCTCGTCGGACTCCTCGCGCCAGCGAATCCAACGATCGACGCCGTCCCACCGCCGGCGTTCGCGCCGGCCATCGGCCCAGAGCAGCTCCACCTCCACCGGGCCGACGAGTTCGCCCAACCGGCCGATTTCGACATTGACGGACCAGGGCCCGTGGTCGTCGCCCACCTCGGCTTCTGCGGGCTCCTCGATCTCGCGCCACGAGCCCTCGCTCCACCGTCTCCCGACCACCGGCCGAAGCCGTTCGTGGCTCACGGCGAGCACCGCCCAATCGGCGGTGGCGCCGCCGCGAACGGCGCTGTCGAAGAACCAACCGAGGTTCTCTCCCGTGGCCTCCTCGAGGGCGAGCTGGAAGTCGGTCCCGCTCGGGTGGCGAAAGCTGAAGGCGTCGAAATAGGCCCGCATGGCCCGGGCCATGCGGGCTTCACCGAGCAGTCCCTCGAGCGTGCGCAGCGCCAGCGCGGTCTTGGTGTACGAGGCGAGGAAATAGTCGGTGATCCGTCGGTAGGCCCACGACGGTTGATCGACGATCAACGGCAGCCGCTCGAGGCTCAACCAGAATCGATCCAGACCCCAGATCGAGGGGTGCCGGATCTCCGGAACCAGACCGTCGGCGATGATGGCCTCGACACAGCTGTTCTCGGCCCAGTACGTCAGCCCCTCGTCGAGCCACGCCCGCTCGGCCTCGTTGGAGGCGACCAACCCCTGGAAATACTGGTGGCCGATCTCGTGCACCGTCACCGCCTCGATGTCATTACTCCAACTCATGGGCCAAAGCGCGTCGAGCCGGCTCGCCCCGGTTGTGATGAAGGTCGGGTACTCCATGCCCCCGGCCGCACGGGCTTGCTGAGGCGGCGAAACGACCGTCAATCCCGGCTTGCGGGTAGGGGCCGAGAAGGAGACCGAACCAGGCGATTCCCAGGCGCGTCGCCCGCAACATGCGCGGCGCCAAGGACTCCTGTGACCGCGGGACCAGCAGCCGGATCGTCATGGGCGGCAGCTCGAGATCCGCAGCGCCGAGATCGAGCAGCGCGCCGGCCCGCTCCAACCATTCGATCGGCACGTCGCGACCCGGGTCGAAATCGGCCTCGACCACGGTCATGAGATCGGGCGGGGCCGTCATCCAGGCAAAATCATGGACCTCGACCGCGCGGAACTCGACGAGATCTTCGGTGGCCACGGGTTCACGCGAGATCTGCTCGCCGGTGGCGCCGATCACCCACCCGCGGGGGATGGTCATCCGAACCCGGTAGTTGCCGAAGTCCGCGAAGAACTCGCTGGTGAGGTGGAACTGATGGCAATTCCAGCCGGCATCGCCCTCGAAGACCCCGATCTTCGGAAACCACTGACCGACCATGTGAAACTCACCGGCGAAACCGGTTCGGGCGACCACCTTCGGCAGGCGAGCCACGAAATCGAGCTCGAGCTCCACCGCCTCACCGGGCAGAACCTCCCGCGGCAGCTCGATCCGCGCCACGGTGAAGTCGTTCTCGTTGCCGTCATCGGGGCGTTCAAACCTGAGCCCCGTCAGCAGGTCGGTGCCGTCCGACAGGACCAGCCGGGTGATCTGCGTCCACCCCCAATCCTCGTTGACCACCCACGATCGACCCATGGGGTCGGCGGCGAGCTCGCGCATGAAGGTGCTCTCGGAGCTCGCAAAGGCGTTGAGATAGAGATGGAACCAGATCTCGGAGGTGGGAACGCCGGTGGTGTTGCGCCACCGCATGGTCTGCGTCCCCGCCAGTTCGTGGGTTTCGGGATCGAGGGCCACCACGATGTCGTAGTTGGCGACATCGCGCTCTTGAGCAGCGGTCGGCAACGCCAGAGCCACCAGCATCAAACCTACGAGCATTCCGAAGATTCTCACGGTGCGAGTGTAGCCGACCTTCCACTCGCCCGATTCTGCACCTCCGCTCGCGGCGGCCGCGAGCGGAGGTGCAGAATTGGGGAAACATCTGGTCATCACACGCGTTGGAGATTACATTGGAAGACGCTGATGCTCCATCGCCTCATTCTCGTTCTCGCGCTGCTCATCGCCACTCCGGTCGCGGCGGATGAGGCTGAAGAGAAGAAGCAGTTCAACCTCCAACTGGACAAGATCTCACTCCGGCCGCAAAACCCTCGCACCCGGGCCCGGCTCGACCGGTGGAACAACGACCCCATGGCGCGGGTCGAGATGGCCATGGCCACCGACCAGGCGCGGATGCTCGGCGGTTACATGCCGGGAATCGCTCAACCGCGGGCGTTGGCTCTTTCGATCCGTCTCCGAAAGGGTCTCGCGGCCGCGCTGGTGGCGTCGTATTCGGCGAGCGGCGTGGACTTCTACGAGCAGCCAGTCACGGTCATTCGCTGGCCATGGGAAGACGAGGACGATGCCAAACCCGCCATGCCGATGGACGAACAACTGACGATCATGCTCGGGAATCGGTTGGAACATCAGGAGTGATCGTCGCGAATCTCCGTCAGGGAATCACAGACGGTCCTTGAGGTTTTTCGAGACCTTGAACCTGACGCTCCTGGATGCCGAAATGTTGATCGTCTCGCCGGTCGATGGGTTTCTCCCCTGGCGCGCCGGACGTACGGAAACCATAAAGGTGCCGAAGTTGGGCACGGTGATCTTGTCGCCTTCGGCGAGCGCCTCGCCGGTGAGTTCGAATATCGCATCGAAGACCATGGCGATGTGGGTTTTCGGAATACCGGTGAGCACTGCAATCCGATCCACGAGATCCGCTTTTCCTGCCATCTTCGCCTCGCTTCCAGTCTGATCACAAACAACCTACCGCGGCCGCTGTGAGCCGGTCAAGCATCGCCGTCACTCGCCAACCATGAGTAGAATGCCGCATGGAAAACGACAAACCCCGCCCCTGGACGACTCTGGCCACCGAGGTGCTCGGCACTTACCCCATTTTCGAACTCTCACGCAGCCGGCAGCTCTCGCCCATGTCGGGTCGCGAACACCACTTTCTCCGTCTCGACTGCCCCGACTGGGTCAACATCATCGCCGTCACCGAGGCCGGTCTGATGGTCTTAGTCGAGCAGTACCGCCACGGCACCGACGAGATGACCATGGAGATTCCGGGTGGCGCCGTCGATCCCGGCGAGGCTCCCGCCGTCGCCGCCGCCCGAGAGCTTGAAGAGGAAACCGGCTACCGGGCGTCGGAGCTCATCGCGATCGGCCGGGTCGATCCCAACCCGGCCTTTCTCTCCAATCGATGCTGGACCTATCTCGCCCTGGGGTGCCGCAGCGACGGCACGATGCATCTCGATCCATCGGAAGAGATCGAAGTGTCCCTGGCCCCGATCGACGACTTCGCCCGCCTGATCGATGAAGGAGTCATCACGCACTCGCTGGTCATCGCCGCCCACGATCACCTGCAACGGGGGATCAAGCGTGGGGCGGAGTGGGCGGGGACGATCCCTCACTCGTCACCCTGACCACCGCCTCGCCGCGAGGCGTTGCCTACTGATGCAATGACGGAGGCAGCTAATTCCTGTCATTCTGAGCGAGCGTAGCGAGTCGAAGAATCCCCCGAAGCTCAGAGCAACGATGAAGAAGACAGCACCCGTCCTACCCGGAGGAGACCCTTCGACTCGGTCGTCGAACTCCCTCGCTCAGGGTGACAGTGAATTTGTCATTCTGAGCGAGCGTAGCGAGTCGAAGAATCCCCCAAAGCTCAGAGCAACGATGAAGAAGACAGCACCCGTCCTACCCGGAGGAGACCCTTCGACTCGCTCGGCGACACTCGCTCGCTCAGGGTGACATGCCGTGTCTCTCGCGTCTCCGCGTCGATAGCCTGGAATGAACCCGGGTGGAACATCGGTTCTCTTGACTGCTATGAAACACTCCATCACGGCCCTTTCGTTCGCAGCGGTGCTCGTCGCCGCAACACTTCCCGCAACAGGAGAAGAAACCATGCTGGAACCCGGAATGCCGTTCCCCGCCTTCGAGCTCCCCGCCCACGATGGCACCACCGTCTCGAGTGCCGATTTGGAGGGGACTCCCTATCTCCTCTTCTTCTACCCCAAGGCCGACACCGGTGGTTGAACGCTCGAAGCCAACCAGCTGCGGGACAGCTGGTCCGATCTTCAACTCCGCGGTGTGACGGTCGTCGGGGTCTCCTACGACACGCCCAAGGCCAATCGGAGCTGGGCAGAGAAGAACAACCTGCCGTTCAAGCTCCTGTCCGATCGCGACAAGACCCTGGCCAAGCAGGTCGGGGCCGCCCGTGCGATGATCCCGCTTCCGAAGCGGATCTCCTACCTCGTCGGCGCCGACGGTCTCATTCTCGTGGCCTATCCCGATGTCAAACCGGGCGACCACGCCGAAGAGGTCGTCGCCGATCTCGAGCGCCTCGATATCGGAGCCTCCGACAAGCCCTGACCGTATCTGTCCCAATGAGTCAGCCGATGGTGAATGACTTTCAGTACGACTTGGTCGCTCACCCTAAAGGGCGCGCCTACAGCTATGTTGCTCCTCGAGTAGTGCTTTAGCCTCTGTAGGCGGGTCCTTCAGGGCCTGCGACCAAACCACTACCGGGGTGAATACCGACCGACCTGAGTAAAAGGGACAGGCGTGGTCTGGGCTAGCCGAGCTCCGAGGTGCAGTTCGGACAACGTGTGGCCTTGATGGCGATCTCGGTCGCGCAGAACGGGCATTCCTTGGTCGTCGGCTCGGCCGGAGGCGCTTCTTCCTTACGCCGCATGGCGTTGATCGACTTGACCAGCATGAAGACCGCGAAAGCGACAATCAGAAAGCTGATGACGCTGTTGGCGAAGACGCCGTAGTTGACGGTGACCGCCCCGGCCGCCTGGGCGTCGGCCAAGGCCGCGTACGGACCTGCCGGCGCGCCCTGTTTGACCACCGCAAAGAGGTTGGAGAAATCGACGCCGCCGAGCAGCAGCCCGATAGGCGGCATGATGACATCGCTCACCAAACTCTTGACGATGGTGCCGAAGGCGCCGCCGATAACGATACCGATGGCCATGTCGAGCACGTTGCCCTTCATGGCGAACTCTTTGAACTCCTTGAACATCAGCTTCTCCTCTTAACTTCGGCAAACCACCGGGTGGTCCGCACTCAACAATGGAATGTCGACCTTCACCTCAGTGCAATATATCGAATTATTCGCCCTCCGTGTGTCGATCACCAATCTGGCTCACCCAGCCCTTCATGGCCTCGGCGGCCATCTCCCGACACCCGAGACCGAAGGCAAGCGCAAGCGCCACAGCAATCGCGCCGAGCAACAACCCGAAGGCCAGGGTGATGATCTCGTTGGCGAGCCCCATCTGGCGGAGGGCCATGGCGCCGGCGAGTACGAGGATCGCCACACGCGCAGCCAGCGCCAGGATCGGCGCCTGGACCGACCGGCTCGCCTCAATCGTGCGCGCCGCGATGTTGCCGAGGAACAGGCCGATGCCGAAGATCACCAGACCGAGGGCCACGTGCCCGGCAAAGACCATGAACTCGGTGATGAGCAGCGCCAACGCGTCGAAATTGAGCATTCTCAACGATTCGATGGTCGCAAAGAGCATGAGCGCGACGAGCACCAGGTACCCGACGATCTCCGACGGGGTCTGCTTGCCCTCTTCGGTCTCCCGTCCCACTCCGAGACGCTCGAGAACGCCATTGAATCCGACGCCGGCGAGCACGTTTGCGACCAGCCCGGACACGATCCGACCGACGAAGAACGCGATGGCGAGCACGAGGGTGGCGCCGAAGAGCAGCGGCAACGCCGCCAGGAGCGTCTGCAACATCTCGCTCGCGGGCGCCGTGATCGCATCAAGGCGCAGCGTGTTGAGGGCGGCGACAAGCACGGGAATCAGGATGAACACGTAGAGCAGCAACCCCACGAGCCCGGAAAGTTTCTGCTCACCGAGGGCCTTTGCCAATCCGGTGTTTTCCGCCAGCCGGTCCGCCCCCACGGCGGCCAGGAGATTGCCGACCACCCGCTGGACGACCCGAGCCAGCAACCAACCGACGGCCAGGATCAGCATCGCCGCCAGCAAATTGGGCAGGAAGGCGAGCATCTTGTCGATCATGCTCTGCACGGGCCGCAGGAGCCCGTCGAGGTGAAGGGCGCCGAGAATCGCCGGCAGGAAGAGCAGGAAGACCAGCCAGTAGACGGCCTCGCCCACCGTCTTGGAGATGGGCACCGTTTTATCATCTTCGAGCCCGGCACCCTCGCCGAGCCTCTCGTCGAGAGCCATCGCGCCGAGCACCCGCCGGACCAAGAAACGGAGCCCGGTGGCGAGACCCCACGCGACAGCCAACAAGACCGCCGGTCCGATGAGGTTCGGGATATACCCGATAACCTCGTCGAGGAAGCGGCTGAGTGGTTGGGTGACGAGCCGCAGACCCAGGACCTCGAAGAAACCGACGAGGACAAAGAGCATGAGCAGCCAGAAGACACCGCGCGATACCCAGCGTTCAATATCGAATCCCTCGGCCTTCTCCTCACCGACCAGCCACCCGGCGAAGCGGTTGTCGAATTCTGTCCGATTGAGCCCCCGCCGAACGAGAGCGGCGATGACCAGGGCGAGGAGCCATCCGACGACCAGGATGGCGAGCGCGAGCATGAGCTGACCGAGGTTTGCGGTGATCAGTTCCTTGGCGTGGTTTAAGATCGGTTGCATCTTTCCCTCCTTCTTGGCCCGACTATTCGGGATTCGGCGTCCGAACGACCCGGCGCCTGGGACACGAATGCCCAGGGGGTCCCGTTTCGAAACCTCAACAAAGTTGCTTTCTCGAAGTCTGCGTCAAGTGTACACGAGCACAAAAAAGCGGAACCTGTCGGGCTCCGCTTTGACCTTCAATGCCGATCGACTACGACGCGACCTGATGCATGTAAACATCCTGCTGCGGGTACGGGATCGAGCAGCCGGCAGCCTCGAGGCCTTCCTTGAGCTGACGGGTCAGGTCGAAGCGCAACGGCCAGTAATCGGCGCCCGAGCACCACGGGCGGACCACGAGATCGACCGATGAATCGCCGAGGTTGGCAACGGCGATCTGCGGCGCCGGGTCGGCCAGCACACGCTCGTCGGCGTTGACGATTCGGCTGATGGTGTCCATGGCGACCTGGATGTTGTCGTCATAGCTGATGCCCATGACGAGATCGATCCGACGGGTGTCGAAGCCGTTGTAGTTCTTGATGGTGCCGCCCCAGACCTGGGCGTTGGGCACGGTGATCATGATGTTGTCCGGGGTCTTCATGTCGGTTGAGAAGATCTTCACCGCGACCACCGACCCTGAGGTCCCGCCGACCTCGACATAATCCCCGACCTTGAACGGCCGGAAAATCAGCAGCATCACGCCGGCGGCGAAGTTCGACAGGGTCCCCTGCAGGGCGAGGCCGACCGCAAGACCGGCAGCGCCGAGGACGGCGATGAGCGAGGTCGTCTCGATGCCGAAGAGGCTCAGCACCGCGATGATGACCACGGCCATGGTCAGGTAGTAGACCAACGAGGCGACAAAGGGAATCAGGGTGACGTCAACCTCGGCCTTGACCATGGCCTTGCGCACACCGGATCGGATCATCCCGGCGGCCATACGGCCGACCACGAGCACCGCGACGGCGCCGACGACCTTGAGCCCCCACTGGGTCAGAAAAGGAATAATGATGTTCGGATCGAAGTCCATTGCGAAGTCTCCCTTGGTCGAGGCCGTCAGAAATTGAGGACCACCGACGCCTTGGTGGTGGTATCGGTCTTTTCGAGGTTATTGATGGGTTGGTTTCGATAGCGCACCAGATAGCTGAACTGCAGCGCCAGCAGCTTGGTCAGCGAAGCCGTAACCGCGGTGTCCGAGGCGACCCGCCAATCCGAAGTGTCGTCGAAGTTGGGGTAGTAGAGCAGCCGCTGGGTCAACGAAGCGGACTTGCTGAAGTTCCAGTCCCACTTCAGACCGGCGAGACCGCCGAACCAATCCACCGTACGGGTGAACTCCTCTATCGGGAACTCCAAGTAGAAAATCTGATCCTCACTGGTCCAGTTGAGACCGACATCGAAGGAAAGCGTGTTGTGTTCCGTGTCGACCGCGAGAAACTCGACGCCGCCCTCGACGATAAACCGGTTTTCGAAACCGCTGAAGGGATCACGCGCCCAGCTCAGCCCGGCGAAGACCGACAGGCTCTTGTTGAGCTGGCGGAGTCCGCGGCCGCCGACGTAATACTGCTCGGCGGTGGTGACGCCGCCGTTCTCGGCTCGGGTGAACGAGGCGAGGAGATCGAGACCCAGGGTGTCGGTTTGCGGCTTCCGGCGTAGTCGAAGCCGAAGCTCGAGGTGTCGGTGTTGCCCGTGGTGCCGACATAGGACAGACCGGCCTCGTTCTTCCAGTTGGGCTCAGGCTTCTCCTCCTCTGCAGCTTCCTCGGCGAAGGCCGGCAAGACCATCGTTGATGCGATGACCAGGGCGACGACGATCAGGTTTTTGTTGTTTCGCTGGTGTTCCATCTTCTTTTCTCCTCCTCTGATGATGTGATCCGGGCGAATCCGCCCATTTCAATTTCGGTATTCGCGGGTATCAACACGGGAGCCGTACCCGATCTTCCCGCTCAGGATGAGAAACCTCAGCTTTTTCTGTCCCGATTCGGTTCACCGCACGCTTCGGTGTTTTGAATCGATTCGTCCGGTCATGGACCGCCGACCCAGAGCGCTGCCCAATCAAGGCACGATCCTTGCTTCTGTGCTTGTGAGAAGGTGTAGCGGCGACGATCGACTTAGTATTCTTGTGTCAATTCCGATCGGTCAGCAACAAAGCACGCAGAAGGTCCATTACATTTAACCCGAGACCCGCTATGATCCTGTATCGATTTCGGCTTTGGTTCTGCGATCGCAGGAAATGCCGGAGATCTTCGTCGTCTTGAGGCGACCTCACGATCATGATTTCATTGAGGACGGAGATTCCATGCACCGCCCAACTCTCGTTTTCGCCTTGGTTGTCCTACTCGGTCTTGCCGTCACTGCCGGCGCCCAAACCCAGCCGCCGATTTTCGATGGCGGCCCGCCCGCCGACACCTTCATCGGCGAGGGATTCTGCTTCGAAACCGCCCTCTCCAACCCTGGGGGAGATCCGGGATACGGGCCCTACCTCCGGCTCACCGTACCCGTCGGGATGACCTTCGACTCGGCCTCGGTCTTCGGCCTCGATCTCGGGGGGAACGGGCTCGTGATCGATCTCGGGACCTTTCCACCGGCGCCGGGCAACCAGCTCCTCGATCCCCTGAGCGACAGCAACGTCACCGGACCTGAAGGCGACCGCCTCATTCTGCTTCTGGCGCCGGTGGGCTCGATGGTCTTCGGGCAACCGCCCGTCGTCTACAGCATCTGTATGACCCTCGGCCTGCCTCCCACCACCGCCGTCGGGGTGCCCCTCGACCTCACGCTGCAACCGGTCTATATGTTTGGCGACACGCCGACCGGCGTCAACGGCGCGATTGAGGGAACCGCAGTCACCGTCCCGGTGACGCCGACCCTCATGGTCTTCACCAAGACCGCAGGGGAGGGCAAAAACGCCGCCGGCCCATCGGATCCGGCCGGCTACACCCTGTCGGTCAACGTCGCCAACCAGCAGACGATCACCGACCTCACGTTCTCCGACACCCTTCCGTCCATGCTGATCTACACCGGCCACGCCATCACCGGCTCCGGCGTTGGTTGCACCACCACCTCGGCCCCGGCCGTCGGCGCCAACGGGGGACTGATCGAGATTCAGTGCACCTCCGTGACCGGGGTTTCCGGCGCCGGCGAAATCTCTGTCGTCATCTCGGGCTATGCCGACGACGTTCTCGACCACGACAACTGCGACACCCGGGATCTCACCAACACGGCGAGCCTGGACGCCAGCTACTTGGGTGTTCCGCTGCCGCAGCAGACCGATGATGCCAGCTTCACCACCCGGCATCTGGTGATCGAAAAAGGTGCTTCCGGGACCGGCGTTCCCGGAGGGCCGGCGTCCTACTCCATCGGTTTTCGTGTCTCCGACTATATTGCAGCCGCCAATCTGGTGCTCGTCGACGTGCTGCCAGACGGCATCGACTTCGATCTCGCGACGTCGATCATCATCCTGACCGTCGCTGGCAACCCATATCCGATCACCCCGAGTGTGCAATCGGACTTCCCGGGGATCGGCCAAACGACCCTGACCTTTGACATCGGCGCCGCCATCCTCGCCGGCACCCCGTCGCTCGGCCAGCTCGATCCCGCCGCAACCGGAACCCTGACCTACACGGCGAACATCCAGCAGGTCTACGATTCCACCGGTGAAGCCCTGCTGGCCAACGACAGCTTGCCCAACTCGGTGACCGGCGCCTATGACATCGTCGGCGCCCTCAACCCTGCGTGTTCGGACAGCTCGTCAGCCGACATCGAGATCGTTCCGGTCAGCTTCGGCAAGGAGATCATCAATCCGCAGCCGGAGTACCGGCCCGGGGATGTTGTGACCTTCCGTCTCTTTATGAACCTCCCGGCCGGCAGTACCGATGGCACGGTCTTCACCGACTTCCTGCCGCTGCCGGTCTTCGACGTGACGACGGTGAACCCGACCTGGGGCGGCTCCGATGTCTATGAAGGCCCGGCGACGACGCCCGGCATCAGCTCCATCCTGGCCACCACATCGCCCACCGTTTCGGTCGACGCCGCCGAGAACTCCATTACCGTCAACTTCCCCAACTTTTTCACGGCGACCCCGCAGTTCCTCGAGGTCTACCTCGAGGTGGCGGTGACCGACCTGCCGTTCTCCGACCCGCTCTTCCTGACCAATCTCTTCATCGGCTCGTCGCTCAACACGCCGAGTCAGCCATCCACCGCCCTCATCCCATTGTTTCTCCACATTCGAGCATCGGAGCTCGCGATCACCAAGGGTGTCTTCGCATCGTCGAACCCCGGTTCCATCATCACCCCGGCGCCTCCGGCCAACCCGCTGGACGATCCGGTGGAAGGTGATCTGACCAACGGCGACGCCCTCGACGCCGTCACCTTTGTGGTCACCGTGGAGAACCAGGGCGGCGCACCGGCCGGGAACGTCCGCATCTGGGACGACGAACCGGCCGAACTGACCGCCTGCACCCTCGACTCGGTCCGCCTCGGCGACGGGACGGTTCTCAGCGCCGGAACCGACTTCACCGGCGATTTCTTCGACCCCGGCAACCCACTCACCCTCGCCAACGATCTCGCCGATGGCTCGCCCGGATCGGGCGGGCTCGCAGCCAACGACCAGATTCCGTCGACCTTCGGCCGCGACACCGCCATCGTCGAGTTCACCTGCGACCTCGGCATCGCCGTCGAACCCCTCGAGGTCGTCACCAACGACGCTTCAGCCCTCTGGACCTCGCGCGTCGGTACACCGGGATCGGGCGACTTCCCGCAGATCGATGACGACGCCACCGCGACCATCGCCGGCGTCACCATCGACAAGACGGTGGTACCGACAACGGCGACCGTCGGTCAGATCCTCACCTACCAGGTTGCAGTCACCCTCCCCGGCGGCACCTCGACCGCGGTCCGGCTGGACCGACGTCCTGCCCGCCGGCCTCGCCTTCGTGGACTGCCTGTCGGTCAACACCAGCCCCGGGATGACGACCTCCATCGGCAGCTTCGCCACCGCCTGCAACGATCCCACCAACCCCACGGTCACGGGTAGCGGGCAGAACGTCAGTTTCAGCCTCGGAACGGTGACCAACCCCGGCTCGGCCGTCGCCGACCTGGGCAGGTGACCTTCAACTACACCGCCGTGGTGCTCAATACCACCGCCATCTATCACGGCCGAACTCGACTCAATCGCGCCACTTGGACATGGTCCGGCGGCAGCCTATTCGACCGCTCCACGGTGACCTACGGGAGTCCGTGCTCCACGTGGTCAAGGAGACGGTCCCCGCGGTCGTTGCCGCCGGTCGATGCGGGTGACACCGTGACCTTCCGGATCGTCGTCAGCCATGCCGCGCCCCGGTGTGATCCCGGCCTACGACGCCACTCTCACCGACATCCTCCCCGCCGGGCTCACCCCCGTGCCCGTCACCCTCAACTGCACGGGTGGTTCACCCTGGTACCCACCACCTGCGGCTTTGCGGGCAACACGCTCTCGGCGAGTTGGGCGAGTTTCCCAACCACCGGAATCTCGGTGATCACCTTCGATGTGACCGTCGACAACTCCGCAACGCCGGGCACCTCCATGACCAACCCGGCCCTGGTCCAGTGGACCAGCCTCCCCGGCGCCGTCACCGGTCCCATCAGCCCGTACAACGCGAACTCGTGCGAGCGCACCAGCGGGCTGCCGCCCTTCCCCTACTGCGGCACCGGCAACGACTACAGCGTGCTCGACCCGGCCACCGTGAACATCGCCTCCGTCGGTCTGGCCAAGGCGGTGGTCGCCACCTCGGAACCCTCCACCGGTGATGCCCAGTACCGGGCCGGCATCGACGATCTGACCATCGGTGAAACCGCCACCTTCCACCTCACCGCCACCATCCCAGAGGGGACGACACCGCTGGTCATCATCACCGATACTCTCCCCTACACCAACGGGATCATGGAAGTGGTCTCGGCCCGGATCGTGAGCCTCGGCGGCAACCTCGTGCCCGCCATCGTACCCCCGACCATCGCCATCACCGACGCCCAGCTGGGCGATGGCATCAACGACACCGTAAGCTTCGACTTTGGTCAGGTGCTCAACATCCCCGACGGGGCCGTGACCCCGGAAGACCTCATCGTCGTCGAAGTCGTCGGCCGTCTTGCTGATGTCCCGGCGAATACCAACGGCGACGATCTGACCAACGACGCCTCGGTCCAGTACGGTGCGGGCCTCAACTCCACGGCATCGGCCGGCGTCGATGTCGTCGAACCGCTGTTGCGGGTCACCAAGACCGGTAACGTGACCTCCGGCGACGCCGGCGACACGGTCATCTACACCGTCACCGTCGACCACGTCCCGCCGGCACCCGGCTCCACCGCCGATGCCTTCGATCTGGTGATCACCGACGTCATCCCGGCCGGCATGACCTTTGTCGGCGGCAGCCTCAACGACACCGGCGCGGTCTCTGCCGACAGCCTGAGCGAGACCGCGGGCACCATCACCGCGGTTTGGAGCGACTTCCCGCTCGGCAGCGTCGGCGAGTTCAGCTTCGCGGTCACCATCGATCCCGGCGCCCAGCCCGGCGCGAATCTCAACAACACCGCCGCCGCCCAATGGGACACCCTGCCGGCCGACGGCGATCCCAACGAGCGCACCTACTCGACCTCGGACAGCCACAACGTGCTCATCACGACGCCCGGGGATGACCAAGACGGTCTTCTCCACGTCCGAACCGTCGACCGGCAACGGAATCAACGGCCCCGAGCCCGATCTGACCATCGGTGAAGCAGTGACCTACCGTTTCGTCACCACCTTCCACGAGGGTCTGACACCGACCGCGACCGATCGTGGACCAGCTCCCCGTCGGGACCGCGATTCTGTCCTACGTCAGCTCGCAGGGTGGTCTCCGTCGGCGCCAATCTCTCGGGCCCGAGCCTGCCCTCCGTCGGCACAGCCGGCACCCCGAGCGATACCAACGCCGACACCTATGACGACCACGTCGCGTGGTACCTCGGCGATGTCACCAACACCCCGGACGGGGTCCAGGACGACGACGATCGGATCGAGTTCGAGGTCGTGGCCGTGGTCGTCGACGAACCCCTCAACCAGGGCGGTCTCGACGATCTGGCGAACACCGCCACCGTGAGCTACACCGGCGGTTCGGCCTCGGCCGTCGCCCTCGTCGACATGGTCGAGCCTCGAGCTGCGGCTCACCAAGACCGTGACCGACCCGGCCGACGGTTTTGTCGATGCCGGCGACATCGTCACGCGTCGAGCTGCTCATCGAACACTTCAGCTCCACCGCCGACGCCTTCAGCACTCGAGATCACCGATGTCCTGCCCGATCCCGGCCTGTCCTGGATCAACGACGGCACCGTCTCGACAACCTGTCCCGGCGGCGTCACCGATCGACTCCAGCGGCGATCCGACCATCACCTTTACCATCGGCGACCTGCAGCCTCGCCGAAGGCGAGCTGCGTGGTCGTCTACCAGGCTCGGGTCGATGACAACGTGCAACCGAGCGTGACCTACACCAACCTGGCCACCCTGCAGTGGGATTCGACCCCGGTCTATGTCGCCGGCGAGACCCGTCGGCAGACCACGACCGCCACCGCCACCGTGACCGTCCTCGCACCGTCGTTGGTCAAGCTCGCCCAGAGCACCAAGCCTCGCCGACACCGGCATGGCCTTCTACCACCCGACCGACTTCGACCTCGCCATCGGCGAGACCGTGACCTACGAGCTCACCGTTATCTTCCCCGAGGGCGTGACCAACACCGCGGTCGATCACCGACACCCTGCCGGCCAACGCCGCCGGCGTCATCGAGGCGATCGGGCGCCAGCGTCTCGAGCCTCGGCGCCAACCTCTCGACCTCGCTGCCGGGCGACCCCGCAGTTCTTCGACATCGACCTCGGCGACGGCCTCGACGACACCGTCGTCTTCGACTTCGGCACCGTCACCAACGCCCCGGATGGTGTCAACGACGCCGACGACCGGCTGGTGGTCCTGGTGGTCGGTCGCGTGGTCAACGTGGCCGCCAACGCCGACGGCGACTGGCTGAGCAACACCGGCGTCTTCACCTTCGCCACCGGCGGCCCGCTGTCGGACACCGCCGAGATCGACGTGGTCGAGCCCGTCATGGCGGTCACCAAGAACATGGGCCCGGTGGTCAACGGCCTCGTCGACCCTCAACGTCCAGCTCGCCAACACCGGCACCGCTCCGGCCTACGACATCGTCCTCGAGGACATTCTCAACGACACGCGTCTGGAACACCGCCACGATCTCGCCGATGACGGTTCCGACCGGCTACACCTTCACCACCGCGGCCGGCCCCGGCGCCGGCGATCATCACCATCACCATGGCGTCGGACCCGGTTTCGTCGCCCCCCGACAACTCGGTGGAGCCGGGCGAGATCATCGCCTTCCAGTTCCAGGTTGCCCTGGCCGATCCGGCGAATCCCCCACCGACGTGCCCAACACCGCCACCAACACCCAGACCACCAGTCTGCCGGGATCGGATCCCAACCAGCGCGAGCTGCCGCCGACCTCGGGCAACGATGTCGCTCGAGCTGCCCAACCTCGACGCCTTCAAGACCGCCGGCCTGATCGCCGACAACGATCTGTCGGGGACTGTCTCGCCAGGCGATGTCATCCGCTACACCATCACCGTCGACCAACACGGGCGCCGGCGCCGCCACCCAGGTCAGCGTCGACGACACCCCGGATCCCAACGGGTTCTTCCTCGTCGGCTCCGTCACCGTCGCGCCGGCGGGCGTCCGTCGCTCTCCGGCAACACCCCGGCGACACCACCGTCCAGGTTCGTCGTCCCGACCATCGTCGCGAGCGGCTCGCGCCATCGTCACCTACGATGTCGCGATCCCCAACCCGTTGGCGAGCGGCATCACCCAACTCGTCAACCAGGCCCTCATCGATTCCGACGAGACTGCCGCCGCTCCCGTCCGACGACCCGTCGACGCCAGCGGTGGACGACCCGACGGTGGTTCCCATCGATGCCGCACCGGACCTCGCCGTCACCAAGACCGACGGGGTCACCAGCACCATTCCCGGGCGACACCCTCACCTACACCATCACGATCCAGAACATCGGCAACCAGGATGCCACTCAACGTCACGCTGTCGGACACCATCCCGCCGGGGACGAGCTTTGTCAGCGCGTCGGACGGCGGCGCCGAAACCCCGCCGGGTGGTGGGATCGTGCTCTGGCCGCTCTTCGACCTCCCCGCCGGGGCGGCGGTCAGCCGCACCCTCGTGGTCGATGTGATCTTCCCGCCGCCGCCGGGGCTGACCACCATCGTCAACACCGCCACCGCCGGCGATGACGGCTCCAACGGTCCCGACCCGAACCCGGGCAACAACACCGGCACCGACATCGATGTCTCTGGTCTACGCGGATCTCGCGGTGACCAAGACCGACAACCCGGATCCGGTGGTCGCCGGCGAGACCCTGACCTGGACCGCTGACCGTCACCAACAACGGTGTCTCGGCCGCCACCGGCGTCGTCCTCAGACGACACGCTTCCAGCCGGAGTCGTCGTCAACACCATTTCAGCACCCTGTGCCGGCGGTTTCCCCTGCGCCATCGGTAATCTCGCTGTTGGTGCGAGCGTCGTCGTCACCATCAACGTCACCGTCGATCCTGATGTCATCGGTGATCCTGACCAACACCGCCTCCGTCACGGCCGCCGAGGTCGATCCCGATCCGACCAACAACACCGCCACCGAACCGACCACGGTCGGTCAGTCAACCGATCTCGAGGTCACCAAGACCGACAGCCCCGATCCGGTGGTCGCGGGTGAGGCCCTCACCTGGACCGTCAGCGTCACCAACAACGGACCGTCCGACGCCACCGGCGTCGTTCTCGACGACGTCATCCCGGCGGGCGTCACCGTCACCGCCATCTCGGCGCCCTGCGTCGGCGGCTTTCCCTGCACCATCGGCGACCCTTGCCGCGGGCGCCACACAATCGGTGACCATCGATGTCACCGTCGACTCCGACACCACCGGAACGATCGCCAACACCGCCACGGTCACGGGCAACGAGCCCGATCCCGATCCGAGCAACAACTCCGACACCGAGCCCACCGAGGTCATCCCGGTGGCCGATCTCGTCATCACCAAGACCGGTCCCGGCAGCGTCGCCAGCGGGACCGACTGGTCTTCGCGCATCACCGTCGAGAACAACGGTCCGTCCGACGCCACGAGCCTGCTCATCACCGACCCGACGCCGACCGGTCTGAGCTTTCGTCTCGGCCACGGCGCCCTGCGACACCGGCTTCCCGTGCACGGTGCCCGCGCTGGCCGCGGGTGCGAGCTTCAGCTTCGACGTGACCTACGCGGTCCCGGCCGGCTACTCCGGACCCGACCCCATCGTCAACACCGCCTCGGTGAGCTCCGGCGTCCAGGATCCGGATCCCAGCAACAACACCTCGAGCTCGTCCACCGCCGTCGACCGGACGCCCGAGGCCGATCTCGAGATCGTCAAGACCGGGCCGCCATCCGCCGCGGCGGGTTCCACCGTGACCTATTCACTCGCCGTCACCAACAACGGCCCCGACGATGCCGCCGATGTCGTCGTCGACGACCCGACGCCCACCGGGCTCGGCTTCGTCTCGGCGACCGCACCCTGCGCCGCCGGCTTCCCGTGCACCGTCGGCACCGTCAACTCCGGCGCCACGGTCACGGTGGACGTCACCTTCTCGATCCCGGCGGGTTACACGACTCCCGATCCCATCGCCAACACCGCCACGGTCTCGAGTTCGACCACCGATCCCGACCCGAGCAACAACACCTCCACCGAGACGACGCCTCTCGGTCCGGACACCGCCGATCTCGCGGTCGCCAAGCTCGGCCCGATCCGGGCTCTGCCGGGCGATGACGTGAGCTATCAGATCACCGTCACCAACCACGGACCGGCCACTGCCACCGGTGTCGTCCTCGACGACCCGACCCCGGCGGGTCTCGCCTTCGTCTCCGCGTCGGCGCCGTGCGCGGCCGGCTTCCCGTGCACCCTCGGCACGATCCTGCCGAACGACAGCGTCGTCGTGTCGGTGACTTTCAACATCCCGGCCGGCTACTCGGGCGCCGATCCCCTTGTCAACATCGCCTCGGTGACCGGCAACGAGCCCGATCCTCGCCCGGGGAACAACACCGCCACCGCCACTACCGGCCTCACTGGTGACGCGGCCGATCTCGGAGTGGTGAAGACCGGTCCCAACAGCGCACCTCAAGGGACCGATGTGACCTTCGAGATCACCGTCACCAACCACGGACCGGGAACCGCGAGCTCAGCGGTGCTCGACGACCCGACCCCCGCGGGCCTGGTCTTCGTCGCGGCCGCCGCCCCTTGCGCATCGGGCTTCCCCTGCAATCTGGGCGACCTCGCCGCAGGCTCGGCCGTCACCCTGCAGGCAACCTTCCACATCCCGGCGGCCTACACGGCGCCGGATCCCATCGTCAACACCGCCACGGTGAGCACGGCCTCGCCGGATCCCAACCCCGGCAACGACAGCGACACCCACCCGGTGGACCTCGCGCCGGTGGCCGATCTCGGCGTGACCAAGAGCTCGGCGCCCGACCCGGTGGTCGCGGGAACCGCGCTGGTGTGGACCATCACCGTGACCAATTACGGACCGTCCGACGCCACCGGCGTCGTCCTCGACGACGCGATTCCGGCCGGGGTCGCCATCACCGCCATCTCGGCGCCGTGCGCCGCCGGCTTCCCCTGCACCATCGGCAACCTCGCCGCCGGAGCGAGCCAGATCGTGACCATCCAGGTCGTGGTCGATCCTTTCGTCACCGGAGTGATCGTCAACACCACCACCGTCGGCGGCAACGAGACCGACCCCGACCCGGGCAACAACACCGCCACCGATCCGACCACGGTCGTCGCCGAGACTGATCTCCAGGTCACCAAGACCGACAGCCCCGACCCGGTGGTCGCCGGCGAAACCGTTGACCTGGACCGTCACCGTGACCAACAACGGACCGTCCGACGCCACCGGCGTCGTCCTCGACGACGTCATCCCGGCGGGGGTCACCATCGGCTCGATCTCAGCGCCCTGCGCCGCCGGCTTCCCCTGCGCCATCGGCAACCTCGCCGCCGGGGCGAGCCAGATCGTGACCATCCAGGTCACGGTCGACTCCGGCACCACCGGTGTGCTCAACAACACCGCGACGGTCAGCGGCAACGAGACCGATCCCGACCCGGGCAACAACACCGCGACCGAACCGACCACGGTCATCACCGAAACCGACCTCCAGGTCACCAAGAGCGACAGCCCCGACCCCGTGGTCGCCGGCGAAACCCTGACCTGGACCGTCACGGTGACCAACAACGGACCGTCCGACGCCACCGGCGTCGTCCTCGACGATGTGATTCCAACGGGGGTCACGGTCAACACCATCTCGGCGCCGTGTGCCGGCGGTTTCCCCTGCTCCATCGGCAATCTCGCCGCCGGTGCGAGCCAGGTCGTGATCATCCAGGTCACGGTCAACTCCTCCACCACCGGGGTCCTCAACAACACCGCGACCGTCAGCGGCAACGAGACCGATCCCGATCCGGGCAACAACACCACCACCGAACCGACCACGGTCATCACAAGCGCTGATCTCCAGGTGACCAAGACCGACAACCCGGATCCGGTCTTCGCCGGTGATCCACTCACCTGGACCGTCACCGTCACCAACAACGGTTCGTCGGACGCCACCGGCGTCGTCCTCGACGACACCCTGCCGCCCGAGGTCACCGTGGTGGCGATCTCGGCGCCGTGCGCCGGCGGCTTCCCCTGCACCATCGGCGATCTCGCCGCCGGGGCCAGTGTGGTCGTCACCATCGACGTCACCGTCGATCCCGCGGCCACTGGTACCATCACCAACACGGCAACGGTCAGCGGCAACGAGACCGATCCCGATCCGAGCAACAACACCGACACCGAACCAACCGCGGTCAACCCGGAGGCCGATCTCGAAATCGTCAAGACCGCGAGCCCCGACCCGGTGGCGGCCGGCGAGGCCCTGACCTGGACGTTGACCGTGACCAACAACGGCCCGTCCGACGCCACCGGCGTGGTGGTCGACGACGTCCTGCCGCCGGAGGTCACCGTCACCGCCATCTCGGCCCCCTGCGCCGGCGGCTTCCCCTGCACCATCGGCGATCTCGCCGTCGGAGCGAGCGTGGTGATCACCATCGACGTCGTGGTCGACATCACAGCCCAGAACCCGATCAGCAACACCGCCACGGTCTCCGGCAACGAGCTCGACCCCGATCCGGGCAACAACACCTCCACGGTCGTGACCCCGGTCGACTATGTCGAGATCGAGATCGAGAAAACGGTCTCGGATCCGCCCAACGGCAACTGGCAGCCCGGCGACCTCGTGGTCTGGACCATCACGATCGGCAACAGCGGCACCATCGCGGGAACCGGGATCGTCCTCACCGACGAGATCCCCAACCTCACCACCTACTACCCGGAGAGCATGACCCTCGACGGGGGGTCGCTCACCGACGCCGACGATGGCGATCCCGGTGTCTTCTCAACCATCGACAATCAGATCGTCGTCGACCTCGACCCGGTTCCGGCCGGCGGCAGCCGGGTGGTCACCTTCGCGGTGGTCATCCAGTCGAATCTCCCCAACGGATCGCACGTGATTCCCAACGAGGCGGCGGTCACAACCCCGACCGGATCGGTGAGTTCCAACGTGGTCATCGTTCAGGTCTTCGTCCAAGGCATCCCGGCCACCGGTGCCGTTGGTCGGGCGCTGCTCGCTCTGCTGATCGGCCTCGCCGGCGTCATGGTGATGCGGCGGCGTTGCTTCTGATCGAGCGTCACCGCGGCTGCGGGTCGGAAGGGCCCGCAGCCGCTTTATACTCGAAGCGTGTTACACCCTGATCCCTACCAGGTTCCGGCGAGCTCTATCTGGCCGAGCTGGCGGATCATCACCCTGAGCGCCATCGTGGCCGTGTGGCTCGCGGTTGCAACCACCCAGGTCGTGATCACCTGGGACGGAGACCTCGCCGATTTGCTCCTGCTCATCGGCGGCAACGCCCTGGTCTGCACCGCGGGCGCCTGGTTGTTCCACCTCCGCTGGCTCGCCACCCGCAGTCTCTACGATCGCCGCATCCGCAACGCCTACCTGCCCATGGCGACGTATTTTCTGATCCGGCTCGCGGTGGCGCCGATCGCCATACCCGAGCCAAGCTTGGCGGCCGCCGATGGTGTCGCCTGGCTGCTGTCGCAGGCCACCGCGGTGTTGGTCCTGCTGCTCCCGGTCCGCGACGAGTTCTTCACCATCGAACGCGGCCAGGCCCTGCGCAGTGCTCTGGCCATCGCCCTGGCGGTGGCGACGACCCTGGCCATGATCGGCCTCCGCCACGTCGGCTGGCTGGTCGGCGTCCAGCCTGCCGAAGTCGGCCTCAGCGTCGCTTTCGCCGCCGCCTCGGCAATGTTGCTGATCTGGCGCGAAAACGAGGGCCGCGATCTCTGGCTCGGAGTCGCCATGATGCTGGTCGCGGGATCCCACGCCGTACTCGCCATGAGCCGCACCCCATACGACGGTTCGGTGATGTGGGGATTGCTGCTCATGGGTATTGCGATGGCGACCCCGATCATGGGTTCCACCGGTGAAAACGCCACCCGCCTGCTCGACCAGGACGCCATGCACGACCGGCTGACCCGGCTGCGCCGCAGAACCGAAATCCTCCTCGACACCCTCCCGGCGATGGTCCTCTCAGTCGACCGGGACCGAAGGCTCCACTACTCCAATCGCAGGGCCCGAGCGGTGCTGGGCATTACCGCCGACAATGAGGAGAGGCCCGGCCCGGGGTGGCTCGAGCGATTCCACCCGCACGACCGGCCGCAAGTGCATTCGGCGGTGTCCTCCGTGCTCGACCGGCCCGGAGGCGTATGGGAAGGCGTCATCCGCACCGAGGATCCAAGCGGCGGCGTTCAGTGGTTGAGCACCCAGATGCACCAGGTCGTCGACCCGACCGAGGACCAGATCCTGGTCCAGATCGTCGCCACCGAGATCACTGATCTCTACCTCGCGCAACAGAGCGCCGAGGCGCAGCAGTCCCGCCTCTCGTTTTTGTCCAACCTCGCCCAAAGCATGGCGGGAGAGGTCGAGGAGGAACGGATTCTCGAGCGCTATCTCGAGACCGGTCAACAGATCACGCCCATGAAGGCGCTCCTGCTCTATCGCCCGCTTCCCGGCGGCACCGAACTGCGGCTCGTTGCCGCGGCCGGCCCCGGCACCGAGGCTTTTGCCCACCACCGCAAACAGACAATGAGATCGCCGGATCACCCATGCCGAATCGCGTTTGAGACCGGCGTGCCCCGGTCGGCGGAGCCCAGTGCGGTGGTCTCGGCTGACCAGGCGGCGCGGCTCAAGATCGAGCATGACATCAGACACTTCGGCTTCCTGCCCCTGCTCGCAGCGGGCGGGGTGATCGGCGTGCTGGTGACGGCATCGAGCATGCAGCCCAGACTCGCTGCGGACGACATGGATCTGATGACCCAGATCGGCTTCCTCCTCGGTGGGACGATCTACGTAGCCCAGCTCGTCCGCGAACTCAACGAGCAGCGCGCGGTGGCCTACGAGGCGTCACGTCTCAAGTCGGAGTTTCTGGCGAATACCTCACACGAGCTCAGAACGCCGTTGACCGCCATCCTGGGCTTTCTGAGATTGGTCATCGACGGCACCATTGACGACCCGGACAAGCAACGCGAGTACCTCTCCATTGCCCACGACTCGGCCCAGAAGCTGCTGACCATCATCAACGATGTGCTCGATCTGGCGAAAATCGAGGCCGGACGGCTCGAGGTTCATCGTGGGCCGGTGCCCGTGCGCTCCGTCCTCGAGGGCGTCGAGACCCTGTTCAAGCATCAGATGAAGAGCAAAGGAATCAAGTTCACCGTCCGTTCCACCGGCCCCGGCCTCGTCGTGTGGGCGGACCCCGACCGTACCACGCAGGTCCTCACCAATCTGCTCTCCAACGCGATGAAATTCACCCCGGGCAACGGCACGATCGAAGTGAGCTGCTTTCGAGATCAAGGGGACAACTTCATCACTTTCACCGTTGTCGACAGCGGCGTCGGAATTCCTCAGGCCGAGGTCGAGAAGGTCTTCAGGAGCTTCTACCAGGTTGACGGATCCACCACCCGGGAGCACGGCGGAACCGGGCTCGGCCTGACCATTTCGCGACGCCTGACCGAACTCATGGGAGGAACACTCAATCTCGAGAGCGAGGGCCACAATCGCGGCACCATCGCCCGTTTCCAGCTCCCGCCCTACCGTGAGGAACAGACGACCTAGGCAGGATTGCAAAGATCCACGTTTGAGCAAATCTGCGATCTATAGACACTTAGAGCACCACGGGCTATCCTCAGCTCACGTCAATCAACCGGCGATGGAGGGGTTGACAACCTCCGGTATATTTATATATTCTTAATTAGTTATATGGTGAAGGAGGCTCATCCACCATGCGATGGATCCCGCTCAGCTTCATGATCACTCTCGCCGCCGGGGGCGGACTACTCTCCGCTCAGGTCCTCACCGTCGATGACGCCGTCGAATCGGCGCTGGTCGCCAACCCCGCCGTCCAGGCGGCGGCGGTGCGGGCCGAGGCCGGCACCACCCGGGCAAAACAGGCGAAAGGCCACCGCTGGGGCCGACTCGATCTCGCCGAGACCTTCAACTACACCGACAACCCGGCCGAGGTCTTCGCTCTGACCCTGAACCAGGGCCGTTTCGACTTCGACGAGTTCTTCACGTCGGATCCCAACAACCCGGCCGGCCTCTCCACTTGGATCACCTCCCTCGATCTGACGCTGCCCATCTACACCGGCGGCCAGATCGGGGCCCGCGTCGACCAGGCCGAAACCATGGCCGGCGCCGGGCACGAGACGTGGCGCCACACCAGCGAGCGGGTCGCCTTCGACACCGCCACCGCCTTTGTCAATCTCGCCAAGGCACGGGAGAATGTCGAACTGCTCGGCAAGGCGCGGACCACCACGGCCGAGCACCTCAAGCTCGCCGAAGCCTATGCCGGGCAGGGAATCATCCTCGACGCGGACGTGCTCGATGCCAGGGTCTATCTCTCCGAGATGGAGGATCTGCTCGAGCAGGCCAAGAATGGGGCCCAGCTCGCCGAGGCCGCGCTCAACTTCCACATGGGCGCCGGTCAGGCCACCCCGCGAAAGCTGGCCCCTCTGCCGCCGCCGCCTTCGATCACCGGCGATCTCGACGAGTGGGCGGAGGCGGCCGTCGAACAACGGCATGATCTCGCCGCCGCCCGCGAGCAGCTCGCGGCCGGCCGGCTCGAGACCAAGGTCGCCAAGTCCAGTTATCTGCCCGAGGTCGCGGTTGTCGGCCGCTATGGTCTCTACGACGACACCGTCTTTGGCGCCAACGGCCACTCGGGGACCATCATGGCAGTGGCCAAGATCAATCTCTTCGGCGGGATCGCCGGGTCCAAGGCGAACAAGGCCGCCGAGCTCGACACGGTCTCGTTCGAGGCCGACATCCGCCGGTTCGAAGAGGGCGTCCAACTCGAGGTTCGCCAGGCCTGGCAGGATCTCGAGTCCGCGCGCGCCCGACATCAAACCGCCCGAGACGCCCTGGCCGCCGCCAACGAAAGCCTCCGCGTCCGCGAACAGCGTTTCAAACAGGGCCTCGACAAGATGCTCGACCTGCTCGACACCGAGACCGCGCTCCGCGAGGCCGAGACCCGCGAGCTCGTCGCCCGCTACGACGTGATCCTCAGCACGACCACGCTCCAGTTCGTTTCTGGGGCAACCCTGATTCCCAGCATGGAGGAGTCCCGATGAACGCACGCATGACCCGTCCCTTCGCCCTCGTCGCCGCTATCGCCGCCTCGGTCGCGGTCACGGCCTGCGGCTCGCACGACGCCGAACTCGCCAGCGCCGACCTCACCCCGGTATCGGTCACCCTCGCCACGGTGGAACGCAGCACCGACGCCACCACCATCGAGGTTCGGGGGATCGTGAAACCGACCCGCGAGGCCTTTGTCTCGAGCCGCGTCATGGGGCCGGTGGTGGCGGTCAAGGTCCGCGCCGGCGCCACGGTCGCCGCCGGTCAGACGCTCATCGAGATCCAGCCCGAAACAAGCGATGGCCAGCTTGCTCAGGCCGGCGGCGGCCTCGCCCAGGCCGAGGCCGCCCTCGCCCTCGCCGAGCGCAACTTCCAGCGCTACCAGGCGCTCCACGCCGAGAATGCGGCCTCCGAGCTCGAGCTCGATATGGCCCGGATGCAGTACGAGCAGGCGAAGGGCGCCGTGGCGCAGGCTCGAGGAGCGGTCCAGGCGGCCGGGTCGGTGGCCTCGGAATCCACCGTCAGCGCGCCGTTTGCCGGGCGCGTGGTCAAGACCATGGTCGAGGTGGGTGATCTCGCCGCCCCCGGCCGGCCGCTGGTCCAGGTTGAATCGCGCGAGGGCCAGCAGATCTGGCTCGATGTCCGCGAGGCGGACATCCAGCGCCTCGCCATCGGCGACGAGATCCCGGTCCGACTCGATGCGCGGCCCGACCTCGGCGCCGTGACCGGCACCGTCCGCGAGATCGAGCCGGCCGCGGATCCGGCCACCCACACCTTCACGGTCAAGGTCGATCTCGGACACCTCCAAGCCCCGTCGGGACTCAGCGGCCGCGCCGCCATCACCGGCGATGCCGGTGACCGGATTCTCGCACCCGCCGCATCGGTCCACCGCCGGGGCGGTCTCGAGCTCGTGGTGGTTCGCGCCGCCGACGGCACCGCCCGCACCCTCGCGGTCACCACCGGGGCCGAACTCGGCGACGGCCGGGTCGAGATCCTCTCCGGTCTCGACGCCGGCGACGAGATCGCCATTGACCTCATGGCGCCGGTCGCCGACGGCACTCCACTGGAGGTGACGCGATGACCGAAGACACCCGCGGCACCGCCGCTCCGCACGAGGACAAACCCTCGCCGCAGGAGCTCGAGCAGGCCCGCCGCGAGGCCCTTCGCCTCAAAATGACGCGGCGAAAGCTCGGAATTGCCGGCCGCATCGGCCGCGGCTTTCTCGAATCCAAGCTGACACCGCTCATCATCGTCGGTTCGCTGCTGCTCGGCGGCTTTGCCCTCCTCGTCACCCCGTCGGAGGAGGAACCTCAGATCAAGGTGCCCATGATCGACGTCATGGTCGGTTTCCCCGGTGCCACCGCCGAAGAGGTCGAGAACCGCGTCATCACACCGCTTGAGAAACTGCTCTACGAGATCGAGAACGTCGAGTACATCTACTCGATCTCGCGACCGTCCGGTGGCTTTATCGTCGTCCGCTTCCTGGTCGGGAGCGACCCCGACCAGGCCGCGGTCCGGGTGCACAACAAGATCGCCTCGGTCGTGGACGAGTTCCCCGAGGGTCTCATCCCACCGGTGGTCAAGCCGCGCACCATCGACGACGTCCCGGTGGTCGCCTACACCCTTTGGGGCTCCAACGCGACCTCCACCGAGCTCCGACGGGTGGCCGATGAACTCAAGGTCGAGATCACCAAGCACCCGCGAGTCGCGCAGGTCTCGGTGATCGGCGGTCAACGACGAGTCGTCCGGGTGGATTTCGACCGCGAGCGGCTGGCGTCGTACAACGTCTCCCTGCTCCAGGCCTACCAGGCGCTGCAAAGCGTCAACCGGCGCCTGCCCGCCGGTTCGACCGCGGTGGCCAACACCGAGATTCTGGTTGATGTCGGCGAGTTTCTCGCCGATTCCCGGGACGTGGCCAATGTGGTGGTGGGCGCCGACGCCGGCGGACCCGTCTATCTCAAGGACGTCGCCGTGATCGCGGACGGCCCCGAGGAACCGAGTTCCTACGTCTGGCTCGGATCGGGCCCGGGAGCACCGGAAAAGGGTCTCGAACGAGCCGGTCTTGATGTCCCGGCCGTCACCCTTTCGGTGGCCAAGAAACCCGGCACCAACGCCGTCGACATGGTCACCGACATCGATCGCGTCCTCGCCCGTCTCGAGGGCCGGGTCATCCCGTCGAACATCGAGATCCTCAAGACCCGCGACTACGGCGCCACGGCCAAGGAGAAGTCCGACGAGCTCCTCACCCACCTCTGGTCGGCGACGCTGGCGGTGATCCTGCTCATGTGGATCACCCTGTCGCGGCGTGAGGCCATCGTGGTCGCGGTCGTCATCCCGGTGACTCTGGCCCTGACCCTGGCCGCGTCTTACTTTTTCGGTTACACCCTCAACCGCGTGAGTCTCTTCGCTCTGGTCTTCTCCATCGGCATTCTGGTGGACGACGCCATCGTCGTCGTCGAGAACATCCACCGCCACATCCAACTCCGCTGGGGCAAGGCGAAACAGGCGACGATCTACGCCGTCGACGAGGTCGGCAACCCGACCATTCTCGCCACCTTCGCGATCATTTCGGCGCTCATGCCGCTGGCCTTTGTCCGCGGCCTCATGGGCCCGTACATGCGCCCCATCCCCATCAACGCCTCGGCGGCCATGCTCTTCTCACTCGGCGTCGCCTTCACCATCTCGCCCTGGCTCGCCTACCGGCTCTTCAAAAAAGAGGCGGCGAGCAGCAAACACAAAGACGCTTCGCACGCGGACCACCAGACCGTCGAGGATGGCTTCCTTGCACGGGTCTACACCCGGCTCATGCAGCCGTTGATCCAATCGCGGGCGCTGCGCTTTCTCTTCCTCGCCGGGGTCGCCCTGCTCCTCGTCGGCGCCATGGCGACGGTCGGTGTCGGTTTCACCACCGTGAAGATGCTGCCGCACGACAACAAGTCCGAGCTCCAGATCGTCATCGACGCGCCCGAGGGCTTCACCCTCGAGCAGACCAACGCGGCGGCGCGGGAGCTCGCAGGCGTCTTCCGCACCATGCCCGAGGTCACCGACTACCAGGTCTACGTCGGCACCTCGGCGCCGTTCAACTTCAACGGTCTCGTCCGCCACTACTTCCTGCGCTCCGGCGCCAACGTCGCCGACATCCAGGTCAATTTCGTCCACAAGGAGAAGCGCGACCTCCAGTCCCACGATCTCGCCAAGCAGGTACGCAACATGCTCGTGCCGCTGGCCGAGCCCCTCGGCGTGACCCTCAAGGTCGCCGAGATTCCTCCGGGGCCACCCGTGATGTCCACCCTCGTGGCCGAGATCTACGGGCCCACCATGGAGGGGCGGATCGAAACCGCCGACCAGGTCAGGGAGATCTTCGCCACCACCGATGGCGTCGTCGATGTCGACTGGGAGGTCGAAGCCGCCGGACCGCGGCTCGATATCCTCGTCGACCGCGAGAAGGCCATCCGGGCCGGGATCACCGTGGAGCAGGTGGTGCAGACCGTCCGGGTCGCCCTCAACGGCGCCGACGCCGGGCTGATCCACGTGCCGACCAGCCGCGACCCGGTGCCCATCCGACTTCGCCTCGACCGCGCCCAGCGCTCCCACATCGACGATCTCCTCCAGCTCTCGGTACACGGCGACAACGGTCGAATGGTGTCGCTTTCCGAGGTCGCCACCGTCGTCGACGAAACGCGTGAACAAAGCCGCTACCACAAGAATCTGCAACCCGTGACCTATGTCTACGGCGATGTCGCCGGCCGCTTCGAGGCGCCGGTCTACGCCATCTTCGAGCTCGAGAAACGGCTGTCCGAGATCGTCACTCCCCTCGGCGAAAAGCTCGAGATCATTGCCACCAGCATGCCCGAGGACTCGACGCGCTACATCATGAAGTGGGACGGCGAGTGGCACATCACCTACGAGGTCTTCCGCGACATGGGCATCGCCTTCGCCGTGGTGATGGTCTTGATCTATGTGCTCATGGTGGGCTGGTTCAAATCGTTCATCACACCGGTGATCATCATGGTGCCGATTCCACTGACCCTGGTCGGCATCCTGCCGGCGCACGGGATCTTCAACGTCTTTTTCACCGCGACATCCATGATCGGCTTCATCGCTCTGGCCGGCATCATCGTCCGTAACTCGATCCTGCTCGTCGACTTCATCAACCTCGAGCTCAGGGCCGGCGAGCCGCTCGAAGAGGCGGTGGTCAAAGCGGGCGGGGTGCGACTGCTGCCCATCCTCCTGACCCAGCTCTCGACCATCGTCGGCGCCTCGTTCATGCTCTCGGATCCCATCTTCCAGGGTCTCGCCCTGGCCATGATCTCCGGCATCGTCGTATCGACTGCGCTGACTCTGGGCGTGATTCCGGTGCTCTATTACATGTACTTGAAATTCGTCGGTGTCGAAAACGTCGTGGAAGTTGATTGAATCGAATTTTGGGTCCCATTTCGGATCTCCGATCCGAAAGCGAACCCAAGAATGAAAAGCAGAGAAGGAGAACATCACAATGACCGTCAATGAAGCCCTCAGAGCAATGGCCGGATTCGTGACCTTGTTGTCACTCGGGCTCGGCTATTTCCTCCATAACCCCTATTGGTACCTGTTGACCGCCTTTGTCGGCCTCAACCTGCTCCAGTCGGCGTTCACCAAGTGGTGCCCGGCGATGGCGATTTTCAGGAAGATGGGACTCAAGGAAGGCTAGACGTCACACGGATTGATGAATTCTTATGAATTATGAATGCCGTCGCACAGTTCCCGCTTGCACATATGATGTCACTGAGAACCGAGAAATTCGAATTGCGCTGCACGCCCGGCCCACCCTGGCGAAAGGGACCCGGTGCGATGTCATTCAAAATTAAGAATTTAGAATTGAGAATTGGAACTCCTCACCAAAGGAGGACACATGAAACTACTGATGATCATCGTCGAGAGCCACTGTCGGGAAGAACTCGAGGTGCTGCTCCAGCGCAAGGGCATCACCGGCTACACCGAGATTCCCAACGCCCACGGCGTCGGCTCCTCCGGCGTCCGGATGGGCTCGAGCGCCCACCCCACAACCTCTTCGATCTTTTTCACCGTCGTCGAAGAAGACCAGGTCGCGGATCTCAAGAAGACCATCTGCTCGTTCTGCAACGCATCGGACAAGAAGATGCGTCTGATCCAGTGGGGCGTCGAGGAAGTCGCGTAGCGACTTCTCGAATTATGAATTTTAAATTATGAATTATGAATTATTTACATCGCATAGTAGGATCGAAGGCCATGAGTGATTTTCTATTGATTGCAGGTTTCCTGGTGGTCTGGCTGGCGCTGCAGTACGTCATCCTGCCCAAGCTCGGCGTCGGCACTTGAGCCGTGCCCAACCCCTCGGCCGGTGGCCGGGGATGCAACATCGAGGAACCCGCCGACGAGAAAACGCGGTCGAATTCTGAATTTTGAATTCTCAATTCTGAATTGTCATCGCAGCGGATCTACCCCTCCCGAACGAGAGCGGGGTGCGACGTCATTCATAATTCATAATTCAAAATTGAGAATTGAAAATCGTCCTCACTCCACCGTGATGTCGAGCTCGACATCGCGCTCCACCGACACCCCGGAGATCTTGTCGGTGACCTCGAAATCGAACTTGTAGGTTCCCGTCTGCGGCAGCGCGGCAAGGTTGATGGAGTTGGCGTAGACATACAGGTCATCGACGATGGCCACCGCCGGCAGGGTCAAGGTCAACGGCCTTCCGAGACGCTGGCCGTCCATCTTGAGCGTCACCTTGACCTCGAGCTCGGGCTCACCGGCCTCGTTGAGGCCCGGGCGAATCACGTGGCCGAAGTACGACAGCTCGGTCTGGCTGGGCAGCGCCGTCTGGGTCAACGGCATGAGATGGAGTGCGCCATACCCGAAGGGTGATCCGAGCTGCCACACGTCTTCCTTGACCACGGAGAGACTGAACATCAACGGCGTCATCCAGGTGCCTTCCATGGCGGTCGGGGGAACCACCACCTCGTCCGACCAGACGATCTGCGCGGTCCCGCCGGCGCCGCCCGCAACCTCGACCTTGTAGGTGCCGGGGCTGAGCGGGAAGGTCAGGTGATAGGCCTTGCCCGTTGTCGTCGCGATGGGCGCGGCGGGGATCTGAAAGGTGCTCATCACGCCGCCATCGGTGGCGCTGACGCGGCCGGCGAGGACATCGAGGATCGGCGCATCGGCCGGCAGTTCGAGGTGGAGCCAGAGGGGGCGGTTGCCGGGGTCGGCGACGCCGATCTCGTCGACGACCAGCAGCTTGTCGTCGAGGAGCGCCGCACCGGCGTCGAGCCAGGCGAGCTGCGCCGCCGTCGGCGCCTCACCGCCGGGCACCGAGACCGGTTTGGGAACCTCGGTGAGATCGGGATGGAGGACATAGACATCGGGCGCCTTCGACATGGCCCGCATGGCCATGGTGGCGTCCTGGTGGGACCGGTCGAGGACGAAGTTGTTGGACTCGGCCTTCTCTTCGTAAAAGGTGAAAACCAACCTCGAACCTTTGAGACCGAAAGCCTTGGGCAGTTGCTGGGGATCGTAGTACCAGAGCTTGGCGTTGGACCGGACCTCGTCGGTTCCAGACGAGTTGTCGAGGACGTTCTCGATGATCTGGGTAGGGAATCGATTCTCCGAGTAATGCGGTGCGCCCATCAGGATGAGGACCCGGCCGCGATCGGTCAGAGCGCCGCGCTGGTTGTCCCAGGTGTACTGCTCATCCGCGTAGCGGACCTTGTTCTCGAAATCGGCCTTGAACGGGTTGAACGCGCTGGTGGGGTCGGGGTTCCGCTTGGCCCAAAAGAGCTCGATGAAGGTACGCGCTTCGGCCTCGGTGGCGACCTTCTTCCACTCCTTCTGCTCGTCCTTGGTGAGCAGAAATCCGGCCGGGCTCTCGTCCCACTCGAGGAGGTTTTCGGCCTTGGCTGGGGCGGGCTCATCCTGGGCCATAGCTCCGGGGACGACGGTAAGAGCAAGAAGCACGCTTGTGATGATGAAAAGAGAACGAGAACGCATGGCTGCCTCCCAGCACATATAATTCGGCGCCCCATGGTACGGCGTCCGGCGGAGGGTCTCAAGTTGGAGATCAGCGTCGTTGTTTCCATGGCGGACGACTGTAGTGCAATCCGGCGCGCGCTGGGCTTCAACCCGTGTAGACGCGAATACCCTGAGCCTGCGCGGCCTTCTTCAGTCGCCCATCGAGGGTTGCCAGCCCAATCATCAATCGATCGGCAAGATCCAGGTACGCCGAATCGTACGCGGACAATCCGTGTCGTTCCGCCAGCGTGTGAAGCCGAATCAGATCATCGCCCGCAGGGCTCATCGCGGTCTTCAAGGGCAGCGCAGCGAGCATGCTTCCGAGATGGACCGCTTGCTCCTCGGTCAACCGTTTTCGACGCCTGGCGACCACCAACGCGTTGGCACACTCGTACCACCACAAGGCCGGCACGTGGAGAGGAACCTCGGTGTGAACCTCCTGCCAGAATTCATCGGCAGAAGGAGATTCCTCATCGGGAAGAGCCCACGCAAGAGCCATCGAGGTGTCTACCACCCAACCCTTCACCACCGGCGGCCTTCTTCGACGAGATCGCGGACGCTCACCGTCCCCTCGATCCCGCTGCGGAACTCGACAAACGCTTCCTGCAACGCCCGAAGATCCTTTGGCGCCTCATCCTTCACTGGAACCAGACGAGCGACCGCCCGACCTCGTCGAGTAATGACGAAAGACCTTCCCGCCTCCGCAGCACGAAGAAGTTCGGAGAGCCGGTTCTTTGCCTCGAAGGCTCCGATCTCGATGAGGTTGTTGTTCGTTTCCATGTAACGACTCCTTAACAGCTAGATTAACAAGCTAGCTGTTAATCGTCAATTCGAGAATGGTCACTGCAACCCGCGGATCGCACCAGCCCGAGGAACAATCGGATTCCGTCGTCGATTTCGGCAAGCTCATCTGTCGAGACCATTCCAAACACTCTTGATGACTCGGCGCTTGTCGACGGCCCGCAGTTGATCCACCAACGCCCAGGATGGCTGACGAAGCCCTGACGTTCCCGGCAGCAAACTCGGATAGAGCGCTCCCTCACCCGGCGTTCCCGTCAGCGGAACAACCGCGAGCATGGGAAACCGTTGATCCGACGACACCGCCGGACTCGTCACCACAACGCAAGGCCGGGCACCCCGTTGCTCGTGTCCCTTGGTGGGATCAAGAGAGACCAGAACCACGGTCCCGCGCTTCACTCGTCGACCTCCACCCAACCTTCGTCGGGCACCCACCGAACGGACCGACCTGCGCTCTCGTCGACGAGCGCTTCATCGTCAGCGGTCCAACCCGAATCCCAATCCTCGATCCCGGCTTCCGCAACTTGGAAACTCTCCACATGCGGATTGTTCAAGGACAGCTCGAGCGCTTCTTGCCTTCGCGCTTCGAGCTCGCGCTCAGCGGCGACCAAGACAAATCGGCTGCGGTTGGCCTCCCAACGGTCGATTTCGTTGACCAGCTCTTCCGGCAACGTCACGGTGACTCTTTTCATGAGTATGATCATACTATAAATCTTATCCAAACACGCTTCGCGCCATTGTGGTGCGGGCGTCTCGCCCGCAAGGAGACGACGAAGATCGGAGGCGCAGGGGCGCGAGTTTTATTTCTTCTTTAGCATTCCTTTAGGACAGCCCCCGGTTCCAAACCCACACTGAGATCGACAACCCATGCCATGGCTCGATCAACCGCGCCGGCCCGGCCCGCCGGCGCCGGGCACCTTCGCGGCAGAGGTCCGAGATGGTGCGAACCACGGAGGAGGTGCGTTGTGAATCGATTCGAAATGTGTGCAGTTCTGATGTTGACTCTGGCCGATCTCGGCTCCGGCTTTGGGCCGCCGGAACGGTCGAGGAGGTCACGCTTCTACTCCGACGCGCTGGGGATGGACAAGACAGCTCTGGTCTACCTGCCCGAGGGGTACGAGACCGTCGGGAATCGACTACCCGGTCGTCTACTTCGTCGGCATCGGCTTGAGCTCGGCGACTCGTCTCGACTACCGGAGCATCATCGACGCTGCTCGACGCAGATGATCTCGTGACGGACTCGATCGACCCGTTCATCCTGGTCGAGGTCGACGCCGGCTGCATGCCGTCCGTGGACGCGGGCTTCCCGGTGCCGATGCACTCCGGTCCTGACGAACTCGGAGCTCAACGGAGACTTCGAGGACTACTTCGTCGACGATCTCGTCCCCTGGGTCGACTCCGACCTACCGGACAATGGCTGATCGAGATCATCGCTACATCTTCGGACATTCGGCGGGTGGTTACAGCGCGGTCCGAGCTCGGACTGCGCAACGCCGATCGTCTTCGGCAGGATCGGCTCCCACGTCGGGCCGATCGCGATGAGCCGTTGCGATGATCGTCCCGTGCGATGATCTCTCGCCGAGTACCCGACGGTCCTCCGTACGACTTCCACCCGACTGCCGGTTTGCTGTCGATATCCATGTTCGCGTGGTGGCCGCCGTTTTCGCCGAACCTGGCGAACCCACCCTGGTTCGTCGATCTGGCCATCGACGAGGACGGTGAACTCGAACCCGACGTGTGGCCTCGATGCTCGGCCAACAGCAACAGCCGATGGGCGGCCGAGATGGCGGCCAGCGGCGGGAACCTCGATCATCTTCATGGACTGCGGGCACCCAGGACTTATCTACCGCCGCACTTCACGATGTACTTCGCGAACGATCTCGACACGCTCGGAGTTCCCTACACGTGCAGATGTTCCACGGCGATCACGACAACCACATCGGGGAGCGGCTGGAGATCCAGCTGCACCTACTTCATGCCCCTCAACGCCACCGTCGAGTTCTCCCCACGTGTCCTCAACGGCCGCCACACTGGTGGACGCTGGTCGAGAGCCTCCATCGAGCTGCCCGGCGACCTCGATGTCGCCGACATCGACACCATGACCCTGGCCATCACCCAGATCAACGGCAACGACCTCGAGCAACCGATCCGCGCCGGTCGCCTCACGAGATCAGCGATCTCAACGGCAACGGCCGCGACGACCTCACCGTGTGGTTCTCGAAGCCCGCCCTGCTGCGCGCCGTCACCGGCCTCGGCATCGAGGACCACGAGCCCTTCGACGTCACCATCGAGGGCGAGACCAGCCAAGGCTGGTTCCTCGCCGCCACCGACTCGCAGCGCGCCGTCAATCTCCCGGCCGCCGCGTCCATGCCGTCGTGGCCGCCGTGGCCGGTCGGCATCGACTGAATCAGGGTTCGCGCCTCCCGGATCCCGCGTCCGGGCAGGACCGGGGCCCCGCGGCAACGCGGGGCCCTTTTTCCCTTTCCCGTGCCCGTGCCCGCTCCCGTGCCCGTGCCCGACAAGCATCGATCGCAAGCTGGAAGCTGAGCCTCTTGAAACCGTCGAGACTCTCACCGAAACCAGAACCACCCCGGCATGTCACCCTGAGCGAACGAGTTCGACGAGTGAGTCGAAGGGTCCCCCGAAGCAGTTGTGACGTCGAGACTTCTATCGCGCTTCCGCCCCTCGGGGGATGCTTCGACTTCGCCCTTCGGGCTTCGCTCAGCATGACAGGAACCAGCTTCCTTTGGCATTCCAAGGGTAGGCGCCGCCTCGCGGCGTGGCGGTGCTCAGAATGACAGGTCTTGGATTCTTGCAAGAGGCTCAGCTTGCGGCTACAAACCGCACGCGACCTTGAAGGGAATCCCATCTCCTTGGGTTCGACCGAGGATCGCGATTGAACTTGATTCTCATTCAAGTCGACCGACTTGCGAAACTGGCTCTTTGTTGAGTAACATGTCTTTTGGTGAACCAGAAAATCACGGCTTCGATGCCCGGGGAGGCGAGCTTTCAACTCGGCCAGTGGCGGGTCGATCCCGCCGCGTGCGAGCTGCGCGACGGCGACACCGTCATCCGCCTCCGACCCAAGGTCATGGATCTGTTGGCCGTCTTCGCCCGCAACCCCGGCGAGGTGCTCTCCAAACACTGCCTCCTCGATCTGGTCTGGTCCGATGTCACGGTGGGCGACGCCTCGCTGACGGTGGCGGTGGGCGAACTCCGCGACGCCCTCGGCGACCACCCGGAGAAGCCCGAGTTCATCGAGACCATCCCGCGCCGCGGCTACCGGCTCATCGCGCCGGTCTCGGGCAATCGAGGTGGTCGCAGTGAGCGCCGAGGCGTCCCGCTTCTGGCTCACCGGAGCGGGCGTCGAACTCATGCTCCGCCAGGGCATCAACCTCATCGGCCGTGCGCCCGACGCCGAGATCCGCATCGAGTCGCCCAAGGTCTCACGCCGCCACGCCCGCATCACCGTCGATGGCGACACCGCCGTGGTCGAGGATCTCGGCAGCAAGAACGGGACCTTTGTCGGCGACACCGGGATCGACGGACCGACACCACTCGCCCACGGCGACCAGCTCCGGCTCGGTCAGCTCGCGGCCATCCTGCGCGTCGTCGTCGCCGACCACGAGTCGACCATCACCGAGCTGTCGCGGGAGGTCGAGATCGATGATTCCGAAGCACCGGCTCGAATCATGAACCGTCTGCCGAAGCTGGCCACCACCGGCCGTCTGAGTTCTACCTAAACTGAGCAATTCTGCCGGATGAGATGTGCCAACTCCTTGATGCTCTGGTGTTTGCAAAAAATGCAGGAATACTGGTGGTATGTCGAGGCTTTTTGCAAACGCCCAGAGCGCAAGGAGTTGGTGCAGATCGCCGGTGAGAATCGCTCAATTTAGGTTCTAATTTCAGTCCTCTGAGTCGAACTCGGCAACGCGGTCGTGGACTGCTCGATCGTTGCTGCTCCATCAACAGCACCATCCGCTGTGCCTCTTCGAGCCAGGCGATCTTGGCAGCGAGGGGCATCCGCGCATAGCGCCGCCGCTGCGCCTTCTCGTGGGACTCCCATGCCCACTCGTCGAAGACGGGCTCGACGTCGGGCTTCTCAGTCATCGTTTCGTTCTCCACTCAGGATCTCGAGCTGGTCATGCCCCTACTTTATCGCACGAAGCGGCTTCACGATCACCGACCGGGTTTTATCCATCCTTTAGCTTTCCTTTAGGCCAAACACCCGCTGCCGGCCGATCTTGAGAGTGTCCTCAGCAATGAAACGCGGGGCGCGAACCATCGGCCTGCAAAGTCACCGAGTTTCGTTGCCGGGACGGCCGGGTGCTGTGCATCGCGGTCCGCACCACGAATCCTGAGAAATGCAGGCCGACGAGGAGTGTGAAATGCGGGATCACACACCGGCAATCGCTTCTGTTGCACGACTCCGCGGCCCGTCCAAGGCTGCCGGCTTGAGCAATCATCCCAACAAAATTGCTCTTTTGGCTTCGATTTGTCTCATGATGGTCATCAAAGATCGAAGATGTCACAAACGCTCTTCGACCAGGAACGGGCGAAACCGGTCGCGGTGGAATCCACCGGTTCGGGGGGACCGATGAAGAAGCTCTGGTGCTCTCGTGGTTGGCTGTGTGATCGTTCTTTGCGCGATGCCGGTGATGGCGCAGGACACCACCGGCCGGATGCTGGTGCGCACCAGCGACGCGGCCGAGGCGCCGCTGCCGGGGGTCACGGTGACCATCGCGTCGCCGTCGCTCATCGGCGGCGCCCGGACCCTCGTCACCGACGCCAGGGGCGAGGCGCTCTTCCTCACCCTCGGCGCCGGGAACCTACGAAACTCGGGCCGAACTCCACGGCTTCGCCACCCAGGAGCGGCGCGAGGTCTGGGTCCGGCTGGGCTCGGTCACCGCGCTCATGGTGACCATGCCCGACGCCACCTTCACCGACGAGATCGTCGTCCTCGACGAGACCCCGGTGGTCGATCCCCAGCAGGTCGGCACCGAGCAGGTCTTCGACGCCGAGTACATCGAGAAGACCGCCATCGGAACCTGGCAGCGGTTCATCTGCCAGCCCCGGGCGCAAACGTCCCCGGGGTCTACTGGCAGTCCGTTTTCGGTTCACGCTCTTCGGAGAATGCCTGGTATCGTCGATGGGATCGAGGTCACGGACAGCGAGGGTCGGTGGGTCCGGTTCCAGCAGCTTCGGCATCGACGCCTACCAGGAGATCGAAGTCAAGACCGGCGGCTACGAGGCCGAGTACGGCCGCGCCCTTGGGGGCGTCACCAGTGCAGTCATGAAATCCGGTGGAAACACCTTCTCCGGCAGCCTCGATGTGCGCTACCAGGCCGACGCGTTCCAGGAGAGCGGCGACCACTTCGACCCCGATCTGCAGGAGAACTCCAACCTCGCCGTCGACGCGACCTTCGGCGGCCCGATCATCCGCGATCGGCTTGTGGTTCTTCGCCGCCTACTACCATGGCGAGGCGAGGACCACGGACGAGGATTCGCCCACCACGTGGAGGCCCACCGTTCAAGCCCCAAAGGCCAAGCTGACCTGGCAGATCTCATCCGTCGTGGCGCGCAACCGCTACGTACCTCGGCGAGTGGTACATCTCCGAGAACTCCAACGCATCGCGTTGGACCGCACCCGAGGCCACGGCGACCGTCGATGAACAAGATCGATACCTTCTCGATTGGGATCGACGGAATGCTGAGCGACGCTCGTGCTGTGGACCGTCCGGGTCGGTTATGAACGAAGATCCTATGAAGCAGGCCCGTCGAGCGGCGACCTTGCGACCATCAGCCACTTCAACAGCGTCACCGACATCCTCATCCGAGAACTTCTATTTTCAGGAAGACGACAGCATCGACCGCATCCAGGCGGCGACCGATCTGACCTGGTTCCTCTCAGGCAAGAGCGGCTCGCACGAGCTCAAGGCCGGCGTGGCGGTGTCGGACATGGGCGACACGGTTTCGCTGTGCGACACCGGAACCCAGGGTGGCGTGCGCTGCAGCGCCGATGTCAGCGGGTATCGTTTCTACGATACGCAAGTCGAAGGTCAGGACTTTCCAAATCGGATGAAAGAGCAACGCAACCCAGGGCCGTTGGACTACGGCGGTCTTCTCTGGACGGGGTACGTCCAGGACGCCTGGCGGCCGATCCCGAATCTCACCGTCAAGGCCGGCTTGCGCTACGACAGCATCGGCTACGACATGGACAGAACCGGCGCTTCGGTGACCATGGATCGCTGGCAGCCCCGGCTCGGCGTCGCCTGGGACATCAGCGGCGACGCCCGCAACGTGCTGCGCGCCGCGGCCGGACGCTACATGGACCCGGCCACCATGAACCTGCCGTACTACGGGGTTCAGAAGTTCACCAACTATCACTGGAAATCATGCTCGCTCTACGGTCTGGAAAACGGTTTCGACCCGGCCATGTGCTCCGCCATTGCCGCGGCAAACTGGGCTCCAGTGGCGCACGGATCCCGAGGCATGGGACCCCAATGGCTGGTTCTTGGTCAACGCCTCTGGAGTGGGCGACAACGTCGTCGATCCGAACCTCGAATCGGCCTACTCGGATCAGTTCATCCTGAGCTACGAACGCGCCCTCTGGCCGCGAAGCTCCGTCGAGTTCAGCCTCGTCAGCAAACGCACCCGCGGACTCTTCGAGGACACCTGTGAAGGCAACATCCCAAAGCCCACCGAGGGCGCCCCGTGCGACCACTATGTGATGACCAACATGCCCCAACTCGAGCGAAACTACGATGCCTTCATCGTCAAGCTCGAGAGCCGGACCCTCGACTGGTTGACCATCCTCGCTTCCTACACCCTTTCCGACTCCAAGGGCAACCACGACTCCCTCGGCTTCAACTACGACTGGGACCTCTATCCCTGGCACTGGGAAAACCGCTACGGCTACATGGACAACCACTACCGTCATGACCTCCGGCTCAACGGCTACGTCCTGCTGCCGTACGACTTCACCATCGGCTTCAACGCCGGCTGGCGCTCGGCCTTCCGCTGGACGCCGCAGCTCTACTGGTACGACCATCCGGAGATGCCCTACGGGATCGAATTCACCGAACCCCGCGGCAGCCGCGAAGGCGCCAGCTACCCGTGGCTCGATCTGCAATTCTCCAAGGGCTTCCGCATCGGGCCCACGCACCTCGATCTCATCGTCTCGGTGCTCAACGTCCTCTCGCAGGAGACGGTCACCTGGGTCTGCGAGGAGATCACCGGTTGCGGCGAGGTTCGAGCTCGGCGACCCCATCAATTGGGAGACACCCCGCCGCTGGGAGGTCGGTTTCCGGCTGACGTTTTGAGGGGGGAGGAGGTGAGGAAGTGAGCGCTCCCTTCGGTCGCTAGTTAGAGGGTGAGAAGGTCAGCGCTCCCTCCCGTCGCTGTGAGGAGGTGAGGACAGCCTCCCGCGACATCCTCCACCCAAGCATCCCTGTTTGCCCTTCAGAGTCCTCGACCACTCCGATCGCGATGCGGAAGTCCACGACCCTCCGTTCGCAAGCTCGAAGCTTGCGGCCACAATTGCCCGCCCACCCGTCACCTGCATTGTCGATGGGCTTTGTAGCGGCAAGCATCCCTGCTTGCCTTCTATCCGTCGGCGGGAAGCAACCGAAATGACCGGTCTTTGAACCCCCGCAACGCCCGGAAATGACGCTCGTCGAGGGTGAGTACGTCGAGACACCCGAGGCGCCGCGACAGCACAACCGTCGTGGCGTCGGCCAGACCGATCCTCAGTCCTTCGTACCGTTCGATCACAACTCGGGCCTCCTCGACATCCCGAGTGTCGATCTCGGCGAGCTGGTACGCCCCGCGTGCAACCTCGGCGAGGAGTTCCCGCTCGACCGCTTCTCCCGCGAGCTTCGCCACCAGATAGTCGAGCTCGGCGAGAACGAAGGGCGACATCACCATCGGCCCCCCCGCTTCAGCGATCACCCGGGCGCACTCGGCATGCCGGGTCTGGTCGACAAAAAGCGCCGCCAACAGACCGCTGGTGTCGAGGAGGATCATCCGGTTCCGAAACCGTCGAGAAGTTCATCGACTCGCTCAGCCGCCGTCGGATCTCCGAGAGGAGCGGCAACGAGGGGGATCTTCGGCCTCACCTGCAAACTCCCACCAACCAGGGAGCGAATGGCCTCTCGAATCAACTCGGCCTCCGATCGGCCCTTTTCGGCCGCGACACGCTCGAGCGACGCTTTGAGGTCTTCGGGCAGATAGACCGTTGTTTTCACCATGCCATACATTGTACCATACGTTTTTCGGCAACAGGAATTGGGGTGCCGGATGACGCTTTGAGGGGTGAGAAGGTTAGGAAGTGAGCGCTCCCTTCGGTCGCAGTCAGCGCTCACTTCGTTCGCTGTGAAGGAGTGTCTTCCCGCTGATAGTTCCTGGGCCCGTATCTTTGTAGCGGCAAGCATCCCTGCTTACCCTTCAGAGTCCTCGAATCGACTCATGGCTCTTCGCAGATGAACGCCATCCGATCGCAAGCTGGAAGCTTGCGGCTCCAATTGCCCGCCTTTTTGTAGCGGCAAGCATCCCTGCTTGCCCTCGTGCGCTGCTGAAAGCACAACCAGCTAGCGCCTCGCTCATTGCTTTGTCATAATGAGATCGCAGCGCGAACCATTACAAAATGTCCCTCTCACAGGGTGATCGTCTCGGTCGTTACGAAATCCTCGGCCCCATCGGGGCCGGTGGGATGGGCGAGGTGTGGCGGGCGCGGGACACCGAGCTCGACCGCGAGGTGGCGGTCAAGGTCCTTCCAGAATCCTTTGCGTCGGACGAGAACCGGCTCGAGCGCTTCCAGCGTGAGGCCAAAGCGCTGGCCGCTCTGTCACACCCCAATCTCCTCGACATCTATGACGTGGGTACCACCGACGGGATCCACTACGCCGTGACCGAGCTTCTCGAGGGCGACACCCTGCGCGAGCGCATCACTCCGTCCGGGTCTGCCGTGGAAGAAGGTGACCGAGCATCGGCGCCGCGGTGGCCGACGGCCTCGCCGCAGCGCACGGGCGAGGGATCATCCACCGCGACATCAAACCCGAAAACCTCTTCATCACCGCCGACGGCCGGGTCAAGATCCTCGACTTCGGCCTCGCAGCCGTCCACGAGGATGCCTCGCCCGACGCCCGGACCGCGACCATCACCGAGGCCGGCACGGTCATGGGCACCCCAGGTTACATGTCCCCGGAGCAGGTCAAGGGCCAGCCCGCCGACACCCGCTCGGACATCTTTTCCCTCGGCTGCGTCATCTACGAGATGGCGTCGGGTCACCGCGCCTTCGGCGGCGACACCGGCGCCGAGGTCATCGCGGCCATCCTCAAGGAGGAGCCGCCGCAGCTCTCGTCCTCCGGCGCCGCGGTGCCGGTGGATCTCGAACGCGCCGTCCACCGCTGTCTCGAGAAGCGCCCCGAGGCGCGCTTTCAGTCGGCGGCCGATCTCGCCTACAGCCTCAAGAGCGTCGGCCACAGCGGAATCGCGCCCGTCATGGCGACGCCAGGATCGGGCGTTGAGACCACCACCAAGAAGAATTTCTCCATGTTACAGATGGGCGCGGCCGCCGTCCTCGTCATCCTCGCCGCGATCACTTCGTGGTGGGCGCTCACTCAACGCGGCGGAGAACAACCACCGGTCGAGGTAGCCTCGACCCTCGACCCCAACCGCATCGCGGTGGTGCCCTTCGCCAACCGCACCGGCGACGCCTCTCTCGACAACCTCGCCGCCCTCACCGCCAACAGGCTGGAGCAGGGCCTGGCCGACCTCGACGAGATCGAAGTGGCGCCCACCAGCGTGGTCTCGGCGGCGAGCGCCGGAGTCGAACCGGCAGTCCTGGTGCGCGAAGTCGCGCGGGAAACACAACTCAGGTCTCGTCTTGACCGGGGTGTGGGACTCGGTCGGCGCCGGCCTCGAGCTGCAGGCAACCCTGGAAGACGCACAAGAGGGCGCCGTGGTCCGCGCCTTCAACCCCATCCCGGCGAGCCGCGACGCTCCGCAGGAGGCCATTGCCACCCTCCGCGATTGGTCGCTGATGGCGGTGCAGGACCACCTCCACGACGTCCTCTCGTGGGGTGCGGGAGACCGCTATCCAGTCTACGCAGCATATCGAGAGTATCGGTATTCCCTCGAAGTGTTCATGGCCGGCGATGCTCCTCCTCACCTCCTGAAGGCGATTGCGCTGGACCCCGACTTTGCCCGTCCTCGCATCCTGGCGGGCGCCTATTGGTCGCCGAGATTGGCGCCGTCGGTTCACTCCTGGGTGGTCGAGTTTTATCAACCGGTCCACGACATGCAACTCACACCCGGGCAGCAACGGCTCGTGGGCATGATCGACCGGCGCATGGAGGGTCAATGGGAAGACGCCTTCAGGATCGCGCGAGAGGAACTGGACCGCCACCCTGAAGACAGCATTCGTCGCTTACAGGTTGTGCGATCCGCGGGTTGGGCCAATCGACCCGAGGCGGCGATCGAAGCGTACCGGGCGCTCGCAGCTCGATCCTCTCGCACCGAGTGGTTTCAAGTACAACGCAGTCCGGCACGCCTGCGATTCGTTCCACCGTCTCGGAAGATACGACGAGGAGCTCGCTCTGATCCGGGGTACCGTGGCTGCGGGACCGATCGTGAACACGGGTCTTCCATCACAGTGGTTGGAAGTGAGAGCTTTGGTCGGCCTGGGTCGGATCGACGAGGTCGATCGAATTCTGAACGAAATCCTCCTGATACCAGACTCAGGAACGACTGACTGGGGAATCATGGGTTTCGCGGCGGACGAACTTCGCGTCCACGGTTTCCCCGATGCCGCACAGGCCATGGCCGACAGATCAGTGGCGTGGTGGGATCGCCATCCCGAGGTGCCACGTCGGGTCGACTACTCGCGATGCCTGATGAGCGCAGGGCGGGTCGAGGAGGCATCGACCATCCTGGACAATTTGATGCAGGAATATCCGGATGAACAGTATGTCCTCAAGGAGGCCGGCGTTTGTGCTGCGCGGTTGGGTGACCGAGCCCGAGCGCTCGAGATCGAGACCCGGCTCGCGGAGCTTGGCGAGAAAGACCTGGAATCCAGACGGCATCTTCGGCTATCACGGCGTGACCCAGTACCGAAGCGCGCAGATTGCGGCCCGGCTCGGTGATCACGATCGCGCCATCAACCTTCTTCAGCAGGCCGTCACCGCCGGGTTCTACAACTATCTCCTCATCCACCGCGACGCAAACTTCGAGTCCCTCCGGGACGACCCCGAGTTCCAGGAGATCCTGCGGCCGAAGGGGTAACAATTCGTCGGACGAATTGTGGTGGCGCGTCGGACGCGCCAGTTTCATCGCAGAGACTCACCTCACGACGAGCGCCTCGCCGAACGGCGGGGCGTGTTGGATTGATGATCGTGATAATGCTATGCGCGCGGGCAGTTTGCATGATAAAATGCCCGTGATGTATCCACGACTCGCCACCCTTCCCGATCACTCCTTCTTTCTGTTCGGGCCCCGGGCCACCGGAAAGACCACATGGCTCAGACGACATCTCGTCGATGCGCTGTGGTTCAACCTCCTGCTCGACGACGACTACCTGCCCCTGCTCGGGTCCGCGGCGAGCTTCCGTGAGCGCGTGGAGGCGCAGCCGCCCGACTCCTGGATCGTCGTCGACGAGGTCCAACGGCTTCCCGGGCTTCTCAACGAGGTCCACGACCTGATCTCCCGCCACGGCGACACCTACAAGTTCGCGCTCAGCGGGTCCAGCGCCCGAAAGCTCCGCCGCCTCGACGTAAACCTCCTGGCCGGACGGGTGATCGAACGATCCATGTTCCCTTTCGTCGCCAAAGAGCTCGGGGCGGACTTCGACCTGGAGTCGGCCCTTCGATTCGGAACGATTCCGGGCATCTGCACCGACGAGAAGTACAGGGTCGAAAAGCTGCGAGCCTACGTCCACACCTACCTCCGGCAAGAGATTCAGCAGGAAGCCCTGGTGAAGGACCTCGGCTCCTTTCACCGTTTTCTCAAGGTCGCCGCTCTGATGCACGGCCAGGTCGTCAACCAGATCGCCATCGCTCGGGACGCGGCCGTCGCCCGCACCACGGTCCAGCGCTACTTCGACACGCTCGTGGATACGCTCATCGGAACCCTGCTGCCCGCATGGCGGCCGAAGGCGAAGGTCCGCGAGGCCGCGAAACCCAAGTTCTATTTCTTCGATCCGGGTGTGGTTCGCGCGATCCGCGACGTGGCCGACGACCCCTTGGCCGACGCGGACTCCGGCGCCCTGCTCGAAGGCCTGATCCTCCACGAGCTGCGCGCCGCCATCGCCTACGGGGGCTACGGCGGCGAGCTCTCGTACTGGAGCACGCCCGGATCGAAGGAGATCGACTTCATCTGGAGCAAGGGTGAGCGGCGAGTTGCGGTGGAGGTCAAGAACTCGCGGCAATGGCGGTCCCGATATGCGAAAACCATCAACGAGTTTCTCGACGCCGGCATGATCACCCGCGGAGTCGTGGTGTATCGGGGCGACCAACGCTTTCGCAGCGGGCGCGTCGACGGGCTGCCGGTCGAGGACTTCCTCTTGCTGGTCTCCACCGACACCTTCTTTGCGAGTCGGTAGCTCGCAGCTCCAAGGACCGGTCTTTGTAGTCGCAAGCATCCCTGCTTGCGGCCCTGCATGAGAGTTCGCGCTCTCGATCCCGATCCCGTTCCCGATGCGATATCCGGTCGCAAGCTGGAAGCTCGCGGCTACAATCCCCGGGCGCGTTTGTAGCGGCAAGCATCCCTGCTTGCCCTTCAGTGTCTTCGCACAGCCCCTTCGCCCTGCGGAGGGCACGACCCACCAAACGCAAGCTGGAAGCTTGCGGCTACAATTGCCCGCCCACCCGTCAAAGAGCTTTGTCGATGTTATTTGTAGCCGCAAGCATCCCTGCTTGCGATCCGCCATCGTTGCCCATCGCATCGCAAGCTGGAAGCTTGCTACTACAAAGCCCGCGAATCCCTGGCATACTTTCGCGGATCACCGGAGCAAAGACTCAACTGGCGCCTCGAGAATCGCTTTGCCATAATGAGATCAGCGCTCGAACCACTGAATCATGACCCTTTCACAGGGTGATCGTCTCGGCCGTTACGAAATCCTCGGGCCTATCGGGGCCGGTGGGATGGGCGAGGTGTGGCGGGCGCTCGACACCGAACTCGACCGTCAGGTGGCGGTCAAGGTCTTGCCCGAGTCCTTCGCCTCGGATGAGAATCGGCTCGAACGCTTCCAGCGCGAGGCCAAAGCGCTGGCGGCTTTGTCACACCCCAATCTCCTCGATATCTACGATGTTGGCGCCACCGACGGGATCCACTTCGCCGTCACCGAGCTCCTCGAGGGCGACACTCTTCGGGAACGGATCACTCCGTCCGGGCTTCCCTGGAAGAAGGTGACCTCAATCGGCGCCGCGGTGGCCGACGGCCTGGCTGCTGCGCACGGGCGCGGGATCATCCACCGAGACATCAAACCCGAAAACCTCTTCATTACCGCCGACGGCCGGGTCAAGATCCTCGACTTCGGACTCGCCAGCGTCCACGAAGAGGCTGAGCCGGATGCCGAAACCGCCACCATCACCGAGGCCGGCACCGTCATGGGCACCCCCGGTTACATGTCGCCCGAACAGGTCAAGGGCAAACAGGCCGACGCCCGGTCGGACATCTTCTCCCTCGGTTGCGTGATCTATGAGATGGCCTCCGGCCACCGCGCCTTCCGCGGTGAGACCGGGGTCGAGGTCATCGCCGCCATCCTCAAGGAGGAGCCGCCGCAGCTTTCATCCTCCGGCGCCGCGGTGCCGGTGGATCTCGAACGCGCGGTCCACCGCTGTCTCGAGAAGCGCCCCGAGGCGCGCTTTCAGTCGGCGGCCGATCTCGCCTACAGCCTCAAGAGCGTCGGCCTCAGTGGAATCGCACCTGTCATGGCGACCCCGGGATCCGGGACCGGAATCACAACCGGAAAGAAGTTCTCTCTGCCGCAGTTGGGCACGGCGGTCGTCCTCGTCATCCTCGCCGCGATCATCGCCTGGCGGGTGCTTGCGCCGGGCGGCGATCAGGCGCCCGCGGAACCCACCATCGACCTCGATCCCAATCGCATCGCGGTGGTGCCCTTCGCCAACCGCACCGGCGACGCCTCCCTCGACAACCTCGCCGGCCTCACCGCCGATCGCCTCACCCAGGGCCTCGCCGACCTCAACGAGATCGAGGTCGCGCCGGCCAGCGTGGTGGCGGCAACCAGCGCCGGGGTCGACCCATCGCAGTTGGCCCAGGAGGTGGCGGCGGGCACGCGATCCGGGATGGTCCTCACCGGGGTGTGGGACGCCGTCGGCGACGGCCTCTCGCTCCAGGCCACCCTCGAAGACGCTGAGTTGAACACCGTCGTTCGAGCCTTCGACCCGATCCCGGCAAGCCGTGAGGCGCCGCAGGAAGCGCATCGCCACCCTCCGTGACTGGACCCTCATGGCGGTGCAGGACCACCTCCACCCAATCCTTGCCTGGGGCGCCGGGGATCGGTTCCCCATCTATGAGGCATACGAGTCGTTTCGCCGGTTCTTCGAGGAGTTCAGAAGCGCCAACGCAGCGGCTGCTGCCCGGAACCTCTTTCAGGCGGCACAGCTCGACCCCGAGTTCGCGCGGCCTCGCATTCACGTGGGGGCCATGTGGACGCCGGTAGTCATGGACTCCCTTCACGATATGAGCCTGTCGTTCTACCAACCGGTCCACGAGATGGAACTCAACTCCAAACAGCAACGTCTCGTGGATATGATCGACGCCCGCATCGCAGGCAACTGGTCGCTTTCCTATCGCCAGAGCCGGGACGAGTTCGAGCTCGATCCGACCGATAGCTGGCAACAGTTCCAGTTGATGAGAAATGCGGCGCACGACAACCGGCAAACGGTCGTCGTCGATCTTTTCGAAACACTCTCTCTCGATCCCCTCACCCCGAGTGTCTTCAGGTATGCTCTGACGAGTCATGCGCTCGGGGCACTTCACCTCACGGGTCGGCACGACGAGGAGCTCGCCCTGGCACGTGAGTATCTGGCCTCCGGAGCTGCGGAGACCTCAGGGGTTTCAGTTCGCGCCGACGAACTCACGGCCTTGGCCGCACTCGGCCGGATGGACGAGATCGACGCTATTCTCACCGAAGTCCTGCTCGAACCCGACAACACGAGAAGCGATTCCTCCGAAATGCGTGCGGTGGTGCACGAGCTTCGGGCGCACGGCTTCCGCGAGGAGGCACAGGCCCTCGCCGAGCGGACTGTGGCGTGGTTCGAGTCCGACGCCGGGCCCTCCCCCGGATCGAGATGCGATCCCTGCGAGGCCTACTCGTTGAAGGCGGCCGGCCGCTACGCAGAGGCACGGAGCATCTTCGAGAAACTCCTTTCCGAAGAACCCGAAATTCGGGATTGGAGCGAGCAGGTCGGTGTGTGCGCCGCCCACCTCGGCGATCGCGAAACAGCGCTGGAGATGGACGCGAGGCTCGTGGAACTCGGTGAAAGCATCGGGCCAACCGGTGTCCCGTACGGTTCTCGCGGATCGATGGAAATCGGACGCGCTGGTATCGCCGCCCAGCTGGGAGACCGGGACCGCGCGATCCACCTGATCCAACAGGCAGTCTCCGCCGGCTTCAGCGGCTATGGGTGGATCCACATCAATCCGGACTTCGAACCTCTTTGGGACGAACCCGACTTCCAGGAGATCCTGCGGCCGAAGGGCTGACGATTCGTCGAACGAATCGTGGTGGCGCGTCGGACGCGCCAGTTTCGTCGCACGTTGGATGCCTGCCGCCAGCAGGGCCCGCGTTGTAGTAGCAAGCATCTTTGCTTGCGGTTCGACGCCGTTGCCCATCGCACCGCAATCTGGAAGCCTGATGCTACAAAGACGGTCTCGAGCTGCCTCAAGTCAACCTCATCGCCGGTCAAACCAGCCCATCCTCCCAGGCGCCAGTCCATGCGATCAAAGGCCAATCCATGCTCCAAACGACCAGAAGGGCGGAAAAGTCTCCGCGCGCAATTCCTCCGTCGCCTTGCGAATACACCAAATACACATTACCATACACACAGATGGGAGATGGTGATGCGCACCAACATCGTTCTCGACGAGGAGCTCGTGGCGGAGGCGTTTCGGCTCACCGATGCCCGCACCAAGCGGGAGCTCATCCAGCTGGCGCTTGAGGAGCTGATCCGGGTCAGGCGGAAACTCAATCTGGCCGATCTGGCCGGGCGGATCCAGCTGCGCGACGACTTCGACCACAAGGCGATGCGGGATGTCCGTTCCGACGATCGTTGACACCTCGGTCTGGGTCGACGTCTTTCGGGATGCATCGGCAGAGAGGCGGCGGCAGCTGGAGTCGACCGTCGATCCCGACGACGTGCTGCTCACCCCATTCACCGAGCTCGAACTCCTCCAGGGTTGCAGGGACGAGGAGGAGTGGTCGCTGCTCGCGGCCTATCTGGAGACCCAGGAGTATCTGGCGCCGAGCCGAAAGACCTGGGCAGCCGCAGCGCGGATCTTCTTCGACCTGCGTCGTCTCGGCAAGACCGTGCGCAGCCCCATCGACTGCTGTATCGCCCAGATCGCCATCGACAACGGGACGCTGCTGCTCCACCGTGACCGGGATTTCGAGGTGATCGCCGAGATCAGACCGCTGCAGCAGCGGTTTGTACGATGGGGTGAGTAGAAGCAATTCGTCGGACGAATTGCGGTGGGGCTTCGCCCCAGTTCGCTCACGACACGGCCATCACCTCGGAATTGCGGTGATTCCCCGTGCGCTCGCGAGCTCTCGATCGAAAGTGGCGACCAATCCATCGGCACGATCGCAGGCGAGGTTGACGATCGTGGCATCGACAAAGCTCAGTCTGGTCTTGGTCTGTCTTTGGAACGTCTCGACCGAATCGATGAAGAGTTCGGAGCAGGGCACGAACTCGAGCTCGCGTGCGCCCAACAGTACGTCGGAAACCTCGGATGCCACCCGAGCTCCGCGACGGGCCATGAGGACGGTCACCACTTCGAGAAAAACGTACTCGAGCAGCAGACCCCGGCCCCACTCGCCATCGAGGAAATCAGCCATGGCCGCGACCGCCGCCTCGTGGTGCGCATCCCGGGTGTTGTGGTAGGCGACGAGGAAGCTCGAATCGAGAACGATCACCGAAGCTGACCCTCAGGCGCCGTAGGCGACGGCGTCAATCTCTTCGCTCAAGCGCTC
>CAVPHA010000008.1:0-35678 GCA_963704125.1 uncultured Acidobacteriota bacterium | reverse complement strand
GGGGGCATAAACGTAGGCGTCACCTACATCGGCCGCGGTGGTGGGTCGTTCGGGATCGGGTCCCAGGGTGCAGCCGACGAATCCGACGATCGCAACCAGCAGTACGGCCGATGATCTGATGGAACGGTTCATGGTTGGTTCTCCCCATCGCCGAACGATGTCGGGGTCGAGGTTTCATCCAACGCGCAGGCGCGGATCCCGCCGGCCGAGAAGCGAACGAAGTGCTCGAGGAACCCGGTCAGATCAAACGACATGGGCTCCGGCAGATCGAGTTGAGCCAGAACGTGGTGAGCCTTGAGCGCGTGCAGCAGCTGGCCGATGATCGACAGGACACAGGGCAACGCCGCTTCCGGCGGCATGGGTGGTCCTACCCGAGCGAGCGCCTCCATCATCCGATTGACGAGGGGGTGGATGAACTCCTCGAGAAAGGCCGCCGCCGGCAGCCGAGGGTCGAGCATCTCCCGACTGACAAAGACCAGGAATCGGCGCCCCCTGCTCTCGTCGACCAGCGGATCGAGGAAGCCCTCGGCAAATGTGGCGAGGAACTCCTCGAGGGTCGGTGTCGGATCTCGACGCATGAGTTCGTCGAGCATGGCCAGGCGCTGATCCCTCAGCGCCCCGAGCATCGCCCGAAACGACTCGAGATAGAGCTTGTCCTTGCCGCCGAAGTGATAGTTCACCGCGGCCACGTTGCACTCGGCCTCGGTTGTGATGTCGCGCACCGAGGTCGCGTCGAATCCCTTTTCAGCAAAGAATTTCTGCGCTGCCTCGAGGATCCGCTCGTGGGTTTCGTGGGCCTCGAAGCTGGTGTCGCAGGCGGTGACGGACGTTTCCATAGAATCTCCCAACACACGTTTCAAACGTGCATTCTAAACATTTGTTTTAATGTGTCAAGAAGCGCGCCACTGAACTTGATTCTCAGGAGGTTGTACCCGTGCGTTGCCAGGCACCTTTTTCGTCGGACGAAAAAGCGAGCCAGGCACGCGCCAATGAGCGATTTCTTGTTCTCAGAAGCGATCTCGGTCTTCAAACCGGTATGATCTCCCCATGACAACGACCTCTTCCCTCGCCGACCGCCGTTGGTTGATTCTGCTTTCTTCGGTCTTCAGCTTCTTCGCCATCGGTTCGACCTTCTTTGTGGTGCCGCCGCTGGTTCCCGAACTCGTCGCCCGGTTCGGTCTTTCGCACTTCAAGGTCGGGCTGCTGATGGGCGCCATCAGCGTCCCGGCGGTGTTTCTGGCCATCGCCGTCGGTCTCGCCGTCGATCGCTGGGAACCGCGCCGCGTCGGGCGTCTTCTCGCTCGGGCTCATGTTCGTCGGCGCCGTCACCTTCGCCACCGCTCCGACCTTCGGGCTGCTCTTCGCCGGTCGACTTCTCTTCGGTGTCGGCGGCCTGGTGGTCAACCTGCTGCTGGCCCGCCTTCTGACCGCCGCCTTTTCCGGTCGCGAACTCGCCCTCGCCATGGGCGTCTTCATGGCCACCTATCCGGCGAGCATGATCACGGTCTACTCGCTCCACCCGGTGCTCATCGAGACGCATCGGGTGGCGCAACGAGCTGCTGCTGCTCGCGGCCCTGGTCGGTCTCGCCATCCCGCTTTTCCTGGTCGCCGTCGGCCGACCCGGAGTCATCGGGTCATCCCACCGAGCGAAAGCAGATCTCCTTCCGCGTCTCCCTCCCTGGCGGCGTTGGCGATCACCTGGATGCTCTTCTTCGCGGTCCACTCGTCGGTGCTGACCTTCGCGCCCGAGTGGGCGGGCGGCGGCGCCGCGGCGCTGCTCATCGTCACCATCGTCATGTGGGTGGCCATGATCGGTTCGCCGCTGGTCGGCACCCTCATCGACCGGACCTCGGTGCCGACCCGGTGGGTCGCCGTCGGTCTCGTGGTCCAGGGCGCCACCCTCGCCGGCGCCGCATCGGGCATCCTGTCGCCGATCCCCGGCCATGCTCGGGATCGGTCTCGCCGCCGCCCTGGTCCCGACCGCGATCTACGCCCTGCCCGGTCTCCTGGTCAATCCCGAACGGGTCGGATTCGCCTTCGGCTTCATCACCATGTTCTCGAATCTCGGAACCATCGTCGGCCCGGCCGCCGTCGGCGCCCTCATCGACCGCGCGGCGACATGGCCGCTGGTGTGGGGGGTCCTGGCCGGGATCGCCGTTCGCCACCGTGGTCTCGACCGCGGTGCGGGTCAGAACGTAGACGGGACCATTTCGGGATTTCGCTGGCGAAGCTCCTAGATGAAATCGAGCTTGGGGATCTTGGGGATCAACTTCTCGTTGTAGGCGCGTTCGAGGAAGACCTTCATCCCCTCACGGCCGCGCTCGCCGTAGTCGACGGTGAGATCGTTGACATACATCCCGACAAAACGATCGGCCTTGTCGCGGGCGAGACCGCGTCCATAGTCGAGGGCGTAGTCGAGAGCGGGATCGCGGTGTTCGAGGGAGTAGACGATGGACTCCTTGAGCAGCCGGGCGACCTCGACCATGGCCTCGTCGCCGAGATCGCGGCGGACCACGTTGCCGCCGAGGGGCAACGGCAGGCCGTCGGTCTCCGCGGCCCACCACTCGCCGAGATCGACGAGCTTGGTGAAGCCCTCATCCTGCCAGGTGAGTTGGCCCTCGTGGATCACCACGCCCGCATCGACCTCACCCGCTTCCACCGCCGGGCCCACCGCGTCGAAGGGCAGCACCGTCGTGTTGAGGGTCGGGTTCCACATCTTGAGCGCCAGCGCCGCCGAGGTCAGGGTGCCGGGGATGGCCACCTTGATGGTCGACAGACGATCTGCGGGGATCGGCTCGCGCGCCACGAGCACCGGACCGTAGCCGTCACCCATGGAGGCGCCCGAAGCAAGCAGCCCGTACTGCTCGTCGAGATAGGCGTAGGCGTGGATCGACACCGCGGTGACCTCGTAGGTCCCCGAGTGGGCCTCGCGGTTGAGCGTCTCGATGTCGGACAGAACATGTTCGAACTCGTACTCGCCGGTGTCGATGAGCCCCTTGGCCAGGGCGTAGAACATGAAGGCGTCATCGGAGTCGGGCGAGTGGGCAACACGGATCAGGGTCATGGGTCCTCCGTCGTGGAGCGGGCATTCTACCGATGCTGGATACTGGATCACCGGATAGGACCATCGCAACAACGCAGAGCCGCAGAGCCGCAGAGGCGCAGAGGCATCGCAGCATCACCGTTGAGAGCGGGAGGCGCGTTTTTTGCCGACGAACGCGCACGAGTTTGAAACACAAAGGACACGAAGATCCACGAAGCAGCCACAAAGTACATATCTCGTGGCTCATCGCAGAACTACCCGAGCGGATCTGCCTCCCGGCTCGGTTGGGGCCCGGGTCAGTATTGCGATGCTTCGTGAAGTCCTTTGTGGTTCTTGGTGTTCTTTGTGTTTCAAGACATCGCGCGCTTCGGGCAGGCGGATGCTGCGCAAGGTGTGGAGGTGTTTTGTAGCGCCGACGTCTCGTCGGCGATGGTGGTGAGCCGTAGCGGGTTGGTTCCATCGCCGACGAGACGTCGGCGCTACAAGAATGCTCACTGATCTCGAGTGCCGCCCTCAGGACCTCACATACAACACAGATGCGCAAACGGATCGTCAGGCCTACTCCTGCCGCTCGGCGAACCGCCGCAGCAGCCCGGCGGTGCTCCCGTCGTGGTGGCTGAGATCGACGTCGTCGCCGGCGAGAAGCGCCTCCTCCTCGGCGAGGATGGTCTTGGCGAGGACCTTGCCGAGCTCGACGCCCCACTGGTCGAAGCTGTTGATCCGCCAGATCACGCCCTGGACGAAGATCTTGTGCTCGTAGGCGGCGACGAGCATCCCGAGGGAGTAGCGGCGTCAGCCGGTCGAGGAGGATGGTGTTGCTCGGCCGGTTGCCGGGGAAGACCTTGTGCGGCGCCAGGGCGTCGATGGTCTGCGGCGGTCGAGACCCTGGGCCTCGAGCTCCGCCCGAACCTCGGCCTCGGTCCTGCCGCGCATCAGGGCCTCGGTCTGGGCGAAGAAGTTGGCCATGAGCTTGGCGTGGTGGTCGCCCACGGGGTGGGCCGGGTTGACCGCGCCGATGAAATCGCAGGGGATCAGTCTGGGTCCCCTGGTGGATGAGCTGGAAGAAGGCGTGCTGGCCGTTGGTCCCGGGCTCGCCCCAGATCACCGGACCGGTGGTGTAGCCGACCCGGCGGCCGTCGCGATCGACGGACTTGCCGTTGGACTCCATGTCGCCCTGCTGGAGATAGGCGGGGAAGCGGTGGAGGTACTGATCGTAGGGCAGGATCGGCGTGGGTCGCCGCGCCGAAGAAGTTGGCGTACCAGACCCCCAGCAGCGCCATCAGCACCGGGATGTTCCGCTCGAACGGCGTCTCGACGAAGTGGCGGTCCATCTCGTGGGCGCCCTCGAGCAACTCGACGAATCGGTCGAAGCCCACCGCGATGGCGATGGTCAGCCCGATGGCCGACCAGCTCGAATAGCGGCCGCCGACCCAGTCCCAGAACTCGAAGATGTTCTCGGGGTCGATCCCGAAGGCGGCCACCGCCTCGTGGTTGGTCGAGAGGGCGACGAAGTGCTTGCGCCACCGCCGCTTCGCCCAGGGCTCCGACCAGCCAGCGCCGGGCGGTGTGGGCGTTGGTCATGGTCTCCTGGGTCGTGAAGGTCTTGGAGGCGACGACGAAGAGGGTCTCGGCCGGGATCGAGACCCCGGGTCTTCTCGACAAAATCGGTGGCGTCGACGTTCGAGACGAACCGCACATCCGGGCCGTCGTGGAAGGCTCCCAGGGCCTCGGTGATCATCACCGGACCGAGATCGGAGCCGCCGATGCCGATGTTGACGACGGTGCGGATCGGCCTTGCCGGTGGCGCCGAGCCAACGGCCCGAGCGCACATCGTCGGAAAAGACCCGCATCTTCTCGAGGACCGCGTTGACCGCCGGCATGACATCGATCCCGTCGACCTCGATGGGGGTGTTCGAGCGGTTGCGCAGGGCGACGTGGAGCACGGCACGATCCTCGGTCCAGTTGATCGCGGCGCCCGAGAACATCTCGCGGGCGGCCTGGTCGACTCCCGCCGCCGAAGCGAGCTCGCAGAGGAGCTCGATGGTCTCTCGGGTGATTCGATTCTTCGAGAAGTCGAAGAAGCACCGGACCGAGATCGAGGGAGAAGTCCTCGAACCGTCGAGAATCCGCCCGGAAGAGTTCCCGCATCTCGAGGTGGGCGATCTCGCGGTGGTGTTCGGCGAGCGCGACCCACGCCGGAGCCGACTCGAGCGATCCACCATCACGAATCAAAGGCGTCGTTGACCGAGTCGAACCGCATGCGTCACCCCCTCCTCGACTGCGTCGGTCGGCGGTCTCGGCCGAGCATCAGAGCTCGGAGCAGGCCCACGCCAACGCCCGCGCCGGGTCCTCGTCCATGAGCTCGGAGAGGCGATCGGCGGGCACTCGTCCCCGAGCGGTGTAGGCATCGATGAAGGTCCTCGTCGCGGCCAGATTTTCAGCCCCGATCCAATCAGCGGGAAGACGCTCGGCGCCGGCGAGGGCGATCTCCCACAGCCGGCAGGCCAGAGACCTGAGTTCGTCGTCGTGCACCCCGTGGGTTGCGGCGCGACACCACAGCTTGTCGAGACCGGCTCGATGATCGCCGAGCAGCGCGATGGCCTCCGAGCGTGCACGATCGTCGTAGAGCAGCGCCGATGCCAGAACCACCTGCGCCGGGCGGAGTTCGTCGGGAACCCCCTCCCCCGCCCGCAGTTCGAGGTATCCGCGCGCGCGGACTTCGAAGAACAGCGTCGTGAGGTGGTAATTCAGATCATCGACGGTCGGCCAACCCCAGCGGGTGCTGCCGTCCCTGATCCAGTCGATGAACCGGATCCCCGGGCTGCCCGGCACGAAGTGATCGTCGCCCGCGCGAATCAGCATGACATCCGCATTGAGGGCGGCATCGGCCCACTCTGCCCGCGGGTCGTCGCCGGCGCCGCCCGTGAACAGCGTCGGAAACCCGCTCCGGGTGGGGTCGAGCTGCTGCCAGGCCCGCGCCCGGGCGCTGACCGCGTCCGGCCCCGGAGATGCAGGCGAAGATCGCCGTCAGCATGGGGCTGATGAGGTTGGCGGCGAGCCAGCGCTCCTGCCACACGCCCTCGGGTCCGAGATCGAGGTTGATCTGCAGGCTCGCGGTGTGCCGCATCATGACCGCGCCCCAGTGGCCCCGCTGCCGATAGTACGCGGCCTGGGCGGTGTAGCGTCCGGCGCGGAGCTGCTGCGGAACCTCGTCGACATCGTGCCAGATGTCCAGCCCGACCGCCGCGAGGCGAACGTTGTCGGCGCGGAATCCGCGACGCAGCAGCGCGATGATGTGCTCGACATCGGCCAGGGCGGTGGCCGCGCTCGGTTGCACCGCGGTCGAGTGCTCGACCTGGGCCCCGGGTTCGAAGGTCAGGCGCCCGCCGTTGGCGAGGGGGTAGTAGAAGGCGTGCGGCGGCCGGCCGACCCGAGGCAGGATCTCACCGCCGGCGAAGGCGAGGCCGTCGACCACCTGGACCACGCCGATTCCGTGCGGTCGGGTCAGCAGCAACCGTTCGCGCGGTTCGCCCGAGGGGCCGACCACGATGGGGAAGAGTTCGGGTTCGAGCCCGACGCCCATGGCCGCCGCAGTGGCCGCCGGGCCGGGAAAGGCGGCCAGACCCGCTCGTCGTCGGGCCTCGTCCTCGGAGACGGCAGAACGTCGGTCCTTTGTCGGCATCGATGGAGATACTATCCCATTCCGCTGCTGCTTCGAGACGATCCGGAGCCCGGATCACAGCCCGAGATCGGCGAGGATCTTCCGTTGGAGCGCGATGTTGTCCCGGTGGCCGGTGAAACGGGCGGTCACCTTGCCCCGCACCGGATAACCGAGCAGGTAGAGATCGCCGATGACATCGAGGATCTTGTGGCGGACAAACTCGTCCGGGAAGCGCAGCTCGGTGTTGATGACCTCGTCGTCGCCGACCATGATGAAGTTGTCGAGTCGACCGCCGCCACCGAGTCCGAGCTCGTTGAGCATCTTGATGTCGCGGACGAAACCGAAGGTCCGGGCGGGCGCGATCTCCCGTCGATAGGCCTCGCAGTCGCTCATGGTGAACTCGTAGAACTGCTCGCCGATGGGCTCCGGATAGCGCAGGAGATACGACACCGAGAAGACATCCGCCGGTTCGATGGTCAGGCTCTTCTCCTTCCCGTCGCCGACCTCCCACACCCGGTCGATCGACGAACTCCTTGACCGGTCGATCCTGATCCTCGACCCCGATCTCCTCGATCCGTTCGAGGAAACCCGAGCGCCGATCCATCGAGGACCGGGATCTCGCCGTGGACCTTGACCAGCAGATTCGTGATGCCGCAGGCGTGGAGCGCCGACAAGAGATGCTCGACGGTCTTGATGTGCTCGCCGTGGCGGGTGATGGATGTGGCGTAGTCGGTCTCGGCCACCGCGCTGATGTGCGCCGGGATCACGTTGCCCGCCGGGAAGGGTGAGAAAGTGGATCCCGGTATCCGGCGGCAGCGGTTGGATCACCATCCCGGTGCGCCCGCCCGAGTGCAGCCCGAGACCGTAGATGACGCTCGCGGACTTTGATCGTGCGTTGCGGCCGATCGGTCGTCACGAGCAGGCCGAAATCCGGAGGCGGTTCGAGCTCGCCGACCGGCAGCGTGTCTGCCGGCCTCGAGAACACCGCCGTCACCGGCGGATGCGCGTTTCGTCCTGGTCTTCAACGACTCGTGGACCGCCGCCACCGTTCTGATCGTAGGACAGCGGCTTCTCGAGATAGTCCTGCGCCCCCATCTTGATCGACTTGACCGCGGTCGACGAGGTTCCATGACCCGACATCATCACCACCAGGGCGCCGGGGTCCATCTCCAGAATCGCCTGGAGGACCTCGAGGCCGTCCTTGTCGGGCAGCCAGATGTCGAGGAAGACCACGTCCGGTCGGTGCTCGCGGTACAGCTCGAGGGCCTCGGCGCCGCTGGTCGTCGTGAGGGTGCGGAAACCCTCGTCCCCGAGCACCTGCGACATGGTGGTGAGAATTCCCTCTTCATCGTCGACGATCAGAATGAGTTCGTTCATTCTCTCAAGTCTCCACGCTCTCGCGCGTCGGGTCAAGCAGATGCGCCCGGCCGCCGGGAGACAACCGTCCCGGGAATTCGATTCTCGTTCTCACGAGAATTCTGTAGAATGCCGGCTTCGTTCGGAGGATCTTCGATGCCCGTAGCACATTCCCTTGACGGCCGCCTGGCCATTCTCACCTCCGGAGGCGACGCGCCCGGGATGAACCCGGCGCTGCGCGCCGTCGTGCGAACCGCCCTCGACGAGGGGATCGAGGTCGTCGCCATCACCGAGGGCTTCCGCGGACTGGTCGACGGGCGGCGACCATTTCCGCATCATGGACTGGGACTCGGTGGGCGGCATCCTCCACCTCGGCGGCACCGTCATCGGGAGCGCCCGCAGCCCCGAGTTCCGCAAACCCGAAGGACGTCGGTCGGCGGTCCGCAACCTCATCGAACAACGACATCTCCCGTCTCATCGTCATCGGCGGCGACGGCAGCTTGACCGCCGCCGATCTGCTCCACCGCGAGTGGCCCGAGCACGTCGATGATCTCGTCGCCGCCGGAGAACTGCCCCCGGAGGCCGCCGAGAAGCGGTCCGGAATCGTCCTCGCCGGTCTCGCGGGATCCATCGACAACGACTTTTCCGGCACCGACATGACCATCGGCGCCGACACCGCGCTGCACCGCATCACCGAGGCCATCGACGCCCTGACCAGCACCGCCGCGAGCCACCAGCGGACCTTCGTCGTCGAGGTCATGGGACGCAACTGCGGCTACCTCGCCCTCATGAGCGCCCTCGCCACCGGCGCCGACGCGGTCTTCATCCCGGAAAAGCCGCCCGAGGACGACGACTGGGCGCGACGCCTGTGCGATCGCCTGCGCGCCGGCCGCAAGGCGGGACGCCGGGACAGCATCGTCATCGTCGCCGAAGGCGCCCACGACCGGCACGGCACACGCCATCACCTCCAGCGAGGTCCGCGAGATCCTCGAGCGCGGGCATGGCCGAAGAGGTGCGACTGACCATCCTCGGCCACGTCCAGCGCGGCGGCGCGCCGAGCGCCTTCGACCGCACCATGAGCACCCTCCTGGGACACGCCGCCGTCGAGTACGTGCTCTCGCCGCGGACGCGGGCGCCGAACCGCAGCTCATCGGTGTCCGCAACAACCGCATCCAACATCAACCCCTCGCGAGCCTGCGTCCGAGCAGACCGTCCTGGCCGCCGCAGGCCATCGCCGACGGCCGCCACGATGAGGCCCTCCGGCATCCGGGGCGGGAGTTTCTCGGACAATCTCGACACCCTCGACACCCTGCTGCGGTCGCTGCCGAGCCCGCCGCGACCGGATCAGCGACGACTCAAGATCGCCGTGGTCCACTCGGGGGCGCCGGCCCCGGGGATGAACACCGCCGTCCGCGCCGCGGTCCGACTCGGTCTCGACGCCGGCCACGTCATGCTCGGGCGTCCGCAACGGTTTCGCCGGCTTCATCGAGGGCCGGATCGAGGAACTCGGGTGGATGAGCGTGCGCGGCTGGTCGTCGAGCGGCGGCTGCGAACTCGGGATCAACCGCAAGGTGCCCGACGGGTCACGACTACTACACCATCGCCCGGACCATCGAGGACCGGGGGATCGACGCCATCCTCATCATCGGCGGCTGGTCGGCCTACCAGACCGCCTATCGTTTCCTGAGCAAACGAGAGGCGTTTCCGGCCTTCGACATCCCGATCATCTGCCTGCCGGCGACCATCAACAACAACCTGCCCGGGCTCCGAACTCAGCGTCGGCGCCGACACCGCGCTCAACTCCATCGTCGAGGCGGTCGACAAGATCAAACAGTCGGCCGTCGCCTCGAACCGGTGTTTCGTCGTCGAGGTCATGGGTCGGTACTGCGGCTACCTCGCCCTCATGGGCGGGCTCTCCACCGGCGCCGAGACGGGTCTATCTGCACGAGGAAGGCGTCACCCTGGCCGATCTCAAGGACGACCTCGACCACCTCGTCCAGGGCTTCAAGCGGGGCAAACGCCTCGGCCTCATCATCCGCAACGAGATGGCCAACGCGACCTACACGACCCCGTTCATGTCCGCGCTCTTCGAGGAAGAGGGCGGCGATCTCTTCGAGGTCCGCCAGGCCATCCTCGGCCACCTCCAGCAGGGCGGAAGCCCGACCCCGTTCGACCGGATCCTCGCGACCCGGTTCGCCAAACGGTGCATCAACCACCTCGTCGACGAGGTCGAGCACGGCCGCAGCTCGGTGACCGCCATCGGTCTCCAGGGCGGAACCATCCAGACCCTCGATCTGAGGGATCTCCCGCGACTCGTCGATGACGAGCACCAGCGGCCCACTCGATCAGTGGTGGCTCGATCTGCGGCCCATCGCGAGGATCCTCGCGCAGTCGGGACCGAAGCCGAACATGCGGAGCGAGCTGTAGGTCATTCGTTCATCGCAGGGGTCGCGGCGCGGTGAGCTCTCAGCCGTCAGCCTTCAGCTCTCAGCCCCATCGCATCCATCGCAGGGTTGAAACACAAAGGACACAAAGACCCACGAAGGTCCCACAGAGCATCTCAGATTGAACCGGACTCCTTCTGATCGTGAATGGGAGTCCATTTCCGAAACCGTGCGATGAATCAAATGCACTCTTTGTGGTTTCTTGGTGGTTCTTGGTGATCTTCGTGTTTCAAACTCGTGCGTTAACGATCGTTCAGCGACTCACGACTCGCGATCTAGCGCATTCCGCGAGTCGTTCGCCTACGGCGTCACCCGTCCGCCGCCGGTTCTGGGTGGGGTCTGGCAGCTGTCGATGATTCCGTCGTCATCGGTGTCGAGGCTGGGATCCTCGATGATCTCGCAGCTGTCGGACACGGCGTTGGCGTTGCAGTCGCGCGCGTGACCCGACCACAGATCGTGGGAATCGCTGATCCCGTTGCCGTTGCAGTCGCTCCACAACCTCAGATAGTAGACATCCTGCTCGTCGTTGAAGGTCGCCGCATAGGCCAGATCCGCACCGGCGTCGTCCGAGACCATGTCGTAGTAGTCACCCATCTTGTTCTGTCGCGGCCACCCCCGCCAACTGTTGAACAGCGGGCTCGCCGAAACCGGAACCGACCAGCTGTCGCCGCCGTCCTCCGAGAACGCATACATGAGCTGGCCGATGTTGGGCTCCGTCCTCGGTCACCGACTCGATCCAGACCACATCGATCCGGCCGTTCGGCGCCACCGACATGGTGCCGAACCACTGCCAGGCATCGCGGTCATCGGTGTTGACGCGGATCGGCTGACTCCAGGTCTCTCCCTGGTCCGTCGAGCGGACGAAGTGAACATCCTGCGGATCGCCGCCCGGAGGATCGACCGACGCCACGACATAGAGATCTCCCCGGTCGGGGCCGTCGGAGTGGTTGGCCGCGATCCAGACCTGGCCGAGCAGCCCACCGGGTTGGGTCCGGCGCTCGCTGTCTGGCGACCACCGAGATTGACAGGTGAAGGCAGTCGAAGGTCGGGTCGACACCGGAGTCCCAGGCGTCGAGCGACCGATAGACGACAAAGATGTTGTAGTTGAAATTGGCATTGCCGGCGAGGTAGAGGCCGCCATCCGGATCGATGGTGAGGGTCCCCCAGATCGGCGCCGGGCTGAGTTCGACGGGTTCGGAGAAGTTGGCGCCGCCATCGGTCGACCGGATGAAGACCCGGGTCGCCCCACGGATTCCCGGCGGTGCTCCAACTCGCGTAGATATTGCCGCGACCGGCGCCATCGGTCCGGTCGATGGTGAACCACTGCTTGTCGCCGCCGAACGCCGGTCTCGGGCCGGTCCAGGTCTTGCCGCCGTTGTTGGAGAAGAAGAAATCGCAGAGCAGGGAGTTCTTGAGGCTGTAGTAGTAGAAGCGGCCGTCGGCATCGGCATCGAGGACCGGATCCGACCGGAACACTCCCGGGGTGAAGACCCCCGGGAAGGTCCAGCTTGCGCCGCGATCGTCGCTCCAGCCCCACCCGGCCTGGCGGAAGTTCGACGTGACCGAGTCGAACTGGCGCCAGCCGATGGCCATCCTGTTCGGGTCGAGGGGATCGACCGCGATGGACGGTTCGTTGGCCGCGTCGCCGACGATGTTGAATCCCATCGGCATCGACGTTGACCTGGACGCTGGTGAACCCCTGGTGCTCCACGATGGGCGGCTCGGTGGTCTTGGTCACCGACACCTCCGGCCCCTCGATGGCCGGTGGGTCGTCGAGGCGCTCGAGCGCCTGGGGAATCGTCGCCTTCAGAAGTCGGTCGCCTCGAGCGCCCCGCCGACTCTCCGAGCAGCGCCAACCCGGCGACCGCCAGAACCAATACGACACACACCATCGGCCGGAGCATTCGATAACTCATGCTAGAAGAATACTCGGCAGCCCGAGAAGGTTTCGATTTGGTGTATTCTCGATGTGAAGAAATGGACAGAAACCCGTACTTAGTCGGCGCCGCCTGAGGAGGCGAGGGTGGCCATCATCACGACGCTCCTCGTCATCGGCGGCCTCATCGGATTTGGCGCGTGGGTGTGGCTCATCGTCACCGCGTTCCGAGCCGGCGTCGGCTGGGGGCTGGCGATTCTCCTGCTGAGCTGGACATGGGTTCCGGTGATTCTTTTTGCCGTTCGCCACTGGCAAGAAGCGAAGCGTCCAATCATGCTCTGGGGTCTTGGATTCTCCTTCAGCCTGGCGGCATATCTCATCGCGGTCTTTGCCCTGGGTTCGGATCTCAGCTCGATCGTAGAGGACGCAAGCAGCCGCCTCGCCAAGCCCGACGCCGAGATCGAAATCCAACACGAGATCCTTCCGCCACCGCGTCCCGCCGCCGAGCCGACCCCACCCTCCTGGGAGTCCATCCTCCAGGAAGTCGATCGTGACACGAACACCTCATGGGAGACCCTCGTCCCCTCACCAACACCGGGCAGCGGCCGACCGGGTCAAGGCTGGCTGGAATGGGACGAGGCGGTCGATTACGTCGGTCGGCAGGTCGTCATCGAGCTCACCAACAACACGACCGTGACCGCCGCGCTCGAGGCCGTAGAACCTCATCGCCTCCGGGTTCGCCACATCATCGGCGGCGGCGAGGCCTCGTTCTGGATCGACCGCGATCAGATCGAGTGGATTCGCGTAGCGGACTGACGTCCGCTAGACGTAATTTTGAATTCTCAATTATGAATTTTGAATTCTTAATTTCGCTGCACCGGACTCACCCGATGTCCGGCGTCGTGTGCGATGCAATTCAAAATTCAGAATTCAGAATTCAAAATTCGTCGACCCTCAGGTCGATGACGAAGCCCTCCGGTTCGAAGTACCCCTGATCGACGATCTCGTCGCCCTTGAACACCGCCCACGAGGGGATCTCGCGGTGATACTCGGAGGTCATCTCGTAGAGTTCCATGGCCGAGTTCGCCGGCGATGAGATAGAGCACCTCTGCCGGGTTGAACGGGTTCGGCAGAACCGCAAAGAGTCCATCCTCGGGATCGGAGTAGGTCCGGCCCCGGAAGTTGAAATGCCCGCGGCCGATCTCGATCCCCGCCCCCGCGAGTGATCGAAGAAGGAGTTGTCGTTCGAGGGTGCCGATGACCATCAGATCGTGGGTCTCGGCCTCGGCTCTGGTTGATCTCGGCGTCCTTGACCAGGGGCGGCAGGATCTCGACATAGGTGTCGGCCACGAGCTCCTGCCAGCGGCGGGCCAGGGTGTGGTTGGCCTCGATCTGGCTCGCGGTGGCGTAGACGATGAGGGTGGAGTGGAAGTCGTCGATGAAGTTGCTTCCAGACGTAGAAGTTCTCGCCGCGGCACCGGAACATCGTCGAGGGCGTTGAAGACGATTCGCGTCGGACGCGCATCGTAGTGAAATTTCACTTCAGTCTCGACCGTCGATCTCGATGCGTTCGAGGTGGCGCTCGCCGCCGGCCGTGACCTCCAGATGAGTCACCAGCCGATAGGGATCACCGTCCTGCTCGATCTCGAGCCGGACTTCCCAGCCGCCCTTCTTCTCCTTGACCTCGACCGACGGCGTCAGCTCGGGAAGCCCCTCACGCTCGAGCCACTGGCGGATGAAGGCGCCGAGCGACTCACCGGACACCTCGTCGGCGACGGCGATGAAATCGGCGGTGCTCATCTCACGCTCGGCGAAGCGGTCGTGAACCGTCCGCATCACATCGAAGAAGAGCTCGTTGCCGAGCAGGAGCCGGAGCTGGTGCAGGGCGAAGGTCCCCTTGATCCGCGGCAGCAGATAGGGGCCGTAGCGGTCGTAGGCGCGGTGGGCGTCGAGCGCGGCGAGATCGCCCTCGCGGGAGACGGTGTAGAGATAGCGCACCGACAGGTCGGCGAGGGCGTCACCGAGTTCCTCGGCGGCGACCGCCGGATCGTCATCGTCGAGACCGTCGAGAATCCGCCAGTAGGCCGCCGATCCGCTGACGAACCAGCTCTCGGCCGGTGACGCCGGGAACACCGTTCGGCGTCCAGAGATCGGCGCGGTCGATCTCGAAATCGTCCTGCGAGCGATCCGAGCTCGAGTTCCGGCGTCTCCGGTCGGTTCGTCGATTCTCCGCCACCGGCCGGCGCAGCGCCTGGAGCTGCTCGTTGACGAAGATCGGGCTGATGGTGGCGTAGCCGAGGCTGAGGTGGGGTTCGGCGCCGGGCAGATCGGGCAGGTAGCGCCAGCCCTTGGTGGGGAACTTCTCGCGCAGGGTCACCTTGCCGTGGTGGGCCAGGAAGACCATCTCCTCGGCCATCTCGGTGGTCGTGATCTTGCCGTCGCAGGCGTGGGCGCGGTTGATCGGCGATGAGGCCCAGAGCTCGACCCCGGCCGTGGCGTCGATGGCGCCCGCAGTGCTCGACGTAGAACTCGTTGAACGCGATGTCGCGGTTCCACGGCGAGAACATGAGATCGTAGGGCCGGTCGTCGGGCTGGGCGAGGTACTCCTTGCGCACCTCGGGATCGCGGTTGTTGTTGTTGGCCCAGAGAAATCCCGGTGTACCGAAAGGCGCCATGTCCTCGCCGGTCCGCCACAGCTTCTTGGAGTGGGTGCCGAGCAGGAGGATGGCCACCTCGCCGGTCTTGATGTCGGCGATGGGCCAGTCGTTGGTGTACATCCCGTTGTTGCCGTCCCACAGAATGCGCTCGACGTCGTCGATGGACGAAGCGTACTGCGCCGCCTTGCGGATCCGGTTGGACTGCGGCGTCGAGTCGGGCTCCCACGGCGTCTGCGACACCGTGGTCTCGCCGATGATGATCCCCGCCGAGTTGAGGTAGAAATCGGCCCCGGAGTGAATCCCCCCGGGGAAGGTGTGGTAGACGAGCCGGTGGCCGTCGGTGGGCACGACATCGGTGATGACGTTCCAGTGCACCCCGGTGTAGCCGCCCCACATGAAGATCTGGCCGAAGACGATGTCGCCGGTCGCTGGTCGCCGGTCCCGTCGCCGCGAAGGCCGAGCAGCTGTGCTTCTCCGGTGCGATCTCGAGTTCCTCGTCGGGGGCGATGAAGGCCTCGCCGGTGAGGGCGTGCGGGGTGATTTCGATGGCGTCCTCGAGCTGGCCGAGATCGACCACCGAGTTGATGGTGACGATGTCGACGAGATCCAGCGGCCGGCCCCAGGCTTCGCCGCCCGCGTCCGCGGCGCCGTCGGCGATGCCCTTCATCTCACGCAGATACTCCTCGTCGTAGCTGCGCAGGAAAAGGGTGTCGCACTCGAATCGAAGCCGCCGCCAGCCCGCCTCGGGGTCGGCCTCGTTCGCCAGCACTCCGAGCTTGAAGATGTAGGAGACGATCTCGTCCGCGACCAGGAGCCGTACTGGCGGCCCCGGTCGATAGGGCTCGCCTTCGATGTGGACGACGATCCAGCCGCGATCCTCGTATCGGAAACCATTGCCCGACCAGCGGACGGTCTCGAGCGGGATGTACTCGGTGATGTCATCGACCCGCTCGAGACGGACATCGTCGAACCACGCGGCACCGCGCGCGTTGCCGTTGCGACCGAGGTGGAGCCGCACCCGGTCTTCGCTCCGGGTGGCGAAGAAGAGACTCTCGACCCGGGTCCAGTCCGAATCGCCGCCCACGGCCTCGGTGTGATTGGTGAAGGGGAAGGACGCCATGGTGAGGCAGGCAGGCACCGCGGTCGGGTATTTCGTCATCGGGTCGGACACCGCGCCGTCGGTCCGGATCCACGCGCTCAATCGGTAGAGCCTGCCGACCTCGAGCGCCACCGGTGCCGACTCGGCGGTCACTGTGCCGTGCCCGCGCACAACGAGCTCGAGGCTTCCCACGCCACCATGCACCGCATCGGTGCTCGCAACGATGGCCGATCCTGCCGAAGACTGCGCGACGTCCATGCCCCAGTCGGTCACCGCACCGTCCGGCGATAAACGCTCGAATCCGGCATTGGCTAGGGGGACCTCCTCGTCGGCCACGGCCGATCCGAAGGGCAACAGAACGACTGCGAGAACGGCGGCAACAAGTTTCAAACGCATGCGGGATCCTCCGGAGGATGCATTGTAGCCGAGGGGCGTATCAGGTATTAGGTATTAGGTATTAGGTATTAGCCGTCGCCCCATCGCAAATACGGTCGCATCCAATAACATAGATCCCACGAAGCCCATCGATATCGCTTTCGCTATCGGTTATCGAATGATGCGGGCCCGCCCAGGACACATCCGCCGCGATCTCGTGAATTGCCCAACGAGACAACTCGATCGATCGCGTCTCGTCGATTGCGAATTGCGATAGCGATAGCGATAGCGACGGCCCAAGGCGCAAACCCGGTGTCATTCCCTGTTCTGCCAGCAACGAAGGGCCCTGGGAGGCTTAGAATGACGGGTATTGGCGGCCTCCTTCATTCCATCCGGAATCATTGCAACCTCGCTTTCGTGTTAGCCTGGAACCAGGCTCGATCTTGAGACGAAGAAACGGGGTAAGACCATGAGCACTCCTTTCAGCTGTCCATCCTGCGGCCATGTGATGTCGATTCCCTCCGACCGGGCCGGGACCCAGCTCTATTGCACCAAGTGCAACTCAGAGTTCGTCGCTCCGCAGACCGAATCCGGCATCGGCGGAGGCTTCGTCTGCCCCTCGTGCGGCAACACGCTCGATCCGGATACCAGGTTTTGCGGGCAGTGCGGCGGGGAAACCGGGTTCGGCCTTTCCGGCGACGAACTGTTCAAACGCCCTGGTGTGGTGACCCTGCTCGCAGTGCTCAACGGCATCGGCGGCGGATTCCTGCTGCTGTTGGGTGGGATGGCCCTCGTGGGCGCCCTTGCCGACGCCGACCCATTGGGGATCACCCTGTCGACTGTCTATCTTGTTCTCGGCGCGGTCCAGATCGCCTGCGCGATCGGACTCTGGCAACTCGCACCCTGGGGCCGAAACCTCGAGATCGGGCTGTCGACCATCGGGCTTGTCGGCTTTCCAATCGGTACCGTGATCTCGGTTCTCATCTTGGTGTACTTCTTCAAGCCCGAGGTCAAGCTGTTGTTCTCCGGCGCCTCCCCGGATTCCCTCACTCAGCAGGAGCTCGCGTTGCTCGCCCGCTCGCAAAAATCGGGGACGAGCGTCGTCGCCGTCGTCGCGGTGCTCTTCGGTTTGATCTTCGTCTGCGGCATCGTCTCGGCGATCGCCATCCCGAATCTCCTCAACGCCATCAACCGCAGTCGCCAGAAGCGAAGCATGGCCGACATGAGGACCATCGCCACCGCCTGCGAGGCGTACGCGGTCGACTATCGCCACTATCCCGTCGCCATCACCTCGCTGGACGAACTCGCGACCGTCTTGACCCCGGCCTATCTCAAACGCACCCCTGCCCTGGACGGTTGGAGGGTGCCTTTTCAAGTGACCACCGCCGCCGACGGGACCGCGTACGAGATCGTGTCATTCGGTCGTGACAAGCTGCCGGGGGACCGCCCGGGCGGTCCGACGTCAAACTTCGACTGCGACCTGGTCTACCGCAACGGGATGTTTGTCCAGTGGCCCGAAGGAATCCCGGTGAATTGATGCCGCCTCTGCAACGCCGGTCTGGTCTCGCCGCCGTCATCGCGGCCACGATGGCCATTCTCGCCGGCCCGGCCTCGGCGGTGGTGCCCGATCATCCATCGGTAAAGGTCGCTGCGGTGCCGGCCTGGGTTGATCCAACCCCGTTCGACCCGGCGGCGCCCATCGATTCCGGTTCCGCGGCGAGCTCGTCCGTGGCCCACCTGCTGGTCGATTTCCAAATCCTCTTGAACGGCTCACGGACCGTCGAGTACTCGAGCATCGTGACTCAGGTTCTGACTCATGCCGGTCTGAGTCTTGCCGCTGAAAAGGACATCAGCTTCGATCCCGAGTACCAGAGCCTCGTGCTGCACCACGCGAGAGTCTTTCGGGACGGCGAGTGGACCGATCGGCTCGCCGACGCCCAAATCACCATCGCCCAACGCGAGGCCGACTTCTCCCGCCGGATTTACGACGGCTCTTTGTCGGTTCTTGCGGTCCTCGGTGATATCCGGGTCGGCGACGTGGTCGACGTTGCCTTCAGCCTCGAAGGCTTCAATCCGGTGTTTGACGGCCGCTACTTCACCGGGCTGTCGATGGGGTGGTCATCACCGGTGGCAACCCGCAGGGTGCGCATCCTGCGTCATCCCGGAAGCCCGCTTCACATCCGAGGTTTCGCAGGCGCCGACGCCGATGCCCGGGTTCAAGGCGTCGGTTCTCTGATCGAACACGAATGGTTGCTCGGCGATATCGAAGCCATCCCGTATGAGGGCGTCGCGCCCCCGGACTGGGAGTCCTACCCCTGGCTCCAGATCTCGCAGTACGGCTCGTGGAGCGAGATCGTCGACTGGGGGCTGCCGCTGTACCGGGTGCCCGAGTCGAATCGCCCGGCAATCCGCGCCTGGGCGGCTGAGATCACTTCGGGCGCAGTGAATTCGGAGGACGCCGCGTTGGCCGCGGTTCGTTGGATCCAGGACGAGCTCCGGTACTTTGCCATTGTCCTCGGGCCCAACTCGTATGCGCCCCACCCACCGGCAATGACCATCGAACGTCGCTTCGGCGACTGCAAAGACAAGGCTCTCCTCCTGGTCGCGATTCTGACCGAACTCGGAATCCCCGCGTGGCCGGCCCTGGTCGACACGACATCCGGACCCCTGGTACCGGAACGCCAACCCTCGCCGGGCGTCTTCGATCACGTCGTGGTGGTGGCTGAGATCGCTGGTCAAACGCGCTGGATCGACCCGACGATTTCGTTTCAAGGGGGAACCCTCACCGACAGCACCATCCCGGATTACGGATTCGGGCTCGTCCTCAGAGCGGGCGAAACCGGACCCATCGCCATCCCGAGGGAGCAGACCGACCCCGGTGAGATTCACGCGACCTACACCTACGACTTTTCCGATGATGGGACTACAGCTTCGGTCGAGGTTGTCACCGAGTACCTCGGGATGGAAGCTGATGCCCAACGCTACAGCTTCGCCGATACGACTCCCGACGAGCTCCAGGAGAGCTACACCGACTACTACTCGACAACAACCGGACGAGCGGTGGCCGTGGAACCACTCGAGATCGAGGACGATCGGAGGGCCAACCGGATCGTCACCCGAGAGCACTATCGGCTCGAGGACTGGTGGTATCTCAGCGACGGCGAATGGACCTTCGATCTGCTGCCGATCCTCCTCGCAAGCCTCCTTCAAACCGAAGACCTCACCGAGCGGCGCGCCCCTCTCGACCTGCCGCGGCGCTACCGTCGTTTCGAGTCGGTTCGGATTCACGCGCCGCCGGAGTGGCTGCTCGATGGTGTCGCGGTCGAGGCCGGCGCTCCCTGGTTCGACTACCGGGTGACACCGAGGCACGACGGCGCGGTTCTCCAGATGGATCACGAACTCGTGGTCGGCGACCAACCCGTGAAACCGGAGGACATCGCCTCCTTCAACCAGGAGGTCGAGGTGATGATCGACGCCGCCGGCTACTCCATTGGCGAAACCGATTCCGATGAGAACCCGGACCGTCGAGCCGCGCTGATCGCGATTTTGGTGGTCGTGTGCGCGGCGGCGGTGGCCGCCGTTTTGATCGCTTGGCTGCTGGTTCGGTGGCGGCTCCTTTGACCGCCGATCTCGCCGCGTCCGAGCCGGCAATCAGCGGCCCGGCATATGGGCCCTGGTCCGACCCAAGCTCGCGCGCGCGAGCCGCCACCATCGGTCTGGCGGCGGTGACGTGGGTACTCGTGGTCGATGTCCTCTGGACGGTGGTCGGAATCGCCACCGTCGGCGGCGTGATCGCGACACCTTCGGTGGCCTGGTTTGATCACTACGACGTCATCACGACGATCATCGGTCGAGTCTACATCGTGGGCCTCGTCTTGGCAGGCGCCACGTTCATCCGCTGGCAGCGGACTGCGGTCAGAAACCTCCCCTTTCTCGGTTGCGAGCACCCGGAGCACGGCACCGGAATCGCCACCTTCGGCTGGTTCATCCCCATCGGGAGCCTCGTCCTCCCGCTGCTCAGCATGCGGGAGATTGCGCTTCGGAGCCGGCCGCCCAACGCCGGTTCGGCGGGCGGCCTCCTGGGATGGTGGTGGGGACTTTGGATCGCTTCAGGTTTCGTCATCACGATCTCGTCATTCGTGTTCCAGATCGACTCGGGCCCGGTCACGTGGATTTCAGCCGCCGCCGTGGACGCGGTCGGCACCATCGGACTCATCGCATGCGGAGTTCTGGCTGTCAAAATCGTTCGCACGCTCACAATCTGGCAGCATCTCCACCGCGAGGCGCTCGGAGGTCGAAGAATCGAAGCGGAGGCGGTGCTACGATAGCCGCGACATAGTCGCAGAATCGCAGAAGCAAGGAACATCCATGCCGACCACATCACGCGCGCTGCTCGCCGAGATCATCGACTACGCCGGGCTCTTCCCGCCGGCGAAGCTCCCCATGGCCGAGGCGTTCACCCGCTTCCTGACCCATCGGGCGAGCGACGACGGCTGGCTGCTGGCCCGTTTTGTCTGTCCGGCGTCACGGCTCGGAGAGCTGAGTCCGCTCATCGACCAAGCCGAACTCGGACAGACTCCAATACGAATCGCCGCCCTCGGCGCCGGCGGCGACGACCCGCCCGGCTACGCCGCAGCGATCGAGCGCGACGCCGAGGCCATGAAGGCCTTCGGCGGCCGGCACGCCGGCGCCGCCGTGGTCGGTGTGTTCGAGGTCAAGCTGCCGGCCACGGGTGATCCATCCGAGGTCGTCGATGTCACGTTCCACCATCTCGCGGACGTCGCGACCAGGACCCCCACTGCCTACTTCGAGATTCCGCTCCTCGGCGACCGCGGGGACCCCGTCGTCGAAGCGATCGCGGTGGCAGCCGCCAGCCACGACATCGACCCGACCCGGCGCGCGGGCCTCAAGATCCGCTGCGGCGGACTTGATGCGGCCGCCGTCCCCGCCATTGAGGCGGTGGCGGCCGCCATCACCGCGAGCCTGGCGGCCGGCCTCCCGCTCAAGGCGACTCAGGGCCTGCACCACCCCTTTCGACACCCTGACTCGAACCTCGGCACGACGGTTCACGGATTTCTCAACCTCTTCGCGGCGGCGGTGCTCGCTCGCACTCATCTTCTCGATGAGGAGATCATCCGAGAGATGATTGCCGAGGAGGATCCCAAGGCGTTCCGGCTGACCGAATCCACTCTCGGGTGGCGGAATCTCGAGACCGGTTTCGAAGGCGTGGTCGATGGTCGGCTTCACGCCATGACCAGCTTCGGCAGCTGCAGCTTCACCGAACCGCGTGACGACCTCGCCAACCTCGGCTGGCTGTGACCGCGGCACGCGCTCTTGAAACACAAAGAACACAAGGAGCCACAAAGGGTCCACGAAGAACCGCAATATTGACTCAGCCCACCTTTATTCTCGAAGAACCGGAGAGCCCTGCGATGCGTCAGGAAAAACTTAGTGGTTCTTGGTGATCTTTGTGTTTCAAAACGCTGTCGGCGATGACCCATGTGCGCCCTGACCAGAAGGTTGGTTCTGCCGGAACGAAAGACTGTTTTGAAGCCCATTTCTGGGTCTCCTGAATAATTATTGGTCCGACCCGAGCAGGGGTGTTGCCGTCATGCGGCTCGGTTTTCGATCTCCCCATTACGTTTCAGATCCCAGGTCGTCGCTGTGCCGCTGCGGTTTTGGACGTCATGCCATGAGAATTTCGCTTGAGTACAATTGGTTTTTATCCTCAGGAGAGCATTTCATGATCAACCTCGACACTGCGTTGCGTTCGTTCATCGATGTCGCGCCCGACTCCGACTTTTCGATTCACAATCTTCCCTTTCGGTGTCTTTCATCCGACGGCGGGGGCGAGGCCGAGAATCGGTGTCGCCATCGGCGATGAGGTGCTCGATCTTTCGGTCCTCGCGGACGCGGGTCTGCTCGGCGGTGGCGAGCTCGGCGTCGGATCGGTCTTCCAAGAGCCGACCCTCAACGCCTTCATGGCCCTTGGACGTCCGGCATGGACCGCTGCGCGATCGACGCTGACCAAACTCCTTCGCGACGACGAGCCGACCCTTCGCGACGACGCCGGGCTGCGTGACGCCGCATTCCACCGGCTCGCCGCCGTCGAGATGGTCGCTCCCGGCCGCCATCGGCGACTACACCGACTTCTACTCGTCGCGCGAACACGCCACCAACATCGGCGTCATGCTCCGCGGCAAGGACAACGCCCTCCAACCCAACTGGCTCCATATCCCCGTCGGCTATCACGGCCGGGCGAGCTCGGTGGTCGTCAGCGGCACCGATGTCCGCCGGCCCAACGGCCAAACCAAACCCCCCGATGCCGATCAGCCGATCTTCGGCCCGAGCCGTCTCATGGATTTCGAGCTCGAGATGGGTTTCTTCGTCGGACCCGGCAATCGGCTCGGCGAGAACATCCCCATCGACGAGGCGCCCGAGCACATCTTCGGGATGGTCCTGGTCAACGACTGGTCGGCGCGCGATATCCAGGCCTGGGAGTATGTTCCGCTGGGACCGTTTCTCAGCAAGAACTTCGCGACCTCGATCTCACCGTGGGTCGTCACCATGGACGCTCTCGAGCCGTTCCGTTGCCCAGGGCCGGCACAGACCGACCCGGAAGTCTTCCCCTATCTCAAAAGCCCCGATGACCGCGCCTACGACATCCATCTCGAGGTTGCTCTTCAGAGCCTGAAGATGGCGGCACCTGACCGAGTCGCCACGTCGAATCTCCGATACATGTACTGGAATGTCTGCCAACAGCTCGCCCACCACACCATCAACGGCTGCAACGCGCAACCCGGTGATCTCTGCGGCTCGGGCACGATCTCGGGGCCGGAGAAGCACGAACGCGGATCCATGATGGAGCTGAGCTGGCGCGGCGCCGAACCGATCCGACTGAGCAACGGCGAAGAACGGAAGTTCCTCGCCGATGGCGACACGGTCATCATGACCGGCTGGTGCGAGCGCGACGGGATCCGGGTCGGATTCGGCGAGGTCCGCGGCACCCTCCTGCCGGCCACCGGCGGACTGAGTCGCGGACTCCTCAGCATCGGGAAGCCCATCGTCTCGAGACTGGCGCATGACGTGGATGATACTTATACTAGAGATTGGTTCTCAATCGCAACAGACTCGTCTCACCCAGACTCAGGGGGTCCCATGCGCACGTTTCGGATTTCGTCATTGCTCCATTGTCGTCGCATGTCGCCTGCCAGGGCGTCTTCGCCGACGATCCTGCCTTTTCCAACCTCCCGCCCGAAGTCCTGCTCCAATTCGAGGGCCAGCACGCTGCCGCCGATGGAGGATCTCGTCGACCTCGGGGCTGATTCCCGGGCCAGTTACGCCGATGCCAAGAGCACGGTCTCCGAGCTCGGCTACATCACCCAGTGGTTGAGCCACAACAACATGCTGCTCGGCGTTCTCGACGAAGATCTCGTAGACGAGTCGAGCATCGGCGCCATCTGTTACGGCAACCGCCTGACGGAGCACGAGAATGCTCCCACCATGTATCGCTACTACTACACCTATCCCGACATATGGAGCTACTACTACAACGCGTACCAAGATGCCGAGGCGTGTGAAACCGTCTATACGGATCTCGTGCGCTACTACGTCACCCAGGTCAAATCCCCGACCCGACAGAACGCGCGCCTTGTCGTCGGCGCCGACGAGGGAATCAAGATCTGGCTCAACGGTGTCGAGGTGATGCGCCACGAAAACGGCGTCTTCATGGAGAACCAATACAGGAGCAGGTCCAGCTCGAACCCGGTTGGAACCTGATCGTGGTCAAGGTCTACTATCCAATGCTCGGCCCCTCGGATGACCCGGATTACGAATCACAACGATGGAACCTGCACTTCACCGACGCCGCGGGCGAACAGCCCCTCCATCTCGCGCAGGCCACCGACGGCTGGTGCGACCACGATCAGACCTACCAGTGGATCTACGCGGGTGGCGTCGCCGATCTTCCCGGCGCCCAGGGCAGCCAGTGGGCGAGCGATCTGCGGCTCACCAACCCCTACCACTTTCCCCTCGAGCTCACCCTCCAGTACTTCGAAGAGGGCAACGGTGACAAGCTGCCCCGGCCAAGACCGCGTCGGCAGCGCCCGATGTCGGCGACCCGAATGCGGTGATCGCCCGACGCCGAACAGACGATCGTCCTCGATCCGTTCGAAAGCCGGGCCTACCGTCGGGTCTTGACTTCGCTCTTCGGTGTGACGCCGCCGCAGAAAGGGATGATCGCCATCCGCGGCTATTCCTACTACGACGCCCAGAGCAACGGCGCGGTCGAGCTCAGAACCTACAACCAGGGCGGCGGTGGCACCTTCGGCACCGTCATTCCGATGACCTATCTTTACGGTGGCTCCACCTGTTGCTCGCAGAACCTGCACGGACTGCGGAACGGACCCGACTCGAGGACCAACATCGGGATGGCCCCACGCCGGGTCCTCGACTCCGAGATCGAGTTCACCGTCACGATCTGGGATTCGGTGACCGGCGCCTTCGCCCAGAAGTCCTTTGTCGGCAACGGCAACTTCCAGCTCAACGACATCTTCGCCAAGCTCGGTCTCGGCGATCTGGTCACCGACACCGCCATGGCCTACATCAATTGGAACTCGAGCAGCAGCGCCGCCTACTATCGGTTTCTTCGCCTCGGTGGTCGACAACCAGACCTCGGACCCGGTGGATGTGGGCCCGGGCTATTACATCTACCCGCCGCCGCTGCAATGAACCGAACGGGGCGCCGGTCTGCTCGGTTGGTTGACAGCGCTCCCTGACCGGCGTCTCATGGTCGGGGAGTGCGACGATGGCAACCTCGAACACGGGTCACCCGGCCCGTTACTGGCGCCGTCTCGATGACGGCCGCATCGGCTGCGATCTCTGCCCGCGGCTGTGCCGTCTCAAAGACGGCCAACGCGGGCTGTGCTTTGTCCGGCAGAACCTCGGCGGCGAGCTGGTCCTGACCACCTACGGCCGGTCGTCGGGGTTCTGTGTCGACCCGATCGAGAAAAAACCGCTCAACCACTTCCATCCCGGCAGCGCGGTGCTCTCCTTCGGCACCGCGGGGTGCAATCTGGCGTGCCGGTTCTGCCAGAACTGGGACATCTCCAAGTCACGGCAGATGGACACCCTGGCCGACGATGCCTCACCCGAGACCATCGCCCGCGCCGCCGCCGAGCTCGGCTGCCGGTCGGTGGCCTTCACCTACAACGACCCGGTGATCTTCCTCGAGTACGCGGTGGATGTCGCCGCGGCATGCCGGGAGCGGGGCGTCGCCACGGTCGCGGTCACGGCCGGCGAGATCCTCCCCGAGCCGCGGGCCGAGTTCTTCGCCGCCATGGACGCGGCCAACGTCGATCTCAAGGCCTTCACCGAGGACTTCTACCGCCGCCAGTGCGGCGGCGAACTCCAACCTGTCAAAGAGACTCTCGAGTACCTCGCCCGCGAAACCGAGGTCTGGGTCGAGCTCACGACGCTGCTCATTCCGGGTCTCAACGACTCCGACCGCGAGCTCGACGAGATGACCGGGTGGGTCGTCGAGCGGCTCGGCCCCGATGTCCCCCTGCACTTCACCGCCTTTCACCCCGACTACAAGATGCGCGACATCCCGCCGACGCCGCCGTCCACCCTGACGAGGGCGAGGTCCATCGCCAAAGCCAACGGGGTTCGTTTTCCGTACACCGGCAACGTCCACGACGAGTCCGGCGGCAGCACGCTCTGCCACGAGTGCGGTCAGGTGCTCATCGGCCGCGACTGGTATCGGCTGACCCGGTGGAACCTCACCGACGACGGCTGCTGCACCAACTGCGGCGCTCGCTGCCCGGGTCGCTTCGACGGCCCACCTGGTGATTGGGGCGCCAAACGGATGCCCGTGCGGCTCAGCGACTTCGCGACAACGGATTGAACCGCGAAGACGCAAAGGGCGCGAAGACATCGCAGTTCAACGCAGAGGCACAGAGACGCAGAGCCATCGCAGTAGCTATTAGGTATTAGCCCATCGCAGACATCGCAGATGTCCGCACGCATGGACGGTGAGGAAAGCAGCGCACCCCCAACCCGGAGGGGACCCTTCGACTCGGCCGTCGGACGGCCTCGCTCAGGGTGACAGTAGGTTTGTCATTGAGAGTTTGTCGCTTTCCCAATCGTTCGACCCTCAGTCAGATCCAGCGATGGGTCAATCCTAACGGTCTCTGCGATGGCCTTCGCGATCTTGGCGTTCGTTGCGGTGAAACTGCGATGGGGCTAATACCTAATACCTATTACCGTGAAACTCCTGCAACGGCTCAGCTCACGGCAACGGGAAGCAGCACGGTGAAGGTGGTGCCCTCGCCGGGGACGCTAACGGCGGAGATGGTCCCGCCCGCCTCCTCGATGATCTTCTTCGAGATGGCGAGTCCGAGTCCGGTGCCGCCCTGGGTCTTGGTTGTGAAGAAGGGGTCGAAGATGCGGCCGACGAGACCCTCCGGAATCCCCGCTCCATTGTCGTAGACCTCGAGCTCGACCCAGCCCATTTCCGACGCCGGCCGGAGACGAACGCCGACGAGGCTCTCGCCCGGCGGTTGATCGGGCATGGCCTGCATCGCATTGACCAGCAGGTTGACCAGGACCTGGCCGAGTTCTCGTGGGGAACCCTGGACGGCGGGTACGTTGACGATCTCGACCTCGAGCCGGGCCTGCTTGAGCAGCGCCGCCCGCATGAACTTGAGGGTCAATTCCAGAATCTCGCCAAGGTTGGCAACGGTCTCGTCGTCGCGCCGCCGGTGAGAGAGCTCCAGCCCCTCCGCGATTTTCTGGGCGCTCCCTACCGCTCCTTCGAGCTTTTCGAGGGCGTTGGCCAGGGAAACCAGATTGGCCGGATCGACCGAATCCCCATCGGCGATGCTGCGATTCATGGCATCGAGTCGAAAACGCGCGAGTTCGATGTTCATGCTCATGGCGGCCAACGGGTTGCGCAGCTCGTGGGCGACGCCGGCCGCGACCACCCCTAGGGCGTAGGTGCGCTCGGTCTCGAGCAGCCGCGTTTCGAGATCAGCGATTTTTTTTCGGGTCTGGTAGATCTCCACAGCCTCGCGGAGCGCCGCCTTGAGCTCCCCGGGCTCCCAGGGTTTCCTCAGATAGCGGCGGATGTGGCCGCGGTTGATGGCGGCGATGGCCTCGGTGAGATCGGTGTAGGCGGTGATCAGGATCCGTACGGTATCCGGGTAGCGTTCACGCGCGACCTCGAAGACCTCGACACCTGTCATCCCGGGCATCCGCTGATCGACCAGCAGCACCGCCACCTCTTTTTCGGCGAGGATCTCGAGTCCCTCGGCGCCGCTCGAGGCGGTGATGACATTGAGCTCACCGGCGCAGGTCGCCTTGAGCACGATCAGGTTCGACTGATCATCGTCGATGTAGAGGATGGTGTCGTTCATCTCGACCGACCCTTAAGCACTGTGTCCCGCTTTCGGTTTGCGCACATTGAGAAAGAAATACGCGTTCCCGGGTTCGGCGACGACCTCACGAACCGCCGTGTCCGGGAGCGCAGCACCGAGCTCCTCGACTTCCTTGCGGGTTCGATAGATCATGGTCCAGTCGCCGAGAAACTCCGCAGTCCACCAGCATTCCGGTGGCCCGATGGCGTTGCCGAGGCTCATCAATCCGCCGGGCGCGACCAGGTCATAGAGTGTGCAGATCAGGCCCTGGGCGCGCCGCGTCTTGATGTAGTCGAAGAGGCCTGTGCAGTAGACGTAATCCTGCGACTCCGGTTCGTGCAGCGGCACCCCCTCGCTGATCATCTGGACAAAGGAGAGATTGAGCAGATCGAGTTGGGCAGGGGAGTCGAACCTGCCGATCTCGCGTTTGCACGCGCGGAAAGCGACGCCCAGCGCCTCTTCCTCCTGATCAATGAGGGTGAAGATCGCCGTCCCCGGCCAGTTCCGCCGTTCGGCGACGTACTCCGAAACCTCCCTCGCCGGGCCGCAGCCGAGGCTTGCAACCCGAAACTCACAGGCATCGCCACGCTCGGCCAGCACCCGGTCGTGCTCACGCCCCATGAGCTCCCTGATGAAGTCCTTACGGGTGCAGACGCCGTTGGCCAGCGGGTGTTCGATGCCGATCCGGTGAAGGACCTTGGCGAAGACCGAGTCGCCCTCGAAGCTCTTGTTGTAGTAGTAGAGCATGACCTGGTAGTCGCCGGGGTAACCCAGCGGCTTGAGGTAGGCGCGGTTGGCGAACGGAATGTCGAGCATCAGGGGGGCGAGCACGGTCTCGGTGTACTCCTTGGCCGCCACCAGAGTCTCCCGGTCGGTGATGTACTTGCGGGCGACCGCGGTCGCTTCCCGGTCGAGCTGATAATACGGCCCGCAGAGAGCCTCGAACGCCCGTTGCGCGAACTCCAGAAGGTTCTGGTCCGTCGCTCCTTCGGCTCGGAACCGTCGCTCGTGGAAGTCGAGGGCGCGCCGGTAGTACTGGTAGAAGTGCAGGAACTCCGACACTTTCTCGCGAAAGGCGGCCGGTACCCTGGCAAGCTGATCCGCGGCGCCGTTGTCGAGCTGTTCCTCGAGCAATTTCTGATCGTCACGCCGGCGAATCTCCGGCAAATCGAGAAACCCGGTCATCAGACCGACGCCGATGCGGGCGCCACGCGGCCCGGGCTCGATCCGGGCGACATGCGCGGTTCCGTGATAAATGGGTTCGTTGTGCAGGAGGAGTTCCAAATCGATGGTTTTGCCGAGGTTCCACTCACCGGCGCCATCGGGTGTCAGGAACGACAACCCGTTCATGGACAGGTCGAAAATGGGGTACTCGGATCCGTTGATCAGCAGCTTCGGCCGCGAATCGCGCGACAGGAGCTCGCGCACCCGCTGCCTCTCCGGTCGGTAGAACATGGCTCGTCCCAAGGAGCCCATGAGTGCTTCGTACGGTTTGACCACTGTGCCCTCCTGGTCCGCGCCCGGGTCAAGGCGCCTGTGCCACCGGCGATGGATCACCGGCAGCCGATCTTCATTCAACCTGCGTCCGGCTCCCTCCCCGGCTCCGGTCCCAAGGGTAACGCAGGAATCACCGCGACAAACAACGCGCCACCACCTGATCTGTCTTCGTATTGCAGCGAACCACCGGCGTCCTCGATCATCTTCCGGGACAGAAAGAGGCCAAGTCCGGTTCCATCACTTTGTGGGCGACGGGTGAAAAACGGATCGAAGAGCCGATCGACGTTGGTCTTCGGAACCCCTGGGCCGTCATCGCCGACTTTGACGACGATGGCGCTCTCATCTGCATGGATGCTCACCCACAGGTTCATTGCACCCATCCGCACCGCATTGTCGACGAGATTGAGAAGGACCTGATTCATCGGACCTGCCGGCGCCTTCGCCAGACGGTCGGTGGCGAAATCGCGATGGATCGTGATGTCGTCGAGGCGATGACGAATGAGTTTGAGAGTCGCCTCCATGCCCTCTCGGAGATCACAAGCCGGGGTCTCACCAGCTTCCGCGGGACGGGCGTGGGTGTCCAGGGCCGAGGTAATTTCTTCGATCCGGACCGCCGCGTCGCCGATGACCTCGAGAAGTTGCCGATTGGTCGTCTCGTCGAGCTTTTTCGACGTCATGGCTCTTGATGCGTTGAGAATCGCGTTCACCGGATTCCTGACCTCGTGCAAAATGCCGGCCGACATCAGTCCGACCACCGCGAGTTTCTCCTGCTGCGCGAGATGGAGCGCGAGCGCTCGGAGATTGAGCTGGGCTCTGATCCGAGCCAAGAGAACCCTCGGGTGGAACGGCTTGGCGACAAAATCGTCGGCGCCGTGGGCATAGGCATCGAGGGTGGCTTCCGAACCCACCTTGGCGGTCAGCAGGATCACGGGGATCGATTTCAGAGAGGGATCGTTCTTGATGGCCCGGCAGAGCTCAATGCCGCTCATCTTCGGCATCATCACATCCGACACCACCAGATCGGGTGATTCGGTTTGGAGAATCTCCCAGGCCTGAGCGCCATCTTCGGCAACCGCCACTTCGAAACCCGGTTCGAGCAGGGTTCGGATGAACTCCCGAACCTCCGGATTGTCCTCGGCGAGGAGAATCCGCGGCCGGCGACCGGCAACAAAAGGTACGGCAACGACGCCCTCCGTGGACTCGTCGGCCGACAGGTCCACGGCAGCTTCTGCCTCGGGCTCCGGAATCTCGATTTCGGACTGTAGATCCGAGGATATCGTTCGGCCCGGCGTCGAACCGCGGTTTCTTCGAACTGCTGCCGGCGCTCGATGACCTCGGGGCGGATGTGATCGAGCCCGAAGGGCAGGAAAAACGTAAAGGTCGTTCCGGTTTTGCCCGGGCTGTCGACGCCGATGACCCCGCCGTGGAGCTCGATCAACTCCTTGGCGAGTGCGAGACCGATTCCCACGCCTCCCTCGCGCCTGCGGTCTGTGGGGTTGGCCTGGAAGAACCTCTCGAAAACCCTCGGCAGATCGTCCTGAGGGATCCCCACCCCGGTATCTTCGACCTCGACCTGAACCCCACCATCCAGATCCGCAACCCGAATCTCGATCCGGCCGCCCCTTGGAGTGAACTTGATGGCATTGGAGACCAGGTTGGTCATGACGATCTCGAGGCGGTGGGCATCACCCCAGATTCTCGACGAGGCAGAATCGCAGGTGATCTCGAGATCGATACCTTCGGCCAGGGCTGCCGGCGTGCTGTTTTCGTGAACCGATGCGGCCACCGATCTGATGTCCATCTCGGCGAGGTTGAGCCGCAGCCCACCGGCATCGAGGCTGGACAGATCGAGAAGGTCGTTGATCAACCCCAGCAGACGTTCGGCGTTGCGGCCAATCACCCGCACCTGCTGCCGGGCCCCGGCATCGGTCACGATGGAGGCGAGTTCGCTCAACGGCGCCAGGATGAGGGTCAGCGGTGTCCGCAGCTCGTGCGAGATGTTGGCGAAGAACTGGCTCTTGAGGCGATCGAGCTCCTTGAGTTTTTCCAGCGCTCCCTGAAGATCGTCCGATGTGTTGGCCAAGACGATCCGCGCTTCCGACTCGCGGCGGGCGACTGCCGCCAACTGGACCCGGCTCATGAAATCCCGCCGGGCCAGATCGTACTTGAAGAGCGACGCGACGACGGCGAGTCCGAAAGCGGTGATGAGCACGAAACTGTTGGCCCCCACCTCGCGCATCGGCGGCGAGCCGGTCCAGAACGGAAAGAAGCACCCGCCGACGATGAGTCCTCCAACAAGCAGGGACGTGGCCGTCCAGCGCGGGTGCCACATCGGAATCACTCCCACACCCATCATGACGATCGACAGGCCCATGATGTACTTCGAAAAACCATCGCCCGCGAGCGGCAGCATGGGACCGATGAAACCGCTATAGACGACCGCCAGGATCCAAAACCCCTCGAAGCTGTAGGTCCTGAAACCGCGGCCGGTATACCAACACCACGGTGATGGTGGTGATGACGACCGCAACCACCCGGAGCACGAAAAACCGGAACCACAGGTCGGGAACGAGGACGTAGTCGAAAAGTGACCAGCCGACGTAGACGATGTTGAACACCACCGCCGTCCACAGCAGCATGCGGAGATTCCGCTTCCTCAGCTCCTTGTGAAACGCCCGGTCGTCGAGGACTTCCCCATTCGCGAAAATGGCGGGTTCGAAATCGTAGGGAGCGGCGATCCGGACACCGTCCGAAGAATCGCCGTCGATCTCGATCGCTGCGTCTCGTTGTGCCCTCCGATGTCAAGCTAAATCACTCCATTACTTGAGATTCTATCATTCAACCTTAGGAAGTTGACGGCCCGGCGGGTCTCTCGGCTCAGGCCGAGGCGAGCATCCGGATCACGCTCGCGACACCCCGATGGTATCTCCCCTCGTTGAGCTCGACATCACACTTCTCGAAGCGAAGCAGATCTTCAGGTGAGCAAAATCCTCCTCGAGTTCGGCCGGTTCGTAGAGCAGATCCAGATCACGGGGGCCGCCGGTTCCCCGTTCCAACTGCTCCTTGGAGAAGGCCTCGAGAATCAGAGCCTCCTCCGGGCGCAGGCACCGCGCCACCGCCCGGTGAGCACCCCTCCGCACCGTCGGCGGGGAGATGCATGAAGACCAGCCCGACCGCGTCGAATCGACCCTCGAAAGCGCTCGAGCTCACTCGATCACGGATCGGTGTTCGTAGGTGATCTCGACCCCGAGACGCCGAGGCCATGGCGAGCGCCTTGTCACGTCCGACCGTGCTGGTGTCGAACGCGCGGACCGTCCACCCGCAGGTCGCGGCCCAGACCGCGTTGCGGCCCTCGCCCTCGGCGGGCAGAAGAAGCGACCCGGGTTCGAGCAAGCTGAGCTGATCGCGGAGAAACCGATTCGGCTCTTCTCCGTAGGCGAAGCCCTTCTCGGCAAATCGCTCATCCCAAAAAGTCATTGTCATCGATCCACCATCGGCGTGGTCCTCATTCCGAGATCTCGGCCTCGGCCTCGATCTCGACCCTCCACCGCAGGTCGAGGAGCCCGGCGACGACCACCATGGTCGCGGCTGGAAAGACCTCTCCGAAGGTCTCACCGTGGGCGCGACCCACGGCGTCCCAGTCCGCCGGGTCGATGACGTAGATCCGGGTCCGGATCACATCTTCACGGGAACCACCGAGAGCTCCGACGGCCTCGAGAATGACCTCGAAACACCGCTTTGCCTGGACGTATGCATCGCCCACCACCGTGTCGCCGTCGGGCCCGATGGGAGCGGTCCCGGACACCACGATGCGGTTCCCGTGGCGAACTGCGCGGGAAAAACCGACGAGGCTTTCATAGGGCGACGACGAACGATAGTGGTCCCTCATCCACATCATCTCCTCGCCTGAAGATCCCATCGACGATCGTCGTTGACGGCGTCAACCCCGGTGAGATCTGTGGGCACGGTATTTTCGCAGCAGGTCGATTCTATCCCGGATTCGGTTCGAGCATCACACCCGCGGGCAACAACCTCGGGGCGTCTTCAGTTGAACTCGATCTTGCTGATTTCCGCCCACTCGACGTGACCCGGTTCGCCTTCGCCGCGCGGAATCACCACGACACCGGAGTTGTCGTGGTCGACGTCGTGACTGTCCTCGAGCTCGAGTGAAAGCCCGTTGACGCAACCGGATGTGGCTCCCGATCCCGGCCCGCCGGTTCAATGGAGGCTACCAGGGCGAAGGGTATCGTGTAGTCGATCTCTCCCGAGGAACCGTCGAGCATCTCCCAGCTCCACTCCTCATCGAGATCGAAGACCAGATCGCCGGTTCGCCAGTCGCCGCTCTTCAGCGTCACGGTGCCGGCGAGGTGGATTGGAACGCGCGTAGTCCGCATACGACGCACCGCTCGTTCCCGGGTCGTCGAAGACGACGCGCTCGAACTCATCCCAGCCCACCTCGACCCGGCCGAAGCGGGCATCCTCGACGTGGATCCCGCGGATGTCGTCGTTGACGTCATTGGTTCCCGAGAGCACCATTTCGGTCCCATCCTTCAGAACCACCTTCGAACTCCGTCGATCGCGGCGCTGCGATGGACCGGATCTCTCCCATCTCGAGGCTGACGTCAGTCGTCATCGGTGTCGCCGTCGAGCCTGTCGGTGCTCAGGCTCTCCTCGTTGTCCCACTGGATGAACCCGACGAAATCCCGTCCGAGGTCGACACCGTTCCCCGCAGCCGGAAGCTCCCCGGATCGGCGTCGGGCGGAGTCGCGGCAAAGGTGATCGTGTCGATCTTCTTCCACGGCACCTCGACCCGACCCGGTTTGGCATCGATGACGTCACACGGCGCCGACGTCGTTGGCGTAGCCCTCGACCTCGATCTCGGTCCCGTCCCTGAGGGTGAGCACCGCGTCGTTGCGCGCCGGTGACCCGCACCTGCTTGAGATCGCCGAACCGGATGGCCACCACCCGCGACTGGTGGTGGACGATCGAGATCGCCACGATGGTATGCGCCATCCGCTCCCACCAGGACGCGTCTTCGTCGGCTTCGGAGCCTCGCTCGTACTCCTCATAAGGACAGTTCGTCCTTGGCGGAGTGGAAGAGATCGTCCCAGAAATGCCTCTTCGTCGTCCCAACGAAGGACGCCGGTGTGCGTCGCACCGTCCTTGGTCTCCACGGTTCCGTAGATGTAGCCCTGGACCGATGAAGCTGTGGCCGAAGAGGCGGTGCTCGTCGCCCGCGCCGACGAAAGCGGCGAGCACGAGGCTCGCCGCAAGGATGGTCCAGGTTTTGTTGGTCATAGCGGTCCCCCTGTACATAACTACGAGAAGAACGCCTCGAACGGTTCGGGGTTATCAGCTCGAGTCCGGACTCTCAGCGAGACTGACCCAGATACCGCCGTTGACGGTCTCGAGCTCGACCACGGGCCACCGCCGCCGATGCTGCCGTTCATGGAGGAGCCGACGTACTTGCCCTTCTTGACCTCGATCCCGAAATCGTTGCTGATCGAGCCGTTGACCGTCTCCGCCCGAATCTCGGCCGACCCGGTGAGAAAGACCTCAATGGTCCCGTTGACCGAACCCAGCGATGACGTCGTGGTTCACGATCGACCCAAGCTCAAGCTCGATCCCGCCGTTGACCGTGTCGAGTTCGATCTCGCCGGCCGCGCCGCGGACCACGATGGTGCCGTTGACGGTGTCGGCCTCGATATCACCCTCGACACCGTCGATGAGCAGGTCGCCGTTGACCAGATCGACGCCGTCGATCGAGGCGAACCTCGGCACCGTGAGGGTGTACTCGACCTCGGAGTGACCGTGTCGATCGGCGAATCGCGAGGTCACGGGAGTTGGGGTAGTGGGTGTCGATGAACACTCCGCGCGAAGATGCATCGACCTCGATCTTGAGCGCTTCCAGACGCTCGGGCGTGCTCGCCTGCTTGACCGCGTAGACCCGAACCTCAGCCTGGTCCCACACCTCGATGGTCACATCACCGTTGATGTTCTCGATACCCACCCGGCCGCCTTGGTCGAGAGCGTATGTCTGGTCGAAGGTCTCGGTATAGTCACCTGCCCAGGCGGCGCCCGCCGCGAGCAACACCACCGCAACCACCGTCATCGCTTGCTTCATCTCTGGCTCCTTTGTTCTTGTTGATGGCGATTTCGTTTCGTCACGATCTTGAGATGCCGGCAGCATTCGAATCGTTTAGAGCGTCCTCGTTTTCGTCGCAACTACGAAGACACCAAAGAATACGAAGAAATC
>CAVPHA010000007.1:0-134834 GCA_963704125.1 uncultured Acidobacteriota bacterium | reverse complement strand
CTCGAGTCGGCGGATGCGATGCGCTGGCAGGTCTGGTCGACCGCGGCCGGCGGCGACCGAAATCTCGTCATGGACGGCGTGTGGAGGAAGGTCGCTGCCGATCCCATCGTCCTCCCCGCGGCCGAGGAGCTCGACGCCGGCGTCGCCGCCCTCGAGCCCTGGCTCGGCGGCTGGGAAACCAGCACCGTACGCAGGCGACGGGTCGCCGTACTGGTCGCGGATGGAGCTCAGGGCCGGTCTTGCGGGTCGTTTCGTCGATGCCGAGGCCTGGGTCCCGAGCGCGACGGCCAGAACATCCGTCGATCCATCATGGTCGTCGTCGGTCCGGCCGACGACGACGACCAGCCGATGATGGTGACCTTCGCCGAAGACGGGTCGGTCTCGACGGCCGCCGTCCGCAGCGACAGCCGCTGGCGTCCTGACCATCGACCGCGCGACGCCGTCCGGCGGCCGACTCAGCCAGGCGGCCGAGATGGTGTCGACCGACGCCTTCCGCTGGCGGGTTCAGGTGCGCGACAACCCCTTGTCCGCCTGGACCGAGATCGTGAACGGCATGTGGTTGCGCCAGGGCGGCGGCCCCGGCGACGCGACGGCGCCCATCGATCCGGACCGCTTCGCCGCGGCGGGCGCCGATCTGCGCTCGTTCACCAAGGAGCGCGTCATCGCCGCGCCGGTGGACCGGGTCTGGGCCGCCTGGGCCACCGACGAGGGTTGGAGCGACGTCTTCCCGCCGCCGTCCGCGTCCCGCATCGATCTCGCCGTCGGCGGCCGCTACGAGTGGCTCTTCGACGGCGCCATCGGCGGCAACGGCAGCCAGATCCTGAGCTACATCCCCGACCGGATGATCAGCTTCTCGTGGAACGCCCCGCCGTCGCAGCCCGACAGCCGCCTCGCCCGCACCTGGGTGGTGGTCGAGACCGAGGCGTTGGACGACGAGCCACACCCGCGTCCGGCTCACCCACCTCGGATTCGGCGAAGGCCCGAACTGGGACGAGACCATGGCGTACTTCGACAAGGCCTGGGAGTACGTCCTCGCGACAGATGGAGAGCGCCCTCACGACCGAGTAGCCCGCACCACACCCATCGCTTTCGCTCACCTTGGACGGTAGTCACTCCGGTCGTGATTTGGTCGCAGGCCCTGAAGGACCTGCCTACAGTTAAATCTATCCTCTTCAGTAACTTCAACTTCGACAGGCGTGCCCTTCAGGGCCTGTTTGGTCGCGCGCCCTGAAGGACGCGCCTACAACCAGCTCGATTCTCTTCAGCAGTATTGAATTCTGTAGGCGGGTCCTTCAGGACCCGCGACCCGATCGCTGACCTGGCGAAATCTGCCGAACCTGAGCGAGATGGACAGGTATGGCTCGGACCCCTGCCGGTCGCCGGCTGTGGCCGGCATCACGCGGGATCGCCGCGGTTCACGCGACAATTCCGGGGTGACCATCGAAGGACGCTCAATGCTCCTGCGGCCCATCGCAATCGCGGTTCTCCTGGCGGCGGCCCGATCGCGAACGCCCAACAGGTCTGCCCGGCCGGCGCCACCCCCGGGCCGGTCCAGACGCCGGTCTTCGTCACCAACCTCTCGGGCCAGACGAGCTGGTTCGCCTCACCGGTGGTCGATCGACCTCGACGGCAACGGGTCCAACGAGCTGATCGCGGCCTACTACGACGTCTATGTCTTCGGCGAGCGATGGCACCTTGCTCCACCGCGCGCAGGACGGCGACGGCCGGGTCTACGCGCCGCACGTGGTCGCCGATCTCGACGGCGACGGCACCACCGAGGTCGTGGCCGGCCGCGGCCACCAGGTCTGGGCCTGGGAGTGGAACGGATCGGCGTTGACGGTCAAGAACGGTTGGCCCGCCGACACCACCACCGGTGGCAACGAACCCGAGATCCGCGGCATGGCGAGCGGCGATCTCGACGGCGACGGCACCATCGAGATCGTCGTGACCACCACCCAGACCGTTCCCACCTCGAGCGGCGGCGCCCAGGTCTTTGTCTTCTCACGCCGACGGCAGCTCCTACCAACCGGCCGGCGGCCACTGCCCGGCCTGGCCGCGGTACAACAACCTCACCGGCCCGGGCAACGACGCCGACCGCAACGGACCGGGCCACAGCGGCTTCGGTTGCTACGGCCTCAACGCCGCCGTCGGCGACGTCGACGACGACGACGAGCTCGAGGTCATCGCCACCTACGACAACCACCACATCCAGGTCTTCGACCACGACGGCGTCGCCATCGACACCTCGGACTACTACACCAACCGGACCTCGCCCTGGGTCGGCAACCGGCTGACCTGGGGCCAGTTCATCCGCTGGGCCGACCCGGCGGTCGAGCACGACCACTACCACCTCCACACCGGCACCTGGCCGCACCCGAGCTGGACCGAGTGGCTCCAGTGGACCGCGTCGCCGCCGGCGGTGGCCGATCTCGATCTCGACGGCCGGAACGAGGTCATCGGCGTGCCCAACGTCGAGATGCACGTGCCCTACGTCACCCAGGCCTACGCGGTGATGGTCCTCGAGGGCGCGCACGGCGACGGCAGCCGATCGGCCCGCCGCAAAGGCCGGGTGGGAAACTCTGCCCCGAGGCGACACCCCCATCGACGTCGACGGCTGGTACCCGCCATCGGGGGTGCCGGCGACGACCATCGTCAACATCGTCGGCGACGCCCGTCCCGAGATCGTCGTCTCGCTCAACGACGGCTATGTCTATGCCTTCGACAGCACCGGCCAACGGCTGTGGCGGACCAACACCCGCCACGGACTCGCCATCGCCTTCAACTCCGAGACCACCGTGGCCGACCTCAACCAGGACGGCTCGCCGGAGCTCCTGCTCGCCACCTTCGGCGACCCCGATGTCCACTCCTCGGGATATCTGATGATCCTCTCGGCCGCCACCGGCGCCGTGCTCCACGACGTCCCGCTGCCCAACCCCGGCCACAACGGCAACGGCAACGGGGCGCCGGCGGCGCCGGCGGTGGGCGATCTCGACGGCGACGGCCAGCTCGAGGTCTTTGTCCAGACCTTCGATCACGGCCTCGATGTGTTCACCGATCCCGGGCTCCGCGACCAACTGCGTCATGTGGGCCACCGCCCGCGGCGGCCCGCTCCGCTCGGGCCAGGCTCTCGTGAGGTGGCGCGAAGGGATCTTCATGGACGATTTCGAGACCGGCGCCGCCACAGCCTGGTCGAACACCGTGCCCTGACGCTCGCCATTCTTCAGCCTGCAGGCCCAACCGGTGGCACTCGGCGCTGCGAAATGTCGACTTCGTAATATCGTCGTATGATTGTACGGATGTTTTTCGAGACGTGGTGGTTCATTGCCCTCCTGGTCGCCGGTTCGGCGATGCTGATCTGGAGCGGGCTCCGGTTGCGTCTGGCGGCCGCGCAGCGGCGCGAGCGGGAGCTCCAGAACATGGTCGATCTCCGCACCCAGGAGGTCCGCAGTCTCGGCAGCCTCACCGAGAAGATCAACACCGCCGTCCGTCTGGAAGAGGTCCTCGAGCACGTCTGGGATTCCTTTCGCATGGTCGTCCCGTACAACCGGATCGGGTTCGCGGAGGTCGACACCGAGAACCGAGATCGTGCGCGCGGTCTGGGCCCGAAGTGACGCATCGGAGATCAAGATCGGCGCCGGTTACTCGGCGCCCATCGGTTCAACCAGCCTCGGGCGGATTCTCGAGACCGGCAAACCGCGGATCATCAACGACCTGGCGCTCGTACCTCGAACGACATCCGCAATCGGATGCGACCCGAGCCGTCGTCGAGGAGGGGATGCGGTCGAGCATGACGGTTCCCCTCAAGGCGATGGGGCACGAGGTCGGCTTTCTTTTCTTTTCCAGCCAGACCCCCGACATCTACACCGAAAAGCACGCCCGTCTCCTTGCGAGAATCTCCGGTCAGCTCTCCCTGGCCATCGAAAAGAGCAGACTCTACGACCGCCTCCTCGAGACCACGAAACTGCTCGAAGAGGCCAACGAACGTCTCGAGCGCGCGGCGTCGACCGACGCGCTCACCGGGATCGCCAACCGCCGTGTCTTCGACGAACGCCTCGAGATCGAGTGGCGCCGGTGTCGCCGAAACGGGCAACCGCTCTCGGTTCTCATGATCGACATCGACCACTTCAAACGATTCAACGACCTCCACGGCCACGTCGCCGGCGACGAATGCCTGCGGGCCGTCGCGATGACCCTCGACGAACACGCTCGCCCGCGCCGCCGACCTCGTCGCGCGATACGGCGGAGACGAGTTCGGCGCCATCCTTCCGGAAACCTCCCAGGACGAGGCCGTCAACCTGGCCAACGAGCTTCGCCGACGATCGAGAAGCCTCGAACTGGAGACCGTCGGATCGGCAGCGGGATTCACCATCAGCATCGGTGTCGCCACCGAGGTGCCCACCGAGGACCGATCGGTGGCGGATCTCATCCGCAGCGCCGACGCCAACCTCTACATCGCCAAGAACGAGGGCCGGAACCTGGTCCACTCAAACCCGGGATCAAGGTTGCCGAAGGGGTGAGGAGTGAGCACTCGCTTCGCTCGTTGGTCAGTGCTCCCTTCGGTCGCTGTAGGAGGTTTGCGGTTCGACGCCGAGGCCTCGAGGCCGTTCCGCTCAGGATGACAGTTTGGGTGTTCTGCAGAAGGCTCACGTGAGGCGTCGACTAGCCGACGCTTACTCCCGTTGCCGCTGGAGCTTCACCCTCGACGACTATCTCCGGATGTCCACCGTTTCGGACAGGTCCGCTCCTAACTCCTCACTCCTAACTCCTAACCTTCTAACTTTCTCACCTCCCTTCTGAAACCTTTTTCTGATTTCAACGTGATATCATAGTGACATCACTCAAGGAGGTTTCCCATGGTCGCCGAAAAGACATTCAACCCACTCTCAGGCTGGTTCCCACTCATCGTGACGATCGCGCTGTTCCTCGCGGGGCCGTTTCTCTTCATCACCGGTGCCATCGGGCTCGGGTATCCCGGAGGATCTGCCTTCGTGCTGCAGGATGGTGCTCGGAGTCATCCTCTTCCTCATGGCGTTCATCTCGCTCTTCGGTTTCATGGCCATCGCCCCCAACCAGGCGCGGGTCCTGCTGCTCTTCGGCACCTACAAGGGCTCGGCTCTGAAATCCGGTTTCTTCTGGGTCAATCCCTTCTACTCGAAGAAGAAGATCTCGCTCAGGATCCGCAACTTCGAAACCGGATCGACCTCGACGCCCGAGCAGAAGAGCGAGGCGGGCAAGGTGCTGCAGAAGGCGGGCCGAACCCACGGCCGTCCGTCCAAGGTCAACGACCGCGACGGCAACCCCATCGACATCTCCGCGGTGGTGGTGTGGCGGGTGGTCAACACCGCCGAGGCGCTCTTCGAGGTCGACGACTTCGAAGACTTCGTCCAGGTCCAGAGCGAGGCCGCGCTGCGCAACCTGGCGACCCGGCACCCCTACGACAGCGAAGACCACGAGATCTCGCTTCGCGGCAGCACCGCCGAAGTCTGCGAACAGCTCCAGGGCGACATCCAGGAACGATTGGGCAAGGCCGGCGTCGACGTCATCGAGGCGCGAATCAGCCACCTCGCCTACTCGCCCGAGATCGCCGCCGCCATGCTCCAGCGCCAGCAGGCGCAGGCGGTCGTCGCCGCCCGCACCAAGATCGTCGAAGGCGCGGTCGGCATGGTCGAGATGGCCCTCGACAAGCTCGCCGAACATCACATCGTCGAACTCGACGACGAACGCCGCGCCGCCATGGTCTCCAACCTGCTGGTGGTGCTGTGCAGCGACCGCCACACCCAACCGGTCGTCAACACCGGCTCGCTCTACACCTGACGTGGGCAAACGCGAGCCCTTTCTCATGCGGGTCGATCCCGAGGTCCTCGACGCCCTCAGGCGCTGGGCCCGGGACGACCTGCGCTCGGTCAACGCCCAGGTGGAGTTCATCCTCCGCCGGGCGTTGATGAGCGAAGGCAGGCTGGCGAAAGCTGGAAAGAAGCGCCGCGATGCCGGAGGTCAGGACGGCTGAGCGGTCGATTCAGCGGTCAAGCGGCGGCCAGGGCGGCTGAGCGGTCGATTCAGCGGTTGATCGGTTGATTCAGCGTACTCCCATTTCCAGTGTCCGTTTCCGTGCCCGTGTCCGTTTCCGTGCCCGTGTCCGCCCCCCTCCCGCTCCCGCTCCCGCTCCCGCTCCCGAACAAACCCTGTCATCATGAGCACCGCCACACCGCCAGGCGGCGCCTACCCTTGGAACGACAGAGGCTGATGTAAACCCGTCATTCTGAGCGAGCGAGTCCGCGAGCGAGTCGAAGAATCCCCCGAAGTTCAGAGCGACGATGAGGAATACCACGCAGGTCCGCCCCGAAGGGGGTCGACTCCGACCTCCGCTCAAACAAACACCCCCCCGGACCGGCCTCGTCCTTTTCGGGACCGGGATCGGGATCGAAAGCGCTCCCCACATCCACTGTCCTACCCCTCGAATCCCAGGTCACCACCAACCCCTTTCGAGGCCGCCGCATGACTTCCCCGATCCCGCTTCTGCTCGCTGGACCGAGTGCCGGTGTGCCTGCATTCCACAGTCCCGCTGTTTCTCCGGTAACATTGAGTGCATGGAACGGTCCCAAAGACCACAATCTACTACATATGTCAGACTCCCTGGGCCTCACCACCACCGAAATCTCCGCCTGGCCAACCAACGCTCAGATCCCAATAGAAAACCCAAACAGCCCGCGTCCGCGAAAGCGGTTTCGTTCAACGCTCGTTTTTCGGCGGCTGCGCGCCGTAAAACTCTTCTTTCGTTAGGCCAGCCGGTGGGGTATCGAATGAAGGTTGGGTTTCGAATCGCGCGCCAAGGCAAGCACATCGTCATGACCAACGGCACCCGAATCATCACGATCCCCCGCCACAACCCTGTCAACGCATTCACCATGGGCGGAATCGCCCGCGACGCCGGGCTGACACCTGATGAATTCCGAGACCTCCAGTAATCCGCGACCTAACCCCTCGCTCAGGCGGACCGCGACCCGCGCGAGCGCGGCTCGCGTCCGCTGAATTCGTATCGTTGGGCCAGCCATTGACGAGACGGTAAAGAACAATGAACGCAACCCATTTCATTCTTTACACTTCCAACCAGGACGCGAGCACAGCCTTCTACTCGCGGGTCCTCGGACTCCAGCCGCGATTGCACGTTCCGGGGATGACTGAATTCGACCTTCCTGGGGGTGGTGTTCTTGGGCTAATGCCTGAAGCCGGCATCAAACGTCTACTCGGCGACGTGATCCCGGATCCGGCCAATGCCGCAGGCACACCGCGCGCCGAACTCTATCTGGTAGTCGACGACGCTAAGGTCTTTCACAACAGCGCACTATCATCCGGAGCCAAGGAACTCAGCCCAGTTCTAGGTCGCGATTGGGGACACGATGTGGGGTACTCACTCGATCCGGATGGGCACGTCCTCGCTTTTGCGGAGATCAGCGATGAGGCTTAGATTCAAGTTCGAAGTGCGACACAGCCCTTCCTAACATTTCGTTCACGCGGACCGAAATCCGCGCGAGCGCGGCTTTGGTCCGCTGAACTCCAATCGTTAGGCCGGCGAGTACATTCGGCACACATTGTGATAGAATCATCATCGTGAAGTACTTCTCCTGGAACCCTGAGAAGAACTCGTCTCTTTTCCAAGAGCGCGGTATTTCATTTGAAGAGATCGTGTTTCATATCGAGAATGGCGACACCCTCGATCTACTCGAACATCCAAACCGCGGGCGGTATCCGAATCAACGCGTCTTTGTTGTGAATGTGGAAGGCTATGCCTATCTCGTTCCCTTTGTGGAAGACGAAAACGAAGTCTTCCTGAAAACCATAATTCCGAGCCGCAAGGCGACGCGGGACTACCTGGGAGGTTCAGAATGAGCAAGCTCAAGAAAGACGAACGCGAGCTGCTCGAGTCCGTCGAGGCAGGCGAATGGCGGACCGTTTCCGATCGCAACGTCGAGATTTCGCGGTATCAGGAGTATGCAGCCGCTACGTTCAAGAAGGACCGGCGCATCAATATCAGGATCTCATCGAAAGACCTCAACGCTCTACAAAAGCGAGCTCTTCGTGAGGGTATCCCCTACCAAACCCTGGTCGCAAGCGTCCTCCACAAGTTCGTATCGGGCCAGTTCAGTGAGACCGATGCTTAGGTTCGTTCAAATTCGAAGTGCGACACCAGCCTAACCGTGGCGTCCAGCGAACCGGAACCCGAGCGGTACGCCCCGGCACGGACCGCGGTATCCTCGTCTCCAGGGGGTCGGACAATGTCGGCAGCACATCAGCGGGTGGCGGTCCTGGGAGCGAGCAACAACCCCGAGCGCTACTCCAACATGGCCATCAATCGCCTGTTGGAGAACGGCCACGAAGCGATCCCCGTCCACCCGGCGCTCGAACGCGTAGGGGGTGTGACGGTGGTCCCCACCCTGAGTGAGGTCGAAGGACCGGTGGACACGGTCACGGTCTACGTCTCGCCGCAGGTGTCGTCCACCATGACCGACGCCCTCGTCGCGCTCGCGCCCGGAAGGGTGATTTTCAACCCGGGCGCCGAGAACCCCGAACTCGAGGCGGCCCTGGCCGAGCACGGGATCCCGACCCTTCAGGCCTGCACCCTGGTGCTGCTCTCTACCGGCCAGTTCTGACCGACGCCAGGGGCGACGCAGGACGGGGTGGTGCTCGAGGAGTAACGGTAACGGCGCCATCCATTGGGAAGTTGTCTTGGGTGCCAGGCCCAACGACTTTTGCACAAGTCGATTTCGGCCCTCCCCCTCGTCAGAGAGACCCGGACCCAGAGAATGCAAAACATGTTGAGCCTGACACCCAATCCAATCAAAATTTGCGCAAAGCTCAAGAAAGTAAATAACGTTTCCCCTGGCACCCCCTACAAAAAGGCCCAAAAGTCGCTCCGGAGACTCATCGAAAATGGTAGCCTAGAAAAAATGATTCCGTACTCGAAAAGGAGCATGGACATGAAGGTATTGTTGTCCATTCGTCTCGTTGTCCTAACCAGCGCTCTCGTCGCCGCAGGGTCGGCCGGCGCACAGACCATCGAGTGGCACGTCACGACCGACAGTCTCAGCTACTGGACGGGGGAATTCGTCACCTTCCACATGGAGGCGTGCAACCTCGGGACCACGGTCCAGACAGTCGACATGAACGTCGCGCCCGTGGTCATCGACGCCGATGACAACCCGATCTTCGCTTTCGCACTTGTGCCCTGGGTTTTCAACGTCGACATCCCTCCCGGCGAGTGCCAATCCGCCACCGACAAGGTTTGGAACCAACAGAAAATCTTCGAGCCGGACCCGGTTGATCAAGTTCCTCCCGGCTGGTACCGGGGCGAGTTGTTCGGCTTCATCTCCGCGCCGTTCGAGATCCGCGCCCAAGCGCCGTTGCCGCTGACGACGGGCATGGCCCTGCTGTTCGTCATTGCCCTCGGCATCGCCGGCGCGCTCGTGGTTCGAGCCAAATAACGGGCGCCACGTCGACCGTTGTTACGCCAAAAATGCGATGTTCTTTGCGATGATCTTTGCGTTCTTTGCGGTGAAACTGCGATGGGATCTTCGTGTTTCAAATTCGAGGGCTTGACCGGGTCAGTGTTCCTTGTCAGGCACCGCGGAACCGAGACGATCGTAGAGCACCGGCAGGACCATGAGGGTGAGCAGGGTCGAGGTGACGACGCCGAAGACCACCACGACCGCGAGGGGCCGCTGGACCTCCGAACCGACCCCGGACGCCCAGACCATGGGCAGGAGTCCGAGCGCGGTCGTCGCCGCGGTCATGAGCACCGGCCGCAACCGCATCTCGGCGCCCTCGAGCACCGCCTCGCGCCGCCCCTTCCCCTCGGCCTCGAGGGTCCGGAAGAACTCCACCATCACCAACCCGTTGAGGATGGCGATGCCGAAGAGCGCGATGAATCCAACCGAGGCCGAGACCGAAAGATACATCCCGAAGAGCTTGAGCCCGAAGACGCCGCCCACCAGGGCGAGCGGGATGTTGACGAGGATCAGAAAGACCGGTCGCGCCTCGCGGAAGTTGAGGTAGAGCAGGATGAAGATGAAGACCAGCGCCACCGGCACCATCATCTTGAGCCGCGCCATGGCCCGCTGCTGCTGTTCGAACTGGCCACCCCAGGTGATGAAGTAGCCGGTCGGCAGCTCGATCTCCTCGACGAGCCGCTGCTGCGCCTCGGCGACAAAACCGCCGATGTCGCGGCCGACAACGTTGAGCTCGACGACGACGCGGCGCTTGCCCTGCTCGCGCGAGATCTGCGCCGGTCCTTCGACGATCTCGAACTCCGCCACCTCACGGAGCAGGACCCGCTCTCCGGTCGGCGTCGACAACGGCAGATCGCGGAGATTGTCGACGTTTGCGGTGAAGGCCTTCGGCAGGCGAACCACCACATCGGTCCGGCGGTCGCCCTCGGGAACCGTTGTCACCACCTGACCGCCGATGGCGGTCTCGATGAGCGACCGGACCGCGGCGACGCTGATGCCGAGCCGGGAGAGCCGGCGCCGGTTCATCCCGATCTCGAGATAGCCGAGCCCCTCCACCGCCTCGACCTTGATGTCCACGGCGCCTTCGATCTCACCGAGCACGCCGGCGATCTCGTCACCGACCACCGCGAGCTCGTGCAGATCGTCGCCGAAGACCTTGACGGCGATCTGCGACTTGACTCCCGAGAGCAGCTCGTCGACCCGCATCTGAATCGGTTGGGTGTAGCCGAACTCGACGCCCGGGATCTCCACCAGCTTCGCGCGGATGGCATCGACGAGACCGGCCTTTGTGGTCGCGGTGGTCCACTCCGACCGCGGTCGGAGGATGACATAGGTATCGCTCTCCCCCACCCCCATGGGATCGGATGAGATGTCCGATCGCCCGGTCCGGCTGACGACGTGGACGACCTCGGGCAGCTCCATGATCGCGGCTTCGATCCGGGCCACGGTGTCGAGGGACTGGGTCAGCGAGACCGAGGGGATCTGGAAGGGCTGTACGACGATGGAGCCCTCATCCATGCTGGGCAGGAACTCGGTCCCCAGGGTCGGCACGATGAGCGCCGCCGCGACGAGCAACACCGCCGCGGCCGCAGCGAGGACCCAGGGATGGGCGAGCGCCCACCTGAGGTGCGGCCGGTACATTTTCCGCACCACGTCGGCGGGGTGTGGGATCCGGCCGCCGCCAAAGACCGGCGCCGGTTTGAGGACGAACGACGCCAGCACCGGGATGACGGTCATGGACAGAATCAGCGCACACCCGAGCGCGATGGAGATGGTGTAGGCCAACGGCGCGAACATCTTGCCCTCGAGCCCCTGCAGGGTCGCGATGGGAAGAAAGACCACGATGATGACGGCGACGCCGAACACGATGGGCCGGGCGACCTCGAGGGTGGCGCGCCGGACCAGGTCCTTTCGGCACTCGCCCTCGCAGCCCTCGCGCCCGAGCAACCGCACCGCGTTCTCGACGAGCACGATGGCGCCGTCGCCGAGCATCCCGATGGCGATGGCGAGACCCGAGAGGGTCATCAGATTCGACGACATCCCGACAAGGTCCATCACCAGAAAAGTGGCCAACGCGGCGAGGGGAAGCTGGATCGCCACGAGCAGCGCCGACCGTACGTGGCCCATGAAGAAGAGCAGCACCAGGACAACGAGGACGGCGCCCTGGAAGAGCGCGTTCTCGACGGTACCGAGGGCGGTCCGGACCAACTCGTCGCGATCGTAGAACGGCACCACCTCGACATCGTCGGGGAGCGACTGGCGGGCGAGCTCGAGCTTTTCCTTGACGCCGTTCACCACATCTCGGCCCGACCCCCCCTTGAGCATGAGCACGATCCCGGCCACGGTCTCACCATGCCCGTCGCGGCTGATGGCGCCCTGCCGGATCTCCGACGCGATCTCGACGGCGGCGACCTGACGAAGCAGCACCGGGACGCCGTCGCGATAGGCGACCACCGTCTCCTCGAGATCGTCGACGGACCGCACCCAACCGTCACCGCGGACGACGAACTGCTCACCGCCGCGTTCGACAAAGGCGCCGCCCGCGACACCATTGTTGGCGGCGACGGCGGCGGCGAGTTCCTCGAGGGCGAGATCGAATCGACGCAAGGCGGCAGGGTCGGCCACCACGTGGAACTGACGCACCTGACCGCCGAAGGAGTCGACCCCGGCCACCCCCGGAACCGTCCGCAGGATGGGTCTCAGAACCCAGTCCTGGAGGCTTCGCAGCTCCATGAGATCGCGCTGGTCGCTCTCGAGGGTGTACTGGAAGACCTCACCCAACCCGGTGGAGATGGGACCGAGGTTCGACTGCGTGCCCTCGGGCAGCTCGTCGGAGACCGTGAAGATCCGCTCCAGGACCAACTGCCGCGCGAAGTAGATGTCGGTTCCGTCTTCGAAAACGACGGTCACCATGGACAGGCCGAACTTGGACAGCGAACGAACCCCGGTGGAGTGCGGCAGCCCCGCCACCGACTGTTCGATGGGATAGGTCACGAGCTGTTCGATCTCCAGCGGCGACAGCGTCGCGGCCTGGGAGATCACGGTGACCTGAATGTTGGTGACATCGGGAAAAGCATCGATGGGCAACTGTTTGAAGGCGCCCCAACCCGCACCGATCAGGAGGACGGCAAGGAGGATGACCACCAGCCGGTGGGCCAGCGACATCTCGATGAGTCGCTGCATCTCAGTCTCCCTCGCCCTCGCCGCCGAGCAGGGTCGATTTGAGCAGGAAAACCCCGCCGGTTGCGATCCGATCGCCCACCACGACGCCATCGATCACCTCGTGAACCACGCCGTCAAAGACCCCGAGCACAACCGGGCGGAGCTCGTAGGTTCCGTCGCGTCGTTCGACGAAGACCACATCGCTCGCCAGCCACGTTGATGACCGCGGAGACCGGCACGGCGGCCGCGAGCCTCGCCTCGCCGTGGGTCACGACACCTTCGACGAAGACCCCGGGGTAGAGCGAGGAACCGCCATCGATGATCTCGGCCCGGAGCTTGATCGTCCGGGTCTCCGGATCCACCTGCGGCACCTTGCTGATCACGCGCGCCCGTCCGACCCGGACCGATTGACCCACCGGGGCGAATTCAACCGGATCGCCCGTCGCGATCCCGTCCGCCTGATCCGGCGCGATCTGCAGCTCGAGTTCGACCCTCTTCGGATCACCCATGACGAGGATGGTCTGATAATCCTCGACCCATTCCTGGTCCTCCACCCGAAGCTCGAGAACCACGCCATCCATGGGCGCGACAACCGGGAGATGGGCGTCGGTCGTTCGGTTTTCGAGCACCGCCTCGAGCGCCGCCTCGGGAAAACCGTGGTCGAGCAGCTCCTCGCGAGTGATGGTGAAATTGAGTTCGGCGGCATAGGCCTCCTGTTCGCGCACCTGGAGGTCGAGCCGGGAGATTCCCTCGATGGCGTAGAGCTCGCGGCCCGATTCGAGCCGGATCGCCGCCAGCGTCGCCCGGTCCCTGTGCCTGCAGGAGCTTGGCCTGCATGGTCAGGAGTTCGTGCGCGTGGAGTTCCACAAGCACCTCGCCGGCCCGAACCCGGTCGCCCGGAGCGACGCGCAGATCCTCGACCCTTCCCGGGATGACCGCTTTCATCGTCAGGGTCGAGCCCGGCACCCGGACGACCTGGCCGACGACCCGTTGACTGTCACCAAAACCTCGCTCGACAACCTCTTGGACCACGACACCCGCGCGTGCCCGCTGCTGGGCGTCGAGCTCCACTACCTCGGCGGCCGCCGTCATCGACGCCGCCGCGAGGATCATTCCCATCGCCATCCAACGCATCTCAGTCCTCCTCGTGTGCAACCGGGTCGGGCAGTGGAAAGATCGACGAGTCGCCGAGCAGAACCGCGAGATCGAGCCGCGCCAGGAGCAGGGTCCTGCGGGCGTCGATGGTCTCCTCGACGATGCGGTCGAACCGACTGAGACCGTCGATATAGGCGAGATAGCTGATCGCTCCGAGCCGGAACTGTTCGGCCAGCGAGTGAACAGCCACCGGAAGATCGTCTCATCGCCGGCTCGAGCGCCCGGAGTCGATCCGTTGCGCCCCGCGCAACCGCACGGGCCTCCTGCGCGGATCTCAGCACCTCGAGCTTCGCCGCATCGAGCGAGGCGTCGGCGGCATCGGCGCGCGCCCGAGCCTCTTCGACGTTGCCGATGACCCGCGGCGCCGATGGGCAGCGGTACGGTCAGACGGAATCCCCAGGCGTCGAAGCCCGGGAAACCGTCGATGGCAGGCACCCGCTCCCACTCGGCCTTCGAGTTCGGCCCGCCCCCAGGCGGTTGCCGAGATCAAGCTTGGCGGCGCTCCGCTCGAGTTCGGCATCGCCGGCTGCGAGGCGAAGCACAGGGCCATCGGCCAGCGCCGATGTCGTCACGTCCACTTCCTCCGGCGGGTTCGAAAACTCCGCCATTGCTTTCAGATCTCCCAGTCGAACATCGCCCCACTCGGTGCCGCAGAGCTCGCGAAGCGCGGCCGCGGCCATTTCCACCTCGGCGCGGAGGCCGGCCAACCGGGACGACTCGCTGACATGTTCCAGATCGAGCTGGCGAACCTCGGTCCCGGCGATCTCGCCGAGCTGATATCGAGCTTCCTGGAGGTTGAGGGCGTCGTCGAGGCGGCTCAGCCGCGCCTCCGAAAGGGCCTCCAATTCCAGCGCGGCGGCGAGATCGAGCCAACGGCGGCTGGCCTCGGCGGCGGCGCTCAGCGAGGCCACATCCCGGGCCGTCACCACCCAGCTCTCGGCGCTTCGCACCAGAGTTCGCGCCTTGGAGATCTGACCCGGAAAGTTGAACGGCGTTCCGACTCGGAGAGAGTCGGCGGCATTGGGCTTGCGGCTCGATCCCCCCATGCCCTCGCTCTGCCACTCGAGGAACGGTGGTCCGGCAGCGGCCTCTCGCCGCAAGGCCGCCGCATCGGCGGTCAACCCCGCACGTTCGGCGCGAAGTCCCGGGAACCCGCTGACCGCCGCTCGCTGGGCCGCGATCAGGCGAGCGACGACATCCTCGGCCGGCGGCTGTCCGGGCTCGACGGCCGTCCCCGGTCGACGAGCCGACGGTCAGACACGACCGCAACCACAAAAACAAGGCTTCGCACTGCTCGCTCCTCCCATCCACCCGTCGGGATCGTACTACGCGACGGCTCAAGTATCGCCTATCCCGGCGCTCAGTCGCAAGAAGTCCATTGTTTTTAATTATTTGAGCAATCACTCAACCGCCACAAAACGGGCCTGGATCACGATCGTCACCGAGCAGACCGCGATACCATGGCCGGATGAATCAGGGGAAATCCCGAGGTGCGGCGGGATCGCGGTTCAGAGATCGCTTCATCGCGAGATCGGTCTCGCCGTCGCTGCGACCGGTCTGACGGCGGTCATGTGGCTCGCCGGCTGGCTGGCCCCCCTCGACCGCAGCACCGGCGACGCCCTCCTGCGACTCACCAACAGGGCGTTCACCGACGCGCCGGTGGTGGCCGTCGTCATCGATGACCGGTCCGATCGCAACCTCGGGCCCGCTGCCCTGGCCGCGCGCGCTGGTTGCCGAGATCGTGGCTGCGGCCACCGCGGCCGGCGCCGCTGCCGTCGCGCTCGACCTCCTGCTGGTGGAGGCTCGGAGACACCGACGATGAGCTGCGCCTCGAGCCGCGCCCTCGAGCGACGGCCCATCCCTGCTCGCCGCGGCCCTCGGCCGCGACGGCGGGTGGCTGCTGCCGCCTGCCCATCTTCGGAGGAGCCGGACCGGGCCGCGCATGTCCACGCCGAGGTCGGCCCCGACGGCGTGGCGCGGACCCTCGTGGCGACCAAACAGGCAGCACGGGTGTCGCTCCCCGCCCTCTCGCTGGCGGCCGCCCGGGTGCTCCGACCGGAGATCGTCATCGAGCCGGGCACGATCCTCGAGCCCGATTTCCGCCCCACCCCCGATCAGATTCCACGGGTCTCCGCCGCTGATTTCCTCTCATCTCCGGATCGCGACCGGATCGGTGGCCGGGACGACTGGTCTTCATCGGCGTCACCGCGACCGGTTCCGGTGACCGGCTCATCGTCCCGACCGGTCGGCGGGCCGGCACCGTCTCCCGGGGTTCTCGTCCACGCCTCGGCCGCCGCCTCGATTCTGAGAAACGGCCTCGTCCGACCCGCCGGACCCGGCTGGATCCTGTGCGGGCTGTCGCTTGCGGCGCTCGCGCCTCAGATCCTGCGGACCCGCACCGGCGCGTTCCAACCGTTGGCCGTGACCGTCGTCGTCATCGCCATCGTCGCTCGGCGCCGCCCTCGCCCTCGGAGGTTCGGCATCTCCTGGTGCCGACGGCTCCGATTCTCGTCGTCGGGATGCTCGCTCTCGATCGTCCTCCGCGAGGGTGTCGAATCGAGGAACGCCCAACGTGAGAGCGGTCGCCTGCTCGCAATCGCTGCTGCGACACCACGATCGCGATCGGGAATCCGACGGTGCCGAGGTCCTCGGTCGCCCGGCTGGCCGCCCTGCGCGACCTCCAAACCGCCGTTCTCCACCAGGATGCCGCTCGGCGAACCCTCCTCGAAGGCATGCAGCGACGGTGTCGTCATGTGGGACTCGGGCGGACGAACCGCCGTGGTCAACCCCGCCGCCACTCGTCTCTGGGGCGATGAGCCCGGCCGCGTCGACTTCGAAGACCTCGAGCGCGACCGCGACAGGCCGGGCGACGGCGCAGTCGTTCATCGCCACGGCCGGGAGATCGCGGTCGAGGTCTTCGCCATCGGCGACGGCGGCATGGCGCTGCTCAGGGATGTGACCGCCGAACGCGAGCTCGAACGCAAACGGCGGGACATGCAGCGGCTGGTCTCACACGAGCTCAAGACGCCGCTCGCCTCCATCGCCGGATTCGGCGAGACGCTGCAGCGCTACGAGTTGACCGCCGAGGAACAACACCGGGTCGCCTCGTTGATCCGCGGCGAGTCGCTGCGGCTCGGCGAGATGGTCGCCACCTTTCTCGATCTCGAACGGCTCGGCAGCGACCAGTTCGACCGAGTCCGACCGACGACCGTCGATCTCGGCGACGCTCGTCGCAGCGAGCGACTGGAGATCCTGTCGGAAGCCGCCCGCGACTCGTGAGCAGACGATCGTGCCGAAGATCGACGACGGAGTCACCGTCCGGGCATCGGCGATCCTGCTGGCACGGGTCGTCGACAACCTCGTCGGCAACGCCCTCAAGTACTCGCCCGACGGCGGCGCTGATCGAGGTCGCCGTCAGCGCGCGACGATGAGCGACGCGATTCTGACCGTCACCGACCACGGTGTGGGCATCCCGGAGGAGGCGCTGCCGCGGCTCTTCGAACGTTTCTACCGGGTTCCCGGGGCCAAGGGAGCCGGATCCGGGCTCGGGCTCGCGGTCGCGAACGAGGTGATGACCTGGCACGGCGGATGCATAGAGAGTCGAGAGTATGGTGGGAGAGGGAAGCACATTCACGGTCCGTCTGCCCACGGAAGGATGAGGCGATGAAACAGCGGATCCTCGTGGTCGATGACGACGACGCCATGCGCGAGATGATGGCGCTGGCCCTCGCCAAGGAGGGCTATCGGGTCGAGTCCGCGAGCTCGGCCGGCGAGGGGATCGCCGTCCTCGGCGAGACCGCTTCGATCTCGTCGTCGCCGACATCTACCTCGGTGACGGAACCGGTCTCGACCTCGTCGACGCCATCGAGGAGCGGCAAAGCGAGACCCGCATCATTCTGGTCACCGCCCGCGGCAGCGTCGAGACGGCGGCTTTTGCCCGAAGCCACGGCGTCTTCGACTATCTGGCCAAACCCTTCGAGCTCGAGCACTTCCTCGGGCAGGGTCGAGGCCGCCCTCGCCTCCTCCGCCATCGAATCCGCACCGGACACCGAAGGTCCCCAGGTCCATGATCGTCGGCAGCGATCCCGCCATCGTCGAGGTCTACAAGGCGGTGGCGCGGGTGGCGCCGCTGGACGCTGCCGGTTCTGATCCGCGGCGAGACCGGAACCGGCAAGGAACTCGTCGCGACCGCGCTCCACCGTTTCGGGGCCAACCCCGACGGCCCGTTCGTCCCCATCAACTGCGGCGCGATCCCGGAGAACCTGCTCGAGAGCGAGCTCTTCGGACACCGCCGGGGCGCCTTCACCGGCGCCGACTCCGATCACCCGGGCGCCGTCGAAATGGCCCGCGGCGGCACCCTTTTTCTCGACGAGGTGGGCGAGCTTCCGGCGGCGCTCCAGGTCAAGCTCCTGCGATTCCTCCAGTCGGGAGAGATCCAGCCTGTGGGTTCGAAGCACCGGATCCAGGTGCCGGTTCGGGTGGTGGCGGCGACCCACCGGAACCTGCGCAGCGAGGCCCGGGCCGGGCATTTCAGGGAAGATGTCTACTACCGGATCGCCGGCTATGAAATCACCCTTCCGCCGCTTCGCGAGCGCACCTCGGACATCCCGCTGTTGGTGGACCACTTCCGGCGCCGCCATGGCGAGGACAGGGTCCCACCCGCCGGGGAAGAGGTCATGAATCTGCTCATCCGGCACCCGTGGCCCGGCAACGTCCGGCAACTCGAACACGTGATCCAGAGGACCATCATCGACAGCGGAGGCCTGAGCGACCACGAGGTGGTGGCGCAGATCCTGCGATCCATGGACGAGGGGGATTCCACCGCCGACAGTCTGCCGAAGGCGGGTGACGAGATCACCCTGAAGGAGCTCGAACGCCGCCACCTGGAGGCGGTCCTCCGCCGCTCGGAGGGCAATCGAAGCCGGGCCGCGAGAATTCTCGGCATCGAGCGCAAGACGCTCTATCGCAAGGCGCAACGGCTGGGAATCGACCTCGATCCCGAGGAGGAGCCATGAGAAACGCGATCCTCTTCGCCCTGATCGCCATGTCGATTCCGGCCGCCGCAACCGACGAAGGCGCCGAATCGATCACCTACGACGTCGTGCGAGTCGAGGGAAAGCTCTATCTCGAGGCTGAACCCGAAGAACAGAGATTGAGCGTCGGCGATCAGGCCGTCTCCGGCGATCGTCTGCGCACCGGATCATCATCGTCAGCCACCATCGGAGTCCCGTCCCACACCACGGTTTTTCGCCTCCAGGCAAAGACCTCATGCACCCTCGCCCACGACCGCCCGGGAGTGCTGCTGCACCTCGAAAAAGGCCGGCTTCGTGCGCTCTTCGGAGCCTTTACCGGCACCGATCCGCGGCTCGTCACGACGCCGTCCGCGGTGCTCGCCGTCCGCGGCACCGAGTACGGGCTTCAGAGTCAAGAAGAACGGCGACACCGAGATCGTGGTTTTCGAAGGCGTGGTCGAGGTCACCGATCCTGTCGGGGAGAACCCGCCGATCCGGGTGGAGGCCGGGCAGCAATCGCGCATCAAGACCGGCCGGCCGGCCGAGGCGCCCACTCCTCATCGCCTCACGCCCGACGACTGGGACCAGGGCCGATCATCGTCGTCTCCGGGGATGGGCGCCGGTGGACCCTATTCCGGCTCGCAGAGCGGGGCCCTCGGAGCCCCTGGCGCCGGCGCCGCGGGCAGCCAGAGGTGGGTCCAAAAAACACGGAGGGTGAGTCCGAACGACCCACTGTCGCCGTGAATTCGACCCCGACATCGGCCCTCACCTTCTGGCACGGACCTTGCCCTTTGACAGTTCGCCGGCGCGGAATCACCCGCACGCCGGGTCGAACACAAGGAGGTCCGTTCCATGAAACGCTCAATCATCCTCATCGCTTCTCTGGCGCTGGCAGCCGCCGCATCCGGCGTGATGGCGGGCGGCGGTTCCGGTCCCGGCGCCGATCCATCTCAGGCATTCGAGGTCACAGGCACCGTCGTCGCCTTCACCGGCGGCTCCGGTTCGGGTCTGCCCATGCTCACGGTCGATGACGCCGAACCTCGGAGAGGTCGATGTCGCCCTCGGACCGGTCTGGTATCTCCAGGCCGCAGAGTTCTCGGCAGCCGCCGGTGATGAGGTCCGCCTCCTCGCCTACGCCTGCCCGACCTGCTCAGCCTCGGCGGTCGCCGCGTGGGTCGACAATCTGACCACCGGCGCCTCGATCGATCTTCGCGATGAAGACGGACGCCCGCTCTGGACGCAGCGCCAGTACCAACGGGCCGGATCCGGTCGACCCGGCCAGGGCAACGGCTCAGGCGGGCAGAACGGCGGCGGACAGGGTGGCGGCACCGGAGGCGGATCGGCGGCGGTCGGGCGGCGGTCAGCCCGGTGGATCGGGCAACGGCACCGGCAGCGGCCCGGGCAACGGCAGCGGTCTCGACATGTCCCAGATCGACACCGTCACCGGCGAGGTGGTCGACTTCACCGGCCACGCCGGCTCCGGCCAGCCCATCGTCACCCTCGACGTCGACGGCGAAGTCTACGAGATCACCGTCTCTCCCTATCACCCATCGAAGCATCGGGAATGGTCATCGAACCGGGTGTGATCCTCACCATCGTCTTCGCCCCCACCGAATGCGACGAGGACCCGCACTTCGTGGCGATCTCGATCCTCGATGTCGCAACCGGAGTTCTCGTCCAGCTCAGAGATCCTGAAACCGGATTCCCCATGACCGGCGGCGGCGGCCACAACCGACCGAACTGGCCGTAGCGGCTCGGCTCACGCCTCGAACAAAAACGCCCCGGAAACGGGGCGTTTCATTGTCTCGGATTGCAGGTGAAACTGTCATGCAAGCCACTTTGATTGAACTATTTACGTGCATCCTCACTGATCAAGTTGGCAGACTTCGAATCGGATATCTTCCAGCTATCGGCGCCCACGTCTTGAAACACAAAGGGCACCAAGAACCACAAAGAAACCACCAGGTCAATCCTGAGTCATCGCAGGCGAGCCGGACCCTAAAAGATCAGAAGGGGCCCGGGTCGATATTGCGATGCTTCGTGGGACCTTCGTGGCCCCTTGTGTCCTTTGTGTTTCAAGACATCGCCCGCGGGGACGCGGGCGCTACAAGAAGATGCTCACCGATCACGAGAGCCACCCTCAGGACCTCAGACCCCAGGACCTCGCTCCTAAATCTCCGTGCCATCGGGGACGATCCCGTTCTTGGGAATCACCACGAGGCCGTCACGGATAAACCACCCGTCGCCGTCGGCCTCCTGCACCCCCGCGGTGTTGACGATCTTCACGTTGCGGCCGATCCGGGCGTTCTTGTCGATGATGGCGTTGGAGATCACCGAGCCCTCGCCGATGCCCACCGGCGGCGCGTCCGCCGGCGCTTCCGGGTAGTGGCTGTCGACACCCATGACCAGCGTGCGCTTGAGGGTCACCCCGGCGATGTTGGCGCGCAACCCGATGACCGAGTCCTCGACCGTCGAATTCACCACCTTCGAGCCGTCGCCGAGCAGGACCCGGGTGAAGCAGCAGCCGTCGAGCCGGGCGCCCGGCAGGTGTCGCGGCCGGGTGTAGATGGGCCAGTCCCGATCGTGGAAGCTGAAGGGCGGGTTGAACTTGACCAGATCCATGTGGGCGTCGAAAAACGCGCGCATCGTCCCGATGTCGCGCCAATAGCCCTTGAAGAAGTGGGCCTGGACCCGCCGGCGACCGACTTCGGCCGGGATGACATCGCCGCCGAAATCGACGAGATCATTGTCGAGGGCCTCGATCAATGCCTGTTGTCCGGAAGAGGTAGATCCCCATGGACGCCAGGTACGGCTGGTCGGCCCGAACGCCCTTCTCCTCGAGCAGCTCCGGCGAGACCTCCATCCCGGCGCGCTCCTCGGCGGTCTTGGGTTTCTCCCGGAACTCGAGAATCTGACCGTCTTCATCCACCCGTGCGGCGCCGAAGCCGGCGATCTCGGCCTCCGAGCACGGCATCACGCCGATGGCGACATCGGCGTCGTGCAGCATGAGATCCGCGAGCAGGTCCCGGTAGTCCATGCGGTAGAGGTGGTCGCCGGCGAGGATGAGCACGAACTCGCCGGGAAGCTGGCTGAAGACCCGCTCATTCTGTCGGACCGCATCTGCGGTGCCCTGGAACCACGAGCTGTCGCCGTCGGTCTGCTGGGCGGCCAGGATCTGAACATAGCCCGAGGAGAACGCGTCGAAACGATAGGTCCGGCCGATGTGGCGGTGGAGCGAGACCGAGTTGAACTGGGTCAGGACGTACATCCGCTTCATGTGCGAGTTGATCGCGTTGGAAATCGGGATGTCGATCAAGCGGTACTTCGCAGCGATGGGAACCGCCGGCTTGCTCCGATTCATGGTCAGAGGATAGAGCCGGGTTCCACGACCGCCGCCGAGGATCAGAACCGTGACATCGTGTGCGAGATCTTCCACCCTTGGCATGGCCACCACCCTTCGTCGGACCGGTCACTCGAAGTCTACCAAACGCGCCTCGAGCCGGCTGGTGATCCTCATCAAGGACCCGTAAACCGAACCGGTCACATCCGTGAGGCTGACGGGGGTTACCCGGCACATCCAACCCGATCCGCGGGTCCATTCGGTCAGGACTCAGCCGATGTACCATGGTGTCGAGGTCACTCGGATGAATAAGGTCGCTTCGGCTGTCGCAGTCATTTTCTTCGCTTTTGCCTGCGGCTCGCCGCAATCCCATCTCGACGCCCCTGCCGTCGATGGCCCACCGGCTCCAGGCGGCACCGTGGTCGTCGGGTTGCTGAGCGACATCCAGAGCTGGAATCCCTATCTCGTCCGAAGACTCGGCAACCGACAAGTCTGCTCGCCCTCATCTACCCGTCGCTCGCCGTCGAGCAGCCCGACTATCACCTCCACCCCGCCACCTTCGCACCCGCCCTTGCCGAGAGTCTGGTCGTGGTCCGAGAATCACCTCGAGTTGACCCTCGAGCTCGATCCCGACGCCGCGCTGGTCCGACGGCGTCCCCATCACCTCACGAGACGTGGTCTTCACCTGGCAAGCTCAGATCTCGCCCGAACTCGATTGGCTCTTCGCCTCCGCCAAGGACGTACATCGATTCAGTCGAGGCGCTCGACGACCATCGGGTCAGGGTCACCTACAACCGCTTCTACCCCTATCAATTCATGGATCTCAACGACGGCGTCGATCGTGCCCGCCCACGCCTGGGAGACGATTCCCTTCGACGAGTGGGCGATCGACCGACTGGAGCCGACACGTCGTCGCCGGAGGCCCGTTCAAACTCGGCAACCACACCCGACAGCAAGAGATCGTCCTGGAGCGCAATCCCGGCTACTACCGCAGCGGCCTGCCCTACCTCGACCGACTGGTCTTCCGCATCGTTCCCTCGGACCAGGGGCTCATCACCCAGCTCCTCGCGGGCGAGCTCGACTTCGTCCGGTCGATCCCGCCGTCGGATGTCCCGAGAGTCCGCAGCCACAGCGATCTCGAGCTGGTGGCGTTCGATGACCGGGCCTACACCCACGTCTGCTGGAACACCACCAGGCCGCACCTCGCCGATCCCCGAGTCCGGACCGCTCTGACCATGGCCATCGACCGGGAGACCCTCGTCGATGTGGTCTATGGCGGATTCGCCCGGATCGGGGTCGGTCCGGTGCTGTCGTCGTTCTGGGCGTTCAACCGCGAGCTCGAACCGGTGCCCTTCGACCCGGGGACGGCAACTGGGCTGCTCGCCGAAGCCGGGTGGACCGACAGCGATGGCGACGGGCTCATCGATCGGGACGGCGAGCCTCTCATCATCGAGCTCCTGGCGCCGGCCGAAAACCAGCTCCGGCAGGATGTCGCCATCCTGGTGCAGGAAGACCTCAAGCGCATCGGTGTCCGCGTCGAACCGCGGTTTGTCGAGTGGGGCACCCTCCTCGCCGCCATGCGCGACGGCGACTTCGACGGTGTGGTCAACAAATGGGAAGAACCGACCCGGGTCGATCTCGAGGAGATCTGGGCGTCGCCCATGGACGGCGAGTTCTCGCTCAACTCCGGCCGCTACTCCAACCCCGAGGTCGACCGGCTGCTCACCGAGGTCGCCGAGCTGAACGACTTCGGCGAACAGAAACCGGTGTTCGACCGCATCCAGCAACTCATCGTCGCCGATCAGCCGTACACCTTCCTGGTCGAGAACATCCGCCTCGCCGCGATCAACACACGGGTCCGGGGGGTGGAAGTCAATGCGGCCACTCCCTACTTCAACATCGACGAGTGGTATGTGACGAGCGCGGGAAGATAACTTGCCCGCATTCTCAACCGGTCTGATCGTCAGGTTCTGATCTCGAGCTTCGCCCGGCGGGAGAGGACCGACGTCACCCCAAAGGCGAGAAAGTAGGCGACGGCCGCCAGCCGGAACGGCCAGTGGTAGCCGGCGTGATAGGCGAGTTCGGCTGTCAACGGCCCGAAGATCCTCGCCAGCGACGAGAACGACTGGTAGATGCCCATGACGCCGCCGACCTCGTCGGGGTCGACCAGTTTGCTGGTCAAGGATGACAACGAGGGCGATGCCAGACCCTGGCCGAGGGCGAGCGCGGCGAGAACCACCAGAAGCCCCGCCATCCCCGAGGGGTAGGGCACCGACCCGACCGCCAGCGCGGCGATGAGCGTGCCCGCCACCACCAGCTTCTTCTCGCCGAAGACCTTGACCAGACGACCGACCAGGCCACCCTGAACCACCGCGCCGAGCACCCCCGCGTAGACGAAGAGCCAGCCGATCCGGGAGATCGCGAGGCCGTGCTGGGCGGCGGCGAACTGGGCGAAGACGGTTTCGAAATTGGAGAAGGCGAAGATCACCAACAGGATCGCGGCAAAGCAGAGCGCCACGCAACGGGTGGGTCGTCAGCGACCGCCGCGCAGACCGGCCAGGTCGAGTGGGTGCCGCCTCGCCTCGCGCCGCGCACCTTCGGGCAGGGTTTCGGGGAGTTTGAAAAACACCAGAGTGAAGGCCACCGTCGAAGTCAGGGCGGCGGCGACACCGGGGAGCCAGGGCTGGATATCGACGAGCAGCGCCGCCATGGCCGGACCGACGATGAACCCGAGGCCGAAGGCGGCCCCGATGATCCCCATCCCCTTGGCCCGATCCTCGGGACCGGTGATATCTGCGATCACCGCCTGGGCGGTGGCGATGTTGCCGCCCGAGATCCCGTCGATGATCCGCGAGGCGAAGAGCACCGCCATGGAGCCGGCAAAGCCGAAGAGGAGATAGCCGATCACCGAGCCGACCAGCGAGACCAGGAGGACGGGCCGCCGCCCCACCCGATCCGAGAGCCGGCCGAGGATGGGGGCGAAGACAAACTGCATGGCCGAGTACGAGGCCATGAGCAGCCCCAGGGTCAGCCCCGACGGTCCGAAGCGCTCGCCGTAGAGGGGCAGGATGGGGATGACGATGCCGAACCCCACCAGATCGATGAAGACGATGAGGAAGATGATGCCGATGGATGTGCGGTGTTCTTTCAGGTCACGCTCCTCGTGATTCGCTCAACGACGCCAAAATTCGCGCGAGAAGAAGGCCAGGAGGGTGAAGATCTCGAGCCGGCCGAAGAGCATGCAGACGGCGAGGGTGATCTTCACGACCCCCGGGAAGTGGGCGAAGTTGTCGTAGGAGCCGACATCGACCGAGACCCGGACCGACGTTGCCGATGGCGGTCAGCGACGCCGAGATCGCGGTCAGGACGTCGTAGCCCGCTAACGCCACGACGGCCGCGCCGAGAATCGCGATGAGAAAATACGCCGTCAGGAAGGCCCAGATCCCCGACAGCACCGAGTCTTCCACCACGACTCCGCCGTACTTCACCGGTCTCACCGCGTGCGGGTGAATGAGGCGATGAACCGTCGCCTTCAACGAGCGCAGGGCGAGCAGGGTGCGCAGACTCTTGATCCCACCGCCGGTGGAGCCCGACATCCCGCCGAGGGTCAACAGGATGATCACCGCGAGCTGAGCCGCCCCGGACCAGAGTTCGACATCCGTGGTCGCGTAACCGGTGGTGGTGAGCAACGACACGGTCTGAAAGGCGGCGATCCGGATGGTGTCGACGATCCGGTCGCCGGCGCGATGGATGGTGAGGACGAAGTAGACCGTAAAACCCAGTACGACCCCGAGGAAGTACCTGAGCTCGGCGTCGCGCAGCACCTCCTTGCCGCGGCCCACGATGACCCGGTAGTGGAGGACGAAGTTGATTCCGGCTGCGAGCATGAAGACGATGACGATCCACTCGACGGCGGCCGAGCCGAACTCCCCCACCGACGCATTCCGGGTCGAGAATCCGCCGGTTGCCAGCGTGGTGAAGGAGTGACACAGGGCTTCGAAGGTGTCGAGACCGGCGACGCGAAGGAAGAACCACTCGAGGGCGGTGAGCGCGACATAGACGCCCCAAAGCGATCGAGCGGTGTTGGCGAGACGGGGCTGAACCTTGTCCGCCACCGGGCCCGGGACCTCGGCTTTGAAGAGCTGCATCCCGCCGATACCGAGCAACGGCAGGATGGCGATGGTGAAGAGGATGATCCCCATCCCGCCGAGCCACTGGCTCAAGGCTCGCCACAGCAGGAGCGAGTGCGGCAGGACGGTCGTGTCCCCGATGACCGTGGACCCGGTGGTGGTGAATCCCGAGACCGACTCGAAGAACGCGTCCACCACGCCGAGGGCGCCCGGGGTGAGGATGTAGGGCAAGGTTCCAAAGAGCGACACCGCGATCCACGCACCGCCGACCACCAGAAAGCCGTCACGGGGTCGGATGTGGCGTTCCCTCGGGCGAAAAAACCGCACCAGGATGCCGCCGACGACGGCCGCAGCCACGATCGTCAACACATACGGCCGGATCGACTCGCGGAACAGCGCCGCCGTCACCAACGGAACGCAGACGAAACCGGCTTCCATGAGCAGGAGCCACCCCAGCAGGTAGACGACGAAACGGCTGTTCATGGCGCCGCCGGCTACCTCTCGAGGATGTCGTCGATGCGCGAGGTCATCGCCGCCGTGGTCACGATCAGAACCCGTTCGCCGGGCTCGATCCGATCCGCCCCGCCCGGGACGATGATGCGATCACCCCGCTGCACCGCGGCGACGAGGATTCCCCGGGGAAGCCCGGCCTGAGCCAGCGGCGACTGGGCGAGCCGGCTCGTGCCCGGAACCTCGGCCTCGAAAGCCTCGACCGCGTCATCCAGGAGGGCCGCCACCCGCTTGACATTGCCGGTTCGGGCGAAGTGCAGGGCGAGACCCACCGACAGCAACCGCGGCGAGATCACCGCGTCGATACCGAGGTCGGCGATGAGGCTCGCGAGCGCCGGGTTGTCGACCAGGGCGAAGGTGTGGGCGGCGCCGAGCTTGCGCGCGAGCAGGCAGGCGACCACGTTCTCCTCGTGGTTGTCGGTACAGGCGACAAAACCGTCCACGACATCGGCGCCCTCTTCGGCGAGTACGTCGCGGTCGGTCGGGCTGCCGTGGATCACCGTCGTGCTCTCGAGCTCCGCCGCCGCCGACACGGCTTCGGCCCGCCCGGCTTCGACGAGGGTCACGGGGACCTTCTGCGCCTCGAGTCGATGGGCGAGTTGGATCCCGATTCTGGTGGCGCCGGCAATCATCACCCGGCGCTCTTTGCCGTGGCGATGGCCGAGCAACGCCAGCACGTTGTTGAGCTCCGCGGGATCGACGGCGAAGTAGATGAGATCGCCGGCGCAGATTTCGTCCTCGCCGTGCGGCACTCGCCACTGACCATCCCGACGCATGGCGACCACGAGCACCGGGTTCCCGGGGAAGAGCAGGCGAAGGTGCGACAGCAGCAACCCGTTGAACTCGCTCGTCGGGCGCACCAGAAACCCGGCAATGATCAACTGGCCTTCGAAGAACGGCACCACATCCACCGCGCCCGGCACCGGCATCAACGAGAGGATCTTCTCCACCGCCGCGTGCTCCGGGTTGATGGCCACCCGTTGCGCGTTGTCGCCGACGATCCGCCGGAACCCAACCTCATGGCCGGCGTGGCGCAGCCGGGTGATGACCTTCGGAACCTGGAAGATCTCGGATCCCACGAGCGCGACCACCATGTTGACTTCATCAGAGTCGGTGGTTGCAAGGAGCATGTCGCAGGTCGCGATCCCGGCCTCTTCGAGCACCGGCACGGTGGCGCCGTTGCCGCAGACGACCTGGACATCGAGCCGATCGTTGAGCTCGGAGACCAGCGCCCGCGACTGCTCGACGAGAACCACGTCGTGGCCATCGGAGGCAATTCGCTCCGCAAGGGTCGAACCGACGAGCCCACCACCGACAACAATGACCTTCATGCGCGTAGTTTAGCGGAAGATCGAATCTGCCGCGATCGCGAGGTGAGTTTTCAATTCTCAATTCTCAATTCTTAATTCTTAATTATCCATCGCAAGATCTACCGGGAGGCCTGCGATGTCAGTCAAAATTAAGAATTCAAAATTAAGAATTATGGTCGCGCTCCGTCCTCGATCCACCGCCGATAGAGCTCGATCTCTTCATCCGGCAGCTTGATGGACCCGACCACGGTGCGCGGCATCCCGCGGCCGATCTCGACATCGTGGGTGAGCTTGAGCCAGAGGTAGGAAGCCTCCACGTCACCCGGAGCGACGATGAGCATCTCGGGAACCTGGGTCGATGCGCGGCCGACCATCTGATCGTAGCCGACGCCAAGCTCGAAAACCAGCTGTGCTTCCGGTTCCTCGGTGGTGTGGCAGCTCAGACAGCGGGCGATGACGAGCGGTTCGAGGTGCTCGGAGTAGGTCACGGGCACGCCCTCGGGCACGACGGGGATCTCAACGCCGGTACAGCCCAGCGCCAGGAGGCTCCAGACCGCCGCAAGCATCACTCGTGGACTCATTCAAACGCTCCTCGGGGCGAGGCAACCCCGGACACCCGGCGGCTATTCCCTCGTCGAGCATGGCGGCGAAATTTCTCGAGTCACAGCGGGGTTGCCCTGCTCCGGATACACTGTTTCCGGAGGGCCCGTTTCTCAATGCAACGATCTGCAAACCGACGACCCGATCGACGGCGCCTCGTGGCGATCCTGGTGACCACCGCAATCACGCTGTCCTGGGGCATTTCCGCAGCGGCCACCGAAACGACGCACTGCGGAGTTTTCGACATTGATGGGGCGGGCTGGGACACCACCGAGACAATCAAGCAAACACCAGGGGCACGTTGGTGGATCGAGCTCGACGACCGCATCCTGATCTGTGGAACCCTGGACTCGATCGACCGGATCGCGACCGAGCACCCGGTCGTCGATCGACCGGAGAAGGTAACCGACGATCGCATGATGCTCTCAGTCGGCCGATCGGCGCTGGATCTCGAGTCCGAGGGTTTTCGAATTCTCGCGTCCGCAGGCGGATACGCCATCGTCCTTGCTCCGGTGGCGCAGGACGATCCGATTGCGGCCACCGTCCGCGACCGCCGCGACCGGCGGGTCCTCGCTCCCCTGCCCCGCAACACGGTCGTCCTTCGTCAACAGGCCAACGCACCACCGGCGCCAAAGACCACCTTCCTTCCCGAGGTCCAGACCCTGGTAGACCAGGTCAACGGCAATAGATGGTTCGACGATGTCGTCTCTCTTGCCTCGTACAACCGGCACACCCACTCTCCGGACAACCTCAATGCTCGTGACTGGCTGGTGGCCCAGTTTCAGTCCCTCCCGAATCTGACGGTGACGACACCGAGCTTCAGCGTTTCGGGCACCACCGCCTACAACGTGGTTGCGAGGCTCGAGGGCGCCCTCGGCGCCGACGACTGGTACGTCATCGGAGGCCACTACGACTCCACCTCCGAGAACCCCTCAGTGGCCGCACCCGGGGCCGAGGACAACGCCTCGGGATGCGCCGGCGTCCTCGAGATGGCGCGGATCTTCACCGGTTACCAACCGCGCGCGACCATGCTCTTCATCTGTTACTCGGGAGAAGAACAGGGCCTCTACGGGTCGGAAGCGCACGTCGCAGCCCTGACGGCGGCCGGCGACCTCGCCAAGCTCCAGGCCATGCTCGACATGGACATGATCGGATACACCTCCGACGCCGATCTCGATTGCCTCCTTGAGACCGAGCCGTTCGCCCAGGCCCTGCTCGACCCGTTCGTCGACGCTGCGGACGAGTTCACACAGCTCAGAATCGTCACCACCCTCAACGCATGGGGTTCGGACCACGTTCCATATCTCGACGCCGGAATCCCGGCGTTGCTGACCATCGAAAACGACTGGAGCCAGTACCCGGACTACCACCGCACCACAGATGTCCCGGCCAATCTCACCATCGCCATGGCCGAGGAGATCCTCAAGATGAATGTCGCCGCTGCCGCCGCGCTCACCGGAACCGAACCCGGCCGGCTCTTCTTCGACGGGTTCGAATCCGGCGACACTTCGTCGTGGGGCGCGGTCGCGCCCTGATCATCGCCGCGCTCCACGTGACGACTCGAACCGATCCGCGTACCCTGTGGACCGGAGGTTGTCATGGGTGACAACAACGGTCAGTGGGACGCCGATCTCTTCCGCCGTGAGGGCCACCGGATGGTGGAGTGGATTGCCGACTATCTCGATGGCGGCGCGCGGGAGATGCCGGTGCTGGCGCAGGTCGAACCCGGCGAGATCGCGGCCCAGCTGCCCGACGCCATGCCCGAAAAGGCCGAGGACCCGGAGGCGGTCTGGCAGGACTTCCAGAACATCATCCTCCCCGGCGTCACCCACTGGAACCACCCCGGGTTCATGGCCTACTTCGGGATCACCGGCTCGGGCCCCGGGATCCTCGGCGATCTCATGTCGAGCGCGCTCAACGTCAACGGGATGCTCTGGCGCACCTGTCCTTCGTGCACCGAGCTCGAGCTCAGCGTCCTCGACTGGCTGCGCGACGGCATCGGGCTCCCCAAGGACTTCTTCGGCTTTCTCTGCGACACCGCGTCGGTCTCCTCCATGCTCTCCCTCGCCGCCGCGCGTGAGGCCGCCGACCCCGAGATCCGCCGCCTCGGGATGGCGGGACGCGGCGATCTCCAGCCCTTCCGCGTCTACGCCTCCGATCAGGCCCACTCGTCCATCGCCAAGGCCTGCCTCACCCTCGGTCTCGGGCTCGAGGGTTTCCGCACCGTTGCACACGACGCCGACTACCGGATGGATGTCGCCGCCCTCGAGGCCGCCATCACCGAGGACCGCGCCAACGGCGTCCGTCCGCTTGCCGTGGTCGCCACGGTCGGCACCACCTCCACCACCTCGGTCGACCCGGTGGCCGAGATCGGCGAAGTCTGCCGGCGCGAGGGTCTCTGGTTCCACGTCGACGCCGCCTACGCCGGATCGGCCGCCCTCTGCCCCGAGCACCGCTGGATCTTTGACGGCGCCGAGAACGTCGACAGCCTCGTCTTCAATCCGCACAAGTGGCTCTTCACCCCCTTCGACGCCTCGGCGCTCTACACCCGCCACCCGGAAATCTTCCGCCGCGCCTTCTCGCTCGTGCCCGAGTACCTGACGACACCGGTCAGCGGGCAGGTCGTCGATCTCATGGACTACGGCGTCCAGCTCGGCCGCCGCTTTCGCGCCCTCAAGCTGTGGTGGGTCATGCGTTGCTTCGGCGCCGAGGGCATCCGGAAGCGCCTCCGCCACCACATGGCCATGGCCGCCGACCTCGCCGGCTGGATCGATGCCCACCCGAGCTTCGAGCGAATGGCGCCGGCACCGTTCTCCGTCGTCTGCTTCCGCGCCTCGCCCTCGGGTCTTGACGATCCAGCCGCCATCGACGCTTTGAACATGGAACTCATGGAACGGGTCAACGCCTCCGGGAAGATCTATCTCTCGCACACCCGCCTCGATCCGGGCATCGCCCTGCGGATCGCCATCGGCAATCTCGGAACCACTGACAACGATGTCGGCTGCTGCCGTGAGTTGCTCGAGAAGGAGTTGGCATGCCTCTGCCGCCGCTGAGAAACGACGACAGCTTCGCCGCCAGACTCTGGCGGAATCTCCGGGTGGCGATTCCGGTCACCTTCTGGTTCGGCTTCCTCGGGGTCATCAACCTCACGCAGGCCCTTTCGCTGGTGATCAAACCCTTCTCACCCACCGCCTTCCGCCGCGTCAATCGATGGTGCGCCGGCACCTGGTGGGGCGGCTGCGTCGTCTTCGCCGAGCGATTCAACCGAACTCGGATCATCGTCTCGGGGGAAGACCTCCCGACGAGCGAGAACGTCCTCGTCGTGTCCAACCACCAGCAGATGCCGGACATCACCACCATCATGGGCATCGCCCGCAGCAAGAGCCGGCTCGGCGATCTCAAGTTCTTCGTCAAGTACGCCCTCAAGTGGGTCCCTGGGGTCGGCTGGGGGATGCAGTTCCTCAACTGCCCCTTTCTCAAACGCGATTGGTCGGCTGACCGCGAGAAGATCGATGCCACCTTCGACACCCTGGTCCGCGAGCGCATCCCCATGTGGCTGGTCAGCTTTGTCGAGGGCACCCGCGCCACCGAAGCCAAGATCCGCGCCAGCGCCGAGTGGGCTCTCGAGCGGGGCATCCAGCCGACCCGCAACGTCCTGATTCCGCGAACCAAGGGTTTCGTCGCCTCTGTCGAGGGTCTCAGCGACCACCTCGACGCCGTCTACGACTTCACCATCGGCTATGTCGATGGGGTACCGACCCTGTGGCAGTACATCACCGGCCGGGTCAAGCAAATCCACGTCTACATCCGCCGCTTCCCCGCCGACGAACTGCCCAGGATCGAGGCCGAGCTCAAGCAGTGGCTCATGGATAGGTTCTACGAGAAGGATGCGCTGCTCGAGGAGTACTACGAGACCGGGGTATTTCCGGCGGAGGTGAGGGCGACGGAGTAGCCACTGACCCGCGTCAGCGTCCGTGACAGTGGCAGGGACAGCAATCAGCGACAGGATCAGCGACAGCGATCAGCGGCAGTGACCAGCGCCCGCACCCGGAACCGCAATTGAAACAGCCCCCGGTCGAGGAAAAGGGGCGTCCCTCGGGGTGCTGGGCACGCCATTGTGCAGGCACATCCAACCGCCAACGCGACACGTTCCGCACAATGGCGCTGCCGGGCTCCCCCGTGGAACCTGGCCTCGGGAGCGGCTCACGACCGTGGCAAACGACGGCAAAGCCTCGTTTGCCTGCGGTCGTCCGCTCGTGAGGTCTGGTCGCGGCGGCCGGAGGCCGCTAGCAGGCGCGATGAAGTCATCTGCCACGGCCTCGGCCTCGGATCCGGCCGCGGACTCAACCCAACTGAGAATTGGGTTATCGGGAGTCTTCTCGTCCGTGGTCCCGGATTCGCGAGTCTCTTCACCCCACAGTCATCCGATGATGCAGGTATTTGCTGGGAGAACTCGGGCGCTTCTCGCGACCGAAGATTCCTTCCGGGTTGCATTTGCGCGTCTGGTGTTCAGGTAGGGTGGGCCTGGGCCCACCTTCAGAGGCCTCGAGGGGCTGCAGACGATGCACGCCAGTCGTACAACCCCTACGAGATCAGCGGTGGACTGGCGTACCAGGCCAGAAGCCCGACAACGACACTGAAGGTGGGCCCAGGCCCACCCTACTTCTGTTGTCCCGGCCGCTGTCCAGGTTCCCGGTTCTCCCCACCCCGGCCTTCTGGGACGCCGGGACGCTCTGGCGTCCCAGCGCCCCAGCGTCACCCGAGCAGCGTGGTCGCGTGGGTGGTGGATTGGAGGGCTGCGACCACGCTGCTCGGGCGCCGGCGGCCTGCCTCCAAGCCGGAAAACCAGACCGCATCGCCCATCCCGGGGGAGCCCGGTATCGGCATTGTGCGCAGCGCACTACGGTTCCGGTTGGTCGATCCGGCACAATGCCGTACCTGGCACCCCGAGGTGGCACGCTCTCCTAGTGTCCTGCCGCGTCCTCGGTCTCGGCTCCGGTCGCATATGTGGACGCGGGTGCTACACCGGCTCGAAGAGCCGTCGCGTCCACAGCATGAGCGCCACGCTCAGCGCGAGCAGGAAGGCGCCGGTGGCCTGGTGGGCGGTGGCGATGGTGACCTCGAGGGTCGAGGGGTTGCCGACGACGGCGCGGCCCTGGGTCACGGCTAGCGCGGCGATACCGAGGGTCACCTGGACCGCCACCCCGGCCATGAGCAGCTGGCCGAGCTGCTGCACCGGACGGACTCCGTGATAGAGCCCCCACGCCCTGGCGCCGACAGCCACCGCGATCATCACCACCACCGCCGCGATGGTGATGTGGATAATGAGGCCCTGCGCGAGGTGCCGCTGCACCGCTCCGAGCACGAGCTGAACCAGCAGCACCCCGATCAGCCAGATCTGAAGCGTCCGATCAGCCGCGGCGCTGATCCGCGGCTCGGCTCTCGGTATCTCGATCCAGGTTGTACTCGTGACCACGACAAGCGCCGCGACCACGCCGAGAAAGACCTGACCGAGCACGCCGTGGGTCACCGCCAGGGCAATGGACGGCGCCATGTCGGCCTCGGAGGTCGAGAGGGTGAAGCCACCGGTGACCCTCAGACCACCGAGCACACCCTGGACGATCACGAGACCGACGGCGATGGTCGCCAGACGGCGAACCCAGCCGCGATCGTCCCGCCGCCACAGGCGGATCGCGAGCCCGATGGTGGTCAGCCCGACCAGCGCGCCGAAGAGCCGGTGGGCGTGCTCGTAGTAGATGCCGCCGGTCATCCGCGACAACGGGAAGAGAAACATGTTGCTGCCGAAGGTGTTGGGCCAGTCGACCACGGCCAGCCCCGCCTCGTTGCTGGTCACCAGCCCACCGGCAACCACCAGGAGAAAGGTCGCGAGCATCGCCACCTTGGCGAAAAGACCCGTCCAGTTCCGGCCGCCACCGGCGCCCGGCCTGCGAGAGCCGACTGCAGCCGCGACCGCGGCCAACCCGGCGATGGCCACGACGAAGCCCGGGACCCAGATCAGCGCGGAGGGGGCGACGGATTCCGCCGCGAACGAGGTCAGCAGGCTGCCGAGAATGAGCATGTTGAGGATGGCGGCAACGAGACCGGCGCGGGCTCCCGCTCCCCAACCGTCGCCGGTCCATCGACCGGCCGAGAGTCCCCACCACACGACCGCGGCCAAGAGCAGTGTGAGCACCAGCCAGGACGGCGCCATCACCGCCGGGAGGCGGCAGACATACGCCGCCGCCCACATTGAGACCGCCATCCCGAAACCCAGTGGAACCGCCGCCGAAGCGCCGTTGTCAATCTTCTCCATCCTCGCCTCCAGCCTCGGATCGTGGGGCCGTCCGAATATCCACCCGTCTCCGTCGGTTATACTCGCCAGGTCGCCGCCCATGATCGCAGATCGCCGGGCAGAAAACGAGACGATGACGACGCTGGGACATCCGCAAGCCACCCACGGCAGCCGGCCCGAAAACCCGGACCCGGGCCGCCAGGTGGGGTTCTACCTCGAGCTCGCCAAGGCGCGGCTCGCCGCGTTGGTGGTGCTGACCGCCATCGTCGGTTATGTGCTCGCGGCCCGCGGGTCCTTCGATCTCACCGTATTCTCCTGGACGGTGCTCGGTACGACCCTCACCGCCTTCGGCGCCAATATTCTCAACCAGTGGATGGAGGCCGACCGTGACGGACGGATGAACCGGACGTGCAACCGGCCCTTGCCCGCCGGTCACGTCAGCCGACCAACCGCTCTCGCCTGGGGGCTGATATCGGCGGCCGTCGGACTCGTCGTCCTCGATCAGGGGACCAACCGGCTCACCGCAGTCCTGTCGCTCTTCGTGATCGTGCTCTATGTCGGTGTCTACACCCCGCTCAAGACCCGGACCCCGCTCAACACGGCGGTGGGCGCGGTCTGCGGCGCGGTTCCGCCGATGATGGGCTGGACCGCCGCCACCGGCCAGCTCGAGCTCGGGGCGTGGATCCTCGGCGGAATCCTCTTCATCTGGCAGATTCCGCACTTTCTCGCCCTCGCCTGGATGTACCGCGAAGACTACGCCCGCGGGGGATTCCGCATGATGCCGGCCGCCGATCCCGACGGATCAGCCACCGGGCGCGCAGCTTTGATTCACGCGATTGCGTTGCTGCCCATCACCGGCGCCCTCGCGGCGTCTGGCGTCACCGGGATGACCTACCTCATCGGGTCCCAGATCGTCGGCCTCGGCTTTGTGGCTCTGGGCTGGAGCTTTGCCCGGAAGCGGGTCCGGCTCAACGCCCGCAAGCTCTTCCTCGCGAGCATCATCTATCTGCCCATCCTGCTCGGGCTGATGGTCACGGATATGGATGACCGCCTGGCGCGTCTGGCCGGGATCGAGGTCTCGAGGGGCACGCACGTTGTCGAACAGGCGGCCATGGCTCGGTCTGTCGCCGACACCGGAGCGCTCGCCCCCACGGCACGGAAGTGAACCCGACCGGGCTGATCCGCAGCGGCTGGTGGGTCGCGGTGGCGGCCGTCGTGGTTTCGATCCTGGTCATCATCGCGGTGCTCCGCGCGTCCTTCGGTACCGGCGCGTCCCGCGGCGACGATCCCATCGTGCTCGAGCCCTCGCTGATCCCCGAGGAACAACTCGTCAGGGCCATGGCCCGCGACGGGCTCAAGGCGCTCAACAGACCGGCAACCCTCACCCCGGCCGAGGTCGACCGGACCAACGAAGAAGAGCGCGGCAAGCTGCTGGTGCCTTCAGATCGGGTCATCGGCGTCGCGATCGACGGCGAAGCCCGCGCCTATCCGCTGCGGCTGCTGCGATGGCACGAAACCGTCAACGATGTCGTCGGCGGACGACCCATCGCGGTCACCTACAGCCCGCTCTCGGGCGGCATCGCGGTCTGGGATCGATCCGTGGCCGGGCGGGAGATCGAGTTCGGGGTCTCGGGGTGGCTCACCAACTCCAACACCCTGCTCTACGATCGACGGGCCGCCGGCAGAACCGTCCAGTCTCTGGCACCAACTCACCGGAGAGGCGGTGGCCGGACCCGCCATGGGGAGCCGGCTCGAACCGCTCCCGATCGCGCTTCAGACCTGGACCGAGTGGCGGCTGAACCATCCCGAGACCACCGTCATGGCCCCCGACGAGGACTCCAAACGGCTGTACAAACGCGATCCCTACCACTCCTACCGGGGCTCCGACCTGCTCAAGTTCCCGGTCGAACCCCTCCCTCCCGAGACCATGCTCGCGCTCAAGGACACGGTGGCGGTGGTCAGCCACGCCGGCCGGGACTTCGTCTTCACCCTGCCCTATCTCGCCATGGCGGTGGGCGAGGAACGGGGGAAGTGGGCGGCGTTGCTGGGTGAAGACATCTATCTCATCGACTTCGATGCCGAGCCTCGGCACCTTCGCCATCGCACCCTTCGAGAACGGGCCCACCGCGTTGCCGGTCCGTTTCGCCTATTGGTTCGAGTGGTACTCCCTCCACCCGGAGACCGTGCCGCTGCCGTAGCCGTTTCCTCGTCCGCGTCCGTTTCCGTTGCCGAGCCCGTTCCCGATCCCGACGGACTGAACGCTGTCCCGAACGCTGCCACGGCCCGACAGGTGAAAAAAAGGCGCCCCCGAAAGGGCGCCGTTGGATCGATTTTTTCGTGCCGACTATGGCGCCGTGTTGTCCCATTCGCCGGTCGTACCGGTTTCGAAGTCATCGGCGAAGATCAGACCCGAGGCCCCCGGCACACACGACTGGACCCAGACATCGTCGATGTCCCACCCCGGGTGGCTCACCGAGCTGTCGGTGCCCAGCCGGAAACGGAACTGGACCGTCTGCCCGGCGTAGGCGTCGAGGTCGACGACCGATCTCAGCCAGGCCTGCGGATCGCCGCACCAAGCGTCGAACCCGATCAGCGGGTTCGAAAACCCACCGTCGATGGCGCCGTCGTAGGGATCGGTCATCATCTGCGCAGTCGGGAGGTAGGTCCAGTTGGAGCCTCCGTCGGTGGTGATTTCCAGGATCCCGCCGTCGTAGCAGCCCCCCGAGCTGTCCTCCATCTCCTGATAGTTCCAGAACTGCAGGTTGATCGCGGTGTGGCTCGGGTCGGCAGGCAGAACGATGGACGGTGTCATCAGAACCTGATCGGAAATGGTACTGGCGTCGTTCGCGTGGAAGACGTTTGCCCCTGAGTGCGGTCCGGTCACACCGCTGCCGAGGGCCCAGGTGTTGCCGCTACCGCCAGAGGTCCAGCCCGCAGCTCCGGACTCGAGGTCGTCGATGAAGTGAATCACCGGCGAGGTACCGATACCGCAGTCGCCCGGCACTGCGAGGGTGGTGAAGCTCCAAACGGCCGACCACGATCCGACGCCGCAGGCGTTGGTCGCACCGACCCGCCACCAGTAGGCGGTGTTGGTCATGAGGTCGGCCGCGGGGGTGAATTCAGTGTCGGTGATGCCCGGTTCGTCAATGGCCAGGTTCGAGAATGCGGCATCGGTGGCGACCTGGATCCGATAGCTGCCCGCCTGGCTGGCGGCCGCCCAGACAAAGGTCGGTCGGGCCGATTGGTTGGCGGCACCGTTGGCCGGCGCAGAGAGAGCCGTCACGCCGGGGATCGATGTCGACACGGCGAGATCGACATTGAACATATGAGTGCTTGTCGGGGCGGTACCGGTCACCTCCACGGTGAAGTTGCCCGCCGCAGCGGCGCCGGTGTTGCCGATGGTCATGGTGGACAAACCAGCCGGAATGACCGGGTTAGTACTGAAGCCGACTGTTGTTCCGGCCGGCTGGCCGCTGGCGCTCAGGGTCACGGGGTCGTTGTAGCTCAGGATCGAGCCGATGTCGACGGTGTAGACGGCGTCGGTCGGGGCGCAGATCGCCTGCGACCTCGGTGTGACATTGATCGTGAAGTCGGGGAACAGCGAGCAGTTGGAGCACACCAGCGCAAAGTCCTGGTCGGTTGTGTCGGCGTTGTAGGGCACACCGTCGCCAACGATGGCGGTCGCGTCGATGGTGATGGTGGCCGAGCCGCCCGGGCTCTGGACGAAGACATTTTCGAGGTTGTTGATGGCGTCAGCCGACCCACCCGTGGTCGACCAGCCGCCGGAGAAAACGTTGCCGGCGTAGGTCGAACCGTTGGTCTCGACGGTGAGGTCGAGGTTGTTGACGAGTGCCGGATTGGCGCCGACCGCCCCGGGTGCGTCGGTCCACGCCAGGCTCACCTTGAGGGGCTGGCCGGGATCAGGCACACCGAAGCTGATGACCACCTGCTCGCCGGTTACGCTGAGAATCTGGTCTTGGTCGCGGTAGAGGCGAATCACCGGCGGATCGATGAGCGTGTTGACATTGATCCGCCCCCAGCCTTCGTGGATGTTGGGGATATCGGCCGTTCCCATGTCGTCGGCGCTGTTGACGAGCAACGCCTTGGCCATGGCCGGGCTCGGATCGGCGCCGGCGTTGAACGTCCGCCACCACTCGGTGGCGAGCACGATGGCGCCTGATGTGTGCGGCGCGGCCATGCTGGTGCCGGAACAGAACGAGTACAGGGTGTTGGTGCCGCTGATCGCGGTGCCGCAACTGCCGCCCTCGTCGTTACGAGTCGAGGCGATCTGCTCGCCCGGAGCGGCGATGGTCGGAACCCAACGGCCGTCGACCGCCGGTCCGCGGCTGGAGAAGCTCGCGATGCTCTCGATATTGCCGACCCGATAGTTCACGCTTGCGGCGGTGACGATGAGGTTCTTGCCCTCCTTGGGCGAGGTCAGGGACGACGCCGAGGGACCCGAGTTGCCCGCCGAGAAGACCTCGATGAAGGGCTCGGCAACCGCGGCGGTGTCGAAGTTGCCGTCACGGACCATGAGATCGTGGGTCCGCTCCGACGCCTGGTAGCCGTGGTTGGTGCCCTCCCCGGTGGTCCACGAATTGTTGCCGCCAATGGCGCTGCCGAGCACCGCGCGCTTGCTGTGTTCCTGCCAGCCGCCGGCCGGCGGCCACGCCGGACCGGAGAGCGAGTTCATGGCGTAGATGCTGTAACCGGGCGCGACGCCGAGACCGTAGAGGAACCCGGCGGGATCAGTATACGGGCCGCCGGCGTCGCCGACGGCGGTGCCGCCGATGATCCCTGAGACGTGGGTGCCGTGGCCGCCGCCCGAGCAATCGCTGCCGGCCGGGTAACCGACGCAGGCGCTGGGGAAGCTGTAGCCGCCGACGATGCTCGGGAACAGATCCGGGTGGTCATAGTCGACGCCGGTATCGACGGGCGCCCAGATGATCCCGGTGCCGTCATAACCGAGAGTCCCGAGATAGGCGTTGTACCCCAACTGCGGGACGCCTCCGGGGTGGTTGTCGGCCATGATCTGATCCGACATCTCGTCGTCGAGAACAGGGACCGGGCTGGCATAGCCTGCCCAGAGAACGGTGGATACCTGGGCGATACCGGCGACGGAATCCGCGTCGAGCTCGACAATGGCGTTGAAGAAGCGCTGATCGGGCTGGGACGGGTGGTAGCGGAGAACCACCGCGCCGTATTTCTCCAGGCTCTCGAGGGTGCGGTCGATATCGCCGTCGTTGTAGAACATCACATCGACGTTCTGGATGACGCCGGCGAGGCCGTCGAGATCGGGGTTGACCTTGTAGGCCGGGTGAAAGAGACCGTGCCAACGCACGAAGGGCAGGTCCTCGGCGGCCGCGAGAACGTCCGGCCCGCTCCACACCAGATAGGTGTTGTGCGGGTAGTACTGGAGGAGGGTCAATCCGAGCTGGTCGAGTTCGGAAATCCACTCATCGGTGATCGGAGCGGTGAGCTGGACGAGACGCAGACCGCGACGATCAGGATTTGCCCGCAGATTCGCCGGCAGAACAGGCTCACCCTCCGCGATGGGGTCGAAGCTGTAGCCGATGACGCGAACCGTATCGGCGTCGGCGACGGAGGTGAACTTGACGCCCGAGCGAACCAGGGTTTGGAGTTCGAGGTCACTGACCCTCAACCAACGAAAACTGCCGTAGTTCACATCGGTGGCCGGAGAGATGCCGAGCCCGTCGAGCGTTTGACCGTCTTCGGCCCCGACCCGGATGACGGTCATCTCTACACCCGTTGGGTCGGCCGCCGAAACAGGGAACCCTGTCATCAACGCAACTCCGACAGCGACGAAAAACACAAATCCAAAACGTCGTCCGAACATCGATACCTCCAATTTGATTTCTGCGATCGCATAACGAACTAACAACGAGAAACGGTATCAGCGGAAAATATCACAACCTCAGAGCGCGTCCACGCCCCCGCGCGAGTTCAATCACGGGCTGGTCACCGCCCACGAGGAGGTGTCGCCCGACTCGAAGCCGTTTTGAAAAAGCAATCCGGGCGGCGCATCGTAGAAGCCTCGGATCACGAGGTCGTCGATGTGCCAACCGTCGCGCGTGGTGTTCGTGTCGGTGTAGATCCGGAATCGGATGCGCGCATCGGCAGATTGGTCAAGCTGCGGCGCCGGGATCTCGATCCGCTCCCATGGTCCGGTCTGGATACCCGAGTAGGACGCAACCGTCGACCAGCTTGCGCCTCCGTTGCCGGAAACCTCCACGTGCCCGTAGTCCCAACCGCTCTCGAGGTCGTAGATGTGCGAAAACTCGAGAATGATCCCTGACCGATCGGAAAAATCGAAGCCCGGAGAGGTCAACGAGAAGTTCCAATTGTCACCATAGTATCCGCCGGGGCTGTCGGTCCACGAATGAGTGGGACTCGCCGACGCTTCGGTGGTGATGGCCCACTGTCCCTGAACCGTCCAACCCGTGCTCCCCCCCTCGACGTCATCCTCGGCGATGGTCTCGAAAGGGTACAGCGCGAAGTCCCGATTGGTGGTAGCGCCTGAGATCGCCGTCACGCCGACAGCGGTGATCGGGCCGAAGCCGTCGGCGACGGCGGTCACATCGTGGGTCCCGGGCGGCACCAGCAGGTCGTAGCTGCCGGAAGCCGGGCCCGACTCGGTAGAGAAGACCCCGGCGCTCACGGTCGCCTGCAACGGCAGCCCCGTCTCAGCCTCGGTCACGACGCCTTCGATGTGCCCGGCCGTCGACGGATCGAGTACCCATACCCAGGCAGCGCGTACGGTGCCCCAGTATCCGGCGCTGTCCCGGCCGCGGATGTAAACGGTGTGGCTGCCGTCCGCCAGCCCGACGGTACCCAACGACGCCGTCACCGCCTCGACGGTGCTGTTGAATGCGCCGTCGACGGCGGTCATCGGGATCGGCACGGCGCCCGCCTCCCATGGCGGCACATCGAGGTAGACCTCGGCTTCGGCGATGGATTCGACCGAGACCGGCGGCGAGGACGTTGCCGGGACCGTATCGCGTGTCGTCGATGACTGCAGTTGTCGTGACCAGGTCGCCCGGCGCGGCGACCACCGGGTCGGCAGTGGGCGTCACCACCTCCGGACCCGACGACTGCGTGTACGGCTCCCGGACCGTTCGCGCGGCGTAGAGCAACGCCTGCACGTTATCGGGATAAATGGTCGTCTCGAACGTGCCGCATCCCTGGAAAAACGTCGTACCGAGCTCGAAGGTGAACGCGGGCAAGCCCAGCCGGCCGTAGCCGAAATCCTTGGTCGTCCCAGAATAGCCGGCGCCGTAGGTTCCTCCGAGATATGCGTCATATGAGTTGAAGTACGTGAACTTCCGCGCGAGTCGGAGGATCTGCGCATCATTCGGGGGCGGCGGGGCCTGGAACACAAAAGCAGTCAGGACTTCCTCGCCGTAACTGTGAACATCGACAAAGATCCCGCTGGCATTGTTGGGAGCGGGGCTCGTGAGGTCGTCCGGCCGCCAATCCGGAAAGCTGCTTATCACCCAGTTCTGCACGCCTGGGTTTCGGGTTCAGATGAGGCGGACGGTCCGGGGTAGGTTTCGCCGCATTGATACGGGTCCGGCTGCCACTCGAAATCACAATTCCGATTGAGGTCGGCGCCGCGGTCACTCGAGGTCGCGCCGCAGTAGTTCTCGTTGGTGTTCTTGCGCCAGAGCACGTTTGGCTCGGCCATCTTTCGACCGTCCGGATTCGTCACCAGCAGCAGATGGATCTCATGGTGGTCGAGCACCCAGGTCACGTCCGGATCGAGACCATAGCTGGCCAAGAGGTACTCGGCAAAACGGGTGACCGTTTCGGCGGTGACGTACTCTCGTGCGTGGATGGCGCCCATCACCCATAGCTTGGGTTTGTCGGCCGACGGGATGCCGTTGGTCGTGTTGGTCAGCCGCAGAACCATGAGATCGTAGCCGGCGTTCCCACCCGGCTCCGTCATCTCCCACGAGTCACCGATGTCGATCCACTCGGCGAGATCCGGATAGGCCGCCGCCATGGCGGCACCGGCGGCGAGGGTCTCCTCGACCGTTCGATAGCAAGGATAGTTCGGGATACCGGCAACCTGCCGCTTGGGAGGCTCGAAGGGCTGGTTGTACTTCCCGGTGAGTGCGTGGTCGATCTCGTAACCGAATCCGAAGTCGCGCAGCACTTGCTCACCCTCGACGTCGACCCGCGCATCGACGATGCCCTCGCGCACGTGGTACGCCCACACATCGATCCATCGCTCCAGAAACGCAGCCTCGGCCGGCCCCGCCACCTCGATGTGGACGACGACGAAGTCGGGCCCGAACACACCGGACTCAGCCGATTCGGCCGGTGATTCCTCGGCGCGAGCCGAGCCGGGCATCAGTCCAGTCACAGCCGACACCGTGATCATGACGACGACGGAAACGATCGATCTCGCGTGCATGGACACTCCTTCGAATCAGGCCAGGGAATGGTAGCAGAGGTCATCGCTCCGGATGCCGTTCGACCTAGGGAGCCGCGGCCGAGGCCGTGATCGGCCTCCTCAAAGTCACCCTGACCACCGCCACGCCGCGGGGCGGCGCTTACCAAACGAATCACCGCGGCCGCCAATTGCTGTCATTCTGAGCGAGCGTAGCGAGTCGAAGAATCCCCCGAAGCTCAGAACGAGAATGAGGCAAGCAGCGCGCGCCCGACCCGGAGGGGACCCTTCGACTCGCTCGCGGCACTCGCTCGCTCAAGGTGACATCGGGGGTTCGATACCGTACGCCGTCGTTGGCGCCGGCGCTGGCGCTGCTCTCGGTTTCTGATTGCCGGCGCTGGCGCCGGTGCTGATTGCTGTCGCCGTCGCTGCCCCGGACACGGGCACGGGCACGGGATCGGGATCGGGATCGGGATCGGGATCGGGAGAGGATACGCGGGATATTGACAAAGCGGACACGCGGGTCCTAATATCCCCCGCGATGCTGACGCGCAGTGCAGAATACGCGGTTCGCGCCCTCTCTCTTCTCGCCCTTCGTGGGGGTGAGAGTGCGCTCCACTCCGCCGAGATCGCCGATCAGCTCGGTCTGCCGCCGCAGTTTCTGAGCAAGATCCTCCGGCGCCTGAAGGCCACCGATCTGGTGACATCCCAACGCGGCCACGCCGGCGGATTTCGGCTCAACCGCGCGGCCGACGAGATCTCGCTGCTTGCGGTGGTCCGACCCTTCCAGTACGAGTTCACCGGCGTCGAATGCCTGCTCGGCCAGACCGGCTGCATCGACAGCGACACCTGCCCGCTGCACGAGAGGTTGACCGGGATACGACGGTCGTTCCACAATCTGCTGGCCGACACCACTCTTGCCGATGTCGCCCAGCGAGCGGTCCGCAACGGCTCTGCGATAGCGGTTGCCGCGCAACCACGGGCGACGGGGGGATAATGCACACGATGCAAGCACGGAAAACGCCGAGGGGGTATTGATGAGCGTCCAGATCGAGCGGTTCAGCTACGACGACGCGATTGTCCGTCGTTTCACCCTGGTGACCTTCGTCTGGGGGGTCGTCGGAATGTTGGTCGGCCTGATCGTCGCGCTCGAGCTCGCGGCACCGTTTTTCAACTTCGAGCTGCCCTGGCTGAGCTTCGGCCGACTTGCGTCCGTTGCACACCAACGCCGTGATCTTCGCCTTTGCCGGCAACGCGATCTTCGCCGGGGTCTACTACTCCATGCAGCGGCTGCTGAAGACGCCAATGTTCTCCAAGGCTTTGAGCAATCTCCACTTCTGGGGATGGCAGCTGATCATCGTCGCGGCGGCGATCACCCTGCCCCTGGGCATCACCCAGAGCAAGGAGTACGCCGAGCTCCAGTGGCCCATCGACATCGCCATCGCGGTGGTGTGGATCATCTTCGCCATCAACTTCTTCGGCACCATCGCCAAACGGCGTGAACGCCACCTCTATGTCGCGATCTGGTTCTACATCGCCACCATCGTCACCATCACCGTGCTCCACGTCTTCAACAATCTGGCCGTTCCGGCCGGGCTCTTCCGCTCCTACCCGATCTACGCCGGGGTGCAGGACGCCTTCATGCAGTGGTGGTACGGCCACAACGCGGTCGGTTTCCTGTTGACAACGCCCTTTCTCGGGATCATGTACTACTTCTTGCCCAAGGCCGCGAACCGGCCGGTCTTCTCCTACCGGCTGTCGATCATCCATTTCTGGACTCTGGTCTTCCTCTATATCTGGGCCGGCCCCCATCACCTCCACTACACCGCCCTTCCGGCGTGGGCCTCGACCCTGGGGATGCTCTTCTCAGTGATGCTCTGGATGCCGTCCTGGGGCGGGATGCTCAACGGGCTTCTGACCCTGCGCGGCGCCTGGCACAAGGTCGCGTCCGACACGGTACTCAAGTTCTTCGTCGTGGCGATCACGTTCTACGGGATGTCGACCTTCGAAGGCCCGCTGCTGTCGGTCAAGGCCGTCAACATGCTCTCGCACTACACCGACTGGACCATCGCCCATGTCCACGCGGGCGCGCTGGGGTGGGTCGGTTTTCTCATTTTCGGGATGATCTACTGGCTGCTACCGCGGCTCTACCAGACCGATCTGTGGTCGCCGAAGCTCGCCGAGGCCCACTTCTGGCTCGGCACCATCGGGATTCTGCTCTACGTCGTCTCGATCTACGCCGCCGGGCTCACCCAGGGTCTGATGTGGCTCGCCTTCGACAGCGAGGGCTACCTCAAGTACCCCGACTTCATCGAGACCACGGTGCGCTTGATTCCCATGTACTGGGTCCGGGTCATCGGCGGCACCGCCTACCTCGCCGGCGCGGTCCTGCTCGGTGTCAACATGCTCATGACCTGGCGCAGCCGCCCGCATCCGCTCCAGGTTCCCGTCCACGAGGCGGCTGCCTTGTCCAAGACCTATGTCGATCGCCCGGAACCGACCTCCTCCCTTGTCACCTCGGGCACCCATGTCGCCAACACCGCCTACACCCTCGACCGTTTCTTCCGCACCACCTGGCACCGCAGGTGGGAGCGGCTGCCGCTCAAATTCACGGTGGCGGTCGCGGTCGCGGTGATCGTCGCCTCGCTCTTCGAGATCATCCCCACTTTCCTGATCAAATCCAACGTGCCGACCATCGCCTCGGTGACCCCCTACACCCCACTCGAGCTTGCCGGCCGCGACATCTACATCTCGGAGGGCTGCTACAACTGTCATTCGCAGATGATCCGCCCGCTGCGCGCCGAAACCGAGCGCTATGGCGAGTACTCGAAGGCGGGTGAATTCGTCTACGACCACCCGTTCCAGTGGGGCTCGCGCCGGATCGGTCCCGATCTCCAGAGGGTCGGCGGCAAATACCCGAATCTGTGGCACGTCCGCCACATGGACGATCCGCGCGCCATCACGCCGGGCTCAATCATGCCGGCCTATCCGTGGATGCTCGAAAAACCCGCCGATTTCGACGAGCATCCCGGTCGTCATGCGAGCCCACCAGATTGTCGGCGTGCCCTACACCGACGCCGAGATTTCAGGCGGCATCGCGGCCGCGACCGAGCAAGCCGCGGCCATCGCCGCCGAGGTCGTCACTCAGGGCGGCCCGGCGGGTATCGAGGACAAACAGATCGTCGCCTTGATCGCCTACCTCCAGCGACTCGGCACCGACATCACCAGGCCCGAGCCGGTGGCTGTGGAAGAGGAGACCGGCGAGATCATCGTTGAGACCGACGTCGCGGCCGAAACCGCGCTCGGGGAGGACGCGTCATGAAGCTCTCCGACATCATGAGCGCGGCCGGTCTGACATCGTGGGCCGAGCTCGGCCTCATTATCAGCTTTCTCACCTTTGCCGCCATCGTGGCCTATGTGTTCATCGTCCGGAGCAAGGCGTCCTATGAAGAGGTCAGAAATCTTCCCCTGGAGGATGGGGAAGAGTCACCCCCGGAGGCAACCTCATGAGCCACATTGAACCCACCCCATCCGACGATCACCTTCTCGAGCACTCCTACGACGGAATCCAGGAGTACGACAACCCCCTGCCCCGCTGGTGGCTGGCCATCTTCTGGGCCTGCATCATCTTCACGCCGCTCTATATCCTCTTTTTCCACTTCGGTCCGGGGATGCTCGAGCTCGAACGCTACGATGAAGCGATGATGCTTGCAACCGAGAACCAAATGGCGGCGATCCTCGCCATGGGAGAGATCAACGAGGGCACGCTGGTCGACCTCATGGACGATCCCAGCATGATGAACGGCGGCAAGAAGGTCTTTACCGGCAAGTGCGCCACCTGCCACGGCATGTTCGGCGAGGGCGGCATCGGGCCCAACCTCACCGACGCCTACTGGCTCCACGGCGGCCAACTCATGGACATCTACCGGACCGTTCGGGAGGGCGTCCCGGCCAAGGGCATGCTGGCCTGGGAACGCCAGCTGCGTCCGGCCGAGCTGCTCGCGGTCAGCGCCTATGTCGGCGGTCTCCTCGGCAGCGACCCGCCCAACGCCAAGCCGCAACAGGGCGACCAGGTGGAGCGGCTCGCTCCCGAGCCCGTCGCCGAGGTCGGGGAGGCGCCGGACGACACCGAGGCACACTCCGAAACCGAGCCGGCGGGCGTCTGATCGCGAGGCATCGGTTTGCCGCACCCAGCCACTCCGCACGGCGCAGTCGATCCGGCTGGTTGGACGGCAGGCAGGATGCCTGCCCCACAAGGGCCCGGACATCCGTCCGAGTGAGTTGTCGCTGCGACCGGTCCGAGCCGGATTGTGGAGCAGGCTTCCAGCCTGCTGCCGTGCCTCGCGTGAGGGTGCCAGGTGAAACAAAGTTAACAATCTTCCGTCGGTGGTCGCCGGATCGGCGATTCCGCAGACAAGGGAAGATTGTTAACTTTGTTTCACCTGGCACCTACAGGGTTGCTTCATGACTGGCCCAACATCCAACGCCCCCCAGGCGCAGGAACAGATCCTGTCGACCATGAACATGGACGGCTCCCGCCGCCGCATCCGACCCAAGCTCACCAAGGGGCGCTACTACCGTCGCCGGTGGCTCACCGCCTGGAGTCTGATTCTCGGCTTCGTTTTGATACCAATTATAAAAATCAACGATAACCCATTGATTCTACTTGATATCGTGCACCGGAACTTCATTCTATTCGGCACCACCTTTTTGCCCACCGATACCTTTTTCCTGATGCTGCTCCTCTTCGGAATCTTCGTCGGGATCTTTCTCGTCACCGCGATCTGGGGCCGGGTGTGGTGCGGCTGGGCATGCCCCCAAACCGTCTATATGGAGTTCATCTACCGGCCCCTCGAGGTCTTGATCGAAGGGGGCCGCAACCGCCAGATCAAAACCGACACAACCGGCGTCTCCGGCCGGCGGTTGCTCAAGCACCTCGCATTCTTCGTGGTTTCGGCCTTTCTCGCCAACACGTTTCTCGCCTACTTCGTGGGGTGGGACCAGCTGCTGCGGTGGATGACCAGTTCGCCCTTCCATCACCCGGCCGCCTTCCTCGTGATGCTCGGGACCACCGTCCTCATGTTCGGCGACTTCGGTTGGTTCCGCGAGCAGACATGCATTCTCGCCTGCCCCTACGGCCGTTTTCAATCGGTGCTCCTTGACCGGCAATCGCTCATCGTGGGTTATGACGAGGAACGCGGCGAGCCCCGCGAACGTTGGCGCAAGAACGCCGAACGCACAGCCGGCGATTGCATCGACTGCAGTCTCTGCGTCACCGCCTGCCCGACCGGGATCGATATCCGTGAGGGCGGTCTGCAGATGGAGTGCATCGCCTGCACCCAGTGCATCGACGCCTGCGATGAGGTGATGGAGAAGATCGGCAAACCGCGCGGGCTCGTCCGCTATACCTCGCAGGCCGAGCTTGCAAGCGGCAAAACCCGATTCATCAGGCCGCGACTGGTGGTCTACTCGGCGATCCTGCTGATCATGTTCGGGACGCTGGCGTTCTCCCTCGCCGGCAAGTCCTCCGCCGATGTGACGATTCTCCGTGGGCTCGGCGCACCGTTCTCGGTGCTGCCCTCGGGCGAAGTCTCCAATCAGATCAGAATCAAGATCGCCAATCGCTCGGATCAAGAACGCAGCTACACCTTCGAACTCGTCGACAGCGACCGCCTCACCCTGGTCGCGCCGGAGAATCCGCTGGTGGTCGCGGCCGGCGACAGCCAGATGACCGCGGCCTTCATCACCACCCGGCCGGAGAACTTCACCGCCGGGGAGCGAGAGATCAAGCTGAGGATCTTCGACGGGGTCGACTTCGAGGAGATCCGATCGTATCGACTCCTGGGACCCGCGGACGATGAAAGAACGTGAGGGTGCCAGGTCCGCAGTTCCGCAGTTGGCTCAACGGGAACTCAGAGTTGCCAGATTCTGCCGCCAACTGCGGAACTGCGGACCTGGCACCGCCCGGAGACTCCCAATGAAACCCGGAACTCTCTGGCCCTTCGTCATCGCCGGCGCCCTTGCGCTGCACGTTGTCGGCTCGCTTGTGATGGTCTATTTCGCGACCTCCAACCCAAGCTACGCCGTCGAGCCGGACTACTACGCGAAGGCGCTGGCGTGGGACTCCAAACGCGCTCAGGATCGGCAGAACACCGAACTCGGGTGGCGGTTCGAGTTCACCGTCGAACCCGCGACCTCCGGGGCTGATCCCATCCTGCGCGTCGACGGTGACCGACGCCGACGGCGAGCCCGTCACCGGGGCTCGCGTCGCCGTCGAGGCATTCTCCAACGTTCGGCGGGACGAGTGTTCTCACCGCGATCCTGGCGCCGTCGGATTCGGGTTACGAGAGCGTCTTGCCCATGCGCAGCAACGGCCTGTGGGAGTTCCGTTTCACGGTGACGCGGGGCGATGAACTCTTCACGTACGCCGACACCCGACACATTTGGACGGAGCTACCGTGAGAGAATTCTCAATTTTTAATTTTGAATTCTCAATTGCCATCGCAGGGTCTGTGAAACGCCGGTGCGATGGAATTACGAATTAAGAATTGAGAATTCAAAATTGATCGCGCTGCTCACCACCGTCTTCGTCGCCTCCCTCCTCGGCAGTCTGCATTGCGTCGGGATGTGCGGTGGTTTTGTCGCGTTCTACTCCGGGGCGGACGGATCGGGCGGGTCGCGGCGGCTGCTCAGCCACGCCGCCTACTCTGGCGGCCGGCTCGTGGCCTACTCGATCCTCGGTCTTGCCGCCGGCGCCATCGGCGCCGCCCTCGACCTCGCTGGCTCGCTGGCCGGCGTGCAGCGGATCGCCGCTGTCGCCGCCGGTGCGGTCATGATCGCCTGGGGGATATTCGCGCTGCTCCAGATCGGCGGCGTCAAGATCTTCAAGCACGGTTCGACCTCACGCCTTGCCGGTTGGTTGCGCCGCGGGATCTCGCTGGTCGGACACCGGCCCCCGGTGGTCCGGGCGGCTACCGTCGGTCTCTTGTCCGGCGTCCTGCCCTGCGGCTGGCTCTGGGCCTTCGTCGTCACCGCAGCCGGCACCGGCTCGGCCCTCGGCGGGGTGGCGGTCATGGCCGCCTTCTGGGCCGGCACGGTGCCGGTGCTTCTCGCCCTCGGGCTCGGCGCCCAGGTTCTCAGCGTGCCCCTGCGGCGACACATCCCCGCGGTGACCGCGGTGATTCTCGTCGCCCTCGGGCTCTACGCCATCATCGGCAGGCCCGCCACGGCGATCGCAGCCATCGCCAAGCACCAGCACGCTACCGAGGGCAGCGTGCCCTCCGGACGACCCACCCCCCTGCTGCGACGGAGATTGATCGCTTCGACGCCGCGCACCAATACATCGCCATAAGGCAGGCCTTGCGGAGCCGCGGTGAAACCGCGAGGCGATCCAGCGGTTTCGCGGGGACCTTCCGCGCCGAAGACCGGATACGGACACATCAACCAGAAAGCGATCGACAGCACCGCGAAAATGAACCGAGGCCGAACTGCCGACATGGGAGTCTTCATCGTTGCCTCCCGTCCGTCAGTAGTACAACCGCACCGAGTAGAGCCGGATGCTACCCGATAGGACGCACGTGGTCACGTAGTAGGAGTAATCGGGGTATATCACGATCGGTTCGTCGATGGTGAAATCGTTGATGACCTGGACACCGGCAAACTGGCCGGAGGTTGTCGCGTCCGCCATGGTGACTGCGCGCCACCGGCGAAGTTGTCCACCCGCCGCAGAGTCACGCTCAGATTGAAGACAGCATCATCGTCGTAGACCGAGGCGAACATATCCGTGATTTCGGCACCTTGGGGAAGATAAGCCGGCGCGACCATACACCCGTAGTTCTCGGTATCTCCTTGAAAATACCCACCACTGAACGGAAAGAACATGCTGTCCGGGTTGCTTCCGTCAGCGGTGAACGCGGCCGCGGGAATCACCAACGGCGAGCTGGCGCTTTCGATCTGAAGCACCTTCTCCCGAGCCGTAGCCTCCAGGCTGGACCCCGGGTCGTAACTCCCGCCTTCCTCGGCGACATTCCCCACGGGGTCGAGTGATTCCTCGAGCGGAATGAACACCCTCCCCTGCGGGTCGTCGGTGACCCTCGGGCCTTCGGCAACCGCCACCGAGCCGATGAAGGCGGCGAGCGCCATACTCGCGAGAACTCGCGGAACACGAACCGAGCTCCTCGTTTCGCTTGCATTCGGAACGGCAAATACGCGAGCCATTTGGCACCTCTATTTCCTTTTTCGAGATCGTTTCTCGTTATCATTATAATGCTCCGGTACCCAGCTGGCAAGCGTCCGCCAGGTTCTCGATGGCGCCGTCCCTTCCCCGACGACCCCCCACCCTGCTGCGGTGGAGACTGACCGCAACGACGCCGGCGCAGGCAGCCGCGCACACACATCGCAAATGGGACACGGATGAACACGGATTGACACGGATTTTTTTGAGGTTGGAATCCACCCTCCGGAAGGGCAAACGACTTCGTGGTGGCGCGATGGGAATCGCGAAAGACATCGTTATTGATTTCAGACGGATTTCACGAAATCAGGCCGTGAATCAGGAGAAAGCTGAACGTAAATCCTCCGTGCAGATCCGTTTCCAAATCCAACGCCACGTCGTGAAAGCTACCGACCTCGCCAACACGAAGTAGCACAGCGATCGAGTACCAACAGCCCCCCCTCAAGAATGACCCGTCCAATCTGCGTTCATCCGCGTTGATCCGTGTCCCATTGCGATGGTCTTGGCGTCCTTTGCGTCTTCGCGGTGAATTCATATTCGCGCGCATGAGATGATGCGTCGGTGATTTCGTGCTCCCACTGCGGGTTACCGGTGCCGGCGGGTTTGGTCGATCCCGATGCCGAGCGCCAGTTCTGCTGTTCGGGTTGTCGGGTGGCGTACGACGTGATCCACGGCGCCGGGCTCGAGGGCTACTACGAGCTCAAAGACCGTATCGACGCACCCGAACTGGCGGCTCAGGGCCGGGGCCGAAACTACGAGGAGTTCGACGACCCGTCCTTTACCGAGCTCTACTGTCGTCGCCGCAAGGACGGCTTAGCGATCGTGGAACTCTACCTCGAAGGGGTGCACTGCGCCGCCTGCGTCTGGTTGGTCGAGAAGGTGCCTTTGGTAATTCCCGGGGTCGCCGAGTGCCGGCTCGATGTCGGCCGGTCGTTGGCCACCGTCGTCTGGGACCCCAACGAGACCTCGTTGTCATCCATCGCCCGCTTTCTCGACTCCATCGGCTATCCGCCACACCCGTTCCACGGCGTCGAGGCGCGCGACATGGAGCGCCGCGAGGATCGGGCGCTGCTCATCCGCATCGCGGTCGCCGGCGCCATCGCCGGCAACGTCATGCTCCTCGCCTTCGCCCTCTACGGCGGCTACTTTCACGGCATCTCCCCGACCTTCAGATCGCTCTTCCGCTGGGTCAGCCTCGGTCTCACCCTGCCCTCGGTCCTGTGGTGCGCTCAGGTCTTCTACCGCGGCGCCTGGGGTGCGCTGAAAACCCGCACCCTGCACATGGATGTCCCCATCTCCATCGGCATCCTCGCCGCCTTCGGCTGGGGAATGATCAACACCCTACGCGACAGCGGCGAGGTCTACTTCGACTCGGTGACGGTGCTCATCTTCTTTCTCCTCATCGGCCGCTGGGTCCAGCGACGGCAACAACGCCGGGCCGCCCGCGCCACCGAGCTTCTGTTCTCGCTGGCGCCCTCAACCGCTCGCGTGGTTGAGGAGAACGGGATTCGAGAAGTACCGGCGGCCGCGCTCCAACCGGGCATGGTGGTGGAGCTCAGAGCCGGCGATTCGGCTCCCGCCGACGGCATCGTCACCGACGGCGAGTCGACCATGGATCTCTCGCTGCTCACCGGTGAATCGCGTCCCGTCGGCGTCGCCGCCGGGGACCCCGTCCACGCAGGCACCACCAGCCTTTCGGGCCGGCTCCTCATCGAAGTCCGATCGGCCGGCGCCGACACCCGTCTCGGCCGGATCCTGCGCCTGGTCGAGGAGGGGGCGCAGCGCCGCGCACCGGTCGTGCTGCTCGCCGACCGGATCTCGGGCTGGTTCGTCCTGGTCGTCCTCAGCCTGGCGGTCATCACCGTGGCCGTGTGGCTCTGCATCGACCCGGCGCAAGCGGTGGAGAATGCGGTTGCGCTGCTCATCGTCAGCTGCCCGTGCGCCCTCGGTCTCGCGACTCCCCTGGCGGTCAGCGCCGCGGTTGGCCGCGCCGCCCGAACCGGGATCCTGATCAAGGGAGGCGACGCCCTCGAGACCCTCGCCCGACCGGCGCTCATGATCCTCGACAAGACCGGGACCCTCACCGAAGGTCGGTTGGCGGTTGTCAGTTGGCACGGCAACGACGCCACGCGCCGGTTCGTGGCCGCCGCCGAAGCCCTCTCGACCCACCCCGTCGCGGTCGCGCTGACCGCGGGTTTCGACGCTGCCGAACTTCCCCGGGCAACCGACGTGGAACAACATCCCGGCCGAGGTTTGACCGCCCGGATCGGCGAACAGGTTCTGCTGGTTGGTTCTCCGAGCTTTGCCGAAGAACGATTCGGTGGTATCTCACCCGCGATCGCTTCCGAAATACGGGCGGCTGTCGACGAGGGGCTCACCCCCATCGTCGTCGCTCTCGACGGAGAGATCGAGGCGGTGGCGGCGCTCGGCGACCCGATCCGCCCCGACACCGCCGATGCTCTGACCGCCATCGCGGCTCGCGGTTGGCGAATCGAGGTCCTCTCGGGCGACCACCCCGGAACCGTGCGCCATCTGCTCCGCAAGCTCCACCTCGACCCGGCAACCGGCCGTGGCGGCGCGGTTCCCGAGGACAAGGTCGAACGAGTCCACCGGGCGGCCGCTGACGGTCCGGTGGTGATGGTGGGTGACGGCGTCAACGACGCCGCTGCGCTGGCCGCCGCCACCGTCGGGGTCGGCGTCCACGGCGGCGCCGAAGCGGCGTTGGCCGCGGCCGATGTCTATCTCGGCCGACCGGGTCTCGATCCCCTGGTCAGGCTCCTCGATGGGTCAAGACGCACCCTCGGGGTCATCCGGCGCAACCTGGTCTTTTCTCTGGGATACAACGCGGTGGCCGTCACCCTTGCCATGCTCGGCCTCATGCACCCGCTCGTCGCCGCGATCCTGATGCCCGCGAGTTCGATCACCGTGGTGGTCAGTTCGTATCGGGCGAAGACATTTCTTTAGTTCTTAGTTTTAAGTTTTTAATTTTTAGTTACTTACGGCCATCAAACTCATGACGTCGCGAAGACTTCTGCGATGAAACTCAACCCTCAGCGCGGGAGTCATTGTCTCGATTGCCGCGAGGAGAAATGTCATCGTCATCGAAGAGGACCCGTTGACCCGGGGTTTCCAGGTCGTCCATCTGGCCGCTCTTCGTCGCCCAGATGAAGGCGACCACGCCGGCAATGGCGAGAAGCAAGGCAACGGGCAAGGCAATGTAGACCGCGGACATGGAGCGAGTATAGAGGGTCGGCGGCGGCAGCGGCAGCAATCAAGGGCAGTCGACAGTGACCAGCGTCCGGAACAGCCGGGCAGTATGGCTTCCGGTACTTCAGAGCTGTAGGCGGGTCGTTTACGACCTGCGACCAATCCGCTGACGGAACGCATGGTGATCCTGCGGAGCCTCGCTCCAACGGTGATAACGATGATCAAGCAGGCACGGCAATCGGCCTCTTCGACGAAGTCCGGGCCATGACCTGGCGGCTCCTCCACGCGAAACCCTGATCTGTGACTTTCATTGGGGCGCTCGTAGCGCTCGTAGGGTGGGCCTGGGCCCACCTTCAGTCCCCTTCCTGCAGGAGGCGCGCCACCACGGAGCCTGACACCCATCAATCCCCGTCTCGCGCACTCTCAATTGCGATGGCTTCGTGAAGCCTTGGCGTCTTTGCGTCTTCGCGTTTGCGGCGTGTGATGGCGCGATCCGGATCGGTTCCCGCCTGTCACCTCATCGGGCGTCCTCAGAGGACGAGCATTGCGTCGCCATAGGAGAAGAACCGGTATTTGGCGAAAATCGCTTCGCGGTAGGCGTCCATCACCTTGTCGCGCCCGGCGAAGGCGCTGACCAGCATCAGCAAGGTGGATTTCGGCAGATGGAAGTTGGTGAGCACGGCGCCGACACCCTGAAATCGGTATCCAGGCGTGATGAAGATGTCGGTCCATTCCTCTCCCGCGACGACTTCCCCATCACCCACCGCGAGTGCGCCCTCGAGGGCCCGCACCGAGGTCGTACCGACGCAGACGATGCGGCGCCCATCAGCGATCGCCCGATTCACGGCCGACGCCGTCGCCTTCGAGAACCGGTACCATTCGCTGTGCATCCGGTGGTCGTTCACCCGCTCAGCAGTGACCGGACGAAAGGTCCCGAGACCGACATGCAGGGTGACAAAGTCGATGTCGATCCCTCGCCCGGCGATCTCGTCGAGCATCTCCCGGGTGAAATGGAGACCGGCGGTCGGCGCCGCCACCGCCCCCGGGGTCGAGGCATAAATGGTCTGGTAGGTGACACGATCCGCCTCGGTAGCCCCGCTCGGGCGGTCGATGTACGGCGGCAGCGGCATCTCGCCGATGCGGTCGAGCCGGGCGAGCTCGATGGGAGGCTCGAACCGGACCGCCCACCGCCCCTCGTCGCGGCTTTCGACGAGGACAACCTCGCCACCGTCGGCGAGCCCGAGCCGTTCGCCGATCCGCGCCCGCGCCCCCGGCCGGAGCAGGCTTTCCCACCTACCACGTTCCAGTTCACGCAGGAGCAGGAGTTCGAAACGGCGGCCGGTCGGTCGCCTCGCGTAGAGCCGCGCCGGGATCACCCGCGTGTCGTTGAGCAGCAGGAGATCTCCGGCCCGGAGCCGCTTTGGGAGATCGCTCACACTACGGTGATCCACCCCCTCGGCCGACCGGTCCACGACCAGCATCCTGGATGTGCCGCGGGCAACCGGCTGCTGCGCGATCAGCTCCGGCGGGAGGTCGAAATCGAAGTCGTCGGTGCGCACCGGCGTATTCTACGGCACAATGAAACCGGAGATCATGGATCGCAGAAGCCTGGGTCGTCGCGGAGAGTGGGTAGCCGTGGCGCTGCTCCTTCTCAAGGGTTACCGGCCTCGCGCCCGAAACTGGCGCGGCGGCGGTGGAGAACTCGACCTCGTGGTCGAACGCCGCCGCGAGATCGTCTTCGTCGAGGTCAAGGCGAGATCCAGCGATCTCTTCGGCGGCGCTGTCGGCGCCGTCGATGGCAAAAAACAGCGAACGCTGGCCTGCGCATCGTCGGCCTATCTCTCCCGCCACGATCTGTGGGATCGGCCGTGTCGCTTCGACATCGTGACCATCGAACGAAAGACCACCTTCCCGTACTGGAAGATCCGCCACTACAAGAACGCGTTTCGTCCTGATCTCGGGCGGCGGTTGTGACTCGCTACGCTCGCACCAACAGACAAACACATTGTCACCCTGAGCGAGCGCCGTGCCGCCGAGCGAGTCGAAGGGTCCCCAACGGGTCGGAAGGGCATTGCCTACTTCATCGTCGCTCTGAGTTTCGGGGGATTCTTCGACTCGCTACGCTCGCTCAGAATGACAGGAATTCGCTGACCGGGTCAGAAAAAATCAAAGCAGCTTCTTGAACCACTTCTTGCGGGTCACGAGTTGGGGATCACTCTGACTGGCGAACCTCCCGATGTGCCCGCTTCGGTCTCTCGCCACGACGAAGAAGTAGACGTTCTTGTTGCCGTGGAGCTCGGGTGCGATGGTGAAGTTGTAGAGCCCCTCGCTGTCCCTCTCCAGGCGGATTTCGAGGAACCCGTCGTCGGCTTCGTTGCGGGCGTGAACGACAACCCCCTCGACACGGTAGTCGTCGGCCACTCTCAACGGCACGATGACCGTCTCGTTCTTTTTGAAACCGAGCTCCACCGCGGTCGCGATTTCGATGGTCGGTTGATCGGCATCCATCTCGGCCAGCCGTGCTTCGAGCGTCGATCGCGCCCGATCGTAGTCCTCTTGGAACCCGGGGCCGGGGGTCATCTCAGCGAGGGTCGCAAGACCGCTCTCGGGGTCACCCGAGCGCCCCCGGGCCAGGGCGAGGGCGATCACCGCTTCCTCTTGTCTGGCCAGGTTGATCTGTTCCTCACACCAGGCGATCCGGGCTGCCGAAGTGCTGTGGTCGGGCCACGCCCGACGCAGACTCTCGAGCACGGCGACGGCGTCGGCGTAACGGTGGTCTGCGATCAGCGCCTCGGCCTGGGCCTGCAGTGCGGTCGCCGCCTCAGCGCGCACATCGGCGGCCCCGCTGTAACCGGGCAGAAGCTCGCCGAACCGACCGGCGTACTCGATGGCGGCCGGGTAGTCGCCCCCATTGTGGGCATCCCACATCTCCGAGTGCAGGCGGAGCACCTGCCGAGCTCGGGAGAGATCTGCGGCGAGGCCATCGACATCCGCGATCTGAACCGCCGGCACGCCGGACAGCCCGGCAACGCCGCGCCGCAGCGCCTTGACGCTCCCATAGGCTAGTCCGGTGCGCAGGTCTTCGATGGCCGCACCCCGGTCCGCCGCCTGTGCGACGGCTGTGACCAAAGAGTCGTAAAGGGCGGATTCGTCGGAGTTGAAAACGACATCATCGCGTTCATCCAGACCGCGCAACCCGTTCCGGGCTGCGTCCAGATCGCCCTCGTCCACGAGCTCTTGAATGGCCAGCAGGTCGTCGAAGAGGTTGTCGTCCGGAGGAGGCGGCACGAGCGCCGCACTCGATCCCCGCTCCTCGAGCGGTATCCCCGTCGCGACGGCCGGTCCATCGTCTCCACCACTCTTGGACCAGGTGAAGGCAATGATGCTTCCGAGAACGATCACCATCACCGCAACGACGGCCAGCTCGATGCGGGATGCGCGGCGCCCACCAACGGAGCGACTCGAGCCGGGCGGGACGGCGGCCGGCTCGGACACAGCGCCGGCAACTTCGTTGGCGGCCGGCACCCAGACATCGACCGGAACCGGGTTGCGCACATCCGTGTCTTCGGGATCATCGAGGCTCGAGGGCAGCTCGGGGTCGTCAAATAGAACTTCGGGCCATCCGTCGTCATCGAACCCCGCCTCCGCGGGTGCGGGGGCCGCGACCACCGCAGGCGGAGACGGGAAAGCCGGATCGGTCTTGTTGGGGTCGAACAAATGCTTCGACCGCGCGGCACCGGGGGCCTCAGCTGCCGCAATTGCGGGCGGATCGGGCAAGGCCCGGATGAGCGAATCTCGAACCTCGAAGGGCGAATCTCCCCTCAGGAAGGGGTCGGGCGCCATGATCTGGCCGAGGACGCTCTCCAACGGCTCCGCCTCGGGGAGCATGCCTCTCACCACGGCGGGCAGGGTCACTCGCGGTCGTTCAAACCCATCGGCTTCGATTTCGGCACCGAGCATGCCGCATGCGATGACTCCGAAGGAAAAGAGATCACTCCTCCATGCCTGATCGGACGGCAGAACGTTCCCTTTCACCAGCTCCGGAGCGAGGTGGGGATCGTCGGCCGGAACCGGGAATCCGGGGCCGGCGTGCAGGAGGGTGGCGCTGGTGCCGAAGCCGAGCACAACTGCGCGATCGTCTGCCGGCGAATGCGTCACATAGACGTTGTCCGGTTTCAAATTGAGATGGGCTGTACCGGCACGGGCCAGGTCCTCGATGCACGAGAGCACGTCGAGGAGAATGTTGATGGCGGCGAAAACCGAGACCTCGTCGATGTTGTCGAGCGGTTGGCCGTCGACGAGATCCATCACCACGAATCCGTCCCCTTCAGGCGTCAGACCGTGGTCGCGCAAGAACGGCATGGCTCCGATATTCCCAGCTCTCGCGGCTTCGACCATCTCGAGGAACAGTCGCCTGACCATCTCCTCGGCGTTGGGGACGGCGCAACTGATCATCTTGATGACCACATCGCGACCGCTGTCGGGATCCCCGGCGAGGAAGACCGCACCCGTCGCCGATGTCGCCAGCACATTCTTGAGCTGGAGCTCCTCGAGAATCTGTCGCGTCTCGATCACGATGCCCTCACTCTCGTCAGGTCGGTCATCAGCGCACAACCGCACGATCACACTAATCCACAGCCGCACGGAAATCCGTGGTGTGGCTCACGTCATGCTGCAGATCCGGCCTATTTCGGCTACCCGAAGTGATGCACCGCACCGAACGGGAGATTCCGGCCCGTTTTTCTTACCGGTTCTCTTTTGCGGCAGCTGATGCACAGCGCCCGGCTGTGGGCTCTCATCTCCGGACGCTCGACGACCTGAGGGGCCCTCAGTCGGAGTCGGAGGTGGGCCGCTTCGCCGGCGCGCGGATGACCGGGCTGAAGGTCTCGCGAATTCCCCCGAGAGAGATGCTCTCGATGTAGTAGAAATAGTCTTTGCCCGGGTCGATCTCGGAGTCGACGAAGACATAGTTCTGGGGCTCGTCGGTGGTCCCGGCTCCGGGCATCGGTTCGATGGTGATACGCTCGAATGGACCATCTTCATCGAGCGCCCGGTAGATATCGAACCCGAAGTTGTCCACCTCGCTCGCGGTGGTCCACTTGAGGGTGTTGACCGCTGGTTCGTCGGGAGCATCTTCCGGCGCACCCTGCTGCGACACATCCGACGCGGGCGAACCCGGGGCGGACGCAGTCTCCTCTCCCCCCGCTGACTCCCATCCCGCAACGATCACGAGTCCGAAAACAAAAACGGCTGCAGCCCAAGAGATCTTCTTCACGACTCCTCCTTCGTCTGCGGTTCCGAATCGATGCCGGTGAGGCTCCCGGCATCATCGGATCCTCCGCCGGATATCGAATGCTCAGGGACCTCGACTTCTCCGGCATTGAAACCGACCCACCCGATTCCATCGACCCGCGATGTCGCATCCCACACATAGACGCGGACCCCGATCAGGCGGTCCTCTCCGTCCATGCCCCCCGGTTCCACCGAGATGCTGAAGATCGAGCCCGTGATTTCGATCCGATCTTCACGAAGCACCGACCCGTCCGCGGTCACCCATTCCGCCAGGAGCTCCCCCGCATCGATCGGAACCGGGAGCTCGCCGCGCAGGGTGAGGCTGTCGCTCGGATGTCCTCGAGCGCGAGATCCAGGGTGTGTGCCGGCGCACTCACCGGTACCGCCGGATCGCCGAGCAGATTGTAGGTCTGGACCAGGACGTCGCTGCGAAACTCGCGCTTCGCCCGCATGACGGCCTCGCCGATGGTGTTGCCCGGGATGGTCAGTTCGTCGAGCAGGCTCTCGCCCATGAGAGGTGACGGGCTGTTGCGCCACGACGCGGCGAAGACTGCGATCGCTCCCCGCCCGGGGATCCGGATCAGCTTCTCGCCGATGGAGTCGGCGGTGGGGTGGTCGAATGGGGCCGAGTAGCAGGTCAGGCTGAGCACCACCGGCAGCCGCAGGTTGTCGGCGAGTTCGTCGAGGTGTTCGAGGGTGAAGAGGTCGTGGTTCTTCTTCAGATCAGGGGGGCCGGTTCGCCAGATGTAGCGCCCGCCGTGTCCGATGAAATGCACGCCAAGCACCCCTCCGTCGAGGATCTCGATGATGCGTCGCGTGTGGTGCTCGTTGGCCGGCTCGGACGGGTGCGGGTAGATCTTGATCGGGACGAATCCGCGTTGGTTGTAAACTCTCGGCGAGCTTGTCGCTGCGCCGCTGGAACGCCTCGCTTTCGTTGGCGATGAACAGGAGGTTTCGCCTCCAGGGTCCCGACCGGAGGCTCGGCGGCGAAGGCGATGGTCTTGTCGATCACCGCATCGAGTTCTTCGGGACGTCACCACCGGCAACCGGCCGATGGCCATGTCCGGCAGCGTGTCGCCGTCGTCGAAACACACGAACCAGGTGTCGCTCGCCGCGTGCCCCTCGAGGGTCAGATAGCTCGAGGTAGGCACCAGGTTTCGGTGGTTGAGCTCCGCCCCCTCGGCATAGGCGGTGCTTCGGTTCTTCCGAAACTGCCGGTTTTCGCCCGGCCGATAGGTCCAGTCGGCGTAGTTGGCGTCATCCGCCGTGGTGTTCTTGAAGTCCCAGCTCGCGTCACCGACGAGGAGGACGAATCGGGGTCGAGGCGTCTGCCAGTCGGTGAAGGCGTGTTCGAGAAAGTCCTTGATGGCCTGCGGCGTCACGACTCCGAAGTTGAACTCGTCATAGATATCCTGGACATCCACCACCTCGACCGAGAGACCGCGCGCGCGATGAAAATCGGCGAGCCGCTCGGTCCCGGCCAGCAGCGACCGGTGGGTGATCATGATGTAGTCGGCTTGGCGGTCGCCGGCTGCGAGATCGGATGGCCGATCCAGCACGACATCGTTGGGGCTTGCCGCTGCATTGCTGCGCAGAACCGAGAACTCGGTCACCTCGTCGGCGAGGCCGATCGCCACCATCCCTGAACTGCCTTGGACCCTGGCCCCACCGGGAAGATAGAGATCGACCGGCCGGCCATCGGGGTCGGTGATCACAACCTCCCGTCCCGCGGTCGGATCGGCAAGCCGGAGTCTGAGCTGCTCGTTCGCCACTTCAGGGGCGCGCTCGTACTCGAGGTCGATCCAGTTGAGAAGCACCACATCGACGATCAGATCGCCGGACTCGGGGTAGAACCGTTTCGGGACCCTGAGCGAGAGCTCGATTGGCGCCCGGCAGGCATCGCGTGCCCGGGATCTCGAGCTCGTAGACGAAGTGATCGATTCCGTCCCAGACCGCGGTGCCGACGGACTCGCCATTGAGCCGGATCTCGAGCTCGTGATGGGGTTCGGACTTGCTCTCGCGATGCCGCGGTTCGGACCACCCACGCAGACCGAAGCGGAATCGAACCGACGTCGGCGGCAGCGACCTGGAGCCGAAGACCGAGTCGAGCTGGGATTGAATCCTGGCGACCGATGTCGGTTCTCCGGCAACGCCACCGCGCACCGATTCGGCGAGCGCATCGGCAAAGGTGGGTGTCGCACCCGGCCTGCTCCTGACGGACAACCAGCCCCTCCAGGGCGACTTCCTGGTGGAACGGTTGCTTGTCCGCCACCGAGAGTCTCTCCCAATACCACTCCTCCTCGGGTTCGTCGCGGCGGGTCCGAAACCGAACCATCACCCGGTCCGATTCGAGGTGGTGGGACGCGAGCAGCGCCGCCGATCCTCCGGCTGCATCATCCTCGCTGGGTACGACTCAGCCCCGCCCATGGCGCGGGGTCTGAGAAGTCGAGCACATAACAATTCAAGCGCGAATAGGGGTCGAGGTAGGAGTATTCGCCGCGCAGGGCTTCGCCGACGAAGAGGATTCGGTCGCCGGGACCGAAGAGGCCGTCGCCGCCGTCTTCGACCCACACCGGGACCGGCTCGCCGAAATTCCGCAAGCCGATGCTCGAAGTCGGCATGGGCTCGCCGAGCCCGGCATCGGAGAGGCGTTCGAAGGAGACCTCGTAGACCCCGTTGTGCTCGACGTAGATCTTGAACACCGGCGCGCGATCACCCGCCCGGGCGGGCGAGGTCATCGCCGCCAGGGCGAGAACGAGGGGCAGGACAAAACCGCGTGAACTCATCACAACCCGGGGAGTATACCGGCCCCGCCCGGAATCGACGAGTTTCCGCTCGGCCCTCAACCCAGCGCGAACCAGATCAGTATCACGACCACCGCAGCGGTCGCGGCCACGCGCGCCCCCGATGGTCGTGGACGGCAGCCGGCTTCCAACCAGGCCACGAGAAAGCCGACCCCGACAAAGGCCACCGGCAGCATCTGGATTCGGTACCTGGTTTTGACGTGGAGAAAGAAAAAGAGCGCCAGGTTGTAGGCCAGAAAGACCACCAGCGTCCGCACCCACCGGTTGTCACGCCACCCCCCCACCATCAGACCGGTCGCCGCCGCGACGTAGAGCGCCAGGATCGCGGCAATGGTGACGGCCGCGAGCGCGCCTCCGAGACGGCGGCCGGTCCCGATGTAGCCGGCAGCGGACTGAACGTGTGCCGCCCCTCCGGGAAGCTGGTCGGTGAAATAGCAGCCGGCGTGGAAGAGCCGGAAGTACTGTTTGGACAGCTGGTTCTTCGCCACGGCGATCCATCCACGATCACGAACGAACTCACCGATCTGCGACCGCATGATGCGGTCACGATCGGCGTAGGTGTCGGCGCTGGCCGTCCACTGTTGGTACTCGGGCCAGACCACATCGTGGCGGAAGCTCTCCCGCCCGACGTCGTTGAGACCCACCCAGATGTTGAAAGCAGCCGAGTCGGCGATCATGGGGGTGCCGGTTCTCTCGAAATTGGCGATGATGGTCGGAGCCACCGTCACCGCCGTCATTCCGAGCACCAAACCGACCCTGGTGACCGTCGGTCCCGGCCGGCGCCCCAAGACCATCGCCAGCAGAAGGACCGGAATGAACGGCATCAGCAGGCTCTTGCAGAGCAGCGCCAACCCGAGAACGACCCCGGCGACGGCGCACCAGAAACGACTCTTACCGCGGAAGGCCAAGAGCCACAGCAAGGCGCTGAAGAGGAAGAGGTGAAGCACCTCCGGCCAGAGATAGTGAGCAGAAAGCAACCAGGGGCGGATAGCCGAGAATCAAAGCAGCCACCGCCACGCCCGCCGCCCGCGAATCAGTGAAGCGGCGGATCAGATCGAACCAGAGGATCGCCGTCGCCGCCAACAGCAGGCTCTGAACCAGCACGACGCCGGTCAACGAACCCCCGCCAAGCCAGATCAGACCGGCGAGGAACTGCGGATAAAGAGGCGGCCACAAAGGCTCCGGCCACCAACCTGGATCGCCGCCGAGAAGCTCCATGGCCGAGACCAGATAGGTCTTTTCGTCGCCCCAGAGGGCCCTCGGCGCCGGGTGATGTTCGAGCCACCAGAGGGTGACCTGAACGAGCGCCACCCACATCGCGGCTCCGCCGATGACCCATCGCCACCAGCGGCGCTGATCGAGGGGCTGGCGGCTCGGGTAAATCGGGGAGGACGGAGCGTCCACGACCCCTGCGCTCAGGCCTCGGCCTCGAGGACCGGAGTCTTCTCCACGCCTTTGCGGAACGCGCCCGTCATGAGCGAAACGAAACGCGACTTGAGCTGCTGGCTGGCCATGGCCTGCTTGGCCGGCGGCAGCTTGACCAGCGTGCGGAGCAACGCTCCAAGAGTACGGTGACTGAGTTTGCCGGGATCGTTGAAGAGCAGCTCCTGGAGTTTGCCGCGCTCGATGGCCTGCAGCGCGATCTTCTCCATGACGTTGTCGGGGGTGTAGATCCGCTGCGGCGCACGCTCGAGGGTCAGACCGTCGAAATCGCAGGCGGCGTGGCACACGCCGCACCCCAGACAGCGCTCGGCGTCCACCGCGGCCATCTTCTTCCGTTTGGGTGTCTTCGCGGTGGCCGCAGCCGGGAGCACCTCGATGACGTCGATGGGGCAGGCCTTGGCGCATTTGCCGCAGCCCGAGCAGTTCTCACCGTCGATCCGAGCGAGGTAGTTCGAGCTGATGACCTTGGTCATCTCGGGCAGGGTGCGGAAGGCCTCCATCATCTCGCAGCAGCACGAGCAACAGTTGCAGATGAAACCGGGCCGGTTGCGGACATTGTCGGCCATCTGAACGTTGCCGTGCTCGCGGGCATAGACGAGAACGTCCATGGCCCGTTCCTTGCTGATTTCCTTGGCGATACCGGCACGGATGAGATAGTCGGCGCCGGTGCCGAGGGCGAGACAGTGGTCCAGCGGGTAGTCGCAGCGCTTGCCGAGGTGGAGTTTGACGTGGCGGCAGTGGCAGATGCCCTCGGCCCAGGATCCGGCCTCGTCGATGATGGCGGAGGCCTTGTCGAAGTCGAGGATCTCGGTCCAGACATCGGGCTCGAGGGCGTCCTCGTTGACCAACGGTCGCGCGATGAAGGTGTCGCCATCGGCCAGCATCCGCATGAAACCCAACTCGGGGTCCTCACGCATATAGGCCCACATGAGTTCGGCGACCCTTTTCTGGTCGATATCGTCGCGGATCCGCATCATGGAGAACTCGAAGAAACCGATGATCGTGGGATTGAGATAGTAGACCGTCGACCGGTCGTCGCGCGGGAGATCGACCACGAGGCCCTTGGTCACAAGCCGATCGAGGATCTTGCGGGTGGCGTCCTCCGAGAGCTTGGCGTTGCGTGCGATCGCGCCGAGCGAGGCCAACCGCAACGGGATCCCCGCCGCCACCCGGCATTCCTCCTCGGTGAAGAGCTCTTCGAGCAGCTCGAAGAAGGCCTTGTGCGCCGGCGCCCCCACCGGCATCCTGTCCAGTCGTTGCTGCAGATCGAGATATGCCTTCTTGCCGGCGAGATGGCCCATGCCGCTATTGTATCCCCTCCCCCTTTCCCCTCCCGCTCCCGCTCCCGCTCCCGACCCGATCCCGCTTCAGCGTCCGGGCAGCGACCGGGGCAGCGAATGATGCATCGCAGCCGGGCAGCGACCGGGGCAGCGACCGGGGCAGCGACCGGGGCAGCGACCGGGGCAGCGTCCGGGGCAGCGTCCGGGGCAGCGTCCGGGGCAGCGTCCGGGGCAGCGTCCGGGGCAGCGTCCGGGGCAGCGACCGGGGCAGCATGATCACCTCCTGGTTGTTCTTGAAAGCACGGGTAGCCGCTGAGATGGCCGATGTCAAGGGCATGACGAATCGCCGCGACGGCGACCCTTGACATCGGCCATCTCAGCGGCTGGTGGAGGGGGCATGAACAACCAGGAGGTGATCATGCGCAACGCCCTACCAACCACCGGCCTCATCGCCCACTCAAGGCCCTCGAAGCCGCCGGCATCGCAATCTCGCTTGTCCTGCGCGTACCGGCTCCACTGAAGAGTCTCGCCGATCAGGTGATTCGCTCCGCGTCATCGGTGCCCGCGAATCTCTCCGAAGGCCATGGTCAGATCAGGCCGCGACCGGATGCACCACTGGCGCATCGCCTACGGTTCAGCAAAGGAAGTCGACACCCATCTGCGTCTCCTCGTCGGCGCCGGTGCGATCAACTCATCGCAGGCCGATTCGGCAATCCGTCTCTTCGACGACGTCCGAGCCATGACCTGGCGGCTGCTGCATCCGAGTACGGTGACCTCGACGGATCACGTGACTGGAACGGACCTCCCTCGGGGTGCCGGGCACGCCATTGTGCCGGTACACCCTACCGGCAACGCGACACGCTGCGCACAATGGCGCTGCCGGGCTCCCCCGGGAGCGCGATGCGGTCCTCTTCCGGCTCAGGAGGAGGCCGCCGGCGTCCCATCGGCGTGGTCGCAGCCCTTCAATTTCACCACCCGAGCGACCGCGCCGATGGGACGACGCTGGGCCGCCGAAGGCGGACCAGAAGGCCGGAGCCACCGGAAACCGGGACCGGGCCAGTCGCAGCGGCCGGGGCAGCGTCCGGGGCAGCGGCAGGAACAGGACAGCGGCAGCGACCGCATCCGGCGACCTCGCAAGCCGCCGGCGGACCAGAAGGCCGGGGTTCCGGATTTCAAGCCTGGAAACCGGAGCCAATTCACTCCTCCGCCTCGAGAGTGTCGGATGGCGGCTCCGAGCCGTCATCCGACACTCCCGAGAGAAACGCGTTCCCTCAACCTCGCCTCACGCTCCTGCGGAGTGGACCCCGCACGCCAACCACGGCACGACGGCCTAGAGTTCTTCGGTAACCACCTGCCGCGAGACCCTGACCTCCTCCTCGTCGATGCCGAAGAGCGCCTTGAGATCTTCGAGGATCCGGTAGAGCGTCGGGATCAGGATCAGGGTGATGGCGGTGGCGAAGACGATGCCGTAGCCCAGGCTCACCGCCATGGGGATGAGGAACCTCGCCTGCATGCTGGTCTCGAAGATCATGGGCGTCAGACCGAGGAAGGTCGTCGCGGTGGTCAGCATGATGGGTCGGAATCGGCGTTCGCCGGACTCGCGGATCGCCTGGTCCACCGTGGCGCCCTCGGCACGTCGGCGGTTGATGAGATCGATGAGGATGAGCGAGTCGTTGACCACGACCCCGGTCAGGGCCACCATCCCGAACATGGAGAGCATGGTCAGGTCGAGACCCATGAGCATGTGGCCGAAGACCGCGCCGACCAGCCCGAAGGGGATGGCCGACATGATGATCAACGGCTGGGCATAGGACTTGAAGGGGATGGCGAGCAGGGCGAAGATGGCGAGCTGGGCGACCAGGAAGTTGATCTTCATGCTGTCCAGCGATTCCTTCTGCTGGCGCTGCTCACCCTCGAAGTCGAAGGTGAGCCCGGGGAAATCCGCGGCCATGGCCGGAAGCACCACGCTGCGGAGATCGCTCGAGATCTCGTTGGCGTTGGCCGCACCCTCCTCGACATCGGCGGTCACGGTCACGACCCGCCGGCGATCGGTGCGGTTGATCACCGCATAGCCCCGACCCTCTTCAACCGCGGCGACCGTGGCGAAGGGCACTTCGGAGCCGTCGGGCAACCGGATCCGCGCGGCGTCGATGTCGCCTCGCGATTGGCGCTCCTCCTCGGGGTAGCGGACCATGACCCGGATGTCGTCGCGGCCGCGCTGGATCCGCTGGACCTCGCGGCCGTAGAAACCGGCACGGACCTGGCGGGCGAGATCCGACAGGGTCAGACCGGCCGCCCGGCCTTCGGGGGTGAGGGTCAGCTTGAGCTCCTTCTTACCGGGGAGGAAGCTGTCGGCGACATCCTTGGTGCCGGGGTACTCGGCGATGATGGTCTTGAGCCGGTCGACGGCCTGGAGCAGGACGTTGAAATCGCGGTGGGCAAGCTGGACGCTCACCGGATCCCCGGCCGAGAACATATTGGCCTGAAAGGTGAGCGAAACGGCGCCCGGGACCTCACCGACCATCTCGCGCCAGACTCGCAGCAACTCAGCCGATCCGACATCGCGGTCCTCGCCGCCGAGCAGCTCGACATTGACCTCACCGAGGTGGGAGGAGTCACCCCCCGACTGACGAGTGGCCATGGGTCCGTGGCCGCCGCCGGTGGGGTGTTGCCCGACGGTGGCCGAGATGTGCTGGATCACCGACGGCCGGCCGTCCGGTTGGGCCTCGTCATGGTCGGCTGCCAGGCGGATGGCGCCGGCCTCGATGCGCTCGAGAATTGCCGCGGTCTGCTCCACGGGCGTGCCCTGGGGCATGGTGAGCAACGCCACCATGTTGTCCGAGTCGACCTTGGGCATGAAGCTGAACTTGAGGAAGCCGCCGGCGACCAGCGACACGCTCAAGAAAAGAAAGACCATTGCCACCGCCACCGTCAGGTAGCGCCACTCGAGGGCAAGCTCGAGGCTCGATCGGTACGGTCCCCGGATGAACCACTGGAGGCCGCGCTGGACCCGGGCCTGGACCCGCTCGATGGGCCCGAGGATCGGGTCCATGATCCGATGGAAGAGGGTTCCGGCCCCGGAGAGATGGGCCGGCAGGATCAGCAGCGCCTCGACCAGGGACATGAGCAGCACCATGATCACCACGATGGGGATCTGGCGCATGACCTTGCCCATGTTGCCCGCCACGAAGAGCAGCGGCGCGAAGGCCGCCACCGTCGTGATGATGGCGAAGGTCACCGGCATGGCCATCTCGCGCACGCCGCGGATGGCGGCGTCGATGGGCTTCATCCCCTCTTCGAGATAGTTGAAGATGTTCTCCCCCACCACGATGGCGTCATCGACCACGATGCCGAGGACGACGATGAAGGCGAAGAGCGAGATCATGTTGATGGTGACGCCGAACTCGGGGATCAGCCAGAGCCCGCCGAGGAAAGAGATGGGAATCCCCATGGTGGTCCAGAAGGCGAGCCGGGTGTTGAGGAAGAGCGCCAGACAGATGAAGACCAGAATCAGACCCGAGCCGGGCGTTTCGCAAGCAGCAGACCGATGCGCTGTTTGAGGATGATGGAGTCGTCGTCCCAGGTGTCGGCCGACACCCCGGCGGGGAGGCTCGGCCGGAGATCGTCGAGATAGTCCTTGGCGGTCCGCGCGACCTCGAGGGCGCCCTCGCTGCCGACCCGGAAGACCTGGATCAGGGCGGCCCGCTCGCCGTCGAACCGGGTCGCGGTGTCGGTGTCCTCGAAACCGTCGATGACGGTGGCGACATCGCTGAGCGCCACCGACGTGCCGTCGGGCCGGGTGACGACGACGATGTCCTCGAACTCGGCGCCGCGGTAGCGCTGACCCTTGGTGCGCAGCAGGATCTCGCCGCCCTGGGTCTTGACCGCACCGCCCGGCAGATCGAGGGATGACATGGAGACGGCGTTGGCCACCTGCTCGAAGCTGAGGCCGTAGCGCCTGAGCGCCTCCTCGGAGACCTCGATGGAGATCTCGTAGTTGCGGACGCCGGCGATCTCGACCTGGGAGATCCCGTCGAGGGCGGTGAGTTCATCGCGGACCCTCTCGGCCAGCGCCTTGAGGGTCTTCTCGGAGGCCTCGCCGTGGAGCACGATGGTGATCACCCGGCGGCGGGTGTCGACCTCGGCGACCACCGGTTTCTCGGTCTCGACCGGGAAGGTCTCGATGCGGTCGACCGCCGCCTTGATGTCATCGAGGACCTTGCGGTTGTCGGCATCCTCCTCGAGCTCGATGGTGACGGTCCCGATGTTCTCGCTCGCGGTCGAACGGATCCGTTTGATGCCCTCGATGGAGGCGATGGCCTCCTCGACCCGGATGCAGACGCCCTCCTCGGCCTCGGCCGGTGAGGCGCCGCGGTAGGGCACGCGGACGGTGACCATATCGGTCTCGAGTTCGGGAAAGACCTCGATGACGACGTTGAGCGAGCGCCAGGGCGCCCGAGACCAGGATGAAGATCATCAGGATGTTGGCCGCCACGTGGTTGGCGGCGAACCAGGCCAGAGGACCGCGACGACTATCTTGCATGTCACGCTCCCTGCAATTCGCTCGCGCGAATTGCGGTGGGATCGATCAGGTCCGCCTTTGGCGAACACTCCGATCCCAGTAGGGCGGACACCTTCGGTGGACCATCGGTGTCGAGGCGCTTCACCGGTCGGGTTCTCCTGATCGGCGGCGTTTCTCACCGCCATGCCGTCGGTGACGGCGTCGAGGGAGCTGACGATGACGAGCTCGCCGTCGTCGATCCCCGAGGCGACGAGGGTCTGGTGGCGATCGGAGCGCAGCACCTGGACCCGGCGGATCGCCAGCTTGCCATCGTCGAAGACCCAGACCTGGTCGCCCTCGTGGATGGCGAATCTGGGAACCGGAACGACGCCCTCGAGGGTTCGGCCGAAGATCTGGACATCGACAAAGGTCCCGGGGAGCAGGGCGGGGCGGTTCTGCGGAGGTGTCGTAGGGGTCCTTGACCTCGATCACCACGTGGACCATGCGCGACGCCTGGTCGACCTGGGCCTCCATCCGGGTCACCCGACCCTCCCAGGTGCTGCGGGCGCCGCCGAAGGTCACGCTGACCTGAGCGCGAGAGCCGGCGCCACCATCCCGGGACGGAACATCGAACCACGCCAGCTCGCGACTCTCCAGGGGCACTCTGACATCGACGAAATCGGTGCCGTAGACCCGCGCCAGACGGTTGGCGCTGCCGACGAACTGGCCGACATCGACGCTCTCGGAAACCACGACCCCGTCAAACGGCAGACTCACGTGGGTGCGTTCGAGGTTGAGCCTGGCGGCGGCGAGATCGGCGTTCGCCGCAGCGAGTTCGGCCTCGGCCTGGCGGATCTGCGGCTCGCGAACGACGAGACCCGGCGCCTCCTCACCCGGATGCAGCTCGTCCCACTCCTCGCGGGCGACCACGGCCTCGGCCTGCTCGCGCTGGAGCGAGACCTGGGCCCGGGCAACGGCTGCCTGCGCCCGTTCGAGGGCGAGCTCGTAGTCCCGCGGATCGATGACGACCAGGACATCGCCGGCGCGGAAGAAGCCGCCGGCCACCAGCGATGGATGGACCTTGACGACCTGTCCCGCCACCTGCGGCACGACATCGACGGCGACTCTGGGCAACGACCTCGCCGTGGCCGTTGACCACCACCGGCACATCGGCGACCTGCGCCGGCATGACCTCGACCAGCGGACCGAGAGCGGGCCGCTCGACCCGGTCGGGCGCCTTGCGGGCGGACATGAGCCATACGGCCGCAGCGATGCCGAGCGACGAGTACGATCAGGGGCAAGAAACCTTTGAGGGCTTTGTTCGACATCAGGAAACCTCATTCGAATTTTGAATTCTGAATTCTGAATTATGAATTTCGGAATCCGCTTGAGCTGTGTGGTCGGCGTTCTCGGTTACGGGAGTCGGCTCTTCTGAGGACTTCCGGCTGGTCAGGGATCCGGGATCGGTGCCCCAGTCGCCTCCGAGGGCGAGGAAGAGGTCGATCCTGGTGTTCCAGACCGTGCCGGTGTTGGTGATGATGGCCTGCTCGGCGAGGCGGAGTCGGCGTTCGGTCTCGAGGACCGTGAGCAGCGATTCCACGCCGCGTTGGTAGCGCTCTTTGGCGAGCCGATCGGCGGCGCGCGCCTCGGCCACCCGTTCGGTGGTCAGCTCGATAGCTGGTGAACGATGTGTCGCTGAGCACCAGCGCCTCCTCGACCTCGCGCAGGGCGTTGAGGACCGCACCGGCGTAGACCGCCGCCGCCTGCTCGGCGCGGGCCCGAGCGGCAGCCACATCCGCCCGGCGCTGGCCGCCGGTGAAGATGCGGTCCGGTGAGATTGGCGACGATGTTGTAGACGAAGTTGCTGATGTCGAGATCGTTGATCGTGTCGCCGTTCTCCCCGACCGAACCGGTGAGGCTGAGGTCGGGGTAGAGGTTGGCGATGGCGGCGCCGACACCGTAGGTGGCGGCCTCGAGCCGCATCTCGGCCTGCCGCAGATCGGGACGACGATCGAGCAGAGCCGCCGGCAGCCCGAGGGGCACGGGATCGAGAGACGGCAGCTTCGGCAGCGTGTCCGGCAGCATCTCGGCGCTGCCCGGTCGCCGTCCGACGAGGACATCGAGGGCGAGTCGGGCCTGCTCGAGCTGGCCCTCGATGGTCGCCTCCGAGGCCCTGGCCGAGGCCAGGTTCTCGCGCGCCAGGTGGAGTTCGACCGCTCCGGCGACCCCTGCCCGATAGCGGCGTTCGACGGTTCGGGTGGTCGCCTCCCAGCTCCGGGTGACCTCCCGGTTGATGTCCAGCGCCCAGTGCCGCGGTCGCCACCAGCACCCGGGCCCGGACCACCGAGGCCACGACGGCGTGGACCACGGCCTCCCGGGCGGCCTCCTCGGCGAGCAGCGACGCCCACTGCGACTGCTGGGTCCGTTTGAGGCGGCCGAAGAGATCGGCCTGCCAGGAGACGTTGAAGTTGTACGAGTAGGTGGTGGAATCGATGTCCCGGCGACCGATCTCGGGAAGCACGAATGAGTTTCGCTGCTCGGACGCGCTCAGACCGTAGCCGATCTGCGGCAGGCGGGCGCCGCCGGCCTTCTCGAGCCCGGCCTCGGCCTCGAGAACCCGGGCCGCCGCCACCCGGAGATCGGTGTTGTTCGCCAAGGCGAGCTCGACGAGCTCGATGGTGGTCTCGTCGCCGAAGGTCCGCCACCAGGGCGAGACCTCGGGCAACTCCGGCGCCGCCGCCTCCTCGGGGGCGTAGACGTAGGCGTCACCGACATCGGCGGCGGTGGTGGGTCGTTCGGGCTCCGGTCCCATGGTGCAGCCGGCGAGACCCAGAGCGACCGCGATCGGCAGAGCCGACGAACTTCACGGTGCGGTTCATCGGTTGGTTCTCCCCATCGCTGAACGATGTCGGGGTCGAAGTTTCATCCAACGCGCAGGCGCGGATTCCGCCGGCCGAGAAGCGAACGAAGTGCTCGAGGAACCCGGTCGAGATCGAACGACATGGGCTCCGGCAGATCGAGCTGAGCGCAGAACGTGGTGAGCCTTGAGCGCGTGCAGCAGCTGGCCGATGAGCGAGAAGACACAGAGGCAGCGCCGCTCTCCGGAGCCATGGGTGGTCCCACCCGGGCGAGCGCCTCCATCACCCGATTGACGAGCGGGTGGATGAACTCGTCGAGAAAGACCGCGGCCGGCAGCCGGGGGTCGAGCATCTCCCGGCTGACGAAGACCAGGAAACGGCGACCCTTGCTCTCGTCGACCAGCGGATCGAGGAAGCCCTCGGCAAAGGTGGCGAGAAACTCCTCGAGGGTCGGTGTCGGATCTCGACGCATGAGTTCGTCGAGCATGGCCAACCGCTGATCCCGCAGCGCCCCGAGCATCGCCCGGAACGACTCGAGATAGAGCTTGTCCTTGCCGCCGAAGTGATAGTTCACCGCGGCCACGTTGCACTCGGCCTCGGTCGTGATGTCGCGCACCGAGGTCGCGTCGAAGCCCTTTTCAGCAAAGAATTTCTGCGCCGCCTCGAGGATCCGCTCGTGGGTCTCGTGGGCCTCGGGGCTGGTGTCGCAGGCGGTGACGGACGTTTCCATAGAATCTCCCAACACACGTTTCAAACGTACATTTTAAACAATTGTTTTAATGTGTCAAGAAGCGCACCACTGAACTTGATTCTCAGGAGGTTGTACCCGTGCGTTGCCAGGCACCTTTTTCGTCGGACGAAAAAGCGAGCCAGGCACGCGCCAATGAGCGATTTCTTGTTCTCAGAAGCGATCTCGGTTCTTCAAACCGGTATGATCTCCCCATGACAACGACCTCTTCCCTCGCCGACCGCCGTTGGTTGATTCTGCTTTCTTCGGTTTTCAGCTTCTTCGCCATCGGTTCGACCTTCTTCGTGGTGCCGCCGCTGGTTCCCGAACTCGTGGCCCGTTTCGGTCTGTCGCACTTCAAGGTCGGGCTGCTGATGGGCGCCATCAGCGTCCCGGCGGTGTTCCTGGCCATCGCGGTCGGTCTCGCCGTCGATCGCTGGGAGCCGCGTCGGGTCGGCGTCCTCTCGCTCGGCCTCATGTTCGTCGGCGCCGTGACCTTCGCCACCGCTCCGACCTTCGGGCTGCTTTTCGCCGGCCGTCTTCTCTTCGGTGTCGGAGGACTGGTGGTCAACCTCCTGCTGGCCCGCCTTCTGACCGCCGCCTTTTCCGGCCGCGAACTCGCCCTCGCCATGGGGGTCTTCATGGCCACCTATCCGGCGAGCATGATCACGGTCTACTCGCTCCACCCGGTGCTCATCGAGAGCATCGGATGGCGCAACGAACTGCTCCTGCTCGCGGCCCTGGTCGGTCTCGCCATCCCGCTGTTCCTGGTCGCCGTCGGCCGGCCCGGAGTCATCGGGTCTTCCCATCGAGCGAAGGCAGATTTCCTTCAGGTCTCCCCGTCCCTGGCGGCGTTGGCGATCACGCTGGATGCTCTTCTTCGCGGTCCACTCGTCGGTGCTGACCTTCGCGCCCGAGTGGGCGGGCGGCGGCGCCGCGGCGCTGCTCATCGTCACCATCGTCATGTGGGTGGCCATGATCGGTTCGCCGCTGGTCGGCACCCTCATCGATCGCACCTCGGTGCCGACCCGGTGGGTCGTCGTCGGTCTCGTGGTCCAGGGCGCCACCCTCGCCGGCGCCGCATCGGGCATCTTGCTCCCGACCCCGGCCATGCTCGGGATCGGTCTCGCCGCCGCCCTGGTCCCGACCGCGATCTACGCCCTGCCCGGTCTCCTCGTCGAACCCGAGCGGGTCGGATTCGCCTTCGGATTCATCACCATGTTCTCGAATCTCGGGACCATCGTCGGCCCGGCCGCCGTCGGCGCCGCTCATCGATCGCGCGGCGACATGGTCGGTGGTGTGGGGATCCTGGCCGGGATCGCGTTCGTCGCCACCGTGGTCTCGACCGCGGTTCGGGTCAGAACGTAGACGGGGCCATTTCGGAATTTCGCTGGCGAAAGTCCTCAGATGAAAGTCGAGCTTGGGGATCTTGGGGATCAGCTGCTCGTTGTAGGCGCGTTCGAGGAAGACCTTCATCCCCTCGCGGCCGCGCTCGCCGTAGTCGACGGTGAGATCGTTGACATACATCCCGACAAAACGATCGGCCTTGTCGCGGGCGAGACCGCGTCCATAGTCGAGGGCGTAGTCGAGAGCGGGTTCGCGGTGTTCGAGGGAGTAGACGATGGACTCCTTGAGCAGTCGGGCGACCTCGACCATGGCCTCGTCGCCGAGATCGCGGCGGACCACGTTGCCGCCGAGGGGCAGCGGCAGCCCGTCGGTTTCCGCGGCCCACCACTCGCCGAGATCGACGAGCTTGGTGAAGCCCTCGTCCTGCCAGGTGAGCTGACCCTCGTGGATGACCACGCCCGCGTCGACCTCGCCCGCTTCCACCGCCGGGCCCACCGCGTCGAAGGGCAGCACCGTCGTGTTGCAGGTTCGGGTTCCACATCTTGAGCGCCAGCGCCGCCGAGGTCAGGGTGCCGGGGATGGCGACCTTGATCGAGCCGACAGACGATCTGCGGGAATCGGCTCGCGTGCCACGAGCACCGGACCGTAGCCGTCACCCATGGAGGCGCCCGAAGCGAGCAGGGCGTACTGCTCGTCGAGATAGGCGTAGGCGTGGATCGACACCGCGGTGACCTCGTAGGTCCCCGAGTGGGCCTCGCGATTGAGGGTCTCGATGTCCGAAAGCACGTGATCGAACTCATACTCGCCGGTGTCGATGAGCCCCTTGGCCAGGGCGTAGAACATGAAGGCGTCATCGGAGTCGGGCGAGTGGGCAACACGGATCAGGGTCATGGGTCCTCCACTTTCGAGCGGGCATTCTACATGCCGGGGCCCTGCACCGAGCGCCGCCGGGCCGCCTGCGGCGACCGGGCGGCACTCGCTGCAACCGATGTGCGTTGCACATCGGGGGATCAGGTTCACGGAGTCAGCGGCAGCGGCAGCGGAACAGCGGCAGCAGCAGCAGGGCGCAGAGGCCGAGACAGCAAATCATAGCCGCCATCAGAATGCGGGATGAGAGCGTGCGGCGGCGTGCCGGGTACGACCATTGGCCGGCTCGCCGATCCGGCATCGCGGTGCGGGCGCACAATGGCGCTACCGGGCTCCCGACGCGGACGCGACGATCGGGTGGCTCATCCGCGGCAAAGAGGGCAGGCACGCCGGCGCGCCATCGGCGGCCTCCGTGGTCGGAGCCTTGATCAAGCGCTCCCCGAGCAGACCGGTAGCGCCGATTGTGCGAGCGCGTCGCGGCACCGGCTGGCGACCTGCACAATGCGTCTCCGCAGCCCGCCGCAGGCCGTGCGTTCCGGTTCGCGTCCGAGCTCGGCGCCGCTCGTAGCGAACGATGTCCCCTGTCGCCACGTGCCGTCTGCACCGTGTCAGCTGCCGCTGGTCCCAGCCGACCACCGCCTGACGAGCTCTGACGCTGTCCCGGCACCCTCGACGCTGACGCTGTCCCTGCCGCTGCGATCCTGCGCTGACACCCGAACCATGCGCCGGTCCTAGCCGCGTTCCTGCTTCGCGGCAAAGCGGCGGAGGAGCCCGGCGGTGCTTCCGTCGTGGTGACTGAGATCGACGTCATCGCCGGCGAGTAGGGCCTCTCTTCGTCGAGGATGGTCTTGGCGAGCACCTTGCCGAGCTCGACGCCCCACTGGTCGAAGCTGTTGATCCGCCAGATCACGCCCTGGACGAAGATCTTGTGCTCGTAGGCGGCGATCAGCATCCCGAGGGAGAACGGCGTCAACCGGTCGAGCAGGATGGTGTTGCTCGGCCGGTTGCCGTCGAAGACCTTGTGCGGCGCCAGCGCGTCGATGGTCTCGGCGTCGAGGCCCGGGCTCGAGCTCCGCCCGAACCTCGGCCTCGGTCCGCCCGCGCATCAGCGCCTCGGTCTGGGCGAAGAAATTGGCCATGAGCTTGGCGTGGTGATCGCCGTCGGGGTGGGCCGGATTGACGGCGCCGATGAAGTCGCAGGGCATCAGCTGCGTGCCCTGGTGGATGAGCTGGAAGAAGGCGTGCTGGCCGTTGGTGCCGGGTTCGCCCCAGATCACCGGTCCGGTCGCGTAGCCGACCCGGCGGCCGTCGCGATCGACGGACTTGCCGTTGGACTCCATGTCGCCCTGCTGGAGATAGGCCGGGAAGCGGTGGAGATACTGATCGTAGGGCAGGATGGCGTGGCTCGCCGCGCCGAAGAAGTTGCCGTACCAGACCCCGAGCAGCGCCATCAGCACCGGCATGTTCCGCTCGAACGGCGCCTCGGCGAAGTGCCGGTCCATGGCGTGGGCGCCATCGAGCAGCTCGACGAATCGCTCGAAGCCGACCGCGATGGCGATGGTCAGCCCGATGGCCGACCAGCTCGAATAGCGACCGCCGACCCAGTCCCAGAACTCGAACATGTTCTCGGGGTCGATCCCGAAGGCGGTCACCGCGTCGCGGTTGGTCGAGAGGGCGACGAAGTGGCTGGCCACCGCCGTCTTCGCCGAGCGCTCCGACCAGCCAGCGCCGGGCGGTGTGGGCGTTGGTCATGGTCTCCTGGGTCGTGAAGGTCTTGGAGGCCACGACGAAGAGGGTCTCGGCCGGGTCGAGTCCGCGGGTCTTCTCGACAAAATCGCGTGGCGTCGACGTTGGAGACGAAGCGCACGTCCGGGCCGTCGTGGTAGGCCCCGAGCGCCTCGGTGATCATCACCGGGCCGAGGTCCGAGCCGCCGATGCCGATGTTGACGACCGTGCGGATCGGCTTGCCGGTGTCGCCGAGCCAGCGGCCCGAGCGCACGTCATCGGAAAAGACCCGCATCTTCTCGAGGACCGCGTTGACCGCCGGCATGACATCGACCCCGTCGACCTCGATCGGGGTGTTCGAGCGGTTGCGCAGCGCCACGTGGAGCACCGCGCGGTCCTCGGTCCAGTTGATCGCGCCGCCCGGAAAACATCGCTTCGGACGGCGTCCTCGACCCCGGCCGCCGCGCGCGAGCTCGACAGAGCAGCTCGCACGGTCTCGTCGGTGATGCGATTCTTCGAGAAGTCGAAGAAGCATCGGGCCGAGTTCGAGGGAGAATCCTCGAATCGCGTCGGGATCGCACTTCGAAGAGTTCCCGCATCTCGAGGTCGCGCGAGCTCGCGGTGGTGATCGGCGAGCGCGGTCCAGGCCGGCGTCGTACTCGAGAGATCCGCCGCTCACGGATCAGGCGATCGTTGGCCGAGTCAAAGCAGCATCGCGCCACCCCTTTCTCCATCGCGGTCGGACCGCGAGCCGCGAGCCGGCATCAGAGCTCGGAGGCGGCCCACGCCAGGGCCCGCGCCGGATCCTCTTCCATGAGCTCCGGAGAGACGATCGGCGGGCACCCGTCCCCGAGCCGTGTAGTGCATCGACAAAGGCCCTCGTCGCGGCCAGATTCTCAGCCCCGATCCAGTCACCGGGAAGACGCTCGGCGCCGGCGAGGGCGATCTCCCACAGCCGGCAGGCCAGAGACCTGAGCTCGTCGTCGTGCACGCCATGGGTCGCGGCGCGACACCACAGCCTATCGAGCTCGGCACGGTGATCGGCGAGCAGCGCGATGGCCTCCGCACGCGCGCGATCGTCGTAGAGCAGCGCCGAGGCCAGAACCACCTGCGCCGGTCGCAGTTCGTCGGGGACCGCCTCCCCTGCCCGCAGTTCGAGGAATCCACGGGCGCGCACCTCGAAGAACAGCGTGGTCAGGTGGTAGTCGAGATCCTCGACGGTGGGCCAACCGTAGCGGATGTTGCCGTTCTTGATCCAGTCGATGAACCGCAGACCCGGGCTGCCCGGCGCGAAGTGTTCGTCGCCCGCGCGAATGAGCATGACATCCGCATTGAGAGCGGCATCGGCCCACTCCGCCCGCGGGTCATCGCCGGCGCCGCTCGTGAGCAGCTTGCGGAAACCCGCTCCGGGTGGGGTCGAGCTGCTGCCAGGCCCGCGCCCGGGACGGACACCGCATCGGGGCCGGGGCTGCAGGCGAAGATCGCCGTCAACATGGGGCTGATGAGGTTGGCGGCGAGCCAGCGTTCCTGCCAGACTCCCTCGGGCCCGAGATCGAGGTTGATCTGCAGACTCGCGGTGTGGCGCATCATCACCGCGCCCCAGTGCCCCCGCTGCCGGTAGTACGCGGCCTGGGCGGTGTAGCGACCGGCGCGAAGCTGCTGCGGCACCTCCTCGACATCGTGCCAGACATCCAACCCGACCGCGGCGAGACGCACGTCGTCGGCGCTGAATCCGCGGCGCAGCATGGACGACGATGTGATCGACATCGGCCAGCGCGGCGGCCGCGCTGCGGCTGGACGGCGGTCGAGTGCTCGACCTGGGCCCCCGGTTCGAAGGTGAGGCGACCGCCGTTGCTCAAGGGGTAGATAGAACGCGTGCGGCGGCCGGCCGATGCGCGGTCGGATTTCGCCGGCATCAAAGGCGAGCCCATCGACGATCTGGACCACGCCGATTCCGTTGGGCCGGGTCAGCACCAACCGTTCACGAGGTTCGCCCGATGGGCCGACCACGATGGGGAAGAGTTCGGGTTCGAGTCCGACCCCCATCTCGGTCGGCGGCGCCCGCTGGGTTCGGGAAAGGCGGCCAGGCCCGCTCGTCGGCGGGCCTCGTCTTCAGACAGGGCGGCACGTGGGTCCTTGGTCGGCATTGAAGAAAATACTATCCCAGTTCTTGAGTCGTTTCAGGTGATCCGGGCTCGGATCACGCCCCGAGGTCGGCGAGGATCTTCCGCTGCAGAGCGATGTTGTCCCGGTGGCCGGTGAATCGCGCGGTCACCTTGCCCCGCACCGGATAGCCGAGGAGATAGAAATCGCCGATGACATCGAGGATCTTGTGGCGGACAAACTCATCGGGGAACCGCAGCTCGGTGTTGATGACCTCGTCGTCCCCGACCATGATGAAGTTGTCGAGTCGACCGCCGCCGCCGAGTCCGAGCTCGTTGAGCATCTTGATGTCGCGAACAAAACCAAAGGTCCGGGCGGGCGCGATCTCCCGAGCGATACGCTTCGCAGTCGGTCATGGTGAACTCGTAAAACTGTTCCCCGATGGGCTGCGGGTAGCGCAGAAGATACGACACCGAGAAGACATCCGCCGGTTCGATGGTCAGGCGTCTTTTCCTTCCCGTCGCCGACCTCCCACACCCGGTCGATGACGAACTCCTTGACCGGGCGATCCTGATCTTCCACACCGATCTGCCTCGATTCTCTCGAGGAATCCCGAGCGCCGATCCGTCGAGGACCGGGATCTCGCCGTGGACCTTGACCAGAAGATTGGTGATGCCGCAGGCGTGGAGCGCCGACAGGAGGTGCTCGACGGTTTTGATGTGCTCGCCCTGGCGGGTGATGGACGTGGCGTAGTCGGTCTCGGCCACCGCGCTGATCTGGGCGGGGATCACGTTGCCGGCGGGCAGCGTGAGGAAGTGGATTCCGGTATCCGGGGGCAACGGTTGGATCACCATCCCGGTGCGACCGCCGGAGTGCAGCCCGAGACCGTAGATCACGCTCGGACTCTTGATGGTGCGCTGCGGCCGGTCGGTGGTCACCAGCAAACCCAGTTCCGGAGGCGGTTCGAGTCGGCCCACCGCCTCGTGTTTGCTGGCCTCGAGAACTCCGTTTTCCCCGGCGGACGCTCGTTTGCTGCGGGTTCCAAGCGCATCGTGGACCGCGGCCACCGTCTGGTCGTAGGACAGCGGTTTCTCGAGATAGTCCTGGGCTCCCATCTTGATCGACTTGACCGCGGTCGACGAAGTCCCGTGACCCGACATCATCACGACGAGGGCGCCGGGGTCCATCTCCAGAATCGCCTGGAGGACCTCGAGACCGTCCTTGTCGGGCAGCCAGATATCGAGGAAGACCACATCCGGATGGTGTTCGCGGTACAGGTCCAGGGCCTCGGCGCCGCTGGTGGTCGTGAGGGTGCGGAAACCCTCATCCCCGAGAACCTGCGACATGGTGGTCAGGATTCCCTCTTCGTCGTCGACGATCAGAATGAGTTCGTTCATTCTCCAAAGTCTCCACACTTCCGAGCGTCGGGTCAAGGAATGCGCCCGGCACCCGGAGACCGTCACGAGAATTCGATTCTCGTTCTCACCAGATTCCGGTAAAATGACGGCTTCGTTCGGAGGATTCACCGATGCCCGTAGCACATTCTCTCGACGGCCGCCTGGCCATTCTGACCTCCGGAGGCGACGCGCCCGGGATGAACCCGGCACTCCGCGCCGCCGTGCGGATCCGCCCTCGATCAGGGGATCGAAGTCGTCGCCATCACCGAGGGCTTCCGAGGACTCGTCGACGGGCGGCGACCATTTCCGAGTCCATGGACTGGGATTCGGTCGGCGGCATCCTCCACCTCGGCGGCACCGTCATCGGCAGCGCCCGCAGCCCCGAGTTCCGCAAACGCGAAGGACGACGGTCGGCGGTCCGCAACCTCATCGACAACGACATCTCCCGTCTCATCGTCATCGGCGGCGACGGCAGCCTGACGGCCGCCGACCTGCTGCACCGCGAGTGGTCCGAGCACGTCGATGAGCTCGTCGCCGCAGGAGACCTCCTCACCGGAGACTGCCGAGAAGCGATCCGGAATCGTCCTGGCGGGCCTCGCGGGTTCCATCGACAACGATTTTCACGGCACCGACATGACCATCGGCGCCGACACCGCGCTCCACCGCATCACCGAGGCCATCGACACCCTGACCAGCACCGCCGCGAGCCACCAGCGCACCTTTGTCGTCGAAGTCATGGGACGCAACTGCGGCTACCTGGCCCTCATGAGCGCCCTCGCGACCGGGGCCGACGAGGTCTTCATCCCGGAGAAACCGCCGAACGACGACGACTGGGCGCGCCGTCTGTGCGATCGCCTCCGCGCCGGTCGGAAGGCGGGACGCCGGGACAGCATCGTCATCGTCGCCGAAGGGAGCTCACGACCGACACGGCACAGCGCCATCACCTCGAGCGCCGTCCGCGAAATTCTCGAGCGCGGCATGGCCGAAGAGGTACGCCTGACCATCCTCGGCCACGTCCAACGCGGTGGTGCTCCAAGCGCCTTTGACCGCACTATGAGCACGCTGCTGGGACACGCCGCCGTTCAGTACGTTCTGGGTGCGGGCGGGGGCTCGGAACCGCAGGTCATCGGAGTCCGTAACAACCGAATCCAACTTCAACCCCTGTCGAAGTGCGTCCAGCAGACCGCCCTCGCCGCGCAGGCCATCGCCGAAGGCCGCCATGACGAAGCCCTCGGCATTCGGGGAGGGAGCTTCTCCGACAATCTCGATACCCTCTCGACCCTGCTGCGGTCCCTGCCGAGCCCGCCAAAACCCAACCAGCGGCGGCTCAAGATCGCCGTGGTCCACTCGGGCGCGCCGGCACCGGGGATGAACACCGCGGTCCGCGCTGCGGTTCGACTCGGTCTCGACGCGGGCCACGTGATGCTCGGGGTCCGCAACGGTTTCGCCGGGTTCATCGAGGGCCGGATCGAGGAACTCGGGTGGATGAGCGTACGCGGCTGGACCTCGAAGGGTGGGTGCGAACTCGGGATCAATCGCAAGGTCCCGGCGGGTCATGATTTCTACACCATCGCCCGAACCATCGAGGATCGGGGCATCGACGCGATTCTCATCGTCGGCGGCTGGTCCGCCTACCAGACGGCGTATCAATTTCTCAGCAAGCGTGAGGCGTTCCCGGCCTTCGACATCCCCATCATCTGTTTGCCGGCGACCATCAACAACAACTTGCCGGGCTCGGAACTCAGCGTCGGCGCCGACACCGCGCTCAACTCAATCGTCGAGGCCGTGGACAAGATCAAACAGTCGGCCGTCGCCTCGAATCGGTGCTTTGTCGTCGAGGTCATGGGTCGGTACTGCGGCTATCTCGCACTCATGGGGGGGCTATCCACCGGCGCCGAACGGGTCTACATGCACGAAGAGGGCGTGACCCTGAGCGATCTCAAGAAGGACCTCGATCATCTCGTGCAGGGCTTCAAGCGGGGCAAGCGCCTCGGCCTCATCATTCGCAACGAGATGGCCAACGCGACCTACACCACACCGTTCACCGCTGCGCTCTTCGAGGAAGAGGGCGGTGAGCTCTTCGAGGTCCGGCAGGCGATCCTCGGCCACCTCCAGCAGGGCGGAAGCCCGACCCCGTTCGACCGGATTCTCGCCACCCGGCTCGCCAAACGGTGCCTCACCCACCTCGTGAGCGAGGCCGAACGGGGCCTCAGCTCGGTCACCGCAATCGGACTCCAGGGCGGGACCATCCAGACCCTCGATCTCAGGGATCTCCCGCGGCTCATCGATGCCGAGCACCAGCGCCCCCTCGAGCAGTGGTGGCTCGGTCTGCGACCCATCGCGAGGATCCTCGCGCAGTCGGGACCGAAGCCGAACATGCGCTCGGAGATGTGAGTTCACCGCAAAGACGCAAAGTGCGCAAAGCATCGCAACCGAGCTGACCGGCCGCGCGCGGCGCGCGGCCGGTCAGCTCGGCTCGGCAATCTCGTGATGCGCTTGGCGTCCTTTGCGCCTTTGCGGTTGACCCCTGCTTACGGCGCCACTCGTCCGCCGCCGGTGCGGGGTGGGGTCTGGCAGCTGTCGATGATTCCGTCGTCATCGGTGTCGAGGGTGGGATCCTCGATGATTTCGCAGCTGTCGGACAGATCGTTGACGTTGCAGTCGCGGGCGTGACCCGACCATAGATCGTACGAGTCGCTGATCCCGTTGCCGTTGCAGTCGCCCCATAGCCTGAGATAGTAGACATCCTGCTCGTTGTTGAACGTCGCCGCATAGGCGAGATCCACACCCGCGTTGTCCGACACCATGTCGTAGTAATCGCCCATCTTGCTCTGTCGCGGCCATCCCCGCCAACTGTTGAAAACCGGACTCGCAGCCACCGGCACCGACCAGGTCGAACCGCCGTCCTCCGAAAACCCGTACATGAGCTGGCCGTAGTTGGGTTGATGCTCGGTCAACGACTCGATCCACACCACATCGATCCTCCCGTTGGGCGCCGTCGACATGGTGCCGAACCACTGCCAGGCACGGCGGTCATCGGTATTGACCCGGATCGGTTCACTCCAGGTCGCGCCACGATCCGACGAGCGGACAAAGTGCACATCCTGCGGGTCACCCCCCGGCGGATCGACCGACGCGACGACATACAGATCTCCCCGGTCGGGTCCATCCGATCGATTGCTGTCGATCCAGACCTGCCCGAGAAGCCCAATCCGGGTTGGGCCCTCCGATTCGTCTCCTGGCGCCCGCCGAGGTTGCAGGATGAAGACATCGAAGGTCGGATTGACACCGGCGTCCCAGGCGTCGCAGCGATCGGTAGACGACGAAGATCGTTGTAGTTGAAAGACGCATTCCCGGCAAGGTAGAGCGGTCCGTCGGCGTCGACCGTGAGGGTGCCCCAGATCGGCGCGGGTTGAGAGCGTGACCGGCTGCGAGAAGTTCTGACCGCCGTCGGTCGAACGGGTGAAGATCCGCGGCCCCCAATAGTTCTCGGCGAGACTCCAGCTCACATAGATGTTGCCCCGACCGGCGCCGTCGGTCCGGTCGATGGTGAACCACTGCTTGTCGCCGCCGTACGCCGGTTTCGGCCCGGTCCAGGTCTTCCCGCCGTTGTCGGAGAAGAAGAAATCGCAGAGGAAGAGTCTCGGTCCCTGAGGCTGTAGTAGTAAAAGCGACCTTCGCCATCGGCGTCGAGAACCGGGTCCGACCGAAACACCCCCGGCGTCAGCACGCCCGGGAACGTCCAACTCGCGCCGCGATCTCTGCTCCACCCCCACCCGGCCTGACGGAAGTTCGACGAGACCGAGTCGAATTGACGCCAGCCGATGGCCATGCGTTTCGGGTCGAGGGGATCGACCGCGATGGATGGTTCGTTGGCCGCGTCGCCGGAGATGTTCATCCCCTCGGCGTCGACGTTGACCTGGACGCTGGTGAAACCCTGAAACTCCACGGTGGTCTTCTCGGTGGTCTTGGGCACCGACGAAACCGGCCCCTCCAGCGCGGGTGGATCGTCGAGGTACTCGAGGGCCTGGGGAATCTCGCTCTGCGGAGTCGTCGGCTCGAGATCCCCGCCGACTTCTGAGGAACTCGCCACACCGGCGACCGCCAGGACCACCACGACACACGCCATAGGCCGGAGCATTGAATAACTCATGCTTGAAGCATACTGCGAAATCTCGAGAAGGTTTCGACCTGGTGTATCCTCGGAGTGAAGAAATGGACAGACACCCGCTCATCGACGACATCGCCTGAGGAGCCGAGGATGGCCGTCACCACGACGCTTCTTGCCATCGGCGGCCTCATCGGATTCGTTGCGTGGGTGTGGTTGATCGTCACCGCGTTCCGAACCGGCGTCGGCTGGGGGCTGGCGATTCTCCTGCTGAGCTGGACATGGGTTCCGGTGATTCTCTTTGCCGTTCGCCACTGGCAAGAAGCAAAGCGTCCAATCATCCTCTGGGGTCTTGGATTCTCCTTCAGCCTGGCGGCATATCTCATCGCGGTCTTTGCCCTGGGTTCGGATCTCAGCTCCATCGTAGAGGACGCAAGCAGCCGCCTCGCCAGGCCCGACGCCGAGATCGAGATCCAACACGAGATCCTTCCGCCACCGCGTCCCGCCGCCGAGCCGACCCCACCCTCCTGGGAGTCCATCCTCCAGGAAGTCGATCGTGACACGAACACCTCTTGGGAGACGCTCGTCCCCTCACCAACACCGGGCAGCGGCCGACCGGGTCAAGGCTGGCTGGAATGGGACGAGGCGATCGATTACGTCGGTCGGCAAATCGTCATCGAGCTCACCAACAACACGGCGATCACCGCCGCGCTCGAGGCCGTGGAACCTCATCGCCTCCGGGTTCGCCACATCATCGGCGGCGGCGAGGCGTCGTACTGGATCGATCGCGATCAGATCGAGCGGATTCGCGTAGCGAACTGACGTCCGCCACACGTAATTTTGAATTCTCAATTATGAATTTTGAATTCTTAATTTCGCTGCACCGGACTCACCCGGATGTCCGGGGTCATGTGCGATGCAATTAAAAATTCAGAATTCAAAATTCAAAATTCGTCGGCCTTCAGGTCGACGACGAAGCCCTCCGGTTCGAAGTATCCCTGATCGACGATCTCGTCTCCTTTGAACACCGCCCATGAGGGGATCTCGCGGTGGTACTCGGAGGTCATCTCGTAGAGTTCCATGGCCGAGTTCCCGGCGATGAGGTAGAGCACCCTGGCCGGGTTGAAGGGGTTCGGCAGGACCGCAAAGAGCCCGTCCTCGGGATCGGAGTAGGTCCGGCCCCGGAAGCTGAAATGACCCCGGCCGACCTCGATCCCCGCCCCCGACATGTGATCGAAGAAGGAGTTGTCGTTCAAGGTGCCGAGGACCATCAGATCGTGGGTCTCGGCCTCGGCTCGGTTCATCTCGGCGTCCTTGACAAGCGGGCGGCAGGATCTCGACATAGGTGTCGGCCACCAGCTCCTGCCAGCGACGCGCTAAGGTGTGGTTGGCTTCGATCTGGCTCGCCGTGCCGTAGACGATGAGGGTGGAGTGGAAGTCGTCGATGAAGTTCTTCCAGACATAGAAGTTTTCCCGCGGCGCCGGGACATCGTCGAGAGCGTTGAAGACGATGCGCGTCGGACGCGCATCGTAGTGAAATTTCACTTCAGTCCGGCCGTCAATCTCGATGCGTTCGAGGTGGCGTTCCCGCCCGGCGGTGACCTCGAGATGAGTCACCAGCCGATATGGATCGCCGTCCTGCTCGATGGCGAGCCGGACTTCCCAACCGCCCTTTTTCTCCTTGACCTCAAACGTCGGTGTCAGATCGGGCAGCCCCTCACGCTCGAGCCACTGGCCGATGAAGGCGCCGAGCGAGAGTCCGCTCACCTCATCGGCGACGGCAACGAAATCCGCGGTTGACATCTCACGCTCGGCGAAGCGGTCGTGGACCGTCCGCATCACCTCCAGGAAACCCTCGTTTCCGAGCAGGAGGCGGAGCTGGTGCAGGGCGAAGGTCCCCTTGATCCGGGGCAGCAGATAGGGGCTGTAGCGGTCGTAGGCGCGGTGGGCGTCGAGCGCCTCGAGGTCGCTCTCGCGCGACACCGTGTAGAGATAGCGCACCGACAGGTCGGCGAGGGCGTCACCGAGCTCTTCTGCTGCCACCGCCGGGTCGTCGTCATCGAGACCGTCGAGAATCCGCCAGTACGCCGCCGATCCGCTGACGAACCAGCTCTCGGCCGGTGACGCCGGGAAGACGGTCCGGCGCCACAGCTCGTCGCGGTCGATCGATGAAATCGCCGGCGAGCGGTCCGAGCTCGAGTTCCGGCGCCTCGGTCAGCTCGGGATTCGCCGCCACCGGCCGCGCAACGCCTGGAGTTGATCGTTGACGAAGATCGGGCTGATGGTGGCGTAGCCGAGGCTGAGATGGGGCTCGGCGCCGGGCAGATCGGGCAGGTAGCGCCAGACCTTGGGTGGGGAACTTCTCGCGCAGGGTCACCTTGCCGTGGTGGGCCAGGAAGACCATCTCCTCGGCCATCTCGGTGGTCGTGATCTTGCCGTCGCAGGCGTGGGCGCGGTTGATCGGCGACGACGCCCAGAGCTCGACCGCCGCCATAGCGTCGATGGCGCCCGCATGCTCGACGTAGAACTCGTTGAAGGCGATATCGCGGTTCCACGGCGAGAACATGAGGTCGAAGGGCCGGTCGTCGGGCTGAGCCAGGTACTCCTTGCGCACCTCCGGGTCGCGATTGTTGTTGTTGGCCCAGAGGAAACCCGGGTGCCGAACGGCGCCATATCCTCGCCGGTCCGCCACAGCTTCTTCGAATGGGTGCCGAGCAGGAGGATCGCCACCTCACCGGTCTTGATGTCGGCGATCGGCCAGTCGTTGGTGTACATCCCGTTGTTGCCGTCCCAGAGGATGCGTTCGACGTCGTCGATGGACGGGCGTACTGCGCCGCTTTGCGGATGCGGTTGGACTGCGGGGTCGAGTCGGGCTCCCACGGCGTCTGGGACACGGTGCGTCTCACCGATGATGATCCCGCCGAGTTGAGATGAAATCGGCCCCCAGTGAATCCCTCCCGGGAAGGTGTGGTAGACGAGCCGGTGGCCGTCGCTGGGCACGACATCGACGATGACGTTCCAGTGCACCCCCGTGTAGCCGCCCCACATGAAGATCTGGCCGAAGACGATGCCGCCGGTCGCAGTCGCCGGTCCCGTCGCCGCGAAGGCCGAGCAGCTGTGCTTTTCGGGCGCGACCTCGAGCTCCTCGTCGGGAGCGAAAAAGGCCTCGCCGGTGAGCGCGTTCGGGGTGATTTCGATGGCGTCCTCGAGTTGGCCGAGATCGACCACCGAGTTGATGGTGACGATGTCGACGAGATCCAGGGGCCGGCCGAACGCTTCGCCACCGCGTCCGCGGCGCCATCCGCGATGCCCTTCATCTCACGCAGATACTCCTCGTCGTAGCTGCGCATGGAAAGGGTGTCGCACTCGAATCGAAGCCGCCGCCAGCCCGCCTCGGGGTCGGACTCGTTCGCCAGAACGCCGAGCTTGGCGATGTAGGAGCTGATTTCGTCCGCGACCAGCGAGCCGTACTGCCGCCCCCGCGGGTAGGGCTCACCTTCGATGTGGACGACGATCCAACCCCGGTCCTGGTAGCGGAATCCCTTGCCCGACCAGCGGACGGTTTCGATCGGGATGGCCTCGGTGATGTTGTCGACCCTCTCGAGACGGACATCGTCGAACCACGCGGCGCCGCGCGCGTTGCCGTTTCGGCCGAGGTGGAGCCGCAGCCCGGTCTTCGCGCTGGGTGGCGAAAAAGAGACTCTCGACCCGGGTCCAGTCCGAGTCGCCGCCCACCGCCTCGGAGTGATTGGTGAAGGGAAAGGACGCCATGGTCAGACAGGCCGGAACCGCGGTCGGGTACCTGGTGGTCGGGTCGGACACCGCGCCTTCGGTCCGGATCCACGCGCTCAGGCGGTAGAGCTTGCCGACCTCGAGCGTCACCGGCGCCGACTCGGCGGTGACCGTGCCGTGCCCGCGCACAACGAGCCCGAGGTCTCCCACCCCACCATGCACCGCATCGGTGCTCGCCGCGATGGCGGTCCTCCCGCGACTGCGCGGCGTCCATGCTCCAGCCGGTCACCGAGCCGTTCGGCGACAGACGCTCGAAATCCGGCATTTGCGAGGGTGATCTCCTCGTCGGCCACGCCGATCCGACGGACATCAGAACGACCGCGCAGAACGGCGGCGCTAAGGGTCAAAACGAATGCGGGTCCTCCGAAAGGGTGCATTGCCGAGGAGCGCATCAGGTATCAGGTATTCGGTATCGGTATTAGCCCGTCGCACCATCGCAAATACTATCGCATCCAATAACATGATCCCACGGAGCCCATCGCTATCGCTATCGGTTATCGAATGATGTGGGCCCGCCCAGGACACATCCGCCGGGATCTCGTGAATTGCCCAGCGAGACAACTCGATCGATCGCGTCTCGTCGATTGCGAATTGCGATAGCGAAGCCGATGGCCCAAGGCGCAAACCCGGTGTCACTACCCTGTTCTGTCGGCAACGAAGGGTCCTGGGAGGCTCAGAATGACGGGTATTGGCGGCCACCTTCATTCCATCCGGAATCATCTCAACGTCGCTTTCGTGTTAGCCTGGAAATCGGCGCAATCTTGAGACGAAGAAACGGGGAAAGATCATGAGCACTCCTTTCAGCTGTCCCACCTGTGGCCATGTGATGTCGATTCCCTCCGACCGCGCCGGGACCCAGCTCTACTGCACAAAGTGCAACTCGGAGTTCGTCGCTCCGCAGGCCGAATCCGGCTTCAGCGGAGCCTTCGTCTGCCCCTCGTGCGGCAACGCGCTCGATCCGGACACCAGATTCTGCGGTCAGTGCGGCGGAGCAACAGGGCTCGGTCTTTCCGGCGGCGAGGTGTTCAAACGCCCGGGTGTGGTGACCCTGCTCGCGGTGCTCAACAGCATCGGCGGCGGCATCCTGCTGCTGATGGGTGGTCTGGCTCTCGTGGTCGGCATGGGCGATGGCGACGCGGTGGCGAGCACACTGTCGATTGTCTACCTTGTTCTCGGAGCGGTCCAGATCGCCTGTGCGGTCGGACTCTGGCAACTCGCGCCATGGGGACGAGGCCTCCAGATCGGTCTGTCGATCATTGGACTTCTCGGCATCCCGGTCGGCACTTTGATCTCGATTCTCATCCTGGTGTGCATTCTTCAAACCCGAAACAAAGCTGTTGTTCTCCGGCGCCTCCCCGGAAACCCTCACGCAGCAGGAGTTCGCGTTGCTCGCCCGCTCGCAGAAATCGGGGACGAGCGTCGTCGCCGTCATCGCGGTGCTCTTCGGTTTGATCTTTGTCTGCGGCATCGTCTCGGCGATCGCCATCCCGAATCTCCTCAACGCCATCAACCGCAGTCGCCAGAAGCGAAGCATAGCCGACATGAGGACCATCGCCACCGCCTGCGAGGCGTACGCGGTCGACTATCGCCACTATCCCCTCGCCATCACCTCGCTGGACGAACTCGCGACCGTCTTGACCCCGGCCTATCTCAAACGCACCCCTACCCTGGACGGTTGGAGAGAGCCTTTTCAGGTGACCACCGCCGCCGACGGGACCGCGTACGAGATCGTGTCATTCGGTCGCGACAAGCTGCCGGGGGACCGCCCGGGCGGTCCGACGTCGGACTTCGACTGCGACCTGGTCTACCGCAACGGGATGTTTGTCCAGTGGCCCGAAGGAATCCCGGTGAATTGATGCCGCCTCTGCAACGCCGGTCTGGTCTCGCCGCCGTCATCGCGACCTCGGTGGTCGTTCTCGCCGGCCCGGCGTCGGCGGCGGTGCCCGATCATCCCTCGTGAAGGTGGCGGCGGTGCCGGCCTGGGTTGATCAAACCCCGTTCGACCCGGCGGTACCGGTCGATTCCGGGTCGGCGGCAAGTTCGTCGGTAGCCCACTTGTTGGTCGATTTTCAGGTCCTTCTGAACGGCACCCGCACGGTCGAATACTCGAGCATCGTGACTCAGGTCCTGACCCACGCCGGTCTGAGTCTTGCCGCTGAAAAGGACATCAGCTTCGATCCCGAATTCCAAAGCCTCGTGCTGCACCACGCGAGGGTGTTTCGGGACGGCGTGTGGGCCGAGTCCGACTCGCCGGCGCACAAATCACCATCGCCCAACGCGAGGCTGACTTCTCCCGCCGGATCTACGACGGCTCATTGTCGGTTCTGCTGTCCTCGGCGATATCCGGGTCGGTGACGTGGTTGACGTGGCGTACAGCCTCGAAGGCTTCAATCCGGTGTTTGGCGGCAGCTATTTCAAAGGGCTTTCGATGGGATGGTCATCACCGGTGTCCATCCGAAGGGTGCGGATCCTGCGTCACCCCGGAAGTCCGCTTCATATCCGAGGTTTCGCGGGCGCCGACGCCGAGGCCCGGATTCAAAGCGTCGGCGATCTCATCGAGCACGAATGGCTGCTCGGCAATATCGAAGCCATCCCTTATGAGGGCGCCACACCTCCGAACTGGGAGTCCTACCCCTGGCTCCAGATCTCTCAGTACGGCTCGTGGAGCGAGATCGTCGACTGGGGGCTGCCGCTGTACCGGGTACCCGAGTCGAATCACTCGGCGATCCGGGCATGGGCGGCTGAGATCACCTCGGGCGCAGCGGATTCGGAGGATGCCGCGATGGCCGCCGTTCGCTGGATCCAGGACGAGCTCCGGTAAATTGCCATCGTCCTGGGACCCAACTCGTACGCACCGCACCCACCGGCGATGACCATCGAACGTCGCTTCGGCGACTGCAAAGACAAAGCCCTTCTCCTCGTCGCGCTCTTGACCGAGCTCGGAATCCCCGCGTGGCCGGCCCTGGTCGACACGACATCCGGCCCCCTCGTACCGCAGCGCCAGCCCTCGCCGGGCGCCTTCGACCACGTCGTGGTGGTGGCTGAGATTGCAGGTAAAACGCGGTGGATCGACCCGACGATTTCATTCCAAGGGGGCACCCTCACCGAAAGCGCCATCCCGGACTACGGATTCGGGCTCGTCCTCAGAGCGGGTGAAACCGAACCCGTCGCCATCCCGAAGGAACAGACCGACCCCGGTGAGATTCACGCGACCTACACCTATGAATTCTCCGATGACGGGACCACGGCTTCAGTCGAGGTCGTCACCGAGTACCTCGGGGGGGAAGCTGACGCCCAACGCTACAGCTTCGCGGACACGACCCCCGAAGAGCTCCAGGACAGCTATACGGACTACTACTCGACCACAACCGGACGAGCGGTGGCCGTGGAACCACTCGAGATCGAGGACGACCGGAGAGCCAACCGAATCGTCACCCACGAGCACTATCAGCTCGAGGACTGGTGGTATCTGAGTGATGGCGAAAGGATCTTCGATCTGCTGCCGATCCTCCTCGCCAGCCTTCTTCAAACCGAAGACCTCAGCGAGCGGCGCGCTCCCCTCGATTTGCCGCGACGTTTCCGACGTTTCGAATCGGTTCGGATTCACGCCCCCTCGGATTGGCTTCTCGATGGTGTCGTAGTCGAAACCGGCGCGCCCTGGTTCAACTACCGGGTGACACCGAAGCACGACGGCGCGACTCTCCAGATGGATCATGAACTCGTCGTCGGCGACCAACCCGTGAAACCGGACGAGATCGCCGCCTTCAACCAAGCGGTCGAGGTGATGGTCGACGCCGCCGGCTATTCCATCGGCGAATCCGGATCCGAAGGGAGCCCGGATCGTCGAACCGCGCTGGTCGCGGTCCTGGTTGTCATCGCAGCAGCGGCGGTCATGACGATTCTGGTCGGGTGGCTGCTCTTCAGGTGGCGCCTTCTGTGACCCCCGAGATCGCCGCCAAGGAGCCGACCATCGGTGGCCCCGCATTCGGGCCCTGGTCAGACCCACGCTCGCGTGCCCGGATCGCCACCGTCAGTCTGGCAGTGGTGATGTGGGTACTCGTGATCGACATCCTCTGGACGGCGGTCGGAATCGTCACCGTCGGGGACTTGATCGCGCCGCCATCGGCGGTCTGGTTTGATCACTACGACGCCATCACGACGATCAGCGGTTGGGTCTACATCGCGGCACTGCTCATCGCGGGTGCCACGTTCATCCGCTGGCAGCGGACCGCAATCAGAAACCTCCTCTTTCTCGGCTGCGAGCACCCGGAGTACGGCGCCGGGATCGCCACCATCGGTTGGTTCATCCCGATCGGAAGTCTCATTCTCCCGCTGCTCAGCATGCGGGAGATTGCGCTTCAGAGCCGACCACCCAATACCGGATCGGCGGGCGGACTCCTGGGATGGTGGTGGGGATTGTGGATAGCCTCAGGGTTTGTCGTCACGATCTCGTCGCTCGTGTTCCAGATCGACTCGACCCCGATCACATGGATTTCAGCCGCCACCGTGGACGCGGTCGGCAGTATCGGGCTCGTCGCAAGCGGCGTTCTGGCCGTCAAAATCGTTCGCACCCTCACAACCTGGCAGCATCTCTCCCGAGAGGCGCGCGGGGGTCGAACGAGCGAAGCGGAGGCGGTGCTACGATGACAGCGACACTGTCGCAGAAACCGCGAAGATGGAGAGTCCAATGCCGACCACATCACGCGCGCTGCTGACCGAGATCATCGACTACGCCGGGCTTTTCCCGCCGGCGAAGCTCGCCATGGCCGAGGCGTTCACGCGCTTCCTCGCCCATCGCGCGAGCGCCGACGGCTGGCTGCTGGCCCGGTTTGTCTGCCCGGCGTCGCGGCTCGGCGAACTGACGCCGCTCATCGCGGAGGCCGACCTCGGCCAGACACCCATCCGGATCGCCGCCCTCGGCGCCGGCGGCGACGACCCGCCCGGCTTTGCCGACGCCATCGAGCGCGACGCCGAGGCCATGAAGGCCTTCGGCGACCGGCACGCCGGCGCCGCCGTCATCGATGTCTTCGAGGTCAAGCTGCCGGCCAAGGGTGATCCATCCGAGGTCGTCGATGTCACGTTCCACCATCTCGTGGACGTCGCCGACCAGGACCCCCACTGCCTACTTCGAGATTCCGCTCCTCGGCGACCGCGGCGGACCCCGTCGTCGAAGCGGTCGCGGTGGCAGCCGCCAGCCACGACATCGACGACGACCCGCCGCGCGGGGCTCAAGATCCGCTGCGGCGGGCTCGATGCCTCGGCCGTCCCCACCGTCGAGGCGGTGGCGGCGGCCATCACCGCGAGCCTGGCGGCCGGCCTCCCGCTCAAGGCGACCCAGGGCCTGCACCATCCCATTCGCCACCACGACCCGACCCTCGGCACGACGGTCCACGGTTTTCTCAACCTCTTCGCGGCGTCGGTGCTCGCGCGCGCTCATCTTCTCGATGACGAGATCGATCCGCGACATCATCGCCGAGGAGGACCCGACGGCGTTCGGCTCACCGAATCCGAGCTTCGCTGGCGCGATCTCGAGACCGGGTTCGACAGCGTCGTCGAGGGTCGAATGACGCCATGACCAGCTTCGGCAGCTGCAGCTTCACCGAGCCCCGCGACGACCTCGCCAGCCTCGGCTGGCTGTGACCGCGGCAGGGAGCGAACCGCAAGGACGCAAGGACGCCAGGACATCGCAAGGGCCATCGCATCATCGACCCATCGCATCATCGCAGTTTCACCGCAAAGAACGCCAAGAACATCGCAAAGGACATCGCATTCTTGACCCGTCGCACCATCGCCAAGGAGAGCATTTCATGACCAACTTCGACACTTCGCTGCGTTCGTTCATCGATGTCGCGCCCGACTCGGACTTCCCGATCCACAACCTCCCCTACGGTGTCTTCAAGACCGTCGGCGGGGTCGACGGCGAGAATCGGTGTCGCCATCGGCGATGAGGTGCTCGATCTTGCGGTCCTCGCGGACGACGGGTCTGCTCGGCGGTGGCGAACTCGGCGACGGATCGGTCTTCCGAGAGCCGACCCTCAACGCCTTCATGGGCCTCGGACGTCCGGCATGGACCGCCGCGCGATCGACGCTGACCAAACTCCTTCGCGACGACGAGCCGACCCTGCGCGACAACGCCGGGCTGCGCGACGCCGCCTTTCACCGGCAATCGGCGGTCGAGATGGTGCTCCCGGCCGCCATCGGCGACTACACCGATTTCTACTCGTCGCGCGAACACGCCACCAACATCGGCGTCATGCTCCGCGGCAAGGACAACGCCCTCCAACCCAACTGGCTCCACATCCCCGTCGGCTATCACGGCCGGGCGAGTTCGGTGGTCGTCAGCGGCACCGATGTCCGCCGGCCCAACGGTCAGACCAAAGCCCCCCGATGCCGATCAGCCGATCTTCGGCCCGAGCCGTCTCATGGATTTCGAGCTCGAAATGGGTTTCTTCGTCGGCCCCGGCAACCGGCTCGGCGAGAACATCCCGATCAACGAAGCGCCCGAGCACATCTTCGGCATGGTCCTGGTCAACGACTGGTCGGCCCGCGACATCCAGGCCTGGGAGTATGTCCCGCTGGGACCGTTCCTCAGCAAGAACTTCGCCACCTCGATCTCTCCGTGGGTCGTCACCATGGATGCACTCGAACCGTTCCGTTGCGCGGGACCGGCGCAGACCGACCCGGAAGTCTTCCCCTATCTCAAAAGCCCCGATGACCGCGCCTACGACATCCATCTCGAGGTTCTGCTCCAGAGCATGAAGATGACGACCCCCGAGCGCATCGCCACGTCGAATCTCCGCTACATGTACTGGAACGTCTGCCAACAGCTCGCCCACCACACCATCAACGGCTGCAACGCGCAACCCGGCGATCTCTACGGTTCGGGCACGATCTCGGGGCCGGAGAAGCACGAACGGGGATCCATGATGGAGCTGAGCTGGCGCGGCGCCGAACCGATCCGACTGAGCAACGGCGAAGAACGGAAGTTCCTCGCCGACGGCGACACGGTCATCATGACCGGCTGGTGCGAGCGGGACGGGGTGAAGATCGGGTTCGGCGAGGTGCGCGGGACGCTCTTGCCCGCGTCGCAATGTGAGGGGTTAGGAGTTAGGAGTGAGGATGTCAGCGCTCCCTCCGGTCGCTGGCAGTGCACTCGCTTCGCGCGCTGGGAGGGCGTCAAAGGCATCGCTCGCGCGTTCACTCCGGCGCGCATTCTGAGGAGTTGGTGTTCGCGTTTTACCCTTCCCGTGCGGTGGCCATGCGACCATTTCGTCGGACGAAAACGACGATGCCAGGCACCCTCCGCGTCGTTTTGCCGACGCGAGTCCGACGCTCTGTGCGCGAGAGCGATCGAAAGCACTCGGCTCTTGGCCTCGATCGGACGTGCCGTTCAGAACGATTTTCAAATCCTACGCAGGCCGATTGGGACGCGACCCCTCTCGGGCCCAAATTCGTTTCGAGGTGGGCGATCATCGGCTAACCGCTGTTGCCCGCCGTCGCACAATGAGTCGTGAGTGAGTCGTGAATCGTGATCCGGAATTCGGCCGGACAATCTTCGACGCACGATTAAACACGAAGATCACCAAGAACCACAAAGGGCTTCACGAAGCATCGCAATATCGACCCGGGCCTCAACCGAACCGGCTGGCAAGACCTCCCGTGGAATCCAGCGATGAGCCAAAATCATGTCCTTCGTGGCTGCTTCGTGAATCTTCGTGTCCTTTGTGTTTCAAGTCTGCGATGGAGCGAACAGCCCGAAACCCCGATTTGACACCGCGCGCCGATCGGCGTCTCATGGATTCAGAGAAACCTTCATGTCACACAAATCATGGCCCATCCCGCTCGCTACTGGCGTCGGCTCGATGACGGTCGCATCCGTGTGCGAGCTCTGCCCTCGGCTGTGCAAGCTCAAGGACGGCCAGCGCGGTCTGTGCTTTGTTCGGCAGCACCTCGACGGCGAGCTGGTCCTGACCACCTACGGCCGGTCGTCGGGCTTCTGCGTCGATCCGATCGAGAAGAAACCGCTCAACCACTTCCACCCCGGCACGCGCGGTGCTCTCCTTCGGCACCGCCGGGTGCAACCTGGCCTGCCGGTTCTGCCAGAACTGGGACATCTCCAAGTCGCGCCAGATGGACACCCTGGCCGACGACGCCTCGCCCGAGACCATCGCCCGCGCCGCCGCCGAGCTCGGCTGCCGCTCGGTGGCCTTCACCTACAACGACCCGGTGATCTTCCTCGAGTACGCGGTGGATGTCGCCGCGGCCTGCCACGAGGCCGGGCGTCGCCACCGTCGCGGTCACCGCCGGTGAGATCCTCGCCGAGCCGCGGGCCGAGTTCTTCGCCGCCATGGACGCCGCCAACGTCGATCTCAAGGCCTTCACCGAGGAGTTCTACCGCCGCCAGTGCGGCGGCGAACTCGAACCGGTCAAGGAGACCCTCGAGTACCTCGCCCGCGAAACCGAGGTCTGGGTCGAGCTCACCACCCTGCTCATCCCGGGGCTCAACGACTCCGACCGCGAGCTCGACGAGATGACCGGCTGGGTGGTCGACCGGCTCGGCCCCGACGTGCCCATGCACTTCACCGCCTTTCACCCCGACTACAAGATGCTCGACCTGCCGCCGACGCCGCCGTCGACCCTCACCCGGGCGCGGAAGATCGCCATGGCCAACGGCGTTCGATTCGCCTACACCGGCAACGTCCACGACGAGTCGGGCGGCAGCACGATCTGCCCCGGCTGCTCTCAGGTGCTCATCGGCCGCGACTGGTACCGGCTCACCCGGTGGAACCTCACCGACGATGGTCGCTGCACCACCTGCGGCGCCGCCTGCCCGGGTCGCTTCGACGGCCCACCCGGCGACTGGGGCGCCAAACGGATGCCCGTGCGGCTCAGCGACTTCGCGGCGAGGATTAACGCAGAGGCGCAGAGCCATCGCACGTCGCAAACGCGAAGGCGCAAAGACGCAAAGACCATCGTCACGAAGCATCACAGTGCGGACACGAATGAGACACGGATTGCGGATCGACACGGATCGGGCCCATTGCCGATCTCAGCCATGACGTTTTCAGATCGTCAACCGGCTCGACGGTGGTCGCGTCCAGGACCGAGACCCAAGACGTGAGTCGGATCCGAAGCGCGGCACTTCGGAATCCGATCTCACAGTCTTGTCTCGTGCTTTCAGCACGACCGTCCAGCCTCTTAGGTTGTTGGCTATCGGGTCTCCCCGTGATCGCATCCACATATTCTCTTGCAGAAGACTGAGAGCGGAATTCAGGCGGAGCCGGCGTGCCGTAGGCGCGGCGGCCTGTTGATCGGGTCGGCGGACGAACACTCGAGTTCGGAGCGTCGTCCCGATCGACAGGTGGTGGCGGTTCGACCGACACCGACTCCGCCGCGATCCTCGGATGTGATGATCCGTGTCGATCCCCGAATCCATGGTCATCCGTGTGCGATTGCGATGGATCTCTGCCCTGCGGTTCGACTCGAGCGCTGAAATGCTCGTGAGCTTTGCGTCTTTGCGCCTTCGCGTGTTCGACGCTGCGACGCGCGATGGTGCGGTTCAGCTCACGGCGACGGGCAGCAGCACGGTGAAGGTGGTGCCCTTCGCCCGGGGCGCTCGTCGGCGGAGATCGTCCCACCGGCCTCCTCGATGATCTTCTTCGAGATGGCGAGTCCGAGCCCGGTCCCTCCCTGGGTCTTGGTGGTGAAGAAGGGGTCGAAGATCCGGGTCACGAGATCCTCCTGGATCCCCTCTCCGTTGTCGTAGACCTCGAGCTTGACCCAGCCCATCTCCGTCGCCGGGCGCGAGACGAACACCGACGAGGCTCTCGCTCGGCGGCTGATCGGGCATGGCCTGCATCGCGTTGACCAGCAGATTGACCAGGACCTGGCCGAGTTCTCTCGGGGCGAGCCCTGGACCACGGGCACGATTGCGGTCTCGACTTCGAGCCGGGCCCGTTTGAGCAGCGCGGCGCGCATGAACTTGAGGGTCAGTTCGAGGATCTCGCCGAGGTCGGCGGTGGTCTCGTCGTCGCGCCGCCGGTGACTCAGCTCGAGTCCGTCGGCGATCTTCCTGGCGCTCTCGACCGCTCCTTCGAGCTTTTCCAGGGCGTTGGCCAGCGAAACGCAGATTGGCCGGATCGACCGAATCCCCGTCGGCGAGGCTGCGATTCATGGCGTCGAGCCGCATCCGCGCGAGTTCGAGATTCATGCTCATGGCGGCCAACGGATTCCGCAGCTCGTGGGCGACGCCGGCCGCGACCACCCCGAGGGCGTAGGTGCGTTCGGTCTCGAGCAGCCGGGTTTCCAGATCGGCGATCTTCTTCCGGGTCTGGTAGATCTCCACGGCCTCGCGGAGCGCCGCCTTGAGCTCCTCGGGCTCCCAGGGTTTTCTCAGATAGCGGCGGATGTGGCCGCGGTTGATCGCCGCGATGGCTTCGGTGAGATCGGTGAAGGCGGTGATCAGAATCCGCACGGAATCCGGGTAGCGTTCCTGGGCGATCTCGAAGACCTCGACACCGGTCATCCCCGGCATTCGCTGATCGACCAGCAGCACCGCCACCTCCTGCTTGGCGAGGATCTCGAGTCCCTCGGCGCCGCTCGAGGCGGTGATCGACATTGAGCTCGCCGGCGCACGTCGCCTTGAGCACGAGCAGATTCGACTCGTCATCGTCGATGTAGAGAATCGTGTCGTTCATCTCGACCGACCTTAAGCCACGCTGTCCCGCTTTCGGTTTGCGCACGTTGAGAAAGAAATACGCGTTCCCCGGCTCGGCGACGACCTCAGATACCGCCGTTTCCGGCAGCGTCGCACCGAGCTCCTCGACTTCCTTGCGGGTTCGATAGATCATCGATCCAGTCGCCGAGAAACTCCGCAGTCCAGAAGCAATCCGGTGGCCCGATGGCGTTGCCGACGCTCATCATTCCGCCCGGCGCGAGCAGGTCGTAGAGTGCGCAGATCAGGACCTGGGCGCGCCGCGACTCTTGATGTAGTCGAAGAGACCGGTGCAGTAGATGTAGTCCTGCGACTCCGGTTCGTGCAGCGGCACCCCCTCGTTGATCATCTGGACAAAGGAGAGATTGAGCAGATCGAGCTGGGCCGGGGCGTCCAACTCTGCCGATCTCGCGTTTGCACGCCCGGAAAGCGACACCCAGCGCCTCCTCCTCCTGATCGATGAGGGTCCAGATCGCCGTCCCCGGCCAGGTCCGCCGCTTCGGCGACGTAGTCCGAAACCTCCCGCGCCGGACCGCAGCCGAGGCTCGCCACCCGGAACTCGCAGGCATCGCCACGCTCGGCCAGCACCCGGTCGTGCTCCCGCCCCATCAGCTCCACGATGAAGTCCTTGCGGGTGCAGACGCCGTTGCGCCAGCGGGTGCTCGATCCCGATGCGGTGAAAGACCTTGGCGAAGACCGAATCGCCCTCGAAGCTCTTGTTGTAGTAGTAGAGCATGACCTGGTAGTCGCCGGGGTAACCCAGGGGCTTGAGGTAGGCGCGGTTGTCGAAGGGAATGTCCAGGGTCAGAGGCACGAGCACGGTCTCGGTGTACTCCTTGGCCGCAACCAGCAGTCTCCCGGTCGGTGATGAACTTGCGGGCGACCGCGGTCGCCTCCCGGTGGAGCTGATAATACGGCTCCGCAGAGAGCCTCGTAGGCCCGTTGCGCGAACTCCAGAAGGTCTCTGTCCGTCGCTCCTTCGGCTCGGAACCGTCGCTCGTGGTAGTCGAGGGCGCGCCGGTAGAACTGGTAGAAGTGGAGGAATCTCCGACACCTTCTCGCGATAGGCGGCCGGTACCTTGGCAAGCTGATCCGCGGCGCCGTTGTCGATCTGTTCCTCGAGCAGCTTCTGGTCGTCGCGCCGGCGGATCTCCGGCAGATCGAGAAATCCGGTCATCAGACCGACGCCGATGCGGGCGCCACGCGGACCGGGCTCGATCCGAGCGACATGCGCGGTCCCGTGATAGATGGGTTCGTCGTGCAGCAGGAGTTCGAGATCGATGGTGTTGCCGATGGTTCCACTCACCGGCGCCGTCCGGTGTCAGGAACGACAAACCGTTCATCGAGACAGTCGAAGATGAGGGTACTCGGCGCCGTTGATCAGCAGCTTCGGCCGCGAATCGCGCGACAGGAGTTCGCGAACCCGCTGCCGCTCCGGTCGGTAGAACATGGATCGACCCAACGACCCCATCAGTGCCTCGTACGATTTGACCATTGTGCCCTCCTGGTCCGCGCCCGGGTCACAGGCGCCTGGTGCACCGGCGATGCGATCGACCGGCAGCCGATCTTCATTCAACCTGCGTCCGGCGCCCTCCCCGGCTCCGGTTCCAAGGGTAACGCAGGAACCACCACGACGAACAACGCACCGCCGCCGGATCTGTCTTCGATACTGCAGCGATCCACCGGCGTCCTCGACCATCTTCCGGGACAGAAAGAGACCCAAGTCCGGTTCCATCGCTCTCGGGGCGGTGGGTGAAAAACGGATCGAAGATCCGATCGCACATGGTCTTCGGAACCCCGGGGCCGTCGTCGCCGACCTTGACGACAAGGCTGCTCTCCTCGGCATGGATGCTCACCCACAGGTTCTTCGCACCCATCCGCACCGCATTGTCGACGAGATTGAGAAGGACCTGGTTCATCGGTCCTGCCGGCGCCTTCGCCAGACGGTCGGTGGCGAAGTCACGGTGGATCGTGACGCCATCGAGGCGATGGCGGATGAGTTTGAGAGTCGCCTCCATGCCCTCTCTGAGATCGCAGGACGGCGGTCTCACCGGCCTCGGCCGGACGGGCGTGGGTGTCCAGGGCCGAGGTGATCTCTTCGATCCGGACCGCCGCGTCGCCGATGACCTCGAGAAGTTGCCGCTTGGTCGTCCTCGTCCAGCTTTTTCGACGTCATGGCTCGAGATGCGTTGAGAATCGCGTTCACCGGATTGCGGACCTCGTGCAGAATGCCGGCCGACATGGTTCCGACCACCGCGAGTTTCTCCTGCTGCGCGAGATGGAGCGCGAGCGCCCGGAGATTGAGCTGGGCCCGGATCCGAGCCAAGAGCACCCTCGGGTGGAACGGCTTGGCGACAAAATCGTCGGCGCCGTGGGCATAGGCTTCGAGGGTGGCCTCCGAACCCACCTTGGCGGTCAGCAGAATCACCGGGAGTCGACTTCAGAGGCGGGATCGTTCTTGATGGCCCGGCACAGCTCGGTGCCGCTCATCTTCGGCATCATCACGTCCGACACCACCAGATCGGGTGATTCGGTTTGGAGCATCTCCCAGGCCTGCAGCGCCGTCTTCGGCCTCCGTCACCTCGAAACCGCGGTTCGAGCAGGGTCCGAATGAACTCCCGAACCTCCGGATTGTCCTCGGCGAGGAGAATCCGCGGCCGCCGTCCCGAAACGAAGGGCACCGGCTCGAGACCGTCCGTGTAATCACCGGCAGTGAGCACCACGGCGACCATCGACTGCCGGGCTGCGAGAGATGCGGATCGATCCGGTACGTCCGAAGCATCGTCGGACCGGCGACGGATCGCGGTCTCCTCGAACTGCTGGCGCCGCTCGATGACCTCGGGTCGGATGTGGTCGCGGCCGAACGGGAGAAAAACCGTGAAGATCGTCCCGGTCTCGCCCGGACTGCTCGACGCCGATGGTCCCGCCGTGCAGCTCGACCAGCTCCTTGGCGAGGGCGAGACCGATTCCCACGCCTCCCTCGCGCCTGCGGTCGGTCGGGTTGGCCTGGAAGAACCTCTCGAAGACCCTCGGCAGATCGTCCTCCGGGATTCCCACTCCGGTATCCTCGACCTCGACCTGAACCCCACCATCGAGATCCGCGACCCGGATCTCGATCCGGCCGCCCCTGGGGGTGAACTTGATGGCATTGGAGACCAGGTTGGTCATGACGATCTCGAGGCGGTGGGCATCACCCCAGATTCTCGACGACGGCGAATCGCAGGTGATCTGGAGATCGATCCCTTCGGCCAGGGCCGCCGGCATGCTGTTTTCGTGAACCGATGCGGCCACCGATCTGATGTCCATCTCGGCGAGGTTGAGCCGCAGCCCACCGGCATCGAGGCTGGAGAGATCGAGAAGATCGTTGATCAACCCCAGCAGACGTTCGGCGTTGCGGCCGAATCACCCGCACCTGCTGCCGGGCCTCGGCGCCGGTCACGATGGAGGCGAGCTCGCTCAACGGCGCCAGGATGAGGGTCAGCGGTGTCCGCAGTTCGTGCGAGATATTGGCGAAGAACTGGCTCTTGAGGCGATCGAGCTCCTTGAGTTTTTCCAGCGCGCCCTGAAGATCGTCCGATGTGTTGGCCAGGACGATCCGCGCTTCCGACTCGCGGCGGGCGACCGCCGCCAGCTGGACCCGGCTCATGAAATCCCGCCGGGCCAGATCGTACTTGAAGAGCGACGCGACGACGGCGAGCCCGAAGGCGGTGATGAGCACGAAACTGTTGGCCACCACCTCGCGCATCGGCGGTGAGCCGGTCCAGAACGGAAAGAAGAACCCGCTGACGATGATCCGCCCGACGAGCAGGGACGTGGCCGTCCACCGCGGGTGCCACACCGGAATCACGCCGACACCCATCATGACGATCGACAGGCCCATGATGTACTTCGAAAAACCATCGCCCGCGAGCGGCAGCATGGGACCGATGAAACCGCAGTAGACGACCGCGAGAATCCAGAATCCCTCGAAGCTGTAGTTCCTGAAACCGCGGCCGGAACACCATCGCCACGGTGATGGTGGTGACGACGACCGCAATCAACCGGAGAACGAAGAATCGGAACCACAGATCGGGAACGAGGACATAGTCGAAAAGGGACCAGCCGACGTAGACGAGGTTGAAAACCACCGCGGTCCACAGGAGCATGCGGAGATTCCGCTTCCTCAGCTCCTTGTGAAACGCCCGATCGTCGAGGACTCCCCCATTCGCGAAAATGGCGGGTTCGAAATCGTAGGGAGCGGCGATCCGGACACCGTCCGAAGAATCACCCTCGATCTCGGACCAGCGCCTCGTTGTGCCCTCCGTTGCCAACCTAAATCACTCCACTACTTGAGATTCTATCACTTGACCCTGGGCTGCGACAGCGAGGAAGAAACCCGCGCCATTCTCATCCCGAGATCTCGGCATCGGCCTCGATCTCGACCCGCCAGCGCGGGTCGAGGAGCCCGGCGACCACCACCATTGTCGCGGCTGGAAAGACCTCGCCGAAGGTCTCACCGTGGGCGCGACCGACGGCGTCCCAGTCCGCCGGAGTCGATGACGTAGATCCGGGTCCGGATCACATCTTCACGGGAACCACCGAGGGCCTCCGACCGCTTCGAGAATGACGTCGAAGCACCGTTTTGCCTGGACGTAGGCATCACCCTCCACCGTTTGGCCGTCGGGTCCGATGGGAGCGGTCCCGGACACCACGATGCGGTTCCCGTGGCGGACGGCGCGGGAAAAACCGACGAGGCTCTCATAGGGCGACGACGAACGATAGTGGTCCCTCATCCACATCATCTCCTCGCCTGGAGATCCCACCGAAGATCGTCATTCACGACGGCAACACCGATGAGACCTGTGGGCACGGTAAATTCGCAGCAGGTCGATTCTATCCCGAATCCAAACCGGACAGACCACCCTGCCGGGCGAAAAACCGGGAACGCCTTCAGTTGAACTCGATCTTGCTGATTTCCGTCCACTTGACGTGCCCGGGTTCGCCCTTGCCCTTGCGGAATCACCACGACACCGGAGTTGTCGTGGTCGACGTCGTGGCTGTCCTCGAGCTCGAGTGAGAGCCCATTGACCAACCGGACGAGGCTCCCATCCCGGCCCGCCGGTTCAATGGAGGCCACCAGGGCGAAGGGTATCGTGTACTCGATCTCTCCCGAGGAACCGTCGAGCATCTCCCAGCTCCACTCCTCATCGAGATCGAAGACCAGATCGCCGGTTCGCCAGTCGCCGCTCTTCAGCGTCACGGTGCCGGCGAGGTGGATTGGAACGGTCGTAGTCCGCATACGACACACCGCTCGTTCCCGGGTCGTCGAAGACGACGCGCTCGAACTCATCCCAGCCCACCTCGACCCGGCCGAACCGGGCATCCTCGATGTGGATCCCGCGGATGTCGTCGTTGACGTCATTGGTTCCGGAGAGCACCATTTCGGTGCCATCCTTCAGGATCACCTTGGAACTTCGACGATCGCGGCGCTCGATGGATCCGGATCTCCCCCATCTCGAGGCTGACACGGTCATCACCGGCGTCACCGTCGAGCCGGTCGGTGCTCAGGCACTCCTCGTTGTCCCACTGGATGAACCCGACAAAATCGCCGACCGAGGTCGAAACCGTTCCCCGCAGCCGAAAGCTCCCGGGGTCGGCGTCGGACGGGGTCGCGGCAAAGGTGATGGTGTCGATCGTTCTTCCACGGCACCTCGACCCGACCCGGTTTGGCATCAATGACCGTCGACGGTCGCGCCGACATCGTTGGCGTAGCCCTCGACCTCGATCTCGGTTCCGTCCCTGAGGGTGAGCACCGCGTCGTCGGCGCCGGTCACCCTCACTCTGTTGAGATCGCCGAACCGAATCGCCACCACCCGCGACTGGTTGGTGAAGACCGAGATCGCCACCGATGGTGTGCGCCATCCGCTCCCACCAGGACGCGTCTTCGTCGGCTTGGGGCGCCTGCTCGTATTCCTCGTAAGGGCGTTCGACCTTGGCGGAGTGGAAAAGATCGTCCCAGAATGCCTCTTCGTCGTCCCAACGAAGAATACCGGTATGGGTCTTTCCGGCCTTGGTCTCCACCGTGCCGTAGATGATAGCCCTCGACCGATGAGGCGGCGGCCGAGGATGCGGTGTCGTCGCTCGCGCCGATGAAAGCGGCGAGCACGAGGCTCGCCGCAAGAATGGTCCCGGTTTTGATGGTCATAGCGATCCCCCTGTAGATAACTACGAGAAGAACGCCCCAACGGTTCGGGTTATCAGCTCGATCCCACCCTGATGCCGCCGTTGACGGTCTCGATTTCGACCACAGGGCCACCGCCGCCGATGCTCCCGTTCATGGAAGATCCGACGTACTTGCCCTTTTTGACCTCGATCCCGAAATCGTTGCTGATTCGACCGTTGACGGTCTCCGCCCGAATCTCGGCGCCCCCGGTCAGAAAGACCTCGATGGTCCCGTTGACCGAACCCAGCGTGACATCGTGGTTCACGATCGACCCGAGCTCGAAGCTCGATCCCTCCGTTGACCGTGTCCAGTTCGATCTCGCCGCCTGCCCCGCGGACCACGATGGTGCCGTTGACGGTGTCGGCCTCGATGTCGCCCTCGACACCATCGATGAGCAGGTCGCCGTTGACCAGATCGACACCGTCGATCGAGGCGAACCTCGGCACCGTGAGGGTGTACTCGACCTCGGAGTGACCGTGTCGATCGGCGAACCCGAGGTCACGGGAGTTGGGGTAGTGGGTGTCGATGAACACTCCGCGCGACGATGCATCGACCTCGATCTTGAGCGCTTCCAGACGCTCGGGCGTGCTCGCCTGCTTGACCGCGTAGACCCGAACCTCAGCCTGGTCCCACACCTCGATGGTCACATCACCGTTGATGTTTTCGATACCCACCCGGCCGCCTTGGTCGAGAGCGTAGGTCTGGTCGAAGGTCTCGGTATAGTCACCTGCCCAGGCGGCGCCCGCCGCGAGCAACACCACCGCAACCACCGTCATCGCTTGCTTCATCTCTGAACTCCTTTGTCCGTGTTGATGGCGATTTCGTTTCGTCACGATCTTGAGATGCCGGCGGGCGTCGAGGGTTTAAGTGGACAGCGCAAAAGGTATTAGGTTTTAGGTTTTAGGTTCATCGCGGCTTCACCGCAAGGACGCAAGGGACGCCAAGACCATCGCAAAGGTCATCACATAATTGACCCTTCGCACCATCGCAGGATCTGATCGAGGGTTGAACGAAACGGGAAGACACACGCTGCATTTGACCCACTCATTGTCACCCTGAGCGAACGAGTCCGCGAGTGAGTCGAAGGGTCCCCTCCGGGTCGGACGCGCACTGAATTCCTCATCGTCGCTCTGAGCTTCGGGGGATTCTTCGACTCGCTGCGCTCGCTCAGAATGACAGATTGAGCCCGCGTCCCATCGCGGTGGCTTTGCGTCCCTTGCGCCATTGCGGTTCAACCTCGCGATGGGACTCAATGTCACGGCGGAGAAGATCTCGCCTCCCGGAAACCGTAAAAAGCCGGTAACCGATCGCCTCCCCGCTTGCGCGGGCGACCCATTTCGCGATAGGGTCTCGCGCATGAAAACGCTCACCATTGTTGCCCTCGTCTGTCTCCTTCCCCTCATGGTCTCGGCCTCGAATGTCGCGGCACCATCCGACGTGGCGGCGCCGCCCGCCGATGCCGAAGTCACCGACTCCGGTCTGGCGTCGAAGGTCATCAAACCGGGAACCGGCACGGTCCACCCCGACGCCTGGGACTCGGTCACCGTCCACTACACCGGCTGGACCACCGACGGCGAGATGTTCGACTCGTCGGTCACCCGCGGCCAGCCGGCGACATTCCCCCTCAACCGGGTGATCCCCGGTTGGACCGAGGGCGTCCAGCTCATGGTCGTCGGTGAGACCCGGCGCTTCTGGATCCCCGAGGACATCGCCTACGGCGGTCGGCCGGGCGCGCCGCAGGGCATGCTCGTCTTCGATGTCGAGCTTCTCGAGATCACCGAGGCGCCCGACCCGCCGACGACCCCGAGCGACGTCGCGGCCCCGCCGAAGGACGCCCAGGTGACCGCATCGGGGCTCGCCTCCAAGGTCCTCAGCCCGGGCACCGGCACGGCCCACCCGGATGCGTGGGACCAGGTCACGGTCCACTACACCGGCTGGACCACCGACGGCAAGATGTTCGACTCGTCGGTCACCCGCGGCGAGCCGGCGACCTTCCCCCTCGACCGGGTGATCCCCGGTTGGACCGAGGGCGTCCAGCTCATGGTCGTCGGCGAGAAACGCCGCTTCTGGATCCCCGAGGAGCTCGCCTACGACGGGCCAGCCGCGAGCGCCCCCAGGGCATGCTCGTCTTCGACGTCGAGCTCATCGAGAATCAAGGATCAGGTGGAACCGCCGAAGGCCCCGGCCGATGTCGCCGCGCCGCCGGCGGATGCCGACACCACCGATTCCGGGTCTCGCCTCCAAGGTCCTGCAGCCGGGCACGGGCACCGACCACCCGGCGGCCACGAGCCGGGTCACCGTCCACTACACCGGTTGGACCACCGACGGCAAGATGTTCGACTCGTCGGTCACCCGCGGCCAACCCGCGACCTTTGCGCTCAACCAGGTGATCCCGGGTTGGACCGAGGGCGTTCAGCTCATGGTCGTCGGCGAGAAGCGCCGCTTCTGGATTCCCGGAGGCCTCGCCTACGAGGGACAGCAGGGCGCGCCGCAGGGGATGCTCGTCTTCGACGTGGAGTTGATGGAGATCGAGTAGAGGTGAGCTGTGAGGAGGTGAGGAGTTAGAGAGTTAGAGAGTGAGAAGGTCAGACGCCAGGCGTTTGACGCTTGAGCTTCGGTGAAAGCCCTTCTGACTCCTCACTCTTCACGTCCTCACTCTTCACTCTTCACCTCCTCCCGACTTGCGGCGCGGCGGCTGACTCGGGTAGCGTGCTGAAGTGGTCGACCCAGCCTGAGATCTCGCTCGTCGTATTCCGGTCTTCAACGGCGAGACCTTTCTCGCCGACCCTGGACTCGTTCGAGTCGATTCTTCGACGACGCCGGCTCTCGACTCCGAGATCATCGTCGTCGACGACGGCTCCACCGATCGGACACCCGAGATCCTCTCGCGCGGTCCCAACGATCGGCTCATGAATCTCCGGCTGCCCGAGAATCGCGGCAAGTTCGCCGCCCTCAAGGCGGGGATGGCCGCCGCTCGAGGGGCGTGCCGGATCTTCACCGACGCCGATCTGCCCTACGATCTCGACGCCGTCCCGATCATGGTCGAGCTGCTCACGAACCAGGGTTTCCACATCGTCGTCGGCGATCGAACCCTGACCGAGTCCGAGACTCGGCATCGACCAGCCGGCTGCTGCGCCGCCTCAGCACCCGGGTCTTCTCGTTCTCGGTGCGGATGCTGGTCACCGGCGAGCTCTTCGACACCCAGGTCGGGTTCAAGGCGTTTCGCGGCGATGTCGCCTCGGCCTCTTCCCGCTCATCACCGACGACGGCTTCGCCGGCGATGTCGAGCTGCTCTACATCGCCCTCAAGTACAACCTGGCCATCCGCCGGATTCCGGTACGGCTGCTCCGCACGGGCCCGACGACGGTCAGCGTCGTCGGCCACTCGCTGCCCATGCTGCCGACGGATCGCGGGACTCCGCCGCCGTTGGGCGTCCGGGCGGGTACGAGTCCCCGGCTCTGCAGCGGCATCGCGAGCCAGCGGTACTGGAGACTTGAAGGCCCATGACTGAGAACGAACCACGCTGGCTGCAGGTCCTCCGCGCCCTGCGCTGGCCGCTGGTGGTCGCCGTCCTCGCGGTGGTGGCGCTGCTCATGGTCCGCGAGCTGCGCGAGACCGCCCGCGAAGGCGGCCGCGCCACCGCCGACGCGGTTCGGGCGGTGGGCGAAAGCGCCGCCGAGATCGCGGGTCGCTTCGCCACCGGCACCATCACCACGACCTTTGTCTCGGCCATCCCGCGCCTCGTCCCCGACGGCGGCACCCTGCTCGAGCTCGCCGCCTTCGAGGCCACCGAGACCCTGTCCCGGACCGACGACCGAAGGATCTTCTTCGACATGGTCCCGCTCGGTGCCACCGTCACCGAGATCCGCGTGCCCGTGACCTACCGCTACCACCTCCGGCTCGACGAGGAGTGGCGGCTCACGGTCGGCGACGGCACCTGCGTCGTCCACGCCCCGCCCATCCGCCCCACCCTGCCGCCGGCGATCCACACCGATCGGATGGAGAAACGTTCGCGAGTCGGGCTGGTTGCGGTTCAACGAGGACGAGGAGATGGAGACTCCCTCGAACGGAGCCTCACCCCGACGTTGGTCGAGCGCGCCAGGAACGCCGACCACCTCGAGCTGGTGCGCGAACAGTGCCGCCGCCGGGTCGCCGAGTTTGTCCAGTCCTGGCTCCTGCTCGAGGACCAGTGGGGCCCCGAAAGGTTCACCCGCGTCGAGGTCATCTTCGCCGACGAGGAGGGCGACAAACCACCCTCCTTGACGGCGTCGGTCATTGACGGGAACGGTTGAGTTCGACCATCGTCGATCGAAGAAATCGAACCGCGAAGGCGCAAAGAGCGCGAAGACATCGCACCATCGAAGCTGAACCGCACAGGCACAGAGCTCCATCGCAATAGGACACGGATTGACACGGATTTTCTCTGAGGGTGGAGCTGCATCCTTCGCCGCCCACTGACTTCGTAGGGTCGCTATTGGGTTCTCGCAGGGTTGCGATCAGAAATCCGTGATCATCCGTGTCAATCCGTGTCCCATTGTGATGGTCTTCGCGTCCTTTGCGCCTTCGCGGTTCATTCCTGTCGTGTCGCGCCAGCTGCACTACAATGTCGCCATGGCGTCGGATCTGGTCTCCGTCCTCGCCTCTCACCGCGGCAGTTTCCAGCCGGTGATCCCGTTCAACCTGAGCGCGGGCGGGGTGGTGGTCTTCGACTTCACCGAGGCCAGCACCGACTTCGCCCAGATCGACATCAACGATGTCACCGGCTTCACCGAGCGGCTCTTCGCCAGCGATCGCCGAGGCCGATCTCCCCGTCGGAGTCGGCCGCTACAACGAGGACCGGGTGCTCTACCGCCACTCGCCGCTCTTCGACGGCGAGACTCGAGAGGCGCAGCGTCCACCTCGGCATCGATCTCTTCGTCATGGACGGCACCGAGGTCATGACGCCGCTTGCCGGCCCACGTCCACTCGGTGGCCGACAACACCGGTCTCGGCAACTACGGCCCCACGGTCATTCTGGAGCACGAACTCGACGGGATCCGGTTCTGGACCCTCTACGGCCACCTCGGCCGCCACTCGGTGGTCCGGCTCGAGATGGGCCAGACCCTCGAGCGCCGGCGAGGAGTTCGCGGTGGTCGGCGATCTCACGGAGAACGGCAGCTGGCCGCCCCACCTCCACTTTCAGATCATGGCCGATCTCATGGGCCACTCCGGGCGACTTCCCCGGTGTCGCCGCGCCGTCCGAGCGTCGAGCGCTGGCTCGAGATCTGCCCCGACCCGAATCTCATCCTCGGCATCCCGGAGCTCTCAAACGACCAAAGGACGCCCGGATCGAAGATGAACAGCCGACGGAACCAGCGAGTCCGGGTGAAGCCCGGCACGCAGGCTGGAAGCCTGCTCCACAACGCGGCAATCCGTTGACGGCCGCCACCTCGTCGACTCGAACGCCGGCGGGCGCTCATCGCTCTCGCGCTGATGGTGCCGGTGCCGAGCCTGGGCACCGCCGCCGCCATGATCCTCGTCCCCGGACCGGTCGGGTCAGGCGCTCTTCATGGCCGCCAAGATCTGGCTGCTCGCCTTTCCCGCCTTCTGGTATCTCGTGGTCGAGCGCGGCAAACCGAGCTGGTCGCCGCCGCGCGAGGGAGGTCTCGGTGTCGGTCTGCTCACCGGTCTCGTCGCCGGCGCCGTCATCGTCTTCGCGGCGCTGGTCTTCGGGGTCTTCGACATGGACATGGGCGACCTCGCCGGCGAGGTCGACGAGATGGGGCTGACGACGCCGCGGGCCTATCTGCTCGGCGCCCTGGGCTGGACCTTCGCCAACTCACTGATGGAAGAGTATGTCTACCGTTGGTTCGTCTTCAGCCGAGTGCGAGCGGCTCATGCCGCGCACTTCTCGCCGTGCTCGCCTCGGCGGCGGTCTTCACCGCCCACCACGTCGTGGCCTTGAGCACCTATCTCCCGGTGTCACCTCAACGCCCTCGCCTCGTTCGGGGTCTTTCTCGGCGGTGTGATCTGGGCGGTGCTCTACAGCCGCTACCGGTCGATCTGGCCGGGGTGGATCAGCCACATCATCGCCGATGTCGCGATCTTCGCCGTCGGGTGGGAGGTGCTCTTCGGGTAGGTCCGACTCATGCGCAGGAATTGAACCGCAAAGGCGCGAAGGACGCAAGAGCATCGCAGAGGCCATCTCAGTTCGAGAGTTGGTGACGCGTTGCTTCCAGGTCGTCCGACTTCGTGTTGACGATTGCGCCGCCGGGTCGGTTCTTGCGATTCGCTCATTTGTAGCGCCGACGTCTCGTCGGCGATGGTGGCGGGCCGCAGCGGGTTGGTCGTCTTCGCCGACGAGACGTCGGCGCTGCAAGGAGCGCCGTTGCGTGTTCAGCGAGGGACTCGTGCGCATCGGGCGGACGCGGCTCGGAACGAGCTCACATCGGACGGACGGGCGGATTACCCAACCGATCAGCCATGTAGTGGCAGAGCTTGCTCAGCCTCCTGGTGTAGGAGCCGAACTCGTTGTCGTACCAGCCGAAGAGCTTGAGGTGGGTCACCGGGACCTCGACCTCGAGGTGCTCGGGATCGAGCTCCTTGAGACCGAGCTCGGCGAGGTTGACCCTGGTGAACCCGGTCCGGGCGTGGGTCTCGGAGCCCTCGATGATCACCCCGTAGGGCTCGCCGATCATGTCCGACGAGACGCTCTGCTCGTCGGTGAAGAGCACTCCCGAGTCGGGGTTCTTCGCGTACTCGGCGAAGATGCTGTTGACCGATTGGCGGTTGATGAGGGCGTTGCCGTACTCGTCGAGCTTGGACTGGAAGGTGCAGTTGAGGATGATGAGCGAGGTCGTGTTGAGCGGCACCCGCACCGAGTCGGCGAGAAAACCGATGGTGGCGATCTCGGGCATGACGTGCTCGAGGGCGGCGGCGGCGTTGGTCGAGGTGAGGATGATGTTGTTGAAGATCGAGCGGTTCTTGCGCAGATCGCCGGCGCCCGCCTTGGGCACCGAGTCGAGCACGCTCTGCGAGTTGGTCGAGGCGTGGACCGTCGACATGGAGGCGGTGAGCATGGTGTGGGTGAGCTCGTGGTCGAGCAGCGGCAGCATCATGTGCGCCAACGCGGTGGTGGTGCACGACGCCGCCGAGACGATGCAGTGCGCGCGCGGATCGAACGAATCGTGGTTGATGCCGTAGATGAGCATCCCGGCGTCGTCGGGGAACCGCGCCGAAGGGTCCTTCATCTTGAACGCCGCGCTCACCAGCACCAGCTGGGCGCCGGCCTCGAGGTGGCCCTGGAGGCTGCCCCCGGGGTGGCCCGCGGGCAGGATCGGATCGCGGAAACGGCCGGTCGTGTCGACGACGATCCTGACCCCGTGGTCGGCCCAGCCGATGTCCTTGGGGTTGCGGTGCTCGGTCAGCAGCTTGATCTCGACCCCGTTGATGGACAGGAGCTGTTGCTCCGCGATCGAGGATCTCGATGCAGCGCCACGGTCCGTTGCGGCCGAAGAGAAAACGACCGAGGCTGCCATAGGTGCTGTCCGACGACAGATAGCGGACGATGGCGTCGATGCCCTTGCCGACCGGGCGTCCGGTGTTGACCACCAGGCGCTCGAAGCGCTGGTTGCCCGCCTCGTGCCACAGGGTCAGCTTGCCGATCCGACCGAGGCCGTTGATCCCGAGAATCCCGTCTGCGCCGTTGACTGCCATGACTTCCCCCTGACTCGTTCGACGTCCTAGATCAGCCGAACCGGATCGCGCGCGCCGGCGATCTCGTGTTCGCCCGCCCAGACCTGACCCGAGTAGCCGTCGATCGAAATCTGATCGCCGGCCAGGATCGGCGTTCTCGCCGATCCTGCGCGACATTGTTCGCCGTGTCCACCGTCAGACCCTTGCAGTTGACCACGCAGCACTTGCCGAGACGCTTGGCGGTCACCGCCGCGTGCGATGTGAAACCACCGCGGGCGGTGAGCAGACCGTCCACCGAGAGCACCACGCCGATGTCCTCGGGCACCGTGTCGGGTCGCATGCAGAATCACCCGCTCGTCGGGGTGGGTGGCGCGCAGGCGTTCGACATCGGCTTCGGAGAACGCCACCCGGCCCGACATGGCGCCGCCGCTGACCCCGATCCCCGACCCGAGCAGGTGCTTCTCGAGCTTCTCCGGGTGGGCGAAGATCTTGAGGTCGCCGGTGCGGGTGTGGCGCAGCGGCCGGGTCTGCAGCAGATAGAGTCCGTCGGCCTCGCCCGACTCGAAGGTGAACTCGATCTCCTGGTGCTCGTAGCCGTGCTCGTTGATGAGCTCGAAGGCGATCTTCCTGATCCTCGCGTAGATCTCCGGGAACTCGGTCTCCAACGAGCCCTCGACCTTGGGCGAGTACTCCTTGCGCTGACGCTCGCTGATCGGCGACGGCGACACCAGACCCGGCGACCACGTCCTCGCCCTGCGAGCAGCGGGTGAAGTCGCCGAAGAGACCGATGACGGTGGTCGACGAGCGCGGGTTGGTGGTGAAGACCACCCCCGAGCCCGACTCGCGGTTCATGTTGCCGAAGACCATCCGCTGGACGATGACCGCGGTCCCCCAGCCGTCGGCGAGCCCGAGCTGGCGCCGGTACAGCCTCGCCGGCTCCGAGTCCCACGAATCGAGGACGAGGAAGATCGCCTGCATGAGCTGCTCGACGGGGTCGTCGACGAAACCGCACGCCCTGGCGTTCACCGACCTCGCGGTACTCGAGCGCCATCTCCTTCATCTGCGCGGCGGTGAACTGGAGCTTGACATCGACCCGGTGCTTCTCCTTGTGCCGGATCATCACGTCGTCGAAGAGATCGCGGTCGGCGCCGCACGACATGGCCACGTTCTGCAGGTAGCGCCGATAGCAGTCCCAGGCGCCCCAGGCGCGCTCGCTGCCGTCGTCCATGGCCTCGAGCAGGGGCACGTTGAGCCCGACGTTGAGGATGGTGTCCATCATCCCGGGCATGGAGAACGCCGAGCCCGAGCGCACCGAGAGCACCAGCGGCTGCTTCGGGATCGTTGCGCGTGAGCCCGGTGATCTCCTCGAGCCGCTCGAGCGCCCCGGCGATCCGCTCCTTGGTGTCGCGTTCGAGGTCCTGGTAGTCGAGGGCGCCCTGGATGTCGAAGAGCTCGGTGGAGACCACGAAGCCCGGCGGCACCGGCATCCCCAGCGAGCACAGCCGCTTGAGCGAGTAACCCTTGTAGCCGAGAGCGAGCTGATCCTCCTGCTCGTCGGGGGCGCCGTGGAGAAAGCAGATCAGCCGCGTCGGGCTGTAGCCGAGGACCACGCTGCAGGCCTCGTCGGACAGGGTCTCGGTCATCCGCCGCAGGCTTTCGCCGATCCGGCGGAGGAAGAGGTCGAGCTCCTGGATCGCATAGGTCGAGGTGATGATCGAGCGCAGGAACCGCTCCGACCGCCGACCGGCGGTCCTGTCGCCCCGAGCCGGCGGCGCCCTCGTGGGTCACCGGCAGCCGCTCGAGGTTGCGGTTGTGGAGCGCGATGTAGTTGGTCTCGACCACGTCGTTGAGGGCCTCGGACATGAAATCGAAGATATTGAGGTACTGGCCGGCCGACAGGCTGCCGTGCTCGATGACCCGGCCGAGAATCTCGAGCTTGGTCGACAGGTGTTGGATCCGCAGCCCGGCGATCTTGAGCCCCTCGAGCATCTCGTGCAGGATCCCGTAGGCCTCGGCGATGGACTCGCGGGTCATGTAGCGGTAGTTGAAATCCGCGACGCAGGTCTCGAGCTGCGGCTTGAGGAAGTTCATCACCCGCAGCAGCAGCCCCATGGCGTCGAACTTGGGCTCGCGGTAGGTGCCGTACATGGACGGGATCCCGGCCGCGATGTGGCGCTTGTGGTAGATGTTCTCGAAGGCCTCGGTGATCTCGGACGAGGTGATCTGCGCCCTGAGCTCCTCGAGAACCCGGTTGCCGGCCGCCACCACCGCGAGGGGATCCGATCCTTCGAACGCCTCGGCGAAACGCCTTGACGGTCTCGGTCTCGACCAGCGGCGAGTGCTCGAGGGTCTCGAAGATGCCCTCGGGCGAATTGGAGTACTTGGTCTTGAGCAGCCGGTAGAGCCGGATCAGCAGCAGCACCCGCTCGCGGTCGGCGCGGCTGCCGACATCGAGCTTGGCGAGCTCGGCGTCGAGCGTCATCGACATCGCGCTTCTCGAGTTCGGCCAGGCGCGAGACCTCGCCTCGCCAGCTTCGCGGTGACCGCGTGCGGGCCGACGAACCACTCGGCCTCGGGATCGAGGGCGGCGTAGACGCTCTCCGGCAGATACGGCTCGAGCCCCTCGGGCTTGCCGGTCACCCAGTAGTCGTAGACATTGGCGGCGAAACCCACCAGCCGGTTGTTGGACTCGGCGTGGCACTGTTTGCGCAGGTAGTGGATCACCGGATCGCGGCGGTGGGTGATCTGGTCGATCCGGGTCGAGACATCGCGCAGCTGGCCCTCCGAACCGACCTCGTTGAAAAAGACCGGCACGTGGGTCACGACCTGCATGATGAGCGCGAAGGCGTCGGCGATATCCGAGTTGAGCAGCGCCGAGATATCGCGCTGGAACAGATCGGTGTCGGCGACGAAGACACCCTTGAAGTGGATGTTGATGACCAGCGCCGAGAGCAGCTGCTCGAAGCGGAAGGGGTCCGACATGATGATGGCGAGCCAGGTCCGCAGACAGGTCAGGTGGTGGGGGTTGACGTGGGTCTCCCACTCCTCCGAGACGCCGCTGATCTCCGGGCCCTCGAAACCGGTGGCGATGGTGCGCTCGACAAAATGCTCGACCAGCGGGTCGCCGCCCCGCTTGGCGATGCCGCGGCCGAGCTGCTCGAGACACTTGTAGAGCAGCGTCTTGTGCGAGCTCTCGCAAGCGATGAGATGGCCGGTGATGAGATCCACCGCCCGGGTCACGTCCTCGTCCGAGCCGTCGGCGCAGACCGTGTCGATGGAGTAGTAGAGGGCGCGGAGGATCTCCATGTTGCGGTGCTCGAGCTCGGGGACTCCCGGCGAGATAGACATAGAGCCCGATGCGCTCGATGGGGCTTGTCAGCCGCCGCGAGCCCGCCATGGTCAGGTTGAGGAGATCGTCGAGGTTGGGCAGCTCGAGCACCTCTTCCGGGGTCGCCCGGCCGAGGACGGCGCCGGCGTCGGCGATGGCGCGGTCGAGGGGCTTGACGACCATGTCGCGGCACTGGCGCGACGATCCTGCCGGTTGGCTCGAACACCAGTCGCCGAGGGCGATGGTGTCGGCGAAGACCCCGACCCCATAGCGCACGGTCCCGGCGTAGAGGGCGCCGAAGCGGGCGCCGAGCAGCTCCTCGTCCACGAGACGGCCGCCGAGTCGTTTCGCCAGACCCCGAATACGGCAGGAAGCTGCGCCGTCGGCGGCCTGGACCTCGGTCAGCCGCTCGAGGGCGTGGAGCATCACCGCCGTGTACTCATCGCTGTAGCGCGACCGGCTCATGGTGTCGATGAACTGGAGGTGGGTGCCGACCAGACTGCTCAGGAGCTCGGGTTTGAGTTCGGTCCCGTAGAGCACGCAGAAGAGATCGTTGAGCAGCGCCGCCGACGCGGCGCGGCCGTCGGTCCGCTCGAAATAGTGGAACATCCCGCCGCAGAGGCTGCGCAACTGGTTGATGACCGCCTTGACGTTGCGCAGCGGGTGGAAGAACTCGGTGAGGAGCTTCTCGAGCGCCTGACGGACCCCGAAGAACCGCGACACCGTCTCGACGAGGGCGAGGTACTCATCCGGGACCACAACCTCGCGGCGGGTCTCCTCGAGGTTGGCGAGCAGTGCTGACGACTGCGGACGGTCCGGCTCGATATGCCGCGGCATGATCTGGGATCGAGTATAGCGCGGCCCAGCCCGCGTCCGCGTCCGGACGAATGGGAACCGCCAAGACGCCAAGAATGCCGAGAACGCCGAGAGAGCGGTTCCGTCGCAACCACGAAGGCACCGACCCGTCCCTCTCCCGCTCCCAGTTCCACTCCCTCTCCCTTGCGACGAGCACGTCTACCCCCGACATGCCCGACCCCCCTGTCGAATCCCGAGCTCGCCGAGCGAGTCGAAGCATCCCCTCCCTGTCAGAGGAACCGGGGCGTCCCTCGGGCGTGCCGTCCTTGACGTTTTTCGCTCATGCGCCTTCCGGCGACCAACCGCGACCGGAAAAACGTCAAGGGGGGCTCCCCCGGGAGGAGCGCCGCTGCCTGGTTCTCCCGGCTCGGAAGGAGGCCGCCGGCGTCCCATCGGCGTGGTCGCAGGCCCTTCAATCCACCTCCTGAGCGACCACGCCGATGGGACGACGCTGGGTCGCCGAAGGCGGACCAGAAGGCCGGAACTGAAAGAACCCAGAAAACGAAAATCGAGAGGACCCCCCATCAACTCACTTGACTTCATGGCTTCAGTGATTTATGTTTCTATTTACACCATGAACGTCATCCCCCACCCCGCCGCCACCCGAGGCGCCGAAGCACCCGAAGCTCCTCGAGACAGATGCGCCGCGCGATCCGGGTCCGCCACTACTCCATCCGCACCGAAGAGGCCTACCTCGGCTGGGTCAACCGGTTCTTTCGCTTCCACCGGCGGCACCCACGCGAACTCGACGCCGACGAGATCAACCGCTTCCTCACCCACCTCGCCGTCCACGACCACGTCGCCGCCTCGACCCAGCGCCAGGCGCTCAGCGCCATCCTCTTCCTCTACCGCGAAGTCCTCAAGCTCGATCCACCCTGGATCGACGACATCGTCCGCGCCCGCCAACCCAAACGCCTCCCCACCGTCCTCAGCCGAGAAGAGGTCGCCGCCCTCCTCGCCCGCCTCGAAGGCACCGTCCAGCTCATCGTTCTGCTGCTCTACGGCACCGGAATGCGCATCCTCGAGTGCCTCCGGCTCCGCGTCCAGGACGTCGACTTCGATCTCGGCAACATCACCATCCGCAACGGCAAAGGTCACAAAGACCGAACCACCCTCCTCCCCGACGCCTGCCGCCAACGCCTCCGCGACCACCTCGTCCATGTCCGCGAACTCCACGAACAGGATCTCGCCGACGGTTTCGGCCGGGTCCACCTCCCCGAAGCCCTCGCCCGCAAGTACCCCGCAGCCGCCGCCGACTGGCGCTGGCAGTACGTCTTCCCCGCCGGCTCCCGAGGCACCGATCCGAGAACCAACACCATCCGCCGCCACCACCTCCACGAGTCGGTGATCCAAAAAGCCATCAAACAGGCCGCACGAGATGCCCGACTCGCCAAGAGAACCAGCTGTCACACCCTTCAGACACTCCTTTGCGACCCACCTCCTCATGGCCGGCTACGACATCCGCACCATTCAGGAGCTCCTCGGCCACAAGGACGTCAAGACGACGATGATCTACACCCACGTGCTCAACAAGAGCGGCGGCAGAGGCATCGTCAGCCCGGCCGACACCCTTCACAATCAGGGGAAGTCATGAGCAATCGCGGTCCTACCACCCTTCGTGATAGGACGCGATCCACGCGGCGTAACATCCCCGCCGAGGGCACCGTACAATAAAGAAGGAGTCAATATGGGATTGAAAAGTCGCGATTCCGGCCAAGGAAAATACTCAACCTGTCAATCGCGTCTTTTCATGATTTTCTGTAGTATGTCTAATTGGAGTTAGGCCCAGATGCAAGAAGGAAAAGCCGGTGAGCGACTGGTTTGAGACCGTTGTAGACGTTGATGCCGATCCTGAAGAGGCATCGAGCTTAGCTGAAAGAGTCGTCTCCGAACTAGTGCGCAGGAAGATCATCCAATCTGGCGTTTCTGACTGTACTCTTGGAGCATTTGGGCACCGCCCTGACTCTGGAATCAACGACCTACTGCGGGCCAAGGACGACCTGCTACCTCAACTCGCCACAAACGGTCTCGAGGTCTCCGTCGGTCGTACGGTCAGTGTTCCTCCCGGTCTCAATTCGATCTCGTGTCCGTTGTGCAATACCGAAGCGACAACCGACTCCCTTCCTTGGGGTGATGCGGTTGGCGACTGGTACGACGGGGGCGAAGGTGTCCTGACCTGTGCCGCCTGTATGGCTCCATCACCCGTTGTGCAGTGGCGCCATTCCCCCACCGCCGCATTTGGGCACGTGGCGTTCACGTTCTGGAATTGGCCGCCCTTCGATGAGGCAAATTGGTCAATCACGCCCGCTAAGATCATAGAAACAACGACGGGTCATCGTTGCCAGATTGTTGGAGGGAAGCTGTGAAAAAATGGTCGCTATGCCTAACAGAATCGTTTCAGGCGGACCGCGACCCGCGCGAGCGCGGGTCACGTCCGCTGAACTCCAATCGTTAGGCAGGGTGAGGCTAACGTGGCCAAGAAGACACCCGATCCCAATGTCGCCAGGGCTGAAATCTATAAGGACCTCGTGGCAGATTGTGTCGAGAGTCTAGCCTTTCTGCATGACAACCTCGGCCTCAAATGCCGCCTAGATTTCTCGCCCGCATCACTAGAGTTTTTGGAAGAAGAGCTGAAGAGGTTTCATCGTCTAGATGATCCAAACGAGTTGTGGCCAGACCTAGTCGAATCCTATTGCCAACTCATCTCGCAGTACTGGGCTCTTTCCTATCTTGATCAATGCAAGGCAAACTGGGGTATCGACGCGGTTCCGACTAGTGCGTTTCGAGGTCAGCCATTCGTTGACATCGTCCCGATTGAGCCGTGGAATCGGTTTTATCCTATTCACTACCAGGTGATCCTCAAAGATCCGAACGTGATCAAAGGAAAACACTTTCGCGGTATTCGTCGCAGGTTTGAGGATGATCTCAAAGCGAATCGCAGATACCGCCACCTCTTGGATGAGACCCTTAATGTCCTTCGTGAAGCTCGAGAAGGAGCACTGCCAGAATCCACAATCATTGAGTGCCTATCAGACCGCGGCATGAGGCCAAACCACAAGCGATTCTCGGTTCTTGCTTCGAAGTTCCCCGATCGAGTTGGTCAAGTACTCAGAAAGAGCGGTCTGTTTTCGAAGCGGCCAGCGGACAAAGCATGGAGAATCAAACGCCAATCAAAGAAACCTTGGATGATTCATGGGTAACAAAGAAGTATTGCCTAACCGAAGCGTTCCAGCGGACCGGAACCCGCGCGTTGCGCGGGTCCGTCCGCTGAACTCCCATCGTTAGGCCAGCAGAAGGTATGGATCTTCGGGGCAAGACGCTCATCGAAGGAAAGTGGATCAAGTCGCCGGCAGGAGTAACGGCTGATGAATCGTGCCGGGAAATCGAGCTCCTGATTTCAAACGTCCTGCATCACATCGCCGACCATCCAGATTCAGGAGCCTGGACATCGTTGTTCCGAGACCCTCGCGACGGTCGCCTCTGGGAACGGTGTTTCCCACATGGCGAACTTCACGGGGGCGGCCCACCAACCCTGCGCATCATCGATGAAAGTGAAGCGCGAAAGGAGTATGGTGAAATCAGTGCTAAGTAACGCCCTGCCTAACATTTCGTTTCAGGCGGACCGGTACCCGCGCGAGCGCGGGCACCGTCCGCTGAACTCCAGTCGTTAGGCTTGGAGCGGGAAGGTGACAGGAACTTCGTTGCTCGGTTCAGGTTCACCGCTGTGGATACGTACGACAACGTTGGCCGCGATGCTCCTTCTGGTCTGTGCAAGAGCCAGTCCTTGTACGCCAGCAGTCGACATGTGTATGAGTTATCTGGATTTGACCCGCTTTCTCAGTGCCGAACCCGGTGGGGAACCTATTTCCGGAAAGGACCAGCGTAAGGCGTTGAAGCGAGCGACCAAGTACTACGGCAAGGATTTCCTTGACGCTTACGCCTACTGTCTGTTTCGAGGCCCAGAAGCGGTCGATGTGTCGCAAATCGAAGATCTGTTGATGAGAGCGAAATCGAAGGAACACGTCATTCGGTTACTCGACCTCAATCAACTCAGGTCTTCTTCACCTCAAGATCAAGCTCGGTTATTGAGGTTGGCACTGGAAGAAGGAAACGTGAGACTTTGGCGCGGCTACGTAATCGAACGGGACGAAGCATATCGGCTTGTGTCGATCCTGGGATTGACCTCACTAAGAACGACCATGGGCCAGGTGTGCGAAGTACATCCTCCGAAACACGTGGATTGCGCCCACTTCGAGATTCTCTTGGGACTTTTCCCAAAGCCTGGCCCCTATGCCGTCCGCGCTAGCGCGTTTCTATCCCAGCTGCAATCGTACCCACCAAAGGATCTGGCTAGGAGTGTTCACAACATACCGGCGTTTGACTCCGCGGTCGTCTGGGGGATTTCGGAGGTTTGCCCAAGACCTAGCTATCCATACACGGACATTTGCAACCAAATACGGCTCACGATTTGTAAGGCAGCCGACGACTCCTATCCCCCGCACCCTCCAGTTGACGTCTATCCCTTCAATCGCGGACCACTGGATAATCTAGCCTCGCAAGTGACTCCCCCATGCAATACGCCGTGTCCTGGAAGGCATTCTGAATCCGATGCGAGGCCGGATCGAACGACCTCGACTGGCTCTCTACCATGAATAGACTACGTGAGACGGAATCGTCGCCTAACCCATCAATCAAGCGGACCAAAACCCGCGCGGGGCGCGGGTTTCGTCCGCTTATTTCCATACGTTAGGCCATCGCATGGGCAGTCAATTGGTAGTTGGGTCATCAAGAGCCGCAGCCCCAAGGGTCCTTTCAACGCCGGCCTCGTTCCCCTACCCTGTTTCCATGACCCAACGATCTCCTGGCAACAGTGCCACGCACCATTCCGAGTCGCTATCCAAGTCGTCAACACGCATCGCGTCATCAACGGTCGTGGGAGCTCCTGGCTTCAACGCCAGTGGGTACCCTCGCCCTAACAGAGTTGTTGCAGCGGACCGCAACCCGCGCGAGCGCGGCTTGCGTCCGCTGAACAACCATCGTTAGGCCATCACATGGGCAGTCAATTGGTAGTTGGGTCATCACGAGCCGCAACCCCAAGGGTCCTTTCAACGCCGGCCTCGTTCCCCTACCATGTTTCCATGACCCAACGATCTCCTGGCAACAGTGCCACGCGCTGTTCCGAATCGCTGTCCCAGTTCGTTTACGCGCATCGCGTCGTTCAACGGTCGTGGGAGCTCCTGGCTTCAACGCCAGTGGGTACCCTCGCCCTAACAGAGTTGTTCCAGCGGACCGCAACCCGCGCGAGCGCGGCTTGCGTCCGCTGAACAACCATCGTTAGGTCAGACGGAGGGATATCAATTGAGAGTTGGGTCATCAGAAACCTCAGCCTCAAAGGTCCTATCAACCTGGGCCTCGTTCCCCTACCCTGTTTCCATGACTCAACGATCTACTGGCTTCAGTGCCCCACACCGTTCCGAATCGTCGTCCCGTTCGTTTACGGGTTGGTGTCGTTCGTCGGGCTCGGGGGCTGCCTGCTTCAACGCGGTTGGTCACCCGGGTCCTAACTGCCTCATTCCAGCGGACCGCAATCCGCGCGTTGCGCGGCTCGCGTCCGCTGAATTCGCATCGTTAGGTCAGGCCGAGAGATGAGAATCCTGATTTCAGCCCTCATCGTCGTGATCGCGTCATCGGTCGTGTCAGGTGAGGCACCCACGTTCGATTTGATGACCATCGAGCACGTCAACTCGAAGGGGCGTATCCAAGACCAACCCACTTCGGTTCCGGTGATTACCGAAATCCTCGCGTCAGGTCCCGATGCGATCCCGGTTCTCATCGATCTAGTCGGAAGCGAGCGCCGGTACGGGAAGCCTCCGTTCGACTACTGGCCCACAATGCACGAGGGCGATATGGCCCTCGCGATTCTCAGCGATCTCTTCCTTGATCCCACTTGGAAGGCAACCACCCTCCCTGAGTCCTGCTGGGACAACCTGCTGGACAGATCCGACCCAGAGGTCTCGGCCTGGGAGCTCCTCGAGCAATACATCGAGAAGCATGGACGAGATGCCCTCGCCAGGAAATGGGGTTCAATGTGGGCCGAGGTCGAGAACGAAACCGTATGGGACGAAAAAGGAAAGTTCTACAGAGTCCAGAACAAGGAGCTAGTTCCGTGCCAATGAGACCTAACCGGGTTGTTCCAGCGGACCGCAACCCGCGCGAGCGCGGCTTGCGTCCGCTGAACAACAATCGTTAGGCCATCTGAGAATCCGGTAGGATCGATCTATGGCGCTTACATACAACCCACTGAAAGCCCCTGATCCGAAGCGATGGCTGGCAGAGGATGAGGCAACCCGCCTGAAGATAATCGTCTCGTACCACCGGAAGAAACGATTCGACCTGCCAAACGAGCGGATCCACGCCGCGATCCATATGGTGGTCGAAAACCAGGTGGCGATGGGCAACGAGACACCAGTTGCGGCAACCCTAGACCGCCTGATGCATGAGGGATTAGATCGTCACGATGCTATCCACGCGATAGGGAGTGTTTTAGCCGGCCTGATGTGGGAGATGTCGCGCTCGGACGACGACCCACAATCGGACCCAAACGAGTTCTACTTCAACGAGCTAGCCGATCTGACAGCCCAAGGATGGATTGAAGAGTATAGTGAACAAAACGACTAAAATGCCTAACATTGCGTTACAGCGGACCCCAACCCGCGCGAGCGCGGCTTGGGTCCGCTGAACTCCAGTCGTTAGGCTCAACGGTGGAGGTTGATTGAAGGTAACTGAACTCGTTCTCCATGGGGCCGAAAGCCTGTCTGACGAGGAGTTGGGGTTTCTGACCCTCGCGGGGCAACTCTCCAACGAAATCACCATGCTCAGCAAGCTCCTCGAAAACTCCTCGGGTCAGGCGAAAACCGCAGCGGAAACCAAGGCGAACTCTGTTCTCATTGTCCTGCTCGCGAAGGCTCTGGCCACGAAGATCTGGCAAGGCTGGGAATTGATCGACCGTTTCTACTACGGCGCAAAGGTCTCGAGGGCGTCGTGGCTACGTACCAACCAAACGCTCACAACTCACCTTCGTTCAATGAAGGACAGCATCACAAAGGACCCGGTTTACGAGGACATCCGAAACCAGTTTGGATGCCACTACGATCTTGAGCCGATTGCGGAGGTCGCTCGACCCACAACAATAGCTAACGGTTTCGAGATGCTCTACGGCGACAAGCCCATCAACTCGTTCTACATCACGTCCGAGGTGGCTACGTGGTCTTCGATACTTGGAGCCACCGAGGACGATGAATTCGAGACCAGCTACCGAGAGTTCGTGAATAAGATCGCGGCGCGATCGGGTGAATTCCAAACGCTCTTCAACCTGATCATGGAGGCGTTCTGTACTCATGTCGTCGATGACCTAGGGGGAAGCCTTGAGGAAATTCGAGAGTCTAGGGTTCGAAATGCTGTGTGTAAAAAGCAAGCACGGTACCCTGTGTTCTCCGCCTAACCTAGGTGTTCCAGCGGACCGCGACCCGCGCGAGCGCGGCTCGCGTCCGCTGAACACCGATCGTTAGGCAAATGGGTAGGGCAACGCACAATCTCAGATCTTCAATGATCGTGGTCATGATGGTTATTGTCGCCAGCATTGGATGTGGGACGAATAACAATGGAGACGAGATGGATCAATGGCAAGCGAAGGCTGAGTCGATTTCAGAAGCGCTTGAACGCCTACTGATGCGAACGAACCACGACTGCTTTGTCATCTTCTTGGATGAACCGACTGGCCGGTTTGTGCAATTTGCTCAGAACGAGCGAGGGTTGTTTCTTGACCTTCCCGAGCAACCCCTCGATCCTCCAGCCCTAGACCGGGCCTACGTCTTCTTTGACCGTTTTGGTGTCAGTATTGAGGAGTCGCCGATGTACTCTGAACCCGAAGGGGAAATCATCGGTCATTTTCGCTATTTCTCGATGGAGCTTTCTCAAGACATAGGTTTGGCTACCGAGATCACGATAGGTGTTTTCGCCGAAATTTACGAACTCCAACCAGATTTCAGAATGACGATAAAGGAGAACTAGTGCCTAACGGCCGCGTTCCAGCGGACCGTGACCCGCGCAAGCGCGGGCCGCGTCCGCTGAACTCAAATCGTTAGGCCAGCCATGATGGGTCGAATGCTCCATTTCACGGTAGTGATCGCAGCCTGCTTTGTGTTTTTGTCGGGCGCAGAACCGGCGATTTCGGAAGAAGGCCAACCGAAAACCTACATGAGATGCGACCTCCATGGTACTGATCTGGTCCCAACGGAGGTACCGTTGCACTATGGCTTTCCGGAAGCTCAAGAAGGCCTGTCGACGTCAGACTACCAGAGGTACAAAACCGACAAGGCCGCAGGCTTTCCCAGGACTGTCCGGTATGTCAATGGAGGCTGTGTAGTTCCTGAGAATGCCTCTCAAATCAGTATCGTGCCAGTCTGCCCGATCTGTTTGAAGAACGAGCAGGAATGGTGGGAAGACCTTCAACGTAGGCGTCACGAAGAACACGAGAAGAAGATCCAAGCGATGTCCGAACAAGAGTTTCAGCGGATGATCGACAGCATTGAACGATTGATGCAGGATCCACGGATACTCGAAGATGATGAACAGGTGAAGTTCCTCGAAGAACAGCTCATCCTGCTCAGACGAATCCGATCTGGAGATGGACTACCACCGACGCCAGTACAAGAGGAATAGGGAATGTGCCTAACAAAGTCGTTTCAGGCGGACCGGTCCCCGCGCGAGCGCGGGCACCGTCCGCTGAACTCCATCGTTAGGCCAACCGGTGGGGTATCAAATGAAGGTTGGATCGTCAGTAGCCGGGATCGCACAGGGTTTTCTCAATCAACCCATCGCACCGGCACTGTTCCGAATCGTCGTCCCGTTCGTTTACAAGTTGGCGTCGTTCGTCGGTCCCGGGCGCTACCTGCTTCAACGCGGGTGGTCACCCGGGTCCTAACTGCCTCATTCAAGCGGACCCCAACCCGCGCGAGCGCGGCTTGGGTCCGCTTAACTCGCATCGTTAGGCCATCACAGAGGGGAGTCAATTGATACTTGGGTCATCACGAGCCGCAGCCCCAAAGGTCCTTTCAACGCCGGCCTCGTTCCCCTACCCTGTTTCCATGACCCAACGATCTCCTGGCATCAGTGCCACGCGCTGTTCCGAATCGTCGTCCCGTTCGTTTACGGGGTGGCGTTGTTCATCGGTCGTGGGCGCTCCTGGCTTCAACGCCAGTGGGTACCCGCGCCCTAACCTAGCTATTCCAGCGGACCGCGACCCGCGCGAGCGCGGCTCGCGTCCGCTGAACAGCCATCGTTAGGCCAGCCGGAGGGATATCAATTGATACTTGCGTCATCAGAAACCGCAGCCTCAAAGGTGCTATCAGCAGTGCCATCGTTCCCCTACCCTCTTCCATGACTCAACGATCTCCTGGCTTCAGTGCCACACACCGTTCCGAATCGCCGTCCCGTTCGTTTACAAGTTGGCGTCATTCATCGGGCTCGGGGCTGCCTGCTTCAACGCGGTTGGTCACCCGGGTCCTAACAGTCATTCAACGGGACCGCAACCCGCGCGTTGCGCGGCTCGGGTCCCCTTAATTCCAATCGTTAGGCCAGCCGGAGGAAAGTCAATTGATTCTTGGGTCATCAGAAACCGCAGCCTCAAAGGTGCTTTCAGCGGGCCTCGCTCCCCTACCCTCTTGTCATGACCCAACGATCTCCTGGCAACAGTGCCACACACCGTTCCGAATCGTCGTCCCGTTCGTTTACGAGATGGCGTCGTTCATCGGTCCCGGGCGCTCCTGGCCGCAACGCCAGTGGTCACCCGGGTCCTAACTGGCTCATTCCAGGGGACCGCGGTCCGCGCGAGCGCGGCCCGCGTCCCCTGAATTCGGATCGTTAGGCAGGCCGTAGAATAGAGAGCATGACGAAACTCACGAAGAAACAACGAAAGCAGGCGGTCGAGCTCCTGACGCTCGCGCATGAACGAGAGCTTTCTGAGGCTCTTGCGGTTCTCGAGAAGGGCTTCCAGCGTTGGAGAGCTGGCGAAATCAGCGCCGCCGATCTTGACAATCTCATTCACGAACACCATCAAGGGCCGAGCCGCAAGATCTGGAAGATGTACTCCTCAGCCTCAGACTGGGAAATTGCGTTACCTGGAGCCATTCACCGCGGGTACCTGAAGGTCGAGGATTTTCCCGAGGAATTCTGGGCGGCAGTTGGGCCACGAATCGAGGAAATCAGGGATGGCCTATTCAGGCACAATGCCTAACCCGCTCGTTTCACGGGACCGAAACCCGCGCGAGCGCGGTTCGCGTCCCCTGAACACCGATCGTTAGGCCAGCAGATCCTTGCCCTATAATGGATGCTAGGAGCCAATCGCTATGGAATGGCAAGAGCACGTCACCGTCGATCCCAACATCTGCCACGGCAAAGCGTGTATTCGTGGTACCCGTGTGTTGGTCTCTGCAATCCTCGACAACATCGCGGCCGGCGAGTCTAACGAATCGATCTTGGAGAGCTATCCGACAATCACGGGAGAGGCCATCAGAGCAGCAATCGCCTACGCGGCAGATCTCGCGCGCGAACGAGTCATCGCTCTACCAGCCTGAAGTTCGCCATGCGATTCAAGACCGACGAAAACCTCCCGGTCGAAGTCGCTCGACTCATGCTGAGTCACGGCCACGATGCCTTGACGGTCCAAGATCAGGAACTCGGTGGGACCACAGATCCAAGACTCGCCGCCGTCTGCAACGCTGAGAATCGGATTCTCGTGACACTCGATACCGACTTCTCCGATATTCGCCAGTACCCTCCCGGGTCTCATCCCGGGATCATCGTGTTCCGCATCTCTCGGCAGGACAAAGTCTCCATCCTCAACGTTACGCGCCGGCTGCTTCAATCGCTGTCAGAGCAGAGTCCAATGGGTGTTCTTTGGATCGTCGACGAGCGGCGGATCCGTGTGCGTGAGGCCTAACCCCTCGCTCAAGCGGACCCAAACCCTCCCGGGTTTGGTCCGCTTAGCTCGAACTCGTTAGGTCCCATCACGAACGGTAAGTAAATGCCTACGTCATCAAGAGCTTCAGCCCCAAAGATCCTTTCAAAGCCAGACTCGGTGACCTATGCTGTTTCCATAACTCAACGAATCACTGGCCGCAGCGGCATCCAGCATCCGGCATCGCCATGCACCGCATCGTCGCCGTCGGTCTTCTCAACGGTCGTGGGGTCTCCTGGCCGGAGCGCTCTCGGTACCCTCGACCTAACCGTGGCATTCCAGGGGACCGCAACCCGCGCGTTGCGCGGGTTGCGTCCCCTGAACGCCGATCGTTAGGCCAGCCGGAGTTATATCAATTGGTACTTACGTCATCAGAAACCGGAGCCTCAAGGGTGCAATCAGCAGTGCCATCGTTCCCCTACCCTCTTCTGATGAATCAACGATCTCCTGGCTTCAGTGCCACATACCGTTCCGAATCGCCGTCCCGTTCGTTTACAAGTTGGCGTCATTCATCGAGCTCAGGGGCTGCCTGCTTCAGCGCGGTTGGTCACCCGGGTCCTAACAAGTCATTCAACGGGACCCCAACCCGCGCGTTGCGCGGCTCGGGTCCCGTTAATTCCAATCGTTAGGCAGGTGGCGGTGAACCCGTGACCAAGAGCATCGACCAATTCGCCGAAACGGCAGGGCAGGTTTGCGCGTGGTTGAAGTCACCACCTGAGGGAGCCGAACAACAACTTCACGAGCTCCGGATCCTGTTGGCCGATCTACACGCGGCGGTGCTCCGACTACCGGACGAGTTCGATGACGACGCCCCCGACTCGAAGCGCCGCACACAAAAGGAGTGGGAAAGCCTGTACGACGATCTACAGGAATTGCCATTCAATCACTACCGAGAGATGTATGACCCGTTTACAGAGGATGATCCGGTGGTCGGGTCCCTGGCAGACGACCTTGCGGACATCTACTTTGACCTTCAAGATGGCCTCGAAATGTATCGGGCAGGCCACCCGATCGGAGCAGCATGGCAGTGGCGGTTCTTATTCTGGCATCACTGGGGCGAACACCTTACCGGTGCCCAACGTGCTATCCATTGGTGGTTTGCGAGGTGCGAACAAAATGCCTAACCGGCTCAATCCAGCGGACCGCGACCCGCGCGAGCGCGGGCCACGTCCGCTGATTTCGTATCGTTAGGCCATCGCATGAGCAGTCAATTGGTAGTTGGGTCATCAAGAGCCTCAGCCCCAAGGGTCCTTTCAACGCCGGCCTCGATCCCCTACCCTGTTTCCATGACCCAACGATTTCCTGGCAACAGTGCCACGCACCATTCCGAGTCGCTATCCAAGTCGTCAACACGCATCGCGTCATCAACGGTCGTGGGAGCTCCTGGCTTCAACGCCAGTGGGTACCCTCGCCCTAACCTAGCTATTCCAGCGGACCGCGACCCGCGCGAGCGCGGCTCGCGTCCGCTGAACAGCCATCGTTAGGTCATGTGATGCGTGCCCTCCCGGCCTACTTGGCGGTTTTCAACTTGGCCGCGTTAGGGTGTGGGCTTACTGAATACCCGAAAGTGTCGACCGACGATCCGGGAACCTGCGATGAGGTCGAATTCCTGACGTCAGAGGCCCTCAATACGCTTCAGTTTGAAAGCCCTGTTGATGTCTCAAACGTCGGGTTTTCTTTGTGTTTTTGCGGCCACATCACTCTCACCGACGCCCACGGAGATTCTGAATACTTCTCCCTGACTCTCGATTTCGCGGGAGAAACAAGCCGCTCAACACTCCACTACGACCCAATTGGACCGGATGTAGCTGCTCAGGGTGACGAAACCTTGGTAAATGCTTCGCTCGTACTCATGGGTGATTGGGTGGCCAGGACCTTCACTCTCGATGAAATCGCCTTACTCGCAACCACGAAGGGGGCCACAGGATGCGGGGCGAACGAGCCCGAGATGCGGGCGCGACTGATCCTCGATCTGGCAAACCAACCAAGATACTCAAGGATCGTAGAACCGATCGCCTGCGTCGACGAGCCCTTCCAAACAGCTACGTTCGACGTCCCACCCGAATCCAGACGCATCCAGGTCGTAAACCTGGCAGAGGCCCAGAAACAGCACCAACCAAGGCCAGCCGGCATGCTCCTACAGCAAGGAGGGATCGATCCGAATGGCACGGAGTGACCTAACATGAGTGTTGCAAGGGGCCGCGACCCGCGCGAGCGCGGCTCGCGTCCCCTGAACACCGGTCGTTAGGTCCATCACAAGAAACGAGGAATCGATGCTAGAGATTTTCTTCCTCCTGTTTGTTGTTCCGAAGCGAGTCTCGCCCCTTGCCCGCGAGCGTGGCCGCAGTCCTTTTTTGTGGTCTCTGGCAGCGAGCGGCGCTTGGATAGCTACAGAAGTGCTGCTGCTGGTTTTCGCGTTCTCTGTTGTGGGATTGTTGATGGACACCGGAGAACTCGGATTTTTTGTGTTCCTCATGTATCTAGTCCCTCTGTTTGCCGGAATGTTCGCTGCCGATCAGGTGCGCAAACGTCTTGAGTCGCTTCCAGCGATTACCGATCAAGCTACTATTGGATAGAGGTTTAGGTTGTCTTTCTGCGCCAGCCCTAACATTTCGTTTCAGGCGGACCGGTACCCGCGCGAGCGCGGGCACCGTCCGCTGAACTCCAATCGTTAGGCTCGGAGTAGCGATGAAGCTCGCACGTACCGCAGTTCTGATCATCTTGGTCATTCAGTGCACGGCCTGCGGGCGGAGACTGGACGCACGGTACATCCAGGTGAGAGACGCCTTCCAATCGAATCAAGGGTCGACAGTTACTCTTTCAGACCACACGGACTTTGGTTGGGATCGAGTGCATTTCTACGGTCCATACACCCCCTACGACATCATTCAGAACCAAACCGGATACTCTCCGCCAACGAGAATCGGACAAGAGTACGTCGAGGGCGAAAACCCGTTCGTCCCAGAAGAAAGCTGTGTCATCGTCTTCACCAAGAACCACAACCTCCTCGCCGGCTTCCTGCATCCCCGGAGTGACTTCGACTCTTCAGATTTTTCGGGCATCTCTTTTTCGAGAGACTTCGCTCGGTTCTACTTATCTCCGTGTGAAAGCCAAAGCGGACCTAGATTGGAGTATCCAGTTGAGGAGTAGCCTAACCCGTCCGTTCCAGACGGACCGCGGACCCGCGCGAGCGCGGGCCGCGTCCGCTGAACTCCAATCGTTAGGCGAGGAGGCGAGCGGTGATGGAGCCACGTAACGCAGTTTGCCTCCTGGTACACCGACCAGAGAACCAAACCGAACCAGCCTTTCTTGGCACGTGCTTCTCGTTTAGATCAAACAACAGGTTTTTGACGGCGGCACACTGCGTTGGGGGCGAAGACACCGAGGCACCTGACGTCTACTCACCAATCACCGGTGAGAACCTCAAGGTGGTCAACATAGAACGTCACCCAGAAGCTGATGTAGCAGTACTGACGACCGAGCGTTCTCTCCGTCACGATATCGACCCCTTTCCTGATCACACATCCCGGTACGAGATTGGCGAGAGCTTCAACGTCTTTGGATTCCCCGAAGATGTATTGGGTGCGAATCGTAAGACACCTGTTGCCCGGTTGTTTAAAGGGCACTTCCAGCGCTTCTTCAATCACGAGAGTGGTATGGGGTTTCGGTATGCAGCAGGTGAACTGAATATCGCATGCCCCGGTGGATTGAGTGGTGGCCCTGTTTATCGAGCAAACGACCTGATTTACAGAGTCGATGGCGTAGTCGCTGAGGATTTCAAGAGCCGCGGGCGACTAGATTCAGTTGAGGAAAAGGAGCACGACGGGAAGACCACGAGAGACTCCTATTGGGAGGTAATCAATTACGGGGTCTGCGTGATGTTGGTCGATATCAGAGACTGGCTCAAGAAACATGCACCCGCACCAACGCCTTAGGACTATATTCATGGCGCGACGCCTAACAGAATCGTTCCACGGGACCACGACCCGCGCGTTGCGCGGTCCGTGTCCCGTGAACTCCAATCGTTAGGCTTGTATACTCCTTGGAAATCAATGAAATTGGGAGGTTCCCTCATGGCTAGTTCAGGGCGGCTGACTGACTGGGCTTCTTCAGTGGTTTCCGATTCGGCGCGGAGGCGGGAGAGATTCCGGAAGGCAAGCATTGTGGAGGGAGTGTGCGCAACACTTGCCGCCATCTGTGCCTTTGGCGCGATCTGGAGTTTCACCTCAGACATATCGGTGCTGGAAGGAATTCGGCCCGATGCGGTCGGGGGTGTAGCCGTCCTTTGTTTTTCCGCGATGATGTTCATCGCCGCGGGAGCTGGAATCGAAAAGCGGTTCATTGCCCTCATCTCAGAACTTGAAAAGCAAAGTTAGGGCGCCATGCCCAAAGGAATTCTGCCTAACATGTCCGTTTCAGCCGGACCGCGACCCGCGCGAGCGCGGCTCGCGTCCGCTGAACACCGATCGTTAGGCAGAATCGAAAAAAACTAGGATGTGAAAAGCGATAGCGTGGAGGAAAGCACACCAAAATCATGATCATCAGTTTCAACGAGCACTTCAAACTCCCTATAGCAGAGGTCTACTCCTATTTTGAATCCCCTGCAGATTGGACTCGCTTGTATGGCTTGGCCGGGGATTCGAAGGACCTAGGCGGGGGCTGGTTTGCGATCGCGTTGAAGCGCTTTCCGTTCCCGCTCGTGGCAAGGAACACAGAACAGGAAACGAACGAAGTTGTCCGGTGGGTCTTTCGGGGTTTCTGGCGCGGCCGGGGAGAAGTACGGTTTGAAGAGACCTCGGATGGAGTCACCGTCGAGGGTTTCGAAGAGATCGCGGTCCGCCCTCTTTTCTTTCTGTCACCGATCTTCGAACGACTTTTTCTCGAAAGGAGCTTTCGAGCTATCTGGGGAATTGGATGGCATCGGCTAAGAAAGCGTGAATCTCAGCTGGAAAACCCACGGAACCAGGGAACACCAAATGCCTAACACCTCATTCCAGCGGACCCGGGTCCGCGGCGGCCGCGGCCCCGGTCCGCTGAATTCGAAACGTTAGGCCAGCCGGTGGGATATCAATTGAGTCATGCGTCGTCGGTAGCCGGAAAGCCAAGGGTGCTCAGAGGCGTCCCATCGCATCGGCCCTGTTCCGGATCGCCTCGCCGATCGTTTACATATTGGCGTCGTTCGTCGGTCCCGGGCGCTACCTGCTTCAACGCCGGTGGTCACCCGGGTCCTAACTGGCTCATTCCAGGGGACCGCGATCCGCGCGAGCGCGGCTCGCGTCCCCTGAACTCGCGATCGTTAGGCTCAAAAGTGCTGCAGGTCGGAACTCTGCTTCTTCCGATGGGTCATACCAGTCAAGGCGAGAAGGGTTGAATCCAGGTGGCACTCATCGTGATGATCTCCGTATTGTTGTTGGCGACCCCAACCATGGCGCAACTCGAGGAGAGCCCGCGCGTTGAGTTCTGCGCCGCGATAGCCGACGAGACTGTCCCATTGGGAATGAAGACAAACGTCGTCTACTTCGTGTGGAACAAGACACCGACGGTTCATGCGTATGCTCTTGATCTAAGGTCTATCCCAACATTTCATCGGTGTGATCCTGACATCGGTGTAGGCTGTGGCCCGATTTCCACACTAGTGCTGCCCGGCAAGTTCGTATTGGGCTCTCTCCCTGTACCATTCGGCTGTGGTTTTTCCGATGCTGCCATGGGTGTTCACGAGATTCCATTGTCGGTAGATTTTTCTTCTGCCGGAAAAACCGATAGTCGGCGGGAGGTTCTCACTCTTACCATCGAGGACGCAGCGTTTCCGCCATACTTTGAGGCTCAGTGGAACAGCCCTGCAGACGTGTCACCAGTTGAGACGAGGTTTTTCACCCTGAAGTTGAGTGACGAATACCTCAGGACGGTTGACACGCCCCCCACCCGCTTGTCCG
>CAVPHA010000006.1:0-16496 GCA_963704125.1 uncultured Acidobacteriota bacterium | reverse complement strand
TCAGCAGTTGACGCTGGACCGCCACCGAGTTTTGCTGGATCAGCAGAACATTGGTGAAGTCGATCAGCCCGACGTCGTACTGGACCAGGGCCTGACGAAGTCCATCGCCGACCTGGGTGACCGCGATTTCCTGAAACTGCTCTGCTTGTTTGAGGTACTCATCATTGGTCAGGGCGGTCTCGACCTCGTTGAACGCTTGCAGCACGGCTTGCACATACTGGTGGAGCGCCGCTTTTTGCTGCGACGTCTGTCGCGATCTCGACGTTGGCCTTGAGCTCGCCTCCGGCAAAGATCGGGGCAAACAGGCTTGCGGCGAGGCTCCAGAACGGATCCGGAGCGGCGATTGCGTCCCTCAGCTCATTGCTTGCGGTCCCGACCGATCCGGTCAGGCTGAGGCTGGGCAGGCGTGCAACCTGTGCCACCTGGATGGTGTAATACGCGGCAGCCACCTGGCGCTCGGCTGCCACCAGATCCGGCCGGTGTTGGAGAATCTCGGCCGGAATCCCGGCGGCCACCGGCGGCGGGACCGCCGCCAGTTCCGTCGCCAGCTCCATCTCAGCGGCGGGATACCGTCCGAGCAAGACCTCGAGGCTGCGCACCGCCTGTTCGAAACCGGCGCGAGCCTGGCGCAGGGCCTCCTCACCGGCAGCGAGTTGATAGCGTGCGAGGTGAACATCCATCTCCGATGTCATCCCCGTGTCGTACCTGGCCTGGGTCAGGGAAAGATTGCGCTTGAAGAGCGCGATATTCTGCTCGGCCAGATCGACCTGCATCTTGCTTTCGACTGCCAGAAACCAGGCCTTGGACGCTTGCGCGGCCAGGGAGAGACGGGCAAAGGCGTAGAGCGAATCGGCGGCTTCGTACCCGGCAAGCCCCGCCGCCTTGCCCGCCCGAATCCCGCCCCACAGATCGACCTCCCAGGCAACTTCGAGCGAAACGCCGCTGCTGGTGGCCGTGCCCCCACCATCGAAGCCGCCCTCCGATGATCCGCCGGCGCCGGCGCTGATGAACGGGTAGAGCCCCGCCCCGGCCTTGATTGCGGCCTGCCTCGCGACTTCCAACTGAGCCGCGGCGGTCTGCAGATCCTGGTTGTTCTCGAGCGCCTCGGCGACGATGGCTTCGAGCATCGGGTCGCCGAAGTCGGCGAGCCACCCGGCAGACAGGTCGCGGGCCGTCGCCTCGGATTGTGAGGTCCACGAATCCGGAACCTCGATGCTCGGTGGCATTACCGGATCGGACGGTTGCCGAACACTACAGCCGGCGACCACGAGCAAACCTGCAACGGCCGCCGCCATCAGGGAGCGGATCACCATCCTATTCCGAGCCTGCGTGACTCCCATCAGCATCCCGCCTCCCTTTCCGTTCGCCTCTTCGACCTGTTCGACGACCAACATATCGAATTCAATGCTCCCTCGCCCGCGGCGCGGAAGGCGCGGCCGACCCCGGCTGGACCGAGTTTAACCCCGCCGAAGAAACGGGACACGACGATGACGCCCTCGAGATCGGCCCGCCGGAGCTGCTCGAGGAGGATCATCCCCGGCCGGCCGACCTCGCCGTCGTCGCGGGCCTGCTCGACCAGACGACCATCCTCATCGAGGAACCGGCACGCCCAGCAGTGGTGGCGCGCCTTGTGGTGCTTCTTCTTGCGTTCGGCGACGACCGCTGTGGCCTCGTCCAGGCAAGCCGCGGGCGCAGCCAGCGCGAGGAAGCGCGAGCGTTTCTCGGTGACGCTGAACTCGGAAGACGTTGTGATCCTGGGCACGTGGCAATGATGACATGGCATGTCGACAGTCCACAGTCGATCGTTCCATCGCAACGTCGCAAACACGAAGACGCAAAGACACGAAGTGGTCACGAAGCATCGCAGTATTGACCAGGGCCCCTTCAGATCCCCAAACCGAATTCTCTTCCGACACGTGCGGTGAACAAAGAGATTTCCTGTGTGGTTTCTTCGTGGATCTTCGTGTTCGTTGTGTTTCAAGCTCGTGCGTGGAAACAGGAGCCCGAACCACCCCTCGTGTCACCCTGAGCAAGCGAACGAAGTGAGCGCGTCGAAGGGTCTCCCGAAGATCGGAACGACCTTCCTGGACGGGAGGCTGTGCCAACCCGGAGGAGATCCTTCGACTCACTCGCGGACTCGCTCGCTCAGGATGACAGGCTATTCGGCAGCCCCTGTCTTTCCATGAGTAAACGTCGACTCGCGGCGTGGCGGTGCTCAGGGTGACATGGGGTTCGGGACTTGGATACTGTCCGCTGCCCCTGCCCCTGCCCCTGCCCCTGCCCCTGACTGGACTGTCGCGGCCTCGGACGCGGACGCGGCCGCGGGGCAGCTATAGTCTTCGGCAACGGAGGACCCACATGCGATCCACGATCTTCGGTTTGGTTCTGATCGCCGCCACCCAGCTCACCGCCTCGACTCCCGAACAGTCGCCGCGGCAGATCATCCCGGCGGTGGCCCACACCCAAGGGGTTGGTGGCTCATTTTGGCAAACCGATCTGGTGATTTTCAATCCGTCGGATCGCGCCGCCCTGCTGAGGCTCGAGTTGGTTCCGAACCTCGGCGAGGATCCCGGTTTCACGCCGATTGTGAGCTTGGACACACCTCTCGAGCCTCGGCAGACAATGGTCCTGCCCGACGTTTTGGGTGGTTCCTTCTCGGAATCTACCAGCGGCGCCATGGTGGTGACCGGCCGGGACGCCGAGGGTGACCCGGTTCCCATCGTCGTCACATCACGCACTTGGACCTCCGATGTCGGGTGGTATGCAACCTACGGCCAAGGGATCCCGGCGGTGGCCTGGAGCCAGGATGGGGCGCTGGACGGACAAGAACGCCGTGTTCTGGATCTCGAGTCCTCCGATGACTTCAGAACCAATCTCGGAATCGTCAACCCGACCGGCTCCGTCGAAGAGACATTCCTGGTCAAGATCCTTGACGCCGGAGGCGCGGAGGTGGGCAGCGTCTACTATCGCCTCGGCCCCCACGCCCACATCCAGCGAAATGACATCCTGCGGGAGCTGGGGCTCGAAGGCTCGGGCTTCACCGCCGTGGTTCGACGGACTCGGGCGGAAGCCGTGGGCGGAGGCACGACCTCCGAGCCGCCGGACTTCGTGGTCTACGGCTCGAAGGTCGATCAACGCTCCAACGATCCGACCTACCTCGCCGCCCAGGTCGAGACCACCCAGTCGGGCCTACCGAAACACCGGGTGATCCCGGCTGCGGCCAGGATCGACGGAGCCGACGGTTCCTCCTGGCAGACCGATGTCACCATCCATTCGGCGGGCGGCGGCCGGGGTCACAGCCATGGTCGTGGAGCTCATCCCTACGGGGGGCGTCGGTATCGGTAGCGGCAGCCCCGAACGGTTCGTGACCAGCATCGGTGGGGGCCAGACAAAGGTCTTGGACGACATCATCGGCTCCCGGTTCGACGATCATGAGGTCGCCGCCTTGGTCGTGCAGGGTCTGGTCGGCGGTGGCGGCAACCCGGATCTTCGGGTGTCGTCGCGAACCTGGACGCCGACCGGCGCCGGCGAAGCCACCATGGGCCAGGGGATTCCGGGGATTCCCCGCCGATCCGTCGCCGATCCCGTGGTGATCCCGGGGCTCGAAGCGTCCGACGAGTTCCGGACCAACATCGGTCTGGTCAACCCGTCGCAGAACGTGAGAGAGACGCTCAACATCAACTTCTACGATGCTTCAGGTGCGGTCAGGGGTTTCGCCGACGTTACCCTGGAACCGTGGTCCCACGTCCAGCTCGATTCAGTGCTGGACAACATCGGCGCGCAAGGATCGGGATATTCCGCCGTCGTGACCATGACCGAGTCGGAGAACCTCATGCTCCGCCCGAGCGAATCCTGGGACCCCGTTTTCATGGCCTATGGCTCGCGGATCGACCGCGTGTCCAACGACCCCACCTTCATTGAAGGTGTCCGGTTGACACCGGAGCCGCCCAAGGGCCAGGGGGGCTGGGTGGATTTCAACACCGATGAACCGTGGTACCGCTGTCCGACGGAGGATGTGCCGGATGAGGCCACAGTGGTGCGCGCCTTCGACCAGGATCTTCACTGGTTCGGCTCCGAAAACCACCGGAGCATCACTCGCGAGGTCGTTTTTCCCGATGTCGCGAACTGGAATCAGGTGGGGCTGAAGCTCGAGCTCGAGTGCCCCGAGAACGGACTCTGCGACCACTGGGACCGGACCGGCAGTCTCCAGCTGGTGCTCAACCCCGACGATCCCCAGGAGGATTGGGAGTATCTCGAGATCATGCGGCACATCACGCCCTATCGGGTCGGCATGTGCCAGTACGTCGACATCACCGCGCTGGCGCCGATGCTCACGGGCACACAGACCCTGGTCTCGTGGATCGACACCTGGGTCGGACCCGGCCATTCCGATGGCGAGGGTTGGCGAATCACCTTCGATTTCGTGTTCTATCCGGGCCAGGACCGGACCCCGGACGAGGTCGTCAACATCTGGGGACGGCGGAGCATCGAGGTCGGCAACCTCGATCCCGAGCCACACCGTCGATGCCCAAACCGAATCGGTGGAGCTGCCCATACCGGCCGACGCGACGCGGGTCGAGGCGCAGCTGATCACCACCGGTCACAGCTTCGGCAATTCAGACAACTGCGCCGAATTCTGTGTCATGCGTCAGGACCTCTACCTCGATGGTCAGCGCCGATCGGTTCTGCCGTGGCGCACCGATTGCGAGTACAACCCGGTCAATGACCAACAGGGGACCTGGCTCTATGACCGGAACGGCTGGTGCCCCGGCGCCATCGCCATCGGCCAGACCGTCGACATCACCGACATGGTGACCCCGGGCGAAACCGCGACCCTCGACTTCGACATCCGGATGCAGGATGGCACCGAGTACGAGAACACCAACCCCGGGGGAGGCCTCACCCCCATCGAATGGGTCTCGCTGCAGGTGTACATCTATCGGGAGTGATTCCCTCCCGTGGCCGTGCCCGTCCCGTGGCCGATGGATGTGGCCCTGGCCCGGGCACCCTCATCACCGGCCTTCTGGGCCGCCCCTGGCGTCCCAGCGTCGCACCATCGGCGTGATCGCTCGGGGGGGGATTGCTAGTGCGCTCCGCGCACCGCGACCCACCCTCGCCCGGCTGCGGTCAGAGCCGCCCTCGCTCGGCGACGACGGCCTGACTCGCTCGCCGGCCGAGCGCGGGTTGGAGGGCCTGCGACCACGCCGATGGCGCGCCGGCGGCCTCCCTCGTCGCCGGGAGAACCAGGCAGAGGCGCTCTACCCGTGGAGTGCCCGGTAGCGTAGTTGTGCGGAGCGCGACGCGGCGTCGGATGGTCGATCCGGCACAACTACGTACCCGGCACGTCCCAATGAGCGCGATTTCCTCATGTCCTTTGCAGTTCAACCCTGCGACGCTGTGATGGAACTGATAGCTCAGCCTCTTGCAAAATTCCCGTTTCTCGGGGGATCGTCGTCAGTGGTCTTCTCGCCGGCGGGGGCGCCGGCGCCACAAAGGGCCGATATTCATTGTGGGGCCGGCGCCCCCGCCGGCCTGGGGCCGCGGCGGAACGGTACACAGCTCCGTCAACACTCCGAGTTTTGCAAGAGGCTGAGCTGACGGCTATCGGCTTACTTCTCCGCGTACATCTCGTCGATGACGTCGGCAAACCGTTCCATGGCGATGTTGCGCTTGACCTTGAGCGTCGGCGTGAGCATCCCGTTCTCGATGGAGAACTCCTCGAGGAGGCGGAACTTCTTGATCGTCTCGAACGAGGCGAAGTGGGTGTTCTTCTCGTCGATGATCGCCCTGGATCAGCGCGTTGATGCGTGTCGCTCGCCAACAGCTCGTCGAGACTGTCGCCGGCGATGCCGTTCTCGGCGGCGTAGGCCTTGATGTTGTCCTGATCGACGGTGATCAGCGCGGTGAGGTACTTGCGCCGGTCGCCGATGACGCAGACCTGCGAGATATAGGTCGAAGTGGCGATGAGACCCTCGATGGCCGAAGGTGCGACGTTCTTGCCGCCGGCGGTGACGATGAGGTCCTTCTTGCGGCCGGTAATTCTGAGAAAGCCGACATCGTCGATCTCACCCAGATCGCCGGTGTGCTGCCAACCGTCGGGGGTCAGGGTCTCGGCGGTCTCGGCGGGCATCTTGTAATACTCGCGCATGACGTTGCGGCCGCGGTAGAGCACCTCGCCGTCGTCGCCGGTCTTCTGCTCGATTCCGGGACCGGTGGGCCCGACCCAACCGAAGCGGTAGTCGTCCTCCCGGTTGACGTTGGTGAAGGACGTGTTCTCGGTCATACCGATGCCTTCGAGGATGAGTACGCCCGCCGCGTGGAAGAACTTGCCGATGGACGGATCGAGAGGTGCGGCGCCGCTGATGCACCAGCGCACCCGGCCACCGAGCGCGGCCCGGACCTTGGAAAAGACCAGTTTGGTGGCGAGACCGTATTGGAGCCGGGTGAGGAACGGGATGGGTTCCTTGGCGAGCAGGTGATTGCTGACCCGATCGCCGACATCGCAGGCCCAGTTGAAGAGCTTGAGGGCGACGCCGCCCTTGGCGCTCGCGCCGGAGAGGATCTTGGTGTGGACCTTCTCGTAGATTCGCGGAACGCTTGGGAACCAGTGCGGTTTGGCGATCTTGAAGTCCTCGCCGATGGTGTCGATGGCGCGGGCAAACGTCGCATTGCAGCCGGAGAACAACGCTGTGAAGACGCAGGTTCGGGCAAAGATATGCGCCAGCGGTAGGAAAAGCAAGCGCGGTGTCGTCGGGGTTGATCTTCGCCGAGCCGAAGACCGATTGGGCGGTGAAGGTGATGTTGTCGTGGGTCAGGACTGCGCCCTTCGGAACACCGGTAGTGCCCGAGGTGTAGACGATGGCGGCGACATCGCTGGACTCGACATCGGCGATCCGGGCGTCCAGGGCATCGTCGGTTACGTCGCGGCCGAGATCCAGGAAGTCGTCGAAAGTGATGACCCAGTCGTCGCCGGGAGGGGGTGAGCCTTTGAACAGAACCACCTTCTTGACCGCCGGGATCTCATCTCGAATTTGATCCAGTTTGGCGACCTGTCCGGGATCCTCGGCGAAGACCAGGACGGCATCCGAGTGGTTGACGATGTAGCCGATGTCCTTGGCCAAGAGTGAGTGATAGATCCCGACCGTGACCGAACCGATGGCGGCGAGGGCGACATCGGTCAGCACCCAGCGATAGCACGAGTAGCTGACGATGTTGGCTTTGTCGTCCTTGCCGACGCCGAGGGCGATCAGGCTCTTGCCGACCTGACGCACCTTTTCGGCGAACTCGGTCCAGCTCACCGATTCCATGGATCCATCGCCGGCAATCGTGCGATAGGCGTCCTGATCGGGGAACCGATCGACCGTGTGCGAGAGCATCTCGTGGATATTTTTGAAGTCTCTGAATTCCATGGCTGATCCCCCCCCCAGAAGACACGATTGCCGCAATTGCCCGTGTTGTCGTTCTGCACTCCGAAATAGGCCCGGTGAGTGTAGCAGTGCCGGTGGGCGGGCCTCCAGTGGGCGATGAGAGGATCGGGATCGGAGACGCGCGTTTCGAGAGCGGGAGAGGGACATCGCGGGCAAGGGCACGGAAGAGGGAGAGGGAGAAGGACGTCGCGGACGCGGAATCACACCCAGCGATAGACCACCGAGTTGATGTTCATCCCCGCGCCCACCGAGGCGAAGACCACGATGTCGCCCGGGCTGAGTTCGTGGCCGTCCATCTCGCCTTTGAGGACGAGATCGAGCAGGGTCGGGACGGTGGCGACCGATGAGTTGCCGAGCCACGAGATGGACATGGGCATCACGGCGGCGGTGTCCGGTTCGCCCGCATCGTAGAGGCGGAAGAGGCGGACCAGGATGGCCTCGTCCATTTTGGCGTTGGCCTGGTGGAGGAAGACCTTGGCGACATTGGAAAGATCGACTCCGGCGCGCTCCAGGCTCTGTTTGACGACCCCGGGGACGTAGGTCAGAGCGTAGTTGTAAAGCTTGCGCCCGAACATCTTCAGAAACAACCGGTTGTCCTCGAACTCGGGATTGAAGGACTCGCCCATCCAGAGCAGCTTGGCGTGGTCGATGGTGTCGGACCTCGCGGCGTGAGCGAGGATGCCCGCCGGTTCGGCTCCCTCGCGAGCCTCGAGAACCGCCGCGCCGGCGCCGTCGGAGTAGATCATGCTGTCGCGATCGTGCGGGTCCGAGACCCGGGACAGGGTTTCGGCGCCGATAATCAGCGCCCGCGAGGCGTCTCCCGAGCGGAGAAAATAATCACACTGGATCATGGCCTGGACCCAGCCCGGGCAACCGAAGGGGAGGTCGTAGGCGATGCACGAGGGGTTGGCGATGGCCAGGTTCTGTTTGACCCGGGCGGCAAGGGAGGGCACAAAGTCGGATCGATGGTTGTCGGCCAGAATGTCACCGAAGTTGTGGGCCACGACGATGTAGTCGAGGGTTTCGGAATCGATACCGGAGTCTTCGATGGCGGCCGCCCCGGCCTCGGTGGCCAGATCAGAGGCCATGACGTCATCGTCCGCATAGCGCCGTTCGCCGATGTCGGTGATCTGCCGGAACCTGTCGATGACATGCTCATTGGTTCCCGGCTCGACGGGCCGGCCGTAGTCCATGAAGAACTCGTTATCGAGAAACTCGCTGTTGGGGACGACCCTGGTCGGGATCGAACGACCGGTTCCGGTGATGACGGTGTGACGGTTGCTGGGCGTCATAATCCGGTGAGCCTACAGGAGATCGTGCCGAGGTCAAGTCCGGCGCGACGGCACTTTTCGGGGTGAATCGAGAAAGCGACGGCCTGTGCGGCGTCTCTTGCGGAGAACGTCAGGGCTCAGATCTCTCGTCGGACATCGAGGTAGATCTTCGCTCTTCGCGGGCGGAGTAATGCCCGCCCGGCGAGCGACCACCGGAGCCCGCTGCGGATCAGCGCCAGCTGGTTCGGGTGATGGCGGGCGGCGTAGCGGAGGAGGTTGCCCGCGTAAACCGTGAGAAAGGCGGCCTCGTCGAGCTCCTGCAGACTCGATCCTCCCCGGTGGCGGACGCGGACTTCGGGTACGACCACGAACCCCTCGGCGACCGGGAATCCGGGTCTGCCGACGCGGGTCGGCCAACCGGGCACAGAAGTCCACGTCCTCCCACCATGCGGGAGCGAACGACTCGTCGAGACCGCCGAGGGCCTGCCAGACCTCGCGGCGCAGCATCCAGGCCGCCGCCGCAGGTTGCGCCACCGCGATCGGCGATGTGGGTGGTGACGAGAATGCCGGGCGGCCGGACAGACCCATGGCCAGCCGGGTTGTCGTCGGGAGCCGGCGCAGCTGCCACCGGTGCTGATCCGAGCCGTCGGGATTGACCAGGAGGGGTGTCACTCCGGCGGTTCGGGGCCGGTCTTTCAGCGCCGAGACGAGGGTGGCGACGGCGTCGTCCTCGAAATCGGTGTCCGGGTTGACGAGAAACAGGACCTCGTCGGTGATCGCCTCGGCGCCGGCGTTCGCGGCGCGGGCGAAGGATCGGTTCTCATCCAGGGCCAGCACTTCGATCTCGGGGAAGGCGGCGGCCAGGCGCTCGGCGCCGCCGTCACCCGAGCCCGAATCGACCAGGACGATCCGATGGAGCTCGCCACCGGTCTGCGCGAGGAGTGATTCGAGGCAGCGGTCGACCTCATCGCCGCCCCGCCAGCGCACGACCACCGCTGCAGCGTTCAAGATCCGATGTTCGGCTTGACCAGGCCGATCAGGGTCGCAGCCGCCCGCGGCAGGGAGGGCGCGAGGGCGCGGCGCGGTACGTTTGCCAGGGTCGGCAGAGCTTCCACCAGCGGAATCGCGACCCGCGACCAGCGCCAGTGGTCGCGGTGGTCCAGGATCGCCGCTCGGTATCGCGCCTGCTCCGCCGGATCGAGCATCCGCTTGAGGGCGTCGCTGACCGCTACCGGGCTGCCCGGGTCTGCGACCTCGCCCCAGCCGAGGGCATCCGCGAGGCGGGCGACCTCGCCGCCGGACGACAGCAGCATGGGCGTCCCCGACCACAACGCGTCCATGGCGCGGGTCCGAAACGAGAGCTCGACCTCGCGGCTCGGCCGGTGGAGGAAGGCCATGACCGCGGCGCGGTTGAGAGTCAAGTGGCGTTCGTCGTAGGGCGCCCAGTGTTCGAGGGGAACCACCTCGGGCGCCGAGAGCGCGTAGCGGGCCGCCATCCGGTTGAGATCGGTCGCGGTGAACTGGGCGAGCGAACCGCCGGGCCGGGTCGCCGTGGGGACGACGATGCTCACCGGTACCCGGCCGAGCCGCGCCCGTGCCGCGAGCAGGGTGTCGAGATCGAGCCACGGCCAGACGCCGCCCCACCACAGCACCACGGACCAATCGGCCGGGACGCCGATGACATCGGCCTTCTCCTCCGGCGGATCGTGCTCCTGGATACCGAAGGGAACCTCGAGGATGGGCACCTCGGGACGGCGGTGGAGGACCGCGCGCCACCAGTCGTGTTGGGCGGCGCCGGCCACGAGGACGGCGTGGGCGCGGGCCGCGACCAGGGGCAGCCGGGCGGCTGCGGTTCGTCGGCGACGTCGGATCGCCGGCGTCGCCGGGGTGGCTTCGAGCTCGGCGAGCAGGGGTGTGGCGCCGTCGATCACCAGCAGATGGCGTCCGGCGAACGCCGGCAGATGGAGGCTCCACGGGGGCGCGACCACCGCCTCGGCCCAGCGCCACTCGGGCTCATCGACGAGGTCGACGGGGGAATCGTGCGGTTTGGATGAACCCCGAGCCGCAGTCAGTCGAATCTCGTGCCCGGTGCCGGCGAGGGCGTTGGCCAGCTCCCAGGCCCGGAGGGCCGATCCGGCCATGACCGTTCCCAGTTGATCATCCGTCAGGACAAGGACTCTCATGAAATCGCCTCCGGGAGTGCGGTCAGCCGTGGACCGGGGCTCGGTCGTCCGATCGCTCGGACCACGAGCCAGGGAAGACACATGAGCACCGCCGCCGCCGTCGGCAGCGCTCGGGGGTTGTCCCGGGTGAGGGTGCGGACGGCGCGCATTTCACCGCGGAGCAGCAGCGGGAGGGCGGCGAAAACGGCGGCCGCCGAGAGGTTGCCGGCGAGGGCGCGCCAGCGGTTGCCGAGAACCCACCAGGGGTGGCGCCAGCCCAGGCGGAGGCCGGTGGCGGAGCCGATGTGGCTCGCCCACGCGCCGGGCACCCAGGCTGCCTTCCATCCCAGGCGCATGGTTCTGAGGCCGAGATCGAGATCTTCGTGATAGCTGCCGAATCGAGGGTCGAAAATGGCGCCATCGGCGAGCGCGGCGTCGCGCAGGGCACGGAGACGAAACAACGATGCGGTTCCCGACACCGCGATCCGAGTTTGCGGTTTGGGAGGTTCGGGCGCGGGCGAGGCGCCGCGGTCGACCTGGACCGGGAGGCCGAGCTCGTCGAGGGTGATGCCGCGGCCGTCGACGGCGGCGCCGGTGGCGTCGGTCACGGTGCCCTGAACCGCCGCGAGGGTCGGGTCGGCGTCAAGCGCCGCTTCGAGCGGCGCCAGCCAGCCGGGCGCTGGAACAGCATCGTCGTTGAGGAGGGCCACCCGTTCGACATCGCTGCCGAGGTGGTCGATACCGGTGTTGACCGCGGCGGCGAAGCCGAGTCGATGGTCCATGGTTAGGAACTCGACCGTCGTCGGCCGCTCCGGAGGTGCCGCTCCGCCGGAGACCACCACCACTGTTCGTCGTGGAGCCGGGTCGAGAGCGGCGACGGCGGCAAGGCAGTGCTCGAGATAGCGGCCGCCGAGGGACGGGATCACAACTGCCGTCATGGCCGGAATTCCCGGATGATCGGGCGTGCTCGTCTCGTGGTGACCGTCATGGGATCCAAGTATAGCCATGGAATGGGATACGGACTGCATTCTCATCTCGTCGGATTGGGATGTCATCAGCCGGGGAATCGGGCATACAATGGCGCCGTGCGATTGGCAGTCGATGCGCGCAAGTTGACCGATTTCGGGATCGGGACCTACCTCTGCTCCCTGCTCCGGGGGTTGGAGGAGCGGCGTGATGTGGAGCTTTCGGTCGTGGTCCGCCCCGGTCACGAGGCACGGGTGCACGAGCTCGCGCCATCGGCGAAAGTGCTCAGCACAGCGGCGAGAGGGTATTCGCTGGCCGAGCATATTCAGCTTCCGGCGACCCTGTGGCGAGAGAGAGTGGATGTGGTGCACATTCCGCACTACGTGGTTCCCGCTTTCCTGCCCCGCCCCATCGTGACCACGATCCATGACGTCATCCAGCTCTTCTACCCGCCCGCCGAGCGCGCCGGACTGGCCCTGTTCTATCTTCGCCTCGTGATGCGATCCGCCCTCAGGAGGTCACGGGTGGTGATCACTGTATCGAGGACCTCGCGGCGCGATCTCATCAACCTGTTTTCCGCCGATCCGGGTCGGCTCGTGGTGATTCCCAACGGTGTCGATCCCGAGCTCGCAGCGCGTCCGAGCGTCAGCCGAGGTCGAGGCCCTCAAGGAGTTCTACGGACTCCAGGCGCCCCTCGTGCTCGTGGTGGCCAATGACAAGCCGCACAAGAACCTCGACGTGGTCCTGCGCGCGTATCACCTCGCGGTTCGCCGGAACCGCATCCCCGGTCAACTGGTCTTCGTCGGCGGCGTCGAGCCCTCGAACCGGCTGGCCGATCGGGCTGCGCGTCTCGGATTGACCGACCGGGTTCGTTTTCTCGGGCGGGTTCGGCAGACTCACCTGAGAGCGTTGTACCATGTGTCCGCAGTGCTGCTGCACATTTCGCTCTATGAGGGGTTTGGATTGCCGATCCTCGAGGCCATGGGCGCCGGGCTTCCGGTGGTGACGTCGAACGTCGGCGCCATGCGAGAGCTCGGCGAGGATGCGGCGCGGTTGGTCAACCCCCTCGATGTGGATGAGGTGGCCGGCGCCGTGGAACGGGTCCTGGTCGACGATCCTCTGCGCCGACGCATGATCGAGGCGGGCCGCAGACGGGCCGAGCGGTTGACGTGGGAGCGAATGGTCGACAAGACCGTCGAAGCCTATCGGCGGGCGGTGGGGGAGGACTGAGGTGCGGGTCGCCCTGGTTCACGACTGGCTGACCGGGATGCGCGGCGGGGAGTGGGTGCTCTACGAGATCGCCAAGCTTTTCCCGGACGCACCGATTTACACATTGGTCCATCGCAAGGGTGCGGTCATGCCCGCCCTCGAAGAGCGCCGGATCAACACCTCGTGGCTCCAGGCGCCGTCTTTCGGCGGCAGAAAGTGGCGTTACCTGCTGCCGCTGATGCCTGCGGCCATGGAGAGCTTCAGCTTTCCCGACGCCGATCTCGTGATCTCCACGAGCCATTGCGTCGCCAAGGGTGTGATCCCGCCTCCCGGCGCATTCCACCTCAGCTACGTCCACACCCCCATGCGGTACGCCTGGGACCAGCGGTCGTTGTACACCGCCCGCATCCCGTCCTTGCTCCAGCCCATCGTCGAGAGCCGGTTGGCCAAGCTCCGGCAGTGGGACATGGTGTCATCGGCGCGCGTCGACCGGCTCATCGCCAATTCCCGGCTCGTCGCCTGGCGCATCAAACATTACTGGAACCGGCAGGCCGAGGTGATCCCGCCGCCGGTGGCCACCGAGTACTTCACCCCCGGCGGAGAGCGCGGCAACGGCCTTTTGACGGTTGCCGCCCTGGTTCCGTACAAGAGGGTGGAGGTAGCGATCGAGGTGGCCAAGAGACTCGGACGACCCCTGGAAATCGTCGGCACCGGACCGCGGATGGCCCAACTCAGGCGTCTGGCCGGTCCCGATGTCCATTTTCTCGGCTGGCTCGACCGGGACGAGCTCCGCGCGGCCTATCAGCGAGCGGCCGCGGTGCTGGTTCCGAATATCGAAGACTTCGGAATGGTGACCGTCGAAGCGCTGGCCTGTGGGACGCCGGTGATCGGGTTGTCGGCCTCCGGCATCGCCGATGTCGTGCGTTCGGGCATCGAGGGCGAGCTTGCCGAGGAGTCGGGGCTGGAACCCTTGGTGGATGCCGCTGCGCGCGCCCTCGACCGTGAGTGGGACCCGGAGGTGCTCAGACAGCGCGCCCACTTCTTTTCCCGTGAGCAGTTCAGGGTGCGTTTCACCTTTCTTCTCGATCGACTGGGTTTCGCGAAGGCACTGAAATGATCGAACGGCGTCGTCAGATCCAGATCGCGCTTCAGTTGGCGGGCGATATCCTCGCCACCGCGGCGGCCGTTCTCGTTGCCTATTGGGTGCGCTTCGAGATCCCGATTCACCCCATCACCAAGGGGTTGCCCCCCCTCGAGATGTACCTGCGGCTGATTCCCATCACGGCGGTGATGTGGCCGACGGTTTTTTACTTTCAGGGTCTGTATCAGCACCGCCGGCTCCGGTCGCGCTTCGATGAGCTGCTCCGCGTCGTCCTCGCGGTGATGCTGGCGACGGTTCTCTTGACCGCGTTTCTCACCTTCTATCGCCCGTCGGATTTCACCTACTCGCGTCTCTTCCTGCCCATCTTCGCCGCCATCGACGCGATCATGGTGAGTTTCACCCGGTGGCTGATCTCGGCTGTACTCCGGCGGGTCCGAAGATTCGGCGGCAATCTCCAGAGGGTACTGGTGATCGGTGCGGGCGAACTCGGCAAACGGCTCGTCGAGAGCCTCCAGGCCCACCGAGAGTACGGGTTTTCCATCGTCGGTTTCCTCGATGATGACCCCGGCAAGCAACAACGGAAGATCCACGGCGTCGCGGTCCTCGGCACGACCCAGGATCTCGAGGACATTGCCGCGGGCCAGAGGATCGACCAGGTCATGATCGCCCTGCCCATGGCGGCGCACCACCGTATCGTCCAGCTCATCCGACGGTGTGGACAACTGCTGGTCGAAATCAAAGTCGTGCCCGATCTGCTCCAGTACTACGTGGTTCGCGCGGGGACCGAAGAGCTCGACGGCCTGCCGATCATCAACCTGACCCAGATCCCCCTCGAAGGGTGGAACCAGATCGTCAAGCGGATCTTCGATGTCGCCGGCGCGACCGCGCTGCTCGTGTGCCGTCGGATGGCTCTTCCCCATCGTCGCCTGGCTGATCAAGCGCGAGGACGAAGGCCCGGTCTTTTACTCGCAGGTCCGAATGGGGATGGACGGCCGTTCGTTCAAGCTTTACAAGTTCCGCTCCATGCGCATCGACGACGACGACGACGGCCAGGGGAAATGGACCCGCACCGATGATCCGCGGGTGACCAGGGTCGGCGCGGTTCTGCGTCGCTACAACATCGACGAGTTGCCGCAGCTTTACAACGTGATTCGGGGGGACATGTCCCTTGTCGGGCCCCGCCCGGAGCAGCCCGAGTTCGTCGATCGGTTCAAGGGTCGCTATCCCGAATACCAGGCGCGCCACCGCGTGCGTGCCGGGCTCACCGGGTGGGCTCAGGTCAACGGCCTCAGGGGCGACACATCGATTCGCCAGCGCGTGGTCCATGATCTCTACTACATCGAGAACTGGAGCCTCGCACTGGACCTCAAGATCCTCTGGAGGACGTTCAGGTTAGCGGTGCAAGAGGCTCGCGGCTGACTCCCGTCAACGCCTGCCGCTGCCGCTGATTCCCGCCGCTGTCCCGGACGCTGCCCCTGTGGAAGCAGTGCCAGCTTGAACATCCTCATGGCCGTGAAGGCTAAGATCCGCAGGGTCGCCACGCGGGCTCTCAACGGATTGGTTGCGGGCCGTAAACGACCCGCCTACAGCTCTGAACCAAGTAGGGCTCTGTCCCTGACGCTGAACATCTCATCGGGAACGGGATCGGTAGCGGCCACGGATTCGGTTACGGTCGCGGATTCGGTTACGTGACTGCAGCTGTAAGTGCGTCCGTAGCAGCAACCGTGACGGTGACCGTGTCCGTGCCCGATGAAACTGTAGGCGGGGCATTCATGCCCCGCGACCACCGGCGTTCCCTGCGTGGCAGCGTGGCCGTCGGGATCGGATACGGATACGGCTTCGGACGCGGATACGGCCACCGTTGCGGATCTTGATTCTTTCGTCACCGGCCTTCTGGGGCGCTGGGACGCCCGGGCGTCCGAGCCCCCCAGCGTCGCACCATCGGCGTGGTCGCGTGGGTGGTGTTGTGAAGGGCTGCGACCACGCCGATGGTACGCCGGCGGCCTGCCTCCGAGCCGGGAGAGCCAGGCAGAGGCGCCCATCCCGGGGGAGCCCCCCTTGACGTTTTTGGGGCGCGGATGGTCGCCGGGACGTTCCTGAGAGAAAAACGTCAAGGACGGCACGCCCGAGGGAGGCTTCAGTCCCCCGAACCCGGTGCGGCATCGGTTCCGGTTGCCGGATGGTGCCGCTGTCCCGGCCGCTGAACACTTTATCGGGCACGGGCACGGGCACGGGCGCGGGCGCGGGTCTTGGCCTACTCTTCCAACCAGTCGGGAGTCCTCTTCTCCTCGAGAAACGTCTTCACACCACGAACACACTCGGGGTGGAGACGGTGCGCGGCGTTGACCTCGGCGGCGTG
>CAVPHA010000005.1:0-21068 GCA_963704125.1 uncultured Acidobacteriota bacterium | reverse complement strand
GCGAATGCGTCGGCGCCTCGCATCGCGTCGGCCAGGGTGCGCGCCTCGGTTTCGACGGCAAAGCGCTCCTTATAAGGGTTCATGCCCTCGGTGCGCCCCTTGTAGATCACTCCCTTGGAATCGGTCATCAAGAGGTTTTCCGGCCTGACGCCGAGCGAAACGTAGAAGTTGGCGCAGGCGATGCCGGCGGCGCCTGCCCCAGAGAACACCACTTTGATGTTCTCGATCTTCTTGCCCACAATCTCAAGCGCGTTGAGCAGGGCGGCGCCGGAAATGATGGCGGTTCCGTGCTGATCGTCATGAAAGACCGGTATGTCCACTGACTTCTTGAGCGCCTCTTCGATTTCGAAGCACTCGGGCGCCTTGATGTCCTCGAGGTTAATCCCCCCGACGGTCGGAGCGAGCATCTCGCAAAAGCGGATCACTTCTTTGGGATCCTTGGTGTCGATCTCGATGTCGAAGACATCGATGTCGGCAAAGCGCTTGAAGAGAACGCCCTTGCCCTCCATGACCGGTTTGCCGGCGAGAGGGCCGATGTTGCCCAGACCCAGCACCGCGGTGCCGTTGGAGACGACGGCAACGAGATTACCCTTGTTGGTGTATTCGTAGACAAGCTCGGGGTCCTTGGCGATGTCGAGGCAGGGCTCGGCGACGCCGGGCGTATAGGCGAGCGACAGATCGCGCTGGGTGGCGCAGGGTTTGGTCGGGACGACCTGGGTTTTCCCGTGTCGTTTGCCGGTGTGGTATGCGAGAGCTTCCTCGCGGGTGATCTTCTTCATTTGAAGCCTCCGGAGCGTTAGTGGGGTGATATTCTAGCGAAGAATTTCACAAGGCGGAACATAGTCCTTGCCGCTACATGCGTCAAGGTGCAATTCCTGGCCGAGGTCTGCTGCAAACCTCGGCCAGGAGTCGCAAATGGGAATTCGTTCGGGCTTCAGCGCCTCCTGTGGCGTTCGAGAGCAAGTCGGATGAGCTCGTCGAGGAGCTCGGGGTAGGGAAGGCCGGTCAAACCCCACAGCCGCGGATACATGGAGATCGAGGTGAAGCCGGGGATGGTGTTGACCTCGTTGACCCAGAAAGCGCCCGAGCCTCGTTCGAGGAAGAGGTCGACACGCGCCATCCCGGCGCAGCCGAGGCTCGAGAAAACCTCGATCGCGACTCGCCGGGCCGCAGCGGTCTGCTCCGGTTCGAGCGGCGCCGGCGCGAGGAGCTCGCACGAGTTGTCGAGATACTTGTCTTCGTAGTCGTAGAACTCGTGCCCGGGGACCACCTCCCCCGGGACCGAGGCCCGTGGCCGGCGGTTGCCGAGAACCGCGATCTCGATCTCGCGGGCATCGAGGCCCCGCTCCACCAACACATTCGCGCCATGGCCGAGCGCTTCTTCGACGGCCTCATCGAGCGCCGCCGGTTCGCCGACCCTCGAGATTCCCACCGACGAGCCGAGTCTCGCCGGTTTGACAAAGAGCGGGAGCCCCAAGCCGAGGCACCGGGCTTTGAGTTCGTCGTGGGTGTCGGTCCATGATTGCCGATCGAGCTCGACCCATGCCGGCGTTTTCAGCCCGACCTGGACCAGCAGACGTTTGGTCAGCGCCTTGTCCATGCACACCGCGGATGCCGTGGGATCGCAGCCGACATAGGGGAGATCGAGCATCTCGAAGAGCCCCTGAATGGTCCCGTCTTCACCAAACGGGCCGTGGAGCACCGGGAAAACGATATCGAAATCCTCGTCGATCAGCCGAGGATCGAGTCGGGCGCCCCCCGCGAAGGCCGGCACCCGGTCGGCGCGGTCGCCCGACTCGGCGAGCACGCGGGTGGCGGTCGCCGGGTCCGCCCATCGACCGCCGCGATCGATGGCCATGGGGACGATCTCGTAACGATCACGGTCGAGGGCCGCAGCTACGGATCTGGCGGAGACCACGCTGACATCGTGCTCGCCGGAGCGGCCGCCGAAGATGAGCGCGAGACGGAGTTTCTTTTCGGATGCAGCCATGAGTGCCTCCCATGATCAGTCTGCGGGTCCATTGTGACGTAGACGAGGCGGATTAGTGGCGGGTTGCGGTTCCAACATCGCAATTCAACGCAGAGGCGCAAAGGCGCAGAGGAATCGCACCATCGCAATTGAGAGTGGGTGAGGCATCGCTTGAGAGGTGTCCGACTTCGTGGCGGCCATCTTGCCGATGGGCAAAGAATCGAAGGCAGAGAGAGAACGAAACAACAGCCATGAACGGACGTGCCGTTTCAAGTGATTTTTGGTGACCTTGTTCCGTGCATCGGGGGGCCCTTCGACTCGCTTCGCTCGCTCAGAGCCTGAGGGGGCACTTGCGGGCAACCACGATGGGAGCATCTCGTCTGTGTGGTGTTGAAACGAATGCAGGCGGCTTCGAGGGCGTTGCGCATGATCAACCAGGAGGTGATCATGCTGACGCGATTGCTGCTTTGGTCTCGGGCCCTAATTTCGGTCGCTGACGCGGGTCACCCAGAGTGGCTCTGAGGCGGACCAGGGTACGGTTCCTGCTGCGGCTGAGACTGCGGTTGACGCGGTCGCTGATCCGGACGCTGCATTTCGGGGCGGCAGGCCAAGACAGGGCGCCCAGTGTGACACATTCTTGTGAGTAGGATCACTTGACAATCATTGCTTCCGAACCCAAGTTGTTATCAGTGAAATATAGAAACCCAACTACCGGTTGCTCGGCGCTCGGCGCTCGGCGCTCGGCGCTCGGCGCTCGGCGCTCGGTTCTCGAAGGATTCCCTGATGAACGCCGTCGGGAGACTGTCGCGAGCGGCACATCCGTCCCGGCCGGTGCTACCGTCCGAACGGATCTCATCGACTAGGTTTGGGTGGGTTCTGCTGAGGTCCACTTGGTGTGACCACGCCGTTCCATCGACGGGTGTTTCGCGGATTTTCGCTCGAGGGCCGCCACTAAACGAGGACGCCGTTCTTCGGCCGTGGATGTGTAATATCCGAGACGAATCCACGGCATCTCAGCTGTCTACCGGAACAATATGTTGGAGGTCAATATGAAAGTCAATCGACTCATCTGTGTTCTTGCGCTGCTAGCGATCGTGACAGCAATCATGGTCGCGATGGTTCCTTCCCCGAATGCGATGGCCGACGCTGGAGGCGGAACTGGAAGCTGGAAAACGTACGACCCACAGTCGCCTGTCGCGTGCTGGGGTCCGCCTTACGACTGTTATTACATCGTTGTGAACCCCCCTCCATTTGTCTTCCGTTAGGGTGCACCGCAGTATTCAACTAACGGAGATGACAGTGGTCAACACCAGAGTAATACTCAATCGGTCTGTGCTGACATGAAACCGGATTCGCGTTCAGTCGCGTTGGCAATGTTGCCTGTGCTGTTGATCGCTTGCGGCGTCGAAGCGTCGTCTGGGGTCACAGTGGAAGCAAGGCGGTTGCTCGTATTGAGCGATATGACGGGGAAGGTAGAGAGCGCGGTGGTACAGGCAAACCACCTCGTAGTGGGTGCCGGGTGCCAGGGCCCTAGCGAGCTCGTGTTCTTCGATCTGAACAGACAATCGAAACCGCATCACATACATATCGTCACCGAGCAGGCTGGCAATCCCAGCAAGCCCGGATACGGTCGATCAAGGTGGTGGATTGCCACCTGCCAACATCAATGGCTGATTCTCGATGACGAGCTGCACCTGCTCAGGGCACTGAACATCTGCTCCGGTGCGGGAGCGAAGTATCCTCCGATCGTGCTCGGTGATCGCGCGATCGTCTACGGCTGGGTTGGGCTCGACGGCACTGGAACCGAGGACGCCTACCTCTTCGAGCTCACCGAGCAAGGCGACTGCGTACCAATTCTCGAATACTCGTCGGCCGCAGACCCCGAGAGGAGAGGGCTTGAATTCCAGTGGGACGGCACGCTGGCGGGCGGTCTCGGCACCTCACCAGACGGCGGCTTCGCCTTCACCGATCCTAGAAGCTATAGGATCTTCGTCTTCGATGGCGATGCAGGATTGACAAGGGTGATCCAGGGTTCCAACCCGCGCTGGCATCCTCCCAACTGGTCGGCTGCCGATCCAGCAACCCCGGCCACAGAGGGTGAGTGGTGGCGCTGGGCGTTTCAGCAAATCACGCCCAAGGCACCAGTCTTCCTCGATGCTGATCACCTCGCGGTCCTCGTCGGCTACCCGACGCCTGGAAGAATCGGTCAATCGATAGAGCTCGATGTGTATCGAATCGACGGGAAAGTAGTGGCAACAGGGGTCCCGGTGGCCGAGATCGTAGGCGTGGGTCAGCTCAACATTGCGTTGCGAAGCGACCCGAAACCGGGTGACGACATCGTGGTCGTTTTCAACCCGGACCTGCCGTATCCGTTAGCAAAGACGAGGCGTCCGCCGGAGGTCTGGTCGATTACCGTCAAGATTGGCGAGACAGAGGTGTCCGGAAAACTACCGGCCGGACATGGTGTGGAGTGAAATTCACCGGTTTGGTGGTCGTTTGCCTGCTGGCCCCAACAACGGTGGGCGCCGGTGGTGCCGAGGCGGTCCTCCGGGTAGACAGCTCACTACTGCCCGGCACCATCGTTTCCTGCATTGAGGACGACTGTTGGGTCACCTCGTCTCATCGAGCTCCCGTCCGGGTCGAGCGGAAAGCGGAGGACCTGATCGAGCTCCCCGATGCGCCGGTGACCCGGTTTCTCGTCCTGACGGACCAGGGAGAGGCTGTGAGCGGGGGGTTCATTCGGTGGGTCGTCGATGGCCTCCCCGACGATCTCGGAGAGCTTACCTGGCAGGCGGAGGGCGGCCGGCTTGATCTCGCCGGGCCGCCCGGCGTCGCAGCCGAGGTGTTGGTGGACGGCTTCGCACCTGTGTTGATCCACCTGGAACCGGGCTCGGCACGGACCAGCATTGTGCTCCAGCCGATCCGAAACGTGACGCTCAAGATCCAACCGGCGGGCCCGGGTGAGCTTCTGCTGGCCAAGAAGTCGGACCTGAATCTGCTCTCGACCTTCACATCGGTCGCGCAGAGGTGGGAAATCCCGGAGTCCGGTCAGCTGCTGCTGGAGGGATTGCCGGGTCGTCGACCGATGCTGGGTGTGGTCTTCGCACCGGGTTGGGCGCCGGTGGCCGGTCCGTTTCCCGAGGGGCGCCGCACGATCACGATTGCGCTCGCGGAGGGGTTGTCGGTTGTCGGGACCGTCCATGACGAAGATGGACAACCCGTGGCCGGTGCCGAGGTCTCGGGTGTGGGGGTCGTCGAGGAACTCGACCGGTGGGGCTACACCCAGAGGACGGTGACGGGGGCGGAGGGAAAATTCGTCCTCGCTGGGTTTCTTGAGGGGCCGGTCGTTGTCCGGGCGTGGAAGCAGGGTTTTGCGGAAGTGACGCAAAACGTAGATCTGGGTGAGGCGCCGGCGGACCCGATCGCGTTCGCTCTCGTGCCTGGAGTCGATCTCAGAGTTCTCGTCGTCGATCTCGACAACCGACCGTTACCCGACATCACGGTTGTGTTGGGGAAAACTCTCCAGCTCACGGACTCGACGGGTCGGGTCGAGTTCAGGGGGCGGAAACAAGGCGAAGCCGCCGAGCTCAATCTTTACGGGGATGTCATTGTCCCGGTGACGCGGACCGTCGAGGTCGATGGCGAGACCAAGAGAATTGCCGTGGCTCGGGGGGGCGGGATTTCCTGGCCGTTGTACCTGGCGGAGGGTGTTGCAGAGGATGACGTTGTCGTCCGCTGGGGCCGGCTGAACGACGAAGGACGAGAAATCGAGAACGGTTTCGGCGAGTGGGAAGAGGACGAGTCACGAGCGGTTGTCAACGGCCTGCAGCCGGGCGCCTATGTTGTCAGCGTCAGGATTCCAGACTTCGAGAAGCTGAGCTCGGATCCGGTCGAGGTCGCACTGGGCGAGCTCGTCGCGCTTGCACCCACAGCTCCGGAAACGGGTCGGGTTTTGATCGGCCGAGTGATCGATGCCGAGAGCGCCAACGCCATCGCCGGCGCCATGGTCAAGGTTGAGGAGGGATCGCCCAGCGCGTTCCGTGATCCTTCAGAGGTGCTGACGCCGCGAACGACGCGCAGCGACGCTGACGGGGCATTTCGCGTCGGGGGTCTCTCAGCGCGGGAACATCGAGTTCGCATCGAGGCGCCGGGCAAGGCGCCCGCGGTGGTTGAAAGGGTGACGCCCGAGGATGGCGGTACCGATCTCGGCGCCATTGAGTTGGGTGACGGTTTGACCATCGAAGGCCTTGTCGTCGACCGGCAACGGCGTCCCGTTCCATCGGCGGCGGTCACGGTTCGGGAGCCGCATCCCTATGCGTACTTTCCCGAGGCCGAGACGGTGACCGATCGAGAGGGGAGCTTTCGGGTCGAACGATTGACCCCCGGTGAGTGGAAGATCGAGGTTGAGGCCGGCGCGGCGCGAGCTTCAGAACTCGTCGATGGAGGGAATGACGAGACGGTCGAAGTTGAACTCACCATGGGAGGCGTCGAACTCGAGATCCGGATCCTGAGGGGCGACCTGCCGGCGCCGGCGGGCCGGGTCAGTCTGGCATCCGGAGGACCGACGACCGCGGGGGTCGTCGTGCTTGTGGATCGTGGGCCGGGCGCGAGGAAGTTCTTCGGAGCGCCGGGCGCTCGGCACGAAGCCACGGTTGATGCTGACGGGATGGCCGTCTTCGAAGGAATCGACCCCGGCGCCTACACGCTCGGCTACCGCTCCGATGACGGTCGGTTCTCCGGGTCGGCCGATCTTTCCGTCCCGGATGTGCCCAGACACGCGACCGTGGTGCGGCTGCCGTCGGGCTCGTTGGAGGGTATGGTCTTCGATCCCGACGAGCGACCGGTTTCAGGCGCCGAGGTGCGGGTCCTGCCGGCGTCCGGCGGAGCGCCGAGCTCAGCCTTCACCGATGGCGCGGGCGGCTTTCGGATCGATGGGCTCGCGGCCGGACCCGGCCAGGTCATTGCGTCGCACGATGCCTTCGAGCCATCGCAACCGGAGAAGGTCGAGTTCGAGGATGATGTTGTGATCGGCCCCGTCGTCCTCCGACTCGGTTCCAAGCGGGAGTCCGGCTTGAAGGTGCGCATCGTTGCCACGTCGGCTGGGGCATCCGGAGCCCCGATGACAGTGACCGGGCCCGAGTCACGGCTCGAGTTCACCGACCCGGCCGGGGTCGCGACCTTTGCCGGTCTCCCCGAGGGGGTCTACCGGGTGTGCGGCCGGATCTTCGGCGGCACAGCGGGGTGCATGGACCGCGCCGCTGAAGTTTCTGAGAGCGGGGTCGCGGAGGTCGAGCTCGGTCTCGCGGACGGCGGCTGGGTCGAGGTTGTCTCCTCGTCGTCGCTTGACGGAGGGCGCTTTCAGGTTGTCACCGAGTCGGGCGCCGATCTTTCCTGGGCGCTCTTCCTCGGGAACCCGCCGAACATCGACGGCGACACGGCGGTGTTCGGACCGATTCTTCCGGGACGCTACCAGGTGAGCTGCTCGTCGTGTACAGGGCGTAACTCCGGTACCGTAGCTGTGGCCGCGGGAGAGACGGCGGTTCTTGATCTGCGCTGACCGTGGGCGCGCCGGAGCGACCGCCGAAGATGAGCGTGGGACGGAGTAGAGAGGCTAGCGAACCAAGAGCTTTTTGATGGTGCCGGATCGACGGCGGTCGACGGTGAAACCGGCCGCCACGATCTCAGCAACGACATCCTTGACCTTCTCTTCACCGATCACGAACGGATGGAGATCGATGAGGACCTTTTCGATGGCCTGCCAGCGGATGAGGGGAACCAGCTCGCACTCCGCGCCTTCGATGTCGATGACCAGGACCGTCGGTTTGATGCGTTCGATCTCCCGGTTGATGTCGAGCCGGGGGACCGAAACGGCCTTCGCCGACTCCGATCGCCGGAAAACCGATGATTCGGTCAGCTTGTCCTCGACATAGAACTCGACCGTGCCATCGCCCTCGCCGAGGGTGGCGTTGGTCAGGGTCGGCCGCACCCCGTTGAGCGAATAGGTTCTGTTGATGACCGGAATCATCGCCGGGTTGGCCTCGTAGGCGTGAACCCGGTCCGAGCCGATCCGGAGGGCGGCGAGGGTGGAGAGGAAGCCGATGCCAGCGCCGATCTCCATCACCGTGTCCGATGCTTTGAGCAGACGATGCAGACAGCGCGCTTCGCTGCGTTCATAGCGTCCTTTGTAGACCGCATCGCGAAGTTCGGGGGTCAGATGCGGCCCCAATTCGAGCTGCGTCCCGTGCACCGTGATCACCGAGGGTTGTCGCCATCGCCGCCACCAGTACCTGGGATAGCGCATCACTTCATCGAGCATGTTTCTCCCCGGGTGGATCTTACCTGAGCGAGGCGGCTCGGGATGGCGCGAGTAAGATGATCGCCGTGATGAGGGACGATCCGATCTATCTCGACTGCAACGCCACGACGCCCAGCGATCCGCGGGTTGTCGAGGCCATGCTGTCCTTCATGACCGGGACCTTCGCCAATCCGACGACCCGGAATCACCGGCCCGGCCGTGATGCGGCGACGGCGTTGGAGCGGGCCCGGGCCACCATCGACCGCCTTCTCGGCGGCTCGGCGGCGAGCGAGGTCGTGTTCACCGCCGGCGCTACCGAGGCCAACAACCTCGCGCTTTTGGGAGCCGCGGAGGCGATGGAGGGGCGCGGCCGGCACCTCATCAGTCAGGCGACCGAACACGCCTCGGTGCTCGAGCCGTTGGCCGCACTGCAGCGGCGGGGTTGGGAGATCAGCCTGGTCGGGGTCGACGAGCGCGGTCGGGTCAGGCTCGATGAGCTCGAATCCGCTCTTCGGGATGACACCGTGGTGGTCTCCCTGATGCTCGCCAACAATGAAACCGGCACCATCCAGCCGGTTGCCCGGGCCGCTGAACTCGCCCACGGGCGGGGCGCTCTCCTGCACTGCGACGCCGCCCAGGGCATCGGCAAGATCCCGGCCGATGTCGGTGAGCTCGATGTCGATCTGCTCACCCTGTCGGCGCACAAGTTCTACGGACCCAAGGGTGTGGGCGCATTGTGGATCCGCCGCCGCCGGCCGCCGATCCGGTTGACGCCTGTGATCCACGGCGGCGGTCAGGAGAACGGTCTGCGCTCGGGAACCCCAAACGTCCCGGGGGCCGTCGGGATGGCCCGGGCGATGGAACTCGCGGCCGAAGCGGGAGAGAGTGAGCGGGTGCGGGTGGCGGCGCTTCGGGACCGGCTCGAAGACGCGATCCTCGGGGCGGTTGACGGATCCTCGCGGAACGGCGATGCGGCCAACCGCCTACCCAACACCAGCAATCTCTCGATTGCCGGAGTCGAGGTCAATGCCCTGTTGGCGTCGCTGCCGGATCTCGCCGTCAACACCGGCTCGGCCTGCGCTTCCAGCCACTCTGAATCATCGCCGGTTCTCCTCGCCATGGGTGTCCCCGACGAGCTCGCGCGTTCGTCCCTGAGGCTCAGCCTCGGACGATTCACCACCGAAGAAGAGGTCGATCGAGCTGCCGCACGGATCATCGAAGAGGTGGTCCGGCTGCGGGACATGCCGACCAGGATGGGCAGGGGTTCCCACCGGTGATTCGGGTTGAGTGCTAGGTATGTCGACTGTGAACTGAGTCTCCTGCAAAATACTGCGCCGGTTGGTCGGTTGAATTCTCGGCTGTGTTGGTAGGGAGGGTGTAAAACCCTCCCCTACGGTAGTTTCCACAGAATTTGTAGGGGCGGGTTTTATACCCGCCCTTGTAGCGGTTTCTACTATTGCAGGAGGCTGAACTAATACCTGTGCTCGTGATACAGCAGGATGCCGTCGAGGGTGGCCTCGAAGCTCGCGACCCATTCGCGCCACCGGTCGAAGAGTTCGTCGAACGGGCGACCATGCTCGATGCACCCTCTCGCTTGGGGCGATCCGGTGAGCATATCGAGGGCGGGTACATCGCTGACGAATTCGTAGGGCTCGGTGCGCCAAGCGAAGTGATCCGGGTGGAGATCGTGGAAGACCCTGAGCAGCTGAAGCCCGAGGGCGACGGGTTCGAGGATCCGGCGATCGGTCACGTGCAGCTCGACCCCCGAACAGACGCTGCCCGAGTGCTTGCCGAACTCGGGTCGGAACCGGGTGGTGCGGAACGCGATTCCCGGGAGTTCGAGGTTCCGCAACGCCTTGACCGTCCGCTCGGCGTCAGCCCAGGGCGCTCCGACGAGGTGGAACGGTCGGGTGGTGCCGCGCCCTTCGGAGAGGGTGGTAGCCTCCACGAGACAAAGACCCGGGTAGAGGGCTGCGGTCTCGAGGGTCGGCATGTTGGGGCTCGGCGGAACCCACGGCAGCCCGGTTGCGTCCCACCACATTTCCCGCGACCAGTCGCGACAGGTGATGACGCCGAGTTCGAGTCGTGGGTATCGCTCACGGCGGAGCAGCAGGGCGAGCTCGCCGAGGGTGAGGCCGTGGCGGATGGGGGTCGGGATCTGCGACACGAAGGACTCGTAGCCTGGGGTCACCGGTCCGCCCTCGCGCCGGACGCCGCCGATGGGGTTGGGACGATCGACAACCACCACCTCGACGCCGTCGGCCTCGCAGCCCGACATGACCGCGTCCATGGTGGCGGCAAAGGTGTAGTAACGGCTGCCGATGTCGGGCAGATCGACCACCAGAACGTCGATTTCGCCGAGATCCTCGGGTCGGGGGCGGAGAGTCTCGGAGGTGTGGCCATAGAGCGACCGTACGGCCGCCCCGGTGAGAGGGTCGCGCTCGTCGTCGACGGCCTCCATGTCCTGCGCCACGCCATCGAGGCCGTGTTCGGGGGCAAAGAGGAGGACCGGCGGCCCGGCGCTCTCGGCAAGCACCGTGCGTGCGGGATCGAGGGATCGGGTGACCGCGGCATGATTGGCGAGCAGTGCCCAGCGCCGGCCCCTCAACAGCGCGGGTTCCGCGGCGAGGATCTCGAGCCCGGTGGTGACGCCCCTCATGCAGCCATCGTAGCGTGATTCGGCGAAGCCGACAGCTCATCGCAGGGGACACGGATCTGCGCGGACCGCACGGATGAACACAGATCAGCGATCACGTAGGGCGTGCTGGACTTCGTGGATCGGCGGTCCGAACGTCAGCTGCGGGTCTGAATCACTCAGATCACATCGCAGTTTCACCGCAAAGATCGCCAAGAACGCCAAGACCATCACAAAGAACATCGCATTGTTAAGCCATCACGCCATCTCATCGCATCATTACCCCGTCGCAACCACGAAGACTCGAAGACACCAAGCAGGCGAATCTCGACGAGCATTCAAGAAATCGAAGCCGTTGCACTCCAATGAAACATCGAATACCCACGAAGGCCTTCCTTCGGGCTCACCTCAGATGCTCAGGAGAGGGTTCGCGTCAGATTTTCGAGGGAGCCGGAGTCGATTTTGCGATGTTCTTCGCGATCTTGGCGGCATTCGCGGTGAAACTGCGATGGGTCAATCATGCGATGGCCCCTGCGATGGTCTTGGCGCCCCTTGCGTCCTTGCGGTGAAGCTGCGATGTGGATCTTCGTGTCCTTCGTGTTTCAAAACGGGGGACCCTTCGGCCGGCGACTGTCGGCTCTGCTGTGGCGAGAAACTTGCGGCCCGCGGGCCTTCGGGCTACCATTCAGACCTCGTGCCCGATGCCGAGGCGCAAGCGAGCGCCCATCGGAACCATCACCCACCACTCGCCATCCCTGTGGCGGTGACGAGGAGAACCAAGTGACCGACGAATTCGCAGAAATCGCGGGTGATGTCTTCATCCCCACCGAAGAAGCCATCCGACGAATTGGCCGTGGCGAGCAGATCCTGGTCGTCGACGATGAGGATCGCGAGAACGAGGGGGATCTGATCTTCGCCGCTGAAGTCGCCACCCCGGAGGCCATCAACTTCATGGCGCGCTTCGGTCGTGGTCTGATCTGCGTCGCCATGACATCGGAACGGTGTGACGAGCTCGATCTTCCGTTGATGGTGGAAAAGAACACCTCGGCCCACGAGACCGCCTTCACCGTCAGCGTTGAGGCCACCAAGGGCACCACTACCGGCATCTCCGCCCACGACCGGGCGGTCACTTGCAAGACCCTGGCCGACCCGAACTCGGGCCCTGATGATCTCCGGCGTCCGGGTCACATGTTCCCGCTCCGCGCGCGTCGCGGCGGTGTACTCAAGCGCGCCGGGCATACCGAGGCCGGCGTCGATCTGGCCCGGCTCGCGGGTCTCACCCCGGCGGCGGTGCTCTGCGAGATCATGGACGACGACGGCCACATGGCCCGCCTGCCGCGCCTCGCCGAGTTCGCCCGCGAGTACAATCTCGGCCTGACCACGGTCGCCGATCTCATCGCCTATCGGATGAAGACCGAGAAGCTCGTCGAGCAGGTGGCGGGTCCGATGCTGCCCACCGAGTTCGGGCCGTTTCGGATCTACGCCTACCGCAACCTGGTCAACGACGAGGAGCACGTGGCGCTGGTGATGGGTGAGATCGATCCCGATGAGCCGACCCTGGTCCGGGTTCATTCCCAGTGCCTGACCGGCGATGTCTTCGGCTCAGCGCGTTGTGACTGCGGAATTCAGCTCGCTGCGGCCCTCGAACGAATCGCGGTTGAAGGCAAGGGAGTGTTGCTCTATCTGCTCCAGGAGGGCCGCGGCATCGGTCTGTTCAACAAGCTTCGGGCCTACGAGCTCCAGGATCAGGGCGAGGACACGGTGGAGGCGAATCTCCACCTCGGGTTCAAGGCGGATCCGAGGGACTACGGCACCGGCGCCCAGATCCTCTTCGATCTCGGCGCGCGGCGGCTCCGGCTGATGACCAATAACCCCAAGAAGTTCACCGCGCTGCGCGGCTATGGTTTGGAGATCGTCGAACGGGTGGAGCTCGAGATCCCGCCCACCGAAGACAGCCGCGCCTACCTCGAGGCGAAGAAACTCAAGATGGGTCATTTGTTGAAGATGGTGTAGATGGTTAGACGTTAAACGTCTTACGTCAGGCGTCAAACGTAAGACGTGAAACGTAAGCGTGATCCGTGATCAGTGATTGGATGATGACTGCTCGCTCCCCCCTGCCCTTTCCCGATCTGTCCTCGCTGGTCGAGGCGGTCGGTCGTGGTGACGCTCCATTGGCCGTTGGAGGCGTCGTCCCCGGCGCCCGTTCGCTGGCGGTGGCGGCTCTAGGCCGCGGCGGCTGGAAACCCAAGCTCGCGGTTGTGGTGGTGCCCCACGTCGCGGAGGTCGACGATCTCGCCGCCGGGCTCGAACTGCTCGCGCCGGAACTCGGCGTGGGACGGGTCCCCGGAGATCTCTGTGCCCCCTACCAGGGAGCGGAGCCGCCCCTGGCTTCACGGCTCGAGCTGGTCCGACTGCTGCGGCGCGTCGCTGCCGGCGAGGTCCGTGTGGTGGTGGCGCCGGTTCGCGCCCTGCTCGGTGCGCTGCCGCTGCCCGATGCCGTCGCGGCGCAGGTCGAGCGCCTCGAGCGGGGCGAAATCCTCGATCAGCGGCGTTTGGCGCAGCGCCTCACGGCGGCGGGCTACCGACGGGTCGATCTGGTCGAGGAAGCCGGTGATTTTGCCGTCCGGGGCTGGGTCGTCGATATCCACGACGGCGACGAGCAGGCCCTGCGAATCGTCCTCGATGACGACCGGATCGGCGAGATCCGGCGCTTCGATGCGGCGAGTCAGCGGACCTCCGGTGACCCTTTGACCGCGATCAGTCTCTATCCCCTCGATCCGTTTCCGGCCGAACCCGAGCGCCTGGCGGTTGTTGCTGACGCTCTTGCGCCGGAGTGGCCGGCGCTGGCCGAAGCCATGCGGGCCGGCGCCGAGCGCAGGCTGTGGTGGCCGGCCCTCCATCTCGAGGATCCTTCGACGAGCTGGCTCGAACTCGCCGATGTGACGGTGGTCTCGGACCGCGACGACACGGTCGGCGAGCTCCGTCGTTGGCGCCACGTCCAAGACCGCGAGTGGGAAACCCTGCAGAGCCGATCCATCGCCCTGCCTCCGCCCGATCGGATTCTCCTCGATCTCGACGAGATCTGCGGCCGTCTCGAGACCGCCGATCTGCGGCTCGAACAGCTCGAGGTGGCCGACGGCTCGACCAAATGGTGGCGGATAGCGACCAGCCCCATGGAGGGCTTCTCGCGCCGTATCCCCGATCTGGTGCCCACCCTGCGCAACCGTCGCGCCCAGGACCTGACCCAGATTCTCATTGTCGCGTCGTCGGGTGAAGCGCGGCGCTTCGAACACCTCCTCAAGGATGGGGATGTTGTGCCGGTTGCGTCACCGCCGGCGCCTGGCGAAGTCTCCATCGTCCAGGGCGGCGTCCAGCACGGTTTTGTGTCGCGCGACGGGCTCGCGGTTTACGGCCGGCGCGATCTCACCGCGGCGCCGCCGCCGAGGCAGCGGCGCGGCGGGACCGCAGCCTTCGTCTCCGATCTTCGCGATCTTCGACCCGGAGACACGGTGGTTCACCTCGACCACGGGATCGGTCGGTTCGAGGGGTTTCGCAGGGTGGTGGTGGAGCGGACCGAGCTCGAGATGTTGGTCCTCGCCTACCGCGGTGGCGACACTCTTTTAGTCCCGGTCGAACGCGCCGATCTGATCCAGAAATATGCGTCGGGAGAGGGCGAGGCCGGCCCCCACCTCGACCGTTTGGGCGGGTCGACGTGGCGCAGTCGCAAGGCGCGGGTAAAAAAGGCCGTCCGCGAAATGGCGGCGGCGCTGCTCCGGTTGGCCGCGGTGCGCGGGGCGGCGCGCGGTTTTCGGTTCTCGCCCGATTCTCCGTGGCAGCGGGAGTTCGAGGACGCTTTCGAGTACGAGCTCACCATCGACCAGGACCGATCCATCTCGGAGATCAAGACCGACATGGAATCGGATCGCCCCATGGACCGGCTGCTCTGCGGTGATGTCGGCTACGGCAAGACCGAAGTTGCGATCCGTGCCGCGTTCAAAGCGGTGCTTGAGGGCAAGCAAGTGGTGGTGCTGGCTCCGACCACGATTCTGGTCGGCCAGCACCTGCGAGACATTTCAGCGCCGCTTCGCCGGCTTTCCGGTCGAGATCCGCATGCTCTCCCGTTTTGTCTCGCCGAAGGAAATCAAACAGGTGCTCGAGGAGCTCGCCGAGGGGCGAGTCGACATCGTCATCGGAACCCATCGGCTGCTCGCCGCGGATGTTCGCTTCCGCGACCTCGGGTTGGTGATTTTGGATGAGGAGCAGCGTTTCGGGGTCGGCGCAGAAGGAAAAGCTCAAGCAGCTGCGCACCGAAGTCGATGTCGTAGCCATGTCGGCGACCCCGATTCCGCGGACCCTCAACATGGCCATGAGCGGTCTGCGGGACATCTCGCTGATCGAGACCCCGCCCCGCGACCGACAGGCGGTCGAAACCAGCGTCCGCGAGTTCTCCGAAGAGGTGGTGCGCGAGGCCATCCTCTACGAGATCGAGCGCGGCGGGCAGGTCTACTTCGTCCACAACCGGGTCAAGTCCATCGGCGCCTTCGCCCAATGGTTGCGGACCGTGGTCCCGGAGGCACGGGTCGTGGTCGGCCACGGGCAGATGTCCGAAGGCCTGCTCGAGAAGTCGATGCGGACCTTTCTCGACGGCGAGGCGGACGTGCTTCTGGCGACGGCCATCATCGAGAACGGGCTCGACATCCCAAATGCCAACACCCTCCTCGTCAACCGCGCCGACCGCTTCGGGCTCGCCCAGCTCTATCAGCTCCGCGGCCGGGTGGGACGATCGGACCGGCTCGCCTACGCCACCTTCCTGGTCCCGTCGGGGCAGGCTTTGTCGGCGACGGCGCGATCGCGCCTCGCGGCCATCCAGGAGTTCTGTGAGCTCGGCGCCGGGTTCCGCATCGCCGCCCGGGATCTCGAAATCCGCGGCGCGGGGAACATCCTCGGCGCCGAGCAGCACGGCTTTATCGAGGCGGTGGGGTTCGAGACCTATTGCCAGCTCCTCGAGGAGGCGGTCGCTGAACTCGAGGGCAGGCCGGCCAAGGCGCGGCGCGAGGTCGAGCTGCGGCTCGGGCTCGATCTCCAGCTGCCGGGTGAGTACATCCCCGAACCCGAGCTCAGACTGAGCTTTTACAAGCGGCTCTCGGCCATCGAGGACGAAGCCGCGGTGGCGGAGCTCCTCGAGGAGATCGTCGATCGCTACGGTCCGGCGCCCGCGCAGCTCGAGACCCTGGCGCGCGCCCAGCAGGTACGGGTGGCGGCGCAGCGGATCGGGGCGTCGTCGGTGCAGCGGCGGAGCGGGCGATGGCGGATCAAGCTCGACCCGGATCTGCTGCCGCCGGAGCGGCTCGGCGAGGTGCTGACGAGCTGGCCCGAAGCGCAGTTGTCGCCGTCGGGGGAGATCACGGTGCCGGCCGGACGAGCCGGGACCGAGATCGATGAGGTGCTGCGGCTGTTGGGCGAGCTCGCCGCCTGAGGCGGTGCGGCTGCGGGTTTCCCGGGGCTCCGGCCTTCTGGGCCGCCTTCGGCGTCCCAGCGTCGTCCCATTGACGTGGTCGCTTGGGTGGTAGATTGGAGGGTCTGCGACCACGCCGATGGCACGCCGGCGGCCTCCCTCTGAGGCGGAACGGGTTTCCGCAACGCGCCTCCCGGGGGAGCCCCCCATGACGTTTTTCCGAACGCGCTCGGTCGCCGGAACGCGCCTGAGCGAAAAACATCATGGACGGCACGCCCGAGGGAGGCCCCTTTCCCCGTGCTCACGGCGGCTCAGGCGGAGGTTCCGGGTGCAGTCGCTGCCGCTGCCGTCGAAATTGGAAGGGGTTAGAATGATCCCTTCAGCTTCGCGGTGGAGGTCTCGTGGACGTTCGGCCGAACAAAGAAGAATTTCTCGCTCTGGCCCGCGACCACGACGTCGTGCCGGTGGTTCGCGAGCTGACCTCGGACACGGTGACGCCGTTCACCGTCTACTCCCGGCTCGCCCGCGGCGGCCGCAACCCTTTCCTGTTCGAGAGCGTCGAGGGTGGCGAGCGGGTCGCCCGCTACTCCTTTGCCGGGGTCGACCCCTTCCGCATCGTCGAGCTCCGCGAAACGGCGTGGTGCTGGTCGACGGAGCGCCCGAGTCGGGACCGCCCATCGATGTGCTGCGCCGGGTGACCGATCTCGGTCGCGTCGCCCCGGTCGATGATCTGCCGCCGTTTTGCGGCGGCGCCATGGGCTATCTCGGTTACGACGCGGTCCGGTTGGTCGAGGCGATCCCGGCCAGCGGTCGCGACGAGGGCGGGCTGCCCGACGCCTGGTTCGGGCTCTATGACTCGGTGGTCGCCCTCGATCGCGCCCGCCAGCGGCTCCAGCTGGTCGTGCTCGCCCGCATCGACGGTGAACCCGAGGCGGCTTGGCGCGCCGCCCTGGTAGCGGGTCGAAAACCTCCACGCGGCGCTGATTTCGGGTGCCGAGGGGCCGCTGCCGCACACGCTGCCGACGCCGGATGGCGATGCCTGGTCGGGGTGGCAGTCGACCCCGTCCGCCGACGACTATCTTGCGGCGGTGGCGACGGCGCGTGAGCACATTCTCGCCGGCGACATCTTCCAGGTCGTTCTGTCGCGACGGTGGCGCCGGGTTCCGCGCTGCACCGCGCCCGAAATCTACCGGATGCTTCGGGTGACCAACCCGTCGCCCTATATGTTTCTCTTCGACACCGGCAATGCGCGGATCCTCGGCTCGAGCCCCGAGATGCTGGTCCGGGTCGAGGGCCGGACGGTGAGCACCTGTCCCATCGCCGGCACCCGTGGGCGAAGCAGCGATCGTGACGAGGACCTCCGTCTCGAGGCCGAACTCCGCGCCGACCCCAAGGAACTCGCCGAGCACACCATGCTGGTCGATCTCGGCCGCAACGATATTGGTCGGGTCGCGGTTCCGGGGACGGTGACGGTGACCCGTGAGACCGAGGTCGAACGCTACAGCCACGTCATGCATCTGGTGAGCGAGGTCCAAGGCCAACTGAGACCGGAGTGCGATGGCTGGGACGCGCTTTTCGCCTGCTTCCCGGCCGGGACGCTGAGCGGGGCGCCCAAGGTGCGGGCCATGGAGATCATCGACGAGCTCGAAGAGGTCCGCCGCGGCGTCTATGGCGGCGCGGTGGGCTATCGCAACGCGACCGGCGATTTCGACTCCTGCATCGCCATCCGGACCATGGTCGAGCGTGGTGGGGTCGCCCATCTCCAGGCCGGCGCCGGGATCGTCTACGACTCGGTTCCCGAGACCGAGCTCGACGAGTGCCGCAACAAGGCCAACGCTCTTGTCGAAGCAGTGGCCATGGCCGAAGCCGCGTCGGGGCCGAAGTTTTGAGTTTTAAGTTTTCAGTTACATCGCATTCTCCGCCGGGCGAGTGAGGCGGCTGCATGATCCTGATGATCGACAACTACGACAGCTTCACGTACAACCTGGTGCAGGAGTTGGCCGAAATCTCGGGCGCCGAGATCGAGGTCGTGCGCAATGACGCCGGCACCGCCGATGAGCTGATCCGACGCCGGCCGAAGGCCATTGTGATCTCGCCGGGGCCGGGGACGCCCGACGACGCCGGAGTCAGCATGGATCTCATCCGCGAGGCCGCCGAGACTCCGGTGCTCGGCATCTGTCTCGGTCTCCAGTCGTTGGCCGCGGTTCATGGCGGCGCCATCGTCCGCGCGCCGACGCCGGTCCACGGAAAGACCTCCGAGATCCACCACGACGGTACCGGGGTGATGACCGGGCTGCCGGAGCCCTTTGTCGCAACCCGCTATCACTCGCTGGTGGTCGACCGCGCCACGGTGCCCGACGTCGCTCGAAATCACCGCCTGGACCGACGACGGGCTGGTCATGGGGTTGGCCCACCACGAACGGCCGCACCACGCGGTGCAGTTCCACCCCGAGTCGTATCTCAGCGTGAATGGAATGCAGCTGTTGGCGAATTTTCTCATTCTCGCAGGAATCGACGTCGGAGCGGAGTGGCAGCGTCGTTTGAATTTGAATTATGAATTATGAATTATGAATTTGTGAGACGTGAGACGTAAGTGGTCGTTGACGTTGGTGGATCGACGATGAAACCGAGGCTCGGTGCCTGGCATCCAAGCTTGCGTCCGGCGCAAGCTTGCGTGCCTGGCACCGCCGCGAACGAACCGGGACGGCAAGAATGGCCCTTGTAGTCAAACGAATCCTCGAGCACCTCCTGGGAGGTGCCGATCTCGAGGCCGCCGAGATGGAGGCGCTCATCGGCGCCATCATGGACGGCGAGCTCGAGCCCGTCCAGACCGCGGCCATCCTGGTAGCGCTGCGCGCCAAGGGTGAATCCGGGATCGAGGTGGCGGCTGCCGCCCGCGCCATGCGCGCCCGCGCCGTCGGGTGACGGCGCCGGCCGGCGCCATCGACACCTGCGGAACCGGCGGCGACGGTGCCGAGACCATCAATGTCTCGACAGCCTCCGCCCTCGTCGTTGCGGCAGGGGGGGTTCCGGTCGCCAAACACGGTAACCGGTCGGTTTCGTCGAAATGCGGTTCGGCGGATGTTCTCGAAGCCCTTGGTGTCCGCCTCGATCTCGATCGTGAGGCCCTGGCGGTGCTCCTCGACGAGGTCGGGATCGCCTTCCTGTTTGCCCAGCAGCTCCACCCGGCCATGGCAGCCGTGGTGCCCATCCGCAAGGCTCTCGGCGTGCGGACGGTCTTCAATCTGCTCGGGCCGCTCACCAACCCGGCCGGGGTCAGCCGTCAGGTGCTCGGCGTGTGGGGGGCCGAGGTCCAGCCGCTGGTGGCCGACGCGCTTGCCGAGCTCGGCGCCGAGCACGCCTGGTGCTCCACTCCGACGACGGGCTCGACGAGCTCTCGGTGACGGCGCCGACGACGGTGATCGAGGTGCGCGACGGGGCGTCGCGGGAGACTGGTCGGTCGACCCGGCCGATCTCGGAATCCGCGTCGATGATCCCGAGACCCTCGCGCGGCGGTGACGTCGCGGAGAACGCGCGGCGGTTGTGCGCGATCTCGACGGCGAGGACGCTCGGCGGCATCGGAAGCGGTGGCCCTCAACGCAGCCGCGGCGCTGGTCGTCGGCGGCAAGGTCGATGATCTCGCCTCCGGGCTCGGGCGGCGAGGGATCCTGTCGAGCGGTGCGGCGGGGCGGACCCTCGAGGCCTCGTCCGTCGGTCGCGGGAGCTCGGCGGATGGCTGACTCGGTGCTCGACCGGATCGTGGAGGCGGTTCGCGATCGGATGGCGGCCACGCCGAACCGGATGATCTTGCCGACCGGGCCGCCGATGCGCGAGATCCGCCGCGCGATCGCTGCGGCAGGCGCTCTCGAGCGAAGGGCCCTCGATCATCGCCGAGTGCAAGAAGGCGTCACCGTCGGCCGGACTGCTGCGTGCCGATTTCGATCCGGCGCGGTTGGCCGAGCGGTATCAGGCGGCCGGGGCGTCGGCGATCTCGGTGGTCACCGAACCCGACTTCTTTCAGGGGCGACTCGAGTGGGTGGCACGGTCCGCAATGTCGTCGATCTGCCGGTGCTGCGCAAGGACTTCATCATCGACGAGCGGCAACTGCGCGAGGCGGCGGCGCTCGGCGCCGACGCGGTGTTGCTGATCCAGCGGATTCTCTCCGCCGATCGCCTGGCCGAGCTCGTCGGCGCCGCGGGCGAACTCGGTCTGGAGACCCTGGTCGAGATCTTCGCCGACGAGGATCCGGCGCCGACGGTAGCTTCGGGAACCGCGATCATCGGTGTCAATGCCCGCGATCTCGCCACCTTCGTCACCCGGCTCGACGTGGTCGAGGAGATGGCCGATCGGCTCCCCGCCGATCGTGTCCGGGTTGCCGAGAGCGGGATCACCGGCCACGACGACATCGAGAGGTTGACGACCGCCGGGTACGATGCTTTCCTGGTCGGTGAAACCTCGTGCGCGCCGACGATCCCGAGCGCGCTCTTCGCCGGTTGCGTTTCGGAGATGACGAGGGTTAAGTTGTTTAGAATTGTGAATAGTGAGACGTAAGATGTAAGGAGTAAGGAGTGAGGAAGGAAGACGCGGAGATCATCACCTCCTCAACTTTCTAACCTTCTGACTCCTAACCCCTAACCCCTGACTCCTAACTGAGTTGATTGATGATTGGGGATGCTCGTCAAGATCTGCGGACTGACCCGCCCGGGGGACGCTG
>CAVPHA010000004.1:0-59835 GCA_963704125.1 uncultured Acidobacteriota bacterium | reverse complement strand
GGTGAGGGCTGCGCGCCAGTCCATCCCGGCCGTCTCGTTGAGCAGCTTTTTGGTTGCGGCAATGGCGGCGGGGGAGCACTTCCGCGCCAGGGACGCAGCGAGGTCGAGGGCGCGGTCCACGGTTTTCCCTTCATCGACAAGCTCGTCGGCGAGGCCGAGCTCCACCGCCCGTTTGCCGTCGATCCGCTGCGGATCCAGGAGCAGCCGGCGGGCGACATGACCGGGCACCCTTCGGGTCAGAAACGTCAGCACCAGAGCCGGGACATAGCCGATCGTGACCTCGGTGTAGGCGAAGACCGAACGCGGCTCGGCAACGACCAGATCGCAGGCTGTGGCGAGACCGCAGCCGCCGCCGATGGCGGCGCCGTGGACGGCCGCAAGGGTGAGCTTGGGATGATCGAGGAGCGTCTCGAAGAGCTCGCGCAGTGAATGCGAGTCCCGCCTCAGACCCTCGGGATCGCTCCCGGTGGCCACCTGTTGCAGCGCCGCCAGATCGGCGCCGGCGGAGAAATGGCGGCCCGCACCCGTGAGAATCACCGCTCGGACCTCGGCCGAGTTCGCCGCCGAACGGAGCGCTTGAGTGAGCGCGGCGACGAGTTCCGACGAGAGCGGATTCGCGCGCTGAGGGTCATTGAGCGTCAACAGCCGAACCGGGCCTTTGTCATCGATCAGAACCGGGGTGTCCATGGCGGCCATCCTAGCATCGATGACCCAGGCCGGCGGGGGCGCCGGCCCCACAATGGTGCTCAGCTCTTTGTGGCGCCGGCGCCCCCGCCGGCGAGAAGACCACCGACGACGATCCTCCGAGAATCAGCAATCTTGCAGGAGGCTCTGGTGTAAGATGCCCCACCATGTTCGAATCGATCACGTCGACGACGCGGTTTCTGGGGCACGTGGGACGCGATCTGCTGGGGACCCTGCGAGCACGGGTCAGGCGGACCTATGACTGGGTCGTCTACGGCGCCGACGAAGTGGTCGTGGGCGTCGACATTTTTCCCTTCGCCGAGAAGTTGACCGGCGTCGGCTGGTACGAGTGGAATCTTCTGACCGCCCTCGACCGGCGCGACGACGGCTTGCGTTACAACCTCTACGCCCACACCTTTCTCGCACCGGGAGAACAGCCGCCGCCGGTTCCCGGTGGCCGGAAGATGCGTCTTCGGACCCACCAGCTTCCGGATCGATTCCTGTTTCCTCTCCGGCCCTCGCTGTGGCTTCTGCGCCACCTCGTCGAGCCCGTGCTCTGCATGCTCGACGGTAACGATGTCATCTTCGCGCCCAATTTCATGCCGCCGCGGCGCCAGCGGCACTTCGGCCGCCGACTGGTCATCACGGTGCACGATCTCGCCTTCGCGGTGATGCCCGAAATGGTCGCGCCGGAGACCCTCGCTCATCTGAGATTGAGGTTCCCACCGACCCTCCGCCGCGCCGAGCGGATCATCGCCGTTTCCCAGGCGACCGCCGGCGATCTCGTGGAGCATTTCGCCATCCCTCGGAGCCGGATCCACACCATCCACGAGGGGCTTGACCCGCATTTTGCCGAGACTGCCGACGGCTCCGAACCCGATGCCTCGCTTCCCGAGGATTATCTCCTCTTTGTCTCGACCATCGAGCCGCGGAAGAATGTCGTCGGCGTTCTGCGGGCGTTTGAGTTGCTCGCCGAATGGGGCTACCGGGGTCAGCTGCTGATCGTCGGCCGGTGGGGTTGGCGCACCGAGACGATCCGCAGCGAGCTCGAGGCCTCGCCGGTTCGGGATCGCATCTTTCATCTCGACTATGTTGAACGCGAGCGAATGGCGGCGGTCTACGGCCAGGCTCGGGCGCTGCTCTTCCCGTCGTGGCTCGAGGGCTTCGGTCTGCCGATCCTCGAGAGCATGGCCTGTGGCACGCCGGTCGTCACATCGGGTCGTTCGGCCATGCCCGAGGTGGCCGGTCCGGCGGGGGTCTATGTCGATCCCGAGAGCGCGCACGGCATCGCCACCGGGGTGTCATCACTCCTCGAGGACGCCGACCACTGCGAGCGGCTGACCGGTCTCGGGCGCGACCGGGCCAAGAGGTTTTCCTGGAATACAGCGGCAGCGGCCACCGCCATGGTCTTCCGCCGGGCAGCGGGCTACAGAACGACCGGGCCAGATGAATATCGGGTGTGACGCTCGGGCCCTGGTTGGGCCGCGGACGGGGGTCGGCACCTGGACCGAACGGGTGATGGGAGGACTCGCGCGATCCGGCGCCGCGACGGTCTACCTCGCGGCGTCCAAACCTCTCCATCTCGATGACATGGAAGGGCACCCGAGGCTCAATATCGTTCCCGCGCCGAGAGGACCTCAACTCGGACCGGTGTGGCTCAACACGGTGGTGCCGAGAATCCTGCGCGAATTGGTGGCGGATGTCTGGATCGGATCGCTCGCGATTCTGCCCGTGCGCTGTCCGGTGCCTGCCGTCGCCATGGTTCACGATCTGACCCCTCGGACCCATCCTACCCGGCACACCTTCGCCAATCGGATCGTCTTCAGGCTCTTCCTCGAGCATTCGCTGCGGTCGGCCCGCACGGTGGTGGTCGGATCCGCCGCCACCGAGCACGAGGTGCTGGCCGCGTTCCCCTGGGTCGAGCCCAAACTCGAGCGGATCGGTTACGGCGTCGACGAGTGGTACTCGCCGGCGCCGGCCGATGACGATGGGAAGGCTACCCGGGAGCGGTTCTCGGACGGTCGACCCTATGTGCTGCACCTGGGCACCATCGAGCCGCGGAAGGGTGTTGCCGATCTGGTCGCCGCCTGGGAGTTGCTGCACGAGAGGATGACCGTCGCCCCCGATCTCGTCCTCGCCGGCAAGCCGGGATGGCAGACCGGACCCATCCTCGAACGTATCGGCTCGTCGCCGTCGGCCCATCGGATCCATCTGCCGGGATACGTCAGCCGCGAGGATGCCCGTTCGCTGCTTCGTCACGCCGAGGTCTTCGCCCTCGCATCCGAGGCCGAGGGATTCGGCCTGCCCCTGGCCGAGGCCATCAGCTGCGGAACGCCTTCGGTGGCCACCGAGGTCCCGGCGCTCCGCGAAGCCGGGGGAGATGCGGCGCTTTTTTGCCCGCCGAACGACCCACAGGCGCTGGCGGCGGCCCTTGCCGAGGCGCTGAACCCCGAAACCGCCGCCGACCTTCGCGAACGCGCCCGCCGACGAGCTCCGAAGCTTCGCTGGGAACCGGTCGTCAAGGCCTGGGCCGATCTCCTCGAGAGGATTGTCGACGGATCGAGTCGATAGACCCAATGCAGGGTTGAACCGCCACGACGCAAAGGGCGCAAAGCCATCGCATCGATAGACCCATCGCAAGGGTGAACCGCAAAGGCGCGACGGACGCAAAGCCATCGCAGTTTCACCGCGGAGACGCAAGGTCGGGCCACAGCGGTTTGCTGAATCTGGGAGGCAAACCGGCCGGTCGCCCACGGCCCAGGGCTGCCGTGGTCTCTCGGCTTGAGGGTTTGGCTCGTTCCCGAAATGGGCTCGATGCGGGCGAGACGCCCTCACCACAATGGATCTCGACCCGTTCTCTGATTCTGGCAATATCTATGCGATGTCTTTGCGTCCCTTGCGCCTTTGCGGTTCCCTCGTGCGATGGCTTTCGCTATGTCAAATCCACCGGCATGAGCCGCTGAACCTGGAGTTCCACCGCCGGTTCGCGGGCGGCGACAATGCAAACAGCGTCGGGAATCTCCACCTCGAGAAGGGTCCAGCTTGCCGCCTCGTTTCGATCTCCCGCAATGGCCCGGAGACCGGGAGGCTCTGCCGGATCCGGTTCGGTCTCGACCTCGCGGAGCGGCATACCGACGCCGAGACCCGTCGCCTTGAGATAGGCCTCCTTCTGGGTCCAGATACGGAGGAAGGCGCGGTCGCGCGCCGCACCGGCGAACCTCGTGATGCTCGATTGCTCTCCGGGGCTGAAAAACCGTCGGGCCAACCGCTCGGCGTTGGCGATCTCCCGCAGGCTTTCGATATCGACTCCGACCTCGACGGTGGCCGTAATCAGTGCGACCACGCTCCCGGAGTGAGAGAGGTTGAAACGCGGTGGGTCCTCGATCTCGGGGAATGCCATGAACGGCTTGCCGCGGTTCCCAGTTGCGAAAGTCAGGATTCGCGGGTCGGCGCCGAGGTTGGCGCCGAGGACCCGGCGGAGCATGGTGCGGGCGAGGATGAACCGGTGCTGAGCCTCAGAGATTCGGAATCGGGTCGCTCGTTGCTGTTCCTCGATGGGGAGCCGCTCTTGGAGAGCCTCGAGGAGCCCATCGAAGTCGGGCAAGGCCGCCCACCGGAGCCGGATGGTCTTCGCCGTCATGCTGAACGCCATCCGGTAGCGCCGATAGGTCGTGAGAGACCCTTCGATCGCGAAAGCGAAAGCGATAGCGGTTGCGATGGCGATTGCGATGGCGAGGAGCGTGGAGACAGCGGGCTCATATATGGCGATGCTACCGCCTCGGCGCGCCGCCTGCTACCCTCACCAGCATGGATGACCTGCCCTTCGTGACGACGATCCAGGTTCGCTGGCGCGATATCGACGCCAAGAACCACGTCAACAACGCCACCATCGTGACCTATCTCGAGACCGCACGGACCGAGCTTTGGCGGCAACGATTTGGGGGCGGCCTCGACATCCCCTTTGTCGTGGCCCGGGCCGAGGTCGACTTCCGCCGCCAGCTCACCATCGACGACGAGGTGCGGATCGGGCTCTGGGTGGAGGATCTCAAGGGGGCGAGCTATGTCTTCGCCTACCGCATCGAGGCCAACGGCTGGCACGCCGCCGATGCCCGCACGCTCATGGCGCATGTAGGTCCTACCGGTCGACCTGCCCGTATCGCGCCCGAAATGCGATCAAAGCTCGAGACATTGATGCTCGATTGACAGCGGACTCCATCGCAGGCTCACCGCAAAGGCGCCAAGGACGCAAAGCATCGCAATCGAGACTCATCCGATTCGTCCGGGCACTTCCTGGACGGATCGGATGAGTCTCTTTGCGCAGTCGAACCTCGTCTGACCGCGAGCCGTTTGGCGGTGCTTCGACGCGCTGACCTGCCTGCGACGCGATGGCCGAGGTTACCCCTTGGTCTCCAGCCAATGAAACCAGATCGGATGGTGCTTCTGGTACCAGGCCAGGACCTCCCGGATGAGCGCCTTCTTGTCGGGTGGAAGAACAGCGTCGTCGACCTCATCGAAGTCGATCACCATCCGATCGTTGGGCAGGTATCTGATGGCCTCGGAGCACAGGGTCTGGAGCTCGTTGCGGATCCGACCCGAGTCGGAGATCTTGACCGCCCGGCTGCGGTAGTCCTGGCCGGCGTAGAACCGGTCGAGGAGGGGTGAGAAGACCATACGCATCTCTTCCATGGGTTCCATCAAACGTAGGGTCAGGGTGACGTCCATCATGCCCGCGCGGGTCGCGGCGCGGGTCGTGACCTTGTAGGTGTCGTCACCGACCTGCTCGACTCCCGGCATCCCGGTGTAGGGGTCGGGGAGCATGGCGGAGCTGAGGCTGAGGACGCGCCAGGCTTTGTTGGGAAAGAAGTCGTCGGCGGTCGCCGTCCTCTTGCCCACCGGGAGGCAGGCCGCTCGGGCATCGCGGAGATTCTCGCGATAGACCTTGACGATGTCGGGATCGATCTCCTGACCGGCCAACTCAGCGAGCTTTTCGCCATAGTCCTCGGCTTCGGGATCGAGCCGCATGATGAGCTGTTCACGGTCGTAGGCGATCTTGAACCGGGAGGAGAAGAGGCACATGGAGGTGAAGGTGTCGAGGATCGGATCCAGGCTAGCCCCCTGCATGGCCTCGGCCGAAGCCGAGTAGCCGTCGCAGATGAAGAGGTGGTCTTCGCCGTCGCGCTGGGATGGTCCGACCAGGTAGACCGGGGCGTAGGTCCCGGACTCGGTGAAGGCGGCGATCCCGGTGCTGGGGACGATCCAGCCGTCCTCCACAACGTGGGCGCCCAGGGAGCGCCACTCCTCCCAGAGCTTGCCGATGCGGTGCTCTCGGGACGGGCCGCCGAGGGTCCAGACGTGGATGTTTTCGGCCTTGATCCCGGGATAGGTGGCGAGGATCGCTTCCATGACCAACCGACGAGGGGTCAGGAAATCGATAAGGATCGAGCGTTCCGCGGCCTGATCGACGACCTCCCGCGGAAGGATCAAATTGCCCATATAGCCCTCGTAGGGACGGGCGACCTTGAGCGGTTGGTCAAAGAGGTGGAAGACCGCGAGTGCGCCGGTGGGCGCGCCTTTGGCAAAGCGGGAGGTGTTCTCCAGGGTATCCAGGGCCGCGCCCCACACGGTGATCCCGGCCGTCTGGATGTCCTGCCAGAACCGGGGCCACTCGTAACCGTCCTCGTTGAGCATCCGGTGGACGCGGCGGTCGAGAAAGCGGGCGACCTGGGGCCGGGCGTAGACCCGGCCGAACCCGAGTTGGGGGTTGGAACCCATCTCGGGGGTCTCGCCGGCCTTTGGCATGAGACCCTCGCCGAGGCTCACCATGACCGCGTGATTCTCCGGGAGATTCCGGGTGAGATACCAGAGCGCCTCTGAGAGTGCATACGCGGAAACCGCGTCCGCATCCTTCTTGACCCGATTGACGGTGGCCTTGTCCTGGCCCTTGCCCTCGGCGTACCGGCCGAAGAGTTTGGTCCCGAGAGCGGTGACCGCGTTGGCGATGATGAAAGCCCGTTCGAGGGACTCGCCGACGAAGGCGTGATCGGTCTCTTGACGATCGCCGAGCCAGGTTTCTTCAACATCGTCGAGCCAGAGGTGGAAGCGCCCGAGGACACCGCGGGTGTCGTAGGCCCACTGGGCAACTCGGTTTCGGCGGTCGTCGGTCATTCAGCCCTCCAGGCGAACCCTGTGTCGCAATCGTACCGCCCACTTTGCCACGGTGGGGCGTTGTTCTCAAGCGGCGAACGAGTCGAACCTAGTTGACAGTCGATCTCCGGATCGTCGAAACGAGCGGATGGATACGATCAGAATTGTACGTCGGCGGTGCTGGACCTGGTGCATGGCTGATCCGATATTCGGCGGTGGGTTTGAAACACAAAGATCACAAAGAACCACCAAGAAATCACGAAGGCATCCTATTTGGCTCATCGCAGGTCCTAAGACGAGCGTGCGCCGGACAGGCCGGGTCAATGTTGCGATGCTTGGTGGAGCCGTCGCGGGGTTTCGTGATCTTTGTGTTTCAAAACAGCGGTCCGTTCGGTCTCTTACACCGCCTCATCGGAGGAGACCGCTCCATCGAGGTGGCGATAGATCCTTCATCTGCAGTGTGATGCTGCGTTGGGTCAGAAATGCGATGCCCTTTGCGATAGTCTTGGCGGTCTTTGCGGTGAAACTGCGATGGAACAGTCAACTGTCGACTGTCGACTTTCCGCTCCCGCCACCAATCGAGGAGATCGCGAAAGTCTGCTCGAGCGGGATCTCGGCCCGCCATCCGGTGGCCGCCTCGATCCGCCTCGGGTCGCCGACCATCCATGGGATGTCGACCGGACGGATCTTGTCGGCATCGACCTCGACCGAGATCTCGCACTCGCTCAGACCGAGAATCGTGTCGAGGAGGTCCGAGACGGTGGTCGCTCGGCCGGTGCAGACGTTGAAGACCTTGCCGGCGTGGCGGCGGTCGCCCGCCAACCGACAGGCGCGCACGGCGTCTCGAACATCGTTGAAATCTCGCACGGAGTCCAGGTTGCCCACACTCAGCCGTCGTGGTGCGAGGCCAAGCTCCGCCCGCGCGACCTGGCGGGCGAAGGACGAGGCCACGAAGTGGGACGGTCGTCCGGGGCCGGTGAGGTGAAAGAACCTCAGCCGGACCGTGGCCAGACCGCGCCCGGCGTGGAACTGGCCGGCGAGCAGGTCCTGGGCGGTCTTCGTTGTTCCATAGGGCGAGACCGGCGCCAGCGGGGTGTCCTCAGTGATCGGGGCGCTGGTATCCGCCACTCGACCGTAGACCTCGGCGGTCGACGAGATCACCACCACCGGGTCACTTCCGAGCTGGTGAATCGCGTCGAAGAGGTTGACGGTCCCGATGGCGTTGATCTCCAAAGAGCGCGCCGCACTGTCCCACGACCGCGCCACCGACGATGCCGCGGCGAGGTGGTAGATGACATCGGGTCGCACCTCGGCGAGGATCGGTGCGATAGATCGGGGATCGACCACATCCCCCTCGACGAGGCGAATTCCGGGGGCTGCGCGCTCCAGCGCCTCGTGATCGATGCCCCCCCAGGCAAGCCCCCAGATCTCGTCTTCCGGGTTGGCGGTGTGCAGCTCGGCCGCGAGATGGCCGCCGACAAATCCCGTGATGCCGGTGATCAGGAAGCGCATTCGGCCTCGAGATAGCGTGCCAGGGCATCCTGCCAGGTCGGCAGGGTCCGACCGATGAGGTCTTCGAAACGCGCGGTGTCCAGCCCGGAATAGGCCGGGCGCCGGGCCGGGCGGGGGAACTCCTCGGTGCTGACCGGGATGACCTCGGTGTCGGCTCGGAGAAGGCGCGCGATCTCGGAGGCAAAACCGTGCCACGATGTGACCCCGGTGTTGACGACGTGGACCACACCCGTCGCCCCGGCGGACGCGAGATCGAGAATTGCCGCCGCGAGATCGTCACAGAAAGTCGGCGAGCCGTGCTGATCGGAGACCACGCGGAGACACCGGTTCCCGGCATCGATCTGTCGCTTGATGGCGCCGACGAAGTGACGGCCGCCGAGACCGTAGAGCCAGGCCGTTCGGATGATCAGGTGGCGTTCGGCAGTCAGTGCCGCCTGCTCACCGAGCAGTTTGGTGCGGCCGTAGGCGCTGGTCGGCGTGACCGGGTCGTCCTCACGGTAGGGGCGTGCGGCAGTGCCGTCGAAGACATAGTCGGTGGAGATCTGGATCAACGTCGAACCGGCGGCATTGCAGGCGCGGGCGAGGTGGCCGACGGCGGTGGCGTTGACCTCCCGGGCTTCGGACTCGTGCTCCTCGCAATCATCCACCGCAGTATAGGCGGCGCAGTTGACGACGAATCGAGGCCGCAACCCGGAGATCCACTCGGCGACCGCGTTTCCGTCGGTGATGTCGATGGTGTCGATGTCGCGACCCTCCGCCGGGATCGCGCGAGCCCGCGGCCGCGTCGAGCACGGCCCTGCCGAGCTGTCCGTACGAGCCGGTGACGAGGAGAGACGTCGCTGGTCGCCATGGCAGCGGATGGTAGCAGAAAGGGCATGAGGGCGTGCGGGCGTGAGGGCATGGGGGCATGAGGGACTCAGGGCATCGGGCTGGGCCGTCAGTATCCTCACACCCTCAAGCCCAGGCGCCGAAGGCGCCGGCCAAGCCCTCACGTCCTCGCGCCCCCTCCGCCCTCCACGATGGAATAGTGGGCGCGACACGGAGATTATCTTTGACAGGCCGAGGAGGGCTTTATGGACGAGATCGCGACCGCGGCTTCGATGGTCGGCAGCAAGAAGATCGAGAACGGCAACGGGGACAACTCGATTCCCACCGGCGACGATGATGGTCTCATCGAGCGGATGGCGGGTCACATGTCGGGGATCATGCGCGAGCTCAACCTCGACCTCGACGACCCCAACTTCAGAGAGACCCCCGAACGAGTGGCCAAAATGTATCTCGAGATGTTCCACGGTCTTCGCGAAGGCGCGGAACCCAAGATCACGACCTTTCCGAACGAAGGCGACTACCACCACATGGTGATCGAGAAGGAGATCCCCTTCTACTCCATGTGCGCCCACCATTTCGTGCCGTTTTACGGCCACGCCCACATCGCCTACATCCCGGGCGAGACCATCGTCGGTCTGTCCAAGCTCCCCCGAATCCTCGAGTTCTACGCCAAACGACCGCAGCTTCAGGAGCGGCTCACCGAGCAGGTGGCCGAGTTCTTATGGGGCGAACTCGCACCCCAGGGCGTCATGGTGGTCATCGAAGCCCGACATCTCTGCGTCGAGATGCGGGGGATCAAGAAGAGCGGCGCCATGACCACGACCTCGGCGCTCCGTGGATGCTTCGCCGATCGCAAGGTGCGGGAAGAATTCCTCGCATTGCTGAGCCGGAAGACGAGCTGGTAACAGCCCAACTAATTCTCAATTTCTCAATTCTTAATTCCTTAATTACATCGCAAAGGACATCTGAGAACCGTGCGATGAAATTAAGAATTGAGAATTCAGAACTCAAAATTGAGGGCTACTCCATGATCTCGAAGAAAAGATAGACCCGGCGCGCGGATTCGACGATCTCGGCCGGGAGTTCGGCGCTGGTTTTCGACTCTTTCAGTCGGCCGCCGGCGAGTTTGAAGGGCTTCATCTCGATGCGGTCGAGGGGGCTGCCCTGCTCATCCTCGAGCAGGAGAATAACCAGGATCCTGGCGCTCTTGTTGCCGCGGTTCTCGAATTCGACGGTCACTTCGGTGCTGACCGGCTCTCCCGCGGCGAACGGATCCCGGTCGGGGGTGTCGATCTTGAACGAACGCCAGCGGACACCGCCGACCTCCACCCTCGGTTCATGAGTGGCGCCGATGGCGTACTCGATGTCCTCCTGGTAAGGATTGTCGACGGTCCGCCAGTCGGGGTTCTGGGCGGCCGCTGGAGGTGCCATCGCCGCAACCGTGAGGACTGCGGCGATCAACAGCAGAATACGGGAAGCAGACGATGCTGTGTGGCGGCGGCGGTGTCGGATCATTGGAACGAGTATACAGCTTCGACTTGAGAATCTGCCATGACCACCTGGGTCAAAAAACGCGGCGCCGGGCGCCGCGTTCTTCTATTACTGATTTCCGGTCGCGAGATCTCAGCGGAGATGGACGGTCATCCCCTTGGCGACCGCGCCGGCATCGCCGGAGGTGACGGTGCAGATGGAGAGTTTCTCCTTGACCTCGCTGACCTCGAGGGCGGCGACCTCGGTCATGTCCTCGTCGAGGACCTCTCCGGTGTCCGGGTCGCGCAGGACCTCGACTTCGCCGACCGTGAATCGCAGACCCGGGGTGACTCCCTCGCGGCTGCCGCGGTTGACGTAGACCTTGTCATCTTTGGTCATGACCACCGAGCCGGTCCACGGCACGTTGGATAATTGCGCGAGAAGAAAATCGACGCCCTCAGCGCAGGCAGATTCAACCGCTTTACCGACATTGTCGTTCTTGTGGCCGCCGAAGGCAGCGCCCCAACTCCCGGTCCCGTAGCCCACGTTCATGGCCTTTTTCTTCGAGGTGCCGACGACACTGGTCGAGGCCAGGACCTGCCCGGTGGTGGAGTCGACGATGTAGATGGTGGCGTTGACCTCACCCTTGCCGCCGCCGCCGCCGACGTTGAACCCTTTGATTCTGACCCCGCCGCCGCCGCCGGCCGTGTCGTCCTGGACGTGAGTGATGGCGCCCTTGACCAGGAGTTGGGCGGGGGTCATTTGACCGGTGACCGGAGCCTTGTTGCCGCCGGCGGTCCTCCCCGAGGAGGCAAAGTCCTGTTCGTCGAGGGCCGCGCCCCGCATGTCGGTTTCGCCGAGGACAATGAACCGTCCCGTCTGGTTGAGCATGTCGGTCATCACCGTGCCCCAGGCATCGCCGATGTCCCACTGGCCGTACCACCCGGCCTTGTTTTCGAACTTGGTGACGGTGATGGAGTAGCGCAACCCACCGGCCGCTTCCTGGGCTGCGACTGGAATTGCGATGACAAGAACTAATGCAAGGATCGACACATGCAAAGCCTTCATGGGTATTCCTCCTCAAACTGCGATCATTGCAGACAATTCTAGTCGGGGTGTCGCGCTGCTGTCAAAGCCCGAGTGGTTTGGCGAGAAAAAAGCGGCGAGGCCGGTGGGCCTCGCCGCGATGATGTCGTGGCAGAACCGGCTCAGTCGCCGTAGCGTTGCGCCTTGCGCACACAGAGCGCCGCCATATTGACGATGTCATCGACCCCGACCCCGCGCTGGAGGACGTGCACCGGTGCGCCGATACCGGTCAGGATCGGTCCGATGGCCTCGACCTTGCCGAGGCGCCAGAGCAGCTTGTAGGCGATGTTGGCGGATTCGAGATCCGGACAGACCAGGATGTTCGCGTCGCCGTGAATCCTCGACAGCGGAAAATTCTCCCTCGCCACGGAAGGTTCGACGGCGATGTCGGCCTGCATCTCACCCTCGATGACCAGTTGCGGCCAGCGTTCCTTGGCGATGGCCACCGCTTCGCGGACCTTCTCCGAGCGGCTGTCGGTGTTCGACCCGAAGTTGGAGTACGAGAGCATGGCGATCTTGGGCTCGACCTCGAAGTAGATCCGGGCGACCCGCGAGGCCATCCCGGCGATCTCGGCGAGGTCTTCGGCCGAGGGATCATGGTTGACCGTGGTGTCGGCGATGAAGAGCATCCGATCCTCGAAGAGAAGCAGGTATACGCCGGCCGCTTTGTGGACCCCCGGCAGGGTTTTGTGGATCTGGAGCGCCGGTCGGATGGTCTCTGGGTAGGAGTGGTTGAGCCCGGCGATGAGGCCGTCGGCGTCCTTGGAATGCACCATCATGTTGCCGAAGTAGATCGGATCGCGGAGCAGCTTGGAGGCGCCGAGTTCGGTGATGCCGTGGCGCCACCGCATCTCGAAGAGCTTCTGGGCGTAGTCCTCGGCGCGACTGTCCTTGAGGGGATCGATGATCTCGACCGTTCCGGGGGGCACTTCGTGCTCTTCCAACAGGGCGTTGACGATCTTCGAGTTGCCCAGCAGGATCGGGTGGCAGATCCCCTCGTCGGCAAGGATCTTGGCCGCCCGTACGATCCGAGGAGCCTCGCCTTCGGGGAAGACGATCCTCTTGGGGTCGAGTTTTGCGGAATCGAAAACGACGTGCATGACCTCGTAGATCCGCGACAGCCGCGCTTCCAATTCGCGAACGTACTCCTCGCGTGATGCGTAGGGTTTGCGGGCGACACCGGTGGCAATGGCGGCGTCGGCGACGGCCGGCGCTTCCCACAGCAGGACGCGGTGATCGAAGGGTTTGGGGATCAGATATTCGCGACCGAACTTGATGGGCTTGCCGCCGTAGGCGCGGATCACTTTGTCCGGGACGTCCTCCTTGGCGAGGCTGGCCAGGGCCTTGGCGGCGGCGAGCTTCATCTCTTCGTTGATATCGGTGGCGGCGACATCGAGGGCGCCGCGGAAGATGAAGGGGAAACCGAGGACATTGTTGACCTGGTTGGGGTAGTCCGAGCGGCCGGTGGCCATGATCGCGTCGGATCGGACCTCGGCAACCTCTTCGGGGGAGATTTCGGGATCCGGGTTGGCCATGGCGAAGATGATCGGGTTCTCGGCCATGGTCGCGACCATTTCCTTGGTCACCATTCCCTTGACCGACACCCCGGTGAAGACATCGGCGCCGACCATGGCCTCGGTCAGGGTCCGGAGCTCGGTCTCCACCGCGAAGCGTTCCTTGTACGCGTTCATTCCCTCGGTGCGGCCCTTGTAGATGACGCCCTTGGAGTCGACCATGAGCAGGTTCTCGGGTTTGACGCCGAGGGAGAGGTAGAAGGTGGCGCAGGCGATCCCGGAGGCGCCGGCGCCGCAGAAGACCACCTTGACCTCGTCGAGCTTCTTGCCCGCGACCTCGACCGCGTTGAGCAGGGCGGCGCCGGAGATGATGGCGGTCCCGTGCTGATCGTCGTGGAAGACCGGGATGTTGACGGTCTTCTTGAGCGTTTCCTCGATCTCGAAGCACTCGGGCGCCTTGATGTCCTCGAGGTTGATCCCCCCGACGGTCGGAGCGAGCATCTCGCAAAAGCGGATCACTTCCTTGGGATCCGCGGTGTCGATCTCGATGTCGAAGACATCGATGTCGGCAAAGCGCTTGAAGAGAACGCCCTTGCCCTCCATGACCGGTTTGCCGGCGAGAGGCGCCGATGTTGCCGAGACCCAGCACCGCGGTGCCGTTGGAGACGACGGCAACGAGATTGCCCTTGTTGGTGTATTCGTAGACAAGCTCGGGGTCCTTGGCGATGTCGAGGCAGGGCTCGGCGACGCCGGGCGTGTAGGCGAGCGACAGATCGCGCTGGGTGGCGCAGGGTTTGGTCGGGACGACCTCGGTCTTCCCGTGTCGTTTGCCGGTGTGGTAGGCGAGAGCTTCCTCGCGGGTGATCTTCTTCATTGTGAGGCCTCCGGAGCGGTGATCGGGTGACATTCTAGCGAAAAATTTCACAAGGCGGAACATAGTCCTTGCCGCTACATGCGTCAAGGTGCAATTCCGGGCCGAGGTCTGCAGCAAGACCTCGGCCCGGAATCTGCACGATGGGAATTCGTTCGGGCTTCAGCGCCTCCCGTGGCGTTCGAGAGCAAGTCGGATGAGCTCGTCGAGGAGCTCGGGGTAGGGAAGGCCGGTCAACCCCCACAGCCGCGGGTACATGGAGATCGAGGTGAAGCCGGGGATGGTGTTGACCTCGTTGACCCAGAAAGCGCCCGAGTCGCGTTCGAGGAAGAGATCGACCCGCGCCATCCCGGAGCAGCCGAGGCTCGAGAAGACCTCGACCGCGAGATCGCCGGGCCGCGGCGGCCTGCTCGGGTTCGAGCGGCGCCGGGGCGAGGAGCTCGCACGCAGTCGTCGAGGTACTTGTCCTCGTAGTCGTAGAACTCGTGGCCGGGAACGACCTCCCCCGGGACCGAAGCCCGTGGCCGGTCGGTTGCCGAGAACCGCGATCTCGATCTCGCGGGCGTCGAGGCCGCGTTCCACCACGCACGGTTCCTGCCGTGGCCCAGGGCCTCTTCGACGGCCTCATCGAGCGCCGACGGTTCGGCGACCCTCGAGATTCCGACCGACGAGCCGAGTCGCGCCGGTTTGACAAAGAGCGGGAGCCCGAAGTCGAGGCACCGGGCTTATGAGTTCGTCGTGGGTGTCGGTCCACGATTGCCGATTCAGCTCGACCCATTCCGGCGTCTTCAACCCGGCCTGGACCAGCAGTCGTTTGGTCAGCGCCTTGTCCATGCACACCGCGGATGCCGTCGGGTCGCAGCCGACATAGGGCAGATCGAGCATCTCGAAGAGCCCCTGAATGGTCCCGTCTTCACCGAACGGGCCGTGGAGCACCGGGAAAACGATGTCGAAATCCTCGTCGATCAGCCGAGGATCGAGTCGGGCGCCCCCCTCGAAGGCCGGCACCCGGTCGGCGCGGTCGCCCGACTCGGCGAGCACCCGGGCGGCGGTCGTCGGGTCCGCCCAGCGGCCGCCGCGGTCGATGGCCATGGGGACGACCTCGTAGCGATCACGGTCGAGGGCCGCGGCGACGGATCTGGCGGAGACCACGCTGACATCATGCTCGCCCGAGCGACCGCCGAAGATGAGCGCGAGACGGAGACGGTGAGCTGGAAGATCCATTGCTGCCCCCTGAATCAGAATGCCGCTCCATTGTGGCGCAAAGGTGGCGGAATCGCGCCGTTTTCAAGCTAGCGAACCAGCAGCTTCTTGATGGTGCCCGACCGACGGCGATCGACGGTGAAACCGGCCGCCACGATCTCGGCGACGACGTCTTTGACCTTCTCTTCACCGATCACGAACGGATGGAGATCGATGAGGACCTTTTCGATGCCCTGCCAGCGGATGAGGGGAACCAGCTCGCACTCTGCGCCTTCGATGTCGATGACCAGGACCGTCGGGCGGATCCGTTCGATCTCCCGGTTGATGTCGAGCCGGGGGACCGAGACGGCTTTCGCCGAGTCCGATCGTCGGAAGAGCGATGATTCGGTCAGTTTGTCCTCGACGATAGAACTCGACCGTGCCGTCGCCCTCGCCGAGGGTGGCGTTGGTCAGGGTCGGCTGCACGCCGTTGAGCGCATAGGTTCTGTTGATGACCGGAATCATCGCCGGGTTGGCCTCGTAGGCGTGAACCCGGTCCGAGCCGATCCGGAGGGCGGCGAGGGTGGAGAGGAACCCGATGCCGGCGCCGATCTCCATCACCGTGTCCGATGCCTTCAGCAGACGATTCAGACAGCGCGCTTCGCTGCGTTCATAGCGACCTTTGTAGACCGCATCGCGAAGCTCGGGGGTCAGATGCGGCCCCAACTCGAGCTGCGTCCCGTGCACCGTGACCACCGATGGTCTGTCGCCATCGTCGCCACCAGTACCTGGGATATCGAGTCACTTCGTCGAGCATGTTTCTCCCCGGGTGGATCTTACCTGAGCGCGGGCGCCTCCGGATGGCGCGAGTAAGATGATCGCCGTGATGACCCATGAGCTGATCTATCTCGACTGCAACGCCACGACTCCCTGCGATCCGCGGGTCGTCGAGGCCATGCTGCCCTTCATGACCGGGACCTTCGCCAATCCGACGACCCGCAATCACCGGCCGGGTCGTGATGCGGCGACGGCGTTGGAACGCGCCCGGGCCACCATCGACCGGCTGCTCGGCGGCCGGGCGGCGAGCGAGGTCGTGTTCACCGCCGGCGCCACCGAGGCCAACAACCTCGCCCTCATGGGCGCCGCCGAGGCCCTCGAGGATCGCGGCCGGCACATCATCAGCCAAGCGGACCGAGCACGCCTCGGTGCTCGAGCCGTTGGCCGCGCTGCGAACGTCGCGGCTGGGAGATCACTCTGGTCGGCGTCGACGAGCGCGGTCGGGTCAAGCTCGATGAACTCGAAGCCGCCCTCCGGGACGACACCGTTCTGGTCTCCCTGATGCTCGCCAACAACGAGACCGGCACCATCCAGCCGGTGCGCCGAGGCCGCCGGACTTCGCCCACGCGCGGGGCGCGCTCGTGCACTGCGACGCCGCCCAGGCCATCGGCAAGATCCCGGTGGATGTCGGCGAGCTCGATGTCGATCTTCTCACCATGTCGGCGCACAAGTTCTACGGACCGAAGGGTGTGGGCGCGTTGTGGATCCGCCGCCGGCGGCCGCCGATCCGGCTGGCACCGGTGATCTTCGGTGGTGGTCAGGAGAGCGGTCTGCGCTCGGGAACCCCCAACGTCCCGGGTGCCGTCGGGATGGCGCGGGCGATGGAGACTCGCGGCCGAAGCGGGAGCCAGAGTGAGCGGGCGCGGGTGGCGGTGCTTCGGGACCGGCTCGAAGACGCGATCCTCGGGGCGGTTGATGGATCCTCGCGGAACGGCGATGCGGCCAATCGCCTGCCCAACACCAGCAATCTCTCCATCGCCGGCATCGAGGTCAACGCCCTGTTGGCGTCGCTGCCCGACCTCGCCCTGAACACCGGATCGGCCTGCACCTCCGCTCATCCCGAACCATCGCCGGTTCTCCGCGCCATGGGTGTCCCCGACGAGCTCGCGGGTTCGTCGCTGAGGCTCAGCCTCGGACGATTCACCACCGAAGAGGATGTCGATCGCGCGGCCGCTCGCATCACCGAAGAGGTGGTCCGGCTGCGGGACATGCCGACCAGGATGGGCAGGGGATCTCACCGGTATTCGAAGCAGGTATAGGCTCACATGAATCGGTTCAGATGGCATAGGCAGTCGAGTCAGTCGCGCACCCAGGGCCATCGACGCAGTTGCATGGACGCAACTCTGAGTCGTGGCCTTGGTCGCGACGGATTCTCCGTGTCTGAGCATCTGCGATGGGACGGAGATTACGTTGGCCGTCGCATTGCTCCCATCGGTTCGGAGCATCTGCGATGGAAGCTAACACCTAATCTCTAGTACCTGCCGTGATACAGCAGGATGCCGTCGAGGGTGTCGTCGAAGGTGCGCGACCCAGATCGCGCCACGCCTCGAAGAGATCGTCGAAGGGTGCACCGCTCTCGATGCACTCCCTCGCCTCGGGTGATCCGGTGAGCAGGTCGAGGGCGGGCACCTCGCTGACGAACTCGTAGGGTTCGGCGCGCCAGGCGAAGTGGTCCGGATGGAGATCGTGGAAGACCCTGAGCAGCTGCAGGCCGAGAGCGACGGGTTCGAGGGCCCCGCGGTCGGTCACGTGCAGCTCGACGCCCGAACAGATCCTGCCCTGCGTGCTTGCCGAACTGGGGTCGGAACCGGGTGGCGCGGAAGGCGATGCCCGGGAGGTCGAGTTCCGCAGCGCCGTGACCGTCTCTTCGGCGTCGACCCAGGGCGCTCCGATGAGGTGGAACGGCCGCGTGGTGCCGCGTCCTTCGGAGAGGGTGGTGGCCTCCACGAGACAGAGACCCGGGTAGATGGCCGCGGTCTCGAGGGTCGGCATGTTGGGGCTCGGTGGGACCCACGGCAGCCCGGTCGCGTCCCACCACGATCTCCGCGACCAGTTGCGGCAGGTGACGACGCCGAGTTCGAGCTCGCGGGTAGCGCTCGCGCTGGAGCAGCAGGGCGATCTCGCCGAGGGTCAGGCCGTGGCGGATGGGGGTCGGGATCTGCGACACGAAGGACTCGCAGCCCGGGGTCACCGGCCCGCCCTCGCGCCGGACGCCGCCGATGGGGTTGGGCCGGTCGAGAACCACCACCTCGACGCCGTCGGATTCGCAGCCCGCCATGACCGCATCCATGGTGGCGGCAAAGGTGTAGTAGCGGCTGCCGATGTCGGGCAGATCGACCACCAGGACATCGATGCCGCCGAGGTCATCCGGGCGCGGGCGAAGGGTCTGCGGCGTTGTGGCCATAGAGCGACCGCACGGCGGCGCCGGTGAGGCCGTCCCGCTCGTCGTCGACGGCTTCCATATCCTGCGCCACGCCGTCGAGGCCGTGCTCGGGGGCGAAGAGCAGGGCCGGTGGTCCGGCGCTCTCGGCGAGCACCGCGCGTGCCGGATCGAGGGATCGGGTGACCGCGGCGTGGTTGGCGAGCAGCGCCCAACGCCGGCCCCGGATGAGCTCGGGATCGGCGGCGAGAATCTCGAGACCGGTGGCGACGCGGGTCATGCAGCCATCGTAGCGCGAACCTGGAACGAGACGTTGATCGTTGACTCCGACTCCGGCAACGACCAAAACTTGCAGCCCAGGCCCTTCGGGCTACCATTCGAGCCTCGTGTCCGGGTGTCGAGGCGTGTCTTTGAGCGCTCACCGGGCCGATCACCCAACGATCACCCTGCCAGTGGCGGTGACGAGGAGAGCACAGTGACCGACGAATTCTCAGAAATCGCGGGCGACGTCTTCATCCCCATCGAAGAGGCCATCCAGCGCATCGGCCGAGGCGAGCAGATCGTCGTCGTCGACGACGAGGACCGTGAGAACGAAGGTGATCTGATCTTTGCCGCCGACAAGGTGACCCCGGAAGCGGTCAACTTCATGGCGCGATTCGGTCGCGGCCTGATCTGCGTCGCCATGACCTCCGAACGCTGCGACGAGCTCGATCTGCCGCTCATGGTGGAGAACAACACCTCGGCGCACGAAACCGCCTTCACCGTCAGCGTCGAAGCCACCAAGAACACGACCACCGGGATCTCCGCGCACGACCGGGCGGAGACCGATTCGGGTTCTGGCGGATCCGACCGCCGGTCCGGACGACCTCCGCCGGCCGGGCCACATGTTTCCCCTGCGCGCCCGTCGCGGCGGCGTGCTCAAGCGCGCCGGTCACACCGAGGGCGGGGTCGACCTGGCCCGGCTCGCGGGGCTGACCCCGGCGGCGGTGCTCTGCGAAATCATGGACGATGACGGTCAGATGGCCCGGCTGCCGCGGCTCGGTGAGTTCGCCCGCGAGCACGGTCTGGGTCTGACCACCATCGCCGATCTGATCGCCTATCGGATGAAGAACGAGAAACTGGTCGAACAGGTGGCGGGACCCGAGCTGCCCACCGAGTTCGGGCCCTTTCGGATCTACGCCTACCGCAACACGGTCAACGACGAGGAGCACGTGGCTCTTGTCATGGGCGAGATCGATCCGGAGGAGCCGGTCCTGGTCCGCGTTCACTCCCAGTGTCTGACCGGCGATGTCTTCGGTTCGGCGCGTTGCGACTGCGGTGTCCAGCTCGATGCGGCGCTCGAGCGCATCGCCGGCGAGGGCAAGGGCGTGCTGCTCTATCTGCTTCAGGAAGGCCGCGGCATCGGGCTGTTCAACAAGCTGCGGGCCTACGAGCTCCAGGATCAGGGCGAGGACACGGTGGAGGCCAATCTCCACCTCGGTTTCAAGGCCGATCCGCGGGACTACGGCACCGGTGCCCAGATCCTCATCGACCTCGGTGCGCGCCGCCTTCGGCTGATGACCAACAACCCGAAGAAGTTCACCGCGCTGCGCGGCTACGGTCTTGGAGATCGTCGAGCGGGTCTCGCTCGAGATTCCGCCCACCGACGCCAACCGCGCCTACCTCGAGACCAAGAAGACGCAAGATGGGACACCTGCTGAAGATGGTCTAGGTCGGGTGAGTCGTGTAGACGTAAGACGTGAGTCGTAAGAGTCGTGAGTAAACGTTGGAGAGTTGATTTCGAATCGCCGAGCGATCTGCTCTCAACCGTCGCTCGGGTGCTCGCCGCTGTACTTGCTGCTGTCCCCGAACCTGCTGCCGTTCCTGACCCTGACCCCGCCGCTTCATTCTGTCACTGATGCCTGATCGCCCCGCTTTTCCGCTGCCCGATCTGGCCTCGCTGGTCGAGGCGCTCGCTCGTGGTGACGCCCCGCTTGCGTTGGCGGCGTCGTTCCCGGCGCCCGATCGCTGGCGGTGGCCGCGCTCGCTCGCAGGCGGCTGGAAACCCGGAACTCGCGGTGGTGGTGGTTCCCCACGTGGCGGAGGTCGACGATCTCGCCGCCGGGCTCGAACTTCTCGCGCCCGAGCTCGGCGTGGGACGGGTTCCCGGCGATCTCTGCGCTCCCTACCAGGGCGCCGAACCTCCGCTGGCCTCGCGGCTCGAGCTGGTCCGTCTCCTGCGGCGGATCGCCGATGGCGAGGTCCGGGTGGTGGTGATTCCGGTCCGCGCGCTGCTCGGTGCGTTACCACTGCCCGAGGCGGTCGCGGCTCAGGTCGAGCGGCTGGCTCCGGGCGATTCTCCTCGATCAACGGCGTCTTGGCGGATCGCCTCATCGCCGCCGGCTACCGGCGCGTCGATCTGGTCGAGGAAGCCGGCGAGTTCGCCGTTCGCGGCTGGGTCGTCGATATCCACGACGGCGACGAGCAGGCGCTTCGGATCGTCCTCGATGACGATCGGATCGACGAAATCCGGCGGTTCGACGCGGCGAGCCAGCGAACCGTCGGCGAGCCCCTCGACGAGGTGACCCTCTACCCCCTCGATCTCTTTCCCGCCGAGCCTGAACGTCTGGCGGTGGTCGGGGACACCCTCGCGCCCGAGTGGCCGGCTCTCGCCGAAGCCATGCGCGCCGGCGCCGAGCGAAGACTGTGGTGGGCCGCCCTCCACCTCGAGGACCCGTCGACGAGCTGGCTCGAGCTCGCCGACGTTAAGGTCGTCTGCGACCGCGACGAGGTCAGTCGGTGAAATCCGTCGCTGGCGGCAGGTCCAGGACCGCGAGTGGGAGACCCTGCAGGGCCGGTCCGTCGCGCTGCCGCCGCCCGATCGGCTCCTGCTCGATCTCGATGACGTCTGTGAACGACTCGAGAACGCCGACCTGCGTATCGAGCAACTCGAGGTGGCCGACGGCTCGACCACCTGGTGGCGGATCGCCACCAGCCCCATGGAGGGCTTCGCCCGAAGAATCCCCGATCTGGTGCCGACGCTGCGCCACCGCCGGGCCCAGGATCTGACCCAGATCCTGGTGGTCGCCTCGTCCGGTGAAGAGCGGCGGTTCGAGCATCTACTGAAAGACGGGGAGTGGTGCCGGTGGCGCCGCCGCCGGCGCCGGGCGAAGTGTCCATCGTCCAGGGCGGATCCAACACGGATTTCGTCTCGCGCGACGGGCTCGCGGTCTATGGAAGGCGCGATCTCACCGCGGCGCCGCCGCCGAGAAGGCGGCGTGGCGGGACCGCGGCCTTCGTCTCCGATCTCCGTGATCTCCGACCCGGCGACACTGGTCGTCCACCTCGATCACGGCATCGGTCGATTCGAGGGTTTCCGCCGGGTGGCGGTGGAGGGCCGCGAACTCGAGATGCTGGTCCTCGCCTATCGCGGCGGCGACAATCTGCTGGTCCCCGTCGAACGCGCCGATCTGATCCAGAAATATGCCTCGGGCGAGGGCGAGGCCGGCCCCGCCTCGACCGTCTGGGAGGGTCCACCTGGCGCAAGACGAAAGGCGAGGGTCAAGAAGGCCGTCCGTGAGATGGCGGCGGAACTGCTTCGCCTGGCGGCGGTTCGCGAGGGTGCGCGCGGTTTCCGGTTCTCACCGGACTCGCCGTGGCAGCGGGAGTTCGAGGACGCCTTCGAGTACGAGCTCACCATCGATCAGGATCGCTCCGATCTCGGAGATCAAGACCGACATGGAGTCGGAGCGCCCCATGGATCGCCTGCTCTGCGGCGATGTCGGCTACGGCAAGACCGAAGTCGCCATCCGCGCCGCGTTCAAGGCGGTGCTCGAGGGCAAGCAGGTGGTGGTGCTGGCTCCGACGACGATTCTGGTCGGTCAGCACCTCGAGACCTTCCAGCGCCGGTTTGCCGGCTTTCCGGTGGAGATCCGGATGCTCTCCCGATTCGTCTCGCCGAAGGAGACCAAGGAGGTTCTCGAAGGGCTCGCCGAAGGGCGGGTCGACGTCGTCATCGGAACCCACCGGCTGCTCGGCGCGGATGTCGCTTCCGCGACCTCGGTCTGGTGATCCTCGACGAGGAGCAGCGATTCGGTGTCGCTCAGAAGGAGAAGCTCAAGCAGCTGCGCACCGAGGTCGATGTGGTCGCCATGTCGGCGACCCCGATCCCGCGGACCCTCAACATGGCCATGAGCGGTCTGCGGGACATCTCGCTCATCGAGACCCCGCCTCGGGATCGTCAGGCGGTGGAAACCAGCGTTCGCGAGTTCTCCGAAGAGGTGGTGCGCGAGGCCATCCTCTACGAGATCGAGCGCGGCGGTCAGATCTACTTCGTCCACAACCGGGTCAAGTCCATCGGCGCCTTCGCCCAGTGGTTGCGGAAAGTGGTCCCGGAAGCGCGGGTCGTGGTCGGCCACGGTCAGATGGCCGAGCGCCACCTCGAAAAGGCGATGCGGACCTTCCTCGACGGCGAGGCCGATGTCCTGCTGGCGACGGCCATCATCGAGAACGGGCTCGACATCCCCAACGCCAACACCCTCCTCGTCAACCGTGCCGACCGTTTCGGTCTTGCCCAGCTCTACCAGCTCCGCGGCCGGGTGGGTCGGTCCGACCGGCTCGCCTACGCCACCTTCCTGGTGCCGTCGGGGCAGGCGTTGTCGGCGACGGCGAGGGCGCGGCTGGCCGCCATCACCGAGTTCTGCGAGCTCGGCGCCGGGTTCCGAATCGCCGCCCGAGATCTCGAGATCCGCGGCGCCGGGAACCTCCTCGGCGCCGAGCAGCACGGCTTCATCGAAGCGGTGGGTTTCGAAACCTACTGCCAACTCCTCGAGGAGGCCGTGGCCGAGCTCGAGGGCCGGCCGGCGAAGGCGCGGCGCGAGGTCGAGCTGCGGCTCGGGCTCGATCTCCAGCTGCCCGATGCCTACATCCCCGAGCCCGAGCTCCGCCTGAGCTTCTACAAGCGGCTCTCGGCCACCGAGGACGAAGAAGCGGTGGCGGAGCTCATCGAGGAGATCGTCGATCGCTACGGTCCGGCGCCGAGCGCAGCTCGAGACCCTGGCGCGGGCGCAGCGGGTGCGGGTGGCGGCGCAGCGGATCGGAGCGACGGCGGTGCAGCGGCGGAGCGGCCGTTGGCGGGTCAAGCTCGATCCGGATCCGCGCCGCCCGAGCGACTCGGCGAGGTCCTCACCAACTGGCCCGAGGCCCAGCTCTCGCCATCGGGCGAGATCACCGTCCCCGCCGGCCGGCCGGCGCCGAGATCGATGAGGTTCTCCGGCTGCTCGACGAGCTCGCCGCCTGAGGCGGTGCGGCTGCGGGTTTCCCGGGGCTCCGGCCTTCTGGTCCGCCTTCGGCGGCCCAGCGTCGTCCCATCGGCGTGGTCGCTCGTGTGGTGGATTGGAGGGTCTGCGACCCCGCCGATGGCGACGCCGGCGGCCTGCCTCCGCGCCGGGAGAGTCGGCAGACGCGCCTCCCGGGGGAGCCCGGTAGCGACATTGTGCGGGACGCGTCGCGTCGCCGGATGGAGCGATCCGGCACAATGGCGTACCCGGCACCCCGATGGAGGCGCCTGTCCCGCGTGCCCTCGAGGTCACCGTTTCGGGTGCAGGAGGCGCCAGGTCATGGCTCGGACGTCGTCGAAGAGACGGATTGCCGAATCGGCCTGCGATGAATTGATCGCGCCGGCGCCGATGAGGAGACGCAGGTGGGTGTCGACCTCTTTCGCGGAGCCGTAGGCGATTCGCCAGTGGTGCATCCGGTCGCGGCCTGATCGCCCGTGGCCTTCTGAGAGATTTGCGGGCACCGACGACGCGGAGCGAATCACCTGATCGGCGAGACTCTTGAGGGGTGCCGGTACGCGCAGGACAAGCGAGATCGCGATGCCGGCGGCTTCGAGGGCCTTCGAGTGGGCGATGAGGCCGGTGGTTGATAGGGCGTTGCGCATGGTCACCTCCTGGTTGTTCATGCCCCCTCCACCAGCCGCTGAGATGGCCGATGTCAAGGGTCGCCGCCGCGGCGACTCGTCTTGCCCTTGACATGGGCCATCTCAGCGGCTACCCGTGCCTTCGAGAACAACCAGGAGGTGATCATGCAGCCCCGGACGCTGTCCCGGACGCTGCCCCGGACGCTGCCCCGGACGCTGCCCCTGCCGCTGCCCCGGACGCTGTCCCTGACGCAGCCCCTGCGCTCGCCCGACCCTGCCGCGGACCTGCGCAGACGCTGCCCCGGCCGCTGCCGCCGAAATTGGAAGGGGTTAGAATGATCCCTTCAGCTTCGCGGTGGAGGTCTCGTGGACGTTCGGCCGAACAAAGAAGAATTTCTCGCCCTGGCGCGCGACCACGACGTCGTGCCGGTGGTTCGCGAGCTGACCTCGGACACGGTGACGCCGTTCACCGTCTACTCCCGGCTCGCCCGCGGCGGCCGCAACCCCTTCCTGTTGGAGAGCGTCGAGGGTGGCGAGAGGGTCGCCCGCTACTCCTTTGCCGGGGTCGACCCCTTCCGCATCGTCGAGCTGCGAGACGGCATGGTGCTGGTCGATGGAGCGCCCGATCGGGACCGCCCATCGATGTGCTGCGCCGGGTGACCGATCTCGGTCGCGTCGCCCCGGTCGATGATCTGCCGCCGTTTTGCGGCGGCGCCATGGGCTATCTCGGCTACGACGCGGTCCGGTTGATCGAGGCGATCCCGGCCAGCGGTCGCGACGAGGGCGGGCTGCCCGACGCCTGGTTCGGGCTCTATGACTCGGTGGTCGCCCTCGATCGCGCCCGCCAGCGGCTCCAGCTGGTCGTGCTCGCCCGCATCGACGGTGACCCCGAGGCGGCTTGGCGCGCCGCCCTGGTGCGGATCGAAAACCTCCACGCGGCGCTGATTTCGGGTGGCGAGGGGCCGCTGCCGCACACGCTGCCGACGCCGGACGGCGATGTCTGGTCGGGGTGGCAGTCGACCCCGTCCGCCGACGATTATCTTGCGGCGGTGGCGACGGCGCGTGAGCACATCCTCGCCGGCGACATCTTCCAGGTCGTTCTGTCGCGACGGTGGCGCCGGGTTCCGCGCTGCACCGCGCCCGAAATCTACCGGATGCTTCGGGTGACCAACCCGTCGCCCTATATGTTTCTCTTCGACACCGGCAATGCGCGGATCCTCGGCTCGAGCCCCGAGATGCTGGTCCGGGTCGAGGGCCGGACGGTGAGCACCTGTCCCATCGCCGGCACCCGTGGGCGGAGCGGCGATCGTGACGAGGACCTCCGTCTCGAGGCCGAACTCCGCGCCGACCCCAAGGAACTCGCCGAGCACACCATGCTGGTCGATCTCGGCCGCAACGACATCGGTCGGGTCGCGGTTCCGGGGACGGTGACGGTGACCCGCGAAACCGAGGTCGAACGCTACAGCCACGTCATGCATCTGGTGAGCGAGGTCCAAGGCGAACTGAGGCCGGAGTGCGATGGCTGGGACGCGCTCTTCGCCTGCTTCCCGGCCGGGACGCTGAGCGGGGCGCCCAAGGTGCGGGCCATGGAGATCATCGACGAGCTCGAAGAGGTCCGCCGCGGGGTCTATGGCGGCGCGGTGGGCTATCGCAACGCGACCGGCGATTTCGACTCCTGCATCGCCATCCGAACCATGGTCGAGCGTGGTGGGGTCGCCCATCTCCAGGCCGGCGCCGGGATCGTCTACGACTCGGTTCCCGAGACCGAGCTCGACGAGTGCCGCAACAAGGCCAACGCTCTTGTCGAAGCAGTGGCCATGGCCGAAGCCGCGTCGGGGCCGAAGTTTTGAGTTTTAAGTTTTAGTTTTGAGTTACATCGCATCGGAACATGTTGACGTTGCGGAAACCGTGCGATGAAAACTAAAAACTAAGAACTGAAAACTAAGAACTGACGAGAGTGAACTTGGTATCGTTCGCCGTGGAAGACAGTAGCGAGGAGACGAAGGCAGGATCATGATCCTGATGATCGACAACTACGACAGCTTCACCTACAACCTGGTGCAGGAGTTGGCCGAAATCTCGGGCGCCGAGATCGAGGTCGTGCGCAATGACGCCGGAACTGCCGATGAGTTGCTCCGACGACGGCCGAATGCCATCGTCATCTCACCGGGACCGGGGACGCCCGACGACGCCGGGGTGAGCACGGATCTCATCCGCCAGGCCGCCGACACTCCGTTACTGGGCATCTGCCTCGGTCTGCAATCGCTGGCCGCGGTTCACGGCGGCGTCATCGTCCGGGCGCCGGCGCCGGTGCACGGCAAGACCTCCGAGATCCACCACAACGGGACGGGGGTCATGACCGGGCTGCCGAACCCCTTTGTCGCGACCCGCTACCACTCGCTGGTGGTCGATCGCGCCACGGTGCCCGACTCGCTCGAGATCACCGCCTGGACCGATGACGGTCTGGTGATGGGGCTGGCCCACCGCGAACGACCGCACCACGCGGTGCAGTTCCACCCCGAGTCGTATCTCAGCGCCGACGGAATGCAGCTGCTGGCGAACTTCTTGACCATCGCGGGAATCGAGGTCGGAGCGGAGTGGAAGCGGTAAGTCGTTTAGAATTATGAATTATGAATTATGAATTATGAATTGAGTGAGGAGTGAGGAGTGAGGAGTGAGGTGATCGATCACGTCGGTGGATCGACGATGAAACCGAGGCTGGGTGCCTGGCATCCAAGCTTGCGTCCGACGCAAGGTTGCGTGCCTGGCACCGCCGCGAACGAACCGGGACGGCACGAATGGCCCTTGTAGTCAAACGAATCCTCGAGCAGCTCCTGGGAGGTGCCGATCTCGCAGCCGGCGAGATGGAGGTGCTCATCGGCGCCATCATGGATGGTGAACTCGAGCCCGCCCAGGTCGCCGGGCTGCTCGTGGCGCTGCGCGCCAAGGGCGAGTCCGGGACCGAGGTGGCGGCTGCGGCTCGCGCCATGCGCGCCCGCGCCGTTCGGGTGGCGGCGCCGGCCGACGCCGTCGACACCTGCGGCACCGGCGGCGACGGCGCCGAGACGATCAACATCTCCACCGCGTCCGCGCTGGTGGCGGCGGCCGGTGGGGTTCCGGTGGCCAAACACGGCAACCGATCGGTCTCCTCGCGTTGTGGTTCGGCGGATGTTCTCGAGGCCCTCGGTGTCCGACTCGATCTCGATCCCGAGGCGCTGACAACCCTGCTCGACGAGGTCGGAATCGCCTTTTTGTTCGCCCAGCAGCTCCACCCGGCCATGGCGGCGGTGGTGCCGGTGCGCCGCGCCCTCGGCGTGCGGACGGTTTTCAATCTCCTCGGCCCCCTGACCAACCCGGCCGGCGTTCGTCGTCAGGTCCTCGGGGTGTGGGGGCCCGAGGTCCAGACACTGGTCGCCGAGGCCCTGGCCGAACTCGGCGCGCTCCGCGCATTCGTGGTCCACTCCGACGACGGGCTCGACGAGTTTTCGGTGACGGCGCCGACGACGGTGATCGAGGTGCGCGACGGGGCCGTTGCAGGGCGGTGGAGGGTGGTCCCGGCCGAATTGGGCATTCGCGCCGATGACTCCCAGAGCCTCGGCGGCGGTGACGTCGATGAAAACGCGCGTCGGTTGTGCGCGATCCTCGAAGGCGAGGAGATCTCGGCGGCGTCCGAGGCGGTGGCGCTCAACGCGGCGGCGGCGTTCTTGGTCGGCGGCAAGGTCGATGATCTCGCATCCGGGCTCGGGCTCGCGCGGAAGATTCTCTCGAGCGGCGCCGCGGGTCGGACCCTCGATGCGCTTGTCCGCCGATCGCAGGAGCTCGGTGATGGCTGATTCCTCGGTGCTCGAGAGGATCGTTGACGCCGTGCGAGCCCGGATGGCCGCCGAAACCGAGCCCACCGACCTTGCCGATCGCATCGCCGAACGACGAGTACTGGTTCCGTACCGGTCGCTCTTCGATGCTCTTTCGACCGCTGGGCCGTCGATCATCGCCGAGTGCAAGAAGGCTTCGCCGTCGGCGGGACTGCTGCGCGCCGATTTCGACCCGATGCGGCTGGCGGCGCGCTATCAGGCCGCCGGAGCGGCCGCGATCTCGGTGGTGACCGAGCGCGATTTCTTCCAGGGCCGGCTCGAGTGGCTGGCGGCGGTGCGCGAGGTCGTCGATCTGCCGATTCTGCGCAAGGACTTCATCATCGACGAGCGGCAGTTGCGCGAGGCCGCGGCTCTCGGCGCCGACGCGGTGCTGCTCATCCAGAGGATTCTCTCAGCCGATCGTCTCGCAGAGCTCGTCGGCGCGGCCTACGAGCTCGGACTGGAGACTTTGGTGGAGATCTTCGTCGATGAGGATCCCGCGCCGACCGTCGCCTCGGGAACCCGGATCATCGGGGTCAACGCCCGCGATCTCGCGACCTTCATCACCAACCTCGACGCCGTCGAGGCCTTGGCGGATCGGCTTCCGGCCGATCGCGTGCGGGTCGCCGAGAGCGGGATTAAGAACCACGATGACATCACGAGGCTCTCCGACGCCGGCTACGATGGCTTCCTCATCGGTGAGCATCTCGTGCGCGCCGACGATCCGGAGCAAGCGCTCCGCGAGCTTGCTCGGCGGGAATGGTCAGGAGTAGGTTAAGTTGTTTGAAATAGTGAATTGTAGCGAGTGAGGAGTAAGGAGTTAAGGAGTGAGGAAGGAAGCGGGGGCGGGATGATCGATCACCTTTCCTTCTAACTTTCTAACCTTCTGACTTCTAACCCCTAACCCCTGACTCCTAACTGAATTGTTGATTGATGATTGGGGTCACATGCTCGTCAAGATCTGCGGACTGACCCGCCCGGGGGACGCTGAGGCCGCCATCGAAGCGGGCGCCGACATGCTGGGTTTTGTCTTTGCTCCGGGGACAAAACGATTTGTGGACCCGACGACGGCGATCTGGATCCGCGACCTGGTCGGGGTGAAAACGGTCGGGGTCTTTTGTGATCAGGGGCTCGACGGCATCATCGCCATTCGTGACGTGCTCGGGCTCGACCGGGTCCAGCTCCACGGTGAGGAGCCCGACTCGTGGCTCGAAACCCTCGGTCCGGACACCTTGCGGCGGGTCCGGCCGGACGATGTCGATCCGTGGCGCCGGCCGGCCATGCTCGCGGGCCGGTGCCTGCCGTTGCTCGACCCCGGCGCCGGTGACGGCGTGGCCTTCAACTGGGATGGCTTGCGTCGGCGTCCGATTGGTCTGTGGGTCGGCATCGCGGGTGGCCTCAACCCGCAGAACGTCACCGGCGCGATCCACGCCGTCAGACCGGCGCTGGTGGACGTCTCGAGCGGCGTCGAGTCGGCGCCGGGGATCAAAGACCCGGATCTGGTTGCGGCATTCGTGGTCGCGGCCCGGACCGCGGTAGAATCGGCGCCGTTGGACTGCCGATGAAGACCTACCCGGATCGACGCGGATATTTTGGCGAGTGGGGCGGCCGCTTTGTCCCGGAAATTCTCATGGCGCCCCTCGAAGAGCTCGAGCACGCCTATCAGCGGGCCCAGCGCGACAAAGCCTTCGCTGCTCGATTCGATGAGCTGCTCGCGCACTACGTTGGACGTCCGACGCCGCTCTATCAGGCGCGCCGGTTGTCGGCGCGGCTCGGCGGCGCGAGGATCTGGCTCAAACGGGAAGATCTCTGCCACACCGGCGCGCACAAGATCAACAACGCCCTCGGTCAGGCCCTCCTGGCCTGCGAGATGGACAAGCATCGGGTCATCGCCGAGACCGGCGCCGGTCAGCACGGGGTCGCGACGGCGACGGCGGCGGCGCTGCTCGGGATCGAGTGCCGCGTCTACATGGGCGCCGAGGACATGCGGCGGCAGGCCCTCAACGTCTATCGGATGCAGCTCATGGGCGCCGAGGTGATCTCGGTGGCCGGAGGGGCGCAGACCCTCAAGGACGCCATCAACGAAGCGCTGCGCGACTGGGTCACCAATGTCCGCACGACCCACTACATCCTCGGATCGGTCCTCGGGCCCCACCCCTATCCGATGATGGTGCGCGATTTCCAGTCGATCATCGGCCGCGAGACCATGGCGCAGTTCCGGCAATCCGTGCGCGGTCTGCCGGATCTGGTCATTGCCTGCGTCGGCGGCGGTTCGAACGCCGCCGGGATCTTCTCCGCCTTCATCCCGCACACCCGCGTCCGGCTGGTCGGCGTCGAGGCCGGCGGCCGCGGTCCGGGCGCCGGCAACCACGCCGCGCGATTCGCCGGCGGTGGTGCGCCCGGAGTGCTGCACGGGACCCGGACCCAGGTCATTCAGGATGAGAACGGCCAGATCCAGCCCACCCACTCGGTCTCGGCCGGTCTCGACTACCCGGCGGTGGGTCCGGAGCACGCCAACTGGCGTGACGAGGGCCGGGTGAGCTACACCACCGTCAACGATGCCGATGCCCTCCAGGCCTTCCACCTGCTTGCCGAGACCGAGGGCATCGTGCCCGCCCTCGAGTCGGCCCACGCCATCGCCCAGGCGGTCAAGATTGCGCCCGGAATGGAGCTCGACGCCAACATCATCGTCAACCTCTCGGGCCGGGGCGACAAGGACCTCGAAGAGGTGGCGAGGTTGGAGAGGGAGCGGCCGTGAGCCGAATCTCCGAGGCCTTCAAACACGCCAGGCGAGAGGGTCGGGCGGCCTTCGTTCCCTACATCACGGCCGGAGATCCGAGCCTGGGACGGACGGTGGAGCTCGCCGCCGCCCTCGAGCGCGCCGGGGCCGATGTGCTCGAGCTCGGGGTGCCGTTCTCGGATCCCATGGCCGACGGACCCACCAATCAGCGCGCCGCCGAGCGCGCCCTGGCCGTGGGCACCTCGCTCAAAGGGGTCCTGGAGACGGTTCGCCAGATCCGTTCGCACTCTACCCTGCCCATCGTGCTCTTTACCTACGCCAACCCGGTCGTGCGTTTCGGCATCGAGCGCTTTGCCGAGCACGCCGCCGCGTCCGGGGTCGACGGCGTCCTCTTCACCGATGTGCCCGCCGAGGAGATGATCCCTTTCCACAGGGCCCTCAAACCGGCGCGCCTCGATGCCATCATGCTGGTGACGCCGACCTCCTCCAAGGCGCGGATGAAGGCGACCGCCGGTTTCGGCGGCGGTTTCCTCTATCTCGTCTCCCGCACCGGGGTCACCGGCGCCCAGCAGGACCTCGATCGCGAACTCGCGGCCAACGTCCATCTCGCCAAGAAGGCGTCGCGACTCCCCGTCGCGGTGGGATTCGGAATTTCGACCCCCGATCAGGTGGCCAGGGTCGCGGCCATCGCCGATGGCGTCGTCGTCGGCTCCGCGATCGTGAATCAGATCGCCGATGAAGGCGACACCGATCAACTGGCCGCCCGAGTCGAGGCGTTTGCTGACGCCGCTCGCGCCAAGCGTGCAAGAAACGCCTGTGAAACACTCTCCTCAGCTTCAATTCTCGGCCGGGGAATCCGCGGATTCCCCGGCCGAGAATTGAAAATGGGTTGAGCCATGGGCCGATCCAGACGTCGCCGCCTCGGTCAGAATTTCCTGGTCGACTGGAGACGTCGCCAGACAGGATCGTCGATCTTCTCCAATCGACGCCCTCGCGGGTCATCGAAATCGGGCCTGGTCGTGGTGCGCTGACCGCACCCCTGCTCGACCGCTTCGACCGCGTTCGAGCGCTCGAACTCGACGAGACGCTGGTGGCGCCCCTCGAGGAGCAATTTGGCGGCCGCGGTCTCGAGGTCGTCCAGGCCGATGCATTGACGGTTGTGCTCGACGAGGTCGCCGGTGACGAAGGACCGTGGCAGCTCACGTCGAATCTACCTTATTCGGTGGGCACCGCCATTCTGCGTCGACTCATGCCGCGCCACGATCTCTTCACCCGGCTGGTGGTCATGCTCCAGCGCGAGGTGGCCCATCGTGTCGTCGCCGAGCCGGGCAGCGGCAACCACGGTCTCATGGCCCTCGAACGCTCGGCCTGGGCCGACGCCCACATTGCCTTCACCGTCCACCCGCGCGCCTTCCGGCCGGTGCCCAAGGTGCACTCGGCGGTGGTGGTGCTCGATCTGAAACCGGCCGTGGCAGCCGCGAGCGAGATCGAGCGGGCCCTCAAGATCGCCGGCCGGGCGCTGACCCTTTCGAGAAAGAAGCTGAGCAACGCGCTGGGTGACGGGTTTGACCGCGACGCCATCGAGGCGGCCGGGCTCGATCCCAATGCGCGCCCGGGGACTATTCCGCTTGAGGGTTGGATCAGACTGGCCGGGGTTCGGTTGGGCCCCTGATCCGCTACCACCGATGTTCTTTCAGAGACGCCCGCACCACAACGACCAAGGGCAGAACGACGGCGTGCGACGGACAATCGACCAAAGGCCGATAGACGGGGACCTTTCCGTCGGTAGAAAATAGACCTCGGCGAGAATGATGGGCAGCTCCGCACAGCTCATACCAACCTCATGAATTTCCGGGGAAGGAGCGAAGCGACCTGCCACGGAAATTCCTGAGAATCTCCGTCCGCCACGGTCACCAGGATTGCTCCATCGAAGTGATAGAATTTACTGGAAATGCACAGGTTTCTCGCGGGTCTCCGCGGATGTCGATGGTCTGCTCAGGCGCACGCCCCCGGGTGTGATGCATGAGTCTCGGTGTCGCCGTGTTGCTGGGAGTGCTTCAGGGTCTGACCGAGTTTCTCCCCGTCTCTTCGTCGGGGCATCTCGCCCTGGCGCAGATGCTCATCCCCGGGTTTTCCCAGCCCGGGGTGGTCTTTGACGCCATGCTCCACGTCGGAACCGCGGGCGCCGTCGTCTGGTATGAGCGGCGGGAGATCCGCCGTTGGATCACGTCGACCGAGCGGTCGGCGGGTGATCGGCCTTCTGATTCTCGGCACCCTGGCCACGGCGGTTGTCGCCTTCCCGATCAAGAGCCTCGCCGAAGCCGCCTTTCTGCGCCCGACCTGGGTGGGATTCGCCCTCCTCGTCACCGGGCTGGTCGTGGCCCTGACGAAGTGGTTGCCCGGAGGGGCGCGAGATGAGGCCGGCACCACATGGCGACAGGCGGTGCTCATCGGTCTGGTCCAGGGGATGGCGGTCTTCCCGGGGCTGTCTCGTTCGGGTCTCACCATCTCGTCGGCGCTCGGCGCGGGTCTCGATCGCAACTGGGCGGCTCGGTTTTCGTTCCTGCTCGGTGTGCCGGCCATCGCCGGCGTGGCGGTGCTCGAGGTCTTTGACGAGCGCCACGCGCTGGCGGCAGCGGGAGCCGGGTACTGGGCGGCCTGTTTCGTCGGCGCCGTTGCCGCCGGATGCGCCGGCTACTTCGCGCTCACCATCGTCATCAAGACTCTGTCGAGCAGGGTGTTTCATCGATTTGCCTGGTACTGCGTGCCGCTCGGCGTGCTGGTGATCGCCTTGACCTGGGGCGCCCCGTGAGCCGCGAACGCTTGATTTCCGAGATGATCGCCGTCGGGCTGATCTTCGGCGCCATCCTGGTGGCCGCGGCCCTGCTCTCGCACTCGCCGCTCGATCCGAGCCCGTTGCATGCCTCGACCCTGCGCCAGGGTCCGGTGAATCTCGCCGGGCCGTTGGGCGCGGCGCTGTCGGCGGTGTTTTTCGGCCTCTTCGGGATCGTGGCTCTCGGGCTCCCGGTGCTCGGGCTCGTCCTGGGATGGCGGTTGCTCCGGGGTCGCGATCTGGAACATCCGAGGGCCATGGCGGGCGGCTGGGCGCTGATCGCGCTCGCCGTGCCCGGGGTCGCCACTCTGCTGTGCTCTGATCTGCCGTTCCGCGATGGGCGGATTTCCTGCGGCGGGCTCATCGGCGGCGCCGAGAGCGATCTCCTCGGGGGTTTTGTCGGCCCGGTCGGCCGTCTGGTGGTGCTTTGTTTTCTCGTTGTTCTCGGCGTGGTGCTGGTCTCGGGGCTGTCGGTGGGCTCGGCCGCCGGAGACGTGACCGATGGTCTGGAGCGGCGCTGGTTGCGCCGGCGGGATGCGCGGGCGCGCCGACGTCAGGAGGCGGAGGAGGCGAGGGATCGTCGGCGGGTTCTCGAACGCCAGGTGAAAAGGCTCGACAAGGAGGACGGCTACCGCGGTTCGCTCACCGTCAAGGAGGTCGAGGGCAAGGGGCGGTTCCGGATTCAGCGGCGAGTTGCCGGATCCACCGATGAGGTCGATGAGACCTTCGCGGATACCGACGAAGCGTCTGAGTCCGCCTCTGGGACCAAGCCGGGCAAGGCCCAGCGAACGAAAACTGCGCCGAAGAAAAAGCCCGTGGTTCAGGAGGAGTTCGAGTTCATCGAGGATCTCGAGCACTACGATCTTCCCAAGATCAGTTTCCTCGACGAGGCCGAGGGAGCACCCGAGCGCGATTCCGCAGCGCTCATCGAAATCTCGAAGCTGGTGACCAGCAAGTGCCAGGAGTTCCGGGTCCGGGGTGAGGTGACGAGCATTCGAACCGGGCCGGTGATCACCACCTACGAGTTCCGACTCGACTCGGGGGTGAAGATCTCGGCGGTTCAGAATCTCGCCGAAGACCTCGCCCTCGCGCTGCGGACCGAGTCTGTCCGCATCGCCCGGATTCCGGGACGGGCGACCATCGGCATCGAGGTGCCGAGCCCCGATCCCGAGACCATCCGTCTACGCCAGCTTTTCAAGGCCCCCGAGTTCCAGCGCGCAAAATCGTTGCTGACACTGGCGCTCGGGGTCGATATTCGCGGCAATCCGTTCATCGCCGATCTGGCTCGGATGCCACATCTGCTCATCGGTGGTTTCACGGGATCGGGCAAATCCGTTGGCATCAACGCGATGATCATGTCCATCCTCTACAAGGCGAAACCGGATGAGGTGAAGTTCATTCTGGTGGATCCCAAGATGGTCGAACTCGGGGTCTACGCGGACATCCCTCATTTGCTGACGCCGATCATCTCCGACCCCAAGAAGGCCGCCAGCGCGCTCGCCTGGGCGGTTGCCGAGATGGACATTCGCTACCGCCGACTCGCCGCCCTCGGGGTTCGCAATCTCGAGCAGTACAATCAGATCGTCTCGGACCCGGTTCAGCTCAAGCGGGCTCAGCAGCAACTCAGCGGAGACGACGATGAAAAGCCGATCGAACTCGAGCAGCTGCCATATATCGTCATCATCATCGACGAGCTTGCCGATTTGATGATGACGTCTTCTCGGGCGGTGGAGGAGTCCATCACCCGATTGGCGCAAAAGGCGAGGGCGGTCGGTGTCCACCTGATCTGTGCAACCCAGAGACCATCGGTGGATGTCCTCACCGGCATCATCAAGGCCAACTTCCCGTGCCGAATCGCATACAAGGTCCGTTCCGGAATCGACTCGAGGACCATTCTCGACTCCATGGGCGCCGAACACCTCATCGGCCGGGGCGACATGCTCTTTTTGCCTCCGGGAACGTCCAATCTCATGCGTCTCCACGGACCCCTGGTCACCGAAAAAGAGATCGCCACCGCGGTGCGCTATATCAAACGTTTCGGCAAACCCGAGTACCGGCGCCATGTTCTGACCCACCAGCCTTTGGGCGGAAACGGCAAGAGCAGTCGTTCGGTTTCGACCGATGATCTGGACGATCTCACCGATCCCATGTATGACGCGGCGGCCCGATTGGTGGTCGAGACCCGAAAAGCCTCGGCGTCGTACATCCAACGTCGACTCCGTCTCGGTTACACTCGATCTGCGAGACTCTTGGATATGATGGAGAGAGAGGGTATCGTAGGACCATTGGCGGGTTCCAAGGGGCGTGAGTTACTGGTCCCCAAGGACCACTTCGCGGAGATCGACGACACTCACGCGCTCAACGGCGACCCGCGGGATCGATCGTGAGGGGGGAACATGGGCTCGCTCGACCTGAACGCTGACGCCGGTTACACCCTCATTGCCGTCGCCGGTATGGCCCTGCTCGGGATGATCCTCATCGCGAGCTTTGTCTCGCGATCGAGGGTCTTCTGCCAGTACCTCAAACACATGACCGGGATCGAGCTCAGGCCGTCGTCGGTGAAAAAGGTGTTCCGCGCCAACGGCCGGGGCGGGGTCCGCGATCTCCTGATGGATCTCTTGATCCAGGAGGATCTCGACGACGACTCGAGAAAGGTCACGCCGGACTCCAAACCGGACACCTCGGTCTTCGATATCAGCGAGATGGCGAAGAAGTAGCCCCCGCAATTCTGGGCCGGGCCCAGAATTGCATCGGTATAGTGTCCCGGTGACCCGCATCCGCATCCTCCCCGATCATCTGGTCAACCGCATCGCCGCCGGCGAGGTGGTGGAGCGGCCGTCGTCCGTCGTCAAGGAGTTGGTGGAGAACAGCCTCGATGCGGGTGCCCAACGGATCCTCATCGAGCTTGCCAACGGCGGGCGCTCGCTCGTACGGGTCACCGACGATGGCAGCGGGATGGATGCGGATGATGCGTTGATCGCGTTGGAACGGCACGCGACCTCGAAGATCACCTCCGCCGACGACCTCGATCGGATCGCGACGCTCGGTTTCCGCGGTGAGGCGTTGCCCTCCATCGCCGCGGTCTCGCGATTCGAGTTGCTCACCGCGGTCGACCCGGCCGAGGGCGGGATCCGGATCACCGTCGAGGGTGGACGGATTCTCGGTACCGAGGTCGCCGCTCGCGTGGGTGGCACCACGGTTGAAATTCGAGATCTCTTTTTCAATGTGCCGGCGCGGCGCAAGTTCCTGCGCGCGCCGGAGACCGAGCTCCGCCACGCATCGGAAGTGATCTGGGGGGCGGCGCTTGCACGCCCGGATGTGGCTTTCATTCTGCGTCACGGGACGCGAACCCTGCTGGATGTTCCGCCATCGACCGACCGTAGCGAACGGTTGCGGGCCCTCTGGCCCAAGGCCACGAGGGTTGCGCGGTTTTCAGCGGTAGCGGGAGACGCCGAGGTCGAGGGTCTCATCGCTCCGGGTGGCGGTCACGGGCGGCCATCCATGATCTTTCTGGTCAACGGCAGGGTGGTCAAAGACCGTCTCCTGGTCGGGGCGGTTCTCAGGGTCCTTCGATCCACCGGATCCGGTTTCGGCGGCGCCCGGGTCGTCGCCTCGCTGCAACTGCCCCCGGATGAGGTGGATGTCAATGTCCATCCGGCCAAGACCGAGGTGAGATTTGCCCGTGGCGGGTCCATCTTCGCGCTTGTCGAGCGCGCGCTCCGCGAGGGAATCGCTGCGTCCCAGGGGCGGGTACCCGTCCGACGGCTCGACGACGGTGATTCGTTTGTGGCGGAGCCGCCCGGCGGCGGTTATGGCGAAGTCCTCCGCTCACGACGGGCAGCGGGAGTGCCGCCACTGTTTGCTCACCCGGCCTATGGCGAGAAACCCATCGAGTCCACTGAGCCCGCCTTCCTCGATGGTGGGTCGGCCCCTCGTTCGGGCGCCAAGGCGGGGCCGTCCGACACCCCCTTCGGTCGACTCCTCGGCCAGTATCGCGACTCGTTCATCCTGCTCGAGGACGACCATGGACTGGTCATTGTCGATCAGCACGTCGCCCACGAACGGGTGCTCTATGACCAGATCCTCGCCCGCCTCGGCGGTGCGGTGGCGCCGTGTCAACGATTGCTCGTGCCGGTCCTGGTGGAGGTGGGAGACGCTTCGGCGGCCGCGCTGGAAAAGGTGGCAGAAACCCTGCTCAAGGTGGGGATCGAGGCCGATGTCTTTGGTCCCGACACGGTCAGGATCAGTGCGCTTCCCCCGGAGATCGAGGCCGAGGAAGCATCGGAGCTGGTGATCGAGCTTCTCGATCGCGCCACGGCATTCGATGGGGTTCCCGAGCGGGTGGCGGCGGAGGTCGAAGAGGAGCTGGCGGCGGGGTTGTCCTGTCGCGGCGCCATCAAGGTCAACCACCGGCTCACTGATGTCGAGCAGCGAGCTCTGCTCGACGATTTGGCGGAGACCACCAACCCGTACCGTTGCCCGCATGGGCGGCCGATCGTTCTCCGGCTCAGCCAGGAGGAGATGGAACGCCGTCTGGGGAGGCGTTGAATGCGCAGTGATTCGTGGCGTCTGACCGAGGGGCTCATTTTTGTCCACTTCGCAGTCTTCATTCTGAGCTGGGCGAATCGCGATGGGCTCATCAATCTGGCGTTGGTTCCGGGTCAGGTGGCGTCGCGTCCGTGGACGCTCGTGACCTACCAGTTTGTCCATGGGCCGTCCATGTTCTGGTTCTTCATCTCGATGCTGGTCCTGTGGATCATGGCCAAACCCCTCGAGGAGAGCTGGGGTTCGCCGCGATTCCTGGTCTTCTGGCTGGTCGCCACCTTCGGCGCCTCGCTGACCGCCGCCGGGCTCAAACTCCCACTCGTCGGCGACACCGGCGTCGGCACCTCGATCCTGCTGACCTTCGCCACCCTCTTCCCGGAGGTCGAGTTCCGGCTCTTCTTCATCATTCCGGTGAAGGTCAAGTACCTCGCCGTTGTGGCGGTTGCGTGGCTCGCGTTCTCGAGCCTGCAGATGGGGCTCCTACTGGGCGTCGCCAATATCGCCGGGATGAGTTCGGGCTATCTCTTCTTCCTCGCCACGCGCCGCTTGCCGACGCGCCGGAAGATCGCCTTCGAACTCAAGAAGCGCAAGGCGTCGGTCGAGGTCAAGGCCGAGAGCATGATGGCCGAGAAACGGAATCAGGCGTGGGACCCGAGGGTCCGCGAAGCCGTCGCGCGGGCCGCATCCGGCGGCGAGATTGCGGCCGAAGACGAAGCGCTGCTTGCCGAGCTCGACGGCGCGCGAAGGATCCGTCGATCACCGTCTGCGCGCCAGCGGAGTTCGGTTTCATCGAGGACGACACTTGCCGCACCTGCCCGGGCTTCGCCGAGTGCAGTGCGAGGGCGATCCGGATTGCCGCGAAGCGGTAGGCAAGGAAGACTGATCTCGCTCCCCCGGCTTCGCGATGGGGGGAGCCAGGCACGCCGACATCAGATCAGCTCAGCCGGGACTCGCGCCTCTTTCAGGAGCGCCGCGAGACGGCGATCCAACGTGCACACCGCTGGCGCCGGTTCGTCTCGCGGCCACCAGATAGAGCGCGTCGTACACCGGGTGGTCGTATTCGGCAGCGGTTACCATGGCCTCGTCGACAAGACCGCCGCAAGGGATGATCGAGTCGACGAGATCGAGGGCGGATCGCAAGCACCGTTGAGCCTGATCGATGTCGAGGTCACCCGCCTTGACGTACTTCCACAACGCGTTGCCGATCTCGGCGGTGTAAAGATCCGGCGCACGGACGGTGGTTGCGGCTGCGATTAGGTCGAGGACGTCGATGGCCCGAGTACGACCGAGGACGGCCTCGAGCGCGGCCGACGCGTCGAGGACGAGATCACCACTCATCGGTCGCGGTCCTCGCGAACAACGTCTGCGGGATCGAGCTTCGTGTCGTGGGTGCCATCGGCTTCCACCCGCGCCCGGAGTAGGGAAACCGCGTCGAGGCGGCGAGTCCTTGCCTCGGCTTCGACCATTTTCTCGAGTTCGATGGTGGCCTGCTGAGCGAGGCTCCGCCGGTTGCGACGAGCCTTCTCGGCGAGGATCTCGTAGAGGTGCTCAGGTAGATCGCGGATTTGAAGAGATGGCATGGTCATGCTCCAGTCTTCATCATAATGCATGCGTTGTGATGATACCAATTTGAGCCCTTGGGTTCTACAGTTCCATCACCGAACCCGGTTCCTCGGGGACGATCCACTCGGCCCGCTCCTGGCCCTGGAGTTTGGCGAGGGCGAACCCGACGGTGTCGCGGAGGTAGCGGCCCCAGATTTTGATTGGGAGCCCTTCGACGCGGACGGTGGGAGAGATCGCGACCTGAAGCATGTACTCGATGATGGACGACGCGTTCTGCGCGATTCGCCCCGAGTAGGTCGCCCGGTCGCGCTGCTCGAGGATCCGAACCTCGTGGATACAGCGGCCGAACTCGGACTCGACCAGATCGTCGATGGTCGTCAAAATCAGTTCGATACGGAAGGTCGGGCTCGCCGAACTCAAAAAGTCGATCAGGCTCTCTTCGAGGTGATAGGCCGACAGTCCCCGTCCCTCGGCGAACGACCAGTCAACGCCGTTGAATCGAGTGATGATCTTCTCGATCGGCGGGAGCTCGAGATCGACGAGATAGTGAGTTCCGGAGTAGCTGCCCTCGTGGACCTCGCTTTCACAGGCGAAGGTGCCCTCGCGGGCATCGAGGGCGGCCTCGATTTCGGCGAGCTCGGACGGTGTGCCGATGACCTTGACCCCGATGACGTCATCGACCCGCACCAGGTCGGGATCGAAGAGCAGGTGACCGGTACGGATCCGATCGGCGACGATGCGCTCGGCGGCGGCGAACTCGTCGACCATCTCCTCGCGGCTCGAGACCATCCGGTCGAGAGGAAGACCGACGCTGCCGGCGCGGGCCGCGGCCAGCGACTTTGCGGTGACCTCGATCTCACCGGCCAACAGATCGGCGACGCGGCGTGAGACCTTGTCGGCGATGCGTCGGATTCGCTTGCGCCGGACCATACCGACCAGCGACCCGTCGCCGTCGGTGACCAGGCTCATGTGGACCGGCGTCCTCGGAAAGAACTCCTCGGGGAACTCGCGATAGTGGACGAGGAGTTGTTCGACTCGAGGGGTGGGCTGGTGGACGGCGTCCACGATGGCCTTGCGAACGGCATCCTTGCTGTTGACCCGGGTCAGCCGAAGATAACCGGGTCGGATGGCGCGGGCCAGGTCGGCCAGCAGGGCTCGGACCACAGGTGATGTGATGGCCCGTTCGAGGGCGAAAATCTCAGTGAGGACCCGGCCGTCGTCGTTGTTGACGTGGTCGGCCAGCCATCGACTGGCGATATCGAAGAGCCGATCGCGGTGGATGAGGCCGGAGAGATACATGGGCAGAGGACCATCATAGCGTGTTTCGGTTGGACATCTGCAAATGTGTCTCACTCTTAGACTTGTTAAAGTGAAATTTTTCACATACCTTGTATGATGAAACCGCCGAGAGTATCCTTGGTGCCCGGATTCGGGGGCAATGATCATTTCGGGAGGGCGCATTGTTGGAGCAACGGGTGACAGTTCTCGTCGGCCACTTCGGGAGTGGCAAGACCGAGATTGCGCTCAACCTCGCTTTGGATCTGGCGGCGAAAGGCGCCCTGGTGACCATGGCCGATCTCGACGTCGTCAAACCGTATTTCCGGACCCGCTCGGCGCGCGCGTTGCTCACCGAGTCGGGTATCGATCTCCTGGCCCCCGAAGGGGACAACATCCACGCCGATCTGCCGATCATCGTTCCCCAGATCCGGTCGCAGCTTCGGCGATCGGACCGCCGTCTCATCATCGACGTCGGCGGCGATGACGTCGGCGCGCGAGTGCTCGGGTCGGTGTCGGATGTGGTCCCGGCGGCCGAGACCGAGTGCCTCCTGGTGCTCAATTTTCGACGACCTTCGACCCCGGATCCGTCCGCCGCCGTCGAGATGGTCCGTCAGATCGAAGCCGTCGGCCGGCTGCCCATTGCCGGTCTGATCTCCAACACCCACCTCTTGGAGGACACCACCCTCGAGGTGATCCTCCATGGGCTCGAGCTCGCCCGCGAAACCGGCGATCTCTTGGGCATTCCCGTGGTTGCCACTGCAGCCGCCGAGGCGCTTGCCGGCGACGTGCGCGAGGCGACCAACACTCCGGTTGTGAGTCTGCGCCGCATCGTCGTGCCGCCGTTCCAGTTTTCCAGGCGGCGAATCACCGGACCCCTCTTCGTGGTCAACTGAAAGGAGGCTCTCGTGCCGCAGATCAACATCAGCCCGGACCGCTGCAAGGGCTGCGAACTCTGCGTCCAAGCCTGCCCGCAGCAGATCTTGGGCATGGGCCGGAAGATCAACACCAAGGGCTACTTCTACGCCGAGGTGGTGGAGCAGGCGCGGTGCATCGGCTGCCGTCTGTGCTGCATCACGTGTCCTGACGTGGCCATTGAGATGAGGGTCCACGGGACCATGTACCACTATTTTGCGTACTGAGAAAATTTCCGCGTCTGACGACGCGGAAATTTGGTCGAACGGAGTCACGAATGACCAAAAAACTCATGAAAGGTTCGGAAGCCATCGGGGAGGCGGCGGTGCAGGCCGGGTGCCATCTCTTCTTCGGCTACCCGATCACGCCGCAGAACGAGATCCCCGAGTACATGTCCATGCGGTTGCCACAGGTCGGCGGGACCTTTGTCCAGGCGGAGTCGGAGGTCGCGGCCTCGAACATGCTCTACGGCGCCGCCGGGAGCGGCGAGCGGGTCATGACCTCGTCGTCGTCGCCCGGGATCTCGCTCATGGCCGAGGGAATCTCCTATCTCGCCGGCGCCGAGCTTCCCGTGGTGATCGTCAACATCATGCGGGGAGGGCCCGGGCTCGGCGGCATCCTGCCGTCGCAGAGCGACTACTTCCAGGCCACCAAGGGCATGGCGCACGGCGATTTCCGACTCCTGGTGCTCGCGCCATGGTCGGTCCAGGAGGCCGCCGATCTGGTTCAGGACGCCTTCGATCTCGCCGATTTCTACCGCAACCCGGTGCTGATCCTCGGTGACGGTCTCATCGGCCAGATGATGGAGCCGGTGGAGTTCGCCGAGAGCCGCCGAACCCATCAAGGAGCTGCCGCCCAAGGACTGGGCCGCCACCGGCAACAACGGCAGCAAACCACGTTCGGTCATCAACTCGCTCTTTCTCGATCCGGCGGAGCTCGAGCAACACAACTTCCGGCTCAAGGAGAAGTACGACCTCATGGAGCGTGATGAGGTCCGCTACGAGAGCCACGGACTCGACACCGACTACGATGTCCTCGTCGTCGCCTACGGAACGGTGGCCCGGGTCTGCCTGACGGCGCTCGAGGAGCTTGCGGAAGAAGGCGTCGACGTCGCCATGGTCCGACCGGTGTCGCTCTTCCCCTACCCGTCCGCAGCGGTTCGCGAGGCCGCGGCCAAGGCCGAGACGGTCCTGGTCGTCGAGCTCTCCATGGGCCAGATGATCGAGGATGTTCGTCTCGCGGTCGGGAGATCCAAGCCGATCCACTTCCTCAATCGGGTCGGCGGGATGTTGATCTCGCCCGACGCGGTGGTCGACAAGATCCGCGCCATCAAGGACGGCTCATCCGAGGAGGTGCCCAATGCTTGAGACCGTGTTCTCCAAGCCGGAAGCGCTCAGAGACGTCACCACCCACTACTGCCCCGGCTGCACCCACGGGACGATCCATCGGCTCATTGCCGAAGTGATTGATGAACTTGGGGTCCGCGAACGGACCGTCGGAGTGGCGCCGGTGGGGTGCTCGGTGCTGGCCTACAACTACTTCGAGACCGATTTCCACGAGGCGTCGCACGGCCGGGCGCCGGCGGTGGCCACCGGGATCAAGCGGGCGCGGCCCGACCTGGTGGTCTTCGCCTACCAGGGTGACGGCGATCTCGCCTCCATCGGGATGGCCGAGATCGTCCACTGCGCCAACCGCGGCGAGAAGGTGACGGTGGTCTTTGTCAACAACGCCATTTACGGCATGACCGGCGGCCAGATGGCGCCGACCACCATGCCCGGTCAGATCGCCACCACCTGTCCCCTCGGTCGCGATGTCGATATGGCCGGCTACCCGATCCGGGTTTCCGAGATGCTGTCCACGCTGCGCACACCGGCCTTCGTGGCCCGGGCCTCGGTCCACACCCCGTTGCTCTCGGTCAACACCAAGGAGATGCTGCGGAGGGCCTTCACCTACCAGGTCGAAGGTCGTTGTTTTTCGCTGGTCGAGATCCTCTCCACCTGTCCCACCAACTGGGGGATTCCGCCCGCCGAGGCGACCCAGTGGCTCGAGAAGAACATGCTTCCCTACTACCCGCTCGGAGTTTTCAAGACGCCGGAGAGCGGCAGCCGTGAACCGCTCCCCCTCGAAGGGTAGGTGAGGTCATGCAGAACGACGTGATCATGGCAGGGTTCGGCGGGCAGGGGATCCTGCTCATCGGCAAGATGCTCGCCTACGCCGGGATGCGCGAGGGCAAGGAGGTCTCCTGGCTGCCCTCCTATGGTCCGGAGATGCGGGGAGGCACCGCCAACTGCACGGTGGTGATCTCGGATCGGCCGGTCGGCTCACCGGTGATCCAATCGCCGCGGGCAGTTGTCGCCATGAATCTGCCGTCGCTGGACAAGTTCGAGCCCGATGTCCGACCCGGGGGTCTGCTCCTCGTCAACACCTCCCTCATCGAACGCAAGCCGACGAGGGATGACGTGACGGTCATCGAAGTACCGGCCAACCAGATCGCCAATGAACTCGGCAACCCGCGGGGCGCCAACATGGTCGCCCTCGGGGCCTATCTCGGCGCCACCGATGCGGTCTCCCTCGACGGGGTGGTCGAGGTGGTGCGGGAGACCTTCGCCGCCAAGCCCGGGGTCATCGATGTCAACATCGCCGCGCTGAACCGCGGCCACGAAATCGGCGCGTCCTGCGCTGTCCGAGTGTGAAGGGGGACGCATGGCCGAACAACCGTGTGTCGATCTCTCCAGGACCGAGGAGATCCTCGGCAGTTATCCACACGAGGAGCCGTCGTTGATCCAAGTGCTCCAGGACGTCCACCGGGCCTACAATTATCTGCCCTGCGATGTGCTGGTGCGGGTCGCCGAGGTGCTCGAGGTCCCGTTGGCCAAGGTCTTCTCGGTCTCGACCTTCTACAAGGCCTTCTCGCTCGAGCCCCAGGGCGACACCATCATCAAGGTCTGCACCGGCACCGCCTGCCACATCCGCGGCGCGGGACAGCTCGTCGAGGAGCTCGAACGCACGCTCGGCATCGGCGCCAATGAGACCACCGAGGACCTCAAGTTCACCGTCAAGACCGTCAACTGCGTCGGTGCGTGCGCCATGGCGCCGGTGATGATCGTCGGTGAGAAGTACTGGGGCAGCGCCAAACCGGCGCGGATGTCGAGGTACCTGGCCGAGGGGGGCGACGATGAGAATTGAGTCCTCAGACCAGTTCGAGGCCTTCCAGCTCGAGGCCAGGGAGCGCGAGGTCGGCCGAAAGAAGAAGGTGCTCGTGTGCTGCGGCACCGGCTGTCTCGCCACCGGCGCCAAGGAAGTGGCCGAGGCCTTTGCCCACGAGATCGCCGAGCGGGACCTCGATGTCGAACTCGGACTCGGGGTGAAGTCCACCGGTTGCCACGGTTTCTGCGAGCGCGGCCCGTTGGTCGTCCTCCAGCCCGAGGGGCTTCTCTATACAAAGGTCCAGGCCAAGCGGGTCCCCGAGATCGTCGAGAAGACCATCCTCGGGCGAGAAATCATCCCGGGGCTGCTCTACAAGAATCCTGCCGACAACGAGCGGATCCCCGCGTATGAAGAGATCCCGTTCTACAAGAACCAGGTGCGGGTGGCGATGCGCAACATCGGCCGCATCGACCCCACCGATCTCGTGGACGCCGATCGCCCACGACGCCTACTCGGGTCTGGCCAAAGCGCTCTTCGAGATGACCCCGGACGAGGTTCTCGACGAGGTCGAGGCTTCGGGCCAGCGGGGCCGCGGCGGCGCCGGTTTCTACACCGCCCGCAAATGGCGGTCGTGCAAGGCTGCGCCGGGTGATCGTCGATTCGTGCTGTGCAACGGCGACGAGGGCGATCCGGGTGCGTTCAAGGACCGCTCGATCATGGAGGGCGACCCCCACTCGGTGCTCGAGGGGATGATCATCGGCGCCTACGCCCTCGGCGCGCACGAGGGCTATATCTACGTCCGCGACGAGTACCCGTTGGCGGTGGTCCATCTCCAGGTCGCCATCGTCGAGGCGCGCAAGGCCGGTCTTCTGGGCGAGAACATCCTGGGTTCGGGTTTCGACTTCGACATCCGGATCTCGCGCGGCGGCGGCGCTTTTGTCTGCGGTGAGTCGTCGGCGCTGATGCGCTCTCTCGCCGGCAAGACCGGCGAGCCGAGGGCCAAGTACGTCCACTCCACCGAGAAGGGCCTCTTCGATCTGCCGACGGTGCTCAACAATGTCGAAACCTGGGCCGGGATCGGCGCCATCATCCACCACGGCGGCGCCTGGTTCGCCGCCATGGGAACGGCCAAATCCAAGGGGACCAAGGCCTTCTCCCTCGTCGGCAAGGTCAAGAACACGGGTCTCATCGAGCTGCCCATGGGGACCACCCTGCGGCACATCATCTACGACATCGGCGGCGGCGTCCTCAAGGACCGGCCCTTCAAGGCCGTCCAGACCGGCGGCCCATCGGGGGGCTGCATCCCCGAGGATCTGCTCGATCTCCCGGTGGACTACGAGAAGCTCACCGAGGCGGGCTCGATGATGGGCTCCGGCGGTATGATCGTCATGGACGACCGCACCTGCATGGTCGATGTCGCGCGCTACTTCCTCGGCTTTCTTACCGAGGAGTCCTGCGGCAAGTGCACACCCTGCCGCGAGGGTCTCAAGCAGATGCTCGCCATCTACGACGCGCTCATCGCGGGCCGGGGTCGCGCGGGCGATATCGAGAGAATCGAGACCCTGGCCGCCGGAATGCAGCTCGGCAGCCTCTGCGAGCTCGGCAAGTCGGCGCCCAACCCGGTGCTCTCGACGCTCAGGTACTTCCGCGCCGAGTACGAGGCGCACATCTCGGACCACGCCTGTCCGGCGGGGATCTGCCGCGCGCTGACGGCGTTCGAGATCATGGACGACTGCGACGGCTGCCACGTCTGTTTCAAGGCCTGTCCGACCGAGGCCATCGAAGGTGTGATCAAGGAAATGCACGTGATCCACCACGATCTCTGCATCTCCTGCGGCGCCTGTCTCGATGTCTGCCCCACCGACTCGATCCGGACATTCCCCAAGATCGAGCTCGCCGCCAAGGAGGTGGTGTGATGCCGACGCTCAAGATCAACGGCCGCAAGGTCACCGTGGCGGAGGATGTCTACCTCCTCGAGGCCTGCCGCGCGGCGGGCGTCGAGGTGCCGACCCTGTGCAATTTCGATGGCCTCGAGCCGTGGGGCGGGTGCCGGCTCTGTGTCGTCGACATGTCGCTCGCCAAGTGGGATGACGACTGGTTCAAGATGGTCACCGCCTGCAATCACCCGGTGGAGGAGGGGATGACCGTTGTCACGAACTCCGAGCGGGTGCTGGCAACCCGAAGGGTGGTCTTGGATCTCCTCCTGGCCCGCTGTCCGGAGACTCCGCTGATTCAGCAGCTCGCCCGCGAGCACGGCATCGAGGAGACCAGCTACGAGCTCAATCCCGAACCCACCGACTGCATCCTCTGTGGGCTCTGCACGAGGGTCTGCGATCACATCGGGGTTTCGGCCATCGCCAGTACCGATCGCGGCTGGGGGCGGGAGATCGCGCCGCCGTTCAACGAACCGCCGCCGGACTGCATCGGCTGTCTCGCGTGCGCCGAGATCTGTCCCACCGATCACATCAAGTTCACCACCTCCAACTCGGTCCGCACCATCTGGGGGAAGGAGTTCGAGATGCTCCGTGACCCCGGCACCGGCGAGGCCGTGATCACCAAAGCCCAGGCCGAGCACTTCGCCAAACGCAGCGGAGTGCCGCAGACGCTACTTCGAGACCTCGGACCGAAGCAAGCGGCTCGAGGTGGCAAAGACCTTCGAGAAGCTGCAGGTGGTGAAATGACGCGACTGAAGGGTGCCAGGCTTTAGGATCTTGGGAAGTTGACGAACGAAACGAATGCCAGGTATTGCGGGAAGCTGCGTCAACTTCCCAAGATCCTAAAGCCTGGCACCCACCTCGTTCCCGGAGGAATCGATGAAAATGATCTACAAAGTCTCGGTGGAACGCTGCATCGCCTGCGGCAAGTGCGAGCTCGCCTGCGCCTTCGCCCACGGCAGCGAGGGCCGGCCGTCGAAGACCCGGATCAACATCCACCGCAGGGGCCCCGAACTCGGCACCCCGGTGGTTTGTTTTCAGTGCGACGACGCGGCCTGCGTCACGGTCTGCCCGACGCAGGCGCTGGTTCGCAACGAGAAAACCGGCGCCATCGACATGATCAGATCGCGCTGCATCTCCTGCCGCATGTGCGTCGCGGCGTGCCCATTCGGCAACATGCTGTGGGACGAGGTCTACAATTGCGTCCAGAAGTGCGATCTCTGCGGCGGCGAGCCGCGCTGCGTCCCGTTCTGCCCCACCGGCGCCATCGCCTGGGTCCCCGCGGCCGAGGCCGTCCTGCCGCCGGAGCCGTTGGATCGCGACGCGCTGGATTTGAGGTGAGGGTGGGTGCCAGGAGAAACTTTCTTAACTTTCCGGCAGCCGGAAAGTTAAGAAAGTTTCTCCTGGCACCCCCGGAGGTATCCAATGCACGACGACATTCGCGAAGTTCTCAAAAAGGCCTACCAGATCGAGGTCGATGGCTACACCTTCTACTCCATGGTGGCCGATCAGGCCGACAAACCCGCGGTGCAGGAACTCTTCGACAAGCTCGCCCGCGACGAAGTCCAGCACAAGGCCTATCTGCAGAGCGTCATGGGATCGTTCGAGGACAAGGGGGTCGAGGCGTTCAACATCCACCGCCGCGATCCGGATCTCAAGGCCTTCACCGGCACCATCTACACCGAGGGCTTCAAGGCGCAGGCGCTCGGCGCCGACTTCGAGATGGGGGTGTTGTCCATCGGGATGACCCTCGAGACGCGGGCCATTCAATACTTCACGGGCGCCGCCAAGACTGCGGCCGACAATGAGGTCAGGGAGTTCTTCCAGTTCCTCGCCGACTGGGAGAAGGGTCACCTTGAAGCGCTCCAGAAGCTCTACGGCGGGGTGCGCGAGGACCACTGGGCCGAGGGCGGGTTTTCGCCGTTTTAGGGTTGTTTGGAGTTAGGGGTTAGGGGTTAGGAGTCAGGTGTAAGAAAGCAAGAGGTTGTAGGCACCGCCATCGTGATGCGATGGGTCTTCTCACAGCGACCGAAGGGAGCGCTACCTACCTCCTCCCGAGCGCTACCTCTCACTTCCTCACCCCTGACCCCACATCCATCGGCCCGCTCCGGATGATCGCCATGATCTCCGCCGGCGGCTTCGGCTTGGAGAACAGATATCCCTGGGCATAGGTACAGCCGAGGCTGCGGATGATGTCGAGCTGTTCTCCGGTTTCGATGCCCTCGGCGAGGGCGTCCATTCCGAGGTTTCGGGCGAGGGAGATGATCGTCTCGACGATTTCGACGCCGCCCCCATCGCTCCCGAGCCGTTGAGTGAATCCCTGATCGATCTTGAGGGTGTCGATGGCGAACCGCTGGAGATAGGCGAGGGAGGAGTAGCCGGTTCCGAAATCGTCGAGGTGGACCTTGACGCCGAGGCTGCGCAGCCGGCGCATGACGTCGATGGCGAGTTCGGGAACATCGATGGTGGCGCTCTCGGTGATCTCGAGTTGCAGGCGGTTCGCAGGCAACTGGAGTGCATCGAGGATTTCCTTGATGTAGACCACGAGCTCGGTGCGGGTGAACTGGCGAGAGAAGAGGTTGACGCTCACCGCGGGCGAGGTCTCGGCGTCGATCTCGCGCATCCACTCTGACGCCTGCTCGCACCCGGTTCGCAACACCCACTCGCCGATGGGGATGATGAGTCCGGTTTCCTCGGCCACCGAGAGGAACTCGCTCGGAGGGAGCAGGCCGCGTTCGGGATGCTGCCACCGCAGGAGCGCTTCGCAGGCGACGATCTGACCCGACGAAGTGTTCACGATGGGCTGGTAGTGGAGTCTGAACTCCTCGTTATCGAGGGCCCGGCGGAGATCGTTTTCCATCTGCAGCTGGCTGAGGACCAGCGGATGCATTGTCTCGTCGTACACGTGGTGCCGCGCCCTGCCCTCGGCCTTGGCCCGGTACATGGCGATGTCGGCGTCGCGGAGAATCTCGTCCGGGGTGTCGTAGTGGGGCGAGCTGATGGCGATGCCGGTGCTCGCGGTGGTGAAGACCTCTTGATCGCCGACCCGGAAGGGGGCTGCCAGGGCGTCGCGGATCCGGTTCGCGACCGAGACGGCTTCGCTCTGGTCCTTGACGTCGGGGATGAGCACCGTGAACTCGTCACCACCGAGTCGGGCGACGGTATCTCCGGGTCGAACGGCCCGGCGGAGGCGGTGGGCGATCTCGACCAGGAGCCGGTCGCCGGCCTGGTGGCCATAGCCGTCGTTGATCAGCTTGAATCGATCGAGGTCGAGGAAGAGTACCGCGAAAGGGGAGTCGGAGCGGCCGCGCGCCCGTTCGAGAGCCAGGTCCACGCGATCGTGAAACGAGGCTCGGTTCGGCAGACCGGTGAGCGGATCGTGCAGCGCCGACTGCAGCAGCTGTTCTTCGGCGTGCTTGCGCTGGGTGATATCGACCAGAACGCCCTCGACGCCGAGGTCGCCGTCGAAACGCACGGTGCGGGTCTGCTGCAACACCCATTTGACGGTGCCGGATTTGCTGATGAGCCGATATTCGGACTGGGGGCTCACATGGCCGTCCCCGACTTCGAATTTGTTGGCCGCAGCGACGACAAAGGGCCGATCCGCGGGGTGGATGATCCGCTCCAAACCGGTCTGATCGAACCGGAGGAACTCATCGAGCGGGTACCCGGTGATGTCGGCCATCATCTTGTTGGCATAAGCCACCCTGCCACGCTTGACGACAAAGATGCCCTGCAGCGACTGTTCGGCGAGTGAGCGGAATTTTTCCTCACTCTCGCGGAGCGCGGCTTCGGCCCGCAGACGGTCGGTTTGATCGACGTAGATGCCATACACCAGAACGACCTTCCCGTCCTGGATCACGGGCACCCCGAAGACCTCGACCGGTACCGGAGTCTGGTCTTTGCGACGGCGAACGGTCCGCTGGGCGACGGTTTCGCCGCCAAAGGTCCGGCGGGACAGCCAACTCGCCTCGTCGGCGCGGTCCGCAGGGGTGATCAAATCGTTGATCTTGCGGTTGACGATCTCGGCACGGCTGAATCCGAACAACTCTTTGAAGGCCGGGTTGGCATCGACCACGGTCTCGTCGGCGTCGGCCATGAGGATCGCCAGCGGCGTATTCTCGAACAACTGCTCGAACCGTCTCGTCTCGAGGCGAAGGGCGCGCTCGACCCGCAGCCGCTGGATGGCGGAGCCGATGACCCCGGAGGCCGACCTGAGCGCCTCGATCTCGGCGATGAGTCCATTGCCGTTCGATGGCGCAGTCGTCGAACTCGATGAATCCCCAGAGTTGGTTGTCGACGAAGATCGGCGCCGTCACCACCGACAGCACCTTCTGGTCTTCGAGGATCCGCCGTTCGCTGCCCGAGAGCTCGCGAACCCGAACGTGGACACATCGCCCTTCGACCAACTCCCCGTAGAGCCGGCCCAACCCGACCTTGCGCATCGGGACGTTCTGCAGCTCGGGGCGACCGTTCCGGGGTTCGTATCCGTCGCCGACCCATTCGAAGCGGTGCTGGAGGAAGTGGTCGCCATCGGTATCACGAATCGAGAACAGGGTCACCCGGCTGACCTCGACGGCGGTCGCCGAGGGTCTTGAGCACGTCTCTCGACGTTGACGGTCCAGTCGCTGTGTTCCACCATTGCCCGTGCGCAATAGCTCATGGCGCGGAGGATCTCCGTCCCTTGCGACAGCAGCCTGGCCGATTCGATCCGACCGGTGATATTCGAGTACATCCCGAGAACCCCGGAAACACGGCCCCGTTCGTCGTACGTGGGCACCTTGGAGGTGTCGATCCAGGAGCGCCGGCCGTCGGCCTGGAGTTGGGACTCGATGATGTGGTACTCGGGTGCGTCGTTGGCCATCACCCGGCGGTCGACCTCGCGGTAATAATCGACCTCGCCATCGGTCCAGGGGAGGTCAGAGTCGGTCTTGCCGACGATCTCGTCGGGCGAGCTGAGACCGGCGATTTCCGCAAAGCGCTGGTTACACCCGAGATAGATGGAGTTGAGGTCCTTCCAGAAAACGAATTCAGGTTCGTCCTCGAGGGTTTTCCGGGCTCGGCTCAGGGCGGCCTCGACCTCCGCCGAGCGGCGCGGTTCTTCAGCGGTCCCGGACCCGTCTCCCCGGGTCGAAACCGACGACCGGGACGCACCCGTGGATTCGGGTGGTGGTGGATGTTCGTTTTGTAAACTCAAGCGCAGCACTCCGGCTCAGAACTGAGCCCATCAAGCATAGCAGCGAGGAGCCTGAATCGAACAGGATATGATGGCCCGGGGGAAGAGCAATGGATCAACAAACAAGCTTCGAAGCCGCCGTTGCGCGAGCCAAAGAGCCTGCCGCATCAGCCCAACGAGGTGCTCCTCGAACTCTACGGTCTCTACAAGCAGGCCACCCAGGGAGATGTCAGCGGTGACAAGCCGGGGATGTTCGATTTCGTAGGCGCCGCCAAATATGACGCCTGGGAACGCCGGCGTGGGCTGACCAAGGAGCGAGGCGATGCAGGCGTATGCCGAGCTTGTGGACGAGCTCGCGGCCGGATGACTGCGGCGCTTACAGGGATCGCGGTCTACGCCTCGTACGGAGTGCCATTCTTTGCATTGTTCGGGGCAAGGACCTTCAATCCACGACGATCTTGAGTCTGAACAATGCTAAGGGTGGCTCCCTCGGCTACCAGCGCTGGGAGCATCGAGTAGGGATGCGCGTTCCCCGGAGCTCTGTACCAATCCCGTTTCTTTGGACGCCATTCCCGTGCGGTGCCAGGCACCTTCGCTCCGCTGTCATTGGCTCGCATTCTTAGGGCGAGTCTTCCCAGATCAACGATTCGACCCGTCAGATCGATCTCGACCTTGACTCGACATCTTCCTCCTCTCCGTCCCGTTCTCTTCGCGGCTCTCGCTCCTCCGTCATATCCTTGTTCTATTTCCTCGATTTCGCAGCCCCGCCCGAGCGCGCCCGCGTCGATCCCGATAGAATGCTCGTCCTCGGAGGTTCTGCATGACTTACCCGACAACCGTCACCGTCGACGGGCAATCCCTCACCATTGAAACTGTCGAGGCCGTCGCCCGCGGTGGTGCAGCGACGGTCCTCGGCAACGAGGCCCGTGAACGAGTTGCGGCGACGCGGCGAGTCATCGATGAGATCCTGGCGTCGGGTCAGGTCGCCTACGGGATCAACACCGGTTTCGGTCGGCTCGCCGAGGTGCGCATTCCACCAGACCAACTCGAAAAACTCCAGCTCAACCTGCTGCGGTCCCACGCCTGTGGTGTCGGTGAACCGTTCAGCGAAGAGGTGGTCCGAGCCATGCTCCTGCTCCGGGCCAACGTCCTTGCGACGGGCCACGCCGGCTGCCGTCCGGTGATCGTGGAGAGGGTGCTCGATCTGCTCAACGCCCGGGTCCATCCCGTGGTGCCGAGTCTGGGTTCGGTGGGCGCTTCGGGCGATCTGGCGCCGCTGGCCCATCTCGCCCTGCCCCTTGTCGGCGAAGGGTCCGCCATTGTCGGCGGCGAAAGCCACACCGGTGCAGACGCGTTAAGGCTGGCGGGTTTGGAACCGGTGTCTCTCGCGGCCAAAGAAGGTCTCGCCCTGATTAACGGTACCCAGGCCTCCGCCGCCGTCGGCGCCCTGGCGGTCGCCGATGCGGGCCGGTTGCTCGGGGCCGCCGATGTGATCTGCGCCCTCACCCTCGATGCTCTGGCCGGGACGGACGCGGCTTTCGACAAGTCGGTGCACGAGGCCCGGCCCCATCCCGGTCAGGGCGAGAGCGCCCGCCGTTTGCGACGTTTGCTCGAGGGCTCGGCAATCCGCGAGTCGCACCGCGAGTGTGGTCGCGTCCAGGACGCCTACTCTCTGCGCTGCTCTCCCCAGGTTCACGGTACGGGTCGCGACGCCCTCGAACACACCCGGCGGGTGCTCACCATCGAGCTCAACTCGGCCACCGACAACCCCATGGTCTTTGCCGACGGTCGGGTGATCTCGGGCGGCAATTTCCACGGTGCGCCCATCGCTGCGGTCTTCGACTATCTGGCGATGACGATCACCGATCTCGCGTCGATCTCGGAAAGACGGCTCGCACGGATGGTCGACACCTCGCTCTCCGGTCTGCCGCGCTTTCTCGTCGATGACGCCGGTCTCAACTCCGGGTTCATGATGGTCCAGGTCTCGGCCGCGGCGCTGGTGAGTGAGTGCAAGACCCTGTCTCACCCTGCATCGGTGGACTCGATTCCGACATCGGCGAACCAGGAGGATCACGTTTCCATGTCGACCTGGGCGGCCCGCAAGCTGGCCCGCGTGGTTGAACTCAGCCGGCGGGTTCTCGGGATGGAGTACCTGGCGGCGGCCCAGGCCCTCGAGTTTCACCGTCCGCTGACCACGTCCCCGGTGCTCGAAGGTGTTGTCGCCCGCCTCCGGGAGCACGTCCCCAGGCTCGAGGACGACCGCTATATGGCAGAGAACATGACCACCGCCGCCGATCTGCTCATGGATTTGGGTTGATCGGTGAGTCCCCGGCGGCGATGGCCTCCAGAGCCTCGGCGTTGGCGGTCATGACGGTCATCCAGTCGCCCGCGGGGCCGGATCCTCCGCAGGCTGCAAGGATGATCAAAAGGGAAATGGCAAGAGAGGCGGGGATGATCCCCGCCCCGATGCATTTCAGGTTGTGTCGCCGCTACGAGCAGCCGGTGGTGGCGCCGCAGGACTCGCACTTGAGGCAGGTGCCGTTGCGGACCAGGGTGAGCGATCCGCACTCGGGGCAGGGATCGCCCTCGTAGCCCATCCAGCGCGCCTGTTGGACGGCGGTGGTGGCGGACGAGGACGAGCGGCCCACCGTGGCGGCCGCGGATCCGCCGGAGCTCATGGTCGCGTGGGTCCGGCTCTGGCCGACCGCGATGGGACGTACGTTGGCGTCGTCGGTTTCTTCACCGGGCGGTTTCTTGTGTTGGTCCTTGCCGCCACCGACAGCGTCGTGGCGGATGTCCTCGATGGAAACCTGGGCGAGATCGTCGCGGCCGAGGTAGGTGATGGCGAGCTCGCGGAAGACATAGTCGATGACCGAGGTCGCCATCTTGATCCGGTCGTGGCCGCCGACGATGCCCGACGGCTCGAAGCGGGTGAAGACAAAGGCGTCGACGAACTCCTCGAGCGGCACCCCGTACTGGAGACCGAGGGAGACGGCGATGGCGAAGCAGTTCATGAGCGAGCGGAAGGCGGCGCCCTCGCGGTGCATGTCGAGGAAGATCTCGCCCACCGAGCCGTCATCGTACTCACCGGTGCGGATGTAGACCTTGTGCCCGCCGACCCCGGCTTTCTGCGTAAAACCGGTGCGGCGCTGCGGTAGGCGGCGGCGGCGCGCCTGGTAGCGGATGACGACCCGCTCGGCGATGGCTTCGGCGACCTGTTGAACATCGTGGCCGGCGACCGCCTCGGCCAGTTCCTCTTCTTCCTCGGCGCTGATTGAGATGGACAGGGGTTGGCTGAGCTTGGAGCCGTCGCGGTAGAGGGCGACGGCCTTGATCATCTTCTGCCAGGCCAGAGAGAAGGCACGTTTGATGTCGTCGATCCCGGCTTCGGCCGGCATGTTGATGGTCTTGGAGATGGCGCCCGAGATGAAGGGTTGGGCGGCCGCCATCATGAGAATGTGGCCGTCGTAGGCGATGGATCGGGTACCGCTGCGACCGCATCGGTTGGCGCAGTCGAAGACCGCGAGATCTTGAGATTTGAGGTGCGGCGCGCCCTCTACCGTCATGGTGCCGCAGGCCCAGGTGTTGGCGGTGTCGATGTCGTCACCGGAGAAACCGATCCGGTCGAGAATATCGAGCGTCCAGTCGGCCAGCTCTTCGTTCGAGAGCCCGAGCTTTCTGAGGAAGGCCTCACCGAGCACATGGGGGGCGAAGGCGTTCTGGATATCGAACGAGGTCGGCAGCGCCCTCTCTACCCGGTCGATGGAGTCGTCGTCGAAGCCGCGGGCCTTGAGCGCCTGATGGTCGATGGTCGGGCAACCGGCAAGGGTGCCGTGACCGACGGCATAGTGGACGATCTCCTCGATCTCTTCCGCGCCGTAGCCGAGGGTCTTCAGGGCTGCGGGGATGCCCTGGTTGATGATCTTGAAGAAACCGCCGCCGGCGAGTTTCTTGTATTTGACCAGCGCGAAATCGGGCTCGATTCCGGTCGTGTCGCAGTCCATGACCAGGCCGATGGTGCCGGTAGGGGCGACGACCGTCGCCTGGGCGTTGCGGAAACCGTGCGCGTGGCCGAGCTCGAGGGCGCGGTCCCAGGTCTCGTGGGCGGCGGCGAGGAGATCGGGCGGGGCCAGCTCCGCGTCGAGACCCACGGGTTTGACGGTCAGCCCGTCGTACATCTCCGCCGGGGCGTTGTAGGCGGCACGGCGGTGGTTGGCCATCACCCGAAGCATGGCCTCGCGGTTGTCGGCGAAACCTGCAAAGGGACCGAGCTCGGAGGCCATCTCGGCCGACGTGGCGTAGGCCTCGCCGGTCATGATGGCGGTGATGGCGCCGCAGATCGCGCGGCCCTTGTCCGAATCGTACGGGATGCCCGAGCGCATGAGCAGCGACCCGATGTTGGCGAAGCCGAGACCGAGGGTGCGGTAGCGATAACTGAGCTCGGCGATGCGGCTCGACGGAAACGACGCCATGAGGACCGAGATCTCGAGGACCATGGTCCACAGCCGGACGGTGTGGCGGAAGCCCTCGATGTCGAAAGAACCGTCTTCACGGAGAAATTTCACCAGATTGATGGAGGCCAGGTTGCACGCGGTGTCGTCGAGGAACATGTACTCGGAGCACGGATTGGAGGCGTTGATCCGGCCCGAGTTCGGGCACGTGTGCCACTCGTTGATGGTGTCGTCGTACTGAAGACCGGGATCGGCGCACTCCCAGGCCGCCATGGTGATGTTGTTCCACAGCTTGGCGGCGGAAACGGTCCTCGCGGTCTCGTTGTCGGTGCGCTGGATCAACGGCCAATTGCCGCCGGCTTCCAGCGTGTCGAAAAAGGCGTTCGGCACCCGAACGCTGTTGTTGGCGTTCTGACCCGAGACCGTGAAGTAGGCGGCCGAGTCCCAGTCGGTGTCGTACTCCTCGATGGGGTACTCTCGGATTCCCTGTTTGGCGAGCTGGAGCACACGCTGGATCGCACCGTCAGGCACACCGCGCCGTCGGGCGGTTTTGATCCGCCGCGCCAGCTGGTGGTTCTCCTTGGGATCGATCTTGGCCGTCCCGTCATCGGAAAAGCAGGCATCGAGGATGGCCGCCGTGTGGCGTCGATTGGTCCGCGAGCCGGACACCAGCGCAGCGACCTTGCGTTCCTCCACCGACTTCCACGAAATGAACTCCTCGATGTCGGGGTGGTCGAGATCGAGGCAGACCATTTTGGCCGCACGACGGGTGGTGCCTCCCGATTTGATGGCCCCGGCAGCACGATCGCCGATCTTGAGAAACGACATAAGACCGGAGGACTTTCCGCCTCCGGACAACGCCTCGCCTGCACCCCTGAGCCGGGAAAAGTTGCTGCCTGTGCCCGATCCGTACTTGAAGAGACGGGCCTCGCGGACCCAGAGATCCATGATCCCGCCCTCGTTGACGAGATCGTCGGACACCGACTGGATAAAGCACGCGTGCGGCTGCGGGTGTTCGTAGGCGTTGGCCGATTCCTTGAGCTCACCGGTTTTGGGATCGCAGTATCGATGGCCCTGGGGCGGGCCGGTGATGCCATAGGCCCAGTGCAAACCGGTGTTGAACCACTGCGGCGAATTGGGCGCCGTCATCTGGCTGGCGAGCATGTAGCTGAGCTCGTCTTCAAAGGTCTGGGCGTCATCATCGCTGTCGAAGTAGCCGTGCTCGCGGCCCCAATGGGTCCAGCACCCGGCGAGACGGTGGAAGACCTGACGCGCATCGTGCTCGGGTCCGGTGACCGGGTTGTCCTTTTCATCGAGGATCGGATTGCCGTCCGCATCAAGCTGCGGGACACCGGCTTTCCGGAAGTACTTTTGGACCAGAACATCGACCGCGACCTGAGACCAGTTCTTGGGTGCTTGAACGTCATCCATCGCGAAGACGAGACTGCCATCGGTGTTGCGTATCTCAGTCGATCGGGTGACGAACCGAATATCGGCGTATGGATCGGCTCCCGCGGTGGTGAATCGACGCTCTACCTTCATCTGGCCCCCTCGACCTCCCGTGCTTTTTGCGATTCCGAGCGACAAAACTCCCCCCGGCGCATACCATCAACGTCCCACTGATCGGGGTGGATTTTGCGGACTTGCACCACTATATATTGGGCTTTCGTCGATTGTCAACAACAAGATGTTGGGGTTTTTGCCTTTTTCTAAGTATTTGAAAAAAGGTGGGTTCCAAGCCGGTTTATGGAGCCTCATACGTGGCCGGGATGGTTTCTCAGAAACGGTGACCGATTGGAGAATCGCCCGCCGAACTTGTCAATTTTCTGTACAGCGAATGGGACCATGTCTCGGCGGCGATTTCCTGCCCCGACCAGATCCGGGACCGGGCTAGTACCGCTCACTGATGGTGGGGATCAGATAGTCCGAGAAGGCCCGTTCGAGATCGAAACGCGGGTCGAGGCCCCAATCTTTCCGAGCGGCGCTGTCGTCGACATCGGCCGGCCAGCTGTCGACGATGGCCTGGCGTTTGAGGTCGGGCTGGAAGCTGATCTGGGCCGACTCAAAGCCGTGCCGCACGAGTTCGGCGATCTCACCGGCGGACGGGTTGAAGGCCGCGATGTTGTAAACCGATCTCGAGAGACTGGATCGATCCGCGCGGGCCAGGCGGAGCAGGGCGTCGACCGCGTCGGGCATGATCATGAACGGGATGCGGGTGTCGGGGCGGACGAAACAGGCGTAGGGCTGGCCCTGGGCTGCAGCGTGGACCATCTCGGGGGCGTAGTCGGAAGTGCCGCCGGAGGGAACAGTGACGGCCGAGATCAGGCCGGGAAAACGGATGGAACGAAAATCGACCTTGCCCGACAGGGTTTCCGCGGCCAGTTGTTTGTAGTGGTCCGCATAGTATTTCCCGAGGTGTTCGCAGTAGAGCTTGTTGCAGCCGTACATCGTGGTGGGTTGGTTCCACTCGTGTTCAGAAAGGCGGCCGACGGTGTTCTTGGTTGCGAGATCGGGCAGGCCGTACGCGGCGATGGAGCTGGGATAGAGAAAGACCACCGGACGGCCGTGGGACTCGCCCTGGGACTGGGCGAAGTCGAGGAGCTTGAGGGTGCCCTCGACGTTGACCTGGTGGCCGGCGATGGGCGAGAACTCGGCGCGGGTCGAGAGCAACGCCGCGAGGTGGTAGATCGTTCTGACTTCGAACTCGGCGAGGATCCGCTCGAGAAGGTGGATCTCGAGGATCGAACCCAGGTACTCGCGGTCGACCATGTCGCGGTGTTCGCGCGGCAGGGGTTGGAGATCGACGGTGATGATCGAGGTCGCTTCCTCGGCGGCCAGGCTCTCGATGAGGCCGTGGCCGATCTCGCCGCTCGCGCCGGTGATGAGGATGACTGGCTTGCGCATGAGGCCTCCGGTTTGCTCGATTGCCATGAAGATTCTACGCGGGTTGGGGCTGAAGTACATCGTCGAGCTCGGCACCTTTGTGGCGCCGACGGTC
>CAVPHA010000003.1:0-68237 GCA_963704125.1 uncultured Acidobacteriota bacterium | reverse complement strand
GACCCCGCGTTGCGCGGGAGTGCGATCGCAAGTAAATAACACGCTGCAAGGATAGCAGCGTGAAAACCGAATGGGCGAATGGTACCTCCTCGCCCTACCCCGTCTTGAAAGCGAGCTGAGGATTGCCCACGCTTGACGCAAATCACAAATGGCACAAATGGTGTCGGGTAGGCCCGGGCGGTTGCCCGCCCAGGCCCCCCACAGATCCGGACGTGCAGAATTCCCGCATCCGGCTCTTCAGGCGCATGGGTTCGCTGCGTGGCGGTAGATCGAGTGGACGACCTTCGGTGGTGGAAGGGGATAGCGCCTGAGCATCAGGGCAAATCGACTCCAGTTCAGGTGTCGACGCTGCGACCGACGTCGCAGCCAGTAGTGCCAGGCACCCATTTCCGTCCGCTTCCTCAATCTCCGTTACCGAAGTGGGGAGCGCGTCATGCGCGGAATCGGACTAGGCTCACGCTACACTCGGAGGGATGGGCAGGCAAAGGCTTCCTCCGGCGTCGCAGCCGCATGGCGGCACCGACTTTGCTGGTCGCCGCCGTGGTGGCAGCAACTGCGGTCACTCGATCAGCCGAGGGGGAGTCTCCGGCGGGCCACTCGCATCACGCACGTCTCGGTCGAAGCACCGGGACAATGACTCCACCGTGGTCGCGGTGTTCTTCGACGGGCCGATCACCGGCCACCGTTGGTCCCACATCGACGGTGAAGATCCCCGCGCGGTGGTGAGGATCGCCGGCATCGTCGAGGCATATCGGCCCTACGAGGTGGCGGTCGAGGACGGTCGGGTGCGCCGGATCCGCATCGGTCACCACCCCGAGTACGACCCACCCGAGGAGCACCTGGTCTTTGACCTGATCGACAACCGGGTGGCCATCACCCAGGTGATGAAACAGGATCAGCGTTTGATAGTGGTCCTGCAAAGTGTCGAGGCCTCCGGTGGGCCGCGGCCCCCGACCCCGAGCGCACCGACGCCGACCGCGTTCGTGCCGAAAACCGTTCCGGCCTCGCCGACGCCGACGATGACTCCCACGGCAACCGCAACGCCCACCCCGACTCCGAGCTTGACTCCGACGGCGACCGCAACGCTGACCCCGCCCGCGCACCCGACCTCAGCTCCGTCCACCGCCGCGCCGACGAGCCCGATGCGCTCCGGAGCAGCCGCGTGCCACCCCACCGACGATGCCGACAAACCCGCCGCAGGTCGCAGCGCCCGATCGGCGGGCCGCGACGATCCCTCATCCTTCCAAGATTTTCTCCGGGCCGCTTCTGACCGAGCTGGTGATTTCCCACCGGGAGGACGGCTCGGCCTTGGTGCGGGTCACCGCCGACGGCCCGATCGAGGGGTCCGACGTGCGTTTCTTCGGCGTGCGGGTTGCCCCTCCCCGGAACCTCCTGGTGATCCCCGGGGCGGGGCTGCCGGGAGAGGATGCGCTGCTGCCGGTCCGGGACGGGTTATTGTGTGAGATCGGGGTGGTATTCACTGAGGAAGGAGGGCCGACTCGCATCGAGGTGACCTTCTATCTCGCATCTTCCGAAGTGACCTTTGAGCAAGCGGCGGTCAAAGGAGCCCACGCTGTCATCCGCTTGCGCCCGCCGGCCGATCCTCAGGCCCCCTTGGGCTGCGAGGTCGAGAGCCGGATGCGAAACAGGACCTGGCGTTTCATCGCCACGGGTCCGCCCCAGGAGGTACCGGTCGGCACCGAATAGCATGGGGATTATGACGATCGGTGCCACCCATCGTGTTGTTGCATCGTGGAAGATGGGTACGATGGGTACCACGTACACATTTGCACATTCTCGATCGACCCACCCGTCGAATGCAGATGTGTAAACCCACTATTTGCAGCACCCTTTCTTCCTGCTACCAAGGGACGGTCCATGCCGAGGGGTTCCCTGATTCAAACCCGTCGCTGAAGATCGGACAACCCGAGAATCCCGCGCACGATGTGGTCCTGCCGTCCATGATCACGACAAAACTGTACTCGGTGGTATCGCCGCCACCACCGTTGCCGATCCTGACGTAGAGGGTGCCTCCCGGTAGAGGCGCAGCGATAGACGGTTCGATAACATTGTACGGATTGGTGTAACCGCGGTCGTCTCGAAGCACTGTGGAGCCGTCATAGCTCAGAAGTTCGATGGATGACTCCATGATGCCGTCGCCATTCGGGTCGTTATCCAGAATGACGGTGACGAAATCATTGGCGGTTGCATCGAACGTGAAATAGTCCACCGATCCGGGAGCAACGGACCCGGTCATGATCGACGCGAACATGGGCGTCGCCTGCCCGGGGGAATCGTTGGGTTCGATTTCGTTTACTGTGTCCCACGGATGGACGACCGCCTGAAACAACAATTAGGTGCCGAGTTCATCGTTGTCACTTTGATCCCCCATCCTGAAGAAGACACGACCCGACTGAGGAACGATGACATTGGCGATGATGTCGGGAAGCCAGTATGGGTCTTCGACTGGCGTGACGGGATCGTCTGCGTATACCTTGAGCAGCGCCTCGCCAACCACAGCGCCGCTGACGTCGGCATAGCCGAAAACGCGATCGCCGACTTGGATGTTGCTGACAACCCACCAATCGCGATCACCAATCGGGGTGATGTAGCCCAAGGGGAGTTCGCCGTTGCCCGCGGTTCCCGTCGAGTCCGCAGTTCCCGGGGAGTCGTTTGGTTCGCTCTCGCTGATGGTCCTTGAATGATCCTCGCAGCCCGCGGGTGAACCGCTGAAGATGTAGGTTTCGGCTGCCTCGGAGCTGGGCGCCAGAACAGTCAAACACACGAAAACCGCCAGCACCCGATACGGTTGGTTTGAATGCAGCATCCTCGTCCTCCAGTCGATCTCCAAGCTACCGATTCCGATCAGGTCATTTCGACTTCTCTAAATGAGAGTTCACCCATTATTGTTGACCTGAACCCTATATTCGTGACGCAATCACTGTCAACATCGATTGACCTGCTCCCCAACAACAGTTCCAGGTTCAGGACGTGGAGCCGGCTTGGACGCTGACGGAAGAAGACGAACCGCTGAAACCTGTGGTGGCGCCCGTCGAACCTCGCTGCAATGCAACAATGGTGACCATGAAGATGGTTCAACAATGCGTCTCGTCCTCGGGATTCATCTCCCCCTCGTACCTCGGCGCGATCCTCGCCGTACTGTTGATGGCGGTTGGAGTTGTCGTCGCCGACGAGCCGCAGGGTGGAGCTCTCCGGTTTTCGCGGCAACGGCGGCCGGGTCGCCTGGTCACCCACCGGCGAGTTCGTCGTCTTCGACCGAAGGGGGGCGGACGGCGGCATCGATCTCTATCTGACCGAAGACTTCGAAACCGAACGTTGCCTCACGTGCAACCACCCGGACCTTCCGAATCCGAAACGCAACTACGGCCAGCCGGCGATCCACCCCAACGGTCGGTATGTCGTCTTCCAGGCCGAAAAGCAGGAGCACCCGTTCATCATTCCCCTGGCGACGAATCCGGGCGCCGGGGTCTTCAATGATCTCTGGCTCTACGATCTCGAGACCGGTCGGGCGACAGTGCTCTGGGAGGTTCCGAACGACAAACACCACGGCGTACTGCACCCGCAGTTCTCCAAGGACGGGCGACGGCTGAGCTGGTCGGAAATGGTCGAGGGCGCCGACTTCAAGGTGCCCGGCAAAGGCGCCGGTGCATGGGTTCTCAAGACCGCCGATTTCAGCCCCAGGGGTCTGACGAACGTCAAGCAGTACCGGCCGGGTGAGGATGTCATCTACGAGAATCACGGCTTCAGCCACGACGGTGAGTGGCTGTACTTCAGCTGCAACATGAAGAGGTCGCGCGCGGTCAACGAAGCGACCGACATCTACAAGCTCCACCTTGGAACCGGAGAGCTCGTCCGACTGACCGATGAGGGCTACAACGAGCACGCTCATCTGTCGCCGGACGGCAGGTTCATCGTCTGGATGTCGTCGGTGGGTCTGGGCGACACCTACGACTACTACCGAGTCGGTACGGAGTACTGGCTGATGAATGCTGACGGCTCCAACAAACGACGTCTCACGCACCTCAACGACCCCGAACACCCGCACTTTCGCGGACGCTACGCGATCGTGGCCGATTTCGATTTCTCTCCGACGAGCTCGGAAGAGACCGGGTACAGGCTGCTCGCCTACCTTCACGAACTGGTCACCAAGAATTTCGGCATCCCTTCCAACGACCCGGGCGCCAAGGGCGAGTACAACTTTTTCGTCGATTTCACGCTGGGATCGGCAGCAGAACCTCCGACACCATCGAACCCCATGATTCACGCCGTGGGCACCCGCCTGGTTGACGGCAACGGCGACCCGATCCACCTTCGCGGCGTCCTGCTCGAGGGCTGGCTGATGTGGAACGGCGCGCTGTGGGGGGCGGGTCTGAGCTCGGAGACGAAGCTCGGCGAGCGCATCGAAGGTCTCGTCGGCAGGGAAGAGGCGGCCCGCTTCCGCAAGGCGGTCTACGACACCTTCATCACCGAGCGGGACATCGAGATGATCGCCGATCTCGGCTTCAACGTCGTGCGGGTGCCGTTCAACCACACGGTCCTCGAAAAGAACGGGGCCGTCGACGACTCCGCGCCGGGCTGGTTCTATCTCGATCGTCTGCTCGCCTGGTGCGAGAAACACCAGGTGTACGTCGTTCTCGATCTCCACTCGGTTCCAAACGGTCAGTCGGGGGTCTTTGTCGCCGACCCCGACGCCAAGCACGTCTGGACCTCCGAGGAGGCTCTTCGGAGAACCGTCGACATCTGGAGGGCGATCGCAGCCAGGTATCGCGACCGGTCCATCGTCGCGGGCTACGACCTGATCAACGAGCCGGAGCCTCCGAAGGATCATGAGCTCATTGATCTCTATCGGCGGATCATTGAAGCGATCCGGGTGGTCGATTCCCACCACCTGGTCTTCCTGACCGGAAAAGCCCTGTCGACCGACTTCAGAATCTTCGACGGTCCGCTCGACGACAATCAGGCCTACACATTCCACACCTACAACTTTTTCAGCCATGATATCGATGAAGCGAACCTGGCGAAGCTTGCGAGCATTGCCAGAGAACACAACGTTCCGTTGTGGAATGGCGAGTTCGGCGCCCACACGGACCGCTGGACCTCGTCGCAGATCGAGCTTTTCGAGGATCCGGGCAACCACGTCAACGGCTGGATCTACTGGCCGTGGAAGCGGGTTTCCGAGACCGACTGGCGGAGAGAGCGCTTTGGGCACCTGATGGAGATCGAGTCCACTGAAGCCTGGGACACGGTGCGCGAACACCTGGGATCCATCTTCGGCTGGGAGAAGATCCCGAAGGACGTGGCGCGTCGGGGCCTCGCCGACTTCATCGAGGCCAGCAAGGCGGAGAACCTGGTCGCCGATGAGCGGATGGTGACGGCGCTGCAGAGTTGGCAAAGGTTGTCGGGAAATCGGCCCGCGACGCCGGAGTTGACTCAAATCGTCGGATCGGCCCGATCGCCGCTCGGGCGGGTGAAGAAGATCACCCCGATCCGCGCGAGCGGTGGACGGGTCAGTTGGTCCCCCGACGGCGACTACATCCTGATGGACCGAAAGGGCGAAGACGGCTATTACGACATCTACCGGATTCGTCCAGACGGGGGCGATGAAATCTGTCTCACATGCGACCAGCAGGAAGTGCTGGGCAGGGGGCATATTGGCCAGCCGGAATGGCATCCCTCCGGCAAGTATATGGTCTTTCAGGCCCAGAAGACGTTCAGGCAGGGGAGATCGGGGCGGGATTTGGCCGCCACGCCCGGATTCGGACGGCATTCCGATTTGTGGTTGATGGAACTGGCGACCCGGCGCTGCTTTCGCCTGACCGACACGCCGGAGGATGACACCAGTGGCGTGCTGCACCCTCATTTCTCCCACGACGGCAGCAAGCTGACGTGGAGTGAGATGTATAAGGCGCCGAAGTTCCTCAATGGTTACGGCGAGTGGAAGATCCAGGTTGCGGATTTCGTTTTCGAGAAGGCGGGCCGGTTCTGTCCAATGTGAAGTCGTATGTTCCTGGGAAGACGGGGTGGTACGAGAATCATGGCCTTTCACAAGACAACCGCACGCTGCTGTTCACCTCGACCTTTGAAAACGACAAGGCGTTTCATTTGAACGTGCATCGATACAACATCGACCGGCCCGGCTGGATCGCCTGGCAGACGAAAAATTGAACCAGCACGCGTGTACTCTCCCGCTGGAAACGGATGTAAAACCCTCCCCTACGGTAGTTTCCACAAAATCGTAGGGGTGGGTTTTATACCCGCCCTTGTAGCGGTATTGAATTTTGCAAGAGGCTGATTTGTGAGCCGCCCAAGGCGACTGTACGGTCGTTTCACGACATTGAGCCACCTTACGGTGGCAGGTTTCAGACCAACCTCATCTGTTCCAACCGCTGGTCCTCTTTCTCCTGTTTCCTGATGTAGTCCAGGCACTTATCGTACAAATGTGCACGTCGCATCGGCGAGAATCGCGAGGCGATCACGCGTTCCGGGAGCGGCGACCGTAGAGGGCCGCCAGTCGCGCCGGCGAGATACCCAACCGGTATCCCACTACGACCAACTGGTTGATCACGGTCGTCCGGACGGGACCGAGCTTCCGCCAACGACGCGCCGAAGTGGTCACCGGCGTCCGGGTCATGCCGATGCGCCCCAGCCGCCGAAGCGAGCGAACCAGCACGTAGTCCTCCATCAACGGCTGATCGGGAAACCCGCCGACCCGGTTGAAGGCGTCACGGCGCATGAACAGCGCCTGGTCGCCGTACGGCAGCCGAAAGACACGACTGCGAACTCCGACCCCGCGCTCGATCAGGCGATATGCGAACCCGTGGGCATCGAGCCGGATCGGAAACGCACCCGCGACAACCCGGTCGCCGCCGAGCACCCGCACCACCTCGTCGCCGAAGCCCCGTGGCAGCCGAGTGTCGCCATGCAGGAAGAGCAGCACGCGCCCGTGCGCCGCGGCGCCGCCGATGTTCAGCTGCCGAGCTCGACCGGCGCCCGATTCGAGGACCGTCGCGCCCATCCCGCGCGCCTGCGCAACGGTGTCATCGTCGGAGCCGCCGTCGATGACGATACGTTCGACCACCCGCGGGTCCTTTGCCGACTCGAGGCTCGCGGCGATGTTTGCACCCTCGTTGAGGGTCGGGATGACGACGGAGATCTCCGGCGCGCAACTCGGTTGCGGCCCATCACCCATCGGTCGCGACCTTCTCTCCCGTCGCGCGCTCCCAGACGACGAGATCGCCCGGCACGTCAACGTCGTCCAGCACTTCGAGAAAAGCGACCGTCAGCCCCGTAGCCCGAGCGCGGCGCACGGTCTGCGCGCAGACCCGGTCGCTGCCCCAGTCGATCCCCGAGAAGAGTTCGGGCGCCGGCTCGCGCAGGCCGATGAGATAGTAGCCACCGTCGGCGGCCGGACCGAGCACGACGTCGCGCCGCTCGAGATCGGCAAAGGCCCGCGTGACCACCTCTGCACTCAGTTCCGGACAGTCGGTGCCGATGATGACGACTCGCCGAACCGGATTGGCGGTGTCGGCAAAGACCTCGTCAACGGCTCGGGTCAACCGGTCGCCGAGACCACCGGGGCCCTGGAACCGTCGTCGCTCGATGCCGTACTCGGTGCAATCCACATCACTCGGGTTCCGATCAAAACGCAGCTCGAGCGTCAACCGGGTCTGCTCCGCCAGTTGCCGCGCCCAATCGAGGGTGCGCGCCAACATCCGCTGGTGGAGCTCTGCGGCTCCTCTCTCCCCCAGGGCCGGGATCAGCCTGGTTTTCACCCGACCCGCCTCAGGGAAGCGAGCGAAGACAATCAGCCGCCGCCCCGACGCCGAGACTTCGGGCTCGAGCATTTTCCCCACCTCACCTCCCCCACCCCATCAGGCGAGCGTCCCGCCGCACGACGAGCCCGCGCCAGCGGTGCAGCCGAAGCAGTGGCGCGCGGTCACGATCCGGCGGTGAGCCAGCTGATCGGGGTCGAATTCGCGGATGTGGGTCGGCGCCCCGTGGTCGACGCGCATTTGCAACGCCAGATTGAAGTCGCAGTCGTAGACGTCACCGTTCCAGCCGACGCTGATCTGGCTGCGACACATCAGCCCGTCGAGCGTGGCAGGGTTGAAGGCCTCCTCGATGAGCCGACGGTACTCGTCCTCCCGGCCCGACGCCCGGAGGTCGGCGAGAAACCGTCCGATCGGCATGTTAGAAATCGTCAACAGGCGGGTGAACCGCACCCCGTAGCGCTCGTCAAGCTCCCGGCGGTAGTCGTTCTCGAGTTCCTCCTGCGCCGGCGGCAGCACCGGACCCTGCGGGTTGTAGACGAGCTCCAGCGGCAGGTCCTCGCGAACGCCGTAGCCCAGCTGGTTGAGCAGGCGCAGCGCTCGGATGCTTGCCTCGTAGACCCCTTCTCCGCGTTGGCGGTCAACGTTCGCTTCCAGGTAACACGGCAACGATGCGACCAGAGCGACCCGTCGCTCGGCCATGAACGGCGCCCGGTCCTCGTAGCCGGGCTCGACCAGGATGGTCAGGTTGGTGCGAACCCGAACCAGCACCCCCAGGTCGCCGAGGGCATCGACGAAGCGGGTGAAGTCGGAGTGGATCTCCGGCGCGCCGCCGGTGATGTCGACCTCCTCGACCCGGGCGCGCCGCGCGGCCTCGACGACGTGCCCCATGGTCGCCCAGTCCATCTGCTCGCCCCGGCGGGGGCCGGCGGCGACGTGACAGTGGCGGCACTGCTGGTTGCAAACCAGACCGATGTTGACCTGGATCTTGCTCAAACCGACGGCGTGGGGCGGCGCCCCTTCGGCAACGGCGACCTGCCGGTCGAAGAGATTGAGATCCTGTTCTGGCGATTCTGAACTCACCAACTTGCTCCGTTTCCAGGGTTTGCCGCACACATTATTACCTCATCCAGGCCAGAAGCGTGCGGAAGATCGACTGCGCCCGTGGCGTGAAGGTGCTGCGCCGATACGCGTCGGCGGCGCGTTTGAAGACCTCGGCCTGGGTCGGGTACGGCTGGATCACTTCGGCGATCTTCTTCAAGCCGATGCGCTGCGAAATGGCGAGTGTCATCTGGCCGATCATCTCGCCGGCGTGCCGCGCGACCAGGGTCGCACCAACGATCCGGTCGGACCCGTGTGCCAGAAAAATCTTGAGAAAGCCCTCGTCGTCGCCTTCGAGGATCGATCGGTCGTTGTCCGCGAGCGGCACAAGAATCTCCTCGACCCGGACTCCCTGCTCCTCGGCCATGGCGGCGTTGAGCCCGACGTGGGCGATCTCGGGGTCGGTGTAGGTGCACCACGGCAGCACGAGCTTGCTCGAGCGCGCCCGCCCCGGCAGCCAGCCGAAGAGTGCGTTGCGAATCACGATCCGTGCCTGCGCATCCGCCATGTGAGTGAACTTGAACACCGAGGAGACGTCGCCCGCGGCGAAGATCCGCGGGTTGGCGGTGCGCAGCCTGTCGTCGACCTCGATCCCGCGTCTGGAGTCGAACCGAACGCCGACCTCTTCGAGTCCGAGGTTCTCGACGTTGGGCACTCTCCCGGCGGCGATGAGGATCGCATCGGCGGTCAGGGTCCGCCCGGCCTTGGCACCCGCCAACGTCAGCACCTTGGCCCCGCCGTCGACCCGCACCGACTCGACGGTGCTGCCGAGCATCAGCTCGACGCCGTCCCTGTCGACCATCACCGATTCGATGACGCGGGCGGCGTCACGGTCTTCGCGATGGAGGAGTTGCGGCTGGTTTTGAATGATGGTCACCCGCGATCCGAATCGCGCGAACGCCTGGGACAACTCGCAGCCAATGGGTCCTCCGCCGATGACCGCGAGACGCGGCGGCAGCTCGGTCAGACTCCAAATCGTCTCGTTGGTGTAGTAGCCCACCTCCTCGAGACCCGGGATCGGCGGTACGCCGGCGCGAGCACCGGTGGTCACCACAGCCTTGGCGTACTCGAGGCGCGAGTCGCCGACCACAATCGTCCCATCGCCGGCGAACCGGCCTTCACCGATGAAGACGTCCACCCCGAGCTCGGTGAAGCGTGCGACCGAATCCACCGGGCTTATCTGCGCCCGCAACCGTCGCATTCGCTCCATGGCGCGACCGAAATCCACGCGGACACCTTCAGGAACTTCAACACCAAATCTGGCAGCGTCGCGCACCTCGGCAACGGCTCGGCCGGCGCGGATGATCCCTTTGCTCGGGACGCACCCGACATTGAGACAGTCGCCGCCTAGGAGGCTCTTCTCGATGATGGCCGCTCGGCCGCCGAGACCCGCGCAGATGGAGGCCGACACCAGACCCGCCGCCCCGGCGCCGATGGCGACCAGGTTGTAGCGCCCGTCGGGTTTCGGGTTGACGTAGCCGATGGGACGGACGTTGTCGAGAAGCTCCCGGTTGTGGATGTCGTTCGGCAGGATGGTGAAGGGTTCAGCCATAGATCGGCGCTTCTTCCACAGCCACCGACGGCTCGGCCTCGTCGGCCTGGGTCGGGATCTCCTCGGCGATGGCGCGACGCGCGATTCGGGCGACGAGAACCGCGACGGCGAGCGTCGCGGCCAACCCGCCGACAAGCAGCGCACCCTGGACCGCGCCGCCCTCGAACTCGCCGGCGATAAGCGCGGCCAGGTTCTGGATGGTCGTGCCGTAGTAGACGTAGAGCACCGTGGCCGGGAGCATCCCTATCCAGCTCGCGAGCACGTAGTCGCGCAGGCGGACGTCGGTCAGCCCGAACAGATAGTTTAAAACGTTGAACGGAAAGACCGGTGAAAGCCGTGTCAGCAGGACGATCTTGAATCCCTTGCGTCCCACCGCGCGGTCGATCGCCTGGAACCTGTCGCTTGCGCCGATGCGTCCCGCCACCCAGTCGCGCGCGACGAAGCGCCCGACCAGCAAGGCGGCGGTGGCGCCGAGAACGCTGCCTGCCGAGGCGATCGCGGTTCCCCAGACGAGCCCGAAGAGAAAGCCTGCGGCCAGCGTCAGAACCAGCCCGGGCAATCCGAGAACGGTGGCGACGGCATAGAGCGCAATCAACAGCCCACCGCCGATCAGCGGGTTCTCTCGGCTCCACTCGGCAAGGACCGCGAGCCACTCGCTCACCGGGAACACATAGAACAACAGTGTCGACACCGCGACCACCACGACCGCCAGCGCGATCTCGACGGTGCGCGGACCTCGAACGGACGCGGAGGATTGATTCACTTGCTTCATTTCGATTTCCTCGATTTCCTCCCATTCGTAGTCCGCCCGCCGGTCCTCGGTTACAGACAGGCATCGGACAGGAGCCCCCATTGCTCAGGATGGGTGGAGATGGGTGCGATGGCCGCCTCGTACTCACTTGGATGGGTGCCACGTTGATAGGTGCCACGTTCATTTTCGGTCCGAGGTCGTGGTCGAGGGCGCCTACGCCAACGTCTTCGGTCGCTTTGTTATGCTACAAACGAGTAACGGTGTTTCGATCTCGAAAAACCTGACCGTTTCGAGATCGTGGAGCGCAACTGGGGGAGCCTCCCATTGAGTCGTAAACACGGATGTCAGGCGTCAGTTCTGCGACTTGTCTTCGTCCTGCCGATGTTCTTTCTCACGGGGGCTCTCGCCGACTCGGTCCTCGCCGCGACCTACTTCGTGGACAACATCGAGGGTGATGACGCACACACCCTCACACAGGCGCAAGATCCAGCGACGCCCTGGAAGACTCTCACCCACGCGGCGGGCCAGGTGCCCGCCGGAACAGTCGGGGAACCGAATACCATCGAAGTCGCCGCAGGACATTACTCGACGGGCGCCGGTGAGCTTTTCCCAATCACCTTTGACAACGCCCATGTCGAGGTCATCGGTGCAGGTTCATCATCGACGACGTTGAGCCCCGCTCTTGACCGCGGCGGAGCCTCGCCGCGTGAGTCGATCCTCATCGTCGCCACCGCCGAGGGCTTCGCCATGAGCGGTTTCACGTTCAGCGACGCCGCCGACATGATCCGGCTCTATGCCGGTGGCGCAAGGATTCACGACAACGTCTTCGCGAGGGAGGACAACGGTTCCGTCAACAACGCGATCTACATCATCGTGATCGACGACGAGGTCACGAATGACCTCGAGGTCGGTCCCGTGGAGATCCGCAGAAACCTGATTCGGGCCGAGGGCAGGGCCATCCGCCTCTATTACCGTTTCGGCCTCCAGGGCACGAATGCGTCACTCTCGATTGGGGGCCTGATCATCGAGGACAACACCTTCGATCTCGGCGCCTCCGGCCGAGGGGTGACCATCGAGGGCCTCGACATCTCCAACGCGCAGGGTTCTACGATCGCGATCGGAAACATCGACATTTCCGACAACCACTTCATGGATGGCTTCATCGGCGTCCAGACGACCGGCAACATCACCGAACTCACGGACACCGACGTTACCGCCGGTTTTGTCACGATCAGTAGAAACGAGTTTCTCGACACCGGTTACATCCCGGTCGAGCTCGACTATTACAACATCGAAGAGTGGTCCGGCAGTTCGACTGGTTCGTTCGGCGGGATCAGTTTGAGCGACAACACCATCGACACCGCGGAAGGCGCCGGCCTGATCGTCGACGATATCGGAAAATTCAACCTCATCTCCGGAACGACGACGATCGACCTCGGACCCGTCTCCGTGACGGGCAACACCATCAGCGCGAGCCGGTTCGAGGGGATCAGGCTCGAGATTCGCGACGGGATGAGTATCCGGGACGCCAGCTCGCTGAACCTCGAAGATCTCACCATCTCGCGCAATACGATCACCGCCGGCGACAACACCGCAGGCATTCGAGTGGTGCACTCCAACATGGGAAACGTCGTGTCAGGCTCTTCTGTGGTTTCTTTGGGACGGGTCGACATCGTCGACAACATCATCGAGAGTGCGGAGCACGGTGTATCCGTCGTCCGGTTTTCGAACGGCGAGAGCCTCTACTCCCAGAGTACCTATTCGAGCAAACCCCTGAGAATCTCCGGAAACACGGTCACGAGTCATCAGGGAAATGGTGTCCTGGTGTCCTTCGGCACGTTGGGATATGCATCCGGCGGTGAAAGCACGGGACGTATCGGCGAGGTCTTCATCGACGACAACCGGATCACCTCGAACCTCGAGTCCGGCCTCCATCTCTCGCTGAATCGGGTCGCGTCCGACAACTATGAGAGCGCCGACATTGAAACCGGGGACATCTCCATCGGCGGCTCGGATCCAACCGATGCCAACATCATCATCGGGACGTCCGAAGCCCTCCGGATCAGCCTTGACGAGAGCGCAGCCGGCAACGGCGGAAGCTCCTCGGCTTCCATGGGAAACATCCGCATACAACACAACCACCTTACCTCCGACTCTGGTGACGGGATCAACGGTTTGATCACCAGGTCGGGAGATTTCGCCATGGATGAGAGCTTCAGCTCGACGCCGTCGATCTTGGTGTCGGACAACCTGATCGACGCGCCGCTGTCGGGCATCCTCTTCGACGAAGTTCCTTCGGGAGAATCATTCGACCAAACCACCCTTCGGATCGGCGGATTGACGATGACCCGCAATGTCATCGGCGGGGATCACCCCCCGCAACGAGGCGTGGTCATCCGGCGAGCCTGGACCGGCGACCCCTCCGTCTCGAGTTCCGGCCTCGCCCAGGTCTTCCTGGGCGATACGTTGGTCGCCGACAACCGGATTACCGGTGCAACGGTCGAAGGGATCCGGGTCGAGCTGGAACGAGCCGGCAACAACTTCCAGGAGGACTGTCGTCTCGATCTCGGCGGGATCGAGATCGCCGACAACACCGTCGAAGGCGCTCCAATCGGAATCACAGCATCGCTCAGCGGAACGACCTCCGAACGGGTGAGCGTTGAGTTGGGCCGAATTGAAATAGCCGCCAACACAATCTCCAACGTCCCACCTGACGGCTTTGGCATCGATCTTCAGCACGAGTTTCGTTCCGAAGACACCTCGACGTTTTCCGTCGTCAGCACCCTCGTGCGCGGCAACGTCGTATCCGGGTTGGGCCACTACGGACTCCGGTCGAGTTCGTCACTGCTGCAGATCGGGGGGTCTCTGTCCGTGGAACCGCTCCAGGTCGACTCCAATACCATATCGGGTTGGAACGTCGGGATCGCGCTGACCGACGCGGCCGGAGCGTTGATCTCCGGGAACCGGGTGTCGGCGAACACCACCGGGATCCTCGTCGAAGGCGACAACCAGAGTGTCGCCATCCGAAGAAACAGCATCCACGACAACCTGGTCGGCGGGGCCGTCACAACCGGTAGTCACTGGATCGACGGCGAGAACAACTGGTGGGGCAATGCGAGCGGTCCGTATGATGAGGTGGGGACGATTGAGGTGCCTCCGGAAACGGCCGATCCGACCCAGGAGAAGAACTCAGACGGTCTCGGCAACCCGGTGAGCGAAGGCATCGACTACTGCATGTGGGCCCTGGCGCCGTGGCCGATATCCTCGGTCTTCGCAGATGGATTCGAACGGGGCGATCTCTCGCATTGGGATGAACAAATGCCCTGATGGTGCTCGGATGATGGGTGCTACGTTCCCCATTGCACAATTGTTGGCACCCTTGATGCTTGTGGCACCGCTCACGGGTAGCTGGCTGCCCAGGCGGTCGTATCACCACTTTCGAAACCGTCGGAGAAAAGGGTTGTATCCGGGATTTCGACGGCGCCGATGTCCGGGAGTGCCTCGAGATCACCGTCTCCGTCCTGCGGCCGTGGGGTCCCGAGCTGGTCGGTCGCGGGGAAAACGACGGGGTTGCCGGCGTCGATCACCGGGCTGCCCGGGAGCGGCCGGTGAACCAGCAGACCTGACGGCGAGGTTTCGAGGGCGCCGAGCTGCGGATCGGTGCCGGGCAGGTCTCCCCACGCGTCGAAGCCGCAGGTCTCTCCGCTTTCGAGGTTGCCGCCGAGGCTTTCGACGGCGAAGTCACAGTCCGCCGGCCAGTTGCCGCCGATCACGGTGTTGCGGACCCTCGTGTCGCCCCAGCTAGTGATCCCGTAACCCCACGGCAGGTCGTTTTCCGTGACGGTGCACCCATCCATCGAAACCGATGTGTTGAACCACGCCTGGATCCCACCGCCGGTGTTGCCGCTGATGGTCGAGTTGAGCAGGAAGATCGGGGAGACGTAATTGCTGTGGCCGTCGAGGTAGAGGCCGCCACCCGCTACCGCGGTGTTGTCGACGATCGAGGAGTTGCTGATCTCCGTCAACTGGGCGTAGACGAACGCGCCACCGCCCAGACCCTCGGTGGCGGTGTTGCCCTGCACGACAACCCCGTCGAGGAACGCGTGACCCGCGAACCTGAGGCCGCCGCCCTCGGCCGCGGAGTTTGCAGTGACCGATCCCCCTTGAACCGAGATCGTGGTCCAGCTGTAGATGCCTCCACCGCCGTTCGTTGCATGGTTGTGGTCGACGATGGTGTCGGTGAGCTGGAGAAAACCGAGGCCTCCGGCGACGCCACCGCCATAAGACTCCGTCGTGTTTCCCGTCACTCGGCACGAGTCGATCTCGACCGACGTGCCGATGGAGGTCCTGACTCCACTGCCACCAGCGGCGCCACCGCCGGTGATGGTGAGGTTCCGGAGTCGGACGAACTCCGGGTAGTCGACCGCCGATGAAACAACGATCGTCGACCCCTCCCCGTTCCCGTCGATCACCGTGGAGACCAGGCCCGCGCCGACGAGATCGACCCCGCGGTCGACGACGAGGTTCTCCAGGTAGGTACCCGACGCCACCACGACCCGCTCGCCGTCGGCCGCGAGATCGACGGCGCTCTGGATTGTCGGACAGGGCGTAGCCGGGGAGAGGCAGTCGTTGCCGGGAACACCCGACGGAGCGGCGTACCAGGTCGATGGTTCGGTCGTCGTCGCCACTTCGATGGGAGCCGAATACTCGGTGACCAGGGTGTTGTGGTTGATGGTCCCGGGGCCGAAGCGGATCCGGACGGCGAGATACTTCGTCTCGCCGGGCGACAACCCGAAGACCCTCCAGGCATCCATCCCCAGTGACGCCGTCGATATCTGCTCAATCACCTCGAACGGCCCGGTCGGCGACGAAGCCGCCCCGATCTCCCACACAACCCTGTGGACGTCCTGCAACAAGTACGAGCCCCACGGGGTCTGCCAGTGCAGCACCGTCGAGATCCCGTTGGTATCGGTCGTCGAGAGGCCCCAAGGAGCAAGGACCTGCTCGACATACCAGGCGCCGTGGCTGGGCGCGTGAGCGTCGCGAATCAGGTCTCGCAGCGCCGTGTTGTCAGTGAAGAGCCCGTTCCAGCGCAGGTCGCTCTGACCGTCCTCGAGACCGCTCAGCCCGAGCCACGTGTTCGGGATCTCACCGAAAATCGCGTTGCCCTGCAGAAGCAGACGGCGGAGTCCGGCGAGCTGCCCGAGCTCGGGCGGCAACGGCCCCACCAGGTGGTTGTCGCCGAGATCGAGGATCTCGAGGCCCGTCATCGAGCCGAAAGATCCCGGGACGGCTCCTTCGAGCTCGTTGGAGCCGAGGACGAGCTCGCGAAGCGACGCGAGCTGGCCGAGCTCGGATGGGAGCTCGCCCGCAAGCTGATTGGCCCCGAGACCCAACACCTCGAGGTCGACGAGATCGGCGAAGCTCGGAGGAATCGTCCCGAGGAGCCGGTTGTCCGGCAACGTGATCTCGAGCACCGTCGTTTCCCCGGCATCACAGGTGACGCCGAACCACTGGCACTCAGTACCCGCCGGACCGAGCCAGCCGGCCGAGCTCCGCCAGTCGGCGCCGCGGGTCGCGGCGTACAGCTCGAGCAGCGCGTCGCGTTGGGATGCCGGTACAGCGGCGTGTGCGACACCGGCATTGACGACAAGTAGCAGAATCGCTCTCAGCGCCATCCGCATCGCTACATCCCGCCGACAGTGGCGGACCACCAGGAGGTGTCGCCCGCCTCGAAGCCGTCGATGAAGATCGCACCGACCGCCTCGATCGACCCGATGTCCGGCGCCCCCCACCCGATGCCGGAGCCGTCGACGAATCGATCGCGTCCGGTCTGATCCCGGACCGACCGCGGGTCGCCGGCATCGATCAGCGGGCTGCCGGGCAGCGGGGTGTGGCTCAATGTCCTTCCGCCGTGATGGCCGAGAGTCGACAGCACGGGGTCGATCCCCACTTGATCGGTGACCGCGCCGAGGTCGCAGCTGCCGTCGCCGTCGGCGTTGAACCCGAGACTCTCCACCGACCCGTTGCAGTCGAGCGGCAGGTTGCCGGAGATCACGCTCCCCGTCGCCTGGATTCTCTTCCAGCCGGTGACCCCCGACTCCGAGGACTGCCACGGCGTATTGCCGACGATGGTCATGTCGGCGAGACAGACGTCGGCGGTCCAGGCCGAGAGCACCGCGCCTCCCGTATTGCCGGAGATCGTCGAGGAGTCAAGCACGGCCGTCGTTCCGCCAATCCCTCCGGATTCGCTGATGACCGCGATCCCCGCACCGTGGTGGGCGAGGTTGGCCACCGCCGCCAATCCGCGGACGTACATCGTTCCGTATTCGACCCAGACGCCGCCGCCGACATCGGCCTCGTTGCCCGCGATCGTGGTGTCGTAGACCCGCATCCGGAAGTTGAGCTGGGCGAGCCCTCCCCCGCGGAGCGCCGTGTTGTCGACGATCTCACTGTCCCGGATGATGGCCGTGCCCTCGCTCGCGACCGCACCCCCCGCATCGGTCGCGACGTTGTCGGAGAGACGGCTGGCATCGATGAGGGCGGTCGAGCCCCAGGCGACGGCGATGCCGGCGCCGCGATCGCCGGAGGAACCCTCGATCCGGCAGCGCACCAGCTGCAGCAGTGACATGCCGTCGACGAGAATCGCGCCGCCGATTTCAGTCGGCCCGCCGCGGATGGTCAGACCTTCGAGCCGGACCTGGCCGCCGCCACCGATCGTGACCGACCGGCCGTTCCCGCGGGTGTCGATGACGGCGCCGTCGCCGAGCACGTGGACGCTCCGCGAGATCGTCAACGGCTCGAGGTACACGCCGGGTGCGACCACCACGCGTTCGTGCGGGGCGGCGAGGTCGACCGCCTGCTGAATCGTCGAGCAGGGGCTGGCCGGGCTCTGGCAGTCGCCGCCCGGCGGAGCACCGGCCGCGACGTACCAGCTCTGGTCGCCGGCTGCGGTGGCGACCAGGATCTCGGGAGAGTCCGCGCTGTCGAGCCGCGATTGGAGAGTGCACCAGTAGATCGAGTATGCAGCTCTCCTCCGGTCGGCGACGACCCGAACTTGGAGACGGTACCGGCTGTCCGGCTCGAGGCCGTGGACCGTCCAGGCGTCGAGACCGACGAGCGGAGGACGATCGACGGTCCGCCAGTCGTTGGTACCCTCGGGCGCGACCTGGAGCTCGACGAACGAGTCGGATCGCAGACGGCCCCGCGGGGTCCAGCCGACGGTCACCGAGGTGTCGGTGGCGCCGGTCTGCGTGACGTCGATGGGGGGGACCGTCTGATCGTCCCGCCACCCCGTCTGGTGGGTCTCGAGAAACACCTCGACCATCGGATCGGTGGTGTCGAGCCCGTTGTCCCGGATCACGAGATGACCGGGCGCGATGCTCGTCAGCTGCGTGATCTCCGGTGGAACCGTCCCTGCGAGGCGGTTGTATCCGATGTCGAGGTCGGTGAGATTGACCAGTCCACCGAGACCGGCGGGCAGGGGCCCCGAGAACAGATTGCCCTCGAGATCGAGCACCTCGAGCGCCCCGGTGTTTCCGGTGAAGCTCGGGATGGTCCCCGACAGGGCGTTGAAGCTCAACCTGAGCTCACGCAGGCCGAGGCTCGCGATTGTCAGCGGGTGCGGCAATGTGCCCGACAGGTTGTTTCCCCTCAGATCCAGCTCCTGCAAGGACAAAAGGCCCCAGACGCACGGTGGGATCGGTCCCGTGAGGCTGTCGCCCCCCAGCTCGAGCCTTCCGAGGTAGCTGAGATCCCCGAGCTCGGTCGGGATCGGGCCGGAAAGACCCGGATTGCCGTCGAGCCTGAGCCACTCGAGGTATTCGATCGCCGACAATGTCGACGGGATCTCGCCAACCAGATTGTTCGTCCGCAGCCAGACGTGAATCACATAGTCGTCACCGGAGTTACAGTCGACGCCGAACCACGTGCACTCGGTCCCGGGCGGCCCCAGCCACCCGGTCCGGTCGTCCCAGTCGTCTCCGCCGGTAGCGTTGTAGAGGTCGATCAGGGCGTCCCGTTCGACGCTGGGAATCGCCGCCGTCGCCGTCGAAAGGCAGAGGCAGGAGACGAGGACGGCGACACCGAGCACACGCCCACTCATGAAATCCGGTCTCAATCTTCGTGATTCAGCTGCATTCATCTTCACAATTCGAAGTTCAGCGTAACATGTCGATTGATGGTGCCAGGAGGATGGGGTGCCAGATGGGGTGCCGATGGTTTACCACGTACACATTTGCACAGTTGTTCTGCTCTCGATCTTCGGAATCACGTCACGGGACAATCCAATTTAAAGCTCGATTCTCAGGAGCTTTAACCCGCAAATACCTTGAGAGCCTGCCTGGCACTCCTGCGAGTCCGCGGCGCCGCTGAGCCTCGCATGGGTCACCGACGAGCTAGTCCTCGCCCTCATCCAGCTCTCGAAGTCTCCGCAAGATGTCTCTGGGACTGCTCGAGGTTGAAATCCGGAGCAGTTGGTCCATCTTCTTCTCTTCGATCTTCTTGTGGTTCATGACCTTCTGTTTGTACGCCCCTTGCAGAGCCTCGATGAGCGTCTGAAGCTCACACGGTTTCTGCAGATACGAGAAGGCGCCGATCTTGGTGCATTCCACGGCCGATTGCACAACGCCGTGCCCGGTCAGAATGACGACCTCCATCCACTTGTGTTCCTGCTTGAGGATTCTGAGCGTCTCCTCGCCGGACATTCCCGGCATCTTCAGGTCGACCAGGGCAACATCGATCGGGTGCTTTCGTGCGGCCTCGATGGCCTTGTCTCCCCGGTTGACGGTGATGACGTGAAAATCCCGCAGTTCCAGGCTTTTGCTGATCGACTCGAGGAACTGCTCCTCGTCATCGACGATCAGGAGGTTGATCTTCTCTTTTTTCATCTCGATCACCCTTTCTGGCGCCACCGCGCGCGGGCCAAGACCACCGAGTTCGTCTCCTCGGCTACATCGCAGCAAGATCGATCCACTTCCAGTAGCCAAAAATCACCCACACCCACAGTACCAGCAAGCTGAGCACGAACACCGCCGACCCGTGAACGAGGAAATCCTTCATGGTCAAGAGTTGCTCTCCGGTCTCCGGGTCCCTCGCCAGGCTGTAGCAGATCGCATTGTTCGGGGTCCCGATGATCAGCATGTGCGCGAACGACGAGGCGAACGCCGTGATCAGACCCACCAGAAGGGGCGAGGTGCCGGACAAGGTCGCCATCGGGACGGTGATCGGTCCGACCGCCGCCACCGTCGCGCCGTCGCTCATGAAATTGGTCAGGAACCCGGTGATCAGACTCGCGGAGACACACAGGCCGTCGCCGGTCTTCAGGACCTCCGGAAGGATGGAGATGAAACCGCTGGCCAACCACAGGGCCGCTCCGGTGGATGCCAGGCCGTACCCCATGGCGCTGGCGGCTGCGTAGAGCGCCACCACATCCCAGTGGATGCCGTTGATGTCCTTCCAGCGAAGGATCCCGAGGACATTGAGGAGCACCAGGCAGAGGATCACCGGCCCCCCCATGCCGACGGAATCGGACATGGTCACCCACAGGACGATGACGAGCACCAGCACCGCGGCCGCCTTGTACTCGTCAGCCGTCATCTTGCCGATCTTCTCGGCTTCCCGCCTGACCACCGCCGCGACATTCACCGTTTTGACGGCAATCTTGTTTCGGAACACGATCAGGAAGTACATGGCGATGACGAGAGCCATGACGGGGACGAAGGGCAGGCCCAGGATCACCCACTGGCCGAACGAAATCTCGACTCCGTAGTCCGAGAAAATCCCCAGCATCACCGCATTCCGCCCGCCCGCCGCCGGCGAGCCCGGACCGCCGACGTTGGCGCAGAAGGTCAGCATCAGCATGAAGAAGACCACCAACCCCCTGTCCTTGGTCAGGCCGGCGGCGCTGATCGCACCCAAATAGACCAACATCAGAATGGGAGCGACGAACGCCACCAGGGCGTGCTCGGACAGAAACGACGCCGTGACCGCGAGCAGCGGAGCGAAGATCAACGCAAACCGGCGAAGCGAGGTGCTGGTGCCCAGAAGCAGGATGCCGATCCGGCGGTCGAGACCGGTCTTGCTGAGGGCGGCGGCGAACGCCAGAACACCGAAGATGAAGACCACCGAGTCCTTGGCATAGGCCTTCGCCACCATGTCCGCCGGAAAGACGCCGAAGAAGTACATCAGCACGCCGACCAGGAGCGCCGTGATCCCGATGGGAATCGCGCCGGTGGCCCAGAAGACCGCAGCCACCACCAGAACCCCGATCATCACCTGGGCCCTGAAGGCGACCGCCCCGACCTCCGGCGCCGTCTTGACCACCGTCCCGTCGGGCATCGTGCGTTTGCCCTGCAACATCGCCTTCTTGCCGTAGATAGTCGGTGATCGTCTCGTCCATGCCCATCTTCCGGTAGTCGGCATAGCCGGCAACCGCCTCGCCGACGGCGCCGGTTTTCGGGGACGACAAGAAGGTCACCAGCTGCTTCGGCGGCGGCATCAGAATGATGGCCAGGAACAGTACGACGCCAAACAGGATGATCCCGGGCCGGGCGTTTTGAACCCCGACCAGCCAGTCCTTGAGACCGCTTCGCTGCGGCACCGCGATCTCGTGTTTCGCGAGCGCGTAGACCCTTTCCGTCGCGGCCCGCCGGACCGTATCGGCGATGACATCGATCGACGAGGGCTTTTCCAGGTAGGCGAAAACATCATGCTTGCCCGTGACCCTGGCGGACTCGATGCTCCCGTGTCCGGTGTGCATGATGATCTGCACCTCGGGCCGGATCCGCTTCAACTCCTTGAGAGCCTGGATCCCGTCCATCCCCGGCATCTTCTGGTCGAGGATGACGACCTCGGGATTCTCGTGGCGCACGATCTTGATCGCGTCCTCGCCGTTCCCCGCGTCGAGAACGTCGAAACCGCGCAGGTTGAGCTGTTTGGCCAGACTCTCTCTGAACCGGTCCTCGTCGTCGACGATCAGTACCTTTGTCCGCTGCGCCGCGCTTGCCGCCTTCTGTTCTCTGTTCAGCCATGGTGACTCCCCTCCCGACAGACAGGACCATAATGAAAAATCGACATCCCGAAGGGTCTTCAACGTCCTACACAGTCAACCGCCGGTTGAATCGGAAGCGTCACGACAAACACGCTTCCGGCGCCCTCGATCGACTGCACTTCAATCGACCCACCCAGTGATTCGACGATGTTCAGTGAAACGCTCAAGCCCAACCCGGTCCCCTTGCCCACTTCCTTGGTCGTGAAAAACGGGTTGAATATCTGCTGAATCGTATCCGGGGATATCCCCGTACCGGTGTCCTTGATCGTGACCTTGATGTGATCGTTGTCGCGGCGGGTGCCGATGGTCACCACACCGCCATGTTGGATGGCGTCTCCCGCGTTGTTGATGAGGTTGAGGAAGACCTGTCTGATCTTGTCCCGGTCGAGCAGGATGTCCGGCAGCCCGGGATCGTAGTCTCTGACGATCTCGATACCTTCGACCTCGAACTCGCGTTCCTTGAGTCCGCCGATCACCTCTTCGAGGATCCGGTTCACATTGCACGGCACCAACTGCGGTTCGTACTTTCGCCCGTAGTCCAGCAACTGCCTGGTGATCGACCGCGTCCTGAAGACGGCGGAATCGATGTTGTCGATCTCCTTGAGGACGGTCTCGGGGCTCGGATCCAACCCGAACTCGGGATTGAAAATATCCCGGATCACCCCGCTCGCGGCCACGATCACGGCCAACGGGTTGTTGATCTCGTGCGCCACACCGGTGGCCAATTCCCCCACCGAGGCGAGCTTCGACGCATGAAAGAGCTGCATCCGCAACTCATCGCTCTTCTCGACGGTTTCCTTCACCCGGTTGATCAGAATGCTGTTGCCGAACCAGATGCAGGTGGCCATCACGACGAAGATCACGACGAGCGTCAAGCTCATCGCCCGGCGACTCTCGTACATGTCGGCATGCGCGACGCTGAAGGCCTGCCTCACCACCAGCGCCCACGGTGTCTCCCTGAGCCAGGCATAGCCGACCAGGAAGCGCTCCCCGTCGATCTCGACCTCCTGAACCCCGGTGGACTCGGTTGCCGACGGAATGAAATCGCTGATACCCAGTAGATCTCCACGATCCGGATCGACCAACTGATAGCGGCCGTCACGGTTGATGAGCGTGGACTCCACCGATTTTCCCCGCCCGATAGATCGAAGAAACATGTAGAACTTGTCGGGATCGAGAGTGGACCGGAATATCCAGATTTTTCCGTCCACAATCTGTTTGACCGCGATCGTGAAATGTGGCTTATTTCGAAAACCTAAGATAGACGTCGCTGACATAGTAATCGGCGTCCTGGTTCATCAACGATTGAAACCACTCTTCCTCGCTATAGTCCTTTCCAAGAAGATCAGAAAATATGCCGGCATAACCAGACTGAACACCATCTTCATTCAAGAAACCGACGTCGGTAAACGCATCATTCTGTCGTCTCAACCTAGTCAGAAATCGTTCCATCTTATCTTGGGGCGGAGGCGCCTGGAACTCTCTGTCATGAAAGAGACTGAAGATATTCATCACCCGTTCTTGCAGGAAAAGGTCGATCGTGTTCTTCTGACTGTTGGCAAGTGCCTCGAGGTTCAAACGGCCGGCGTTCTTCAAGGTGCCGACGAATTGGAACTGAAAAAACACAAAGAACGCAAGATACGGCAAGGTGAATGCCGTCAAAAGACCGACGGCGAGTTGGAACTTCATTTCTCGATATTGTTTTTCTCGATTTTCTACCCGCGCTCGAACCGCATTACGTCTTGACGACCGCATCTTCAATTTTCTCAGAAATAACGTCAATATCTGCAGGTTTTATGAGATAGTCCGCTGCACCTAATTTCAACGCCTTCCACCGCAGAATCCATCGTTCCATGTCCGGTGAGCATGATCACTTCAATCAGCGGGAATTGACGTTTGATTTCCTTGAGAGTCGCCAAACCGTCCATACCGGGCATCTTGACGTCAAGCACCACAATTTGAATGTAGAACCGTTCTAATTTCTTGAGCGCCTCCGCGCCGCTGGAAGCGGTTTCGACCGTGTAGCCTTGTCGTTCGAGGAGTTTCTGCGTAGTTGACAGAAATCTCTCTTCATCGTCAACAAGGAGGACGTGGGTTCCGGCCGTCGCGGTTTTCAAGTTTGACCTTGGTCGTCGCCGGCTTAGGTGGGGGGCTTCATTTCGATGGCTCCAATCGGCGCCCGTGATCTTGAATAGACCTGAAACGACCCAATCACGCGCGTGAATATTATCACAAGATCGGGAAAGTCAAGCCTTTCCCGTCATTATCGGCGCCACCGATCAGCCCGACACCCGAGGATCCTCGGGAGACACCTGGGAAGTATCTGGGCGACCTGAGACGATGTGGGGTTGAGGCCAGCGGGGCTGAGGTCGGCTGCTCACTGATGGCGTTGATCTCGTCCATTGGCATGACCCATGGGATGCAGCGAGAACATCAATGGTGACGCCTGGTGGCGATCCCAAATCGAAATCGAAATCGTGGTATCAAAACCTCACAACCACGGAACTGCGGACCCGATTGGATATTCGAGGAGGTTCCTCCCGGCGCCTTTTGCATCAAGGAGATACGGATGTCCACGCCGTGGTATTGCCCGACTCGAAACCGTCCGCGAAGAGCGGGAAGAAATACCTCATCACCTTGAGGTTGCCCTCGCTGCTCATGAGCCAGTACTCGCGATTGGCGATCGCCATCCCCTCCTCGTTGGAAGCGATCGCGACCCCGGTTCCCTCCTCCCGGCCGATGCCGCCGACGTCCAGTGTCGTACACACCCAGGTGAGGCCGGGCCCGCAGTTTCCCACCGACCCGGCGGGCGCCGCAGACAGGGGTTGGGCGATCTTGACGGCTCCCGAAGCATAGGTCGATGACTCGTCGCGGTAAACGATCGCGGGTTTGCCGTTGGGGTCGGCGACGATGTCGATGGTCCGCGTCGTGCCGACAAGTCCGACGTCGAGGTCGATCTCGTCGCACTGCCATGGATAACCGCCGGCCGAGCTGCCACAGTTGCCGCCGGAGTAGACGAACTTAGCGTAGATCAGCTCGTCGAGGGTCGAGTCGAGAAACGCGAGATGCGGCGTTCCGCTGGCCGAGAGATAAAGCGACGTCGAGGTACCGGTGTCGCGCCCGGCGATGAGCACCGAGTCACATAACCACTGGTTGGCGACGGCGCAGGTGCCGGTAGCGCCAGGGATGCGTTGTGCGACCTTCGCCCTCCCCAGGTTGCTGTCGTAGTACGCGATCGACGGTCGTCCGCGACCGGCGGCGTCGTAGATCTCATCGGTATCGAGCGAGATGTAGGTGCCCAGACCCACGCCCATGTCGACGGTCTCGCAGTTCCAGTCGCCGGAATAGAGACCGGAACCGCAGTTGCCGGTGGCGTTGCCGACCCACTGTGCATAGCGCACTTGCGGATCGCCGAAGCCGGAGGTTGACCGATAGGCCATATGCGGGTTGCCGTGGCTGTCGTAGGCAGCAGATGGATACCTCCCCTTGGTGGTAAACCCCGGATCCCCTGCCTCGACGACGTAAGGCACCAAGGTGCACGATGAGGCGGTGCACCAGCCGCTGGCAGCCTTGAAACTGTGACCGGTGGCGTCGTAGTAGGCGATGGTGACACGGGTGCTGACTCCGTTTGGATCCGGGTAGACGGCGATCGCGTTGTCGCTGCCGACGCTGCCGGTGGTGTCCACCGACTCACAGCTCCAGGTCGACGATGGGCCGCAGTTTCCGCCACCGCCGACATAGCGCGCGAGCCACAGGTCCTGGAGGTCGGTGTCGTAGTAACTGACATAAGGCGTAACAGTCCCTGATCCTCTCGCCAACGCGATCGAGACTCCGGTCCCGACATTTCGGGTGCTGTCGATCGTGTTCTGCAACCATCCACTTTCAGTCGTGGTCGCCAACAGCTCCTCGAGTCCATCGCTGTCGGATGCCGCGACGATGCCCGATGCTCCTGCAGCGACCAGGCCGAAGATCGCAATCCAAATTCCACACTGCTGTCTGTTCATTTCCCGACCTCCTTTGTGTTCTCAAACCTTTAACTGTCGCTCTCACCATGAAAACGTCGGCCGAGTCTGAAAGCGCACAACTCACCCCGCATGGGTGCCCATGGGTACCTGTTTCATACGCCTGTCTGCCGTCGAGTCATGCAATGATCTGGTGCTCGGGCCCCGTTGTCTGATATTGTCCGATCACGTTCTAAAAAGGGGTCTTTCAGATGCGACAGCTGTTTATGATCATTTGCTCAATCTTGACTCTCAGTGCCTCGAACCTCTTTTCGATGACGTTCGATGTCACGGTGACGGCGGACGGTGCCGACGGCTCGTGCGACGCCCACTGTTCCCTGAGGGAGGCGGTCATCGCCGCCAACGAGTCACCCGGGGCGGATGTCATCAACCTCCCACAGGGCGTCTTCGCGCTCACCGTGACCGGCGCGGATGAGGATGCCTGCCGTACCGGCGACCTGGACATCACCGAGCAGGTGAGCATCACCGGCGCCGGATGGGGTGCGACGGTGCTGGATGGTCTCGGCGCCGACCGGGTCTTCGATGTCCGCACGGGCGCCGGTCCGGTCCAGATCGCCTCGCTGACGATCCGGGGCGGCTCGGTCAACGAGGGCAGCGCGGTGCGCTCGATGCTGGAGACCCACCTGCATCTGGCGGCGGTGTCCTGCGTCGGGAACCACTCGTCGGTCCAGGGCGGCGCCGTGCGCGCGCGCGGCCCGTTGGTTCTCGCCGACTGCGTGTTCGCCGCAAACACCGCGGGTTCGCTGGGCGGTGCGGTGATGGCGGAGGGGTCATTGGAGATCGTGCGTACAACATTCAACGGAAACCGGTCCGTCTACGGAGGCGGCGCCGTGCTCACGAACGTCGACACGACAGTCACGATCGACGACAGTGTCTTCATGGCGAACATCGGCGGCTACGGCGGGGGGGTCGACATCGACCGATCCGAGATCACTTTCACCAACGTCACCTTCACCGGCAACGCTTCTGCAATCGGCGCCGGCGGCGCGATCTCGGCCAACAGGGGGTCGATGACAATTCGCAACTGTACGCTGTCGGACAACGCCGGGTCTGGCAACGTCGCGACCGAGCTGTACGGCACCAACAACCCGGAATTCGTCATCGAGAACTCGATCGTGTCGGGGCCGGGCCGATATCCTCTCTGCGCGGCGCCGATCCTCTCGAACGGCCACAACTTCACGATCGACCAAAGCTGCGGTCTGAACCACGCCACCGACATCGCCGGCTCGAAACCCGGCCTTCGCAGGCTCCGGGACAACACCGGGTCGACCTGGACCCTGGCGCTGCTGGCGGGCAGCCCTGCGATCGACGCCGGAGGCGGGCAGTTCGCCGCCACCGACCAGCGCGGCGTCGCCCGCCCCGTCGGCCCTGCGCCGGACATCGGCGCCTACGAGGCCGGGGGCGACGAGCCGCCGATCGGTCTGCCGTCGGCGGTGCCGGTGATCGCGCACGTGGACGGCGTCGGGGGAACGCCGTGGCGGTCCGACGTGGCCATCACCAACCCGGGCGACGACACCGCCGTTTTCACGGTGCGCTACGCGCCGCCGGCGGGCGCCGCGATCGATCAACAGGTCGATCTCGCGGCCGGCGCCACCGTGCTTTTCGAAGACATCGTCGCCTCCGTTTTCGGCTCAGGAGACGGCCGTGGGATGCTCACGGTGACACCTCCCGAGAATGGCCCGGTCCCGGTCGTGGCCTCACGCACCTTTGCCGTTTCGGGCGCCGAGCGTCTCGGCCAGGGGATGCCCGCGCTCGACCCCTTTCCCGAAGGCGTCTACTACATCACCGGGTTGCGGGAGGATGCGGACTACCGCAGCAACATCGGAATCGCCGCAAGCGACACGGACGCGAATGTCCAGATCGACCTCTTCCGCGGGACGGACGGCGCCGTCGGCTCGACCTTTGTCCGGACGGTTGCTGCGGGCACCCAGAATCAATGGCGGCTTCCGGCGATGTTCCCGAACCTGGCCCAGCAGGGCGTCCCGATGACCGCCAGGGTGCGGATCGTCGGGTCCGGTGTCCCGTACGGTTCGCTGGTGGATCAGGCGTCCACTGATGCAGTAACCCTGATCGCCCTGCCCGCCTCACCGGCCCGCTTCATTCCCGTCGTGGCGCACAATCCGGGCCTGCAAGGCACCTTCTGGCGGTCGGATCTCTATTTGCACAACCCGAATCCGGTCGAGACGAAGGTCTACACCGAGTACCTTCCCGAGAACACGGACAACCACACCGGTGGTCTGACGACCAAAACGGTGACGATCCCGGCGTATGGCACCGCAACCGTCGCCGACGTGGCAGGCGAGCTGTTTGACATCGCCGACGGCAAGGGTGTGCTGATGGTGGTGGCGGCGCCGGACGTCGCCGTCGCCTCGCGCACCTACACCACCAGAACCGGCGGCGGCACCTATGGTCTCGGCGTTCCCGCCCTGCCGTTGTGGGAACGAACGACTCGTCAGCTGGTGTTGACCGGGATCCGCGCCTCGGGAGGATTCAGGACCAACATCGGCATCATCGGCGGCGAGAACACGAACGAAATGGCCGTCAGGTTGGTCGCGCACGACGGATCAACCCTGAAGACGGCGTACATCACCGTCGAGGCTCGATCGCTGCTCCAGATGTCGGTTCGGGACATGTTTCCAGGCGTCGCCTGGGGGAGCTTCCCCGTCGGGTCGGTCTTCCTGGACGTCTCGAGTCAGCTGCGGGCCGCCTACAGCTCCACCGTCGACGGCTCATCGCAGGACCCGATCTTCGCGGTCGCGACCCCGGTGCCCTAGGAGGCTGCACCGCATAGATTCGTTGCTCCACAACGGTATCTCTCCGGCCCCCCTCCTATGGATTTGCTGCGCAAATCCTGAAAGGTGTATCAAATGCTGTGCGGAACTTGAATCAAATATGGATATTCTGCTGCACAAACCAGATCCGCGAAGCGGTGCACCTATCATCGCGGTTCGGGGTAGCTCTATTCGGCACCGATGATCCGAGAACGAAAAATCACTGCCGCAGCCCGGCGCTCCAGTTCTGAATGAGTCTCGCGCCGATTTTGTCCTGGTCCACGGGCGGTCTCTCATTGGCGAGAAAACGCTGCCCGTCCCGACTGACGGCCCAGTTCCGGCCGGTGCTGCTTTTCACCTCCACGCGGAACAGGGGCCTCGGTTTGCCGAACGAAAATAGCGTGTCGCCTGTGACCTCCACGCTCGTGACGATTTCATCGGCATTCAAGTAGAAGAGCTCGCGCCCGTCCCCACGCCAGAGGACCTGGGACCCACCCTCGTCCGAGACCATCCAGCGCCCATTCGCGTCCGGGAACGACTGCACGTAGATCTCGGGTCTACCCGACTCGTCGGAGTCGAAGGCGAGCCATCGACCGTCGGGAGACAAGCGGCAGTTCGATTCGTTGAAGGGGCCGTTCAGAATGGGTTTGGCCTCGGAAGTCTGCGTGTTGAAGGCCCAGATATCCCAACCCTTGTCCCCGGGGGCCAGCCCGGAATAGAAGATCCACTGGTCGTCGCTCGACCAGTCATCCATGGTGATGTTCATACCTGACGCGAAAAGCAGCTTGGCTTCCCCCTGGCCGGACACGGCGCGTTCGTAGATCTCCCCTACCATCTTGCGCCCCGAGGCGAAAATGATCCTGCTGTCATCCGCCGACCAGAGGGGCGACCTGTCGTCGGCCGGATCGAACGAGAAGCGCGTGCGCACATTGCGCTCGAGATCGTGCAGCCAGATGTCCCCGGCGTCGTGACCGATGGACACGGCGACACGGCTGCCGTCGTGTGAAATAGCCGGTTCACAAGTAGCTCGCCTGATCGCCGCTGACGTCGATCAGATTCCCCTCTCGATCGCGCCAGTTCAGCAGGCTGTACGTAGGCCCCGGCACCGCGCAGATGGACGAGCAGGCCGGATTCGGAAACGCCGAACTGTGCACCGCCCCAGGAGATGGCGCCGCCGGGAATGTCCGTGGCCACCGGGCTCGGATCACCCGTGAACGTTGCCTTGTCAGGATCAAATGGATGGGCCATGAGCGTCGATCCGATGCGGTAGAGCAGATGCCCCTGGCCGTAGAGGGCGCGCGACTCGGTCTTGAGCAATTGGCGAGTTTCGTCCGAGTCGAGTGAGCCGAGGTAGATGCCGCCGTGTTCGCTCCCGACCGTGCTCGTGGTGCTGACCACGAAGAAGATGAAGCGACGCCCGTCGGGCAGGAAGCTGGGCCACCGGTGCGCCACGTCGAAGCGCTCCTCGTTCAGGGTCGTGATCGGCTCGGGCGTGCCGCCGCCCGCCGAGATCTTCATCAAACCCTCGCTCCACCCCCTCTGGAAGATGATGGTGCCGCTCGCGCTCCAGGTCCCGCCACGGCCATCGCGCGTGTCGCACAGGGAAATGACCGGACCACCCCTTGCATCGATCTTGTTGAGCTTGGAGTTGAGCGAAAAAGGCGATCTGACTTCCGTCGGGAGACCAGAAGGGATAGCTGGCCCCATCGGTGCCGGCCAGCCGGTGGGCTTCGGCTTCCGACAGATCGCGGAGCCAGATGCTGCTGGTCTCGCCGGGATTGGCGCCGTTGTCGTGATTGGCGTTGGCCACGAAGGCGATCCGGCGACCATCCGGGCTCACGGCGAAGGGCGAGCCTGAATCGAAGTCCCAATCGGCAGGGGGCATGAGTATTGACTGAACGAGAGGTTGCGGCGGCGCTTCGCGCAGGCCATGCCAGACCACGGCGGCAGCCAGCACCAGCAGGGCGGCGCCGACACCGATCCAGGGCCATCTGCGGGAGGCCGGGCCGACGGTCGAGGCAGAGATCTCCTCGGCTCCCTCGGAGTCACCACGATGAAGGGCGATCCGGGCCTCGCCGATGCTCTGCAGTCGGGTGGACGGATCACGGTCGAGGCAACGTTGCAGCAGGGTGACGAGCCAACGCGGTGTTTCGCCGGGGAGCATCGACCACTCGATCTCACTCTTCATCACGTCGGCCATCGTCTCGCTCATCGTCTCGCCCTCGAACAACTTGCGGCCGCAGAGCATCTCGAACACGAGCACTCCGAACGACCAGATGTCCGAGCGTTTGTCGACCGACTTCCCCTTCGCCTGCTCCGGGCTCATGTAGGCCGCCGTACCCAGCACCACTCCCACTTGGGTCATGGCCCCCGTGATGGTGGGCGATGATTCCACCTCTTCACCCTCGTGCGCGTCACCGGCGTAGGCGCGCGCCAGACCGAAATCCAGGATCTTCACGCCGCCGGCCGCGTCGACCATGATGTTGGCGGGCTTGAGGTCGCGATGCACGATGTTCTTCTTGTGGGCCGCCTCCAGTCCGGTGGCGATCTGTTGGGCGATCTGCAGCACATCCTGGAGGGGCAGGCGACCGCGCTCGAGGCGCTGCGTCAGGTTTTCCCCCTCTGCCAATTCCATCGTCAGGAATCGGACCCCGTCGACGTGCTCGTACCCGTAGATGGAAGCGATGTTCGGGTGTTGAAGACTCGCCAGCATCCGAGCTTCCCGCTCGAAGCGTGCGGCGCGCTCGGGATCGTCCGCCATATCCGCCGGCAGAACCTTGAACGCAACGTCGCGGTCGAGCTTGGCGTCATGAGCGAGATAGACTTCACCCATCCCGCCTTTGCCGAGCAGGCCGGTGATCTCGTAATGGGCTATGGTTTTGCCGATCAATGGGACCTCGTATGTCAGGAATTCGTATTCGACGGTTTGACGACAAGCATCATGGACGGATGAGACGGAATCCGTTTCTCTGTGTGCTCCGTTATCTCTTTGTCGTTAAAAGGCATGGCTGGTTATTTATTCCCGATGGACGGACAACGGCGGGACAGCCGCCGGCGTCGAGGCTGCGCTCGCTGCGGGGCTCGCGGCCGGTCAGGCGTACCTGAACATCCACACGACGGCATACCCCGGCGGAGAGATTCGTTCCTTCCTCACCCTGACAACCCCGGTCCAGCTGCAACGGTTCACCATCGACTAGTCATCGGTGCAGGTGCATCAACGCATCGGTCCGCATCGGTGCATGGAAAACTCAAAACGGCATCAGCAGAGGAATCATCAGAGTCAGGATGGCGAGCACGACCAGCGTCAGCGGCGTACCGACCTTGACGTAGTCCATCGAGCGGTAACCGCCCGCTCCCATGACCAGCAGGTTGGCCTTGTGGCTGAAGGGCGTCATGAACGCCGCCGAAGCGGCAAGGCCGACGCCCATCATCAGAGGGAAAGGCGAAAGACCCAGCTGAGTGGCTGTTGAAACCACCACCGGGCCGAGGATGACCACCGTCGGCGCCCCGTCGAGCCCCTGACTCAGAAGGCTCGACAGCACCATCAGGGCGAGAAGAACAGCGTAGGGGCCGGCGTCTCCCGCCATCCCGGCCACCGAGCTTGCCAACAACTCTGCCGCACCGGTTCGTTCCATGGCTGCCCCGACCGGCAGGATGGCCGCCACGAGGAAGATGGCTCGCCATTCGATGGCGCGGTAGGCCTCGTGCATGTGCAGGGCCCTGGTCAGGATCACCAGCGTCGCGGCAAAAAAGGCTGCGACCTGGATCGGGAAGATCCCGGCTACCACCAGGCCGACCATCAGGAGCAACGACGCGATTGCGAAGAGCGCCCGACCGGGCCGTCGGGGTCCCGAATCGCCATCCGAAAGCACCACGAAATCGGGATCAGACCTCAACAGGGCGACCTTGTCACGGCGGCCGTGCAGCAAGAGCCCGTCGCCGAGACGGAGCTTGATGTCCGGCAGACCGGTTCGAAGAGGTTCTCCCCCTCTCCAGATAGCCAAGGCGCGGAGCCCGTATTTCTTGCGGAAGGCAAGCTCCCGCAGGCTGTGACCGAAGGCCGCCGATCTCGGCGCCACCACTGCCTCGACCAGCGTGATGTCGTCCGATTCAAGGGAGTCGACCGAGGTCTTGTCGGCGACCTCCACGTGACCGAGCTCGAGCAGCTGCGCAATCCTGGTCGGCCGACCGGTGATCAGCAGCTTGTCGCCGGCGTGGAGTGGTTGGTTCGGCGACACGAAGAGCTCGGTTTCATCGCCCCTGACAACCCCGACGATGGTCAGATCATATCTCTCGCGCAGACGGGTTTCGGCAACACTCGAGCCGGCCATGGACGAGCTGTCGGAAACCTTCAGGAAATAGAGACCCTCCTCCAGACGTTCGATTGCTTCGCGGCCTTCGGCGATCACGTCGACCTCCGTCCGTGACGCCAACTCGTTGATCAAGGCCACCGGTCCAAGGGCCAGAATCTCGTCTCCGGCCTCGAACGGAAGATCGATGAACCCGTCCCGAATCGGTTGGTCGTTGCGGCGAATTTCGACCACGGTCACCCGGAACCGGTTGCGCATGTCCAGATCCTTGACGGATTTTCCCAGGAACTCCGAGTCGGCGGCAAGCCGGATCACGATCCCGCTCACCGAGGTCGCCGCCGACACCATCGACGTCGAACCCAGCTCGGCCACCTCGATGTCCTGCAGCTCCAGACGATCTTGGAGAGCACGACGTCGACCCTCGACGACCAGTCGATCTCCAGCGTTCAGCCTGAAATCACCCTCGGGGGCGAGGACTTCTTCGCCACCGCGATAGACCGACACCACCTGGATTCCGAGCAGGCTCCCCAGCGCGCTTTCCGCCAGAGTCATTTCGGCGAGCTTCGAACCGGCGGGAATCGTGATCGAAAACAGACTTTCCTCGAGGCGGTAGACCTCTGCGAGGTTTGCCCTCTCCATCTCGGCCATGCCGCCGCTGCGGTCCGGAAGCAGCTTGCGGCCGATAGTGATCATGAAGATAATCCCGGCGGCCAGCAGCGCCAGGCCGAAGGGCGCGAACTCAAACAGTCCAAAGGGTCGCAGTCCCTGATCGGTGAGAACCTCTGAGGCCAGAAGGTTGGGCGGTGTTCCAACCAGGGTCGTCGTACCGCCGAGAATCGCGCCGAACGCCAGCGGCATGAGCAGCCGAGAGGGCGGCACACCGGCCTTTCGAGCCAGGCTCACCACAGCAGGAAGCAGCACCGCCGCCGCAGCGATGTTGTTCATGAATGCACTGAGAACGCCCGCGACGATCATGATCGCGACGATCAGCGGCACCTCTCGACTCCCGACGACCTTGTAGATCCGGCTGCCGAGAGCATCTGCAACGCCTGTGTACTGGAGCCCGGCGCTGAGGAGAAAGACCGACATCATCGTGATCACCGCGGGCGAAGAAAACCCCTGAAACGCCTCGTCGGAGGTCACGAGACCCGTGGCCACCAGCAGCGACAGTCCGGCAAAGGCCGTCACGTCGACCGGGAGCTTCTCGGTGAGGAACAGAAAGACCATCACACCGAGCAGCGAAAACAGAAAAGCGATCTCCAGGGTCATGTAATCTCCAAGAACGGTGAGCCGTCACGGTATCACGGGTCGTTGGTCAAGGGATCAAAAGACGAGTACCCTGCCGACTTTTCGCATCGGTCTGCTGGTCGCAGGCGCGATCCTGGAGATCAGCGCCTGACGGATCCTGAGTGGGCGCCGCGGTGGACGCAATGCCACGATGGGTGGGACGGTCGCCACGTTCACCATCGCACCATTGACGTGGGTACCCTCTCCACACCCTTGGGCAGGCGAGCCGCGTCGAGATCCGTTGCCCTTGACAACTCGGTAATTAGTTTATACTTTAGTTATGCCGCTCTTCGAAGTGGCCCGTCCACGCACCAGCCCGTAGGGACGCCGGTCGGAGCGACTCACCCACCGCCGGCAGCCCCCTATCGGAAAGGAGCGTCCAATGGAAACCACCGAAGTCAGATCCATCGTCAAGACCCTCGCGCAGGGCATCGACCCAGCTACCGGGGAGGTCTTTCCCCAGAACAGCCCCTACAACGATCCGAAGATCATCAGAGCGCTCTTCAAGGTGGTTGATCTGGCCTGGCCGCCCGGCAGATCGAAGCTGAGCCTGGACGAAAAGCGACAGCGGAACATCGAACGCGGCTTGCCGAGAAATGCCGGACTTCCGTGGTCCGAAGATCACCGAGAAGCCGTGGCCGAAGGCTTCAAAAGCGGCAAGACCATCAGGGAGCTGGCCACCGCTCTGGAGCGAAGCCTGACCGCTATCAACGCCGAGTTGATTCGGCAGGAGCTCATTTCACCCGAATACCGGTAGTCGGTCGAAGAAGACAAAAACGGGACGAACCGAGTATCTCCGGACAACCCCGGAGATACTCGTCTTTTCAACGGCGCAACGCGACGGTGTCAGGAAGAGTGTATGTCCGACCCTCGTTCTGTTCCCGGAGCCAGGTGAGAAGCGGCGAGTAGTAGTCCAGCATGGGCGCGGCGGAGATCTCCCCTCCGGCGTAGTCTTCCATCACCTCTCGCCAGTCCTGAGTGGCTCCGAGCTCGAGGAGACCACCGAGAAAATCACCCACGTCTTCGCGGCCGAAGTAGTTGGTGTTGCGCGGATCCTGTCCCAGAATCTCCCTGGCCACGTGGGCGTGGAGTTGGTGAAGGATCACGTACGACAGGGCATAGTCGTAATACTGGGCCGCGTCGTCGTTGATGTGGGTCTTTGTGGCGGCGTCGCAGAACGACTCATCGCGTTCCCCGGGAGGCTCGATGCCCTGGAACCGCTTCACATACTCCCACCATCGGGCGTTGTACTCCTCCGGCGGCAACCCGGCGTAGAGATCCCGCTCGAAGAAGGTCATCACCCCCGCCGCCCACGGCATGTAGGCCACCTGGTCCAGCGCCTCCTTCAGAAGAGCCTCGATCTCGTCCACCTCGACATCGGCGGCGATTCGGCCTGCCCACAGGCCGTCCTCAGACCCCCAAAACCACTGAAACCAACACCGGCAGTGCTCTGAACATCTTCTCTCCTCTCGACAAGGGTTCTCATATCGGGCTCTGGAAGCGCAACTTCATGGATAGTACCCGAGTGGGCCCGCGTTGGTTTCCCGAGTATCGCCTGGGAACTCCTTGCTCATCACGAGTCCAAGGTCCTTGGAAGCATGCTGCGCCTCGCTTTCCGCCATACCCTCTTCAGATAGACCAATCCGATCCTGGGTTCGCGGGGTATCGAGTTCCGAACTTCAGTCGGCCTGAGAAAGCGTCGATGCGAAGGGTGGTAACTATCAGAATGTTTTTCCTTTGCCGGACGTTGAATCTTGTAGGTCGAGGAGGAAGCGGCCAACCGCACCCAAAGGAGACTGCACATCATGTCCCGATTCAAACTCACGTATTTCGATATCGACGGCGGCAGGGGGGAGTCGATCCGGCTCGCTCTTCACATCGGCGGCATCGAGTTTGAGGACGTCCGGCTGACGGGTCCCGAGTTTCGTCAAGAGCGGCAGTCCTTCCCGTTCCACGCGCTGCCGGTGCTCGAGATTGACGGCCAGCCGATCACCCAGTCAACCGCCCTCGTTCGCTACGTGGGCAAGCTGGCGGGGCTCTACCCCGCCGACGATCTGCAGGCGCTCTACTCCGACGAGGCGATGGACGCCGTCGAGGATCTGAGTCACGCCATCGGCAGAACCTACGGTTTAAAGGGCGACGAACTGAAACAGGCGCGCGCCGAACTCGTCGAGGGTCAGCTCACGACCTCCGTCAAGGGTCTCGATGGACTCCTCGCCCGTGGTGGCGGCCGGTTCTTTGCGGAGGAGCGTTTGACCGTCGCGGACCTCAAGGTCTTCGTCGCCATCCGGAGCCTGGCCAAGGGTGTTCTTGACCACGTTCCGACCGACATTGTCGAAGGGCTTGCGCCGGCTCTCGCCGAGCACCGCGATCGCATCGCCAACGACCCGAGGGTCTTGGGTTACTACGCTCGATAGTGGACGGCGACGGATACCTCGGACGGGTGTCGACCACAGAGTCCCCGATCGTGTTCAGTCCGACACCGACTCCGGCCCGGAAGGATCGGAGTGCCGCCGATTCCTGCTGCCCAGCCAGCCGCCGGCCGCCGTTGCGAACATCAGCGTCAGGGCGCCGCCGAGGTCGAACCAGATTGGATTGCCGCCGACGTGCTTGACGAGCACGAAGACCGCGTCAAAGGCTAGGATGACGACGACGAGCAAGGTCTGAAGCAGCGGACGCGCTCCCCCCATCCAGGCGGCGAGAAAGCCGTCGATCAGCCCCGAGGCGATCGTCCCGAGCGTCGCCGCGGCGAGGATCATCGGCGGCGACTCGGGAGCGAGCTGCCCGCCGAGCATCAGTTCGAGCACAAACGTCTGACCGAGCGCGATCACGAGGTACCCCAGCGCTCCGATCGCCACGAGCTTCAGAATCGAAACGAAGGATCCCATTCCGCACCTCCTGAAGAGGGGTCTACGTCTCCAAAAGAAGGTCTGTTCTCTGGCGCCGGGTCAGGCTCTTTCTCTCTCGAGTACCCTTCGTCTCCAAATCCGATCGCATTCAGACACAAATGCGCCAGCCGGCCGTGACGAGCCGCTTTCCAGCGTTACTCAGTCGCCTCTGTTCCCATGGCAGACGGGAGACCAAAGGCCTCGGGGTGGATGTAGCGCCCTCGTTCCTCGGTGGTCTTGTCCTCCTCCACGGGAATGCGGTGGCTTTCGGCCCACGCGTCCCGGCGAACACCGGTGACCTGCCACGAAACCCGGCCGTTGGCGGGACCGCCGGCGATGCGGAATCGGTTGTCGGCAATCTCTTCCGCAACGTGCAGCCATGGCGCGGGGCCGCCGATCGGGGTGAGCTGATAGCGAAAATCGCGATTGAGCGCCTCGAAGTAGTCCGGCAGGACGATCTCGACCTCACCGCTGCCGCCGCCATGGCTCGCCGAGACGCCGCGGCTGTTGGTGCTCGAGACGAGGACACCGGGATCGTTCTCTCCTTTCGCGTAAACTCCCCCGAAGAGCGTCCCAAGGCGCGCCCAGTTGTTTTCGGTTGAGTGTCTGCCCTCCACGCCCGAGCAACCGGTTGAGCAGATGCCTTGTATTGCAGCCGAAGTTGTAGCGGTACTCGGAGTCGTCGAGGGGCGCTGTCTGGTACACACCCAGAATCACGGATGACTGGCCCGCCCCAATGGCAAAATCCACCGGCACGCCTGAAAAGAACTGGCCGGTCGAGTCCTCACCGGCGCCGTTCTCAGGGGTGGAGAAGATCCGGCTGTTGACGATCACCCGTTCGGAGGCCTGGACGCGGATGGAACCGAAGGCGTCCAGACCGAACATCGATTGCATCACGTTCGTGTATCGACGAGCGTCTCCGGGCTGAATGGTGTCCTGGTAGATCGCCGTTGGAACTGGGTGGGCCTGGTTGCGAAGGTAGAACGAGAAGGTGAGATCGGCGGAGCTCCCCGAGGGGTTGTTGACCCAGATCACGGTGTCCCAGCTGGATTCTTAGGCCCCCGGCCCCGAACCCACCGAAGGGAGGATGACGTCGGTTCCGGCAAAGCCGGCCCATACGCCGGTTGCAGCGATTGACAGTAAGACACAGATTACGAGGCACGTCCGGTTCATGGCGAACTCCTTTCGCGACGCCGCCACCTGAACTGCGGGCTCAGCGGCGCGGTTGATTGGATCGAGGCTACATGCCACGGTAACACGAGAACCTCTCTCAACAACCCGGATTCTCGAGGCTCGGCGTCAATGACCGGCGAGTCCGCCAACCCGGGATCGGGAGCGGTCGAGGTGGTCCTGCTGACCGACGGCGAGGAGACCTGCGGCGGAGATCCCCCCGCGCCGCGATCGAGGACGTCGGCCGAGCCGGCGTCGTTATTGTGATTCGCGGCTCTGACCATGAACCGTGGTAAAAGTGTCGTTGTTCCTAATCACTGGAGGTTTCATGAAGTCGAGAGCATCTTTTTCCCTCATCATCGCCCTGGCCACTCTGTTCGCGGTCGGGGCCGAAGCCCAGGCGGCCGTATACGTGTCGCAGTCCCTGGGAAGCAACCAGAACCCAGGAACCAAGGAGCAACCGGTCAAGGAGATCGACAGGGCGGTCGCGATCGCCGCGGCCGGGGACACAATCTACATCGCAGGCGGCGTCTACACCGGTACCTTCGGCATCGGATACATCGAGAGCGACAAGCCGCTGAAGCTGCTCGGAAGCCACGACGAGACCTTCACGGAGCGGAGCATCCTCGAAACCCCGACCGTCTTCCAGCCGGACAACGAGGCTGGGGGCAAAGCGCGCAAAGCATTCCTGAAACTCACCAAGACCATTGACGGCACCCTCATTGACGGCATCGTCTTCGACATGGGATATCGGAATGCCTACAGCTCGAAGGACGGGCTCGTCACAGGTCTCGAAACCGGTCGGCTCTTGCGCTCGACGGAAAGACCCGCGAATGGCAACAGCACGGTTGAGGAGCCGATCATCCAGATCGTCAGCGCCGCACAGGGCGGAGATCTGACCATCCGGAACTGCGTCTTCGTCAACGGCTCCAGTTTTGCCATCCAGGCAGGGCTCCGCGAGGGAACCTTCCGCATCCTCAACAACGTGTTTGTCGGCAACCGCATGGCGGCCATCGAGGTCTACGGCACGTGTGCCGCGCGCGGCGGCCCGGGCACGACGCCCGACTGCGGGACCGTCGAGATCGCCCACAACACCATCCTCTTCAGCTGGAGTCGCCAGAAGGACCTGCTCGACATGGGCTACGGCATCCGAGTGATGACCAAGTGCCAGTACCGCATCCAGCACAACATCATCGGCGGCAGCGTCCTGGCCGGAATCGACAACACCCGTTTCAATCCCGACGACCGCCTCGTGATCGAGGACAACATCTTCTTTGTCAACAAGCAGGGCGATCTGGAGTACAGTCCGGCCTCAAACACCAAGCTCAACATCCCGGTCGAGCAGTTCGGCGACCTCACCTTCGCTTCGGTGAAGGGAAACCGGCGGGAGATTCCCAGCGCCTTGCCGATCAACAAGGCATACTTACAAGCGTTCCTGGACGCCCGGTATACCGAGCAGATCGATTTCAACCCCGACTCGCCGGCAAACCAGTGGCGGGAAGCCATGGGCCTGAACAAACAGGGCAAGATAGCCTCCGAGGTGACCATGTTCATGAACCGGTATCCCTGGCGTGACGCTCTGCACCTTTTCGGCGCGATGAAAGGGTACGGCTCACAGGCATTCGAGTAGATCTACCGCGCTGCGGGGCGGCCACCTTCCCCACTATGGCGTTGCGATTTCAATGCGAGAATGTTTCACGAGTCCCGGCTCTTGCTGAGCACCGGGACCACATCGCCAACGACCCGCGAGTCGTGAGTTACTACGCTCGATAGCGAACGGGGGCAGGGCTCTCCGCCGTTGACGAGTGTTTCGGACATACCTCCAACCAGTGTCGAGTTGTGAGAATGGCTGAGACGACGCGGCTCGGCGACTGTGCCCCTGATGGGCGCCTTCGGCCAATTGGGTGCCGCCGAGGTCACCTCGACGGGTGCCGGCGAGAACTCGCTGAGTTAATGCGCTGCACAACAGTAGTTGACGCTGGGCAGTGGCTATCGGTGCCGTCAACGGAGACCCCGTTTCGCTGCTTCCGGGAACCTACCGGGTGCGCCTGCTCGGATCGAAGCCACGCGACCTGGGCCGGATCGAGGTCGAACCGCGATCCGAGATCGGTCTGAGCGCCGACGCTCCGGAGTAGCCGGCGAAGGTCAGGTCCGGCAGATGATTCGGACAGGGGGTGGGATGTCGCACTCCCTCCCTCGGGATGACATACACACTGCCACGCTGAGCACCGCCACGCTCACCCTTGCAGCGCCCGCCCTCCGCTTGTAATAGGCCGGCTCATCAACTATCCTGGCCTCAAGGGAAAGCAGACGCAATCTCAGCCTACTCAGTTCGCGGGTATCCGATGGGGCATTGCATGGAATCCTGGAACCGGGTCTTATTCACCGTTCGACACTTTTCGACCAATCGACCACGGCGTCGGCACAAGGCTACGCAGCCAGTTGACCGGGGCCACGGCTCGGGGAAAATGGGCGTCGAACCCTGCGTAGTTTGGAGGAAATTATGGCGACTCTCGGAATGATCATCATGGCCATCGGTGCGATAGGTGGACTGGTATTCTGGATCCAGATTCTCATCGTCGCTTTCAAGAAACACATCGGATGGGGCCTCGGAAGCCTCTTCATCCCATTCGTCGGTTTGATCTTCGTGTTCATGAACTGGCAGGAGACGAAAACTCCCTTCGTGCGAGCCCTCATCTGTTTTGCGGTTCAGATCGTCGGGATGGTGATGTCCGGCTATGGCACCGCGTGACGGATGAGTGGAACGACCCGCATCTTCGCGGTGTGGGTTTTTAACGACAGGGGCGGACAAAGAGACGGGCTGCCGTTTCATTGACCGGTTTGTCGCGGAGTGTCTGATACCGGATTACTGCTTGTTGAGCGCGGCGCGGATCTCATGGGAGAGATCCGCCATGCTGAACGGCTTGTGCATGAAACGCACCGATTTCAGGTGGTGAACCAGCTCGGCGGTGCGGTCCTCCGAGTACCCCGAAATGACGATGACCCCGAGGTCCGGCCAGCGCACCAGCAGCTGCTCGGCCAGCGCTGCGCCGGACAGGCCGGGGAGCATCAGGTCGGTGATCAACACGTCGAAGGCTGGGATTGGGCCGAGTGCCAGAGCCTGCTCGGCGTCTTCGACCGCCACGGTCTCGTAGCCGAGCATCTCCAGCACATCGGTCAGGCCGCTGCGGGCGGCCGGCTCATCCTCGACCAGCAGCACTCGCTCTCCACGACCGGAGGCGGGACCGGACGCCGGCTCGTGGTGGATCGCCGCGGCGTTCGGCCCGACCGATTCCTCGGGAAGCAGCACCAGCACCCGGGTACCGTGATTCTCCTGGCTTTCGACCTCGATGCAGCCCTGGTGACGGCTGACGATACCGTGTGCCACGGACAGCCCGAGTCCGGTACCGAGGCCCCGTTCCTTGGTGGTGAAGAAGGGCTCGAACATGCGGTCCCGGACGTGCTCGGGGATGCCGGCGCCGCTATCCTCAACCTCGAACCAGACCTGCCCCAGTTCCTCCCGCCGGACTTGCCCCTGCTCCGCCGGCTCCGTGGAGAATGTGCCACTTGGTCGCAGACCACTGCGAACGGTGATCTTGCCCCCGTCCGGCAGAGCATCGGCGGCGTTGACCACCAGATTGACGAGCACCTGGCCGAGCTGGCCCTGGTCGCCGCGGACGTGCAAATCCCGTTCGTCGAGCTGCAGCTCGAGAAGAATGTTCTCGGCGACAAGACGCTCGAGCATCGCCATGTTTTCGCGGAGCACCCGGTTGAGTTCGAGAGGTTCGCGCTGGGGCTCCTCGCGGCGTGAGAAGAGCAGCAGTTGGCGGGTCTGGCTGCGGCCGCGCAGAATGAGCGGCTCCAGTTCCCGCAACAGCTCGGTCCCGGCTCCACCGGCGTCCCTCGCAAGACCCGCTTCGGCGGTGCTCAGCATCGCCTGCAGCAGGTTGTTGAACTCGTGGGCGACACCGCCGGCGAGACGACCGATCGCCTCCATCTTCTGGGCCTGCAGCAGGTCCTTTTCCAGACGCTTGCGCTCGGTGACGTCTCGCAGCACAACCAGACGCGCCGGCTGCCCGTCCCATGTGGTCTCACTCGAACCCGGTTCCGCGACCCCCGGCGCCCCGTTGGACCGCAGAATCTCGACTTCGTCTCTGCCGCTGGCGATAGGTTGCCCAATTCAAGCGAGAGCCGACCAGTTGCTCGAGTGGTGTTTCGAGCAGGGCACAGGCGGCCGGGTTGGCGAACCGGACGACACCGCCGGCATCGACCACGGTGATGCCGTCGGTGTTCTGATCGACGATGGCGGCAAAGCTGGCGCGACTCTGGGCCAACTGCGCCTCGGTCCGCTTGCGCTCGGTGATGTCGGTTGCGGTCACGAGCGCCCGCTCCCAGCCGTCCCCGGGGGTGGCCGGCACCACCGAAATGAGCAGGTCGAGACGCTCGCCCCCCAACTTCTTCGACTCGACCTCGGCGGTGAACCCGGGGCGGTCCTCGGCGACCGCCACCAGCTCATCCCGGAAGGCGGCCAGCGCCTGGGGGGTGAAGAGCATGTCGAGATTCGCGAACAGCTCCTCCTTGCTTGTGGCGCCGTAGAGCCCGAGTGATGCATGGTTGATGTCGAGCACCCGGATCAGCTGCACAAGGCGTTCGGTTTCCCCGGGGTGATCCTGCAGGTAGCTCCCAAGATCCACCACTCCCTGATCCCGCAAAGTGTCGAGAGCGGCGACGACCGCGGAAAAATCCTCGACCCAGATCGAAATCGGGATCGAGTCGAAGATCGCTCTGAACGTGATTTCCGCGGACTGTTCAGGTTGTGTCATGCCCACCGACCATCGGTCTCTCCCATCAGCCGGCGCCACCCGCGGGAACGCGATGCGCCGGGAACTCCTACAACGAGCGTACCGCACCTTTTCGAATGGGTGCGGTCGCGGCCACACGATGTCCGTCATTACGTAGCCCTCATCCGCGCCGACACGGTAGGGAATTCACCGGAGTGCGGAGTAACATGCCGGGATGGCTGTGAATGAGAGCGTCGTTTTCCGCACCGGCGACGTCGTGATCGACCCCGGGCGGCGGGTCGTGTGGCGCCGCGGCGAGATCGTGCCTCTCGGCGAGCGTGGTCTGGCGGCGCTTCTGGTGCTCGTGGAAAACGCCGGCGAGGTCGTTTCCAAACGACAGATCCTGGACGCGGTGTGGCCGGATGCGGTGGTCAGCGAGGACAGCCTGGTCAAGGCGGTGGCGGAGATCCGGCGCGCCCTCGACGACACCGCTGCCGACCCGCAGTTCGTCCAGACCGTGCACCGCCGCGGCTACCGGTTCATCGCGCCGGTGAGCGTCGTTCCCGCGGCCGGCCCGCCGTTACTGGCGGCGCCCGCCTCCACCACCGGCGACCGCCGCGGTGGTTTGCGCTCGATCGCCGTAATTGCCGCCATCGTGCTGGCGGCGGCTGCCGGCGTGGTGGCGATGCGGGGCTTCCTGCCGTGGCGCGGATCGGCCGACGACTCGCCGTTCCGGGGGCGTCCTTTTCGCAAGGTCGCCAACCTGCCGGAGGGAGCGATGAAGCCCGCGTTCTCGCCCCGGGGTGATCTCCTCGCGGTGGTCACGGTGGACGAGACCGCCGGCGAGCACGCCCTGTGGCTGGTGAAACCGGACTCGGGCGCGCCGCTCCGGCTGACCCGCGGCATTGACGTGCGTGGGCCGTCGCCGAGCTTCTCGGCCGACGGGTCGCGGGTGTTCTTCACCACCTACCGCCACGACCCTGAGCGCGGCGTGGTCCCGTCGGTGCTCGCGGTGCCGGTGCTCGGAGGCGAGCCGCAGCCGGTGCTGGCGGGCGCCTCGGCGGCGTCCGAGTCGCCGGACGGCCGCGCTCTGGCGTGGGCCGCGGTCGGCGCCGCCGGCAGCGCGATCGTCGTGCGGGCGGCGGACGGCGCCGAGCGGGTCGTCGCCGAATCGGGCTACTGGCCGCGCTGGTCGCCCGACGGCCGCTGGATCGCGTACACGACCTCCAACCCCGAGGGTGGCGAGGGCGACGTCCTGGTGGTGCGTCCGGACGGTCGCGATCGCCGGACTCTGACCCCCGCAGCAAGCCAGATTTACGGCCTGTGCTGGACGCCGGACAGCCGCTGGATCCTGTTCGCGAGCGAGCGCCACAGTAGCGGCGATCTGTGGGCGGTGTCGGTCGACGGTCGGGTCGAGACCCAGGTTACGAGCGGTCCCGGCGAGTGCTCGGCGCCGGCCGTCGCCGCCGACGGCTCGACCCTGGTCTTCGCCTATGCCACCCTGGCGGCGGCGGTGTACCGATCCGACGGGCCGGGCGAGCCCCCCGTCAGGGTGCTGGCCGAGGAGGTAGTCCACGACCTCGCGCTGTCGCCCGACGGCAAGCTCCTGGCCGTCGCCGCCGGCGATCTCGGCGCCGGTCAGTCGGTGAGCCTCCTCGACTTCGCCTCGGGCCGGCGCCGCGCGCTGAGCGGACTCGACGCGGCGCGGGTGCGGTGGTCGGTGGATGGCGGCCATCTGCTGGTGGCGGCGCCGTCCCCGGACGAGGCCGCGACGTGGATCTGGGCGCTGCCGGTCGACGGCGGGATGCCGGCCGCGGTCGTGCGCGGCACCGGGCGCTGGACGAGCTTCGACCCGGCGCCCAACGGCCGCGATCTGGCCGGTGTGCGCTGCCTCGCCGACTGCGAGCTGGCGATTGTGAGCCTGGAAGGCGGCGGCGATCGGGTGCTCGCCACCGGCGGCGCCTACGACGACGTGCGCTGGTCGCCCGACGGCCGTTGGATCGCCTTCAGCGGCGGCGATCGCCCCCAGGACACGGTTTCATCCGGCGTCTGGGTGGTCGCGGCGAGCGGCGGCGAGCCCCGCCGGCTGGCGCCGGACGGCGCCCGTCTCGCCTGGCTGCCCGACAGCCGCGGTCTGCTCTTCGCGCGCTTCGAGACCGACGGCGGGCTGTGGCGGGTGGGGCTCGACGGAGGCGTCCCCGAGCGGGTCCAGCGGCCCGTCGAAGATCCCTGGGGCTACCGCATCGACGGCCTCGAGCTCGGCCGCGGCGGCGCGCCGCTGATGACCCTCCTCATGACCGAGTCCGCCGCCCTCTACGAGGTCCGGAACACCGACGAGCCCACACCATACCTGTCCCCATGACTCAGGTTAGCCGATAGCGAAGGGCTCTCACCACGATTTGGTCGCGCACCCTCACGGGCGCCCCTACAGGCGTGTTGTTTATCGAGTTTTGCTCAGGACTCTGTAATCAGGTCCTTCAGGACCTGCGATTGAAGGACGCGGCCACCGTCAACTCTATTATCTTCAACAGCGTCATCCTCCGTCGGTAGGTCCTTCAGGACCTGCGACCCGACTGCAAAAGGAGCGAAGTCCACCGAACCTGAGCGAAAGAGACCGGGACGGCGCGGCATTCGACCGTCTGCGGCCGCGCGGTCGGCGTTTTTCGGTAAAGTTTCCGGACTTGTCGGTTCTTCCAGCCCACCTTCGACCCCAACAGGACCGGCGTCCCGGTCCACAGGAGGTCATCATGATCGTTCGCCGCATCGTTCGCATCCGGTTCGTCCGTGGTGACGGCGGGAGTACTCGCGGCCGCCCGAGACGAACCCGGCGGTATCGAGCCCGACGCCCGTTCGCTCCCGTCGGCGGCAACGCCCTAGAGCAGTGGGCATGACGGCGGCAATTCGCAGTCTTGGAAGCGCTGGCGTGGTCCTGGTGGCGATGGCGGGCGTCGCGTTGGCGGCGACGTCCATCGACCCGAAGCAAACGAGTGAGGTCTGCCGGCCGTGCCACGCAACCCGCCGCGGCGGGGTCTTCGACCAGTGGCTCGCGAGCCCGTACAGCGATCGTGAGGCGGGTGTCGGCTGCCCCGGTTGCCACAAAATGGGATCGCCGCAAGCCGGATGTCCGGTGATCACGTCGGCGACCGCGACCCGGTCAGCGGCTCACCGCAGGGGCCCTGTCGATCTGCTGGTAACGGCGGTCTGTCGTGACGGCCTTGTCGCAGCCGAGGTGCTGGTGTGCAACTCCGGCGCCGGCCACGCCCTGCCGTCGGGCGAAACCGGGGCGACTCTGGTGCTCACCGTCGAGGCGCTCGACGCCGGCGGAACACCGCGGGCGTGTCTCCGAGGCCCCAGACTGCCGCCGGCCGCCGGCGCCCTCGCCGGCGCCCCCGGCGCTCTTTATGACGCCGATGCCGCCTTGGCGCCGTTCGCCACCGACGTCACCGACCTCGAGTTTGCCGGGCCGTGCAGCCCAGGCCTGACGGTGCGGGCGCGGCTGGTGCGCCGTCGACCGGCCGGGCAGTCGTCGAAGGACACCGGGATTGAAGACATTTTCGCCGTGGCGAGCGCCCGGGTGGCGCCGCCCCGATCACAAGAAGGAGGGAGCGAAAGATGAAGATCGAAAATCGGCTCACCATGGCGGCGGGAGCGCTGCTACTCGCCGCGTCCGCCTCTGCAGGGACGACCATCTACGTGCGGACCGACGGCGGCAGCCCGGTGCAGTGCACCGGCAGGGCCGACGCCGCCTATCCCGGCAGCGGGACCGGGCGGGACTGCGCCTGGGACCACCCGTTTCGCGCCCTGCCGCCCGACGGCGCGGTGAGGATCGCCGGCGGCGACACGCTGGTGATCGGCCCCGGCGCCTACCGGATGGGCCTCGGCGCCCCGGGCGCCGACGACTGCGAGGCCGACGGCGCCTTCGACTGCGTCATGCCGCCGCTGCCGTCGGGCCCCGACGCCGCCCACCCGACCCGGCTGGTGGGCGCCGGTTGGGAGGGCGGCTGTGCCGACCCGCCCGAGCTGTGGGGCGCCGAGCGCCCCTGGCAGGTGGTCGACTTGACGGGCTCGTCGCACGTGGTGGTGGCCTGCCTCGAGATCACCGACCACTCGGCGTGCGTCGAGGACCACTCCGGCGCCCTGGCGTGCGAGCGCGACACCCCGCCCTACGGCAACTGGGGCGCGGTCGGGCTGATCGCCACCGACTCGGCCGACGTCCTGCTCCGCGACCTCGACATCCACGGTCTCGCGGTCGCGGGGATCCACGCCGGCCGTCTCGAGGACTGGACGCTCGAGCGGGTGCGGCTGACGGCCAACGGCTGGGCGGGCTGGGACGGCGATGTCGACGGCGACGACTCGAACGCCGGCGATCTCGTCTTCGACCACGTCGAGATCGCCTGGAACGGCTGCGGCGAGACCTGGCCCGGGCGGGAGCCGACCGGCTGCTGGGATCAGAACGCCGGCGGCTACGGCGACGGTCTCGGGACCGGCGCCACCGCGGGCCGCTGGTGGTTCGAGGACTGCACCGTCGAGCACAACACCTCCGACGGGCTCGATCTCTACTATCTCCAGACCGGGGGCTCGGTCGTGGTCCGGCGGACGGTGTCCCGCGGCAACGCCGGCGACCAGCTCAAGGTGGCCGGCGACGCGACGGTCGTCAACTCGCTGCTGGTCAGCGACTGCGCGTTCTTCGACGGCTGGCCGCTGATGTCGGACCACTGCCGGGGCGGCGGCTCGGCCTTTTTGGCGGATCTCCACCGGGGCAGCCGGGCCGCGGTGGTCAACTCGACCCTGGCGAGCGAGGGCGACTGCGTCGTCATCGCCGAGTGCACCGACGCCGACTGCACCGGCGCCGAGGAGCTGGTCATCCGCTCCTCGGTCGTGGTCGGCGCCGTCGACTGGTGGCAGCCGTTCGAAAACAGCTGCCTGTACTGGTGGGACGACTCGCAGCTGCCGTCGGACCCGGTCGATCTCGACTGGAACCTGGTGGCCGGGGTCAAAGACCAGGACGACGATGTGCCCGCGCGGCGCCCACGACCTGTGCGTGACCGACCCGATGCTGGTCGACTCGACCATCGACGGCTTCGACGGCCACCCGCTGCCGGGCGGGCCGGCCATCGACTCGGGCCTGCCGGTCGGCGCCGCGGTCGGCCGGACCTCGGTGCCCGCCGACGACCTCGAGGGCCGAGCGCGGCCCGCCGGCGCCGGCGTCGACCGCGGCGCGTACGAGCTCGGGGTCACCCACCGGCGCGGAAGCTCCACCCGGCGGACGCCCGGGTGATTCGGACGGTCGCCGACCGGCGAAAATCTGAACTTCATGAGCTTGGGAGGAATCCAATGAAACCATATATTCTCATTGCACTGACCGCCGTCATCTGCGCCACCGCCGCGGCCGAAGATGTCGTCATGGGCCCCGAGCTGATCATCTCCCAGCTCGACAACCAACAGCTCCACCCGCGGGTCGCCTACAACTCGGTCGAGGACGAGTTCCTGGTCGTCTGGCACAATCAGTGGCCGGGCAACCGCGACATCTACGCCCAGCGTCTCGACCGCGAGGGCAACCCGCTGAGCTGGTTCGCGGTGTCGGTGGGCCTAAACGACCGGATCACGCCCGACGTCGCCTACGACCCGGTCCACAACCGCTACCTGGTGGTCTATCTCTACGAATACCACGGCACCGGCTCGGACTGGGACGTCCGGGGCCGCTTCATCGACTGGGACGGACCCGATCCGGCCTGGCCGGAGTTCCTCATCGATTCCGGTGGCGATGACCAGACGGACCCGCAGGTGGTCTTCGGCCGTGCTCAGGAGGAATTCATGGTGATGTGGACGAGCGTCGAGCCCGGGGTCGTCGACCACGTCGAGGGCAGCAGGATCGCGTCCGGCGATCCCGCGATCCCAGCCGTCAGCGGTGTGCTCAACATCGCCGGCGACACCCATCCTCGCCGGCACCCGGATGTCGCCTACAACCTCGCCCGCAACGAGTACCTGGTGGTCTATGACATCGACAATGGCGGCGCCACCGGGTATGACATTGCGGCCACCCGGCTACGGGGGGACGGCGTCGTCCTCGGCACCGAGATCTGGGTTTCTGACGGTCCGGGAGAAGAGACCGAGCCGGTAGTGGCGGCCAACCCCGACCAGGACGCCTACTCTGTTCTTTGGATGATAACAGCAGGGACCCCAACGATTTCTGGTACGTTTCTCCACGGCGACGGCTCTCAAATAAATGTCAGCCTTGTGTACTGGGGGGTCCAGATTCGGCTAGCCCCGCGATCGATTGTCCTGCCGGTTCTCGGCGCTGGGACATGGTGTGGAGTCGGGCGCAGGGGCCGGTGTACGACACCATCCAGGGTGGACTGCTCAAACTTGACGTGGATCCATCAACGCTCTGGTGGTGGTCGTGGGACCCCTTCACTGCGGTCGACACGGGAGGCACTGCGGCAACCATCCACCCCGCCATTGCAAGCGGCCGGAAGACCACCCTGGTGGTCTGGGAGCACGATCGTCCAGGGACAACCCTCCGGGACCTCCACGGCCGGGTGCTCTGGCCGCCGATCTTCGTCGACGGCTTCGTGGACGGCACGACCGGGGCCTGGTCCGCCACCGTGGGTCAGGCGCCCGCACCGTGACCGCGATCGACCGTGGACCTCTCAACCGTCGACGTCATCGACGAACGGCGATCGGTCGTTCAGCATATGAACTGACGATGTCGCGGACGTGGGTGAGATCTTCGGAAGCGAAAGGGACAAGTCGATCGGTCCTGAAGACGGGTCGATTTCCTCGACCTCGACCGGCCACTCGAATACCGACGGTTGCGCCTAAACGTCCATTCGCCTTAGAATGAACGCCTTCCACCAAGGTGCGGTCGCAACGTCGCGCTGAGCAATGAGGAGTACCGAATGAAACAAAAAGCCCTGATCGCCGCGGGTGCGCTCGTCGTCATCCTGATCGCGATTCAATTTGTCCCGGTCGACCGGTCCAACCCGCCCGCGACCGCCGATTTCGACGGCCCGACCAATGTGGCGACGGTGCTCCGAACCTCGTGCTACGACTGCCATTCGCACGAGACAACCTGGCCCTGGTACAGCCGCATCGCGCCGGTTTCGTGGCTCGTCGCCCACGATGTCGAGGAGGCGCGCGGCCACCTCAACTTCTCGCTTTGGGGCAGCTACGACCCCAAACGTCAGGAGCGTTTGGCCGAGGAGATCTGGGAAGAGGTCGAGGAAGGCGAGATGCCTTTACCTGCCTACCTCCTCGCCCATTCGGACGCGCGACTCACCGATGCCGCCAAGGCGACGATCCGCGACTGGTCCATGGCGGCGCGGCAGACCGCAGTCATCGACTAGCACCGGACGCCGCTTCTCAAAGACGCCCTGACTCCAGAGGGGAGGCTCGATGGAACGACAAACGATCGACGGTATTGATGGGCTCAAGGAGCTGGTCGGCCGCGAGTTGGGCTCCAGCGACTGGTTGACGATCTCCCAGGAAATGGTCGACCGGTTTGCGGATGCCACCCTGGATCACCAGTGGATCCACACCGATCAAAAACGACCCTCGAGGCTGCCGGCGTAGCCGGTGAGCTCGGCATAGCCTTCGCCGCCGGCGGTGCCCCGGACCTCGACCGGGCCCTCCCAGTAGATGACTCCGGTCGTCGAGCTTCCGTCGAGCTCGGAGGACTGCAGCAACCCGGTGATCTCGAGATCGATCGCGTGCGCCGGGACCCGGAGCCGCCAACCGACGGGATAGCGCCCGCCGGTCGCAGGGCTCGTCCACCATTCAGGGGTTCGATCTCGACATCGTCGCGGTGGAGTCGGGAGGTTGATCCATCTGCGGCGACGAGCGTGCCCGACGAGAACGGATCGGCCGAGCCGTCGCCGCGGCGCAGCCGGTAGACCATGAGATCGCGGCCGTCGTCGAGCCGGAGGCTGAACCAGTCCCAGCCGACGACGTCGTCGCCGAGCTGGGAGGTGCCCCACTCGTGGTCGAACCAGGCCTGTCCGGTGACCTCGGTTCTCTCTCCCGCGACCTCGATCCGGCCGGTGACGGCGAGACGGGTCCAGCTGACATAGGCGGACGCGTTGCCCGGCTCGGCCCCCTTCCGGGAGTAGCCGGCGTCGCCGTGGAGGACGAGCGGCCGCTCCGGTCGGAGCTCGAGCTCGAGTCCGATGCCGGTCGCCGCATCCCGCGCTCGAACGGCGATGGCTCCCGTGTCGTCGCGTCGAATGGTCCAGTCCTCGAGCCAGACATCGAGGTCGGTCTCGGACCATCCGGCGAGCCCGCCCCCCGAACGCCGCAGCCGCTCGGCGTGGTGGAAGTCGCCGGCGTCGATGTCGGCGATCGCCAGGTGGGCGGCCGCGATCTGCCGGGCGCGCAGCGTCGACGAACCCGGCTCGGGCGCTCCCGGTGCGAGCCCCTGCCTGAAGAACGTGATCTGGAAGCCCCGCCGCCGGCCCTCGGCGTCGGCGACGATACCCGTGACATACCACCACTCGGTCCGGGTCTCGGGGTGGGCGCCGTGGTCGCCGGGGAAAACGAGATCGGGCGGACCGGTGATCTCCCGCCAGCTCTCCCCCGCGAGAGCCTGCGCCGCGCCGAAGACCAGGACGGCGGCGAGGAGGATCGAGCAGCCACCGGCGGCCCATCACCCGTCCTCCCGGAGCGCTGTGGCCGGTTGCACCCGCGCCGCCACCAGGGCGGGCGGCAGCCCCGCGACGAGACAGGTCGCCACCACCCACGCCGTCATCCCGGCGATGGCGCCCCACGGCAGCACCAGCTCGAGCGACCAGCCGAAGGACTGGAGATTGACCACCTTGACCAGGATGATCCCGACCGCGAGCCCGACGACGGCGCCGGCCGCGGCGGCCGCGATGCCGAGCAGCCCGGCCTCGGCCACCACCGTCAGCAGCAGCTGCCGTCGAGAGCCGCCCACCGCGCGCACCGTCGCGAGCTCGCGGCGGCGTTCGCCGACTAAGGTCAGCAGGACGGTGAGCACCGCCACCACCGCCACCACCGCGGTCACGAGATACATGGCGGTGGTGATGGCGAAGGTGCGCTCGAAGGCCGACAGCACCGCGGTCTTGAGCTCGCGGTTGTTCAGGACCTCGACGAGGAAATCACCGCGGACCGCCTCGAAGAAGCGGTCGCGGGCGGCGGCGGCGTCGACATCGGGGGGCAGAAACAGGGCCATGTCGTCGGGGCCGAGATCGGGAAAGAACCGGAGGAAGTCGGCCCGGTCGACCACCACCAGCCCGTGCGACCGCGAGTAGTCGCGGAAGACCCCGACGACCTTCCGTTCGAGGGACCCGCCGGGCAGGTCGAGGCGGATCGTATCGCCCTCGGCGATGCCGAAGCGGTTGGCGAAGGGCTCGTTGACCACCGCCGCGCGCTCGCGATACGCCAGGTCGAAGACCTCGGCCGAGTCGCGCCCGGGGAACGGCACGCTGCCGTGAAATCGAACCACATCGAAGGCGGCGCCGGCAAAGCTCACCGGCCGCCCCTGATACTCGATGATCTGTGAGTAGAAGGGATCCACCGTCGCGGTGCCGAACAGTCCATCGGCGATCGCGACGATCTCGGGATCGAGGCGGCCGACCCAGATCCCGGTGTCGGCCGCCAGGGGCCGAACCCAGAGATCGGCGTGCATCCCGGACTGGGTCCAGCTCTCCACCGTCGCCCTGAACGAGCTCACCATGGTCGCGATGGCGACCGCGAGGGCCACCGCAACCGCCACCGATCCTGCCGCCCAGGAGGCCCGTCTACGACCCGACGAGAGCGCCGCCGCGGCGAGCTGCAACGGGGTCGAGCGCAACCGTGCAAAGGGCAGGTGGCCGATCCGGGCCAGGGTGTCGAGCAGCACGCCCGAGCCCACCAGGAGGGTTGCCATCGCCACCAATGCGGCGGTGAGCGCCGGGATCGGAAGATCCGAGATCGCCGGCGCCCGAGTCAACAGAAAGGCGGCGACCGCCATCAGGCCAAGCACGCTCACAACGACGAGCCGCGCTCGGCCTGTCATTCGCTTCCCGGGGGCCGTACTGAGGCCCTGCAGCGGCGGCACCGCCATGATCTCGAGCAGCGGCAGGACGGCCGCGGCGAAGGCGGTGACCACGGCAAGGCCGAGACCGATGGCGGCGAGCTGCGGATCGAAGCGGATCTCCGAGGCCGGGATGCCGCGAACCACCGACGCGACGGTGAACCGGACGCTGGTCAGGGCGAGCCGGGCGCCGGCGAAACCGGCGGCGACGCCGAGGACGCCGCCCACCACCCCGAGACCGAGCGCCTCGGCGAGGACCACCCCGGCGATCCTCATCCGCGATGCGCCGAGCGAGCGCAGCAGCGACACGACCGGCCGGCGCTGGACCACCGAGGTCGCGAGGGTCGTCGCCACCAGGACGCCGCCGACGAGCAGCGAGATCGCCGACAACGCCACCAGGTTGAAACGCAACGACGCGAGCATCTGCTCGGCGAAACGGCGGCGTTCGCCGGGTGCGGCGACCACGGCGTCGGTGGGCGCGAGCGACGCAGCCCGCGCTCGCAGGTCCTCGAGATCTGCCGGCCCCCGCGGCACGAGCTCGATGCGGTCGAGCCGGCCGTTGCGGCCGAGGAGCTCCTGCGCCGCCGCCACGTCCATCACCACCACCCGCTCCCACACCGCCGACAACCCCTTCGCATCGAAGACCGCCGCGACCTCGATGGTTCGCGGACGCCCGCCGACCGCGACCGTCAGCTCGTCACCAGGCTCGACACCGAGCTCCGTGGCCAGCGGGCGCGACAGCAGGGCGCCGAATCCGAGCAGGGTCGATTCGAGATCGGGGAGCGAGCCGTCGTCGGCGAGGACCGGCCGCACCTCGGCGTCGAGCAGAAGATCGACCCCGAGCAGCCGGACGCCGTCGCCGAGCTCGAGCAGCAGCACGGTGTCCTCGATGACGGGCACGAGAAGCGCATCGCCGGCGAGGGGCCGCAGCTCGGCCAGCAGCTCCTCGGGCAGACCACCCGGCCGGGTGATCTCGAGCCGCGCCGCCCCCGCCACCTCCTCCACCCCCTCGGCAAACGACGCGACCGCGGCGCGGCTGGCGGCCATGGTCGACACCACGGCGGCGACGCCGGTGGCGACGCCGATCACCGTGATGAGGAAGCGCCACGGTCGCCGGGCGAGCGGACGCAGCAGCAGGGCGCGGAGGATCATAGCGCGGCGGCTCCCCCGCTCACCCGATCAGCCGGCCGTCGGCGAGCTCGCACACCCGGTCGGCGGCGGCGGCGATCTTGGCGTCGTGGGTGGCGAGGAGCAGGGTCGCGCCCTCGGACCGCCGAAGCTCGTCGAGCAGGCTGATGACCTCGGCCCCGGTTCGGCTGTCGAGGTTGCCCGTGGGCTCGTCGGCGACCACGACCGCGGGGCGGTGCGCAAGAGCCCGCGCCAGCGCGGTGCGCTGCTGTTCGCCACCCGAGAGTTCGGACGGATAGTGTCGGGCGCGGTGGCCGAGCCCGACCCGGTCGATGAGCTCGCGAATCCGATCGGGTTCGCGGCGGCCGTCGAGCGCGAGGGGGAGCGCGATGTTCTCCTCGACCGTCAGGTGCGGGATCAGGTGGAAGGCCTGGAAGACCATCCCGATCCGGCGCCGTCGGAGCGTCACGAGCTCGCTTTCACGAGCGGTGGCGATATCGACTCCGCAGACCCGGATCGATCCGCGGTCCGGCCGATCGACGGCGGCCGCCAGGTTGAGCGCGGTGGACTTGCCGCAACCCGAGGGCCCGACCAAAGCCACCATCTCGCCCGCGACCAGCCGCAGCGACAGGTCGACGAGGGCGTGGACCTCCTCGTCGCCGCGGTGATAGGTGCGGCTCGCCCCGACGAACTCGACGACGTATTCCATCGTCTCGTCAGAACCACCGCTCGCGGTCGAGCCTTCCATCAGCGGTCCGCAAACTCGCCGATGGGCCGGTAACAGAAGACATAGGCGCCGCCATCGATGACGACCTTGAGTTCTGCCCCACGAGTCACGGCGTACTCGACATAGCCGGGCATCTCGCAGTCGCCGTGGCACTCGCTGGCGTGGGCCGGAGACTCGCGGTCGGCGTCGCGGTCGTACCACGAGAGGCAGATCGGTTCGTCGAGGATACGCGCCGCCGCCTCGTCCGCGAGCCGTTTTGCTGCCGCGAACTCCAGCTCGGGGTTTCCGGTTATGATGGTCTCGGTCTTCAGGGTTTCGCGCACGGTCGGCCTCCGGTCGGTCCTCGGGTTTGAGAGTTCTTCCATCCTTCACCACGATCAACTCGGAGTCTACGTGATCATCGGCGGAGCCGGCAGGCTTTGATCGGTTGACGGGATCGTCGACTGTGCCGGAGAGAAAGGGGTGAGACGATCTGCTTTCCCCCCTGTTGCCGGAAGACCATCCAGCGGCCGGACGACCGCTGGCAAGCCGGGCAGGTGCCCGTCTACCGCGCCTTGACCGCCGAGTCCCCCGAGGGGATGCGTGGTGAGATCAAATGGAATTTCACCGAGTTTCTCGTCAATGGCGATGGCGAAGTGGTCGCCCGCTTCGAATCGGGCGTCGACCCCATGGACGAAACCATCGTCACTGCGGTCGAGGAGCTGCTTCCCAGCGAAAGCTGATCGTCGTCCGTGTTGTTTGGACGAGCACTGATCCTCCCCGGAGTGGAGGGTGCGGAATAACGGCGCCGCGCCGCTGTGTTCCACCTGGTAGAGAGTCAACCTCAAAAACGAAGCTGAGCGCGACTGGCGAAACCAGATGAAAGTGGAGACATTTTGCAAATGAGTATGAGTATCGAAGGATTGGGCGAAGATGGCAGACTGCGTTTGGCCCCCCGGGACGAAGATCAACGCGATGCCGCCCGCCGTTGGCGTCGGTTGATCGACGAGCGTCTCGCCGAACTCGTTCCGGGTGGAAACGTCGATCCGCGTCCGCTCCACGAATCCATGCGCTACAGCCTGCTGGCCGGAGGAAAACGAATCCGACCCGTCCTCACCATCCAGGTGGCGACCGATCTCGGCGCGACCCAGGAAGACGCGCTCGATGTCGCCTGTGCCGTGGAAATGGTCCACGCCGCCTCGCTGATCCTCGACGACCTGCCGTGCATGGACGACGCCAGCCTCAGACGCGGCAACCCCGCGAATCACCTCGTCTACGGTGAGGACACCGCGGTCCTTGCCGCCACCGCACTGCTCAACCGGGCCTTCGGTGTCATCGCGGAATGCGATCGTCTCCCTGCCCAGACACGAATCGACCTGACCCGGCTGCTGTCGGAGTCGGTCGGCAGCAACGGGATCATCGCCGGTCAGTTCTGCGATCTGCAGATCCGTCACGGCCACGGTGACGACGTCACCGGTCTGACCGAGATGTACGGTCAGAAGACCGGTGCGCTCTTCGTCGCCGCCCTCGAAGCCGGGGCGCGCGTTGCGGGAGTCGACGATGCCTGGGTCGAAGCGGTGCGGAGCTACGGCGTCAACCTCGGTCTCGCCTTCCAGTTGCTCGATGACCTCCTCGACACCTTCGGTTCGCGCGATGACATCGGCAAGGACACCGGTCAGGACGACGAGAAGTCGACCCTCGCCTCGCGGTCTGGGTGCCCACGGCACCCGGCAGGAGGTCCACCGCTATATCGAGTCGGCCGCCTCGGCCCTCGAACCCCTGGGTCGTCTCGGGCCACCAACTGGCGAACCTCGCCCGGTCCTACACAAAGACGACCATGGAGCGTGTAGTCGCGATCTGATCGTCAGCCGGGCGAACCGTTGCGCAGCTCGTACAACCGTTCCGCATAGGCGGCGTCGTCGACCCAGAGTCGGCGTGCGGAGCGTTCGATGAAGGGCCTGATGAAGCGCTGGAGCTTCCGGGCGTGTCGGAAACCCGGACGATCCGAGGTCGCGAGCGTTGCTTCGACGACCATGGTGCGTCCCGGCTCGATGGGTGTCGCATGCGTCTCCACCACCGATCCCTTGCCTTCGCCCTCGATAATGGTCATGACGATGGAGCGTGGTTCCGGGCTGTGGAAGGTCGCATCGGTCTCGGCGACGACTCGCCCGACGAGCCTCTTGGCCACCCGCACCTTGAGCACATCGTCGTCGAGATCGAGGACCGTCAGCGTTGCGAATGCATAGGGGTGGAAGTGGACGCCGTGCCACGGGTCGAGCCGGTTGGCGATGATGTCCTCGGGATCGCAGCGAACCTCGAGCTGCACGACGCCCTCGAGGTAGATCGTCGGGTCGCGGGGCGATCACCGGAAGCGGCGTCTCGGGGACCTCGGGCCCGATCCGGACCCAGCTCAGGACACCGTCTTCGTGGACCGCGTATCGCTTCCAAGTACCGTGACCCTCCTTGCCCAGGGCCAGCGCGTGCCACGGGCAGACCAGCTTGCCCTCGCAGACGCGCGACTCCGCGAGCGACGCCCCCATGTGCGGACAGGCGTCGGGAGCGATCAGGAGTTCGCCGTTGACCCGCCAGGCGACGAGATCCTCGCCGGCGATCCGAAGACGCCGCGGATCCTCGCCCAAGCAGGCGGGACTCGCCGACGACGTACCAGTTGCCGTGCGGCCGGCCGAGCGCTCGCGCGAGGGCGCGGGCGATGGCCCGCGGTCGGGCCTGTTGCCAGTCGGGCGCGAGGGAGGACTCGGGGATATCCACCGGTGGGAGAGCTGGGCCGAATTTCAGGAGTTTGCTCATCGCATGCGGCTCGCTTCCGTCTCTTGAACGCGGCGGCCGAAGAGACCGCGGCGCGGGATCGATCGGATGGGTTCGGGTCTGATGCCCTGGGGCGCGAGGAGGTGGTTGGCGGCGAGAAAGCCCGACGCAACAGCCCGCTCCATCAGGGCGCTCGGGATCGGCAGCCGGACGAAGTCTCCGGCCAGCGCGATGCCCTCGTGCGGGGTGGTGACGCCCGGACGATCGGCGTGGGAACCCGGGGCGAAGGCCGGGCAATCGCGGCGGATCAGGAAGCGCTCCTCGATGACCCCGGCCGCCGACGTACTCGGGGTAGAAGGTGTGGAGCGCGTTGAGAAGATCCTCGCGGATCGCGGGTTCATCCATCCCGGGATCGACCGCGTAGGCGTGGAGCTCCACCACCGATCCGCCGGTCCGTTCGGCCCAGTCGCGGCTCTCGTCCTCGAAGAGGTCGTAAAGCGAGATGTTGTCGAGGCACCCGACACCGGTGGTCCCGGCAAAGGGCCGCCGTCCCGGTTTGGTCGGTCGGTCGAACCACAGCCGCCAGACGACAAAGGGATTCGTCAGGGCGAGGCCCTCCACCGAGCGCCGGAAACCGGCGTCGTCGAGATCGGGCGACTCGGCGACCACGGCCTGGAGTCCGGGCACGGTCAGCGCGAGGACGACGTGGTCGGCTTCGACCATCTCGCCGTTGAGATCGACCTTCCACTTTCGTTCGGCGCCCTTGGCGACCCGCGACACGGTGCAGCCGGTCCGCACGTCCACCCCGAGGCCGAGCTGAGATAGTCACCGAGGGGCCCCCAGATGGATGTCGAGAAGGGTCGCTTCGAAACATCGAAGATGAGTCCCTCCGGGTTGCCGGAGAAGTAGAAGTGGAACATCATCAGCAGTTCGCCCGCCGACATGGCGTCTTCCGGGTTGAAGAAGGAGTGGGCGAAGACGTCGAAGAGCATGCGGCGGGCATCGGGCGGGAATCTGAGCGAGTCGAGGTACTCGCCCGCGGTCTGTTCGTCATAGCGACCGTAGGTCCAGCCGCGTTCGTAACGGAGCATGGCCAGCGCGGCGAGCCGTTGACGCCCATGAGATCCCGAAGCCCGAGGGTCGGTGTTCGTCTGGTCAGGGCGACGACGTTCCACGGCGGTTTGTTGGGGAGACCCGAGAAGGACTCCACCTGTCCGTCCGGGGCCGAGGATCGGGTAGTCCTCGAGGGGCTCGAGGAAGTCGAGCCCGTCGTCGATCCGGCGGAGCAGGGCCTGGAGGTTGTAGTACTGGCGGAAGAAGGCGTGAAAGCCGCGCTCCATCTCGAAGGTCTCGCCGGTGGCGAGCCGGTCGGTCCAGGCCCCGGCGCGACCGCCGAGAAAGGACTCGCGCTCGGCGAGAACGACCGACACGCCGCGCTCGGCGAGGACCACCGCTGCCGCCACCCCGGCGAGACCGCCGCCGGCGATCACCGCCGTCTGCGGCGAAGAGACCTTCTCGTGTGCGCCGTGTCGCGGCAGGATGAGTTCCATCTGAATTCCTACTTGACCCGAATGGTGATGAGTTTCGATTCACCCGCTGCGAGTTCGAGCTGCGCCTCGGTGAAGCTCGGCGGGCCGAAGGTGTTGCGCGCATCGGCCGAAAATCCGTAATCTTCGGTCGGAATGCCGAGGGCGCCGGAATCGAGCTCGCGGTCGCCGTCCTTGTCATGGAAGACCGAGACGGCGAAGGGACCGGCCGGGACCGCGTCGAACTCGGCGACGGCCCGCCCCTCGCTGATCGGCACGGAAACCGTCGCGAAGATCGAATCATCAGGGTCGGGCCAACCACTGTCGTCGAGAAAGAACGCGACCAGCGCCGTGCCCTCGTCGCTTTTGAACCCGGTCATGGTGACTTCGACACGGCCGGTGCCGTCAGGCCGCGGTTCCGGGGTCGCCGGCGGCGCCGACGCGCAGGCGAAAACCGTCACGGCAAGCAGAACGAACGCGATTTGTTTGAGAATGCTGGTCATCGGGGCATTGTAGCCCGGCGATGGGCGCCGTCTGCGGTTCCACCCGGTCATGAGCTCTCCCACCGGTGGGCCAGCAGCCGGGCGACGCCGAAGAGAACGATGGCAGTCGCGGTCAACACGGCCACCTCCGGAGCGAGGTCGGCGAGTGGGAGATCGCGCCAGAAGACTTTGATGTAGCCATCGAGGGCCCATGCGTTGAACGTGATCTTACCGATCTGCTGCATGCTCTCGCTCATGACATAGCGGGGGACCATGCTGCCCCCGAGGGCGGACATGCAGAGGATGACGATGACCGACACCGCATTGAGCTGGGCGCGGGTCCTGCATACGGCGGCAAGGACCAGCGCGAAGCTGGCGGCAGCCGCGGCGGTGACCAAGGTCATCACCGCGAATCCGTCGAGATGGCCCAGAAGATCGACCCCGAAGGCGAGCTGGGCCCAGGCGAACATGACGGTCACCTGGACGATCCCGACGAGGGTGATCAGCATCCACTTCCCGGCCAGGAGCTCGATCATGCTGAGATCGGAGCACAGCAGCCGGTCGAGGGTCTGGCTCTCCTCCTCTTCGAGCAGCGTTCCGGAATTGCCCACCGCACCGAAGAGCAGGAACATCACCGCGATCCCGGCCGCGTACATCGACACCACGGGGTTGGCCTTGTCGGCGGCGAAGACATCCTCCACCTCGATGGCCACCGGACGTGGCGATGGCGGAGATCGGAGAGTTCTCGAACTCATCCGGAGACAGGGACAGGAATGTCCGAACCTGTGCCTGGACCCGTTCGGCGATCATCCTCCCCGATGTCTGCCGCAGCAGCGCGGTGACCACCTGGGTGGCCACCGGGTCCGAGGAATCCGCCAGCAATCGGAGGCTCACCGCTTCGTCGCCCGAGCCCGTGAGTGACGCCGACCAACCGACCGGGATGACCACCGCCAGCGGCAGCGTTCCCCCGAGGACGAGGGCCTTGGCGGGCTCCGTCGCGCTGAAGACGAAGAGCCCGTCCTTATGATCCGCGGGTGCGTAGATGTGCAGCGACTCCCACTCGGCAAGAGCCGTGGAGAACTCGCGGCTGAGCTCGGTCGAGTCTTCGTCCACGATCGCGAGGTCGACCCGCGGCGACTTCCCCAACCCGATCTGTTCGTCGAAGATGAAGGCGAAGATGGTGAAAAAGGCGACAGGAACCACAAAGGTCAGCAGGATCTCCGTCCGACCGTGCCACATCCGCAGCAGACCGACGCGAACAACCGTGCCGATCATTCGCGCAGCTCCCGTCCGGTGAGGTGGATGAAGACCGAGTGCAGCGACGGCGGGTGGACATCGAGGTCCGAGACCTGCCCGCCGTTGTCACGGATTCTCGTCAACAGCCCGGGGAGTTCGGCAGCGACGTCCTCGACCTCGGCGACGAGCTCACGACCATCGTCGTTGATGGTGAACCCGGCGAGCTCCGGGCGGGCCTCCGCGAGGGTGAAGATCACTCTGCGGTTGGCGCCCACCGTGTTCGCGATGAGCTCCGCGAGGGTTCCCTCGGCGATGGCGTGACCGTGATCGATGATGACGATCCGATCGCACTGCTGCTCCGCTTCTTCGAGCTGGTGGGTGGTCAGGAGGATCGAGGTTCCTTGGCGCCACAACTCCTCGAGCATCAGAAAGATCCGGTCGCGACTCTGCGGATCCACCCCCACTGTCGGCTCGTCGAGCAGCAGAACGAGGGGGCGGTGGAGGACACCACAGGCGATGTTCACCCGCCGTTTCATCCCGCTCGAGAAGGTCTTCGTCAGATCGCGGGCCCGGTCGGCGAGACCGGTCCACTCGAGGGCCCAATCGACCGACTGGCGGAGATCGCCGCCCTTCAGACCATGGAATCGACCGAATGCCTCGAGGTTCTCGCGGGCGGTGAGATCGGGGTAGAGGGCGATCTCCTGCGGGACAAAACCGAGTTGCGTGCCGTCCGCCGCTCGGGGGCAGAGTTCGGCCCAACATCTCGATCGATCCCGAGTCGGGGACCGAACGGCCGCAGATGCACCGAACAAGGGTCGTCTTGCCGGCGCCGTTGGGACCGAGCAGGGCGAGACGTTCGCCGCGCCGCAACACGAGACCGGCGTGATTCAGGGCGGTCGTCTTCCCGAACCGTTTGGCGAGATCGCAAATCCGAAGGGCGAACTCAGAATCCGCGGTGTCTCGAGCGGTGGTCTCGACACGCATCATCATTCAACGGATGTCCTCGGTCGCGTCCACAACCCGTCTCGCGGCGCGTCGCCCGGGCCCTTGCCCCACTTCCTCGCCGTCCACGACTTGGGTCCGGCGCCGAAGACGAGCGAGAGCTTGCGCGCCTTGCTCGTGGATGTCCGGCCGTCCCACGCCCGCGGCCCGCGCTCGAGGATCAGCCGGCCGATATCGCTGTACACCGCGTTGGCCGCCGCCACCGCCCACGCCGACCGTGGCGGGAGCTGCGAAATCCCGAGCCACGACGACTGGTAGTACCGGTCGGCCTCGATCGAGGATCCGGCGGACCACTTCGAAGACGCCGTCGCGGTTGACGGGATCCGCGATCCCATCGATCGGCACACCCGCCTCGGCGAGCCAGTCGCGCGGGAGATAGACCCGGCCGACCTCGGAGTCCTCGACCACATCGCGGCAGATGTTGGTCAGCTGGAAGGCGAGACCGAGATCGGTGGCGCGGTCGAGGGTCGGCTCGTCGCGGACCCCCATGATGTAGGCCATCATGACCCCGACCACCCCGGCGACGTGGTAGCAGTACTCGACCGTGTCGGTGAGGGTCCGGTACTCGCGACCTTCGACATCCATGACGAAGCCGTCGAGGTGATCCATGGGATAGCGGTGCGGGATGTCGCAATCGGCGACGACCCGTTGGAGGCCGGCGAAGATCGGGATCGTCCGTCGCTTCGCCCGAGAGCGCACGCAGCGTCTGATCCCGGAGGAGTCCGACTCGTTCGCGCCCCTCCTCCGGGCTCAGCTCGGAGCTGTCGAACCCGAGCTCCTGGTCGTCGGTCTGGTCGTCGCAGTGGCGGCACCAGGCGTAGAGCATGTAGGCGCGGCCGCGGGTTTCGGGGTCGAAGAGCGTGGCGGCGGCGGCGAAGCTCTTGGAGCCCTTCTGGATGACGGTCTGACCGTGATCGACGACGTGGTCCATCGGACCGGTCCTCAGCCGCTCTCGCCGAGGAGATCGCCGATCATGAGACCCGCGGTCGCCTTGGCCGAGTTGACGACGCCGGGGACCCCCGCTCCCGGGTGGGTGCCGGCGCCGGCGAAGTAGAGCCCGCCGATCTTCTTGTCCCGGTTGTGGACCCGGAACCAGGCGCTCTGGGTCAGGATCGGTTCGAGCGAGAAGGCCGAGCCGAGGTGCGAGTTGAGGGTGTTCTGGAAGTGATCGGGGGTGATGATGTGGACGGTTTCGATATCGGCCTGGAGATTGGGGAGATACCGTTTTTCGAGGTAGTCGAGGATCTTGTCCCGGTAGCGCGGCCCCTCCTCGCTCCAGTCGACCGGCGCGTTGCCGAGGTGGGGCACCGGCGACAGCACGTAGAAGGCCTCGCAGCCGTCCGGCGCCACCGACGGGTCGGTCAGGGTCGGCGCATGGAGATAGAGCGAGAAATCGTCGGAGACTTCGGGTCCGTTGAAGATCTCATTGAGGTGGGCCTTGTAGCGCGGGCCGAAGAGGATGTCGTGGTGAGCGATCTGGGTGTGGCGGCGCTTGACCCCGAAGTAGGCGACGAAGAGCGACATGCTGAAGCGCTTGCGCTTGAGCCGCGCCGCCTCACGCTGGGCGTCGGTGTTGTCGCCGAGCAGGGCGTCGTATGTGTGGACGACATCGGCGTTGGAGGCGACGGCGTCGAAGTCGCCGTGCCAGCCGTCGGCCGTGGTCACCCCGGTGACCCGGCCGTTCGAGGTGTGGATCCGCTCCACCGGTGAGTCGAGGCGGATCTCGCCGCCGAGTTCTTCAAAGAGCTTGACCAGCGCCGTGACCAGCGCTCCGGTGCCGCCCTTGACGAAAAAGACACCCCAGTTGCGTTCGAGATAGTGGATGAGGGTGTAGATCGAAGACGAGGTGTAGGGGTTGCCGCCGACGAGCAGGGGGTGGAAGCTGAAGACCTGCCGGAGCTGATCGTCCTTGATGAACTTGGAGATGATGGAGTAGACGCTGCGGTAGCTCTGGAGCCGCATGAGCTGCGGCGAGACCTCGATCATGCTCCAGAAGTTGAGGAACGGGGTCGCGGCGAGCTTGGTGTAGCCCTCGTGGAAGACCTCCTCGGCGTAAGCGAGGAACTTCATATAGCCGTCGACATCTCCTGGGCTCTTGTCGGCGATCTGCTGCGTCGTCGCCTCGAGGTCGTTGGAGTAGTCGAAGGAGTAGCCGTCCTCCCAGTAGAGTCGGTAGAACGGCATCACCGGCAGCAGGGTGATGTAGTCCGACATGTCGCGGCCGGCCGCGGCGAAGACCTCTTCGAGGCTCGGCGGCGCGGTGACGATGGTCGGTCCGCCGTCAAAGGTGTAGCCCTTGTCCTCGGTGACATAGGCCCGCCCTCCGGGCTTGTCGCGTTTCTCGATGACGGTGGTCTGGATTCCGGCCGCCTGGAGGCGCACCGCGAGGGTGAGTCCACCGAACCCGCTGCCGATCACTGCCGCTGTTGGTTGTTTCATCGTTGTCCCCCGCTTCGGTCCATCGTAGACCTTCCCGCCGCGCTGCGCCGATCGATCAGGCACCGCAGTGCACGAAGAACGGGAACCGGCGGCTTTCCCGTCAACACTCTGACCTTGTCGGTCCATTTCAACCGGCCGGCGTAGAACCGCCGGATGAGCGGATCGGACAGGCCGTAGAAGCGCTCGAAGATCCGGTAGCGCTGATCCGGTTCGGCGGCGCAGAAGAGCATCCGGTTGAGCAGCCGGTAGTAGCCGGTGCGGCGCCAGTGGTTCATCGACCGCTCCCGGGTCAGTTGAAAGAGCGCCCCACCGTCGAGTTCGCGGTTCGCGGCGACGACATCCGCAAGCGCCACCGCGTCCGGCAGCGAATAGCCCGTGGTGGGTTGGAAGAACGCGCCCCGCATCCCGCTTCGAGCGACACCGGGCGGGCCGGCCTCCCAGTACGCGTCGATGTCGCCGCCGTAGACGATGGGCAGGACCCCGGACTCCTCTCCCGTAACCTCTGCGATCCGCCACCCCTGGGCGGCCGCGTAGCTGAGGATCCCGCGGCGGAGTTCTTCCCGGTCGATGCGGGGTCCGTTGCTGTAGTAGGTGTCTTCAATCAGAAGGTCGCGGTCGGAGAACGGCAGAGTGTAGACGAATCGGTAGCCGTCGCGCTGCTCGACGGTGGCGTCCATGAGGATGGGATCGTCGAGTCCGTGATCGGCGGCGAGGCGGACAAAGAGTCCGACGAATTTCTGATAGCCGATCTCGAGGTGGTCACCACCCGGATCACCTCGGCCGTCGATGACGGCTCGCGTCTCGATGGACTCGCCGCCGCGCAACCGAATCGTTGTCGGCGTCAGTTCCTTGACCTCGGCATCGAGCCGCACTCGATCGCCGAGGACTCCGCCGACCACCTCGTGGAGCCGGTCGGAGGTCACCGAGTTGTAACCGCCATCCATGACCCGCCGCAGGCGAGGGAACCGCAACTCGTGGCGCGGCCACGAATGGGCCACGAACGGTTGCAGCCAGGCCCGTTGGTCCGATGTGAGATCCGAATCGTGGAAGGACCATGTGTGGTTACCACCGAGGGTCGGTCCGCGCTCGATGACCAACAGCGGGAACTCAGGGGTCTCAGCAAGGATTCGATAGGCGATCAGACAGTTGGCGAGACCACCACCGACGAGGACGAGCCCCTGCTTCAAGAAGAACCCAAGAGCGAGGCGGCCTCGAAGACCGGCATGGAGAGGTGGAGTTGAGCCGTATCCATCGTTCGTTGATCGCGCGTCACTGTATCAATCTGCCGGATGGACCGCAATTCTTTCGGATCGGTGGCGCCTGCTCTCCTCGTTCGAGGCGGCCAACGGCGATCTCCGCGACGTCTTTGAGCGCGAACCGTGCTGGGCCTCTCGTCGTATCGCTCATGGCCCCTCCTCGATAGGCGTTCACAGGGCGATACCCCTTCTCTGAACGTCTCCGCAACGCCGTGGTCTCGGCATGCGGGCAGAGCAGCGACGGACCGGCGAGACACCTGCCCAGCACAAGGCCGCCGTCTCGCGGGGCCCGCGGAGGTTGAGTAACGGTCATTGAGTTTCGGGACTATCCTGAAGCGCCTCCTGCTCAGTCATATTTTCCCGAGAACCCAAAATCCGTCGTGTCCGAAGACGCCATCGACCAGGTTGAGCGGCGGTTTCCGTAACTCCGTGCCCGGCACCGATTCGATTCGGTACCGATTGATGGTGGGTCGATCCGGGCGACTCCGCACGTTTGCATTGATGAGTGCGACCCCCCGTCGAGGAAATGAACGAATTGATCATAGTATGTCTTGTTTTTGTAGACATAGTATGCTTAAATCCGCAGGCAATGCGAGACCTGAGACGACGAATCGGCCGCGAGGAGTTCGACTACCAATCGTTGATGTCGGCGCTGTCGGAGTATGCCAACCCCCGCGATAAGGTCACCGCTCTGTTGCGCCGCGGTGACATCATCCGCGTCAAAAAAGGCCTCTACGTCTTCGGCGACGAACTCGCGCGTCGGCCCTTCTCGCGAGAACTGCTGGCCAACCTCGTCTACGGGCCTTCGTTCGTATCTTTGGACTCGGCATTGTCGTTCTACGGCCTCATTCCGGAACGCATCGAAGCGCTGACGTCTGTGACGACAAAGCGGCCGAAGACATTCGAAACGCCGGTGGGCTCGTTCATCTATCGGCAGTCGCCAAGGAACAGCTTCTACCTCGGAATGGACCGGAAGGGAGAAGGAGACGTTACGTTTCTGATCGCGACACCGGAGCGGTCTCTTGCCGACAAAGTCCGGGATGACCGCGGGCACTCGCTGAGCAACCGGAAGGACGCGGCGAAGTACCTGTTCGACGATCTTCGGATTGACCAAACAGACTTCAAACAGCTCGACCCGATCGACCTCGAGGAGTTGGCCAAGGTTCTCCGTTCCCGCAAGGTCGCCATCTGCGCTGCCCTTCTTCAAGAACTGAGGAGCACACAATGAACCCTGCGATCGCCGGAATGTTGGAGCGGTACGAAACCCGCAGTGCCGAAGACTCACGTCAACGCACTTCGTGAGATCCTGCAGGAGATCGGTCTGTGCGGTCTGTGGAGGGCCAAGTTCTTCGAACATGCTGCGTTCTACGGCGGCACCGCGCTGCGCGTTCTGTATGGGCTCGACCGATTCAGTGAAGACATGGACTTCTCGCTCCTGGTTCCATCGAGTGATTTCGATCTCGCAACGTACTGTGGCGCGGTTGAGGAGGAGCTGAGCTCCTGGGGTTTCCCGGCAACCGTGGAGGTCAAGAATAAGACCGCAGATTCCGCCATCGAGTCGGCGTTCCTCAAGGCGAACACCCGACTCCTCCTTCTCACGATCGACGCGGCCAGGATGGCCTCGACCATCCACGGACGGCGCGAGCTCAAGATCAAGATCGAGGTGGACACCGACCCAGCCTCCGCGTTTCTCCACCGAAACCAAGTTCCTTCTGCAGCCGATACCATTCTCTGTCAAGGCATATGCGCTCCCGTCGCTCTTCGCCGGGAAGATGCACGCCGTTCTTTGCCGCGGCTGGGGGACAAGGGTCAAGGGGAGAGACTGGTATGACCTGGTCTGGTTCGTTGGGCGCAGCACACCGCTGGATCTGACCCACCTCGAGGCGAGAATGCGGCAGAGCGGGCACTACGGCGGTGACACACCGCTCGAAGAGGCGGCTTTCCGCACGATGCTCGCCGGGAGGATCGAAAGCCTGGATATCGATGGGGCACGAACCGACATCGAGCGTTTTCTTACAGATCCGGCGGCGACCAACGTCTGGTCGCACAGGTTCTTTTCTGCTGTCGCCGAGAGGATTTCAATTCACACGTCATCGGCTGGCCGCAAGAACATCGAAAGGGCGTCCACGTCAGGAGGCCCATGAAGGACGCCCTGCGGGGCGGCTTTTTGACAAGCAACGACCATCACCGGAG
>CAVPHA010000002.1:0-618916 GCA_963704125.1 uncultured Acidobacteriota bacterium | reverse complement strand
ACGGCTGCCCGTGATTCCAACCCCCGCCCCTCGACCGGTGTCCAACAAGAAGAGCGCGAACTGAATCGCTCGGGTTTACGTAGACCAATGCGAGGGAGACATTCACCATGGGCAAGCTGTTGCGGTTGCTGCTGGTCTTGATTGTTGTGGGGGGCGTTGGCGGCGCCATCTACGCTTTTGTCGGAAAGGGCGGCGGCGAGGTGAATGGTCTCACCCTGATCGAAGCCGAGCTCGGCGACATCACCGAGAAGGCGCTCGCGGTCGGCCAGATCGAACCGCGCGAACGATTCCAGGTCAAATCGAAGATCTCCGGGATCGTCGCCCGCTGCTATGTCGAGGTCGGTGATGTGGTGCGCGCCGGGGATCCGCTCTTCGAGATCGCGCCGGACCCGACTCCGCAGGAACTGCTCAATGTCGACCACCGGGTGCGCTCGGCCGACGCGAGCTTCGGCAAAGCGCGTGCCGATTACGAGCGCGGGCTCGAGCTCCACCAAGAGGGGCTTCTTTCCAGGGGGGACCTCGACGCCCTCAAAGAATCCTACGAACTTGCCCAGGTGTCGGTGGACCAAGCCCGCGACAACCGTGAGCTGACCCGGCAGGGGATCGTCTCCGGGAGTGTCACCGATGTCGAACGGATCATCCGTTCGACGGCGAGCGGGACCGTGCTCAGCCGAGCCGTGGATGTCGGTGATCCGGTGGTTCCTTTGACCTCCTATCAGCCCGGTACCGAGCTTGCGAGCATCGCCGATATGAATGATCTGATTTTTGAAGGCACGGTTGACGAAATCGACGTCGGCAAGATCGCGGCCGGTCTTCCCTGCCGCATCAAGGTTGGGGCGCTGCCTGACGCGGTGGTGACGGGACGCCTGGCTCGCATCGCGCCGCAGGCCCAGCGCAGCGAGGGCGCCACGCTCTTCGATGTCGAGATCGAGCTCGACCCGGATCAGGAGGTGACCCTGCGCGCCGGGTACTCGGCCAATGCCGATGTGGTGATCCGGGAGAAGACCGAGATCGTGCTGATCCCGGAACGGCTGGTGGTCTTTTCCGACGACGGCAACGAGACCTTCGTCGAAATCCCCGGCGTCGGTCCGGAGGCGGAACCCGAGAAGGTGGCCGTCACCCTCGGTCTCTCGGACGGCCTCAACGTCGAGGTCATCGAGGGGCTCGCGGTCGGCGACCAGATCGTCCAACGGCCGCCGAAAGAAATCTCTTAATCAATTATGAATTATGAATTCTTAATTATGAATGACAGGCAGGTGAACCTCTTAGCGAAATGCGCCGGGGATGGGCTGTGCGCTCATTCAACATTCAACATTCAAAATCCTGAATCCGAGCAGGCGGGCCGGTGACCTCATTCGGATCGTTTCTTCGTCAGCTCGTTCGCGACATCTGGTCGCAGAAGCTGCGCACCTTCCTGACCGTTTTCGGGATCATCTGGGGCACCGTCGCCGTTGCCCTGTTGCTGGCGGTCGGCGAGGGCGTTCACCAACGGCAGACCAGGAGTTTTGCCGGCCTCGGCGACCGCATCGTCATCGCCTGGCCGTCGCGAACCTCGTTGCCGTTCGAGGGTCTCGGAAAGGGTCGGCGAGTCCGCGTCGACGAGTCCGACATCGAGTTCCTCAAGAAACGCGTCCAGGGCCTCGCCGGGATCTCGAGCGAGTACAGCCAGAATCTCCGGGCGCGGTTCGGCGATCGCACGAGGCTCGTGGACGTTTCGGGTGTGTCACCGATCTTCGGCGAGATGCGCAACATGATTCCGGAGGAGGGCGGCCGTTTCATCAACCCCACCGACCAGGAGCAGCGCCGCCGGGTGGTCTTTGTCGGCAACGAACTCGCCGAGGACCTCTTCGGCGAGATCGACCCGGTGGGACAGGAGGTCATGATCCACGGCTCGCCGTTCCAGGTCGTCGGCGTCCTGTTGGAAAAGGACCAGGACTCGTCGTACTCGGGACGGGACCACTCGAAGATGATCATCCCAGCGACCACCTTCATGGCCCTGACGGGTCAGCGCTATGTCGATCTCTTCATCTACAAGGCGGCGACTCCCGACCAAAACAAACAGCTTACGACGAGGGTCCTCGCGGCGCTCGGCGAACGCAAGCGCTTCGATCCCGATGACAGCCAGGCGCTGGGGATCTGGGACACCACCGATATGTTCGTCTGGTTCGACACCTTCATGCTCGCCTTCAAGCTCTTCATGGGTTTTATGGGAATTCTCACCCTGACCGTGGGCGGGATCGGAGTGTCCAACATCATGAACGTCGTGGTCGAAGAGCGGACCCGCGAGATCGGCATCAAGATGGCCCTCGGTGCGAAGAGCCGGACTGTTCTCAGCCAGTTCCTCCTCGAGACCCTGGTCCTGACGACCATTGGCGGGATCATCGGTCTCACCCTGACCTGGGGCTTCTGCGCCGCGGTGGCGGGAACTCCGGCCGAGGACGCCATCGGCACTCCGGTGCTGTCGCCGCAGATCGGGATCCTCACCGCGGCGGTGCTCGGTCTCGTCGGTTTTCTCGCCGGCTTCTTCCCGGCCCGCGCCGCGTCGCGCCTCGACCCTGTCGTCGCGATGAAATTGTAGGGACGACCATATGGGCAGAGGCCTTTCCGTCATCGCCACGCTTTTTTTCAAGGCGTCGTCGCTACAGAGGAAACGCGCGATTCTGACCGTGGCGGCCATCGCTTGGGGCACCGTGGCGATCCTCATGCTGCTCGCCTTCGGCGAGGGCCTCCGCAACCAAATGGTCAAGGCTCGTCGCGGGATGGGTGAGAACATCGCGGTCTGGTGGTCGGGCGAGACCTCCAAGGTGTGGCAGGGGCTGCCCGAGGGTCGGCCGATCCGCGCCCGGCTCGACGACCTCGATTACCTGCGGGCCAAGATGCCTTCCGCCACCGGAGTCCTGGGCGAAATGACCTCGTGGCAGACCACCCTGACCTGGGGCACCACCACAATCACGGGAAGAGTGACAGGCGCCAACTGGCAGTACGGCGAGATGCGCCACCACTACCCCCAGGCCGGCGGCCGGTTCTTCAACGCCAATGACGAGCGCGACAAGCGGCGGGTGATCTTCGTCGGAAACCAGCTCGCCGAAGACATCTTCGGCGACGCCGATCCGGTCGGCGAGGTCCTCCAGGTGGCGAGCGTGCCCTACCTTGTCATCGGGGTGCTCCATCCGAAGCTCCAGATGGGCACCTATAAGGGCCCGGACGAGAATGGCGCGGTTATTCCCATCACGACCTTCTCGGCGCAGTGGGGCCGCCAGCGTCTGGACAACGTGGTCTTCAAGGTGGCCGCCGCCGAGGACATGCCGCAGGCGCGCAGGGAGTTTGCCGAATCGCTGTCGGCGAAGTACCGGTTCGACCCCAGCGACGAGCAGGTCACCGGGCTGTGGGACACCGCCGAAGGCGGCAAGACCCTGGCGGCCGAGATGCGCCGGTTCCAAATTTTCCTCGGCGTCATCGGCGCCCTGACGCTGCTCGTCGGCGGTATCGGCGTCGCCAACATCATGTACGCCGTCGTTAAGGAGAAGACCCGCGAGATCGGCGTCCAGATGGCCATCGGCGCGCACCGGAGCTGGATCACAGGTCCGTTCGTCCTGCAGGGGATGACCTACACCCTGCTCGGCGGTGCCTTTGGGCTCGTGGTCGCGATTATCCTGGTCTTGCTTTTCCAGATGGTGCCGGTGGAGCACAACGAGGCGATCGAGTTTCTCGGTAAGCCGACCCTGAGCGTGGAGATCGCGGTGGCGACGGCGGCCCTGCTGGGGTTCATCGGGATCCTCGCCGGGTATTTTCCTGCGCGGCGGGCGGCGAGCGTCGATCCGGCGGAGACCTTGCGGTATGAGTAGCATGTGGGTGCCAGGAGAAACTTTCTTAACTTTCTTGCTCAGAGATAGAAGTGGCGTTTTCGACTGCCGTTACCGAATGCAAGAAAGTTGAGAAAGTTTCTCCTGGCACCTTCGGGGAGGCGACATGAACTGGTCACTCAAGAAGAACCGAAACGGCGACGGGAACTCCAACGGGCACATCATCGAGATGCTCGGGATCACCAAGGTCTACGACACCGGCAAGATCAAGGTCGAAGCCCTCAGGGGGATCGAACTCGTGGTCGACCAGGGCGAGTTCGTCGCGGTGGTCGGGCCGTCGGGATCGGGCAAGTCGACCCTGCTCAACCTCATCGGCTGTCTCGACACGCCCACCGGCGGCAGCTACATGATCGGCGGCGAGGCGGTGGCCGGGCTCGACCGTGACCAGCTTGCCGATGTGCGGAACCGACGGGTCGGGTTCGTCTTCCAGAACTTCAATCTCCTGCCCCAGCTGACGGCTCTGGAGAACGTGGAAATGCCCATGCTCTTCGGCGGCGTCGGACGCCGCGAGCGGCGGCGCCGGGCCAAGGATCACCTCGAAAGGGTGGGGCTCGGCGATCGCGTTGAACATCGACCGACCGAGCTCTCGGGCGGACAGATGCAGCGGGTGGCGATTGCGCGGGCGCTGGCGATGGAGCCTGACATTGTTCTCGCCGACGAGCCCACCGGCAACCTCGACACCGGTTCGGGGTCGGATGTCATGAGCCTGCTCACCGAGCTCTGGGGACAGGGCAGGACCCTCGTCGTCGTCACCCACGACAAGACTCTGGCGTCACGTGCCGGCCGAGTCATCGAGATCCGCGACGGTCTCGTCGTCACCGACGAACGAGCGGTGGCGTAGAGCGTAGGCGGTCGGAAATACCGCGGATTGCCGCAGATTCCATCCCAACACCGCTGTGTTGCACCGCAAACACCGCCAAGAACATCCATCGCAAAGACGCCCAAAGCCATCAAAATCGAGAGTTGGTCATGCGAAGCGTGGAGGTTGTCGGACTTCGTGGTGACGGTTTCTCTACCGGAGCGTGTCTGAAGGGCAGGCTGGAAGCCCGCCCCCACAACCATCGCATCGTGGGGTCGATTGTGGGGCAGGCATCCTGCCTGCCCTTCAGTGTCTTCGAAGCAGTTTGGACGTCGCTACGAAGTCAAACGCTCTTGAAGCAAGCGATCGCCCACTCTCAAATGCGATGGTGCGATGGACTATCTGTAGTGATCTGCGCTATCTGCGGTATCTCCGTGCGATGGTCCTGGCGTCCCTTGCGTCCTTGCGGTTCAACTCCCGAACTTGGCGAAGAGCTCGGCGAGCTGTGCCGGATCGAGACCCTCCCACGACTCGCCGCTGGCGAGGCAGAGGAGCATCATCTTCGCCGCCTTGTCGAGAACGTTGATCCGGTCGAGCGCGGTGGATGGGTCGGGGGCGTGGGCGATGCACCCGTGATAACGCCACAGAATGGTGTCGGCGCCGCCACGAACCGCCGCCGCGGTAGCGGCGCCGAGTTCGTTCGAACCAGGGAGCAGGTAGGGCAGGAGTGTAGCGCCGCGGGGCGCGAAGATCTTGGCTTCGGGGTGGGTCATCCACAACAACCGGTTGAACTCATCGGGCTCGGCACAGCGCCGTAGATGGCTGAGGGCCGCGAGGTGGGTTGGGTGGGTGTGGAGGATCGCGCGGCTCGGGGACCCATGCTGGCGCAGGATCGCGTGGATCTCCAGGTGGCTCGGGAGTTCGGAGGTCGGGTTGAGGCCATGGGCCGAGAAGACCAGCGAGTTCCAGCTGATGCGATCACCACCGCCCGAGACCTCGACCAGGCAGACCTTGTCCTCCGGCGAGTTGCGGAAGTCGCGAAATCGCGACCCCGTGGCGGTGACGAGAAACCTGCGTCCGGCGATGGCCGGCAGCGGAACCGGGAGATCCTGACCGGTCCGGCCTCTGGATAGAGGGACCTTGATCGACGAGGTGACATCGGCCGAAATATTGCCGGCGCTGGCCTCGGCCCACCCGAGATCCCAAAGGTGGCCGGCGACATCGGCGAACTCGCGGAGAATCGGTTCGAGTGGTTTTGGAAAGGTCCCCGGCATCCGACGATCATCGCACGAGCCCGGGGTGGAGTCACCATTGTGAACAGCAATCAACGGCAGCGCACGGCGTCGAGAGTCTCAGAGCTGTAGGCGGGGCCTATTTTTTGTCTCCGCGACCCACCCGCATAGGGTCGGCGTGGCGATCCGGTGGCTTTCCGCTTTAGGGACCCTGACGATCGTCACGTTGTCATCGCCATCCACAGAATCTCTGGCAGCGACAGAGGCAACCGCAGCCCCCACGCCCTCGATCAGTAATCCAGGGTCAGAATCCTGCCATCAGTGAAGTCGAAAAAGGCGTCCTTGTTGGCGACCTGGATGCCTCCGGCGAGGTTGTCGGGAGTCTTGCCGGCGGCCTTGAGACAACCCGGGCAGGCGTAGAGCGGCACACCGATTTCGAGGAGTTTTGCCAGCTGAGCCTTCGATGACGGAAACTCGCTGTAGGCGATGTCCTCGGCGTCGGCGAGGACGACCTCGATGCCCGTGATGTCGAAGTAGACGAGGACGTTGCGGTCGGAAGCCATGAGTTCGGCCATCTTGAGGGCCATGAGCACGCGGTGTGGTTCTTCGGGGCCGTGCGAGATGTGGAGGAAGACGCCGTCCTGTGCCGGTTTGATGATCTCTGTGGCCGCCTGTTGATCGCAATCGCAGCAGCCGAACCCCAATAGACAGATGATACCGATGATACCGACGGCCCAAAACGACTGGCGTGAGCGCATTGATTTCTCCTTTGAACAAGAGTGCAATTTATTGATAATATGAGAGATACCATCTTCAAGGGCTCACAATAGCATGGTGCCGAATGTGGGAGTCTCTCCGGGTGATGCTTTCGTGACCACTTTGTGGCTTCGCGTCTTCGGGCTTGCGACGTTGCGATGGTTCGATGTCATCGGTTCCCATCTGTGTGATCCGTGGATTGCAGCATCCAGCAGCGCGCTACAATCAACCGATGACAAACGAAGAAACCTTCACCGGCGGCTGTCTCTGCGGCGCGGTTCGTTTCGAGGTCACGGCTCCGACCAAGTGGTGCGCCCACTGCCACTGCAGCCTGTGCCGGCGCGCGCACGGCGCCGCCTTCGTGACCTGGTTCGGGGTGGCCGACGATCAGTTCCGCCTCACGGCGGGTGAGGACGAGGTGGGTTGGTACGCCTCGACCCCCGGGGCGCGTCGCGGCTTCTGCGGCACGTGCGGCAGCACGCTCTTTTTCAAGAGCGGCCGCTGGGCCGGGGAGACCCACATCGCGCTGGCGCACATGGATGGGCCCATCGATCGTGAGCCGGCGGCGCACGTGTTCTACGACACCCACGTCGAGTGGGTGACACTCGCTGACGACCTCAAGAAGCTCGGGGGTGCGTCAGGCACCGATCCGATCGACTGAGACCCACTTCGGAGAACGCGGGCCGGGCGCCGTGCTCAGGCGATTCGTCCGACGAATCGCATGGTGCATGGTTCCACTTTCCGCGCCTTCGGAGAGTGCGAAAACCGTCCTTAGCCGGTCACCCGCGCTTCCTCGTCGTCGAGCGGTTCAACCAGCCCGTCCCAGTACAGTCGAGGATCGTCGCACGGTGTGAATCCGCACCGCGGACATGATTCCGGTGCGAGATCCTCGAGCCCCGCCCCCTGCCATGTCACGTAGTCCTCACCGCATTTCAGGCATGTCACGATGATGCTCTCGATCGTGGTCGCCATGGTGACCTCCATACGCGAGGGATCGCACCGATCTGCAACTAATGTGGGTCGTGAAAGCCGCCAACGCAAGAACCGGGGCGTCGTGCCGTCGTCCCAGGTGAATTCTGATCACCGTCGGTCGAGATCCCAATTGACAACACAACATGTCGGCACTACATTGAGGTCGGGAGTCTGACATGCTGAGAACACAGGTCCAGTTCACCGAAACCCAGTATCGTCGCCTTCGATTGCTCGCCCAGCGGCGTGGCGTCTCGATCTCTCAGGTGGTTCGAGAGAGTGTGCAGCAGCACCTCGACGCGGAAACCCATGACGCCGATGCGTTGTATTCGCGGGCCGCGGAGATCGTCGGCGTCTACGGTGATCGGGACAACAGGGACGATCTCGCAACCAACCACGACGACTACCTGGACGAGGCCTACCGGTGAGTGCGGTCTTTGTCGATACCAGCGCGGTTCTCGCGTTGATGGTGGGAACCGACCGGGCGCACGCCGAGGCGGTCTCGGCGTTCGCGAAACTCCGTGACCGAAAGGCCGAACTCGTCACCACCTCGTATGTGCTCGTCGAGACCTATGCCTTGATCGACCGCCGACTGGGGCGGGATGCGGTGATGTCGTTTCGTGAGAGCTTCGCGCCCCTTCTCCGCGTCATCTGGGTCGATGCCGGTCTTCACGATCGGAGTCTTGACCGTCTTACCAAAGGCCCGAGCGGCCTCAGCCTTGTAGACGCCGTGTCCTTCGAGGCGATTCGGGAGTACAAGATCCTCGCGGCCTTTGCCTTCGACCGGCACTTTGATCAGGAAGACCTCGGAATCCGATAACAACCGCCTTGTCGCCGCTCTCCCTTACTGCGATGTGCGGTGCACATCTTGTGCAGCGAGTGCCGCCCGGTCCGGCAAGGCCGGGCCCGGCGGTACTCGGTGCAGGCGCTATTCCACCTCTAAGGTGAGCTCGTCAACTCCGTTGTCGCTGATTTCCTGCCGCGACCGCGAATCGTGGCCGCGCAGCTTGGTCGCGAGTTGGTCCATGTAGGCGTAGACCACCGGTACCAGGAAGAGGGTGAGCAGGGTCGAGGTGATCATCCCGCCCATGGTCGCCACCGCCATGGGGGCGCGTGCCTCGCCGCCTTCACCGAGGGCCAGAGCCACCGGCAGAACGCCGAAGATCATGGACACCGCGGTCATGAGAATGGGCCGCAGCCGGATCGGGCAGGCCTCGCGCAGGGCGGCCTCGCGGTCCAGGCCCGCCTCCTGTCGCTGGATCGTCAGATCGACGAGCAAAATCGAGTTCTTGGTCACCAGCCCGAAAAGCAGGATGATTCCTATGACCGACATGATGTTGATGGTGTAGCCGGTGATGAAGAGGGCGATGAGGGCGCCGACCAAGGCCGGCGGCAGCGCGAACATGATCGTGAACGGGTGGATGAGTGAGTCGAACTGGCTCGCCAGCAGCATGTAGACGATGAGCACCGCGAGACCGAGGGCGAAGAGCAGCGAGCCCATGGACTCGGCAAACTCTTCGGCCTGGCCGGTGGCCTTGGCGTGGTAGCCGTCGGGGAGCTCTTCGGCGAGCACCTCGTCGACCCTCTCCAGCGCCCGGTTGAGCGGCAGTCCTTCGAGGTTGGCGGTGAGCAGGACGGAGCGTTCGCGGTCGGTGCGGTTGATGTTGATGGGGCCGACGCCGTGGCTGATCTCAACCACCGAATCCAGGCGCACCATCTCGCCCGACGGGGTTCGGATCTGGAGGGCGCCGATGTCCTCCGGCTGGAGCGCCTGGCTCGGCCGCACCTTGATTCGAACGTCGTATCTCTTACCCTCGGTGGTGTAGGAGCCGACCTCGCGCCCGGCGATGAGCGAGTACACGGTTTCGTAGACGGTCGCGGCGTCGAGACCGAGATCGTGTGCGCGGTCCCGGTCGACCTTGACAAAGAGCTGCGGCTGCTCGAGCTGCAGGTTGTGGTCGAGGTCGACGAAACCCGGTTCGGTAGAGAGCCTCTCGATGACCCGGTCGCCGATGCGCTGGAGTTCGGTGAGTTTGGGACCACGAATGGAATAGGCGAGGGCCTTTTCGCCGCCCTCGCCGGCGACGTTGTAGAAACTGAACTCGATGACGAATGCCTGGATGCCCTCCACCTTGGCGAGCTCGCGGCGGAGCCGCTGGACCACTTCCTGCTGGGTGGTTTCCCGCTCGTCGGGTTTGTACATCCGCATGAACATGATGCCGGTGTTGACCTGACCGCGCTCCTCCATGTCGATGGCCATGAAACCGGCCCGGATTTCGGGTTGCGAGAGGACGACACGCTCGATCTCCTGCATCATCCGGTCCATGTGCTCGAGCGAGGTTCCCACCGGCGCCTTTGTCGTCAGCATGAACGACGACATGTCCTCGGCCGGGGCGAACTCGGCGCCGATATACGGAACCAGCAGGAAGCTCGCAGCGAGGACGATGCTCGTGGTCAGCAACGTGATGATCTTGTGCCGCAGCACCACATCGAGGAGCGCCGAATAGCCGCGTTCGAGACCCTTGAAGGCGTTCTCGAGGGCGTCGTAGAGCCGGCCGTGCTTGGGTTTCACGCTGAGGATCCGCGAGCACAGCATGGGAGTCAGGGTCAGGGCGACAAAGAGCGAGATCAGGATAGCTGCCGCCACCGAGATCCCGAATTCGAAGAGGAACTGACCGATCATCCCCTTCATGTAGGCCACCGGGATGAAGACCGCGGCGATGGAAAAGGTGGCGGCCATGGCGGCCAACGCGATCTCCCGGGTTCCGCTGAGGGCGGCGGTCATCCGACTCTCGCCTTCCTCCTGGTGGCGGTAGATGTTCTCGAGCACGATGATGGCGTCGTCGATGACGACGCCGACGGAGAGGGCGAGGGCCAGGGTGGTGAGGTTGTTGAGCGAAAAACCGAAGATCCGCATGAAACCGAAGGTGGCGATGAGCGAGGTCGGGATCGCCAGAGAGACGATGAGGGTCGAGCGCCAGGATCGGAGAAAGACAAAGACCACGAGGATCGCCAGGATGGCGCCGTAGACGATGTCGACCTGGACGTTTTCGATGGATTTTTCGACATATTCGGCGCCGTCGAAGGCGACGTCGTAGAACAGACCGGGAGGAAAGTCCTTGGAGAGCTCTTCCATCCGCTGCCGGGCGGCGCGGTTGACATCGACCAGATTGGCGCCGGAACGAGGAGCAACGCCGATTCCGAGGGTCGGTGTCATGTTGTAGCGGGCGCCGCCGCGTTCGTCGGCGACACCGAGCTGGGTGAACCCGACATCGGAAAGCCTGATCGGTCGGCCGTCGACGGTCGCGACGATCATGGCGTCGAAGTCGCCGACGGTTTCGAAGAGGCCGAGATTGCGAACCGCGAGCTCGGTCATCGGTCCTTCGATGAACCCGCCGGGCAGCTCGAGGTTTTCGCGTCCCAGGGCGATGATCACATCGGTGACCGTCAACCGGTGCGCGGCGAGCTTGTCGCGGTCGATCCAGATCCGCATCATGGGCTCGCGGAACCCGGGGACAAGGATGTTGCCGACCCCCGGGACCGCCTGCAGTTGCGGTTTGACCACCTGATCGGCGTAGTCCGAGAGCTCACGTGCGTCGAGACCGGCGAGCGCCATCCACAGCATGGGCTGCGAGTTGACATCGAACTTCTGGACGATGGGCGGCTCCGCATCCAGCGGCAATTGCCCGAGGGCGCCCGAGACCTTGTCGCGCACATCCTGGGCGGCGATGTCGATGTCGCGTTCGAGGGTGAAGGTGACCGTGACCTGCGACACGCCCTGGCCCGAGTACGAGGTGATCTGTTTGATGCCCTCGATGGTGTTGACCGCAGACTCGAGGACATCGGTGACATCGGACTCCATGACCTCGGGCGAGGCACCCGGAAGGATGGTGATCACCGACACGATGGGGATGTCGAGGGACGGCAGGAGGTTGATGGGCAGGGTCTGATAACCGAGGAAGCCGAAAACCACCAGGGCGATCATCATCATGGCGGTGAAGACCGGACGGCGGATGGCAATGTCGTAGAGATTCATCGTGAGTCCAATCGCGGAGAATTCTTAATTCTAAATTTTGAATTCTTAATTGCATCGCACGCATCGACCCCATCAACGCAGGCTGTGTTGCCCGCAATTAAGAATTGAGAATTAAAAATTGAGAATTGAAACAGTTGCATTCGTTCTTCCTCAGCCGATGACCTTCACCGGCAAGCCCCGGGTCAGCCCGGAGACGTCCTCGATGACCTGCTCGCCTTCGCTGAGACCGTTGACGATCTCGATAGTGCCGTTGTCGCGGCGACCGATCTGCACCTTGCGGTAGATGATGGCGTCGTCTTCGACCATGAGGACCTGCGGCAGATCCGACGTGGCCACGGCGGAGGCCGGCAACCACAGGGTGCGTTTCGACTCGGGCGAGGTCAGGGTCACGTTGGCGAACATTCCCGGACGCATGGCGCCGTCGTTGGGTGCGGTTCCGACGATTTCGAATGACCGGCTGGCCTCGCGAACCACGGGTTGCAGACTGTAGATCTTGGCCGTGCGGGTCGTCGGGTCGGTTCCGGCGGTGAACTCGAAGCTCTCGAGCCCGGTGAAGCGACCGACCCACGACTCGGGTACGCGAGCGGCGATCTTGACCTTCTCGCCGATGGCGAGCTCGAGCAGGCTCGCGCCGACATCGGCCCACTGACCGGCGACCACGGTGCGTTCGGTGATGACGCCGCCGGCGGGAGCGCGGATGACGCTTCGCTCGTGGTTGCGCGTAGCCAGGTCGCGTGCCGCTTCGGCGCCGGCGAGCCGGGCCTTGGCGAGATCGAACCCGGCCTGCGCCTGATCGAGGGCCGCCTGGGGGATGGTTTCATCCGAGCGCAGATCGTTCTTGCGGTCGAGATCCTTGCCCGCCAATGCCAAATCGGCCCGAGCGGCCTCGACGTTGGCCTCCGCCTGTGCGAGGTAGATGGCAAAGGTCTCGCGGTCGACCTCGATGAGCGGGGCGTTCCTCGCGACCCGGTCGCCGACCTCGACGAGAACACGGTCGACCCGGCCGCCGACCTCGGATGAAACGACAACGACGTCGAAGGCGCGGATTTCACCGACAAGTTCAACCGATGGGTTCTCGACGCGAACCACCGACTCGACGAGGCTGACCTCACGCGGCGCCAGCGCCCGCTCGAGGGCCTCGGCGGCATTCTCGGCGCCTTCGGCGGCATCGTCGGACTTGTGACAGGCCCCCGCGGCGAAGGCAAGCGGTAGAAGGATGAGCAGGGCAAGACGGATGCTTGGGCGGTTCATGGTTGTCACTCCTCGGAGGCGTCGAATCGGGCGAAATCGAGATCGGGAAGCGGGAACTCTCCGATGGCGTAGCGCAGCGAGATCGCCTGGAACTCGCGTTGCGCCCGCGCGATGATGTGGGTGGTCGCGGCATCGGTGGCTTCGCTGGTGGCATCGAGCAGATCGACCGATGACGCCTCTCCGACCCTGAAAGCGGCCTCGACCTGGCGGTAGGCTTCGTTGGCGGCCTTGGTCCGCTCGTGGGCCGCGTCGAGCGCTGCGTCGGCCGCCTGGTAGCCGATGAAGGCCGAGTCCACCTGGTCGGCGATGGTGCGGCGGATGGTCTGGTCGAGAAGTTCCACCCGGCGAAGATCCTCCTTGGCCTTGGCCACATTGGCGGAGGTGACCCCGCCGTCGTAGATCGGAACCTTCAGACTCAGCACCAACGACGCCCAGCCTTGCGAGGGAAAGGCGGCTTTCTGTTGGAAGTACTGCGCCGAGGCTTCGAGCTCGGGCAGCCAGGCGCCTTTCTCGAGCTTGACCCAGAGGCCGGCGGCCTCGAGCTGGTGGTAGAGCGTCTTCATCTCGAGCCGATCCTCGAAGGCTCTCGAGATCAAGGCGTTGGCGTCACCATCGGGAATCGGCACGGGACCGAGACGCTCGAGGGTGCCGAGCTCGGCGACACCGGCGAGACGGGCGAGGCTGTTGCGCGCGTACTGGGCATCGCCCTTGGAAACGACATAGGCCTGTTTGGCGCCGGCGACCTCGGCGCGCCAGCGGGCGACATCGGCGATGGTGGCCTCGCCGACCTCGTGCAGTCGTTCGGTGACGTGGAGCTGTTTCTCGTTCTGCTCGAGGGTGACCCGGCGGACTTCCACCCCTTCCTCTGCGGCTCGGGTGGTCAAGAAGGACGCGGCGACCTCGAGGGTGAGGTTGCTGATGGTGGTCAGTTTGTCGAGCTGGGCGATGTCGTAGTTGAGCCGTGCGATGTTCTTGGCGCGCCAGGGACGCAGGCCGTAAAACAAAGTCTGGCGGAGATCCGCGCTCCAGGACCAGTCCTGGGAGGGTTGGATCACGAAGACCTCCCCGGGCGAAAGTTCGATAGCGACCTCGTCGCCGTAGAAGGTATAGGCGCCGTTGAGGTTGATCCGAGGCATGATGGCCGACCGGGCGAGCTTTTTGTCCGCCTGGGCTCGGCGGATCTCGCTGTCGGCGACCTCGACTCTCTCGTGGGTGTCGAGGGTCGCGATAACGAGGTCCTTGAGGGTGGTCTGTTTTTCGGCGCCCTCCTGGGCGCCGGTCGAGCCCGCCGCCAGAACGAGGGTGAAGATGACGGGCAACGCCCGGGTGATGAATCGGCTCATGTGCGCCCTCCTGCCTGCAAATCCTACGAAGCGCGGGGTGGGTGGGTTTTCGGAGATCGTCATGGGTGCACCTCGAGGCCGGTGAGGAGCACCTCGGCGAAACCGGCGACAGTTGTGTCGGGATCGAGCTCGCGGTCGAAGAAGATCTGAACTCCGAGCCCATCCATGGCGGCGACCACCATGGTGGCGATGGCATCGGCATCGACCGCGGGCCTCAGTTCGCCAGCGGCCTGACCCTCACGGATGACATCGGCAACCAGACGGCGGTAGGCGCGGAAGGTTGCGAGGCACGCCTGGTTGTAGCGCTCCTCCACCTTGGTGCCGCGGGACGCCGACCAGAAATCGAGCACCACCGCCTGCATATCCCGTTGTTCACGAGTAATCCGTGCGCCGAGTTCGAGCAGTTTGTGGAGTCGATCGTGGGTGGTATCTCCATCATCGAGCAGGGTGTGGATGCGCTCGAAGATCCCCTCGTTCATCCATTCGAAGACGGCGAAGAGGAGCTCGTCCTTGGATGAGAAGTACTCATAGACCGTACCCTTGCCGATCCCGGCCCGTTCGGCGATGGCCGCCACGGTCACCGATGCGAAGCCCTGCTCTGCAAAGACATCGGTGGCCGCCTGCAGAATCAACGGCCGCTTCTCTCCCCGGGCTGTGGTCTGGGCTGAGTTCATGTCTCGTTCCTGTTCTGACCGACCGGTCGGTCGGAAACGCGAAACTGGAAGATAGTTCGCCCCTGTCGTGCTGTCAAGGGGACTTGGAGGGGTCTTTTCGATGTATCGGGTAGGCGGAGATGGGTCAATTCTGAATTCTAAATTCTTAATTTTGAATGACATCGCACCTGGCCTCTACAGCTGACAGAACCGTCCTATGGAAATTGAGAATTGATAACTCAAAATTGCGAATCAGACTGTTCGGCTCTTCCACCGGCCCTTGCTAAAGACCAGAACTCCGACCACCGCGATGGCGGCCTCGGCGATGGCGATGGCCATGAAGGCGCCGTTGGCGCCGAAACCGCCGCCGTGGGCGAGGAAATAGGCCAGGGGCAGCTGGAAGAGCCAGTAGCAGATGAAGTTGATGATGGTGGGGGTGTAGGTGTCGCCGGCGCAGTTGATGCTCCGGACCATGACCATCTCGAGAACCATGGGGATGGCGAGCAGGATGTTGGCCCGACCAATGGGCCCAGTGGTGAAATCCAGCTCCTCCGAGCTGCGAACTCGATCGCGGCCACATCGCGGAGAGTGTAGGCGAATACTCTCCGGCCGAAAAGGCGCGTTTCTACCGTATTGCAAGACGATCAGCTGTCGAATGGGCGTCTCACTTACCAGTCTCTGCGCGACTGGGCCTCATACAAGACGATGCCCTCCTGGGCAGAGGGCGAGACCAGCTGCTTCGCATCGTTGCGATGTTGACTTCGCTGACAAAGTCCGTCTCCGCGAAGAACCCGCATGCCCGGTAACGGTAACGATAACGGGCTCGGGCTCGGGCTCGGGATTGAGCGGCCCGTTCTGCAGCAAAGTTAGCGCGTATGGGGTTCTGCCGCCCGGTGGTGGGGTCCGACTCCATCTCGGGCACAATACGCGAGTCATGCCGGCGGTGTTTGGCGAACTGACGGAGTGGGGATTCCGTGTCTCTGGCTGACACGGGCAAGGAAACGGGGGAACGATGGAATCGCACAACGGAATAGTGGCGGGAATCCTCGACATCACTGCGGGGGTGATCGGCCTTCTGTTCGGATTTCTTTGCAGTGCTGCGGCTCCGATTTCTTGAATTCTCGTCAAGAAATTCCCGGTGCGAGGTCTATAAGCTGAACGACTTCAATGAATTGCGCTTGTTTTGTGGTCGATGCCTGCGTCTGTCCGATCCGCTCAACCCTCGACGAGATCCTGCGATGGGCAAAGGATGCGATGTTCTTGGCGTCCCTTGCGTCTTTGCGGTGAAAACCGCGATGCTTCAGCGCACGGCGCAACCGTCGCCGCCGTGCTTCTCGATATAGCGCTGGTGGTACTCCTCGGCGCGCCAAAAGGTCGGGGCCGGTTCGATGACGGTGGCGACGGGCCGAGACAGCTTTCCGGCTGCAGTGAGCTCCTTTTTGAACCGCTCGGCGATCTCCTGCTGTTCGGGGGTGTGGAAGAAGATCACCGACCGGTACTGATCGCCGATGTCGGGGCCCTGACGGTTCACCTGGGTCGGGTCGTGCATCTCGAAAAAGGCGTCGACGAGGTCTCCGTAGCTGATCCGTGATGGGTCGTACTCGACCTCGACGACCTCGGCGTGGCCGGTGCCGTGGCCGCAGACATCGTGGTAGGTGGGGTTCTCGGTGTGACCGCCGGCATAACCGACCGCCGCATCGGTGACCCCGTCCAGCCGCCGGAAACTCATCTCCACTCCCCAGAAACAGCCGGCGCCGAATGTCGCTTTCGCCATCGTGAGATCCTCCGTTCGAAGCAACGCCATTTTTCTTATTTTGCTTCCCGCTTGCCCGGCAAGCGGGAAGCAAAAAAATGAAGAAACACAAGAAACACGGGAGGGGCCGAAGCCCCTCCCGTTGGTTCATGGGTTGACGTTGTGTACTGCTAGGGTTCCCAGGTCGGGACCCGGCCCGGGGTCCACGGCGCACCAGCCAGTTCGAGCTTGGCTTCGAATGCCTCGAGGTTGGCGATCAGCGAGGTCAGGCGACCGAGCTCGGTTGTGAAGGCCTCGCCGGCCCAACCGTAGGTGTCACGCTGAGTCTGGGTCGGGTCCCTGGGTCGTGGTGAGCTGGCTGCCGATGATCCGGTAGACCCGCTCACTGATCGACGGGGGTGTGAAGACGTTGCGGCCCTCTTTGGTGGGGTCGCCGACGAGGGCGATCTGGATGTCATCGACCTCGGTCTGGAGCCGCCGGGCTTCCGCCAGGTGTTCCGGGGTCGCTGCAGGGGTGTCGAGGATCGCCTTGCGCAGGTGTGCGAGGCGATTCTCGACCTCGTTCGCGACCTTCACCGCGCCGCCGAGGGCACGTTGGAGCCCTGCGACCTGCTGCTCGAAAGCCAGCGACTCGGCCGGCGATACGCCGGGCAGCGCCGCGAGGTCGAGGGCGACCACCTCGAACTCCTGCGGACCGGCGAGCTCGGTCAGCACACCGTCGATGCTCTTTGAGAGAGTCACGGTGTAGGTGCCCGGAACTACGAGGGGACCCATGGGATCCTGCTCCCAGGGCGGACGATCCGTGGGCGGCGAGATATCGGTGGGTCGGGAGCTGGGATACCGGAGATCCCAGGCCGCGCGTTGGATGCCCTTCTTGTTCGGACCTTCGAAGCGACGGACCACGGCGCCGGATGCGTCGCTGATGGTGAGCACGACGGTGGGGTCGAGCTCCTCGTCTTCCGTGCGAAGTTCGTCAAAGGACGGTATCCGCGGGTCGGCGTCGGCCTTTGCCGCCTCTTTCTCGGCCTCGAGGCGCTGGTCCGTCTTGCTCTTGAATTCATCCTTGAGGTAGTAGGTGATCGTGGCGCCGAAGGGCGGGTTGTCGGCGGTGTAGAAACTGTCGCCGCGGGAGTCGATGCGGGAGGTCTTCTCGATGTAGCGCAGGGCGTCCCCGACCGGGAAGAGGATGACCTCCTGGTTGAAGGCGTCCTCTGAAACCTGACGCAGCGCGGTGTAGTCGTCGAGGACGTAGAAGCTCCGACCGAAGGTTCCGAGGACGAGGTCGTTCTCTTCGCGCTGGATGTCCATGTCGCGGACCTGGATGGTGGGCAGACCGCCCTTGAGGCGGACCCAGCTCGAGCCCTCGTTGACGGTGGCATAGACGCCGAACTCGGTGCCGGCAAAGAGGAGTTTCGGATTGACGTGGTCCTGGACCAGCGAATAGACGATCTCGCGATAGGGCAGATCACCCGTGATCGAGGTCCAGCTCGCGCCGCGGTTACGGCTGACATAGAGGTAGGGTTTAAAGTCGCCTTGCTTCTTGTTGTTGAAGACGGCGTAGACGGTGTCGGCATCGTGCAGCGACGCTTCGACGCGGCCGGCATAACTGAATTCGGGCACCCCGGGGGCGGGAGCCGCGATCCGCCAGTTGACGCCGCCGTCCTCGGTGACCTGAATCTGTCCGTCGTCGGTGCTGACATAGATCAGACCCTCGGCCAGCGGCGACTCGGTCAATCCGACGATATTGCCGTAATCCGAGGTCGACATGTTCTTGGCGACCGCGTCGATGGACCAGATCTTGCCCATCACCGGCAGGGAGTCGCGGTCGATGGCCTGGCTGAGATCGCCGCTGACGGCGGTCCAGGAATCACCCCGGTCGTCCGAGCGGTAGAGCCGTTGGCAGGCGTAGTAGAGCCGGGTCGGGGAGTGCGGGCTGATGATGATCGGCGAGTCCCAGTTCCACCGGTGCGCTTCCTCGCCTGGGCGCTTCCTGGGGCTGGATGTCCATGAGCTCGCCCGAGGCGCGGTCGTAGCGGACCAGGCCGCCGTACTGCCACTGGCTGTAGACGATGTCGGGGTTGGTCGGGTCGACCACGGTCTCGTAGCCGTCGCCGCCGACGGTGACGAACCAGTCCTCGTTGGAGATCCCCGAAGAGTCCAGGGTGCGCGAAGGTCCGCCCAGGGAGTTGTTGTCCTGGGTGCCGCCGTAGACATAGTAGAAGGGCTTCGAGGTGTCGGCCGAGACCCGGTAGAACTGCGTGATCGGCAGATTGGCGATGTACTCCCAGGTGGCGCCGCGGTCGTAGCTCAGATACGCGCCGCCGTCGCAGCCGACGACGAAATGATCGGTGTCGGCGGGGTTGATCCACATGGCGTGGTTGTCGACGTGCTTGTTCTTTTCGCCGACCTTCGTCCAGGTCTTGCCGCCATCGACGGTGCGATGGAGCCAGGTGTCCATGGAGTAGACGGTGTCGACATCCACCGGGTCGGCCACGAGTTCGTTGTAGTACTGCGAACTCACCGACATGTAATCGGAGACTTTCTTCCAACTCTCGCCGCGATCGGTGCTCTTGTAGACGCCGCCCTCGTCGCCTTGGGCCTCGATGATGGCGTAGACGACATCGGGGTCGGCGGGTGAGATGGCCATCCCGATCTTGCCCATGTCGACCTCGGGCAGACCCGACTCGAGTTCGGTCCAGGTGGCGCCGGCGTCGGTGGATTTGTAGATCCCCGACTCGGGGCCGCCGTTGATGAGGGTCCAGACGTGGCGCCGGCGCTGGTAGGCCGAGGCGTAGAGCACGTCGGGGTTGCGCGGGTCCATCAGGACCTCGTTGACGCCGGTGTCGTCGGAGATGTGCAGGACCCGTTCCCAGGTCGCGCCGCCGTCGGTGGTCTTGTAGAGACCGCGCTCGCCGCCGGATTTCCACAGCGGCCCCTGGGCCGCGACATAGACGACCTTGGAGTCGCGCGGGTCGATGACGATGTCGCCGATGTGTTCGGATTCCTTCAGCCCGGTGTTGGTCCAGCTCGCGCCGCCGTCGTCGGAGCGATAGACCCCGTCGCCGAAGGCCACCGAGCGTTGGCTGTTGTTTTCGCCGGTGCCGACCCAGATGGTGTTGAAGTTGGTCGGATCCAGGGCGAGGCTGCCGATGGAGTACGAGCCCTCGGAGTCGAAGATGGGCGTCCAGGTGGTGCCGTTGTTGACGGTCTTCCACAGCCCGCCCGACGCGGTGCCGACATAGATGGTTTGGGTCCGGTCGGGTTGGACCGCGAAATCGGTGACCCGGCCCGAGTTGTAGGCCGGCCCGATGAGGCGGAACGCGAGACCCGACAGCGTCGCATCGGACATGAGCGCGGTGGGTTCGTCCGCTGCTTCGGTCTTTGACTTCTTGGCGAAGACATCGGCGGCGGGCAGAAGGACGAGGACCGCAAGGGTCAGAATGAGAAATCGGCGCATGGGTTTCCCTCCCAGGAATGACGTTGGCTGGGCGCCGATCAGGCTTCCGGTCCGATGCGGCGCGGCAGCATCGTGAAGACTAACACGAGCAGTCGGTTCCGGGCGTTCGGCAGTGATCAACTGAGCATGGGTTCGCCGACACGGCAAGTGGAAGTGAACCGCGAAGGCGCAAAGGACGCAAAGATCATCAGAATCGATCGCCGTGGTGGTGAGGCACGCTCACCACCACGGCGATCGAAACTGCGATGCTTGGCGATACTTCGCGTCTTCGCGGTTTGATCACTCGGTGGCGCCGCCCATGGTGCGGATGGCGTGGAGGAAGCCTGTTTCGTTCTCGGGGTTGATGAAAACCCGCACGCCGGGGCCTTCGATGAGGACGCCCTCCTTGACCGAGGTGGTGTAGATCTTCGTGTTGGCGCCGTCGACGCGGTAGGTCCCGGTGTAGTAACCGGGCGCTCCGGTGCCCCACAGCCTGAGCCCGACCTTTGGGTGATGGGAGCGGGCGGTGCAACCGGCGGTCGCGAATCGCCTGGTGCCGAGCATGGTCTTGACCTCCAACCCGGCGGAAACCACCCGGTAGCGCAGACGGTTCGGCGCGACGAGAAAGACCACCGGCACCGCGATGCCCGGCGAGCGGCGCCAGCAGGACCATGAGCTTGATGAAGACCCAGCCCTTACCGGGCTTGGGGGGCGGCTGGCGTTCGTGATAGCCGCTGCCGGTTTCGAGGGCGGCGCGAAAGCGATCGCGGTCTGGCGGCGTCAGGACGACGGGCCTGTCTGTGTTGCACCGCAGCACGAGGACATCGCGCGAACAGTCGGTGGCCTGCCAGACGCCGCCGAGCCCGTCGTAGCTGAAGTTGCCGACGCAGTAGCCCGGCAGCGAGGTTCCCGCGGTTCGACGGCCGTGACCGAGCCGGGTCTCTTCAACCGCGACCACGGTGGCGAGATCGAAGCTGTGGTGGCGGCTGAGCGGCGCGGGTGCGGTGGTGATCTCAAGCCGGTCGTTTTCGATGCGGAGCTCGACGATCTGCGGCGCCCACACCAGCCACACGGCAAAGAGCGTGGGCAGCACCACCACCAGGGTCAGCGGCAGACCGAGGGCGATTTGAAGCCCGCGCTTGAGCCGCGGCGGACGAAAGACCATGGGATCGGTTTGTGCGCCGTTCATCTTTGTTCTAGTACGGTAGCGCATTCTCCGGGGTTTCGGCCTGGTCGAGGCGGAACTGATCGGGCCGGGCGCGGATGACCTCGCGGAGCCAGCTCTCGGGATAGCCGCGCTCGACGTCCTCGTCGTCCTCGCCGGCGACATAGCCGTCGTTGTACTTGGTCAGGAGGAACTCGCCGAGCTCTTTCCAGCGCCGAACCACCTCCTCGGCCTGGCCCACCGAGTACTGGGTGAGGAACTCGCGCATGAGACCGGGGTCGGTCTCGGCCAGGGCCAGCGCGGTCTGCTCGATGACCGGCTGCATGGCGAGGAATCGGTCTTCGAGCTCGCTGCTGAACCGCCTGGATGTCCTCGATCATGAACGAGTACTTGAGGTTGGCGATGTTGGCCACGAAGTTGAAGACCCACCACGCCGAGTCCCACGAGAACCGGTCGAGCCGGCCCACCGTGAAGGACTCGGGGATTCGGGTGATCCCGGCGTAGAGCGGGACGTAGACCGAGGTGGAGGTGTCGTCGAGGCCGTACCAGTAGACCCCGCCGACGGCGTCGGGCAGCCACGACCGCGACTGCGAGATAAACGAGAAACCGGTCTGCTGGGTGGAGATGGGCCGCTCCCAGGTGTACTCGGCGCCGTCCACGGTCCAGCTCATGGGCCGCCAGCGGTTGGGGTCGTCGTAGGGCCCGGCGTCGACACCCTGGGTCATGTCGTAGTCGGTGCCCTCGTAGTGATCGCGCATGAGGGCCATGACATCGGCCAGCGAGAGCTTGTTTTCGGGCTCGATCCACAGCGGGTAGGGCTCCGCCGTGGGATCGCCGCGGTGGTAGGCCGGGTCGAGCGCGAGGTTCGGCGCGGCGCGACGGAAGACGCTCCACACCCGGGTCGTGGTGTAGCGGCGCGACTGCTGGGTCGGCACGTCATAGGCGTCGGCGAAGCTGAAGGGCTCGCCGGAGGCCGGGTCGTAGTAGCCGCGGTCGACGGCGAAGGAGATGACGTTGTCCGAATAGAGACAGTTCTCGGGGTCGTCGAGGGGGAACTGCCGGATCCGGATTCCGTTGGCATAGGCGGCGATGGCGCCGTCGGGGATCCGCATGGCGACCCAGACCGCGCCTTTGCCGCCGGGTCCGGTGCCGATCATCTCCATGAGCCAGACCTCGTCGGGATCGGCGATGGAGAAGGACTCGGCGGTGGAGCGGTAGCCGTTCTCCTCGACCAGCGAGGCCATAACCTGGATGGCCTCGCGGGCGGTGGCCGCGCGCTCGAGGGTGAGCTGCATCAGGGTCCAGTAGTGGATGAGCCCGTCGGGGTTCTCGAGCTCCTCGCGACCGGTGGTGGTGGTTTCCGAGATCGCGAGCTGGTGATCGTTCATCAGACCGACCACGCCGTGGGTGTGGTCGACCTGCGGGATCGAGCCGACAAGCTCCCCGGTCCAGTGACGGATCTCGTACTCCGCATCGGGATCGTGATCCGCCGCTTTGCTGTGGTTGAGCCGAGGGTGGAAGCGGCCGTCGCAGGCGTAGGTGATCATGGTCGAGCCGTCGGCCGAGGCGCCCTTGGTCACCAGGATGTTGGTGCAGGCCTCGCTTGGGGGACCGGGCAGCAGCAGCGCCGTGGTTGCGAAAGCGACTATGAGGGTGGAGAGGATGAAGCGATCTGTTCTCATGGAAAGGCCTCCATTCCCGATCGTGGATCGTATCAGGGCCGAGGGCTGTAGAGTTCCTTCATCCAGTCGAAAAACCAGGGCGGCCGGGACAGCAGAACGTAGGCCGCGAAGAACCCGTGAGTGGCAGCGCGAAGAGCACGATGTCGACGAGGACGACGGCGATGGCGAGCAGCACGCGTTCGTTGGGTGGTCATGACTGCTATTCTGACTGAACCAGCACCGTTGAGGGGGCGAGATGAGCCGACGCGACTTCAGCCACGCCAACAACCCTGACTTCGACTGCTCCGAGAATGTGATCCTGCTGCCTTTCGGCAGGCGGAGCTATCTCGAGGCGCTGGTCGATACCTACGATGGCGAGGCGGTGCCCCTCGACGAGACCACCGATCGCATCGTCTACCAGCTCGGCGACCTGACCCTCGTCTACTCGGGGATGGGCGGCCCGGCGGCGGCCAACGCGCTCGAGATGATCAAGGCCAACGGCGGTCGTCGGGTGGTGGTCTTCGGCGCCTGCGGCGGGACCGATCCCAAGGTGGCGGTCGGCGATCTCGTGGTCGTCAGCGGGGCGGTGCGCGGCGAGGGCACCTCACGCTACTACGCACCCATGGAGTTTCCCGCGGCCTTTGATCCGCTGCTCACCGCCAGGCTCCACGAGGCGGCCGGTCGCGCCGAAACCGGCAACCACCTCGGTGTCGTCTACACCACCGACGCCGGCTACCGCCAGGGGCCGGAAATCTACGACACCTACGCCGGGCTCACCATCGCGGTGGAGTCCGAGTGCGCCGCCGCCGCGGTGGTCGGCGCCCGCCTCGGGCTCGAGATGGGCGCGCTCCTCTTCTGCAGCGACAACACCACCCTGCCCAAGACCGGGGACCAGCTCTACGGCGGGCTCCGGAACCCAGCCACCCGCCGAGGCTTCGAAGCCGGCGCCGCCGCTGTGGTCGAGACGCTAACTACTTAATTATGAATTATTAATGATGAATTATGAATTGACATCGCAACGTTGGCTGGAGCGCAAATGAGAGCCTGTTGCGATGAAATTCAAAATTCATAATTGAGAATTCATAATTTCGCGTCGAGCTTTTGCTCGACGCTTCTGATCTTGTCGTCCATGGTCTGCGTCTTGTCGGTGCGGGTGCCGAGGCGCATGTTGGTGGCGACGCGGGGGGCGCCCATCTCGTGCAGCACCTCGTGGCAGCGTTTCAGCGCGGCCATGACCTCGTCCCACTCGCCCTCGACATTGGTGCCGTTGGCGTGGAGTTGGGTTTTCAGGCCGGCGTCGCGGAGGACGCGCTCGCAGGCGGCGACATAAGGCGAGAGCGAGTTGCCCGCTCCCAGGGGGATGATGGCGATGTCGGCGATGAGCGTGCATAGGGTCGTTCCTCCTGCTTCAGGATACCGCTCATTCGATTCCTGCTGCCGATGGCGGCAGCCATCGGCAGCAGGAATCGAAAATGAGGATGGGTCATCTCGCGCTGATTTCTCGGCGGTGCTGTGGTCAAATGGAGAAAAGGGCGTATTTGGAGGCGACATTGACCCGTGGATGCCGGAGAGCACTTCTGATGATGGCCGCAGGGTTGGCGGTCGTTTTCTACGGCTGCTCCCCTCAGGCCGAGAACGCCGTAAGGAGTTTCGATGGCTTCGAGTGCCGAACCGGCAAAGATGGCTGGGTCAAAGCCAAGGCCGTGACCCCAGACGTGGTGCCTCCGTGCAATACGGGGAGCGGTGGAATCTGTGAACCCGGGTTCGAGTACGTGTCGGGGACCGGGTGGTGCCGCCCGAAGTGACGAGGGCTTACTACCCCTTCAACAGGTTCTTCTTGAGTATCGCTGATGCGCACAACACCCCGCCGAAGAGTGCGCCGGCGATGCCGGCGGTGCAGACGTCCTGGCCGGTGAGCCAGAGACCGGGGACGGGGGTCTTGGGTCGGAGCCCTTTGGTCTTGAAGCGCTCGGGGGTGTGTTCGAGGCCGTAGATCTCACCCTCCACGTAGGCGCCGAAGTGGCGGGTCGAGAGCGGCGTCGAGAGCTCGTGGTAGTCGATGTGGCCGTCGAGCTGCGGCACCTCGCGGACGAGGATCTCGAGGAGGCGGTCGGTGAGTTGCGGCCTTGAACGATTCGTAGTCGTCGCCGCGTTTCTGCCAGGGCTTGTCCTCCCAGGCGGAGAACCACTCGTAGGGTGCGATGCTCACGACCTCGACGGTGGCCTTGCCGGGATGTCGATTCTGGAAATCTGGGTCCTTGGCCGACGGGAACGAGATATAGGTCACCGGGATCGGGGCCGAGGGATCCTCGAGATAGCGCTCGACGGTGGCGTCGTGATCCGGCCCGGGGAAGACCCAGAGATTCGAGGTGCCGAGGCCGAGCTCCTCGTCGCTGGCGTCGAGCCCGACATAGAGACAGATGTGCGAGGTCGACGGGGTGACACGCCTGAGGACCGAGGCCAACGCGCGCCTTCCCGGGCGCGTCTTCGGGCAGGAGCTGGTGGACGGTGTTCGGGACCCCGGCATCGCTGATGATGATGGGCGCGCGGAACTCGCGGTCGTCCTTCATGCGGACACCCACCGCGCGGCCCCGCTCCATGAGGATCTCGGTGACCTCGGCGCCGACCACCACCGCGCCGCCGGCCGCCTCGATCTCGGGGATGATCTCGGCCGCGATCCGGCCCGAGCCGCCGACGGGGTAGCCGGCGCCGCGGAGGTAGTGGTTGAAGACCATGGCGTGGATGCCGAAGCTCGCGTGCTTCGGGGTCAGACCGTAGTCGCCGTATTGGGTGGTGAGAACGGTCTTGAGCAGCTCATTGTCGGTGAGTTCGTCGAGCACCTCGGCGACGGTCCTCGAGGCGTGGTGGAGAAAGCCGCGGCGCATCGAACGGACCGGCGATGGCGGCGATGGGACCGGGAAGGGCCTTGGCGCCGAAGAAGGAGCGGGCGCCGCGGGTGGTTGCCTTGACGAGCTCGAGATAGCGGTCGATGGCGGCTTCCTCATCGGGAAAGGACTCGACCATGCGGTCGCGCCAGGCGGTGCGCCCGGCGACGTACTCGAAGCGCTCGATCGCCGACGACGACCGTGTCGTAAACATCGCCCATGGCCTGCCACTCGAGGCGGCCGCCGGTGATCTCGTCGAAGAGCCGCCGGATGGTGGACTCGGGGTTGTGGACCTCGCCGACATAGTGCAGACCGACATCCCAGTCGTAGTCCTTGCGCTTGAACATGTGGGTGAAGCCGCCGGCCTTGGCGTAGCGTTCCAGAACCAGCACCTTTTTGTCCGGCGCGTTTGGCGAGCAGGGCGGCGACCCCGAGGCCGCCGATACCCGAACCGATGACGATGGCGTCGTAGCCGTCTTCCGGCCTGCCAGCTGCGATACGAAGTCCCGGATTTGCTCATGATTCCACCTCAACGGTCCGACTCGGCGCAGCATAACGTATCAGCTACACTCCCTGGCCATGGACCACGACATCGTCGAACTCTGGCTGGTGCGACACGGTGAGACCACTTACAACGCCGCCCGGCGGATCGCCGGCTGGTGCAACCCGCCCTTGACCGATCGCGGCCGCGAACAGGCGGTGGCCGCCGGGTCGATGCTCGCAGGAACCGTGTTCGACTCGGTGTGGTCCTCGGATCTCCAGCGGGCGCTGGAGACCTCGCGGCTGGCGTGGGGTGAGGCGGTTTCTGATCCCCGGATTCGGGAGTGCAACTTCGGCATCTACGAAGGCATGCCCTTCGACGAGGTCGATGCCGCCGACGCCAGGGTCTTTCTCGGCTTCCGCGATTTCGACATGCCGGAAGGCGATTCGCACGACTCGTTCCTCACGCGGATCGAGGGTTTTGTCGACGAGCTGCCGCCCGGTCGCCACCTCCTCTTCGTCCACGGCGGGGTCATCCGCATCCTCACCCAGGACCTCGGTGTCGACCGGTTCGTCCCGACGGGATCGGTGGTCGGCGTCGATTGGACCAACCGCCGGCTCTTGTTTGTAAACGAATCGGAATGGTTGATTCGTCCGACGTAGGGTGGGCCTGGGCCCACCTTCAGAGTCCTCGAGGTGCGCTCGTCAATCGCACGAAGAATCAGACGACCTCGACGACGGCGACCGTGGACTGGCGTGAATCGGCAGTGGATCGTGAATGACCCTGAAGGTGGGCCCAGGCCCACCCTACGAGCCCGCGTTCAAGGATGCGGGGTCGGGTCCGGGGAATAACTCCCTCCTTGTCGGGCTTCCAAAGACTGTGATCGTGAAACGACATCTCAAGGGATCGGTGGCATCCTCGCCATGGTGATGGCCACGGCTGTGGCGGCCGAGGAGAGCCACGTCAAAGCGAGCTTGGTGGCCGACGTCGCTGAACTGCGCGCCGGCGAGAGCTTCCGCCTCGGCGTGCTCCTCGAGCCCGAACCGGGTTGGCACGTCTACTGGCGCAACCCCGGCGAGGCGGGGCTTGCCACCGAGGTGCTCTTCGATCTGCCCGACGGCTTTGCGGCTCGGCGAGCTGCGCTGGCCGGTACCCGTCGAATTCGAGCAACCCGGCGGCATCATCGGTTTCGGCTACGAGGGACCGGTGGTCCTGGCCGCCGAGGTCACCGCGGCGGGTTCGAGCGGGCGGGTCGATTCCCGTCGCCCTCGCCGCGTCCTGGCTCGCCTGCAAGGATGTCTGCGTGCTCGGTTCGGCGAAGCTCGAAGGCCGAGCTGCCGCTCGAAGGCGCCGAACTCGCGGCCTCGCGGGCGGCCTTCGAAAACTGGACCGAAGCGCTTCCGGTTGCGCTCGAAGCCCGGTCGCCTCGATCTTTCGGTCACCGGAGGGCCGGTGCCCGAGTCCGGGGCGGGCAAGCTGACGGTTTGGCTCAATTGGAAAACCGCACCGGGCGCCGTCGAGTTCTTCCCCGATCCGGGCGCCGGTCTCAAGGTCGAGGATCTTCGGGTTCAGACCCGCGGACAGCTGACGCGCATCGACTTCAGTATTTCTCGTTTGAAAACCGCGAGCACTCCGTCGGACTCGTTGCGATCGCTCATCGTGACGAACGATGGACCCGGGCGGCGATCCGCCTGGGTCACCGATATCAACCTCGACTGACCCGGCCGCCGCTGGCGGCCCAGCGAAAGGAACAAACCATGATCAAGATGATGAAAACCATGACCCTCGCCGCGATCCTCGCCGTGGCCGGTGGCGCCGCCGCCGGACCGGGGGTCGATGCCGGTGACAAGGCTCCCGCGTTCACCCTCACGGACTCCGCCGGCAACACGGTGAGCCTGGCCGACTTCGAAGGCCGGGTCGTGGTCCTCGAGTGGACAAACCCGGACTGCCCCTTCGTCAAGCGCCACTATCAAGAGGGCTCCATGAAGAACCTCAACTCGGTCTATTCCGAGAGCATGGGCGTTGTGTGGTTGACCGTCAACTCCACCAACTACATGGATGCTGCGGCCAACGCCGCCTTTGCCAAGACCAACGGCATCGACTGGCCGATTCTCGATCGATCAGGACGGAACCGTGGGCCACGCCTATGGCGCCGCGACGACGCCGCACATGTTCATCATTGACGGCAACGGCACCGTGGTTTACGAGGGCGCCATCGACGACGACCCGCGCGGCAATATGGAGGCGGGCGCTCGGACCAACTACGTTTCGAACGCCCTCAACGAGCTCGCCACCGGCAAGGCGGTATCGACGCCGGAGACCAAGCCGTACGGTTGCTCGGTGAAGTACAAGTAGTACGAATCAGGTATTAGGTATTTGGTGGGAATCGAGTCGTGATTCGTGCTTGAAACTCGGCACCGGTCGTCTGATGGCGCGGGGTTGCGAGAGAATGCCGGATCGTCCTGCTATGATCTCCGTTGTACACAAACATATACAACAAACACATGCTGCCAAAAGCAGTGCCAACCTTGGGAGGATAGTATGAACCGCAGAGCATTGACCCTTGGAACCCTCGTCTGTCTCGCTGTCGTGGCGTTTGCCGTGCCTGCCGCGGCGCAGCAACAGCCCAATATTCTCATCATCTGGGGCGACGACATCGGCCAGTTCAACGTCTCCGCCTACAACATGGGGATGATGGGCTACCGCACACCCAACATCGATCGCATCGCCAGGGAGGGCGCCCTGTTCACCGATTGGTATGGCCAGCAGAGCTGCACGGCCGGTCGCGCCGCCTTTATCACCGGCCAGTCGCCGATCCGCACCGGTCTGACCAAGGTCGGCCTCCCCGGCGCGCCGGAGGGGATGCAGAAGGAAGATCCGACCATTGCGGGGCTGCTCAAGGCGCACGGCTACGCTACCGGTCAGTTCGGCAAAAACCACCTTGGCGACCGCGACGAAATGCTGCCGACCAATCACGGGTTCGACGAGTTCTTCGGCAACCTCTATCACCTCAACGCGGAGGAGGAGCCCGAGAACGCGGACTATCCCACCGACCTGGTTCTCCCCGACGGCTCGATCTTCAGTGAACGGTTCGGCCCGCGCGGCGTGATCCACTCGCTACGCCGACGGTCGCATCGAGGACACCGGTCCGCTGACGAAGAAGCGCATGGAGACGGTGGACGAGGAAACCACCGCCGCCGCGCTCGATTTCATCGACCGGGCGGTCGCGGACGACAAGCCGTTCTATGTCTGGTGGAACTCGACCCGGATGCACATCTGGACCCACCTCAAGCCGGAATCCGAAGGCAAGACCGGTCTCGGCGTCTTCGCCGACGGCATGGTCGAGCACGACGCCATGGTGGGTGAATTGCTCGACAAGCTCGACGAGCTGGGCATCGCCGACAACACGATCGTCATGTACTCCACCGACAACGGCGCCGAGGTCTTCAGCTGGCCGGACGGCGGCACGACCATGTTCCGCGGTGAAAAGGCCACCCAGTGGGAAGGCGGGTTCCGGGTGCCGACCGTGATTCGCTGGCCCGGCGTCATCGAGCCCGGTACGATCAACAACGAAATCGGCGCGCACGAGGACATGCTGCCGACGCTGCTCGCGGCGGTCGGCGACCCCAACGTGAAGGACGATCTGCTCCGGGGCGAGACGGTCGGTGACATGACCTACAAGGTCCACCTCGACGGCTACAACCTGATGCCGGCTCTCAAGGGGGAGGCCGAGTGGCCGCGCAAGGAGTTCCTCTACTGGACCGACGACGGCAGCGTCGCCGCCCTGCGCTTCAACAACTGGAAGATCACGTTTCTCAAACAGAACGCCGAAGGAATCGAAGTCTGGTTCACACCGTTCGAAGCGCTGCGTGCGCCGATGTTGACCAACCTGCGGATGGATCCCTTCGAACGCGCCGAGTACGAGACCATCGGCTACTGGACCTGGTGGGTGGATCACATGTACATGGTGGCGCCCGCCGCCGCCTATGTCGGCCAGTGGATCCAGAGCTTCCGCGATTTCCCGCCGCGGCAGAAACCGGGCAGCTTCAACCTCGATCGAGTGATGGAGTCGATCACCAAGGGCGCCGGCGACAAATAGCCGCTCGACCCCGGAGTCGGTCTCGAACGGATGGTGGAGAAGCTCGCACCGCCGTCGAATCGGCACGAACCATCAGAGAAACCGGCGGGCCTTCGGGACCGCCACTTTCTTGAAGGGAACCCGAATGAGAACCGCAACCACCGTTTCAGTGGCACTGGCCGTCGTCCTTCTGACGGCGTGCTTCCGATTCGACACCGGCAGCGCTCCTGCGACCGTCGCCGATCCGCTGCCGTCGTGGAACCGAGGATCGGTGAAGGACGCCATCGTCGATTTTGTTTTTCGTGGTCACCGATCCGGCGAGTCCGGATTTCGTCCCCGAGTCCGAGCGCATCGCGGTCTTCGACAACGACGGCACTCTGTGGACCGAAAAGCCCGTCTACGTCCAGCTGCTCTTCGCCATTGACAGGGTTCGGGCGCTGGCGCCGGAGCACCCGGAGTGGGCGACCCAGCAACCTTTCCAGGCCGTGCTCGAAAACGACATGGCGGCGCTCGCCGCCGCCGGAGAGCGCGGGCTCCTCGAGCTCGTCATGGCCACCCACGCCGGGATGACCACCGAGGAGTTCGAGGCCGTGGTCACCGACTGGCTCGCGACGGCGAGGCATCCGACCACGGGTCGGCTCTTCACCGAGATGGTCTACCAGCCCATGCTCGAACTCCTCGACTATTTGCGCGCCAACGGTTTCAAGACCTTTATCGTCTCTGGCGGCGGGATCGAGTTCATGCGTCCGTGGACCGAGGCGGTCTACGGCATCCCGGCCGAGCAGGTCGTAGGCTCGAGCATCAAAACGGTCTATGAAGTCCGGGACGGTGTACCGGCCCTCATTCGGCTGCCCGAGCTGAACTTCATCGACGACAAGGCGGGCAAACCCGTGGGGATCAACTCCCACATCGGCCGCCGCCCCATCGCCGCCTTCGGCAACTCCGATGGTGACTTCGAGATGCTCGAGTGGACCACCGCGGGTGACGGCGCCCGTCTCGGCGTTCTCATCCACCACACCGACTCGAACCGCGAGTGGGCCTACGATCGCGACTCGCACATCGGCCGGCTCTACCGCGCTCTCGACGGATCTGGTGACCGGGGCTGGGTGGTCGTGGACATGCAACGCGACTGGGCGAGCGTCTACCCGGCCGACTGATCGGAGGCAACGAGCATGCGGGGAATGAGACGAGGAGGATCGGCCGCGGCCGACCCGGCGGAAAGCGGTCCGGCGCCGCCGAAGGTGCCGGTCAGCCGGTTGTTGGCGCTGGCGGTGTCCGAGTGGCGGCGGCTGGCGGCGGCGACGGTCTTTCTTATCCTCGGCGGTGCCGCGGGGCTCGCATGGCCGCAGATCGTTCGAGTGCTCATCGACGCCGCGGTGGCCGGTGGGGCCGAGACCCTCAACCACGCCGTCCTCGCCATGGCGGCGATCTTTGCCGTCCAGGGCGTCGCCGTGGCGTTCCGCTACTACCTCTTCTCCGTCGCTGGTGAGCGCATCGTTACGCGGCTCCGGGAGTCGGTCTTCGGCGCCATCGTCGAGCAGGAGATCGGCTTCTTCGATCTGCGCAAAACCGGCGAGCTGACCAGCCGGCTGACGAGCGACGCGACGGTGGTGCAGAACACCGTCAGCGTCAACCTCTCCATGGGTCTGCGCAACCTGGTCATGCTGGTCGGCGGGCTCACGTTGTTGGTGGCGTCGTCCCCACGGCTCACCCTTCTCATGCTCGCCCTTGTGCCGCCGGTGGCGGTGGGTGCGGTCGTTGTCGGCCGCAAGATGTCCAAGATCGCCCGCGAGGCGCAGGATGCCCTCGCCCGCGCCAACGAGGCGGCCGAGGAGGTCATTGCCGGGATCCGCACGGTGCGCAGCTTCTCCCGCGAGGAGGCCGAGACCGGGCGTTACTCGGAACGGGTCTGGGAGTCCTTCCAGGTCTCTCGCAGACGCATCCGTTTGATGGCGATCTTTGTCGGCATCATGACCATGGCCGCCTTCGGCTCGGTGGCGGCGGTGCTGTGGTTCGGCGGGCGGATGGTCATGACCGGCGAGATCACCGTGGGCGAGCTCACGTCGTTCATTCTCTATACCCTGATAGTCGCCATGGCGCTTTCAGCCCTGGCCGATCTGTGGTCGGACTTCGCCCGGGCCCGCGGCGCATCGGAGCGGATCTTCGAGCTCCTCGACCGCGAGCCGGTGGTGGATCGAGGCAGCGGCGAAATCGTCGAATCGGTATCCGGCCGGGTCGAGTTTGCGGGGGTGTCCTTTGCCTACCCCGTGCGGCCCGATGTCAGGGTCCTCGACGACATCGACCTTGTGCTCGAGCCGGGCACGGTGACGGCGCTGGTCGGTCCTTCCGGCGCCGGGAAGTCGACCGTGGCGGCGCTCATGCTCCGGCTCTACGACCCGGATGAGGGCGCGGTGCGTCTCGATGGGCGAGAGCTCAAGGAGTTCGACGCACGCTGGCTGCGGACCCGGATCGGCACCGTCGCCCAGGAACCGGTGCTGTTCTCCACCACCATCGCGGCCAACATTCGCTACGGGCGGCCCGAGGCCACCGGCGAGGAAGTCGAGGTGGCGGCACGGGCCGCCAACGCGCACGATTTCATCGTCGATCTCCCCGATGGCTACACCACCGAGGTCGGCGAGCGCGGGGTTCGGCTCTCCGGTGGTCAGAAGCAGCGGGTCGCCATCGCCCGCGCCCTGCTCAAGGATCCGCCGATTCTCATCCTCGACGAAGCCACCTCCTCGCTCGACGCAGAGTCCGAGTCCCTGGTCCAGGACGCCCTCGAGCGGCTCATGACCGCCCGCACGAGCCTGGTCATCGCCCACCGGCTCTCGACGGTCAAGAACGCCGACCGCGTCGTCGTCCTCGATGGTGGGATGATCGCCGAGACCGGAACCCACGATGAGCTCATGGCGGTCGATGGCCTCTACCGGCGGTTGGTGAGCCGGCAGCTCGTGGAGGCGTGAGCCCTCTCCACCTCCCACATCGGGACTGGAGGGGTCCGCAGGCATTCTTCCCGGTTCGCTTTTGGGCCGGTGGATATTCGCTCCAACCCCGGTGGGAAAAGAGGCACGGAACCGTTGATCGCGATAGCCGCCGCAGATGATCTCTCTTGCCCGCTTCGACCTTTGGAAAGCTGATTCTGGGCCCGAAGAACGTCCCGCCGATCAGACGAAGTGTTGGACGGATGTTCGGACCTGTCTCACCCTCCGGGAGTGTCGATTCATGGTAATGTTGCCTTCAGAAAAGAAGGCGAAACAACTTCCGTTTCAATTCCGCTGCAGTCGATCCTTCTAGGAAGAGGCTGGGTTTCCCGAGAAACCGGGCCGTTCGTTGTGCGGACGAGAAAATCTAGCTGAAACGCGCCTCGATGGGCTGAAGGAGGGTTTATGAAGCTGTTTCGCCCAGGTCTGCTGATCATCTCCATAGTCATGGCATCCAACCCAGGCGGAGCAACGGTCCCAGGTCCTTCCGTTTTCTCAGACGTCCCATCCAAAGCCACCAGGGCGTCCGAGTGGATCATCCGCACGATCGACGACACCACCAATGTCGGACCGCACCTCGGCGTCGCCTACTCTGAAACGAGTAACAGAATTTTCATCAGCTACTACGATGCGGTCAATCGTGACCTGTGGGTGGCCTGGTCTATTCTTCCAGAACACCAGGGCTCAGGGAACTGCGGTCCGGACAACGACTGGTTTTGCGCGGCCCTCGACACCGAGGGAGACGTCGGCCAGTACAACCACATTGCCACCGAGGACCTGGAGGGATACACCCGCGTCGACATCAGCTACTACGACGAGACCAACCATGCCCTCAAGATCATGATCGGAATTATCTATCACGAAGGCGACGCGTTTGGCGTCAACCTTTTTACAATTCAGACGGGTGATCCGACCGGCGACGTGTGGTACGGGAAACACTCGGCGATCGTTCTCGACGACTCGGGTCAACCGACTATCGCCTACCAGAAAGGAAACTCCTCTCCGTCGATCAACGAAGAGCAGATGGTGGCTCGGCCAGTCACCGAGAACACCGGGAACTGCGGCGAGGGCGATGTGCTGAACGACTGGCAGTGCGACACCATCTTTTTCGCAGAGGGCGTTGGGGCATACGCGTCGATCGATCTCGACTCGGCCCAGATTCCTTCGGTGGCTTTTTATAGTGCAGGATCCGGCCAGCCGGTGGTCGCCAACCATGTCGGAAGCGGTGGCAACTGTGGGCCGTCGAACTCATGGTCCTGCTCGTCCGTAGCAAACGGGACCGACGACACAGGAAGATTTCTCTCGCTGTTCGTAGAAGCCGACGGCACGCCCCACCTGGCCTACTACAACGCAACGGACGAAACATTGGAGTACTCGTTTTTCGTGGGATCGGGCGGCAACTGCGGCGCTGGTCAGTGGAGCTGCGTCCCGATCAATTCCATGGGTACCAGCCTCTCAGACATGGGTATCTCGATGGACCACAACCCGGATGATCATCCCGTTATCGCTTATCAGGACGCAACGTCGGCAGTCGGCCCGGCGGTGTTGGCCATCGCGAGGCCGGCAATCCTCGTACCGGGCAGCACCCCGAATTGTGGCCCGGCCGGTTTCACCCCCTACACATGGGTGTGTGAGTGGCTCGATTCGGGCGGTGCCACCTTGTCCGAGGCACGCGCGGTTTCACTGAAAACCAACGAGACCGGTGGTGCGGTTATCGCCTATCACGAGATGGACGATTACCCCTACCCGGCTGAAGGTGCGGTGAAAACCATTTCGGACTTTCACCCTCACATGGTCTTTTCAGATGGTTTCGAGGGTGGTGGTTTCGACTCTTGGAGTGCCGTCGTGTCAGGCGGGACCATTCCCTGAGAGCGCGAAGATCGTCCGTCGCAAAGTCGCGCGGACGCATCGCAGCGTCGCACCACCGGCGTGGTCGCGCGGGGGAGGGAGAGGGAAAGTGACCGGAATGCATCCCGGGGCCCCTGGTCGTACAATTGCTTTCCATGAAGCTCGATACCCACACCCTGTCTTGCCGGGCGCAGGATCTGCTGGCCGGCGCCGCCATGCCCGAATACCTGCTGCGCGACTTCGAAGGATCGAGGGACCGCTACGACCGCGAGACGAATCCGGACGGATACATCGGTCTCTGCGTCGCCGAGAACAAGCTGGTGGCGGATCTCGTGGCGGACCGTCTCAATCAGATTCCGATGGTGCCCAAATCGGTGCTCGGGTACGACGCCATGACCGGTTCCATACGGTTTCGCGAGCAGCTCGGGCAATTCATGGGCCGGACATTCCTGGGACGTGAGTTCCCCCTGCACCAGATCTCGGTTCTCGCCGGGGCGGGCAGCGTGCTGGAAATCCTCTTTCACACCCTCGCCGACCCGGGGGACGGGGTGCTGGTCCCGACGCCGAGCTACGCCGGTTTCTGGATGGATCTCGAGCTTCGCGATGAACTCAAGATCGTTCCGGTTCACTGCACGAGCGAGGACGGGTTTCGGCTGACCCCGGCACAGCTCGATCGCGCGATTGCCGAAGCGGGACGCCCGGTGAAGGCGCTGCTCTTCACCTCGCCCAGCAACCCCCTGGGCGTAGTGTATTCGGCCGAGGAGGTCGACGAGATCCTGGCCTGGGCCGAGAGCCGTGAGCTGCACGTCGTCTTCGATGAGATCTACGCCCTCTCGGTCTTCGGCGAACACGCGTTCACCAGTTGCGCCGAGCTGCGGCTCTCGCTGGGTGAGCGGGTCCACATCGTCTGGGCCTTCTCCAAGGACTTCGGCGCTTCGGGTCTGCGCTGCGGGGTGCTCGTCAGCGAGAACCGAGCGGTCAACGCCGCCGTGGATGCTTTTGCCTACTGGGCCTGCTGCTCCGGCCACACCCAGTACCTGCTGGGAGAGATGATCTCGGACGAAGCCTGGGTTGACGGCTACATCACCACCATGAGGGATGGCCTGCGCATAGTGTACGGCCGCGTCGCCGGACTGTTGGATGGCGGCGGCATTCCATATCTTCCGGCCGAGGCCGGGGTCTTCGTCCTCCTCGATCTGCGGCCGTTCATGACCGAGCCGACCTGGGAGGCCGAGCGCGCTCTCTGGCTGCGGATCCTCGACGAAGCCAGAGTCAATCTCACACCCGGCGCCGCCTGCCACATCGGCGAACCGGGGTTCTTCCGTCTGTGCTACGCAGGTTTGCCAACGAAGACGGTCGAGGTCGGGGTAGAGAGGCTGCTGCGAGCGTTCTGAGTTGAACCGATTCGGCGCGGTTTTCGCCGCAGGCGAAACGCCCGCACGACATTGCCCGGAGCACTCGCGCCGTCCGAGCGCCCAGGTCTCGCCGCGCGAATGGCTCGACGGCAGATTTTTAAACACGGTGATCCCGGGGACCACGGAGATTCCACGGGCCCTGCAGATGGCGAGTCAATAGGCGCTCCGTGGAATCCCCGTGGTTCTTTGTGCCCCCCGTGTTTCAAATCCCTCGTTTGAGCGTCTGAACAAGTGTTAAAGTCAATCATCGTTACACTTTGCGGTGCTATACTCCGAAACCGAGATGATGTGGAAGAATAATTCCCAATATCCCTCAGCCCCCCCGCACTGCCCGGTTTCAGCCGCTGATCCCAACTTGATTTCGAGATTCAATTCCGCCGCCCGGCGCAGGCCTGTGCCGGGCGGCGGTTGTTTTGAAGGAGGGTTCGTATGGATGTCGTGATCCTCGCGCGTCTGCAGTTCGCGATCGTCACCGTCTACCACTTCTTTTTTGTCCCCTTGACCCTGGGTCTGTCGATTCTGGTCGCCATCATGGAGACCATGTATGTCAGGACCGGGGACGAGACCTACAAGAAGATGACGAAGTTCTGGGGCAAGCTCTTCCTCATCAACTTCGCCATGGGGGTCGTCACCGGGATCGTCCAGGAGTTCCAGTTCGGGATGAACTGGTCGGAGTACTCGCGCTTCATGGGCGACATCTTCGGCGCGCCCCTGGCCATCGAGGCGCTGCTCGCCTTCTATCTCGAGTCGGTCTTCATCGGGGTCTGGATCTTCGGCTGGGACAAGATCTCGAAGCGCGCTGCACGCGGCGGTGATCTGGCTGGTGGCCATCGGCTCCAACATCTCCGCCCTGTGGATCCTGGTCGCCAACTCATTCATGCAGCAGCCGGTGGGCTATGTGCTGCGAAACGGCCGCGCCGAGATGGACGACTTCTTCGCCCTGCTGGGCAACGGCCATGTCTGGGTCCAGTGGCCGCACGTCTTCTTCTCCGCCGTGGCCACCGCGGGGTTCTTTGTCGCCGGGATCTCGGCCTGGCACCTGCTGCGGAAGTCAGACAACTCGAGGTCTTCAGGCGCTCGTTCAGGATCGGCGTCCTCTTCGCCACCATCGGTATCGTCCTGTCGATGCTGGTCGGTCACAGCCAGGCCCAGTACATGATCCGGATCCAACCCATGAAGATGGCGGCGGCCGAAGCCCTCTGGGAGACCGAGGACCCGGCGGCCATGTCGCTGTTCACCATCGGCAACGAGAAGGAGCGCCGGCGATGTCTTCGCCATCCGCGTGCCCGGACTGTTGAGCTTCCTCGCCTACAACCGATTCTCCGGCGAGGTCAGGGGCATCAACGACCTCCAGGAGGAGTACATGCGGACCTACGGCCCTGGTGACTACGTCCCGCCGGTGGCCATCTCATACTGGACCTTCAGGATGATGGTGGGGGCGGGGACCCTCATGTTCCTGCTGGCGGCCTTCGGACTGTGGAAGGCGGCGCGGAAGGGGGTGCCCTCAGCGCCGTGGTATCTCAAGGCCATGCTCTGGGCCATCGCCCTGCCGTATCTCGCCAACAGCGCCGGTTGGATTTTCACCGAGGTCGGGCGGCAGCCGTGGATCGTCTTCGGTCTGCAGCGGACCGCCGACGGGGTCTCGCCCTCGGTCGGTGTCGGCGAGGTGCTGTTCTCGCTCATCGCCTTCACCCTGGTCTACGGAGTGCTCATGATGGCCGATGTGGTGTTGCTCAAGAAGTACGCCGCCGCCGGGATTCCCGACGATGAGGCGAGCGAACCGGCCCCGGTCGGTGCGGTGTAGGGAAGGGAGGACGACATGGATCTCAACACTCTCTGGTTCGCGCTCATCGGCGTGCTCTTCGTCGGTTTCTTCTTTCTCGAAGGCTTCGACTACGGCGTCGGCATCCTCCACCCGTTTCTCGGCAGGAACGACACCGAACGGCGGATGATCGTCAACACCATTGGCCCGATCTGGGACGGCAACGAGGTCTGGATGATCACCGCCGGCGGGGCCATGTTCGCGGCCTTCCCGAACTGGTACGCGACCCTTTTCTCCGGCTTCTACATCGCTCTCGTCCTCATGCTCCTCGCGCTCATCGTCCGCGGCGTTGCCTTCGAGTTCCGTTCCAAGATGGACGAACGCGGTTGGCGCGCGACCTGGGACTGGGCGATCTTCTTCGGCAGCGCGATCCCGGCCCTGCTCTGGGGCGTGGCCCTGGCGAACCTCATCCGCGGCGTGCCCATCGACGAGAACATGAACTATGTCGGCGGGTTCTTCAACCTGCTCAACCCCTACGCTCTCATCGGCGGCCTCGCCTCGCTGGCTGTCTTCACGCTGCACGGCGCCACCTTCCTGACGCTGAAGCTGGGTGGAGGTCTCGAGGACCGAGCGCGGGACTTCGCGAGCAAACTCTGGTACCCGGCGGTGTTCTTTCTCTTTGCCTTTGTCGCCGGAACCTACTGGATGACCGATGTCCAGGAGCGGCTCGGTCTCAACCCGGGTGTGGTTCCCACGGTGGCGGTGCTGGCGCTCTTCGCCACCCGCTGGACCATCTCCAACCGGCGCGACGGCTGGAGCTTCATCCTCACCGCGGTCTCCGTCGTTTTCGCCACCGTCACCGTCTTCATCGCGCTCTTCCCGCGAGTCATGGTTTCGAGCCTCGATCCCGAGTGGAGCCTGACCATCTACAACGCGGCTTCGAGTCCCTACACGCTCAAGGTCATGAGCATCGTCGCCGGTCTCCTCGTCCCGGTGGTGCTCGTCTATCAGGCCTGGACCTACTGGATCTTCCGCAAGCGGATCACCCCGGAGACTCATCTGCACTACTGAGTCCTCACCACCGACCAACCATCAACCGGGGAGGGGAGACCTTCCTCGGTTGTTGTTTTACCTCTCACCCTGACCACCTCCACGTTGTGAGGCGTCGCCTGTTCATGCGTTGACGGGGGCCGTCACGTCCTGTCTGAGCGACCGTTTTTGAAACACGAAGGACACGAAGAACCACAAAGGTCCCACGAAGACATCGCATTCTTGATCCGGGCTCCCTCCAATCATGAAGGTCTCGGAAAGCCTGCGATGAGTCAAAAAATGACTTTGTGGTTTCTTGGTGGTTCTTGGTGATCTTTGTGTTTCAAGCTCGAGCGCGGAAGCTCCAAACACGGATGCGGGTCGGCGTATCCTGATCGCGATGTACCTCGATCGACGTGTCCTCGCGTGTGCCAGGCCGCATCGTGCTGCGCTCATTTTGAGCGTCACATTCGGCTGGCTCGGCGGTGTCGCGACCGTCGTACAGGCCTGGCTGCTGGCGCACATCATCGCCGAGGTCTTTCTCGGCGGCGCGGATCGCGCGGCGGTGGCGCCGAGTCTCGGCTGGCTCATGGCCGCCATAGTGCTGCGCTCGGTCCTTTCCTGGGCCGCCGACGCGGCCGCCGCTCACGCAGCGGCGGGGGTCAAGCACAAAATCCGCAACCGGGTCTTCGCGTCGCTCATCGACCAGGGCCCGGTGGCGGCGGGCCGCAGACGCACGGGCGAACTCATCACCCTCCTGACCGATGGGGTCGAGGCGCTGGATGCCTACATCGCTTCCTACCTGCCCCAGCTCGTCCTTGCCGGTGTGATCCCGCTGACCTTGGCGGCGGTGGTCCTGAGCCGCGATCTCCTGTCGGGGGTGGTGCTCGTGCTCACCGCCCCGCTCATCCCGATTTTCATGTTCTTGATCGGCAGGCTCGCTGACGCCCGGTCGCGCCGCCAGTGGCTCGACATGGCGCGGATGAGCGCCTTCTTCCTCGACACCATCCAGGGTCTGGCGACGCTCAAGATCCTCGGTCGGGCGCAGAGCCAGATCGCGGCCATCGGCCGGGTCAGCGAGGCTTTTCGCGTGTCGTCCATGGCGGTGCTCCGCATCGCTTTTCTGTCGGCGCTGGTGCTCGAGCTTGTGGCGACCCTCAGCGTCGCGGTGGTGGCGGTAGAGATCGGGCTGCGGCTGCTCGGCGGTCGACTTGGATTCGAGTCGGCCTTCTTCGTGCTCCTGCTCGCGCCCGAGTTCTACTTCCCCGTGCGGCGGCTGGGCGCCGCTTTCCACGCCGGACTCGCCGGGGTCGCGGCATCGGCGCAGCTCTTCGAGATTCTCGAGGTGGGAGACACCCGCTCGACCACGAGGGCCGATCAGGCCATGCCGGCGGAGCCGATTCTCGTCGCCGACGAGGTGTCCTTTGCGTATCCGGGCGACAACGGCGAATCGAGACCAGCGCTTGATCGGGTGAGTCTCACCATCCGACCCGGCGAGACCATCGCGCTTGTCGGGCCATCCGGCTCCGGCAAGACCACGCTCGCACGTCTGCTCCTGCGCTTCATCGAACCCGATCGCGGGCGGCTCATGGCCGACGGCGTCGATGCGGTGATGATCGATCGACCCGCCTGGCGCCGGGCGACAGCCTGGGTGCCGCAACATCCCCATCTCTTCGCCGACACCATTGATGCGAACACCCGGCTCGCTCGCCCCGAGGCGCCGGACGGCAAAGTCAGGGCGGCCCTCCGCGCGGCGAGGGCGGAGGAGTTCATCGCCACACTACCCGATGGCGCCGCCACCCGCATCGGCGAGCGTGGGGCCAAGCTGAGCGGCGGCCAGGCCCGTCGACTGGCCCTGGCCCGCGCCTTCCTCGCCGACGCCCAGGTCGTGATCCTGGATGAACCGGGAGAGGATCTCGATCCCCGGCTCCGGGCCGAGATTGATGATTCTCTGGCCGCGCTGTTGCGGGGGCGTTCGGCCGTCGTCATCGCCCACCGACTGCCCACGGTAGTGGCCGCCGATCGAATCGTCGTCCTCGACCACGGAAGGGTCGTCGGCCAGGGCTCCCACACGGAACTCGTGGATCGCTGTGAGGTCTACCGAGGGCTGGTGCAGGCCTCCGGGGGCAGCGCATGAACGCCCTGTTCCGTCTGCTTCGCCTGCTTGCGGTCTTCCGCTGGCAGATGGCGGCCGCGGTGGCGCTCGGTGTCGCAACGATCGGCAGCGGCATCGGCCTCATGGCCACCGCCGCGTACCTCATCGCCTCGGCCGCGCTACAGCCGTCCATCGCCGAACTCCAGATCGCCATCGTCGGAGTACGGTTCTTCGGTCTCAGCCGGGGGGGCTTTCGCTATCTCGAGCGGCTGGCGTCCCACGATCTGACCCTCCGCGTTCTCGGTCGCCTCAGGAGGTGGTTCTTCCGCGCCCTCGAACCGCTGGTTCCCGCCCGGACGGTGGAGATGCGGAGTTCGGATCTCCTGACCAGGGTGGTTGCCGATGTCGAGTCGCTGCGGAACTTCTTCATCGGCGCGGTGGCGCCGCCTCTGGTGGCTGCGTTGGTGGCGGTCGGGGCGGGTTTGGTTCTCGGGATCTCCTCCTGGAAGTTGGCTTTCACCTTCGTCGTCGCGTACGCGGCCACCGCAGTGGTGGTCCCCTTAGCACCGATCCGGCTGGGAGCAGCCACCGGCGCAAGCCATGTTTCAGTGCGGTCAGATTTGGCGATGGCGGTTGCAGATGGGATCGAAGGAATGGCCGATCTGCTCGTTTTCGGCCGGGACGAAGATCAGAAGAGGCTCGTCGACCAGCTGTCGGAGTCATCATCGGATGTTCGTGAGCGGGCAGCCCGAGTCGAGGCGTTGGGGACCGCCGGCGTTACTTTCGCCACCCACGCCACGGTCTGGCTGGTCTTGGTGCTGGCAATCCCCATGGTCGGCAACGGGCGGTTCACCGGGGTCGGTCTCGCCGTCGTCTGTCTCGTGGTCATGGCCGCCTTCGAGGCCGTCCAGCCCCTGCCCGCGGCGGCCCGAGGCATCTCCGAGCAGCTCGAAGCGGCGGATCGGATCTTCGCGATCCTCAACGAGAGGCCGGCCGTGGATGATCCGGTCGGGTCATCGGTCGAGGTTCGGATGGATGGCATCAGCACCGTCGAATTGAGCGGGGTCTCCTTTACCTACCCGGGCGCCCCTCGAGAGGCGCTGCGTGATTGCAGCCTCGTGATCGGAGGCGGCCGCCGAGTCGCGGTGGTGGGCCCCTCGGGCTCCGGAAAGTCGACGCTGGCTTACTTGCTGTTGCGTTTCTGGGATCCGACGGAGGGTGAGATCCGGCTTGCGGGCCGACCGCTTGGAGCCTGCTCCCACGAGGCGTTGCGGACGGCCATCGGGGTACTGCCGCAGCAAACCGATCTCTTCACCGGCACCATTCGCGACAATCTCCTCTTGGCTGAGCCGGACGCCGGGCAAATCGATCTCGATCGGGCGGCGCAGACGGCGGGCCTGCTCGATACCATCCGCGCTTTCCCCGATGGCTGGGAAACCTGGATCGGCGAGCACGGGATGCAGCTTTCGGGGGGCCAGCGCCGACGTCTGGCGCTGGCCCGGCTGGTGCTCCGAGATCCACCGGTGGTCGTCCTCGACGAACCGACTTCGGGCCTCGACCCCGTCACCGAGAACCGGGTCATGCGCTCGGTGCTAGAGCTCTTTGCCGGGCGGACGACCATCGTGATCACTCACCGCCTGGTCGTCATGGATCGATTTGACGAGATCGTGGTCCTCGACCGCGGCCGTATCGTCGAGCGCGGAACACACGATCAGCTGATGCAAGCCGACGGCCTGTACCGCCAGCTCCACGACGCTCAGCGCCTCGACCTCGCCACCCGGTAACCGCCGCGATTCACCATCCAGACACAGAGGCACAGATAGGCGCCGCCCACGTCGACGTTTTCATACCATCGCAGTTTTACCGCAAAGCCCGCTAAGAACGCCAAGACCATCGCAAAGGACATCGCAATACTGACTCATCGCATCATCGCTGTTGAGAGTAGGCCACGCGGAGCTTGGAGGCTGTCTGACTTCGTGCGAGGCCCAGAGTACCGACACGAAGCTGAAGGACATGCTGGAAGCATGTTCCTACAAAGGTCGCTGCGATGATTGTGGGGGCGGCCATCCTGGCTGCCCTTCAGTTCCCTTCCGGTTAAGGGTGCTTTGATACGGAGGTCGACCGTGTTGATGTCGGGTGCGATGGCCTAAAAAATTGCGATGGCTTTGCGATGGTCTTAGCGGGCTTGGCGGTCTTTGCGGTGAAATAGTGATGGGATGTTTGTGATTCAAGAAAAAACCCCGCCGGTCGGCGGGGTTTTGTTTGGGTTGGGTTCCGCCTATTTATTGAGCGCCTCGTGGACCTTGCCGACCATCTCGGGGCCGGGTGTCAGGGTGGCGTCGCCCTCGTCCTTCCACTTGGACGGGCAGCCCTCGTTGGCCTTGCGCGAGAGATAGAGATTGGCTTTGAACTTGCGCATGAGCTCGTCGATGTTGCGGCCCATGTTGTAGAAGTTGACCTCGGAGTTGAAGAGGGTGCCGTCGGGGCTGATGATGAAGGTACCGCGGAGCGCGAGCCCCGAAGTCTCGTCGTAGACGCCGAAGAGCCAGGAGACCTCGCCGGTGGGGTCGGCGCCCATGAGGTACTTGACATCGGCGAGTTCTTTTTCGTGGTCTTTCCATGCGAGGTGGACAAACTGGGTGTCGGTGGAAATGGTCACCAGAGTGGCGCCCATCTTTGCAAACCGGTCTTGCTGCTCTGCCAGAGCAGCGAACTCGGTCGCTCAAACAAAGGTGAAGTCGGCCGGGTAGAAGAAGAGGATGGTCCACTTCCCGGCTGCCATGTTCTCCGACAGTTTGAACTTGCCGAAGTTGCGGATTTTCGGGTCGTAGGTGTCGATTTCGAAGTCGGGAACCTTGTGTCCCAACTGTGCCTGGATCATTTCATCGCACATCGTCAGTACCTCCTTGGTCGTTTTTAGCGGTCAGGACCGCCAGTGTAGCTACTGCGAACGAGTCCTGCAATCTTTCGACTTCCGGTCTCGGCGAAATTGGAGGTTTAATACCCCTCGGGGGTATGGTATTCTCCGTGAGTCGTGGGAGGATCCGTAGGCGGGTCCTTTAGGGCCCGCGACCCACGACCTGGAAGAAACGAAGGTGCTCACGACGGATTGACGGTTTAGGAATCAGATTTCAGCGCCGAGGAGAGCCAAATGGCCATCGACGAACACGTCCAAGAGAGCGCCCGAAGACGCCTGGCCATCATCGAGGGCCAGCTCCGGGGCTTGAGCAAGATGATCGACGAGAAGAAATACTGTCTCGATGTGCTGACCCAGATCTCGGCCATCCACGAGGCGCTCCGCGGGGTCGGCAAGCTGGTTGTACGCCACCATCTGGAGACCTGCGTCACCGACGGCCTCCAGGGGCAGGAGCGAGAAAAACACTACCAGGAACTCATGGACTTGATTTATAAGTTGAGCAAATGATGGAACTGCTTTCTTCGATTCTCGGTGCTTCGTGGTCCATGCTCTTCGAGATGGCGCCCTATCTTCTGCTCGGATTCACCATGGCCGGCCTGCTCTCGGTGCTGATCTCTCCCCGGTGGGTCGAGCGCCACCTCGGCAATCGAGGCCTCGGCCAGGTCTTCAAGGCGAGTCTCTTCGGCGTGCCCCTGCCGCTGTGCTCGTGTGGTGTGATTCCGGTCGGGGCGTCGTTGCGGCAGCACGGCGCCGGCAAGGGAGCGACAACCGCGTTCATGCTGTCCACGCCGCAGACCGGGGTCGATTCCATTGCCGTGACCTATGCCCTGCTCGGACCGTTTTTGGCCGTCGTCAGACCCATCGCCGCATTGCTCACGGGTTTCCTCGGGGGCAGTCTGGTCTACGCCTTTGACCGAAACGGCGATGACCAACCGGTGGAGGATGCCCCCGAGTCGTCGTGCTCGAGCGGATCGAGTTGTTGCGAGGCCGACGAGGCGCCCCGGAAGAAAACCCTCTTCGACGGGTTGCACTACGGTCTCGTGACCCTGCCCCGCGACATCGGGCGCGCCCTCATCGTCGGGATTCTCCTATCGGGAGTGATTTCCGCGTTGATCAAGCCCCATGCTCTCGAGGGGTATCTCGGCGGCGGAATCTGGCCGATGATCGTCGCCATGCTGGTCGGGATTCCGCTCTATGTCTGCGCCACCGCGTCGACCCCCATCGCGCTGTCGCTGATCCACGCCGGGTTGTCGCCCGGTGCGGCGCTGGTCTTTCTGATTACCGGACCGGCCACCAACGGGGCAACGTTGACAACCCTGTGGCGGGTCCTCGGTCGGCGGTCGGTGGTGATCTTCCTGATCACCGTAGCGGTGGGCGCCCTCGCCACCGGCCTGGCTGTTGACGCTCTGGTGGCATCGGACATCGTCGGTCCATCCGCCATGGTTCCGGCCGCAGTCATCGGTGCCCCGGCGCACGAACACCACGGCGACGAGGGCGGATTTGGTGGGTGGTTCGGCCGGACCTGTGCCGTCCTGCTCATCCTGCTGCTCGTCAACGCGCTTTGGCCGCAACCGCAACCCATGGGTCGGGGAGACGTGAAGATGATCACCATGCCGAATGTCGATTCGCTGGAGCTGGCCGTGACCGGGATGCGCTGCGACGGGTGTGTCGAAAGCGTGACTCGGGCCCTCAACGAGTGCCAAGGGGTCGAAGAGGCGGCGGTCGATCTCGCGGCGGGCCGGGCGAGCGTTCGCGGGTCCGGCTTTGATCACACCGTGCTCGCCGAGAAGATTCGCGGCCTCGGGTTTGAGGTCGAGATCGTGCCGGCCAAGTAGAACGACGGGGTATCTGCTACTCTGATTCCGATGGTGGACGCCCGACCGCGTCGCGCGGTGGTGATTGACGACTCGAAGGTCCAGTGTGCCGTGTGGAAGCGGCTCCTCGAAGACCGCTACGCTGATCGCGTCGCCGTCGAGACTTACAGCGATCCTCGCGAAGGGGTGCTCGCTCTCGGCCCCGACGTCCACCTTCTCCTGCTCGATTGGGAGATGCCGTGGATGGACGGCAAGGAGGTGCTCGAGGCCGCCGATCTTGCCGGGGTCAACCTCAAGCGGGTCATCATCACCTCATCCCACCCCGCCGACCGGCTGCACGAGGAGTTCGACGACACCGGTTGTCTCGCGGTGATCGAAAAGGCCGAGCCCGAGCAGCAGGCGGCGTTCATGATGATCCTCGACTCCATTATGAGGCGCTGAGGTTTCGTCACAACCACGAAGACGCGAAGACGCAAAGATCACACAAAGAGAACGGAGCTTGGCGGCATCGCCGCCAAGCTCCATTCACCTTCGTGCATTCTTCGAGCCTTGGAGTCTTCGTGGTTGCGACGGGTTTCTGTTCTTCAGCAATTCAGCGTCGGCGCCTGCTCGGAAACGTGCGGAGAAAACTGAGAACTTTCAGAATCGCGCCACCGTAATCATCATCAGGAGGCAGGCACCATGTTCGAGTTCTTTGGGATCATCGCATTGCTGGCTGTTGGGGCGGTTGTTGTTGGCGTGATCGCGATCGTTGCCGGACTGCTCAAGCTGGTCTTCAAGATCGCGCTCATCCCTGTGGTTCTGTTGTTCAAAGGCGTCGGGCTGCTTCTGGGTGCGCTCGTGGTGCTCTTTGTCGTCGGCCCGCTCGTCTTCGGCATCGGTCTCGTGGTGCTGATCCCGGTGCTCATCCTCGGCGCCATGATCTGGGCCGGCGTCGCCCTGGTGACGTGATCTCGATTCTCGATACTCGTCGCTCGTCATCGCAATCCGGCGGTAGGGTGGGCCTTGGCCCACCTTCAGAGTCCTCGACGGGTCCTTGGCGATCTTCGCGGTGAAACTGCGATGGGCACTATACTGTTCTACCCCAACTCCCTCGTGGTGATCACGAACTCCTCAACGACCTCGCCACCCACGATGTGATCCGTGATGATCCGCTCCAAGACCTCGGGGGTGCAGCCCCGGTACCAGACCCCGTCGGGGTAGACCACGGCGATGGGGCCGTCGGTGCAGATTCTCAGACAATCGGCCTTGGTGCGCAGCACCCCGCCCGCTTCGGAGAGGCCGAGTTCGCGCAGCCTGGTCTTGAGAAATTGCCACGACTCGAGCGAGGCTTCGCGGTCGCAGCACTTGGGCTTGGCCTGGTCGCAGCAGAGAAAGATGTGACGCCGGGCGATGGTGACACCCACCGCCTCGGCTGCGCAGAGCGCCGGGTTCTTCACTGGAGCATCATCCACAGATAGGCATAGGCCAGCGCGCCCGAGTAGGCGTACTGGTTGAGGTTGGCGCCGCCCGAGTGGCCGCCCTCGGTGTTCTCGTAGTAGTAGACCTTGTGGCCCATGTCGGTCATCTTGGCGACCATCTTGCGGGCGTGGGCCGGGTGGACGCGATCGTCCAGGGTCGATGTGTAGAAGTAGACCTCGGGGTAGTCGGCGTCCTTGTCGAGGTTCTGGTAGGGCGACCAGGTCTTGATGTATTCCCAGTCGTCGGTGTCGGGGTTGCCGTACTCGCCCATCCAACTCGCTCCCGCGAGGAGCTTGTTGTAGCGCTTCATGTCGAGCAGCGGGACCTGACAAACGACGGCCTTGAAGAGTTCGGGACGTTGAACAAACGCACCGCCCACCAGGAGGCCGCCCTGCGAGCCGCCTTGGATCCCGAGGTGGTCCGCCGAGGTGATCTTGCGGTTGATCAGATCCTCGGCCACGGCGGTGAAGTCATCGAAGTTCCGCTGGTGATTTTCCTTAACCGCAGCCATGTGCCAGTCGGGACCGAACTCGCCGCCGCCGCGGATATTGGCCAGGACATAGACCCCGCCGCGCGAGACCCACGACGGGCCCTTGTTGCCGAGATACGAGGGCAACTGGGAGTTTTCGAAACCACCATAGGCATAGAGAAGCGTCGGGTTCTTTCCGTTGGCTTCAAAGCCTTTGGGTTTGACGACGAAATAGGGAATCATCACCCCGTCGATCGAGGCCGCTTCGTATTGATCGACGGTCATCCCCTCCGGGTCGAACCAGGACGGCGAACGCTTGACCACCCGCGGTTCCCCGCCGTCGGGGACGAAGTAGAGGCTCGAGGGTGTCAGGAAATCGGTGTAGTAGAAGAAGAAGCCGTCATCGACGTCGCTGGTGCTGCCGATATCCACGGTTCCGAGGCCGGGGAGCGTGATCTCCTCGGACTGCCAACCGTCGTCCGTGAGGCGCAGTCGATAGAGACGGCCGCGGATATTGTCCAGCGTCGTGTAGAGCACCGTGTCGAGGGTGAAACCGAGACCACCGAAGGAGATCCGCTCCTCAGGTTTGAAGATCACAGAGAACTCCCGCTGCCCCTGGAGAAACCCATCCAGATCCATGGCGAGTAGCGAACCGCCGGGATAGGTCGATCCGCCGGTTTCCCAGTCTGTGCGGAGGGTGACGAAAATGCGGTCCTTGAAGAAACCCGCCACATCGGCGTCCTCGGGGATGTCCAGCTTGACCAGGCGGTCGCCGAGGATCAGGTAGGTGGTTCCGCGATAGTACTCGGGCGTCAGTTGCACCATATCGTATCGGTGATCGGCGGTGTGGAGGCTCATGGCTCCCGCGGCCACGTCGTCCACCGAGCCTTCGAAGACGGTGACGGCTTCCGCCATGGGTGTGCCGCGTTGCCATTTTTTGACGATCCTCGGGTAACCCGACGTGGTCAGCGATCCCTCGCCGAAGTCGGTGCCGAGCCAGAGATGGTCGTTGTCGATCCAGTCCACCTGAGCCTTGGCCTCGGGGACGAAGAAACCGTTTTCGACAAAGGTCCTGGCCACGGCGTCGAACTCGCGCCTCACCGCGGCATCGCTGCCGCCGCGCGAAAGGGTGATCATGCAGTGACGGTACTCGGGCGCGAGACAATTCGCTCCCTTCCACACCCAGTTCTCGCCTTCGGCCTCGGCCAGTTTGTCGAGGTCGAGGACGATCTCCCACGCGGGCTGTTCTTTGTCGTACGCGTCAAAGAACGTCCGACGCCAGATCCCGCGAACATGCTCTCCGTCACGCCAGAAGTTGTAGATCCATGCCCCGCGGATTCCCGGTGATGGGATGCGATCCGACGAGTTGTAGATCTCCAGCAGCTTTTCGTGGATCTCGGCAAAGACCGGCACCGCCTCGAGAATGGCGGTGTCCTTGGCGCTGCGGTCCTTGACCCACTCCAGAGCCTCCTCACCCTCCACATTTTCGAGCCAGAGATAGGGGTCCTCGGGTTCCTCGGCGGTGGCGAGACCACAGAAAGCGAGCGCAACGACGGCGATCAGCAACTGGCGCATGGTGACTCCTCCCACAATGTCATACGTCGGGGTACGACGCGGGTTCGGAGATGGTATCAAGACCGACCTCAGAGCCGCCGTATCGGGTTTGTTGTAGTCCAACTCCAGTATTGGGCACGTCTGGTCGGTGGTCACTGTCGGGTCCGGAGTGGCGGTGGCTTGTTGATTCTGCTATCACCTTGAAGGAGATCCCGAAAGGTGGCCGCCGTGATCGAGAACTTTGCCGGTCTGTCGCGTCGTGTGGTTGTGATTGATGGGTGTCGGACTCCCTTTTGTCGATCGGGTACGGCGTTTACCGATCTGAAGTCGTACGATCTGGGACGGATGGCGGTGTCGGGGCTGTTGCACCGGACGAAGATCGATCCAGCGGTGGTCGATCTGTTGGTCATGGGAACCGTCATTGCCGACCCGGCGACCTCGAACCTGGGGCGGGAGGTGGTCCTGGCGAGCCAACTGCCCGACAGCTGCCCGGCGTACACGGTCTCGGTGGCCTGCGTGTCCTCGCTACAGTCATTTCTCGACGCGGCGCGAGCCATCGCAACCGGCGGGCGCAGATGTGGCGATCGCGGCGGGCGCCGAGACCCTGTCCGATGCGCCCATCCGCTACCGGCGTTCGGTGCGCAAGCGATTGATCAAAGCGCAGAAAGCCCGCGGCCCGGGGGACTACCTGGCGCTGCTCAAGGGTCTCGGACCAAGCGATCTGCTGCCTGAGCCGGTGGCGCTGGCCGAGTTCTCCACCGGCGAGATCATGGGTGAGAACTGCGAGCGGCTGGCCAAGCGGTATGGGATCACCCGCGAAGCGCAGGACGCCTATGCGATGAGGTCGAACCATCGGGCGGCCGCGGCGACCTCGGATGGTCGATCTCGACTCGCCAGATCGCCCCGGTATTCGTTCCTCCGAAGGGCACGGCGGTCCGCGAGGACAACGGGATTCGCGGCGACTCGACCATGGAGGGGTTGGCCAAGCTGAGGCCCGCCTTTGACCGCCGTTTCGGGACCATCACCGCGGGCAACAGCTCGTACCTGACTGATGGGGGAGCTGCGGTGCTGCTGGCCTCAGAAGAGGCGGCGAAGAAGCTCGGGCTCGATCCCGTCGCGACCTTGCGATCGGCCGCTGTGGCTGCGCTGGATCCGCTTGAGGAGCTCCTCCTCGGGCCGGCATTGACGATCCCCGGCGCCCTCGATGGTGCTGAGCTCTCCCTCGGCGACATGGGGGTCGTCGAACTCCACGAGGCATTCGCCGCCCAGGTTCTGGCGGTGGAGAAGGTACTCGCCGACCCCGATTGGTGCCGGGACCGCCTCGGCCGTGATGAAGCCGTGGGCGCCATCGATCCGGCGCGGCTCAACGCGTGGGGAGGCTCGCTGTCGGTGGGCCACCCGTTCGGCGCCACCGGAGCGCGCCTCATCACCAACTGCTGCCAGCGGATGGTCGAGGAGAAGACGAAACACGGGATCGTCGCGGCGTGCGCTGCCGGCGCCATCGGGATCGGGATGGTCTTTGAGCGGTGAGAATTCAAGACTCACCCTTCTATTATTTTGGCCAAGGCTTCGGCCTGGCCGAAGCCTTGGCCAAAATAAAGACTGGGTTGCGTATTAAAGGAGAAACGCGATGCCGATGATCCGCATAGAACGACGGACGGATGGTGTTGCCATCGTCTGGCTCGACAGCACCGACAAACCGGTCAATACCCTCACCCCTGCGGCGGTGGCGGAGTTCAATGAGCTCGTGCTGCCGCTCATGGAAGACGACAGCGTGCGCGCACTTGGTGTCGCCTCCGCCAAACGGACACCTTCATCGCCGGAGCGGATCTCGAGGTCATCGAGGGTCTCGATGCGGAGGAGATCTCGCAGATGTCGCGCGACGGCAACGCGCTGCTCGAGAAGATCGCCACCGGGCCGAAGCCGGTGGTGGCGGCGGTGCACGGCGCCGCCATCGGCGGCGGGCTCGAGGTGGCGCTTGGCTGCCACTACATCATCGCCTCCGACGATCCGGCCACCGTCCTGTCCCAGGCCGAAGTCATGCTCGGTCTGCTCCCGGCCGGTGGCGGGACCCAGCGCTTTGTCGAGCGGACCGGGCTTGCGGCGGCGCTCCCCATGCTGCTCACCGGAAAACGAGTCAGGGCCAAGAAGGCCAAGCGAAGATGGGGTTGGTGGATGCGCTGACGACGCCGGGCGGCATCGTCGAGACCGCCGCCAAAGCGGCGTTGGCGATGGCGGACGGCAATCTGAAACGACCTCGGCGGAAGAAGAACATGGTCGATCGACTGTCATCGTTTCCGCCGGTGCGGGCGAAGATCCTCCGCGAAGCCGGGAAACAGGTCGCCCGCCGAACGCGCGGGCTCTACCCGGCGCCGCCGGCCATCCTCGACTGCGTCGAAACCGGGCTCAAACGCGGGCCGGCTCGGGTCTCGACCGAGAGTCGTATCTACTTCGGCAAGCTCGCCACCGGGATGGAGAGCCGCAATCTCGTTCGGCTCTTCCACGCCATGAACCGGGCCAAGAAACCGGGCGACGGCCCGGAGTCGAGGAAGATCGATCGGCTCGCCGTGCTCGGCGCGGGTTTCATGGGCGCCGGGGTGGCGTCGGTCTCCCTGGGGACGCTGTCCGGTGGTGCTCAAGGACATCTCGGACGAGGCCCTCGGCGCCGGGATCCGCACCGTCGAGAATGGACTCGTCAGCCAGGTGCGATCGGGCGCCATCACCCGGCGCGAGGCCGACCGGCAGGCGATCCGCGCTGTCTGGCGACCACCGACGCGCGCCGATCTCGCCGGGGCCGACCTGGTCATCGAGGCGGTCTTCGAGGATCTCGATCTCAAACGGCGGGTGGTCGCCGAGATCGAGGAGCAGATCGCACCGGACGCGGTCCTGGCCTCCAACACCTCGGCGCTGCCCATCGCGCAGAATCGCCGAGGGCGCCAGGCACCCCGAGCGGATCCTCGGGATGCACTACTTCTCGCCGGTGCCCAAGATGCCGCTGCTCGAGATCGTCGTCGCCGAGAATACGGCGGACTGGGCGACGGCGACGGCCAAGGCGTTCGGTACGGCTCAGGGCAAGACCTGCATCGTCGTCAAGGACGGACCCGGTTTCTACACAACTCGGATCCTCGCGCCCTATCTCAACGAGGCGGTGGTGCTCCTCGAGGAGGGGGCGAAGATCGAGGATCTCGATCGCGTCATGAAGGACTTCGGTTACCCGGTGGGGCCGGTGGCGCTCATGGACGAGGTCGGGATCGATGTCGGCGCCCACGTCGCCGCCGATCTCGGCGCCGCCTTCGCCGAACGCGGGCTGGGTTCCTCGGATGCCCTGCCGAAGATGTACGAGGCGGGTTTCGAGGGCCGGAAGAACGGCAAGGGCTTCTATCTCTATCCCAAGAAAAAGAAGAAGGGGCCGACGGCACGTCAACACCGAGGTCTATCGGTTCTTCGGCGGACCCGATCGGCGGAACGTCGCGGCCGACGAGATCCGCGACCGGATGGCGCTGCTCATGGTCAACGAGGCCGTCCACTGTCTCGACGAGGGGATCATCGCCTCGGCCGAGGACGGCGATCTCGGGGCCATCCTCGGCCTCGGGTTTCCGCCGTTCCGGGGCGGGCCGTTCCGCTATGTCGATCACGAAGGCGCCGCCGCCATCGTCGAGAGGATGGAAGCCCTCGCAAAACGCCACGGCCCGCGGTTTCAGCCCGCAGGTGGATTGAAGGAACTCGCCAATTCAGGCGGCCGCTTCTACCCGGAAGAATGATGTCCCTTCGATGCTCGAGATTGGTTCCGCCTTCCCGAGCGGTACACGGGTAAGAAGCCTTGGAGGCGCAATGGGAGGGGATGCCAGGCACGCAACATTGTTCGCGGCGAACAATGTTGGAGCCAGGCACCCATCCCGTGTCTTCCGAGTTCCGGGGGACTGTTCCGGTGCGCGTGGTCGGGTTCACTTCGCTTGGCGGCCCCTTGGCGCTTGGTGCCACGTGCTCATGCTACGGTGGCCCGGCGTTCTCCGGCGTTGAGAGAGTTCAATGCATTTCGAGGTGGACGATGACCCGAACTTCCGCTTGACGGGGATCCTTGTCCTCGATGTGTCGCGGCTGCTGCCGGGTGGGGTGCTGGCGCGGCAGCTGCTCGATCTCGGAGCGCGGCTGATCAAGATCGAGGAGCCGGGCGTGGGTGACCCCATGCGGATGGTGCCGCCGGTGGTGGGTGGTGTCGGGATCGGTTTCGCCGCGCTGCTGCGAGGCGCCGAGTCGGTCTGCCTCGATCTGACCTCCGATGAGGGTCAGGAGCAGCTGCGGCGGCTGGTCTCGCGCGCCGATGTGCTGGTCGAGAGCTTCCGACCCGGAACCATGAGGGGCTGGGGTCTGGGGTACGAGGCGCTGGCGAAGACCAACCCGCGGCTCGTGTGGTGTTCGCTCTCGTCGTTCGGTCGTGGTGAGGCGGTGCGTCGCCGGTTGGCCCACGACCTCAACCTCATCGCGCTCAGCGGTGCGCTCGACGCCATGGGGCCGGAGCAGCCACGGCTCCAACTGGCCGATGTCGGCGCGGGGATGCTCGCGGCGTCGTCGGTTCTGGCCGCGCTCTTGCGCCGCGAACGAACCGGAAAGGGAGGGCGCGTGGATCAACCGCTCATCACCGGCTCGTTACCCTTCATGACTTGGCGCTGGGCCGAGGCCGCAGCGGGTCGCGAAGAAGTGGTGGATCTCCTGCTCGGCGGCGCGTGTCCCTGTTATCGGACCTATCGATGCGGTGGCGGTGATCGCATCGCTGTTTCGGCCCTCGAACCCAAATTCTGGCTCGGTTTTGTCGCCATGCTCGGGGTCGATGATCTTGGCGGCGCCGGTTTCGCCATGGGTGAAGAGCGCGAGGCGGTGGTTGCCCGCGTCGAAGAGGCGCTCGCAACCAACGGGCGCAACCACTGGCTGGGGTTGGGAGAGGAACGCGGTCTACCGGTGAGCGCGGTGCACCCGGTGGAGGCCGCGGCAAGCGATCCGCTGTTTGCCGAGGCGGGATTGACCGAGCAGCTGCCGATGCCGGGTGACGGGGTCATGACTACGATCGGTCCGTGGATGCCCGAGATCGGCCGCATGCCGAAGAGCCCCGCGCCAGAACTCGGTGAGCACACCGAAGAGGTGCTGGCCGAGATCTCCGATCGAATCGAATGAAAACACCCCATCGGCACCTTGCGGGCGGGACGCCCGCACTGCAATGGCCTAGGTCGAATCGAAGTGAGAGACTGAACCGGTCGTCAGGTGCCGATTCCGAGAAGAGTCCCGATCTGAAAGACGGTCACCGTGGCGAACCAGGCGAGGACCGTCAGGCCCAGGAACTGGAAGGCGGCCCACCCCCAGGAGCCGCTCTCACGTCGAATGACCGCCACGGTCGCCATGCACGGTGAGGCGATGAGGGCGAAGAGCATGGTGCAGAAACCGACCAGTGGGGTGTAATCGGCCTGGAGTTGGGTTCTGAGGTGGGCGGCGCCGGTGCCGTCCGGAGATTCCACCGCGTAGACGATGCCGAGCTGGGCGACAAAGACCTCCTTGGCGGCGAAGGCGCCGACGAGAGCGGTGCCGATGCGCCAGTCGAAGCCCATGGGAGAGATGACCGGTTCCATGGCGTGGCCGATGCGACCGACAAATGAGTGGGCGAGTTGGCGTGAGGCGAATTCGGTGTCATCCGGGGCGGCGAATTCCACCCCCGAAGGCTCACCCGCGGCTACTGTCGCGTGATCCAGCCGCGGGAAGGTGGCCAGCGCCCACATGACGATGGAGATTCCGAGGATGATGGTCCCCGCCTTGCGGACATAGAGCCAGGACCGCTCGGCCATGTGCTGCAGAACGCTGCGGATGGTGGGCAGGCGGTAGGGGGGGAGCTCCATCAGAAACGGAAGACCCTCACCGGCAAAGAGGGTCTTGCGCAACAACCATGCGCAGCCCATGGCGAGGGCAACCCCGATGAGGTACATGATCCACAGCACCGCCGCCCGCATCTGACCGGCGAAGAAGGCCGGGATGATGAGGGCGTAGATCGGCAGGCGGGCGCTGCAGCTCATGAGCGGGATCACCATCATGGTGGTCATCCGGGCCCGCCGGCTCTCGATGGTCCGGGTGGCCATGATGGCCGGGATCGAGCAGCCGAATCCGAGGAGCATGGGAATGAAGCTCTTGCCGTGGAGCCCGACGCTCTTCATGACCCGGTCCATGACAAAGGCGGCGCGGGCCATGTAGCCGGAGTCCTCGAGGAGCGAGATCGCGAGAAAGAGCAGTACGATATTGGGCAGAAAGACCAGCACCCCGCCGACCCCGCCGATGATGCCGTCGGCGATGAGAGATTGGAGGATCGAGTCCGTTCCCGGGGGCCACAGCCCGCTGGCCACCGCACCGAGCCGGCCAAAACCGGCTTCGATCCACTCCATGGGTTTCTCGGCCACGGTGAAGGTGAACAAGAAGACCGCGTACATGGTTCCGAGGAAGATGGGCATGCCGAGCACGCGGTTGACGAGGATCCGATCGATGAGATCGGTAAGATCTCGCCGCCGCTCGGCCGAGGTCTTCACCGTCTGCCGCGCGAGACCCATGGCCGCGCCGTGTCGTCGTTCGGCGATGAGGATGTCCATGGGATCGCCAAGGATGTTCTCTATTCGCTCGACCGCTTCGTGGGCGGCATCGAGGATCTCGAGCCCGAGATTCTCGGTGCGTTCGGTGTCGATGCCCTCGAGCAGGGCGATGGCGAGGCCTCGTCGGGCCATGGGTTCGATTTTGGTATCGGCAATGGCCAGGAGCTCGTCGAGGCGTTCGATCTCACGCTCGATATCGGTGCCGTAGTCGACCTTGAAGCGGCTCGGCGCCGGGAAAGTGCTGCGCTCTCGGATGGCCTCGAGTAGACCATTGACGCCCTTGGCGCGGCGGGCCACCGTGGTGACCACCGGAGATCTCAGGAGACCCGAGAGCTTTTTGGTATCCACCACCGTGCCCCGGCTCTTGGCCACATCCACCATGTTGAGAGCGACCACGACCGGGAGACCGAGCTCGAGGAGCTGAACCGTGAGATAGAGATTGCGTTCGAGATTGGACGTGTCGACCACCGAAACCGTGACATCGGGGTGCTCGGTGACGAGAACATCGCGGGCGACGCGCTCCTCGAGGGAGTTGGTGGCGAGCGAGTAGGTTCCCGGAAGATCCATAATTCGCAGATCGAGACCGCGGAAGTGCCGTTTGCCCTCCTTGCGCTCGACCGTCACCCCGGGATAGTTACCGACGTGTTGGTAGGCGCCGGTGAGCGCGTTGAAGAGCGATGTCTTCCCGCTGTTGGGGTTGCCCGCGAGGGTGACGAATCTCGATCTCCGGTCTTTGAAATGATGGCCGGCTTCGACGACGCGTGAAAGGTACGGCACGGCGAAAACTCCTCGGAACGATGGGGCGGCGCCCGCCCCTCAAATATCGATCTTGACCTGCACGGCGGCAGCTTCTTGACGGCGCAGCGAGAGATGGGTTCCCTTGACGAGGATCTCGAGGGGATCACCAAGGGGAGCGGATCGTTCCATGGTGACCGGTGTTCCGGTGATGATCCCGAGATCCATGAGCCGTCGCCGCAATGGACCCTCGCCCCGGACCCGGGTGATGGTCCCGCGTTGGCCGGGTTCAAGATCGGCCAGGGTGGAGGGTTCGCGGTCGGTCCGGTTCACGAGCGATCTCCCGGTTGTGTTTTTGGAAATGCGGATTGAGTCTTCATCGCAAATTAAACCTACGCGGCGGGCGGAATCCTGTCAATTGATTTCGGGACGCCGGTCGTACCGCCCTTATACTGCAGGAGTGAAACACGCCGCACCGTGGATCCTCGCCGCTCTGTCGGGGCTGATGTCTCGCCCTCGCCATGCCCGGACCTGGGCTGTGGCCGTTGGTGGTGCTCTTTCCCGGGGCTGCTGCTCGAAGCTATCGAACGCGGTGGTGGGGGATGGCGGCCGTGGCTGCTCGGCTGGCTGGCGGGAACCGTCTACTGGGTGGTGGCGACCAACTGGGTGCTCGAGGTCATGCACCACTACGGTGGGTTGTCCCTGGTCGCGGCGGTGGGATCCCTGCTCGGAATGGGGGCGTACCTGGGGGTGATCTGGCTGCTGATCGTGGGGCTTTCAGCGCTGGTGGCGACGCCCTGGAGAATCTGGTTTTTTCCGGCCGCGTGGGTCGCCGTGGACACCCTCCGACGATTTCAGCCCTATCAGTTCCCGTGGAGCGATGTGGCGCTCGTTTTCGGCAATCTGCCGTCCATGCTCGGATCATTATCCGTCTGGGGTGCGTCGGGGCTCGGCTGGGCCATCGTCGCCATCGGCGCCGGGCTGTGGGGTCTCGCGAGACCGGTCGGGCGTCCGGCTGCCGCAGCGTTGTTGATTGCAGCTGTCGGGGCCACCGTCGTATTCGGAGTCCTGGCCCCGGCGCCCGAGCCGTCGGGTCCACCGGTCAGGGTGGCGGTGCTCCAGCCCGGAACCAGCCTCGAGGAGAAGTGGAACCCCGGCCGAGTGGCAGGAGATCGCCGATCGGGTGTGGACGCTGACCCGACGGGCGGCCGATGCCGGAGCCGAAATCGTCCTCTGGCCCGAGAGCGCGGTTCCCTTCCGGATCGAAACCGACGAGACCTACCGGGCGATGGTGACGAGCCTTGCGGTCGAACACGATCTCCAGATCGTGCTCAACTCCATCGGCGAGAACGCCGACGGGGGGTATTCGAACTCGGCCTATCTCGTGACCGGTGCGGGCGTCTCGCCGGTCCGGTACGACAAGGTCCACCTGGTCCCGTTCGGCGAGTATGTCCCGCCCTGGGCCGAGCTCGCGTTCACCGACGCCCTGGTGCGCGAGGTCGGCCGCTTCACCCCCGGCGCGGAAGCGACGCTCCTGCCGGCGGTGGTCCCCCTGGGGGTGGCCGTCTGCTATGAAGTCGTGTTCCCGGGCCACGCGACCGCCGCTTCTCGGGCAGGCGCGGAGATCCTCGTGACCCTGACCAACGATGGCTGGTACGGTTTCAGTTGGGCGCCGGCCCAACACTTCGCCCACGTCAGATTGCGTGCCGCCGAACAGCGACGGTGGTTCGCCCGTGCGGCGCTGACCGGAATCTCGGCCTTTGTCGATCCCTACGGACGGGTCCATTCGAGTCTCGGTGTCGGCGAGCAGGGACTTCTCGTCGCTGATCTTCAGCCCATCACGAAGCTCACACCCCGAGCGCGCTGGGGCGACTGGTGGGCGGTGCTGTGCGCGGTTGGGGCGGCGGCCCTCTTCCTCGGCGCTCGGGCGAGAAGACCGACGCCTCCGCCATTTCGCGATCGCGTCAGACCGGGATAAGAAAAGAGACGAAAACAGATGCGGAAGGACCCAGCTCAGGGAGTCGGGGTCGGCGAAACGTCGGAGTCCGTAACCGAGATCTTGGGGCCGAGAAGGATCTGAGTCCTGCCGATCTGGAAAACCCGGGGAGCGATCTCCCACAGTTTTGTCCACTGCTCGTGGGTCAGAATATCGCGCAGCGCGCGGATGTTCTCGATGCGTTGGCGATGCTTGCTCGACAGAACCTCGATCAGCTGCTTGCTCAATCTGTCGGCCATTGCGGGGTCGTACGGCTCCTGGTTGAGGGCCCGGAGGTACCTGAGAGTCAGCTGACGTTCCCGTTGACGCTGTTGTTTGGCGTCTCCGGTGCCGACGGTCATCAGATCGCTGATCATCTGAACCTGATCGTCGGTCAGCTCGAGTTGGGCCGCAATCGACTCGTCGCGCCACCATTGCTCGGGCGGCTGGGCCTGGTCCGTCTCCTCGGCCAGTGTCTGTCCATCGTGCTCGTTTGCTGGTGGGGTCGGTTCCGGGCCTGGACTCTGGGCGCACCCAAAGGCCCCAAACCCCAGGGTGATAGCCACAACGACGAGGATGAAACGTAGATTCACCATTTTCGCCTCCGGGCGCAGATGATAGCCCAGGGTCCCCGGTTTGCCAACGGAGGAGCAGGCGCCGTATTGACCGGATCTTCCGCGATTGGCGGGGGTGAGCGTCGATTGGCGTTTCCTGTCACTGTGTATAATTCGCCGCGGCCAAAGCTGCTCGACGGGCTTTGCAGGGAGAGATTGAATGCGCTTGAACAAGATCGCAGGGATCGCACTTATTTTTGCGGGCGCCCTCGGACTCTGGCTCTCGAGCCGGTCCAACCGCCCGTCCGACATTCCCGATTCGATCGGTACGTTTCCAGGCGCCTCGGTGGTCATGGTCACCCTGGACACCACCCGGGCCGACCGGCTCGGATGTTATGGATCGACGGCCGGCCTGACCCCGTTTCTCGACAGCCTCGCCCAGCGTGGGATCGTGTTCGAGAACGCCGAGGCGGTCGCACCGATCACCCTGCCGTCCCACACCTCGATGATGACCGGTCTGTATCCTTTCAAACACGGCGTGCGAAACAACGGGATGTTCGTGCTCGACGACGAGATCGAGACCCTGGCCGAGGTGTTCTCGGAGAACGGCTACGCGACCGGCGCCTTCATTTCGGCCCAGGTGCTGGTCGCCCGCTACGGTCTCGACCAGGGTTTCGATGTCTACGACGACGATCTCAGAAGGTCACGAAAATCCGGCAGCAGCGTGGTGCCGTCACGTCGCGGAAACGTGACCCTCGAGGCCGCCAAGCAGTGGTTGGAAACCGTACCCCTGGACAAGCCGGTGTTCCTGTGGATCCATCTGTACGATCCTCACGCGCCCTACGATCCTCCGGGGAACTTCCGTGCCCGTTTCCCGAGCGACCCCTACGGCGGCGAGATTGCCTTCGCCGACGCCCTGGTGGCCGAACTCGTCGCCACTCTCGACCAGTCCGGCCGGCTCGACAACACCGTGCTCACCGTGCTCGCCGATCACGGCGAGGGGCTCGGCGAGCACGGCGAGAACACACACGGGTTCCTCCTCCATCAGGCCACCATCCACGTTCCGTGGATCCTCACGACCCCCGCCACCGACCAACCGATCCGGGTCGTCGATCCGGTGAGCATCACCGACCTGAGCCCGCTGCTGACCTCGTTGGTCGGTCTCGAGGACTCCCAACCAGGACAGCAGCGATGGCAGGGTGCCGTTCGGCGGGCGGGACGCGACACGTCCTGCGCGCGCGCTCTACTTCGAGGCGATGCTCCCGATGTTCCAGTACGGCTGGTCCGAGCTGCGCGGGGTGCGTTCGGGCAAGTGGGAGCTCCACGCCGGGACGCGCAACGAGCTCTTCGACATGGCGGCCGACCCCCGGCAGCTGACCAACATGGCCGAGGTCGAGCCCCTCGAGCTGGAGATCACGAGCAGGTTTCTCGGCGAGTTTGTGGCCGACGACCAGGGCTTGAATGCGGCGGTCGCCCTCGATCTGCCGCCGGCCGAACGCGAGGCCCTCGAAGCCCTCGGATACATGGCGAACACCGCTCCGGCCCGGCGCGACCCTCCCGATCCCAGAGACCTGGTCGCCGCTCACGTGGAGATCGAGCGCGCTCAGCACTATCTTGGGATCGGCGAGTACGAGCAAGCCCTCGCCAGCATCGACGTCATGCTCGCCGGCGATCCGGAGAATCTCGCCGCCCTCTCACTCAAGGGCAATGTCTACACGGCCATGGGCGATTTCGATCTGGCCGAGCGGACCTACCGAAGGTGTCTTGGAGATCGACCCCGCGAACAGCGACGTCGTCGGCGGGCTGTGTCGTCTCGAGAGTCTTCGAGGTCGGCACGAACGGGTCATCGAGCTGGCGCAAATAGGCCGCGGGACGAGGTCTCCATTCGGGGTGTTCGACGCCTTCGAAGCCCGAGCCCTGGCGGCTCTTGGGCGGGAGGAAGAAGCCGACGCGCTGCTCGCCTCGGTGCTCGCCACGAACCCGGATGATCCGGATCTCTTGAGCGCGTACGCTGAAGGTCTGAGGAAGCAGGGCAAGGACGCCGAGGCCGAAGCGGCGCTGACCCGAGCGGTGGCCAAGTCGCCGTTCCACCAACGGGCGCGGTGGCAGCTCGGCCAGCTCCTCCAAGAGGATGGCCGATCACAGGATGCGGTCGAGGTCTACGAGGAGATGCTGCGAATCCAGCCCGACGACGCCGAAACCCACTTCGCGATCGGATCGATCCTGCTCGACGAGGATCCCGCGGCGGCCCTTCCCTACCTGGAAGAGGCGAGTCGGCTGGCGCCATCCAAGTCCAAATTCCTCACCAGCCTGGGTGTCGCCTACCTCAAAACCGGCCGAATGAGCGAGGCCGAAGCGACTTTGCGGCGGGCGATCGCTCTGTCGCCCGACGATCCGAGTATCCGCAACAACCTCGGGATCGTTCTGGTCCAGTCGGGACGTTTCGAGGAGGCGATTGACGAGCTCAACGCCCTGCTCGAGAAACATCCCGGGTTCGACGCAGCGAGAAACAACCTCGCGATCGCCCTGGCCGAATCCGGCGATCTGGCGCGAGCCGAGAGAGAGGTGCGGCAAGCCGTTTCAAACACGCCAGACTACCTCGACGCCCACCTCACCCTCGCGGCGATCCTGGATCGCGGCGAACGACTCGACGAGGAGTACGACGTTCTGCTGAGTGCGTTCGCGCTGGCGCCGGAACGGGTCGACATTCGCAACCGTCTCGCCATGAGCGCAGCCCTGGTGGGGCGATGCGATCACACCCTCGAGCTTGTCGGCGACGGAGTCGACAGCCCCGAAGAGATGACTGCCGACCTCAATCTCGCGGTCGCCAAGTGTCTTGAGCATCGAGGAAGAATCACGCTCGCGTTGAGCCATTTCGAGCACGCGGCCAGAAAGAGCCCGCCGGGCCCCCTTCGAGATGAGGCCCAGGGTGGGATCCAGCGGTTGGGGCTCGGTCTGCAGAACGACGGCAATTGAGACAACGGAAGATCTCACACTCAGTTTCAAGTGTGGAGGTTGGTTTTGCCGTTGATCTATTTGCCCTTTCAATGTTGACACTGTCGTGGTTCGCGGTTATGGTCGAGTTTGGGAAGAGTGGGTATATACGGAGTGATTTTATTGAATTTGCTGGGTATCCGACATGGAACGCGGTTTTAATTAAGGAGGATTGGTTATGAAGAAGGTTTTGGCATTCGTAGGGATCGCTGTGCTCATGACATCGGTGGCGGCGGCAGAGATCAACCCCTCGGGGACTCAAGCAGTCAGCCCTGGCAGTGCTGGGAGCACCCGTGTGAACGGTACGCTGGGCAGCCTCACGATCACCGCTCAGCAAGTGGGTCCGCTCCAGGTTCAGCTCGATGCCAGTGTGACCACACAGGGTGGCGACGGAGTTCCGGTGGTTGTTACATTCGGTGGCAATACCTACACCCTGAACAACCAGATCGGGCTCTACGTCCAGATCTACGATTCGCCCTGGAACGGCGGGTGCACGACCTGGGCCACTCCCGGAACCGACTGGTGCGCTGTTAACTGGGAGTACTTCTTAAACTCGCCCACCCCGCTTGGCAGCTTCGCCCAGTCCTACACCACCACCGTGCCCACAGCGATGAACTACCAGACGTTCGTGCTGGCGAGAGGCGGTTTGACCTGGATCACCCCCAATTTCAACTGGTTCAACACCTCGCAGTATATCTACAGCAGCGCTGTGGAGACCATCTACATCGACTCCACCCAGGAACCGACCCCGACACCCGGGGGCCCGACCCCGACACCCCCGGATCCGAGCAACGCCGTGCCAGTGCCCTCGCTGAACACCTACGGCATCGTCGCCATGGTGCTCCTGCTTGTCGGTGTTGCCATTCTCGTGATGTGGCGCCGCAGCTGATCGAGTTCAATTGAAAACCAAAAACGCCGCGCAATGCGCGGCGTTTTTTTGACTTTTTTTCACGGGCGATCGACCATCGTCATGACTGGGAAGGTGGCGGTTTCGTGGACTGTTGAGTACAATACGTGCCGCCCACAGGGCGTGCGGGACCGGGGGACGTCATGCTCGAAGACCTGATCCAAACAGCCGATGCCGAGGTCGAGCGTATTCAGCGTCTCCGGGGGTATCTTTGACGTCGAATCCCTGACGATTCAGCTCGCCGAAGCCGACGAGGACGCTCAGGACCCCGACATCTGGTCGGATCAGGATCGGGCCAAAAAAGTCATGCGCCGGCGCTCGGAGCTGCGACAACAGTTCGCCACGGTCGAAACCCTGAGCGAGGCCGCCGACGAGCTCGAAACCCTCGTCCAGATGGCCCGTGACGGCGACAAGGGGATTGATGCAGAACTCGTCACCGCCCTTCGCCGGCTTTCTCCGGAGCTCGATCAGATCGAGCTGACCGCCAAGATGACCGGCGAGCACGACACCGCCAACGTCTTTGTCGAGATCCACCCGGGCGCCGGGGGCACCGAGTCGGCGGACTGGGCCCAGATGCTCCTGCGACTCTACCTCCGCTGGTGCGAGCGGCGGGGTTTCGATGTCGAGATCATGGACGAGCAGCCGGCCGAGGAGGCGGGGATCAAGAACGCGACCCTGCTGGTCAAGGGCCCCTACGCCTACGGTAACCTCAAGTCGGAAAACGGTGTCCACCGGCTGGTTCGGATCTCGCCCTTTGACCAGCAGTCGCGGCGGCACACCTCGTTCGCCTCGGTCCACGTCTATCCCGAGATCGACGACGAGATCGAGTTCGAGATTCCCGAGAAGGACATCCGTGTCGACCGCTACTGTTCCTCGGGACCCGGTGGGCAGGGTGTCAACACGACCTACTCGGCGGTCCGCGTCGTGCACGAGCCCACCGGTGTCATCGTCACCTGTCAGAACGAACGGTCGCAGATCAAGAATCTGGCGAGCGCCATGAAGGTGCTCAAGGCCCGCCTCTTCGAGCTCGAGTTGCAGAAGCGTGAGGAGAAGCTCGACCAGCTCAAGGGCCCCAAAAAGGACATCTCCTGGGGCAGCCAGATCCGTTCCTACGTCCTCCAGCCCTACCGGATGGTCAAGGATCTCCGAACCGGCCATGAGGTCGGCAACACCGACCGGGTCCTCGACGGCGACATCGACGGCTTCATCGAGGCATTCCTGCACTGGCAGGCTCGAGGCGGCGAGCCGGTCGGCGGCGACGCGGACTAACCCCTACTTCTCACCAGCTGTTCGATTGCGGCTGACGATGCACTGCAGCCAGGGGGTTGTCACCACCGTTTCTTCGGTGTACCGTGCGGTTTGGCGACAGATTGCGATGATTCTGGGCGGATCGACCTGGTCTCCGCCGACGCCTACCATTCTCGTGCTCGAGCGTGCCACCGAAAAGGGGACCAAGTCATGCCGACGTCAAACGAGTTCATCGTCCTCGAGGAGCGCTACGGCGCCCACAACTACCATCCGCTCGATGTCGTCATCAGCCGCGCCGACGGGGCCTGGGTCTGGGATGTCGAAGGCAAGAAGTACATGGATTTCCTGGCCGCCTACTCGGCGGTCAACCAGGGCCACTGCCACCCGCGGTTGGTCAAGACCCTGGTCGAACAGGCGTGCCGCGTGGCGTTGACCTCGCGCGCCTTTCGCAACGACCAACTCGGGCCGTTCTGCAAGGAGATCTGCGAGCTCACGGGATTTGCCCGCGTGCTGCCGATGAACACCGGCGCCGAGGCCGTCGAGACCGCGGTCAAAGCGGCGCGCAAGTGGGGCTACACGGTCAAGGGCATCGAGGAAGACAAGGCCGAGATCATCGTGTTCGACGGCAACTTCCACGGCCGGACGACGACCATCGTCAGTTTCTCGGCGGACCCCGAGTACCGTTTCGGATTCGGCCCCTTCACCCCGGGCTTCCGTATCCTGCCCTACGGCGACATCGACGCCGTCGCGGCGGCCATGAACCCCAACGTCTGCGCGGTTCTGGTCGAACCCATCCAGGGGGAGGCGGGAATCGTGTCGCCGCCGGAGGGCTTCCTCCGCCGGCTCCGCGAGCTGACCGAGGCCAACAACGTGCTCTTGATGACCGACGAAATCCAGAGCGGACTCGGCCGCACCGGCAAGCTCTTCGCCTACGAGCACGAAGGGATCCGGCCCGATGTGGTGATCATCGGCAAGGCGTTGTCGGGCGGGATGTATCCGGTCTCGGCCATCCTCGCCGACGACGAGGTCATGGGAGTTTTCAAACCGGGCGAGCACGGCTCGACCTATGGCGGCAACCCCCTCGGCGCCGCGGTCGCGCGCACGGCGCTCAAAGTCCTGGTCGACGAGGGCATGGTCGAGCGGTCCGCCGAACTCGGCCATTACTTCATCGACAAGCTCCGCGCCATCTCGTCGCCGCACGTCGAGCTGATCCGCGGCAAGGGTCTCTGGATCGGGATCGTGCTCAAGGACTCGGCCGGCGGCGCCCGCCGGTTCTGCGAGGCGCTCCAGGCGGAGGGCCTCCTGTGTAAGGAGACGCACGCAACCGTGATCCGGGTCGCACCGCCCTTGACCATCACCAGGGACGAGATCGACTGGGCGGTGGAGCGCATCGAGAGGGTGCTGACGACGCTGTAGCACCCGACCCGCATCTCTCGCCCGAGCGATGCGGGCTATACTCCAGCAGTGCAAACCAAGGGTTCCATCACGGGGCGGCACATGGCCATCGCGGTGCTCGTCATGGTCGTCGTCAACGCCCAGCTGACCTGGTGGATCATCTTCACCATCGGTCAGGCCCGCGAGCGGCTGGAGCTCGAACGCGCCGCACTCGATGCTCGAGCCCGGGCCTGGGCCGAGATCTCGGCGATTGTCAAACCCGAGAATGAACCACCGGTTCCCGAGCAGCTTGAAATCGTCGCCGCATCGCAAACGGATTCCTCGCGCCCGGTGGTCGCGCTGACCGGAGCCCGACGCGGCTGGGTGATTCGCCCGACCGAGTCGGCCTGGGAGGGGATTCTCGGCGAGTACCGCCGGCACATCGTCATGATGACCTCGGAGGGGGCGTTCTTCGCCGTGCTGCTGGTCGTGTTCATGGGCCTCCTGTGGCGCACTTTTCGCCGGGAGATCGTGCTCGAGCGGCAACACCGCAACTTCCTCTCGGCCATCACCCACGAGCTCAAATCCCCCATCGCGGCCATCCGGATCGCGCTGGAAACCGTGCTCAAGGGTCGTGCGGACCCGCCCACGTCACTGAAGTTCATCGGCTACGCCCTCGCCGACACCGACCGCCTCGAGCGACTGGTGACGAAGGTCCTCGAAGCGACCAGGTACGGCGCCGGAGCGGCGAGCATCAGCCTTGAACGAGGGTGCCTGAGCGATGTGGTCGACCGAGCCGTCGGGATCTTCGAACCAAGGGCCGCGGCGGTCGGCGCCACGCTCTCGTCGGATCTTGCCGACGATGTCTGGTTGAAGATCGATCCCGAGGCGATGACCATCGCCGTGTCGAACCTTTTGGAGAACGCGTTGAAGTACGGCGGCGATCCCGCCGCGATCGAGGTCGAACTTCGGGTCCGCGACACCCATGCAATCCTCGAGGTTCGAGACAACGGCGACGGGGTTCCGGAGGCCGCGATCCCGTTCATTTTCGACCGGTTCTACCGAGCGGGAGATGAGATGACGCGGACGACCCAGGGAACCGGACTCGGCCTGTATCTGGTACAAAGAATCATGAAAGCTCACCATGGCACGGTCTCAGTGGCCTCCACCGGAAGCCGGGGGACGACCATGCGTGTCAACTTGCCCGGAGTCGACGTGGGGGAGGATCGAGGATGAAAAAGCACATTCTCATCGTCGAGGACGAAGAACACCTGGCGGAGGCGCTCGCCCACAATCTCCAGTTCGAAGGCTATTCGACCACCGTGGCCAACGATGGTGAAGAGGGCCTGCGACTGGCGCAGACCATCCATCCCGACCTCATCCTCCTCGACATCATGATGCCCAAGCTCGATGGGCTCGAGGTCTGTCGGCGGCTGCGATCGGGCGGCAGTCGAACTCCCATCCTCTTCCTCACCGCCAAGTCCTCCGACGCGGACCGGCTGCTCGGGCTCAAGGTGGGCGCCGATGATTACGTCGCGAAACCGTTTCTCCTCGAGGAGTTGATCCTCCGCATCCAGGGCATCTTTCGCCGGCAGGATTGGTACGGCTTGCCCCCAGATGAACAGGAGGTCTTTCGTTTTGGCGACCACGAGGTCAACTTCCGGACCTACGAGGCCGCCACCAATGAACGCACCATCCGCCTGACCGAGAAGGAGTGCATGTTGATCAAGCTCCTCGTCGAGCGGCGCAACCAGGTGGTCTCACGCGAGGAGATTCTCGAGCGGGTGTGGGGCTATCGTTTCTCGACTTCATCGCGAACCATCGATAACTTTATCGTCCGGCTTCGCCGGTACTTCGAGTCCGACCCCAAGAACCCGCAGTTCATCCACTCGGTGCGTGGGGTCGGCTACCGGTTCACGCCGGCGAGCCTAGGAGGTGGATGGATTCGGAGTCGGGCCAATGCCAGAGCATTCTGCGGTGCAGGCCCTATGCGTGCAAGAGATTGGTGAAGATCTGGTGCTCAGATCTCGGGTCCCGAATGGTCTCGCGCCATCGGCTGGCCTTCGGCGCGCTGCTGCTCGGGAACGCCGTGGCGTTTGCCGGTGTCGATCCGCCCGCGCGGCTGGCGACGGCCGCGGTGGTGCTCCTCTTGGCGCTGGATATGAAGCGCGCACCGGACGTCCCGCGTCTCCACCGACTCGCCGGATTCATCGTTGCGAGCCTGATTCTGCTCCAGCTCGTTCCGCTGCCCGAGGCGCTGCGAAAGCTGCTGCAGCCCGGCTTCTCGGATGTCTTCGCCGGCGGGTGGGCGCCGCTGTCGCTCGCCCCGTGGGCCACCCTCCACGCGGCGGGGTCGGTCGTGATTGTGGTGGGAATCGCCCTCACCGCGGCCCGCATCGCGGTGACCCGGAGCGGGCTGCCGGTGCTGCTCGCGTTGCTCGCCGCGACCGGTGTGTTGGTCGCGGTTCTCGGGCTGGCGGGAGAGGCCGGCGCTCCCGAAAAGGTGCTTCTCATCCGCGACAACACGGGCGGTGGTGGCCCCTACGGCCCGTTTGTCAATGAGAATCATTTCGCGCAGGCCATGGAGCTCACTTTGCCCGCCGCTCTTGTCCTGCTCGTCGTCAACATCCGCCAACTGCGCGGGTCCGGCGGGAGTCGCCAGCTCGCAGCGGTGATGGTTCTGTCGTCGGCGGTGGTGACCGTCGTGACGGTGGCGGCGATGTTGCGGTCGGGATCGAGGGGTGGAGCGCTTTTCCTCTTGGTCGCCCTGGTCCTGACCTTCGGTCTGTGGTTGCGCCCGCGCCGCTTCCGGGGCCGGCGGTGGCCGGCCGTAGTGATCGGGTTGATCCTCATCGGGGTGGTCGCCGGTCTGTCGTGGACTCGACTGCCCGTGCTCGAGGAGGGGTTTCGCGATCTCTTTGCCGTCGAGGGGGTTGACGGCAACACCCGGTGGGATCTCTGGGCGGGCACCATCCGCTCGTGGCAACGGTCGCCCGTGGTGGGCTCCGGTCTCGGCAGCTACCGCTACGTCATCGGGATGGACAAACCGGCGACCGGTCGGGCGGTGCTCGAACAGGCGCACAACGACTGGCTGGAATGGGCCTCCACGACCGGAGTGGTGGGGGTTGCGGCGTTGCTGGTCTTTGCTGCGGGCACGGCTTTGAATCTCGCGCCCCGGCGGGTTCGTCGGCTTCGATTCGAGTATCGCTACGCCCTCGCCGGGATCGCCCTGGCGTTGGTCGCCACCTCGATCCACGAGATCATCGGCTTTGGTCTTCAGACTCCCCTCAATCGCTACCTCCTTGCGACCTGGATCGGGATGTTGTGGGGTCTTTCCGGTCGGGTTCGCGACTCGCACGGCGAAGGGCGGGTTGGTTCCGAGGCAGGAGAACCGGCATGAGCTCGGCATCGTTGGCGCCGGGTCAGATCGACCGGCATCTGCGTCTCATGCGTCGGACGACCCTGGTTTTCCTGATGACGGTTCCCCTGGCCGCGGCGGTTGCATTCTTCGTACCGGCCGGACACGGCATCGCTTCCCCGCTCGCGGTCACCCTGGTCGCCGCCGGTGCCGCTCTTTGGGTCGGTTTCACCGCGAATCGCGATGCCCAGGCGCGGTTGGACCGGATCAAACGCGCCTTCGCCGCAATCGGCGATGAGGAGAAGCTTCTCCGCGATCACCGATTGGTCAATCTGGCGGTGCTCGCCCGGCTCGAGGTCATGGTCGTCGCGTCGGTGGTCGCCATCATCTGGGGAGCGAGTTCGGCGGCCGGCGTGGGGCATCTTGGCGCTGGCGGCGCATGATGATGGGTCTGAGCTGGCCCACCGCCGACAAGACCCACATCTTGATCCAGCGGGCACGCGAGCAGCGGGGGCGTTGAGGCAGCAGGCAACGATCCAGGTCGTGGTTCCGGGATACATCGCACCATCGCAGGGTTGAACCGCAAAGACGCAAAGGGCGCGAAGGCATCGCAGAGCCATCGCAATTGAGGGTGGGGCGCCCGTGCCGGATGTTGTTGCTGCAGCTACGTTGGACGTGGATTCGAGTGATTGCAGCGCCCAACTCCAGGTGCGCGTCGGCGCCCCCGAGGAGAGCCATGACGCCGATCTGGGGATCGGCGCCACAAGACGCAGCGACTCCGGATTGAATCGTCAGCCCGTTGGGTACAACAGCCGCCATGTCATTGCCCGGACTTCGTCGAAGAGGCGAATTGCTTTACCGGCTTGGGAATGGTCGACGGCGCGAGCCTGTGCAAGAAGGCGCAGATGGCAGTCCACCTCTTTCGCAGAGGCATAGGCAATCCGCCAGTGGTGGATCCGATCTCTCCCGAATCGCCCATGGCCTTCTGCGAGGTTTGCAGGCACCGACGATGCCGATCGAACCACTTGATCCGCGATCGGCTTGAGGGGAGCAGGCACTCGCTTCACCAGCGAGATCGCTGCAGCCGCTGCTTCGATGGCCTTCTCGGTGGCGATCAGGTTGTTCTTCGGGAGCGCGTTGTTCATGGTCACCTCCTGGTCGTTCATGCTCTCCCCCCAGTCGATGGGATCTCCGGGGTCAAGGGGTCGCCCGCCGCGGGCGATACATTTCACCCCTTGACCCCGGAGATCCCATTGACTACACGTCTCGCTTTGAACGACCCGGAGGTGACCATGTACAACGCTCCGAGTACGTACCGATTGCTGATCGCCGACGCTGATCGCCGACGCTGATCGCCGACGCTGATCGCCGACGCTGACTACTGCCGCTGTCTTCCGTCGCTGACCACTGCCGCTGCCCAAAACGTTGCCCCAGAAAGCCTTCTCGACCCTCGCAGCACCGGACAATTCCGGCGAGGATCTGACCACCGCCCGCGAACCCCGGCCTGCCGCCGGGGAATTCCCCGGCGCTCCGTCGAATTGAAACCTCCTGAACCGCGCCCCCGTAATACTCACTGCGGGGGCTCTGCGTCCGCCGATGGAGGATTGATGAACAAAAAGACCTGGCTCGGGTTGGCGGTGGTGCTGATCGCAGCGGTTGCGTTGAGTCTCATCGCCCTGCCCAGAGGTGCGGAGTGGACCACCGATTCGCCCGAGGCGCTGGCGGAGTTCACGGCTGCGGTGGATGCCCAGATGAAGCTGTACCACAACGAAGTTCAGGCGCACCTCGAGAGGGCGGTGGAGCTCGATCCCGAGTTCGTCATCGCCAAGCTCTATCTTGCCGATCAGGCCAAGATGAATGACCAAGGGGAGCGCGCCATGCGGCTGTGGAACGATGTCATGGCCGCTGATCGGAGCAGACTCACCGAGCGGGAGCGGGTCCTCATCGAACGCGCTCGAGCCATCCAGGAGAAGCGATTCGATGATGCGGATCTGATGCTCGATGGCTATCTCGAGAAGCACCCGAACGACCCGTTCCTACTCCACCGGAAAGCGCTCTCGCTGTGGATATCGGGTGATTTTGAAGAGGCTGAACGGCTCAACCGGCGGCTGATCGAGATCGCGCCGAACTGGGTGATCGCCTACAACCAACTGGGCTACATCGCCATGTCGCAGGGTCGGTTCGTCGAGGCCGAGGAGTACTTCACCAGCTATCGATTTGTCGCGCCGGACCAGGCAAACCCGCACGACTCGCTCGGTGAGCTCTACCTCATCCTCGGTCGCTACGACGATGCGGAGATCTCGCTCTACAACTCCATCGAGATCAAGCCGGATTTTTGGGCCGCCTATGACCATCTCGCCATGGCCCGGATGATGGTCGATGACTTCGCAGGGGCGGAACAGGGTCTCGCCATGGCCGAAGAGGCAGGCGATGTCCCCGACTACTGGAGGACCGGCATCGCGTGCGTCATCCGATTGGCCGAGATGGCAAGGAACGAACAGTATCGTGAGGTCCTGGCCGAGCGGGACGAGCATTCCGAGTGTTTCAAGGGCCACTCCGAGGGTTATGCGGACGTCACGGTCCACCGCGCCGCTTGTCTCCTGGGTGACTGGGAAATTGCCGATGCCGTCGAAAACCGATTCAGCAAGATGACGGCTGAAATCGAGAGCGGCGAAATGAAGGGAGAGTCCGCCAACGCGGTTGGGGTCCTGGCTCATCTTCAGGGCGTTCGTCTCGCCGTCGAGGGCGATCTCATGGGCGCTGTCGAGCGCTTCCGGCAAGCCGACGAGAACATGACCTATATCCAGGCCGCCAATGGTCTTTTCAAGCTCTACAACCGCCTGTTTCTCGTCGAGACTCTGTTTGCAGCCGGGGAGGACGCCAAGGCCCACAAGCTGCTGTCCCAGGTTCGGTCGGTAAACCCGCGGATGGTCGATGATTTCGAGGAGCACGGACTCAAGATCCTCGGGTTGGAGCGGGAGTGAGAACACGAATTATGAATGATGAGTTATGAATGATGAATGACATCGCACTCGCGATTCTGGGATGAGAGCGGAGCCCAAGCGATGCAATTCATAATTCATCATTCCTAATTCATAATTCACAGTGCCCATCGCACTCGGCTCAACGTTCCGTTTCGCCTTCCTTCATCAGATGCTCCTCGAAGAAGTCGGCGATGGCGCCGAAGACCTGCAGCTGAGAGCCGGGTGCGTCGATCCCGTGCCCCAAGCTCGGGAAGAGCATGAGATCGAACCGGACCCCTTCGCGCCACGCCCGGTCGGCGAACTGCAGCGTGTGTTGCACGTGCACGTTGTCATCTCCCGTGCCGTGGATCACCAGGAGCGGATCGGCGAGTTCGGCGACCGCGTCGAGGACCGAGCCGGCGGCGTAGCCCGCGGGGTTGGCCTCCGGGGTGCTCATGTAGCGCTCGGTGTAGATCGAATCGTAGAGCCGCCAATCGGTGACCGGTGCGACCGCGGCGCCGGCGGCGAAGACCCCGGGTGCGTGCGTCAGCGCGAAGATCGTCATGTAGCCGCCGTAGGACCAGCCCCAGATGCCGATTCGGGCGGGGTCCACCCAGGGCTGTTTTTTGAGCCAGGCGACACCGGCGAGCTGATCGGGCAGTTGTTTTGACCCGAGGGCGAGATCGGTGGCCCCTTCGAACTCGCGGCCGCGTGCGGCCGAGCCGCGATTGTCGAGGGCAAAGACCACGAACCCGTGGTTGGAGAGGGCGTGGTTGAAGAGCCGGCTGGTCGTCGGCCACTCGTTCCGAGCCACCTGGGCGTGCGGGCCACCGTAGGTGTAGACCACAACCGGGTAGCGTCTCGACTCGTCGAAGTCGGGCGGCAGCCATAACAACGCGTTGAGGGAGATGCCGTCGTCGGCCGTGATCTCGACGAAGCGCTGATCGGCATAGTCGATCCGAGGAATCGGGTGTTCGACCGGGAACCTCGGCGCGAGTCGGACCCATCGCCGTCCAGACCCGTCGACGCGGTGGCGAGGCGACGGATGACGAGCTGATGAGCAGCTTTGTCGCCGGAGGGGCTGAGTTCGGCCGAGTGGGTGCCTGGGTCGGGGTGATTTCCACGGTTGCTCCGGTCGCTGAGCTCGACCCGATAGAGACGGCGCTCGGTCGCGTTCGGCCGGGCCGCCTGGTACCAGGCATATCGGGCACTCGGACCCACGCCGACGACGGCGGTGACATCCCAGGGACCCGGGCTGAGATCAACGGATGCTCCATCCGGCTGAACCAGGTAGAGATGGGAATAGCCGCCCCGCCGGCTCAGCCAGAGGAATGAACCGTCGCCGAAGAAGCGGAGTCCGTCCACCGGCTCGGTCCAATAGACGTCGGATTCCTCGACGAGCAGCGTGCGGGCGCCGCTGCCGAGATCGACGCGAACCAATTGGATGGTCTCCTGGGAGCGGTCGAGATGCTGGTACCAGAGATCGCCGTCGGGGGTGAATCCGAATCGAGGAATGTAGGGCACCGGGTCACCGAATTCGATCGTCTCGGTTGCCTGCGGGTCGAACGAATCGCCGAAGCGGGCGATGTGGAGCGTCGGCCGCGGCGATGGATCTCCGGGTGTCGGGTAGCGCTGCTCGGTGACTCGGGAATGGGTTTCCTGGAGATCGACCAGGTGGAAGACCGGAATCTCGCTGTCGTCGAGACGGAGCCAGGCAATCGCCGAGCCGTCGTCGGCCCACGCAAAGGCCTGGCCGTCGCGGTCCGCGAGTTCCTCTTGATAGACCCAATCGAGCACCCCGTTGAAAACGCAGTCGGAACCGTCTTCTGTGAGCCGGATCTCCGAATCTGCTTTGAGGTCCCAAATCCAGAGGTCGTTGTCGCGAACCCAGGCGATGCGGCGCCCATCGGGAGAAAACCGGGCGTGTCGCTCGATGCCCTCGCCCGCGTCGAGCGGCGTCAAGGGTGCCTTCGGCGAAATCGAAGAGCGACGGGTTCGTCGGTGTTCGTCGACGAGCACCGCCGCGCCGTCGGGCCGCCAGACCGGCTCCTCGAGAGTCGGCGCATCACCGGATCGGTCGCCCCACCCTGCGGTCAGTCCCCGTCGTCGAGAAGTGATCGGCGGGTTCCGCTCACGGGGTCGTACTCCATCAGAATCGAGTTCGTGCCGTCCGATCGGTCCACCCAGACCACCGTCTCGAGCCCGGGCCGCCACTCGACCCGGAGGGTGGAGAAATGTGCCGTGGCCTCTTCTCCAAAGAGTGTTTCCAGGACAGACGAGTCGTTTTCGACGGCGTCGGCGCCGAAGGTCAGGGAGCCGAAGACCGCGATCAAAAGGAACTGGCGGTTGAGGCCGATCATGCGCACCTCCGGAGGGGTTCGATCAGGCGCGAAGACGGTCGACCGCCGCCGCCAACTCGGTGACCAGGGGATGATCGCCGAGGCGGCGCCGAATCGCCTCGAGGTTGCTGGTGAAATACCAGATCTGCAGATCCTGTGGGGCGTTGAATCGACCCCACACCGCCTGCCGGTCCGACGACTCTCTGAGGTCGATTTCCAACGTCAGGAGGTTATGCAGTACATCGGCGCCCTTGATGAGGACGGCGTTTCGGGACATGGAGTCGACGGCGAGGAGCTTCTCCCGTTTACGAAGCTCCCAGGTTTCGCCTCGGCCGAGTCCCGGCCGCTTGTCTTCGGTGACCGCGTCAACGAGCTCCAGGACCCGTTCGTTGGTGGCTTCGCGGATTCTCCGGCGGCCGTCGGGATCGGGGACGTCCTCGAGATAGTCGTGGAGGGCCGCCGCGGCGAGAACCTCGTCCGCTACCCCGAGCCGGGCGAGGATGGTCATGGTGCCCATGAGGTGGGTGATGTAGGGGATGTGATCTTCAGGAAGAGGATTGCCCGGGGTCGCGGGCGCCTCGGCGGGATGATCGCGTTTGCGGAACTGGTGGTAGTGGCCCTGAGCGGCGAGCCTGACCGCGGCCTCGATCATGGGCGAGTACAAGGGCTGTCGATCGGGGTCGTGTGTAGTCAATTTCTCATCCCCCTGGTCATTGTAACTCGCGGAAACGGGAAGAAAGGCTAGACTGTCGGCAGGAGGATCGGATGCGACGCACACTCATGCTGGTGGTTCTCGTTCTGCTGACTGCAACCGGGGCCCGCGCCCAGTTCGTTGCGCCCGGAGGGTCATTCCCCGTGGTGGCCAATCTTCCGGGGCTCAACAACACCGACTGGCGTACCGATGTCAGTGTGGTCAATCTCGCGGCGACCGGGACGTCCATCACGCTCCTGCTCCAGCCAGAGATCCGCAACGGAGCACCGGCCTTCGAGCCGGTGATCATCGAGTCCGTCAACATCGCTGCCGGCGCCCAACTGACGATGCGAAACATCGTCGAAACCGTCTTCGGTCTCAGCAACACCAAGGGTGCGTTGTCGATTTTCTCGAACGACGGAGCCCCACTTGTCATGAGTGCGCGGATCTACACCTACGGCGACGACGGCGGCAGCTTCGGTCAGAACGTCGAGGGTCTGCTGGTCGCCAATGATGCCTGGACACCCGGAATCACCCACGATGATTTCTACCGAACCAACATCGGCATCTATCTCCCCTTCGATCCGCAGCCGGGCGCGCCGGTTCGATTTGCAATCCGGGTCCACAACAGCACCGGCGCCGAGGTCGGCAGCGGCGCCATCATCTTCAACGACGCCGGGGTCCAACAGCTCAGTCTCTCGGCATTCGGAGTCAGCACCCTGCTCGACGGTTATGTCGAGTTCGACTGTCTCGATCCGACGGTCAACTTTTTCGCCTACGCATCAAGAGTCGATGAGATTTCGGGTGACGCGGTGTTCCGGCCGGCCCGCGGTCGGCTGAGTGATCTGCAGTAGTTCCATTCTCGGTCGGGCTGAGGGTGGAACTACAGAAAACCCTTGGTCCGCATCCAGTCGTCGTTGTAGACCGTGCTGAGATAGCGGAAGCCGGAATCCGGGAAGAGGGTGACGATGCGAGCCGGCTGCTCGAGCCGTCCGGCGAGCCGGCGAACCCCCCACAGCGCCGCGCCGCTGGAACCACCGCCGAAGATCCCCTCGCTCCGGGCGAGTTCGCGGGTGGCGAGAAACGCCTCACGATCCGTGATCCGGTAGACATCGTCGATGAGATCGAAATCGGGGCAGCCGATCAGCTCCTCGTCGCCGAGTCCTTCGAGGAGATAGCGGCCGGGTTCGACCAGCACCCCGTGGTGGAAGTGGTCGTAGAAGACCGACCCCTCCGGATCGATGGCGATCACCTTGATCGACGGATCGCGCTCCTTGAGGAAACGGGCGACCCCGCAAATGGTGCCCCCGGTACCGATGCCGGCGACGACGAAGTCAATCCTCTGAGCCATTTGGCGCCAGATCTCCGGACCCGTCGTGAGGTAGTGGGCCTCGGAGTTCTCGCGGTTGTTGTGCTGATCCGGGAAATAGGCTCCGGGATCCTCGGCGGCCAGGCGGCGAGCGGTTCGGTTGTAGCTCTCCGGGTGCTCCGGTGGCAGCTCACCATCGACGAGAACCAGGTTCACACCCATTGCCCTGAGACCGTCGAGTTTCTCCTTCGAGGTCTGTCGCCGCACCACCATGGTGCACTCGAGACCCTCCATCACCGCCATCAGCGCGAGACCCATGGCGGTGTTCCCGGATGAGTTCTCGATCACCGTGTCGCCGGTCGTCAGGCGACCGTCGGCGAGCGCCCTTTCGACCATGTGGCGAGCGATGCGATCCTTGACGCTGCCCATGGGATTCATGAATTCGATCTTGGCGAAGACCTCGGATCCGAGACCGGCGACAGAACGATGGAGCCGGACCAGGGGCGTCCAGCCGATGGCGTCGGAAATGCGTTCGTAAACCCGGAGTTCGTTCATGGTCCGAGAGTATAGTCGGCGTTTTCGTGTTCGCGTATGACGAAAGTGAGGCAAAACCGGGGCGTGCGTCCGTCATCCGGCTTCTTCATTTTTCTCACGGGCGGTCTTGGCTGCTTCGAGCAGCCGAGACCGCCCGTGAGAAAGGTGCGTTTGTGGTCAGGCCTCGGGCTCTCCACGACCGAGGGGAGGATTGAAGAGGGGGCGCACAACGAAGAGGTAGGCCAGGAGCGAGCCCCAGACTGCGAGCCAGAAGACGATCTGGATCCAGGGTTCCCGCGGCCAGAGGGGTTCCATGAGCATCAGCTGATCGGCGGGCAGGGCCATGGCCTCGAAGATCGTCTCTGGATCCTTGAAGGCGAAGCTCGCCACCGATGAGACCGCGGCCGCGATCGATGCCGCTGCTGCGGTCCACCAGGCCCAGGGCTTGCCACGGCAGGTGCCGAAGGCCAACGCGCCGCTGAGTACGAGAACCACCGACCAGCAGACGGCCCCCGCGGCGCCGGTAAAAAGAAGCCCGAAGAACGGGAAGACGAAGTTGTAGGCGGGAACCGCGATGAGGCTGATACCGCCCAGGGCATATGCGGCCGCCAACGCGAGCAGCCGCTGAGGGCAGCGTCCCGCCCAGCCGGGTCTCGGGTCACGCGCCCGGCAGGTGGCGATGACATCGGGCGAACGGTAGAAGAGAACGAATGCACCGGGGAGCAGGATGTAGATCGAGCCCAGGAGGAGGTTGACCGCGAGGGCTACCATCTTTGCCGCGCCGCCCTCGAGACCGGTGCTCGCGGCGAGATCGAACCAGAGACCGGGCAGCGCGATCCAGGTGAGAAGCATGGTGGCGATGCCGGTGATGAGCCATACCCAGGAGATCGACAGGGTCAGAGCCTGGGCCCAGATCCGGGTTCGGATCGAGCCGATCCCGAGGGTCAGGAAGATCGCCGACATGGCGGCGTAGAGCACCAGCGACGGGAGGACCATGCGAGTGTCCATTCCCGGCGTAAGTCTGCCGGCGACGAGGGACAGCGGAATGAGCGCCGCGCAGCCCAGAGCGATGAGAATTTCGACAACACCGAAGAGGATCAGCCCGAGGCTGCGATCACGGTGGTCATCGGTCTGGGTGTTCGACGGTGGTTGGTGCATGGCCGGGACGAGAATAGCCGGTGGATCCAAGCACGGTCAACGAGGTCTCGCGTATGCTACCTTGTGAGATCGACCGGCGGAAAGATGAAACTCGTCATCCAGATCCCTGCATGGAACGAAGAGGAACACCTGGGGGAGGCCATCGCGGCGCTGCCTCGGGAGGTTGCAGGCTTCGACGAGCTCGAGATCGTCGTGATCGACGACGGTTCGGGCGACCGCACCGTCGAGGTGGCCCGTGCGGCGGGTGCGCGAGTGGTGCGGCTCCCCGTCCACCGGGGTTTGGCGGTGGCCTTTGCCGCCGGTATCGAGGCAGCGCTCGAACGCGGCGCCGATGTGATCGTCAATACCGATGCCGATGGTCAATACGATGCGCGCGACATTCCTCTGCTCGTGGCGCCGATCCTCGCCGGCGAGGCCCAGATGGTGATCGGCGACCGACAGGTCCACACCATCCGCCACTTCTCCGCGACCAAGAAGGTGCTCCAGAAATTCGGTTCCTGGGTGGTGCGGAAGCTCTCGCGGACCGAGGTGACCGACGCGACCTCGGGGTTTCGCGCGATCTCGCGTGCCGCCGCGCTCAAGCTGCACGTCTTCACTCGTTTCACCTACACGCTGGAGACCATCCTTCAGGCGGGGGAGGCGGGTCTCAGAGTGGTCTCGGTTCCGGTTCGCACCAAGAGCGAGGAGACGCGCCCGTCGCGGCTCTTCCGCAGCAACACCGGTTATGTCCTGCGCTCCCTCGAAAGCATCGCCCGCATCGTCGTTCTCTACAACCCGCTGCGGATCTTCCTGCGCATCGGTGCGGTGCCCGTCGTGCTCGGTCTCATTCTGATGGTCCGTTTTCTCTACTTCTACCTCACCGCCCTGTCTCCCGCCGGCCATCTCCAGTCGCTCATCCTGGCGGTGATCCTGATCACGGTCGGGGTTCAGGTGTGGGTGGTGGGTGTCGTCGCCGATCTCATCGCCGTCAACCGGCGATTACTCGAGGAGGCCGTGGAACGGCAGCGCGAGGGCCTCGGTCGCGATCGCTGAGTTCAGATCAGCGCGACCGCGGCTCGGTCGATGGTTTCCCTTCGAGGCATTTCGCCTCCTCCCAAAGCGCATCCTGCTCGTCGAGATTCATCGATCGGAGATCGATGCCCCGGGCGCGGGCCTGGGCCTCCATGCTCTCGAACCGGCGTTTGAAGCTCGTATTGCTCCGCTGCAGCGCGGTCTCGGGCTCGACCCCGAGGTGGCGGGCGAGGTTGGCCATGACAAAGAGGACATCGCCCATCTCGGCGCGGGCGCGTTCCGAGGCGGCGTCCTCCCCTTTGCCGAGTTCGGCCTCGAGTTCATCCATCTCCTCGCGCATCTTGACCATGACATCGGCGGGTTTGCGCCAGTCGAAGCCCACCGCCGCGGCCTTCTCGGTCATGCGGAAGGCCTTGAGCAGACCGGGCAACGCGGCGGGCACGCCGTCGAGGGCGGATGACGACGCCTCGTGGGCGCGTTCTCCCCGTTTGATGTCCTCCCAGTTGCGGATGACCTCGTCGGCGTCATCGACCTCGCGGTCGCCGAAGACGTGCGGGTGGCGGCGGATCATCTTCTCCGAGATGCCGGCGCAGACATCGTCGATGTCGAACCAGCCGTTCTCGCGCCCGATGCGGGTCATGAAAACGATCTGGAGCAGCAGATCGCCGAGTTCCTCGCACAGCTTGGCGGGTTCGTCGGCGGCGACGGCCTCGGCCACCTCGTGCGCCTCCTCGAGAAGATAGGGCGCGAGGGTCGAAAGAGTCTGTTCGCGATCCCAGGGGCAGCCGTCGGGGTCGCGCAGGCGGTCCATGATTCCACAGAGGCGATCAAATGATTCCGACATCAGACGGGTATTCTAACCCCGAAGGTGCTCTGCGCGGGGTGTGGGTGACCTCGGTCGTAAATGAAACTCAGAATCATTTGCAAATACGATAGGCACCTGGTAGGCTGAGCCCCAGTCCAGAATATTGAATCGTAATGGTGCTCTTGTTCGATTTTCCAGGAGGATGTCCGATGTTTAGACGCCCAGACAGAGCGTTAGGTTTGTTGATTCTGCTCTCGACCCTCGTTTCCGGAGCGGCCGCGGCCGAATCCCAACCGACCGAGGCCGTCAAGGGCGAAAAGGTCAAGCCCCGGGCCTCCGTGTCGCTTGCGGATGTTCCCCATCGAGCGGCCACCGAAGACCTGGACTATCGTAAGTTCATCGAAGGCCAGACCGAGAAGAGCCGGCCCGAGGTTCCCGTCAGCGACGAAGAGTTCGATCGGTTGATTTTGGACTCGCTCCGCCAGGGGATCGACGAGTCGGTGCAGATCTACGATTCCGGTCAGTCACCGAATGGGACGGCGCCGGTCGCCGATCAGAGCTTCAAGTCCATCGATTATTCACAATCGCAGCAAGGCACTCCTCCGGACCCAGACATCATGGTCGGGTCCAACCACATCGTGGTCGGGGTCAACACCAGTTTTCAGGTCTTCGACAAGACCGGAACCTCGGTCGTCGGCCCGACGCTGTACTCCGATTTCTGGGGCAGCAACTGCGGAAACGGCAGTGGAATGGTGTTCTTCGACCCATACTCCGCCTATGACGAAGCAGCCGACCGGTACGTCCTCGGGATCACCGCCTACGATCCTGGTGTCAACGGTGGGGACAACGGATGGGCGTGCGTCGCGGTGTCTCAGACCGGTGATCCAACCGGCACATGGTGGCTCTACTCCTTCGACGGCAATCTGGGTGCGGGCACCGACTATTTCTTCGACTATCCCCACATCGGGGTGGGTCAGGATGCCCTCTATCTCGGCGCCAACATGTTCGGGAGTTCGTTTGTCCGCAACCACCTCCTGGTGCTGCAAAAAGGACAGATGTACATCGGTGGGGGGACGTCGTACTTCAAGATCGATGTCTCGTCCGCCCACTTCACGCTCCAGCCCGCCAAGCTCAAGGGATTCTCGACCGGTGGATGGCCCACGGACCCCGATGAGCCCCACTATTACGTCTCCGCGCAGTGGGGGAACAACCAGAACCAGTTGGACGTGAGTACCGTCACCCTCGATTCCGTGAACCCATGGGGAGTGGCGCCGACCCACGCGTTTGTCGGCAGCGTGACCGTCAATACCTATTCCTTGCCGGTGAGTCAGCCGCAGCTCGGCGGATCGAGCATCCAGGCCAACGACGATCGACTCTTGGATGTGGAGTACTGGGGCGGAAGATTGTGGGCGACCCACACCATCGGCTGCAATCCCGGCGGTGGGACCGTCGCCTGCCTTCGGTGGTACGAGATCGACATCAGCGGGCCCACGCCCAGCCTCGTTCAGCAGGGGACCTTCACCTCAGAGGGCGAGTATCGGAGCTTTCCGGATCTCGCGGTCGACCGCTGCGGCAACATGGTCACGGGCTACACCAAGACCTCGAGCGCCATCTATCCCGGGGTTTTCCTGGCCGGCCGCGAAATCGCCGACCCCGCCGGCCAACTCAAGGCCGAGACCACGATCCACGCCGGGGAGAGTTCGTTCACCTGCTATGACAGCGCTCCGCGGCGTTGGGGCGACTACACCGGCGCCGCCCTCGATCCGGACGGCGTCACTGTGTGGTACCTGGGCGAGTACTCGACCAACGTTGCGACGTGCCGGTGGGGGACATGGACGCACGGCGCCCACTGGGGGAGTTGCAACGATGACTTTGCTCTTGCCGTGGCTCCCCCGGCGCAGGAGGTCTGTCGGCCCGCGGACGGGGTCTACAACGTTTCGCTGGAGGCGACGGGTGGCTTCGCCACCCCGACGACCCTGGCGGTCACCGGTCTCCCGGCCGGAATGACCGCGGCTTTCGCGACCAATCCACTGTTGCCGTCAAGTCCGGCCGCCGCCAGCCAGCTCACCATCGGCGGCACCGGGAGCCAGGGAGTTGGACAGGTGGACTTCACGGTCTCGGCGACCGGAAGCTCGATGCTCACGACACCGGTGTCGATCACCATCGCCGATCTGCCTTCCGCACCGGTTCTCCTGACTCCGGCCGACGGCGTGACCGAAGTCGGACTGAGCCCGGTCTTCAGTTGGACCCCGGGTTTAGAAAGCGCCACAAGTTCGCTCGAGGTGGCCACCGATTCGGCCTTCAGCGCCGTGGTCTACTCGGCGACCGGTCTGGCCGGCGGGTCGCACCACCCGCCGATCACCCTGGCGCCCGCAACTCAGTATTTTTGGCGCGTCACCGGGGTGAACCAGTGTGGGTCGGAACTCTCGAGCGTCTTCAGTCTGACCACCGGCACGCCGCTCTTCTATGATGGATTCGAAAGCGGCGACACTTCAGCGTGGACTTCGCCCTGACGCTCGGTCGCCGGGCGACCGAGCGCTGAGTCAATCGAGGTTGTACCAGCCTTTGATGCCGTCCGCGTTCGCCGCGATGTCGCGGCCATCGAGTGCCCACTGTGCGCACAAGGCAGCCCCTTCATCGGGATCGGAGACCAGCTCTTCGAAGATCGCGGTGGCGCGCCGGCTCTGCTCGGGTGGCGCGACGAACCGGATCACGGCGAGCCCGTAGAACGTGCGCGCGGACAGCTGGAAATCCGGTCGCGAGCGGCTTCGTCGCCGGTTGAGATCCTCGAATAGAGCTCGAGCCACTCCTTTCGGGGCAGGTCATCGAAGCCCCGGGCGGGCCGATTTTCGTCTCGCGTGGTCTCTTGATGGTGATCCACTGCACTCATGCTAGTCCATGAGACGCATGAGGGGCCGACTCTTGTTCAGAGTTTCGGAATGTGACTGGCGCGTCGGAAGGGATTCGAACCCCCGACCGTCGGATCCGAAGTCCGATGCTCTATCCACTGAGCTACCGACGCGTCGCGCCCAGCATACCGCGTCACCGCGCCGGGCGCACCCGGCGCGATGAGACGTGCGATTTCGTGGCCCCCGTCACGGGGGGGTCAGGGCCACCACCTCCATGGGCGCGACGTAGGTCGGGTCGTTCGTCAGGTCGTCCACCACCGAGGCGTAGCAGGTCCAGAAACCGCTGCCGGAGGTGCGGCTGACCCTGAGCCAGCCGCCGTAGAGGACCTGGTTGCCCAGCCCCATGTCGTCGAAGAGATCGTTGATCTGCCTCCAAGCGGCGGTCTGTGGTGTAGGTCTTGGTCCCGATCAGCGATCCGGCCGCGTTGTAGACCTGGACCTGGACCTGGAGGCTGCCGGCGGCCGCGTGCACCAACCCCAGGTTGGTGTGGAAGCGTCCAGGCTGGGTGTGGACCATGGGGAGCACGACCACTGTGCGGCGATGTGATTCCTTCGAAGGGGATGGCCGGAATCCCCTGGCCGAAGGTCGCTCCGCCGGGCTCGAGGTTGTAGGTGCGCGAGGTCACCACCGGGCCGACGTCGTCGAGGACCACGTAGAGCAGACCCGCGGCGGGGTTGAGAGAGGCGAGCACGTCGTTGAAATAGGCGCGGTCGTTGGCCGGAATCGTGATCGGGCCGCTCAACAGCACCCCCGGCCACGGCGCGCCGCTGGCGACGAAGTAGAGGCTCGCGGTGCGGCTGGCGTTGTGTGGGTTGACCACCGATATCTGGGATTTCCAGTTCGACGTGCCGAAGCCCGGCGCCGATGCCGCCGCCGGCACCAGCCAGCGGGTAATCTCCGCCGGCACGACCACCGACGAACCCACCTGAACCTGAGTGCTGCAGGAGTTGTCCGATTCGTTTGACTCGGCCACCGCTGCGAGATCGTCGAGCACCAGTCCGATGTAGTAGAGACCGTCGGCGAGGCCCCCGGTGAGGGTCACCGAGGTCTGTCGGTCGCCGGAGTCGTGGCCGGCGGGCCAGTTCGCCTCGTTCTGTTGCCTGAGCCGGGTGTCGGAACCCGGGGTGATCGTTGCATCGGACGACAGGTAGATACCCCACCTGAACTGGCCGGTGCCGGCGTCGCCGGTGTTGAAGGCCCGCCAATTCACCGTCACCTGACCACCGGCCTGCGCGTTGATGGGAGTGACCGAACACGGCATGGCGGTCAGGTTGGCCTGACCACCCCCGCCGTTGGTCACCACCAACGAGAGGTGGTACGTCTTGTTGTTGGACTCGTTCGGCTCGGTCACGACGTTGGTGTCGTCGACCCAGAAACCGAGGAGGTAGGTTCCGGCGGGGGTCGACGGGGGGACGTTCACGGTAAAGGCGGTTGCGCCGAAGGTGTCGCCGCCGGTGGTCGCCCAGGCGCCCACCCGTTGGGCGAGCAGCACGTCGGCGGCGATCTTGTGGGCGCTGTCGGAGAGATAGAACCCGAGGGAGAAGGGCCCGCCGATGGTGCCGCTGCCGGTCGCGTGACCGGCGTAGGCGATCTGGAAGCTCCCGCCGGCTGCCACCGAGGTGGTGGAAGTGCTCACCGAGTCCGCCACCAGGTCGATGGTGGCCGCCGCTGGGGCGACCGTGAGCTGCGCCCACGCGACGTTGTTGGCCTCGTTGGATTCGCTGATGACACCGGCAGAGTCGACGATCATCCCGAGGTAGTAGGTGCCGTTCGCGGTACCGCCGGGGATTGTCAGCATGCGCCCGGGCGACGCCTGACCGAAGGTATCCGACGGGCTCTGCGCCGAGCTTTCGGTAGTCTGGCCGAGGAGCACGTCGCCGGTGGTGATGTTGTTGTCGGTCGAAAGATAGAAACCGACGGTGAACGGCCCGCCGACGGTGCCGCTGCCTCCGACGTGGCCGGCCCAATCGACCTCGACGGTGTCGCCGGCCTCGACGGAGGTCGGATCGACCGAGACCGAATCGGCCACCAGATCGATGGTCGTGGCGGCGCTGTAGTCGATCCGCACGGACCAGTAATCGAGAACACCGGTGCTGCCCGCATAGCAGTCGCGCAGGCCGAGGACCCATGCGCCGTTGACGGGTTCGCCCACGCCGGGGAGAGTCTGCGAGTAGACATCGGTCGTGAAGTCCTGGTTGAGGTTGACGCCCGAGCCGTTTTTCCAAAGATAGAGGGCGGTCGTGTAGAACTCCTTGGAAAAGACGATCTGCAGGTTGGCCATGACCGGATGATTGACGGTGAGATGGACGGTGACGGCGGTCGCCGTCGCGCCCGCCGGCGCCGACGAGACGTTCATGAAGGTGGTCAACGGCCAGATGTGGCTGCTGCTACCGCAGTCGGTGGGTCCGTCCGGGATCGAGCGGTTGGTTCCGTCTTCGGCGAAGATCTGCGCCTTGGTCGGCGCTCTTCGGTCCGAGGTGCTCGATGAACACCGCTCCGTCACCGTTTTCGGACTCTTCATGGAGGACCCTGAAGCTGGTTTGGGCCGAGACTTTGGTTGCGGCGCCGTCATACGCCAGCGAGACCCCGGCCTGGTAGATCACCGAATTGCCCTTGCGTTCGACGACCACCATGACCGGTTGAGCCGCGTCGTTCGGGGCGAGTTCGAGCAGCAGTTCGCTGCGATCACCGGGGGCGACCGGGAACCCATCCGATGACCACCGGCCGGAGTCGACGCTCGAGACCGGCAGGGTGGTCGCCACCACCGATGCCGGGCCGAGAACGCTGACCGTGGCCTCTTCGGACGGTTGTAGCCAATCGATGGTGCAGCGCACCCAGGAAGGATCGACCGGGTCGATCTCCGACGAGACCCTGATGCCGACGACCGAGGCGGCATCAATGATGGTCGTCTCCTCGGCCATCACACCGGTTGCGGTTGCGAGAATCATCAGACACACAAGGCAGGTGGCTTGGCGCATGGATCGACTCCTTGCATTGAGTTGTGATCGGACAACCCACGATAGCGCCGCATCTCGGCAGAAACAAGGGTGATCTTGGCTCGCCGGCCGGCGGGCTCGAACGGTTGACCGGGAAGAGAGGCCGGGCTAGCTTCGATGGATGGCGGATCCCGATTCCTCAGTGGCGACGACGATCGTCGTTGCCGCCGTCATTCGTGACGCCCATGGGGAAGATCCTTCTCACCCGGCGCCCCGCGACGGCGCACATGGGCGGTCTGTGGGAGTTTCCCGGCGGTAAGGTGAACGCCGGTGAATCCCCGGCAGCCGGCCTCGAACGCGAACTCGCGGAAGAGCTCGGGCTGACGGCGAGGGTCGGCGCGCCGTTCACTTTTGCGGTGCATGAGGAACCCGGCATGCGGATTGTCCTGCTCTTCTACGATGTCGCCATCGGCAGTGGGTCGGCGCCGAGACCCCTCGAGGGGCAGGAGATCGCATGGGTTGCGCCGGAGGATTTGGGCTCGTATCCGACCCCGCCGGCCGACGCCGACCTCATCGAGCTGCTGATCGCCGGTCGAATGCCTTGACCCGGGGCCCGATCAGGACCTACCTTGAACGTGAGGGAGGCAGCATGGACCAAACGGTACGTAGCACCGCGGTCGCCGGCGCCTTCTACCCGGGAACGCGCCGCGAGCTCGAAAGCCAGCTCTACTCGCTGGTTCCGGAGGAGGTCGCCCACCACGAACTCCTCGCGTGCATCGCTCCGCACGCCGGCTATGTCTACTCGGGTGGCGTCGCGGGTCGGCTCTTCGCCCATCTGACGGTTCCCCGGCGGGTCATCATTCTCTGCCCCAACCACACCGGCACGGGAACACGGGTGGCGGTTGCCCCGCACGGGGGGTGGAGCACGCCTCTGGGCGAGCAGGCGGTGGATTTGGAGCTCGCCCATCGGCTGGTGGACGCAGTTCCCGCCGCCGAGTTCGATTCCCGCGCCCATTGGCGGGAGCACTCCATCGAAGTCCAGCTGCCGTTTCTGATGCGGCGTCGTCCGGATCTGGAGATCGTCCCGGTCTGCCTCAAGCACCTGGACCTCGCGGAGTGCCTGGAGCTGGGTCGAATCATCGCGGAGCTCATCGCTGAGTTCGATGAGCCGGTCGGGATCGTGGCGTCGTCGGATATGTCGCACTACCAGTCCGACGAGATCGCCCGGACGCTCGACCACCTGGCCATCGACGCGGCGATCGCCCGGGATCCGGGGGCCTTGTACGAGACCGTCCACCGGGAAGGAATCACCATGTGCGGGGTGGTCCCGGCCACGGTCGCCCTGGTCGCGGCCAATCTGCTCGGCGCGGTTGGAGCACATCTGGTGGCCTACGCCACGTCGGGCGATGTCAGCGGCGACTACTCCGCCGTCGTCGGCTACGCGGGGGTGTGTATTCACGCGTAGCTGCGCGTCGAGGCGGGGTAGCGAAGCCTGCCCCACAATCGCTCCCGCTCCCGGCTCCCGCGGAACCGGTGCGGCTTCGGGGACGGTCGGTCCCTGTGCCGACCTGGAGGAGTGGGCAAATTGTGGTGCGCGCGTCTCGCGCGCAAGGGGAGCGTCGAGGGTCGGCAACCCGCAGCTGCCTTTTGCGGGCGAGACGCCCGCACCACAAAAGTCCTCGGCTCGAACCGGCGATCTCGCTGGCGGGGCCGATTCCGTTGCCGCTGATGTATCGTTCGTCGGGAGCGGGATCGGGAACGGAGTGAAACGGAAACGGACGCGGACGCGGACGCAGCGGGTTTGCCCCTCGCGGCCAACTGTGGTGGAATCACGAGCGTGTGAGGCGCCAAGGAGGCGACCATGGATATCGGTCTGGTCAAGGACAAGCGACCGTTCGAACACCGGGTCGGGCTCACTCCTGGAGGGGTCCGGGTGCTCACCGAACGGGGCCACCGGGTCTATATCGAGAACGGCGCCGGAGTCGAGGCAGGATTCGACAACCGCAGCTACGAACGTTCAGGCGCCACGGTGGTCTACTCCGAGGATGACGTCCTGCTTCGATCTGAGCTCGTTATCCGCATTTCGCCGCCGCATCCGGCGGATTACCAGCGCTTCCAAGAGGGCCAGATCGTGGTCTCGAGCTGGCACCTGGCGCTGGCGCCGGCAGATGCCTTCGCCACTCTCTTGGATCGCAAGGTGACCACCGTCGGCTACGAGATCATCGAGGAGGACGACGGCCGCGCGCCGGTGCTCGAGGCGATGTCCGAGATCGCCGGCCGGCTGGCGGTGATCGTCGGATCCGGGCTGCTGCTCAACGAGTTCGGCGGCAAGGGCCTGCTGATCTGCGGCGCGCCCGGAATACCGCCGGCTTCGATGGTGATCCTCGGCGCCGGAACCCTGGGCCGAGCCGCCGCCCGCTACGGTCAGGGCATCGGCGCCCACGTGGTGATCCTCGATCGCGATATCAACGCCATGCGCAAGCTCCAGGACCACGTCGGGTACGACGTTCCGACCATGATCGCGACCCCGGCGCACATCGAAAAGGCCCTGGCATTTGCCGATCTCTTCCTCTGCGCCGTGGCCGTCCACGGCGAGCGGACACCGATTCTCGTCACGCGGGACATGCTCAAACACATGAAACCACGCTCCGTCATCATGGATCTCTCCATCGACCAGGGCGGGCTGTTGCGAGACCTCGCGGCCGACCGATTTCTCGAGCCCTACCTATGAGGTCGACGACATCATCCACTTCTGCGTGCCAAACCTGCCGTCATCGGCATCCCGCGCCTCGACCCGTGCCCTGACCAACTCGATCCTGCCCTATATCGAGCAGATCGCCGACCAGGGATTCGACCGGGCCATCCGGTCCAACAGCGCCATCCACAGAGGCACCTACACATACAACGGTTGCTGCGTTCGCAGCCAGTTGGCCGCCGACCTCGGGGTGCCCTATCTCGATGTCGATGCCGGGTGAGGACTCGATCATGAACTGGATCGACATCTATCGCCGCCGCACGACCACCGCCGCCGAAGCCGTCAAGGACATCAGGAGCGGCGATCGGGTCTGGATCCATCCCGGCTGCAACACTCCGGTCCAGCTCATCGAGGCCATGGTGGATCGGGCCGACGAGCTCCGGGACGTCGAGGTGGTGCACATCCTCACTCTGGCGCCCGCGCCCTACGTGGCGCCGGGGATGGAGCCGCACTTCCGCCACCGGGCGCTCTTTGTCGGTGGTAACGTGCGTCAGGCGGTCGACGACGGACGGGCCGATTTCGTGCCCATCCACCTGCACGAGGTGCCGTCGCTCATCACCGGCGGGCTGATGCCGGTCGATGTCGCCCTCGTCCATCTGTCACCGGCCGACGAGCACGGCTTCTGCTCTTTCGGCGTCGGGGTCGACGCCACCAAGGCGGCGGTGGAGGACGCGCGATCGGTGATTGCCCTCGTCAACCAGCAGATGCCGCGTGCCCTCGGCGACTCCTTTGTCCACGTCTCCAAACTGACCCACGTCGTCGAGGTCGACACGCCGATCCTCGAACTCCCCATGGCGCCCGAAATTTCGGAAGTGGCGAAAATGATCGGCGAGAACATCGCCTCGCTCATCCCCGACGGCGCGACACTGCAGATGGGCATCGGCGAGATTCCGGATGCGGTGCTCGATTTCCTCGTCGACAAGAAGCACCTCGGGGTCCACACCGAGATGTTCTCCGACGGGTTGGTGGATCTCTTCGAGGCCGGGGTCGTCACCAACGAGAAGAAGACCCTCCACCGGGGCAAGATCGTGACCTCGTTCGTCATCGGCACCCGCCGCGCCTTTGATTTCGTCGACAACAACCCGTTCATGGAATTCCACCCCAACAACTATGTCAACGACCCGTTCATCGTCGCCCAGAACGACAACATGGTCGCCATCAACTCGGCGATCTCGGTCGACCTCACGGGTCAGGTCTGCGCCGACTCCATCGGAACCCGCGTCTACTCGGGTTTCGGCGGCCAGCTCGACTTCGTCCGCGGCGCGGCCAGGGCCAAGGGCGGGGTGCCGATCATCGCCCTGCCGTCGACCGCCCGCGATGGCGACGGTTTCCCGTCTGGTCAACACGCTGCTGCCGGGTTCGGGAGTCGTCACCACCCGCGCGGATGTCCACTACGTGGTCACCGAGTACGGGATCGCCAATCTCTGGGGCCGCAGCCTGCGCGAACGAGCGCGGCGCCTGATCGACATCGCGCACCCCGATTTCCGCGAAGAGCTCGAGCGCGCGGCGGGTGAACGGAAACTCATCTGAGCATCGTTGCCCGGGAAAGCGGCGGCCGATGAACAACGACGAGATGATCACCTCGGCGCTGCGCCGGTTTCTCAAGCTCGGCGGGCTGGCCGGGAGGGTCGGGGCGTCGGTGGTCACCAATCACGCCCTCGACCTCGTGCGTTCGGGTCCGACCAAGAAGCTCCGGCAAACCGACAACCTGGTGAGAAACGCCCTGCGGATCGTCGAGACCCTTGGCGAGCTCAAAGGCGCGGCCATGAAGATCGGTCAGATGCTGAGCCTGCACGAGGGCATGATGCCGCCCGAGGTGGCGGAGGTTCTCCGGTCGCTGCAGAAGGAGGCGCCCCGGGTTCCCGCCGAGGTCATGGAGTTCGAGGTGCGGGGAGGGCTCGAAAACTTCGACGAACTCTTCGAGACCTTCGATTTCGAGGCCTTCGCCGCGGCCTCCATCGGCCAGGTTCACCGGGCGCGGATGCGCGACGGCCGCGAGGTGGCGGTCAAGGTCCAGTACCCGCTCATCGACGAGATCGTCAAGGCCGATCTGAAGAACCTCAAGACCGTCATGAAGCAACTGGTTGCGCTGTTCACCGATGTCGACTTCGAACCGCTGTGGGGCGAGCTCAAGAAGGGGCTGCTTGCGGAGATCGATTATCTCCACGAGGCCGAGAACATCCGCCGGATGACCGCGCTGCACGCCAATGTTGCGGAGATTGTCATCCCCCGGGTCGTCAACGAGGCCACCGCGCGCAATGTGCTGACCATGGAGTTCGTCGACGGGATCCCCGCCACCACGGCGTGTTCGGACCGATACCCCGCCGAACTCAAGGATCGCTGGGGCCGGGTCTTGTCCGAGTTTCAGATGCGGGGCCTCCTCGAACACCGGCTGATCCATGCCGATCCCAACATGGCCAACTTCGCCTTTCTCGATGACGGGCGCGTCGTGGTCTATGACTACGGTTGTGTCAAGGAGGTGCCGGCCGATCTGGCGCGCGCCTACGCGGATGCTTTTATCGCGGTGATCGAGGATCGGGTGGCCGATCTGCCGGGCATCTTCGCCGGGATCGGTCTGAGCAGGATCGACGGCAGCCCGATTCCGGTGGAGCTGATCGCGCCGTACATCGAGCTCATCGCCGAGGTCTTCCGCGAGGACCCGCCCTACACCTTCGGTGAAGGCAACGACGAGATCTACCGCGAGATTGTCAGGCTCGGGTTCGACCACTGGGAAGAGAAGACGAATCTGCTCTTCCCCGAAGATGTGATCTTCATCAACCGATCGCTCTCCGGCCACTTCGGCAATCTCTCGCGCCTTCGCGCCACCGGGCCGTGGCGGGAGCTGGTGCTGAAGTACGCAACGGCCGCCACCGTGGATAGGGATGCACTCTCATTCTCGGGAAACTCGGTTTGCTTTCGACGCGTCGAAAGCAAACCGATTCCCGAGAAAAGGAACTCATCTCAACTCCCCCATCGGCTTGGTCAGCGAGATGATCTGACCGCGCCGCAGGACCTTGAGTTCGAGGAGTTCTTCGTCATCGAGCTCATTGATGGCCTGCTCGACTTTGATGCCGAAATCCTCCGTCCCGACCGGGATGCCCTGGATCGCGAGGATGATGTCGCCGCCGACGGTGAGCTTCTGACCCTCGATCTCGGCGCGAAGCGACCCGGGTTGAAGACCGATGGCCGCCGACGCCGAGCCCGCCGCCACGCCCTCGATCAGGATCCCGGCATCGGTCGGCAGATTGAAGATCTCGGCCCACTCCGGAGGGATCTGGTAGCCGTCGATCCCGCTCCAGAAGGGCTTCTTCTCGAGCATTTCGTTGCGCGCCAGGTTCGAGGTGACGACGAATCCCAGCCCCTGCGATCCACCCGATTTCGAGAGGATGTGGCTGACGACGCCGATGACCGTCCCATCCATGCTGAACATGGGTCCACCCGAGTTGCCCTCGTTGATGGCGGCGTCGGTCTGGAGCAATTCGACCGGTTCGATCCCGCCGAAGAGGTCGGTCGGCGTGCGTCGCGCGCTGATGTAGCCGACGGTCAGACTGTGGGCGTTCCGAAGGGGGCGCCGATGATGAAGACCTCGTCGCCGATCTGAACCGCGTCCGAGTCGCCCAGGACCAACGGGTTGATCCCTTCGGAACGGTCTCGGCGCGTATGATGGCAACATCGGCATTCGGGTTGGACGAAACGATTTTGGCCTTGGTGACCTCACCTGTCGCCCAGCGAACCGCTACGTCCTCGGCGAGTTGGACGACGTGGGCGGCGGTCATGATCAGGCCGTCCTCCGAAATCAAGAAGCCCGAACCGAGCCCTCCCGCGCGGGTTCTCTTGGCCGGCCCGTCGTCGGAGATGACCTCCTGGATGGTGGCGATTTCCACCACTCCTGGATCGACCTTCAAAAAGAGCTCGGCGAGTGAGGCATTCTCGGCGGCGGAGCCTGCCGCCGGCACGAGTGCGATGACAGAACGCGAGAATCATGAGCTGTTTCATCGGCGGATCACCACGTCTTCGGCGGCGAAGAAGAAGCACGAGTTCTCCAGGTCGATGAACTCGGTCTGGGATTTCTGGAGATCCGCCATGAGGCTCTTCCCCGGTTCCCGGCTCAGCGCCTCGATGGTGCGAGGGGCGTTGGAGATCCTGAACTCCGCGACGCCGTCAAAGGGCTCCGAGGTTCCCCGCGTCAGCATCACCTGGAGGTTTTCCTCGACGTTGAGGGTGGTGCAGAAGGTCAGACCGGCCGCATTCATGGCCTTGGCCAGATCGGTCGCCTTCGCCTGATAGGTCTTCCACGACCGGCGGAAGTCCTGGATCGAGATCTCGGGTTTTTTCCTGACGCACTGGATGAACTTGATCATGATTCCCCCTCGAGGCCGCGATCAATCTGACTCGTTGCTTGTCGACAGGGAGATTGTATCGCAGGATCGGGGTGGGCAGATGCAGGATGCCGAATGCAGGCTATTTCCCGAAGTGGATCATCACCCCCGCATTGACGGTGTACTGCCAGATGATCGAGGTGTCGGGATAGCCGATACACAGTTCCTCCGAGCAGGTGATTGGGTTGGATCCCGTGGAAATGCCGAAAAACCGTCCGTCGAAGCGGAAGCCGAGGTGGTCGGAGACGACCATCTTCACGCCGCCACAGACACTTCCGGAAAATCGGGTGTCGCTGTCGCCGGCAATCTCGAAACGGGTGGCGCCGAGGGTGATGCCGACGTAGGGGTTGATGGGCTTGCGGGGCGAATATTGGTGAATCGCGCCGATCTGGAACGTGTCGATGGTGACCCCCACCGCGGGTTCGACCCCTCGGTTGAGGTCGGTCCCCTGCGATGAGTAGTAGAGCTCCACCTGATCGAGGTCGGTGATGCCGACGTCGAAAATCAGACCCCAGGTCGGGCTCTGCTCGAGATCATACGTGGTGGTGATCGTCGCCGATCTCATCGAGTTCGCCGCCGAACTGATAACCGACGAACGGGGTGATCTCGATCTGCTGGGCCGGCGCCGGCGCTGCGCTGACCAAGAGGGCAACCAGAGAAGGCCAATCGGAAGGATTCTGTTCATCGGCGTATTGGTCCTTTCGACGGCGTCCACCGTCTGATGGAAGCGAGATGGTGTGACCATACACTATCTGAATCGCCGGGGTATTATGGCGCGACGATTCGATGGCGTAAATGTGGAGGATCAGATCGATCCACTCTGAAGGAGGAGAGCAATGAAGCGTTTCTTGATTCACTGGCTGGTCATCGCCCTGGCCCTGTGGGTGACCGCCTACATCCTGCCCGGTGTCCAGGTCGACTCCTACACGGCTCTGGCCATCGCGGCGGTCGTGCTCGGTCTGGTCAACGCCCTGATCCGCCCGATCCTGACCATCCTCACCCTGCCGATTACGATTCTGACCCTCGGTCTGTTCTACCTCGTGGTGAACGGATTCACCTTCTTCATCGCATCGAAGCTCGTGCCCGGATTCCACGTCGCCGGGTTCTGGTGGGCGGTGCTCGGGGCGCTGGTCGTCAGCATCGTCTCGTCGTTTGTCGGAGCGTTTGCCGGCGACGACTGATCCGGTTGTCATTCGCCGGTACAACCGGTGGCCGTCGACGACTCTCGGTGAATGCGATCACCAAGGAGGGGAGGTTCTTTTTTTCCCATCCAGGCTCATAATGCAAGTGAGTGTGGGCCGCGTGGAAGAGGACTGATGCGCTTTCCGCTCGTTTTTTGCATGTGCATCCTGAGGTGGTGACGGCGCTCGTGTCGGTCCCCGGGTCGGCCGAGAAAAGCGCTCGGAGTCAGCAGAGCCGGCGAGCGAAACCGAGCATCACGGCGAACAACCCCACCATTTCAAGAATGGCATCGCTTGTTTTCTCGGCGCGACCAACGAAGAGGTCACGCACCGGGGAGCCTCGGGAGAGCCTTGAATATCCGGCGGCTGCAGCTCTTCGCCCAAGGCACCATCGCCCACCGCATGCGGTACAGTCTTTCGTTCACGTTCGGCGGGTCCACCGGTTTCCGCGACATCTTTGCCGAAGGCGGGACCACGGCCTCAACATCTTCGGCTACCGCATCGGCCGTTCCGGTTTTGGCAGTTTCAGCAGCCGTTCAGCTTCGAACAAGGATGAGCGGCTACTACACCGGTTTTCTCGAACGGTCGCTGCCGGTCTGGACCTTCGCACCGGTGAACAACATCGGGTACATGGTTTACGACACCACCAAGAGCAAGAGAATGACGTGGGCCGTGGGGTTCTTCAGTTGGGGCCGGGCCAACGAGGCCAACGCCTCCAACTCTGTCCTGTCGGTGACATCGCGGGTCACCTGGTTGCCGGTCTACCGGACAACGGTCTCGAGTTGTTCCACCTTGGCGGGTCGCTCAGCTCCCGCACCCCCAGCGGGAACCTACGTTTCGGTCGCGACCCGGGCGCGGTTTGTCCCTACTTCGTCGACACGGGGCAGTTCGATGCCTCGAGATCAACCTCTACGGACATCGAGATCGTGGGTCTGAACGGTCCCTTTTCCTTTCAGTCCGAGGCGATCATGTCGGAGGTCAAGGGCACCGATTACGGTGATCTGGGTCTTCGGGCGCCTATGTCGAGGTCGGGTATTTCCTCACCAATGACCACCGGTCCTATGACACGGGGATGGGTGTCTTCAGCCGCGTGACTCCGAAGCGCGATCGCCAAGGGTTTTTCCGCAAGAAACCCGGCGGCGCCATCGAGTTGACGGGTCGAGTCTCGAATATCGACCTCACCGACGGCGGCCTCAACGGTGGCCGGATGATCGACTACAGCTTCGGGGTCAACTGGTACATGGACCCCACCACCGCGTTGAAATTCAACTACATCTACTCCGACGTCAAGGACGTTGGGCACGCCGATATCCTGGTCCTTCGGTTCCAGTTCCGACCGATACCCGTGCCCGGCTGGCGGTAGTCCACGACCCGGCTTTGTTGTCGCTGAAGCCGGGTGGGCGCGGCGCGATCAAGACCTGTGCTTCCGATCGACTACTATTTCAGTATGATCAGACGCCGCCCGAGACGACTGTTGCCTTCGGTCTTAGCAGCCGTCGTCGTTGGGTTGCCGGCCGCGTTCGCGCATCCTCATGCCACCGGCGTGAGCGTGTTGAAGACCCCGACGACCATGATCGAGGCGTTCATCGACGAAAAGGAGATTCGAGTCGAGCTCGAGGCCACCGTGCCTCATCTGGTGGTCTTCCACAACGTCTTTCCGGACGAGTTCAGGGTTCGCATGGGACTCGAGTCGGAGCCCGATGAGGCGCGGCTCGAGCGGTTTTTCTCCGAAGAGTTCGTCATCCGCGCGGATGGCGGGGCGCCGTTGACCGGCCGGTTGATCTCATTCGAGACTCGGAGACGTCTTCCGCGCGACGAGATCACCGGAGAACCGTTGGCGAATGCCGCCGATCCCGGCGAACAGGTGGTTTCCCTGGTCTTGAGCTATGAGCTGGCCGGGCGACCGGAGGTGCTCACCCTGAGCCCCCCGCCGGCCGCCGAGAAGTACCCATCGGCGAAGATCGGTCTCATGGTCTCTCATCTCGGTCTGCCGGTCATGGACTTCGGCATTCTCGGCGGCGAAGAGACCCTCGATCTCGACTGGGACGACCCGTGGAACACCACGTTCCGTAATCGCGATCTGCGGCGCCAGCGCGACTCGCCGCTCAATGTCTTCATCGTCGTCGAGCCCAAGGAAATCCGAGTCGAAATCATCGTCCGACCGAAAGACATCCAGGCTTGGACCGATCTCGGTATCGAGGGCCGGGCCACCATCCCCGTCGAGATCCAAGGGGATGTTCAACAGCGGGTGGTGGACTTTTTGGCCGCGAATCTCGATCTCGCCATCGATGGCGAGCCGGTGGCCCCGGTCCTCGATCGGGTCGATGTCCTCGATCGGAGCGTTCTCGGTTCGACGGTCGTCGATCCGCCCCGCGAACTCGACGCGAACTCGGCGACTCTCGGGGTCGTCTTCGCCCAACCCGTGACTAGGTTGCCGCGTGAAGTGATCTTGACCTGGAGTCTCTTCCCCGAGTGGGTCGAGCAGATTCCCGGCGCGGTCACGGATGTCGAAGGCACCCGCCCGGTCATGCTTCAGCGCGACCACAACCTGCTGTTGTGGAGGAAGCTCGACACCGACCCGGTCCCGCCGGTTATCGTGGATGTACCTCCACCGCCATCGCTGATGATGCAGATCGCCATGTGGGTGAGTTGGTTCGCGTTGGCAGCGGCTGCTGTGGTGCTTCTCCGAACCGGGGCGAGGACGGCCGGCGGGGACGGCTCCTGGAGATCGGTGGTGGTGCTGGTCTTGATCGTAGCTCTGTTGCTCGGCGCCAACCGGTTCGCGACCCGATTGGCGACAGTCGATGCAGCTCGCGCATCGAAGGTTGTTTCCGGTCTGCTGAACAGTGTTTTCCGGGCGTTCGACCTCGACGACGAAGAGATGATCCGCGCCGCCATCGAAGCGGAGCGTCACCGGGGATGGGCTCACCGAGGCCTTCGTAGAGGTCGGGCACGGGCTCGAGCTCGCCGGTGAGAACGACGGCCGGACCACGGTCGGCGAAATCGTGCTGACCGGGATGGTGATGCGGGATTCCAAAGTCGGAATCGAGGCGCGCTGCACCTGGACGGTCACCACCCGAACCGGTCACTGGGGCCATGTCCACCGGCGCGTGTATCAGCTCGTCGCTGATCTGAGAATCGAGCCGATCGATGGGACCTGGCAGATCACCGGGCTGGATTTCCTCTCAGGACAGCGGCTCTGATTCTGTGTCGCCAGCGCCACTGAGGTATGATGCGCGGCCATGGGCGAGTGGTCTCCTTCTTCGTGGCGCAAGCGACCGGCGAGTCAGCAGCCGACCTATCCGGATGCGGATCGCCTGGATACCGCCATCTCTGAGCTGTCGGCTCTGCCGCCGTTGGTGACCTCGTGGGAGATCGAGCGGCTCAAGATCCCAGCTCGCCGAGGCCGCCGAAGGACGGCGGTTCCTGCTCCAGGGCGGCGCCTGCGCCGAGCGTTTCGATCAGTGCTCGGCGGAGATCATCACCAACAAGCTCAAGGTCCTGCTCCAGATGAGCCTGGTCCTGACCTATGGCCTCAAGCGCCGGATCATCAGGGTCGGGCGGTTTGCCGGCCAGTACGCCAAACCCCGTACGTCCGACAGCGAAACCCGCGACGGCGTCACCCTGCCGTCCTACCGGGGTGATCTCATCAACGGGCCGGAGTTCACCGAGGAGGCCCGGATCCCCGATCCCGACCGCCTCGTCCGCGGCTATCAGATCTCTTCGTTGACGCTCAATTTCATCCGTTCGCTGGTTGAGGGCGGTTTCGCCGATCTCCGCCACCCCGAGTACTGGGATCTCGACTTCGTCGAGCACTCGCCGCGCGCGAAGGAGTATCAGCGCATGGTGGAGTCGATCTCCGACTCCATCCGATTCATGGAGGTCCTCGCCGATTCCAAGGCCGGGGAGATCGGCCGGGTCGATTTCTTCACCAGCCACGAGGGGTTGCACCTGCCCTACGAGCAGGCGGTCACCCGGCAGGTCCCGCGCCGCGACGGGTGGTACAACCTGGGGACCCATCTGCCCTGGTTGGGGATGCGAACCTGTGAGATCGACGGCGCCCACGTCGAGTACTACCGCGGCATCCGCAACCCCATCGGGGTCAAAATCGGTCCCGCAATGACTCCCGAGTGGCTCACCGAGCTCATCGAGGTCCTCGATCCGGACGACGAACCCGGTCGACTGACCCTGATTCACCGTTTCGGGTACGGGAAGGTGGCGGAAGGCCTGCCGCCGCTGATCCGGGCGGCGCAGGCGAGCGGGCGCCGGGTGGTGTGGTGCTGCGACCCCATGCACGGCAACACCGAAACCACCTCCGATGGTATCAAGACCCGGCGATTCGACAACATCCTCGGTGAAGTGGAGCAGAGCTTCGACATCCACCAGGAGATGGGCACGTATCTCGGGGGAATCCACTTCGAGCTCTCGGGTGACAACATCACCGAGTGTGTCGGCGGCGCACGCGGGCTCGTAGAGGCCGATCTTCGCCGCGCCTACGAATCCCGCGTCGATCCCCGCCTCAACTACGAGCAGTCGTTGGAGATGGCGTTGCTGATCGCGAGGAAGATGGCAAAGCTCAACGGCCGACAGTCATAGAGGTTTCCCCTCTCCGAAACAGAGAGTCCGGCGGATCAGTTCGACAGGACCTTGACGCCACCGGATGACGTGCTGACGCGAATGTCAACCGCGTCCGGCCCGCCGCTGAATTTCGCGCTGCTGCGTTCGAAGGTGCCGGGAAAATCGCTCCGGACGCCGCCCGAGCTGGTGCTCGCCGTGCCCGAAACCTCGGTGCCCGGCGGGAGCCCGATGGTGACGCTGCCCGAACTCGCCCCAGCGTGGATCGAGGCGCCCGGCGGGATCGAGTCCCAGCGCGCCGTGATGCTCCCCGACGAGGCGCTCATCTCGGCGTCGCCGAGGAGACCGGTCATGGTGATGCTCCCCGACGAGGTGTCGGCCGAGACCTGACGAGCCCCTCCGGAGAGGCGGATGCTTCCCGACGACGCGTCGGCTTTGAAACGATCGAGTGGGCGTGTGACCTCGACCCTGGTCGAGCCCGACGAGGTGTCGATGCTCAGCGCCCGCATGGCGCCCGCGACGGTGATGGAACCCGATGAGGCGTCACACTCCACCTCGGCGTCGCCGAGATCGCCGTCGATGGTGACCGAGCCCGACGAGCTGTCGATGCTGAGGTCGAGATCGGGCGGCATGGTGACGGTGACGCTGCCCTTGAGCTTGCCGCTGGACCAGTTCCAGCCGCCCTTGCGGGTGGATCGGATGACCAGGGTGTTGCCCCTTTCCTCGAAGACCGGAGTCAGCTCGGCGATGGCTTTCTCCGCCTTGCCGCTGGAGCCGCCCGCGAAGAGATCGACGACGGCGTGAACCGTCGCGCCCGGTTGAACCAGGACATCGACCTTGTGAAACGACACATCGATGACGACGGTCTGGCCCGGTCGGGCGTCAAAGGTGTGTTCCTGGTGGAGTTCGATCTGGGCGTGGGCGACATTCGCGGCCAGGACCAGCGCGGCGATGAGGATCAGCGGTCGGGTTTTCATCATGCTACCTCCAAGGGTTGGATACACAAAATGCTCCGATGGTTTGAACGGAGAAACTGCTCGTTCGGTTCTTGACCGGCGTCAAGGAGACAACCGGATGGCGGCGCCATAATCCGGAAATCGAAATTCAGCGAGGAGACACCATGACGGCCACCAAAGCTCTGCGTTCAGAACACGAAACCATCCTCTCGGTCATCGCCTGCCTGCGTGCGGCATGCACCGCCGCCCGCACCGAAGACCGTTTCGACATGGAAAGTTTCCGGCAGGCGGTGGACTTCATCCGCAACTACGCCGATGCCTGGCACCACGCCAAGGAAGAGGTGCACCTCTTTCCCGCGTTGGCGATGGCCGGCATGCCGAGCGACGGCGGCCCCATCGCGGTGATGCTCAACGAGCATGAAGTCGGCCGTGGCTATGTTGGAGCGATATCTGCCAGCCTCGACGCAGTGGCGGCGGGAGATGCCGGCGCTCGGGGAACTGCGGTCGAGAACGCCCTCGCCTATGCCGCCCTGCTCGAGGCGCACATCGCCAAGGAGGACGGCATCCTCTTCGAGATGGCCGACCGGATGCTGCCGGAGGACGAGCACCGACGGCTCGAGGATGTCTACGAGTCCGCGATCCCCGATGGCGCGACCGGCGAAACCGGCGCCGACTACGAACGACTCGCGGTGAGCTTGTGCAAAAAGTGGAACCTCGATCCGGACGAGATCCGCTCGCGGCCGATCGGCGGCGGGTGTCACAGTCGCTGATCGGCTGACCCGAGCCGAAAGGCCGGGTATGATAGGGACACATCATGAGAATCAGAACACCTCTGGTCGTGTCGCTTTCTTTGTTTGATTTCGATTGCGGCCGCGCAGGGCTGAGGAGACGACGGTCGAAGACGACCGTTGTCGGTCTGCCGCTGACCGGTCAGGCGGCGGTCGATTTTCTCACCACCGCCGAGGTCACGAGCAAACCCGAGGACTTCGACGATCTCGCCATCACCTCGCCGCGTCGGATGGAACTCACCAAAGGCGATCTGACCCTCCGAGCGATCTTCAAGGACGAGAACACCATGCACCGCGGGATCTTTCGTTTCGGCGACGGCCGCGAAGTGCCCATGGTCAAGGACTCCTACCAGCACGAGATCGCGGCCTACGAGCTGGCGGTGGCCCTCGGTCTGGACATCGTCCCGCCCTGCGTCGAACGCAAGCTCTCCAACCGCAAGGGGTCCCTGTGCCTCTGGGTCGAGGACGCGGAGACCTTGGACGAATACAGGGAGCGGGGCATCGAACCTCCCGATCAAAGGCTGTGGAACCAACGATTGGATGCCGTTCGCCTGTTCCAACAGCTCATCTCCGACGAGGATTTTTCGAATATCAGAAACATCCTGGTCGACGCCGATTTCCGCATCTACAAGGTCGATTCCTCCATGGCCTTCTACTCCCGCATCGAGCCTCATCAAGACAGCTCAACCCGCCCATGTACTCGCGCGAGTTCCTGACCGCGCTCGAGCTCCTCGAACGTGAGCAGCTCGATGAACTCCTCGAGCCGAGCCTCCTCAAGGCCGAGATCAAGAGCCTGTGGGACCGCCGAAACCGGATCCTCGAGCGCGCCAAAGAACTCGTCGCCGAGCACGGCGAGGACAAGATCCTGTACTGACCCTCGGTGCTTGACAATCTGAGGTTCTGCATATAATTCTGTATGTATGAGTAGCAAGACCATCGCCGTTGATACTCGCGTCTATAACAAGCTCGCGGAGGTGAAGCGGGAAGGGGAATCCTTCTCCAAGGCCATCGACCGGCTCATCGATCAGGTTGGCCAGACCCACACCGGGCGCGACGTTCTCGGCGGACTCGCCGCCGTCCCGCAGCTTTCGGATGACGACGCTCAGGTCATGTTGGCGAAAGTCGCGGAGAACAGGGAGAACGAAACCTGGGATGAGCATGATCTGCGTTGACACGACCTTTTTGGTGGATCTGTGGCGAACCAGCGACCGGCCCGGATCCCCAGCAAGAAAGACCCTCGCCGGGAACCCCGGTGCGGTCTTCGTGGTTCCGGCGCACGCCGCCGGGGAGCTTTTGGAGGGAGGCGCGGCAGTCTCTCCGGAACGTCTCGCGCAGGCGCTCGTATTTCTTCGGCTCTTTGAGATCGGCGATGTCGACCTCGAGACCGCCTACCGCTACGCGACGATCGTGGCCGAGCTGCGCCGCGAGTCCACCCTCGTCGGCCGTTCGAAACCCGATCTCTGGATCGCCGCGTGGGCGGTCCAACACGCCGCCCCGCTCGTCACCCGCAACACCAAGCACTTCAAAGGCATCCCGGATCTCGAGCTGATCGACTATTCGATGAGCTGAGCGCCTTTGTAGCCGCGAGCTTCCAGCTTGCGATCCCAACCAATGAAGACTCGCTCATCCTTTCAGGTTGGCTCAATGCTGAATCACACCGTCCGGAGCGATTCGATTCACCTGGGTGAGCTGATCGAAGTGAGTGTCAGCGGTGATGATGACGGTGATTCCGTGGGTGAGCATGGTGGCGGCATGTACCGCGTCGCGCGGCGGAAGCTCCGGCATCGATTCGAGGAGGTCGCATGCCGAGCTCATTTCGTCGGCCCCAACCTCGAGCAGGGCAGGGAAGACTGCGAGAATATTCCTGGCCAGGGCAAGGGCCTGTGTGCGAAGGCCCCTTCGTGCCAGCACATATAGGATCTCCTGCACAACCTCCGAGCTGGTGGTGGCGTTGAAATCGGCCTCAACAACGCGTCGGAGGATCTGCCGGCAGGGTTGTCGAAGCGGGTGATCACCGCCCGCTGCATAGAGGAAAATATTCGTGTCAAGAAAGGTCGTCACTGTGCGAGCCTCTGCGATTCTCGGCCTCGGTCTTCGGCCCAGTTGTATGACCGGGCAAGCCCATGGTGCAGATGGACTCCACCCCAGCGCGACGGTCCGTTCCATCTCCGAAGTATCGCTCCCGAACCGCGGCGCGGATCAGTTCGGCACCGAGACATTCTTTTGCTCGGGCAATCTCCTCGAGGCGACGGTAGTCCTCCGGCTGCCATCAAGATCTGTGCGCGTATTGGAACTGGCCGTCAATGTGCGCACTCCATTCTGGGCAGGTCGACACATACTCCTGCACATCGGATGATCATCGTTAGATCTTTCGCGTTCCCGGTCGTAAGTTGTTAATTCTCTCGCAGACGGTGACGAGCGCCCTGCGATGAAACTCAAGAATTGAAAATTCAAAACTAAGAACTCTGCGATGTTCACCACGTCGGCACCGTCTCCCACCCCGGAAACGGATCGTGGGTGAGCTTCCAACCGGTGGAGGAGTCGGGGTCCCGCACCACCCGCAGATTGGTCAGCGTCTTGAGCTTGGCGATCAGCTCCTCGCGCGGCAGAGTGTGGAGCGGGGGCTTGGTGAGGTCGGGCATCGGCCAGAGGCGGACGGTGATGTCCTCGCCACCCGAGGCAATCCAGCGACCGAGGGGATCGATTGCGAGGGCGTTGATCCTGCCTTTGTGGCCACAGAGTAGGTGTGGGGCGCCTCCACCGTCCACCAATCCTACCCGGATCTCACCGTCGAGGTCAGCGGTGACAGCGAACGAGCCGGTGGGATCAAGGGCAACAGCCACTACCTGGTTCCCGAAGCCCTCGAGTTGTGACACGGAACCCGATTCGATGTCGAAAAGGACAGCTCTACGGTTTTCAGCCAATAACACGCGATGGCCTTGGGCGCTGGCGGCAAACGCGTGGATGTCTCCGTTATACAACAGGGTTCGCTCTCGGTGTTCGACATTCCACCGCCATAGCCCCGAATCACTCGCCGAGAGCAGGTGGCCGTCTGAGATGAACTGAAGGCTGATGGGCCTCGTCATCTCCGCGATCTCGAGAACGGCGACCTCGTCGCCTGACGTCGCGTTCCAAACTCGGATCTGTTTTTCTGCCGGATCAAAACTGTTGATTGCCGCGACGAATCGACCGTCTTGGCTGAAAGACACGCCCCAGGTCTGGCTTGAGAATCCTTCGAGTGTGACCGGAGACGATCCATCCAGTTTGAATATCATCGTTTTGCCATCTGATCCGGAAACGATTCGCTCTCCGTCAGGCGAGACTGCAACACCGATCCGGACGCTATTTGACTCGCGAAAGACCAGACCCGGCGCCGGTGGATCACCGACCAACGGCCACGTCCTCACCGTCCCGTCCGTGGATGACGAAGCGAGCCAGCTTCCATCGGGCGCAAACGCCAGGCCCATCACCATCCCCTCGTGACGTCGGATCACGATTGGATACTCTCGGTCGAGGAACCACATGCCAAGGCCAGTCAGATCAGCCGTCGCAAGCCAATCACCCGTCGGGCTGAACTCGAGATCATTCGCTTGGCGGCTGTCGCCACGATGGAGACCGATGGGTTCGGCATCTGCGGGTCCATCCAACCGCCAGATCCGGAAGTTCGTATCGGGGCCGGATCGCCCCAGGTATCGGCCAGAGGGATTCAAGACATATTCGCCCCAGGCCGTTCCCCCAATATTCACTTTGCGAACGAAATTCGGCCGGCCGCGGCTGAACTCCCACAGCCAGATGATCCAGTTACCGTCCTCTTCTCCGATTGCCGAGAAGAGTGATCCGTCCCGCTCGAATCTCTGGTGCGTAGATTCCCGTGGGCCCTCCATTACGAAGGGTGGTTGTGGGTCGGTCAGACTCCAGAACCGGAACTCACCACCCGATTCGCTCGTGACCAGGAATCGACCCAATGGATCGCAGGATCCGCCGGTGATCTCGTCATCGTGCCGGGCAATCAGGCGAGGCGGACTCAGTTGCTGATCTTCAACCCTGAAGACGAACACTTCGCTCCGAGTGACGACCCCAAGCCATCGTCCCGCCCGGTCGTCGAGAAAGACACGAGTGGCCCAGAAGTTGGATTCTCCTTGTCTGGCATCGATTTCCAGGGTGCCGACGTGTGTTCTCGTTCCGTCAAAGCCAAGTGTGTCGACTCGAATCCGGTCATCCATTCGTCCCACCATGACCAGTCGTCTTCCTTTTCCGTCGACGACCTCATTCCAGGTTTCGTGATGCGGTTCCAGCCTGGTCTCCGCGATTGGCTGATGATCGTCCATTGACCAAAGGAAGATTGAGATCGAGGAGTCGGTGTTTCTTCCACCGGACGCGAAGTGCGGTGAGGTCGAACCCCGGAAAAGGTCGATACCCGGGAAAGTTTCGTGGACCTTGTCGAAAGGGATCTGTCGAACCATCGGCTCTGATGACGCTCAGGGGCGCCTTCTTGTATTTGGGGACGACGTTGGCGCTTTCCACCAGCGATCGACCGTCCGGACTGAAAGCCAGCCTAAAGGCGGCACTCTTGGAGGCCTCGATGACCGTCGGGCCCTTCCAGAGCGCTTCAACGGCGAGCCGGCGTGCAGCCGGATTGTCGAATCGCTCGAGGCTGGCGATCGCGTATGCAACCGTCGCCGACGGGTACGACTCGAGCTCGAGTTGGCCGTGGGCGACGAGTTCATTCGCCTCGGCCCGATGCGCGTCTCGGACGCTTCGTCTCCAAAAGGAACCGACCACAGCAAGTCCGGCTAGGAGAAGCGCGATGGTTACGGAAACGACAACCCGTTGTCTGCGCTTCCGCCGTTTTGCATGTGACGTCATTGCGATGGCGAAGTCCTCTTCGACTTCGGTCAGCCCGCCGGGATAGCGACTCCCGCCAGAGCGCGAACTCGCGGTACGCCGATCCGGTCCAGAGGAGGTCGTCGGTGCGGTCGTGCTCGTCCCAGGTTCGTGCCGCCTGGCGGAGCTGGTCGCGGAGTTGGGCGGCGTCGGCGTCCTGGGTCTGCCAGCGGACAAGCCGCGGCCAGTTGGCGAGGAGCGACTCGTGGACGATCTCGACTCGGCGGGTGGAGAGCTCCTCGTCATCGTGGGTCTCGAAGGTCGTTAACAGCCGGGCATCGATGAGCTTGTGGAGGACCTCCAGAGCCGCAGCTCGCTGGCGGGCTGAGCGAGGCGTCCGACGGCGAGCGCTCGCCTTGCTCCCTTCCGGGTGCAGGGGTGAGCGCTTCGCCTCGGTGCTCGCCGGGAGACGAGCGATCTCTAACTCCTAACCCCTCACTAGCGACCGAAGGGAGCTCCGCACAGTGACAGGGTTGTCGAACACCGACAGCAGCTCGTCGACCTCCCGCACCGCCCGAGTGCCCTCGGCGGTGACGAGGTTTCGAAAGATTTCCCGGACGATGGGGAGGCGTTCGTGGCCGATCTCGCCCATGACGGCCTCGGCATGCCGGGCCAGCGCGCCGGCGACGCCGCCGATGCTGTCGTACGCCTCCTCGGTCAGGACGCGCTGATCCCGATCGCGCTTCTCCCACAGCCGGCGGACGGCGAAGGCAAGCAGCGGCAGAGCGCCGCGCTGGTCCTCGACCTCGGCGATCATCCGGTCCACCAGGATCTCGCTTTCGAACCGGTGAGAGCCGTCGGCCGCGGGCTCGGTGATTGCTCGTCGCAGCGCCTCGGCGTCGGGTGGCCCGAGGGGCGTGAGCCCATCGAAGATCGGCGCGATCTCGGGAAACCGCTGGCACTGGTAGAGGAAATCGTCGCGCATGGCGAGCACGACGTGGACGTCAGCCGCGTCGACCAGCCGGCGGAGCAGTGCGATGAAGCTTGCCTGCACCTCGGTCGGGTTGAGGGTGAAGAGCTCCTCGAACTGGTCGACGACGAGCACGACCTCTTCGAACTGTCCTCGCCACCTGGAGACCACTGCCAGCGCGGTGTCGGGATCGTTGAAGCCCACCAGCCTCGATACCGCCGATGGATCGCCGGCGTGGTCGGGCGCCAGCGCGCGGGCCAGCGACATGGCCGGATCCTCACCTGGAGTGAAAACCAGCACTCGCCAGCCCGGCGGCGCCCGAGTTGCGACACCGGCCCGCAGCAGAGAACTCTTGCCGATCCCTGACGGCCCGATCACCGCGAGCAATCGCCGTGAGGTGACCTTGCGCCACAGCGCCGCGATCTCCTTCTCGCGGCCGAAAAAGACATCGGCGTCTGCCTCGGTGAAGGCGGCGAGACCGGGGTAGGGGTTTCGTTCATCGTCGGGTTGTGGTGGCGACTCGAGCAAGCCGGGAGCTGGATGATCGAGATCGGGAATGCCGATCTCCGCGATCAACCGGTAGCCGCGCTTGCGGATCGTCTCGATGAACGTGGGATTCTGGGCGTTGTCGCCGAGGGCGTCCCGGATCTCCGCGATCCGACCCTGCAGGGTGTTGTCGGAAACGAACTCGGTCTGCCACACCGCATCGAGGAGATCGTTCTTGCTCACCACCTCGCCGGCGTGCTCGACGAGGCAGAGCAGCACATCCATGGCCTTGTGCTCGAGCTGGATCGAAGTCTCTCCGAGAGTCAGTCGGTTGAGGGTCGGTTCGACCAGCCACCGTCCGAGAAGAAACGGTTGTCCGTTCTGCGGTGTTGTCGCAATTTGTGTAGGCACTCTGGTGCGATTGTACGTTGGCGCAATGCTGGGAACAACATCTCTGTTCGATGACCCGCCCGGCGGTAGAGAGAATCGAACCACCTTGCCCACGAGTTGACCTCTCAATTCGCCCTACGTGCTCACCGACTCCGGGACTGAAGGTGGGCCAAGGCCCACCCTACGCCGGGCCGCAAATTGTGCTGGTTGGTAGGGTGGGCTTGAGCCCACCTTCAGAATCGTTCCCACATCCTCGGCATTTCGGAAGGCAATGTCACCGGAAGTCGAGAAAAAAGGGCTGAAGCCCGCGAAGGTGACAACGGGCTTCAGCCATGATGAGTCGTGCCTGCCGACGACCCTGGCCTATTGCGGCAGAATGGTTGTCGGATCGCTGGTGACGTTATCGAGGACCGAGCCGTAGCAGTAGAACGATCTGTTTGGAGTGGCCGTCCACACGTCGACATAGCCATCGACCGGGTTGTGGCCATCGAAGATCCGATTGATCTGATCGTTACCCAACGGATCGAGAACCACGACGGGGCGGCCCAGCGAGGTCCCGTCGGCGGAGTAGAGTTCGAAGACAACTGCCACGGAACCTATCCCTCCGTTCTGGCAGCCGATGTTGGTGCGCATCTCGGCGTTCTCACTGCCGAAGAGGATCCGCCGGCGTTCACCGTGCTGAATGAAGTCCTCATGCCGGATCGCCGGGATGGCCTGGCCATAGGTGCCTGTCGCCTCGCCGACTTGGCGTGTTGTAGGTTCGGCTCATGGCGAGGAGATCCGGGCTCGTCGACTCTGATGCCCAGCGCGCCGAACGGAGTCGGGCTCGAGGTCGAAGACCTCGGCCAACACATTGGAGTAGCGGGAGCTCTTGCCGGCGCCGAGGGTGAAGGACGCCGAGGTCGTGGGCTCGGAGTTGTCCTCACCGCGAGGAAACCACATGAACTGGTACTCGGCCGACTGACTCGTCCGCGTTGCTCACGTCCACATCGGTCTGGAAGAAGGCGCCCTGGGCGCCAGATGCCACGGCCGCCGCCGGGATGAACTGCCAATTGTCGAGAGGAGCGATGCCGGCGCAGCAGTCCGAGGTGGCGTGTTGATCTGATCCGTCGACTCCGTCCCACTGCGGTGTACCACATGTGCCAGGTGGTCCCGTCGTGGAGCACCGGTGAGTGACAGAAGATCCGTCGTCCTCCGAACGTCAGACAGGGTTGCCTCGGTGCTTGGTCCAGTTGATCCCGTCGCCGGACCAGGCGTAACCGATGCTGAGATCGACACGAGTTCGACGTTTCGATACCGCCGGTGTACCACATGTGGTAGGTCGTTCCGTCGAACACGACGTACGGGATTGCCGGTCATCCCGGGATGTCCCAGGCGCCCGGGTAGGTCGACGGTTGAAAGCACCGGATCTGGGCGTTTGTCCAGCTGACGCCATCGGCGGACTCGGCGTACCCGACCGCCGCTTCTCAATTCGCGTTGCCGGTCCAATCGGCTCCGCCGTACCACATCCTGTAGATTCCGTCTTCGAAGATCACGATGTCGGACGAACGGACGTCCTCATCCCACGAGCCGGGAGGTCCGACATCCATCACCGGATTCGCCGGGTGCTTAATCCAGACGGAACCGTCGGGCGAAGTCGCGTAACCGACCCGCTCGAAGTTGTCCGGATCCCACGCCGAGTACCACATGTGGAAGATCGTTCCGTCGTGGACAACTGCCGCACCGTCGAGACGGGCGTCGTCCCACTCTCCCGGCTCGCCTCGAGTCAGCACCGGGTTGGCCGGGTCCATGGTCCAACCCTCGCCATCGGGCGAGGTGGCGTGGCCCATGTCGGTGGGCGATTCCATTCCGGCGTCGGATCCGGTGAACCAGAGGTGATACGTGGTCCCGTCGAAGACTGCTGCTCTCGCCCAGGGTCCGCCCACATCCCACGTTCCGGGATCTCCGGGTCCGATGATCGGGTTGTTCGGGTCGTCGACCCACTCGGTCTGACCCATGACCATTCCTGCTCCGAAGACCACCGCAACAAACATCACCACAACTCGTTGCTTCCTCATGACGCTCTCCTTCCGTTTCGATCTGTTTCGAAGGTGGATTCCGGCAAGCCAAGTTGCCTGAGGGAAAGCTTCGGTTTTCCTGCGGATCGGATCATGCTCTCGAATGTCGATCGCAGATCACCCGGAGTCATCACGGATCGGTTCGGATTCGGTACGAATCGAGCCGGGCGGTCAAGCATTGCTGCGGTCTGGGTTGAGTTGGTTTGCGGTATTGTGGAAGAAACCCAGTCCCACGGAGGTGTGCCATGCCGAGGTTTGTTTTGATGACCCGTCTCGCGCCGGAGAGTCTGCACGATGCCGAGGTGCGCCGCGCCATGGGCCGCGCCTGGCTCAAGAAGGTCAAGACCGCGTGCCCCGAGGTCGAGTGGATCTCGCACTACGCGATCCTCGGGCCCTATGACTTCATGGACATCTACGACGCGCCCGATGTCGAGACCGCGCACAAGGTCTCGGTGATCTCCCGCGCCGAGGGCGCGGTGTCAGCCGAGAGCTGGCAGGCGATGGAGTATGACGCTTTCCTCGATCTGCTCGACGAGGTCCAACCATAGGCGCAGATTTCAAGCGCGGGAAGGTATCCCGCCGGGTGCGCTGCCGCGTCAGGATGCGGGCTTGGTCTCCGGGCGAGCCACAGGCCGGACCTTACCCCACGAGCCGGTGTTGCCATACTCGAAGCCGTCACGGAACAGCGGCAGGCCAAATTTGACGACGGTGAACCAGTCCAGGGGTGTCCCGGCGGTGTCGATGAAGCGGAGGTCGAGAGTGTCGCCATCGGCCGTCAGAATCACCGAACCCAAATCCCGGGAACTGGTGTACATCGCGGGGTGGTCCAGCCCTGCGCCGGCGCCGCCCGGCCAGCCGCCGGTTCCGTTGACGACATAGATGGTTCCGTTGTGGGGACCGAGCTTTTTGGTGTAGGGACCGTCACCTTCCACTCGCCCGTCGCCGTGGTCGAGAGCCATGACTTCGGGGTCGAAGGTATCCGAGAACCCGTAATGGCCGTCGAGAAGGAAGGAGCGCTCGTAGTGGTGGCTGTGTCCGTTGAGGACCAGGTCGACCCCGTTGTCCTCGAGGAGGGGGATGACGTTCTCCCGAACCTCGATCAATTCCTCCTCGATATCGGAGTCGTGCGAGCCCTTGCTGTAAGGCGGATGGTGGAAGAACGCGATGATCCAGTCTCTCGTGGTGGTCTGGAGATCGGCCACCATCCACCGCAGCATTTCGTCGGTGGGGTCGAGCGAGGTGTCGGCAGAATCCAGGCAGATGAAGTGGATGTTTCCATGGTCGAAGGAGTAGTAGGCCTCGGTACCGGTGGCGATCCCGCCGGCTTGGCCGGCGGTGGGAAGACTGAAGAGTTCGTAATAGGGTCCGGTCTGGGTCGAGGAAACCGCGCTATGGGCGTCGTGGTTGCCGAGGGTCGGTGACAGCGGAGTGTTTCGCAGGATCGTGGGATAGGTGTCGAAGACCGCAGCTTGATACTCCGCATCGGTTCCGTCGGGGTAGGCGTTGTCACCGAGCATGAGCCACACATCGCTGGGAACCCCGGCGCTCGAGATGAGGTAACCATCCCGGACCGCGGCCGAGTCGGCATTGGCGGTCCCCGAGTCGCCGATGGCCCAGATTTGGGTCGGTGATCGGTCGTTGCCGAACGGGGCGGTCTCGAACCGATGGTCGGGGTCGGCTCCGGCCAGGACCGTGATCGATGTGCCGATGGAGTAGTAATACCGGGCTGCCGGTTCCAATCCTCCGACCCAGACCACGTGATCGGTGACCGCCAACGGGTCCACGATCATCGTGTCGAGTTGATTGTGCGACGGCCCGTAGGCGAGCTTCGTGTCCGTGGGGGTCTTCGTTCTCCACCTGACGATGACGCTATCCGGGGTCGGCGCCTGCAGATAGGGGCCACGGACGAGGGTTTGCGCCAACGTGGGCATCGATACGGACATCACGGCCGTCAACACGGGGATCCACACACGGAGACCCGACGGTCGGCCAAGAAGCTGGTTGATTGTCGTCACCGATGCGATCCCTCTGTTGATATCATATCGGCATGGATCGATCCTCGTGCGTTTCTCGTTGACTCCGATGAATTCCCTGACTCGGAAACCGGGCAGGTTTGTGATGCCGATCATCGGTCTTGCCTTCGTTCTGGCGGCGCCGGGGTTCACCTCGGAGCGATGGCCCGACGCTCCCGTCTTCCCACCGATCGATCCTTCGCGCAGACCTCCGGCGCCCGAGCGCACCGTCCCGCCGCACAGTCTCAAGATCGAAGAGTTCGCTCCGGCTGACACCGCAGTCTTTCTGAGGCTGCCGACGCACATCGCCTTCGTCAACGGCTTCGAGATCATCTCCGAAGTCACGAACGATCGACTCAGCTACCGCGATCTCGGGAGCGCCTCGGAGTGGGAGACGTCCCCGCTCGCGGTCAATGGGCCCCATGCTGTGGCGTTCTCACCGACGCAGCAGCTCTTCTTCGGCGCCGACACCGAAAACCACCGGGTGGTGTCCTTCAGCAGGCTCGACGATAGTGACTTGTCCGGGTCGGTCTCCATCGCCGGCGTCGCCCTGCAACGACCGCACGACATTCTCTTTGACCCGGCCGACGGGCTGGTCTATGTGGTCAACCCCGGTGACCCCGTCGTGTTGCGGTTTTCGACGTTTGGAGTCGACGAAGCAATGCTCGACCTCTCGCAGGTGGCGGGCGGGTACTCGCGGGGGATCTCGCTGGTCGGCGGGAAGCTCCTTCTCGCCGCCTCGATCCAGGGTGCGGTGGTCGAAATCGACGACTTCGACACCGGCGAGGTCACCATCCACGAGAGCTACGGCAAAATCGAGTACGCCGTGGCCGGGTCGTGGGAGACCACCGGTTTCATCCCCAACGACATCGAGTTCTACGACGGCTACTGGTACCTCTCGAACTTCTTTCACCCGGCGTATGCCTCGGGCACGGACCACAATCGGTTCAAACTTGTTCGTTTCAGGACGTGGGACGACCTCGCGTCAGGGCAGTGGGAGGAACTCAGTCATTTCCTCCCCGACGGCCAGATTCCCTATTTCTTTACCTTACATCGCGGCAGCCTCTACATGGCAGCGTTTCACGCAACCTCAGCTGCAGATGCGGTGTACAAGATCTCTTCCGGTCTGTTCATCGATGGTTTCGAGAGTGGTGACCTGAGTGCGTGGGATCGTTGAACTCCGGACGAGAAAACCGGGAAATCCGCTCGGATCGACGAGGCGCAACCTCGGCACCGAAGCCACACCGGAAGGGGTAATGCCGCCGACAGCGCTCATGGGGCGCGGCGGAATCACTCGGCCCGGTGGCCTCGACGACCACTCCGCTGAGGATGACCCATGTGTCCTGTATCCTCCATCCACCGGAAAGGAGGCGCACGAGATGTGCGGAATCGTCGGAATCGTCGGGGGTGAGATTGAACCGGGTTCTGCCGCCCGCATGGTGGCGACGCTGCGCCATCGCGGTCCCGATGATGTGGGTGTCTGGGAAGGCGAAGGGCGCGCGACTCGGGCAGAGCCGACTTTCCATCGTCGATCTTTCTTCGGCCGGCCACCAACCCATGGAGCTCGGCGATCTGGTCCTGGTCTACAACGGCGAGATCTACAACCACGAGGCGTTGCGGGCCGAGCTCGGCGGGAGCTACCACTCGACGACTGACTCAGAGACCATCCTCCATCTCTATCGCGAGTACGGCGATGGATGTGTACGCCACCTGACCGGAATGTTCGCCTTCGCCATCTGGGATCGGCGACGTCGGCGGCTCTTTGTCGCCCGTGACCGATTGGGCATCAAACCGGTCCACTATTGGATCCGGGGTGGGCAACTGGCCTTTGCCTCCGAGATCAAGGCGCTGATGGAGCTCGGGACCCCTCCCATCGACCGGACGGCCATCCGCGATCTCTTCACCTACCGCCACATCCCGGCGCCCAAGACCGTCTACGAGGGCATCCGCAAGCTGCCGCCGGCCCACACCCTCGTCTGGCACGACGGCCGGCTCGAGATCGAGCGCTACTGGACGCCCGCGGTCAGCTCCGAGATCAGCGACCCGCGCGAAGCCGAAGAGGGCCTTGACGCGGTGCTCAAGACGGTCATGCCCGAGCACCTCATGTCCGATGTCCCGGTGGGCGTCTTCCTCTCCGGTGGCCTCGACTCGGCGGCGGTCACCGCCTATCTGCCCAAACCCCGCACCTTCACCCTCGGGATCGACGTCAAACACCGTGACGAGGCGCCGGCGGCGCGGTTGGTGGCCGAGATGTACGGCACCGATCACCATGAGGAGCGGGTCGGCGCCACCCAACTCGAACCCGCCCTGGCCCTCATGCCGAAGCTCTTCGACGAGCCCTTCGGCGATTCGGCGGCGTGGTCCAACTGGGCGGTGGCGCGGATGGCCAAGAAACACGTCACCGTGGTGCTCAGCGGTGAGGGCGGCGACGAGCTCTTTCTCGGCTATCAGCGGCACCAGAAACAGACCGGCGCCGTGCTCAACCCGCTGATTCGGGCGGCCGCCGGCCTTGTACCGACGCTGAGCCTGACCGCGCGTTCGCTCCAGCGCAAAGCGTTCACCGGGTTCGACCGCTATGTCACCCTGGTCGGCCCCTTCAACCCGGTCCAGCAGCGGGTCTTGCTCCACCCCGAGCTCCTCGACGCGTCGGACGAAGATCCGGCGTGGAACCTCCGAGCCTTCTGGCGTGATGATCTCGATCCCCGAAAGGCCATACAGTGGGTCGACATCAACACCACGCTGCACGACGGCATCCTGACCAAGGTCGACCGGACGAGCATGGCGCACAGCCTCGAGGTGAGACCGCCGTTGCTCGACCACCGGGTGGTCGAGTTCGCGCTCAGGCTCGCGCCGGATCTGCTGCGCTCGACCGACGGTGGACCGGGCAAGCTCATCCTGCGCAACCTCATGGCCCCGAAGCTCCCTCCGGGCCACCTCGATCGCCCCAAGAGTGGTTTCAACCTGCCCATCCGGCGTTTCATCAAGACCCAGCCCGAGCTCCTCGACGAAGCGCCCTTGACCGGCTGGCCGAGGCCAGGATCATCCGCCGCCCCAGATTCGCCAAGTTCTCCAGCGAGCAGGTCTGGACGATGTTGGTCCTCGATCGGTGGATCTCGGACCGAGGTATTAGGTATTAGGTATTAGGTATTAGGTGTTAGGTATTAGGTCATCGCAAGGAGACCGATACGACGCTGGTGTGATTGAGCTTTGTCCGAGCCCGGATGATTCGAGGAGGGTCGGTTGAGGAATTTCAGAGAGTTGACGGTCTGGCAGAAGGCGCACGAGCTTGTGATTGAGGTTTATCGGCAGTCGAGCGGATTTCCGGCGGACGAACGATTCGGTCTTACAGCGCAGGTTCGAAGGGCAGCGGCGTCAATTGCGGCCAATATTTCAGAAGGATGTGGCCGAGCGACCGATCCGGACTTCTCCCGATTTCTCAGTATCGCTGCAGGTTCGGCATCAGAGGTCGAGTACCAGATCCTCCTCGCTCGAGATCTTGGGTACCTGTCGGACGCGCACTACGACCTCCTCAACGAACGCGTGAACGAGGTCAAACGAATCCTCAACAGCTTCATCCAGTCCCTTAACTAGATACACGGTGAGAGGTCTCCACTTGAACCGAGGCATCCCGGCTGCGAAGACCCTGCGATGACCTAATACCTAATACCTTATACCTAATACCTACTCTTCACTCATCGCCGAACAGCCCCGGTTGCTCTTCAGCCTCCGGTTCCGCGGGACCCACCGGCTCGGGCAGCGGTGTGTCGCCGCGCTTGTACTTTCTGAGCTTGGCGACCGGCTTGGGTGCGAGGCGGCGGCCGAGGGCGCTCACGCCCTTGAACTCGAGCTCGGCGAGATCGAACTCGGCCTCGCGCACCCGCTGTCGTCTTGGCGGGGACGAAATCCATGTGGACGAGATCGTCCGAATCGCCCTCGATGAGGAGATCGACCCGGCCGTCGGGGTCCTTGATGAGCTGGTACTCGCGGTCTTTGATGAAGGCCCGGATGTGGATTTTCTTGCCGTAGGTCATCTTGTCCGACATGCGGTAGACGACGGTGAACTCGCGCCCGTCGTCGGGATCGAGCACACCGGCCCAGATGACCTTGCCGGGGACGAAGAGCTTCTCTTCGGGGCTCACCACCCGGTAGGTGCCGTCCCTCGAGATGAGCAGGATCTTGTCGTACTCGGAGACCGTGAGCTGGAATCGGTCGCCCTTGACCGCGGTGCCGAAGAACCCGGTCTCGGATTCATAGGCGAGCTTGAGGTTCTGGCGCGCGACGGCGCGGATGTTGACGGTCTCGAAGCTCGTGATCTCGGTGCGCCGCGGCCAACGGTCGCCGTACTTGGCGAGGATCTCCTCGATCCACTCGATGGTGGTCTCGGTGAGCTTGTGGAGCTTGCCGCGGGCCGCCTTGATGGCCTTGACGGTGGCGGCAATATCGATGCGGTTCTTGTCGATGTCGTATTGCGAGATCCGTCGAATGGGGATCTTGAGCAGGCGTTCGATGTCGTCGTCGGTGACCTCGCGGTCGAGCTCGCCGAGGAAGGGCTCGAGACCGACCCTGACTTCGTACACCACCTGCTCGGCGGTTGTGGCGTCCTCGATCCGTTTGTAGATCCGGTTCTCGATGAAGATCCGCTCGAGATCGAGCCAGTGCTTCTTGTCCTGCAGCTGCTCGAGTTCGAGTTCAAGCTCGGCCCTGATGATCCCGCGCAGCTGGTCGGTGAGGAAGCAGAGCATCTCGGAGACGCCGATCTCTACCGGGCGGTCATCCTTGATCATCACCATGTTGCAGCTGACCGAGACCTCGCAGTCGGTGTGGGCGTAGAGCTGGGGGATCACCTCGTCGGCGTAGACGCCGCGCGAAAGACCGACCTCGATCTCGACGCGATCGGTGGTGAAGTCGTCGATGGAACCGATCTTGAGCTTGCCCTTCAGCGAGGCCGACTCCATGGAGGCGATGAGCCCCTCGGTCGTCGTCGTGGGGGGGATCTCGCGGATGACGATGGTCTTGGGATCCTTGCTCTCGATTCGCGCCCGGACCCTGACCTTGCCGAGCCCGTCGTTGTATTCGCTGACATCCATGAGCCCGCCGGTGGCGAAATCGGGGAAGATCTCCATGGGCTCGTTTCCGAGGATCTTGATCTGCGCTTCGAGAAGCTCGCCGAAGTTGTGCGGCAGGATTTTGGTGGACATGCCGACGGCGATGCCCTCGGCGCCGGCGAGGAGCAGGACCGGGAGCTTGGCCGGGAGGACCACAGGCTCTTCGTTGCGACCGTCGTAGGACGGACGGTACTCGGTGATCGCCTTGTGGAAGAGGGTTTCCCTGGCGAGATCAGTGAGCCGACACTCGATGTAGCGCGGTGCGGCGGCGGAGTGGCCGGTGACGATATTGCCGAAGTTGCCCTGGCGCTCGATGAAGTATTCCTTGTTGGCGAGGACGACGAGGGCGTCTCCGATGGAGGCGTCGCCGTGCGGGTGGAGCTTCATGGTGTCGCCGATGACGTTGGCGACCTTGTGGAACTTGCCGTCATCCATCTTGGCCAGGGTCGCCATGATCCGCCGCTGCACCGGTTTGAAACCGTCGCGCAGATCGGGGATCGCGCGATCCATGATCACGTATGAGGCGTACTCGATGAAGTTCTGCCCCATGAGGGATTTGACCTTTGTCATGGCACTCCTGGTTCATTTTCTTCGCCTGATTTCCTCGAGCTCGGCTCGACGAAATCAGGCGGAAAAAAGAGAGAACTCAATCTACGCAATATCCGCGATCAGATGCTCGATGATGTACTCCTTGCGCGCCGGGGTGTTCTTGCCCATGAAGAAATCGAGAGCCTGTTTGACATCGCTCATGGAGCCCATGGTGACCCGGCGGAGGTGGTCGTCGTCGCAGATGAACTGCTTGAACTCCTTCGGGCTGATCTCGCCGAGACCCTTGAACCGGGTGACCTCGTTGTTCTTGAGCTCCAACACGGCTGCGTCGCGCTCGGCTTCGGAGTAGCAGTAAATTGTCTGCTGCTTGTTCCGCACCCGGAAGATCGGTGTGTCCAGAATGAAGACGTGACCGGTTGAGACGAGTTCCTCGAAGAAGCGCAGAAAATAGGTCAGCAGCAGGTTGCGGATATGCATTCCGTCGACATCGGCATCGGTGGCGATGACCACCCGGTTATAGCGCAGGCCCTCGAGATCGTCCTCGATCCCGAGGGCGCGCATGATGTTGTAGAGCTCTTCGTTCTTGTAGACCGCCTCCCGACCGAGGCCGTGGGTATTGAGGGGTTTGCCCTTCAACGAGTAGATGGCCTGGGTCTGGACGTCGCGGGCCTGGATCATGGCGCCACCGGCGGAGTCGCCCTCGGTGAGGAAGATGGTGCTCTCCTCGCGCCGTTTGCCCTTGTCGTCCGAGAGATGGATCTTACAGTCGATGAGCTTTGGGATCCGGATGGCGACCTTCTTGGCCCGCTCACGCGCCTCTTTCTTGATGGCCGAGAGTTCTTTTCGGATCCGCTGGTTGTTCTTGACCTTGTCGAGGAGCCTGTCGGCGTCCTCTTTGTTCTTGTGCAGCCAAAGGACGACCTGTTCCTTGACCGCGTTGACCACCCACGAGCGGACATCCGTCGAGCCGAGCTTGTTCTTGGTCTGGGATTCGAAGACCGGGTCCTGGACCTTGACCGCGACTGCGCCGATGAGCCCGTCGCGGACGTCCTCGCCGGCAAAGCCGTTCTTGGCGAATTCGTTGACTCCCTTGAGAATTCCCTCGCGGAAGGCGCTCTGGTGGGTCCCGCCGTCATTGGTGTACTGGCCGTTGACGAAACTGAAGTAGTTTTCGCCGTAGGCGTGGGTGTGGGTGAAGGAGAACTCGAGACGGTCGAGCTTGCAGTGGATGGGCTCGTACAGCGCCATCTCATCGCCGAGCTCGTAGGCAAGCAGATCGGAGAGGCCGTTTTTCGACAGAAACTTCGTTCCGTTGTAATCGAGGACCAGCCCGCTGTTGAGGAAGGTGTAGTAGCGCAGACGGTGCTCGAGGTACTCCTCGCGCCACTCGAAGTCGCCGAAGATCTCGGGATCCGGCTCGAAGCAGATGAGCGTGCCGGGCCGTTCCTTGGTCTCCTTGCCACCCTTTTCGCTGGTTTTCAAGCCGCGTTCAAAACTCGCTCGTTTGAACTTGCCGTCGCGGAAGCTCGCGACCTCGAAGTTCGATGACAGCGCGTTGACTGCTTTGGTGCCGACCCCGTTGAGACCCACCGAGAACTGGAAGACATCGTCGTTGTACTTGCCGCCGGTGTTGATTTTCGACACGCAGTCGACCAGCTTCCCCAACGGAATGCCTCGCCCATAATCGCGAACGCGGACCTCCGGGCCGTCCCGGGTGATCTCGATGCGTTTGCCCTGGCCCATGATGAACTCGTCGACGGCGTTGTCGATGACTTCTTTGAGCATGACGTAGATGCCGTCGGCGGGGTTGGAGCCATCGCCGATCCGACCGATGTACATCCCGGTGCGCAAGCGGATGTGTTCGAGGGCATCGAGGGTCTGGATCGTCTTCTCGTCGTAGACTACTTTTTCACCCGCCATGATCGCCTTGATTACACCCCTTTCCCGTGCGCTAGAATACCATTCTCGTTGCCGGCGTTTCGGTGTCGTTGACGAGAACCGTCAGGGATCGTTGACCGTATGACGGTTGAGTGAGATTTGTCAGTTGGAGGAGAATCGTGCAGACCAGAACAGCAGCCCGTTTTCTTGGTGTGATTTCCCTGATGACCGTCCTCGTGGCGGCGCCCGCCACCGCCGCCGAAACCAAGACCCGAATCGAAAACCTCGATGACCTGCCGCGGTTCAGCTACCCGGTCGAGGGCTCGGTGGTCGAGATCATCACATCGGATGAAGCGTTCAGCGAGTTTGCGGCCAAAGCCCGCGCCGACATCGAGGGCGTGCTCGCCGAGTACGAAATCGACGACGCGGCCACGCTCCAGGGCTACTACAGCGTTCTCGCGCGGCTCGATCTCATGGCTGGAAACTACGAGGACGCGCTTGCCCGAATGGACCAGATCCGCGATCTCGAATCCAAGGAGGCCGACAAGCTCATGACCGGTCTCTTTGCCAGGGCGTGGGTCGAGGCCCTGGACGAAGCGGATCCTGACGCCGATTACGAGGCCTTCGCCAAGGCGTTTGCCGTTCGTCTCGGCGCACTGGCGTCGGGGCTGCCGTACGACGTGGTCCAAGACAACATCAAGGAAGCCAAGGGCCGCGCCGAGATCTTCTCGGAGAATTTTGTCATCGGTGTCGCCAAGAGCCAGGTCGATCCGGCGGTGACCGCCAGCGGCGAGGTGAGCTCGGATCTGGTGCCGACGGTGGTGGCTCTCAGATATGCGCTGACGACCACGGTTCCGCTCAACAACGAAGTGGTCGAGGTCTATGGTCGGCTGATCGCCGCCAACAAAGTGGCAAAGCCCAACATCTGGCTGACCCGTGAGTACATCCTCGGCGCCGACGAAGGTCAAGGAGCCGGTCATCATCGGGATTTGGGATTCGGGGACCGACGTTTCGGTCTTTGAGGGGCAGCTCTGGGTCAATCCGGGCGAGACGATGGACGGGAAGGACAACGACAGCAATGGGTTTATCGACGACATCAACGGCATCGCCTTCGACCTGGACGGCAGTGCTTCACCTTTCCTGATCCACCCCACGGGAGATATGACGGATCGCGTTGACGAGGCGATGAACTACACCAAGGGGTTCATGGATCTCACCTCATCCATCGACAGCGAAGAAGCCGCCGAGCTCAAGAGGCACCTCGGCACCATCGAACCCGACAGGGTCAACGACTTCATCGAAGAGCTCAATTTCGCCGCCCTCTACATGCACGGCACCCACGTCGCCGGCATCGCCGCCGAGGACAACCCGTTCGCCCGCATCATGGTTGCCCGGCTCAGCTTCGACTATCACAATCCGCCGAAACCCATGACCGTCGAGATCGCCCGGCAGATCGCCGCTTCCTTCAAAAAGACCATCAACTACTTCAAGACGAACGGGGTTCGGGTCGTCAACATGAGCTGGGGCTGGACGCTCAAGGAGATCGAGGCCGGGCTCGAGGCCAACGGCGTCGGTGAAAATGCCGAGGCCCGCGGCGAAATGGCCCGCGAGATACTGGATATTCTCTCCGCCGCCCTGCGCAGGGAGATGGCCGAGGCCGAGAACATCCTCTTTGTCACTGCGGCGGGAAACTCCGACACCGATGTCGAATTCGACCAGACGATCCCGTCGTCCTATGCCATGCCCAATCTGATTGTGGTCGGCGCCGTCGACCAGGCCGGAGATCCGACCGGGTTCACCAGCCAGGGCGAGAATGTTCGGCTCTACGCCAATGGATTCGAGGTCGAGAGTTATGTGCCGGGTGGTGGTCGCATGGCGGCTTCGGGAACATCCATGTCCTCCCCGGCGGTGGTCAACCTCGCGGCCAAGATCCTCGCCGTGATGCCGAATTTGACCCCTCGGGTCGTGATCGCCGTGATCATGAAGGGCGCGACTCCGCGTGACGACGACGAGGATTTCCTGTTGCTTCACCCAAAGGACACCATGACTGTCCTCGAGTCGATGCGAGCCGAGACGAAGGTGAGAAGGAGCCGCGCAGGTGAAGACGTGGCGGTCGCGGTGGATTAGGCAGCTGGTCGCAGGCAACAGGTGGCAGGGGGCAGGCCTCAGCTAAGGCAACCCGGGGCTTGACCGACCTGCAGCAGCCTCACCGCACCAGCATGAACTGCCGGTCCCAGCGGGTCTTGCTGAAGAAGTTGAGAGGCAGGTAGAAGAGCCGACCGAGACCGCGGGCGGATGCCTGATCGCTGCCGTCGAAGGACCAATAGATCAGGACCGCCCGACCACGAAGATCAGCAACACCTGTGGTGACGACGGGTCGTCGGGCCAGATCTGCGGGTCGCTGAATTCAGCCGTTGGATCACCCGGCGGAACCTCGTTTCGGTGGAGTTGCTTGGCTTTACCAACCTCTGATCGGCCGCCACGCATCGACGATCTGGATTCCGCGCACCACGTGGAAGCTCTCGAAGCAGGCGGCCGAGAGACAGCTGTGGTTGGGCAGGATTCGGAGGCGGGTGCCGGGCCGAAGCGCGGCGGCGCCCGGCCCCTCGACGACACCGTGCTCCTGTGACAGCGAGCTCAGGCGGAGACCGGGAAGCGGGTGCTGGTCGTCGACCGCAACGATCCGGCCGTATCCGCAGTCGGGATCGACATGGGTCGGGCCGGGGTCCTTGCTCAGGGCGAGGGCGCCGGCGTCGATCACCGCGCTCTGCCGATCGGGGAAGACGCTGACGACGGTGGAGAGGACGGAAAAGGCGATGTCAACGAGGGCAGCAGCTGCCGATGGCGGTCTGGAAGACATCGAAGAAGGCATAGTTGCCGGGCCGGATCTCGTCGATGCCATCGAGGTTACTCGCGGCCGTCATGGTCGGAGTCGAGCCGATGCTGATCGCGGGGACCTCGATCTCGGCTTCGGCGAGGCGCTCGACGAAGGCAAGGGTCACCGAGACCTCATCTCGGGCGGTTTCCAGTGCTTCCTCTCGGTTTGTCGAGCCATACGACTGACCGGCGTGGGTGAGCAGCCCGCGGAAGTCGATGTCGGCCGAGGTGCTCAACCGCGCGGCCAGCGCCAGGCTGTGTTCGCTCTCCGGATCGACCCCGGCGCGGTGGAGGCCGCAGTCGATCTTGAGCCAGACCGGGAGGACGACCGAGGTCGCCGCCGCGATCTCTTCGATGGCATGGATCGTCGCGAGGTGATCGACGAGGACTGCCAGGCGGGTGATCTGGGCATTGAGCTCGACGACCTCCGGCAGCCGTTGCGGCGCGACCGGGACGGCGTACGTGATGTCGTCAAACCCGGCCGCTGCGAAACCACGAGCCTCGGCCAGCGTCGAAACCGTGATCCCGCCGAAGTGGTCCTTGACCTGGATCCGGGCGGCTTCGACGCACTTGTGCGTCTTGACGTGGGGCCGGAGACGGACACCAAGGGAGTGAGCCCGGTCGGCCATGCCGGCGGCGTTGGCTTCAAAACGGTCGAGATCGACCAGGGCGCATGGGGTTTGAAGCTCGATGACGTTCATACAAAGAGGATAGCGGAAGAACCGAACCGCAAAGACGCGAAGAGTGCAAAGAACATCGCAGAATCACGGCGGGGTCCGGTGCAGGACGCTGCACCGGACCCCGCCGTGATTGTGATGCTTGGCGAACTTGGCGTCTGTGCGGTTTCCTCTTGTTTGACGTTCAATTCCGATACGACGATCGCAGCTTTCGTCGCATCAATTTGTTCGAGGCAGTGCGGGGGAGGGATTCGACGATGACGAGATCGTGGATCTTGAACAGCGGGTTGAGCTCGCCGGCGACGCGTCGGCGAAGCTCGTCGAGCAGGTCGTCCTTGTTCGTGTCGGTTTTGGCGATCGCGAAAACCACCAGCTGCTCGGCGCCCTCACCACCCGGTTGGATTGCCACCGCGGCGGATTCGGAGACCGCGGGATGGTGGTCGATGATGCGCTCGAGCTCCAGCGACGAGACCTTGATTCCGCCCAGATTCATGGTGTCGTCGGCGCGGCCCTGGGCGCGGAAGAACCCGCCGGGGAGTCGGGCGAGTTGGTCGCCGTGGCGGCGGAGGACCTCACCACTGGGTCCTGCCGGACATTCGTCGTGGTAGACCTTGTGGTGATCGCGGTTGAGCAGCGTCTGGGACAGGCCGATGGAGGGTGGCACGAGAAAAACCTCTCCCTCCTCGCCGTCAGCTACCGGCTTGCCGGCGTCATCGAGGATGACGAGATCGAGCCCCAAGGCCGGAGTGGTGAAGGTCGAGGGCGATGCCGGTTGGACCACCGTGCCGGTGACGTAGCCGCCGCCGATCTCGGTGCCGCCGCAGTACTCGATGACCGGCGCCCGGTATCCCGTACGGCCGCTGAGCCAGAGGTAGTCGTGCCGATTCGAGGGTTCGCCGGTGGAGCTGAAGACCTCGATCCGCGACCAGTCGGCGTCGGCACAGGCATCGGTTTCGCGCCATGCCCTGACCAGGGATGGAACCACTCCGAGCATGCTGACACCGGCGCGGTCGATGAACTTGGCGAAATCGGGCGCGCTGGGCAGGCCCTGATAGAGGGCGATGCAGCCCCGGTTGAGTAGGGTGGCATAGATCAGCCACGGCCCCATCATCCAACCGATATTGGTCGGCCAGCAGACCACGCTGCCGGGCCGGATGTCCTGATGGAGGCGGCCGTCCATAGCGCATTTGAGGGGCGTGAGATGGGTCCATGGGATGGCCTTGGGATCACCGGTGGTGCCGGAGGAGAAAAGGATATTTGTCAGCGTGTTGGGATCTGTCGGGATCGAGTCGAAGTCAGGTGATGCGCCGAGGAACTCGGACCAGAGAAGATCGCCCCTGCGCAGCAGCGGCGAGGTGGCCTCCTCGTCGTTGATCACGATGGCGCGCGGCGCGGAGGCTTCGCAGACTTTGTCGTACATGGCGATGGAGCGACCGCCGCGGGAAAACTGATCGACCGTGATGATGCCGTCGGCCTCGGCGATCTCGAGCCGGCGTTGGACTTCCTGTGGGGCGAAACTGTCGGCGATGGACACAACCGCACAGCCGGCGCGGACGATGCCGAGATAGGCAGCCACGCACTCGATGTTCATGGGCATGTACAGAGCGATCCGCGCGCCGGGCTCATAGCTGTGGTCGCGTAGACCGTTGGCGACTCGATTGGCGAGGGCCTCGAGCTCGCCGTAGGTGACATAGGTCTCGGTCCCGGTGCCCTCACAGCCCTGAACAATGGCGAGGACGCAATCCTCCGGCTGAAAGCACGAATCGGTGATGTTGAGCTTCGCCCCCGGAAACCAGCGCGGATCGGTGGGGCCGTTCTGAAGATCGAGGATCTGTGATGGTGACCGGTCGAATTCGATGCCGAGGCGATCGATGACGGCTTTCCAGAATTCGGCTCGATTGACCACCGACCACCGGTGCAGCTCATCGTAGGAGTCGATACCGAGCTCCGCCATGAGGCTGCCGATGTTCGATTCCTTGAACCGCTCGCGATCGGGGACCCACGTCGGAAGCGGCCCGAGCGAGGGATCGCGAGCCTCGCTCAGCTCGAGGAATCGAGCCCACTGCTCGTCGAACGAGATCGACGAATCCGTCCTCACTCGCTCGACAAACGCGAGCCACTCCGCCGTCTGATCATCGATCATTGAGTTGTTCATGCTGTGATGATCATAGCCGACCACAGCCATCATGCAGATTCACCGCGAAGACGCAAAGATCGCCAAGCATCACAATCGAGCAGCCTTCGGAGTGGCGTGCCGCTCCGAAGGCTGCTCGATTGTGATGTTGCGATGGTCTTTGCGTCCTTCGCGCCTTTGCGGTTTGACTCCTACCCGCGGTCGACTCGGACGACTTCGTTCTTTGGCAGGAGCTCGAGGAGGCGGTCGACGGCCTTGCCGACAGCTTCGGTGGTCGAGGCCTCGACGGTGATCCAGACCTGGTGGTCCTGGTGCGCCTCGTGGCGCGGGTAGGAACCGATCTTGACCTCGGGGAAGGCCGCGTCGACATCGCTGAGCGTGTGGGCGACCGCGCTCTCGTCCGAACTCAGGTAGAGGTTGGCACTGGCGTGCCGCTCGCCCTTGAGCACCTCGCGCAGGGCGCCGATCTTGGCGTGGAAGAGCCGTGGGATCCCGGGCAGCAGATAGACGTTGCGGCAAACCACGAGGGGCATATTGCCGTCGGAGGAGTAGAGCAGCGATCCACCCTCGGGAATGTCGGCCATCCGCAGGGCGCCGTCGGTGAAGCGATCGCCCCACCAGGTGCGGATCATGCGCTCGAGCTCGGGACTGCGCTCGATCCCGACGCCGAAAGCACGAGCCACCGCCGCAACGGTGCGGTCGTCGTGGGTCGGACCGACGCCGCCCGAGGTGATGACCGCATCGAAGCGCTCGGAGCAGAAGCGCACCTCGGCTGCGATCTCGTCTTCCTCGTCGCCCATGGTGACGATCCGGCGGAGTTCCACGCCGAGATCGCGCATGAGATCGATGATGCACTGGGTGTTGGCGTCGCGGACCTTGCCGGACAGGATTTCGTCACCGATGATGAGAGCAGCAGCTGTAGTCACCGGATCAGGATAGGTCCTCGCTTGCCTCTCGGCAACCTAGAAAATGTCGGCGCCGAAGAACCTGCCGTGAAAGATCACGAGCGCGACGTAGGCCACGACACCCATGAGAAAGAGCGGGAAGGAAATCTCGTCGGCCCGGAATCTGATCCGGCCGCGGAGAATGGCCACGAAGGGGATAACCGATGTCTGGCGGCAGAACTCGGCAAAGCCCTCACCCCGCTTTTTCTTGAGTCGTGCGTCCATCTGGAACGGACCGACCACGCCGAGGACGAAGAAGGAGCCGAAGAAGGCGACATCGCCGACCGTGCCGTTGGCGAGCAGATGTGCCAGTCCGAAGAGGGCGAGGCCCATGTTCATGGGGTGTCGGGTCACGCGGAGGATCCCGCGGGGCTCGTTGTTGCCCGGAAGCATGCTCGCCGGACTTGGGTTGGCCAACATCAAGACGAGGAACTCGATGGCAACGAGCATGAGCACCAGCGCGATGCCCGCGAGCGACCCAGGGGTTGAGCTGCCAAAGGACCGGGCCGAGATGGCGGTTCTGCCACCACAGAACCGCCGCCGGCCCCAGAGTGAGAAAAGCGACCACCGAGTAGAGCCCGCGGAACGGGCCACTGGCCGAGCTTGGCCACCAGGTTTGAGCGGATGGCGCCGTACGACATCAGCAGATGAGTCGCGACAAACAGCACCGAAAAAACAACGATGAGTGTCAGGATCATGGTGGAGCGAGTATAGCGCTGCGGATTTATGAACCGCAAAGGCGCAAAGGACGCAAAGAACATCGCAACATCAGATTGGGGGAGAGGCCGGGCGCGGCATGCCGCGCCCGGCCTCTCCTCCATGAGATGCTTGGCGATCTTTGCGCCTTTGCGGTTCTTCTTGTTCCTACGCCTTCCAGCTGCGGTAGAAGAGCACTTGCTTGTGGACCGGCTCGGCGCGTTCCTCGAGCTCGGCGAGCTGCTGCTCGTTCATGGGGTTGAACGAGCGTGCGATGGCCACGTTTTCCTCGAGCTGTGGGATATCGTCGCAGCCGACGATCACGGTGCTCACCGGCAGGGTCAGGACATAGCGCATGGCCTCGGTCATGTTCAGGGTGCCCGGCACGGTTCCGGCGTGACGCGCCTCGGGATCCTCCGGCGCCTTCCACGACTTGAGGAGCAGTCCGCGGGAGGGGATCTTCATACCGATGATCCCCATCTCCTTCTCAACCGCCAGCGGAAGGAGCCGCTCCTTGAAGCTGAGGTGGTAGGGGTCGGCGGCGTTGAGCGCCAGCAAGACGGTGTCGAAGTCAAAGCGCTCGATGGCAGCGATGAGCACATCGGGATCGGCATGCCCAGAGATCCCGAGGTTGCGGACGATCCCCTGGTCCCGCGCCTCGACAAAGGCCTCGATGGCGCCGCCGGGGGCAAAGGACTCGTCGACCTGCTCCATCTTCGAAAGGGCGTGCATCTGCCAGAGATCGATGTGATCGGTCTTGAGCAGCTCGAGGGAACGCTCGAGAAGCTTCCACGAACCGTCGCGGGTGCGGTCGTGGCTCTTGGTGGCCAGGTAGACTTCCGAACGCCGGGTCTTCATGACCTCGCCGAAGTACTGCTCGGACCAGCGGTCCTCGACACCGCCGTAGCGTGCGGAGGTGTCGAAGTAGTTGATCCCGAGATCGAGCGCCTTCTCGATGAGCGGCACCGCGACCTCGAAGTTGTTCGCCTGTTCGAGGGCCGCCTGGCCGCCGAGGCTGAAGATACCCGACCTGGTAGCCGGTCTTGCCGAGGTTGCGGGTCGGCATCGCCTTCGGGGTCGCGGGGTTGTTCGGGCAACCCGGGCATCTGGCTGCGTCTCGCCACCCATCACGCCCTTGGCGACAAATCCGGCGGCGGCGGCCGTCCCGAGCTTGATCAGGTCGCGTCGTTTTATCGTCGAGCCGGTGGTCTTTTTCTCAGTCATGGCGCCTCCTGGTTCGATCGTACACGTCTTTCGCAGCCGTATCAGCCTGATCAGCGGACTCTCTTGAGATCCTCGAGGCTGCCATCCTGGCCGTCGTAGTCGTCAATCTCGATGTGGCCGTCCGAGTCGATGCCGAGCGCGGCCTCGACGTGCAGGGCGCCTTCGCCGCGGCCTGAAAAACCGTCGATTTCAAAGACGGCGATGCCGAAGGGGTAGTCGAGGGAGGCCCCGCCGTCCTCCTGCTCGCCGATCGAGATCCGGCGCGCCGTGAGGAAGATGAAGCGGTGGCCGTCGCGGGTTTCCTCGGCGACCACGAGGGCGATCGGACTCCTCAGTGCGCCGAGTTCGAGTTGACCGTCGGAGCGCCCGCGCAACGCCCCCAGCAGGGCGCCCTGACCGCCCTTCTCGAGCAGGCCGGCGAGCTGTTTCGCCTCTTCGAGCGATGTGAACCGATCGGCGATCAGAGTCATGGGCATCCGCCGGGTGCCCTCGGTGGTGTTGACCACGGCGGTGCAGGTGAACTCGCGGCCCGGGGGATCGGCGGCGACAACCGACGAGGTCATGAGCACCGTGAGGGTGATCGTCGCGCCGAGGATTCGTACTGGATTCATGGTTCTTCTCCTTGGGTTTCCGGTCGGACCATAGGATATATCGGATTGGTGGCGGGTGAGATTCCCGAATCAACGCCGGTTGTTGGGCGCCGATGGCGCCGGCGTTCGAATCCTGAAACACGGGGGTCACGGAGAACCACGGAGATTCCACGGGGCATCGCAGAAATGACCCGGGCCCCGTTCGACGCTGTGCGTGATCTCTCTCGTCGATGGTCTGAGATGAGGCAAGACCCCACTCCGCGGAATCCCCGTGGTTCTCCGTGCCCTCTGTGTTTCAAGCGCGGTCGATGGGGAAGGAGATGACCTCGTCGAGGCGGGTGGCGCCGGCAGCGAGCATGACCAGCCGGTCGACTCCGAGGGCGACACCGGCGCAATCGGGAAGACCGTGCTCCATGGCGGAAAGCAGGCGTGTGTCGATGGGAACCTCTGGAAGACCCCGATCGCGCCGGGCGGCAAGATCGGCCTCGAACCGCAGCCGCTGCTCGGCCGGGTCGGTGAGTTCGTGGTAGCCGTTGGCGAGCTCGACCCCGTCGATCCAGGCTTCGAATCGCTCGGCGACCGCCGGTGGACCAGGCCTGATTCGGGCGAGAGCGGCCTGCGACGCGGGATAGTCATAGACAAAGGTGGGGCCGTCGCGACCGAGTTCCGGTTCGACGACGTGGCTGAAGAGCAGCTCGAGCCATGAGTCGCGGTCGTCACCGAGATCGGGAGGCGATGACGTCGAGAAGCTCCGCAGCGCGTGTGCGAGATCGTCGGATCGATGGCGGTGTGGGGATCGACTGCCGATGTGACGTTGAAACGCCTCGGCGTAGGTCAACCGCTCGGCGCGGCCGGGCTTGAGGGCTTGAGGGCTTGGGGGCTTGACATGGCCTTCCTGTAGCGGAATCTGTTTGCTGCCGCTGGGGTCGATTCGGTCAACGGCATTCCTCGATTGGACATCGTCAGAATCCTCGAGGCACGCCAGCGCCGGATCGGGCGGTGATTCCTCATCGGGTGGGTCGCAGGGCATGAATGCCCTGCCTACAAGTCCCGACCCGGAAGGGGCGTGTGACGTTCGGAGGACGGCGTCAAACAGCTCCGCAACCTCATCCATGAGTCGGTGGTGATCCCAGCCCGGTCGGTACCACTCGAGGATCGTGAACTCAGGGTTGTGACGGCTTCCCGCCTCGCCGTCGCGGAAGGCTTTACAGAGCTGGTAGATGGGACCGCTGCCGGCGGCGAGCAGCCGCTTCATCGCGAACTCGGGCGAGGTCTGGAGCCAGAGGAGGCGGCCGTCGTCGTGGCCGGGCCCCCGGTAGCGGGTGCTCAGAGCCGCTAGGTGGAGATCGGTGACCGGCGCCGAGGCGAGCAGCGGGGTCTCCACTTCGAGCACGCCGCGCTCGGCGAAGAACGTGCGGATCTTCGAGAGAGCCTCCGCCCGAATCCGGAGCGCCTCCATCGAAGCCGTGGGTCGCCAGTCGTTGGTCATGCGGAGATTATGACGCAGTCCGAGCCGCATCAATCAACCGCAAAGGCGCAAAGTACGCGAAGAACATCGCAACATCTCCTGAAACGGAAACCGGGTGTAGCCTGCTGCACCCGGTTTCCGTTTCAATGTGATGCTTGGCGATCTTTGCGCCTTTGCGGTTGATCCCGTCCGCGATGTCCGTCAGGCGCGGCTGACGTACTCGCCGGTCCGGGTGTCGATCTTGAGCTTCTCGCCGATCTGGACGAAGAGAGGCACCCTGACGACCGCGCCCGTCTCCACCGTCGCCGGTTTGTTGCCGCCGGAAGAGGTGTCGCCCTTGAGACCGGGGTCGGTCTCCGTGACTTCGAGGATCACAAAGGTCGGTGGAGCGATGACGATGGGGTTGCCATCGAAGAGCGTCACTGTGCAGACATCCTCTTCCTTGAGCCACTGACTGGCGTCGCCGACGGTCGCGGAGCTGGCGGCGATCTGCTCGAAGGTCTCCTGGTCCATGAAGGTCCACATGTCGCCGTCGGAGTAGAGGTACTGCATCTCGGTTTCGTGAACATCGGCGGCCTCGACCGAGTCCGACGATTTCATGGTGATTTGGTTCACGCTTCCGGTCACGTAGTTCTTGTACCGCACGCGGGTGAAGGCCTGGCCTTTGCCGGGTTTGACGACGTCGGTGTCGACCACAATGCAGGGCGCGTTGTCCATCAAGATCTTGGTCCCGACCCGGACCTGATTCATGTTGTAGGAAGCCATTTGATTCTCTCTTTCTTGCTTGCGTCGATCATACCGAAGCTGCGAGACTGCGCCGGTGATGATCACACCCGATCCATGGCCGGCCGGCGAGTGGCGTCGCCATCTCGCCGCTGCTGTACGCGACCTCGACGAGTTGCTGGCCCTGCTCGATCTCGACCCCGAAATGCTCGGAATCGATGCAACCGCGAGGGCGGGTCGCCGATTCCCGCTCAGGGTACCACGCGGATTCGTCGCCCGGATGCAACGAGGCGATCCGGACGATCCATTGCTGCGGCAGGTGCTGCCGGTCGCGGCCGAAGACAACGAGGTGGCGGGGTTCACCGCCAACCCCTTGGGCGAACTCGGTCTGGTTCGAGGGGAAGGTCTGCTTAGCAAATACCACGGCCGAGCCGGTATCGCCGGCTCGGCCTGTGGTGGAGAGCTCGATCAGTGGATATGGGTCAGCATCGACCCCATGTCGACGACCATCTTGTGACAGCGCTCGAAGGTGTCGCGGCCGTGCTTTTCGCTCTGCTTGTCGAACTCGCCGGCGATGACGGTGAACTCCTTGTCGGTGAGGGTCTTCTCGGCCATCGGATAGAAGACGTGGTCCTCGACGTGGATGTGATGCTTGAGCAGCGCCGTGTAGGCCCCGAGGCATTCGAGAAGCTCGCCGGTCTTGATCGGGTCCTTGGCCGCGTAGCCGGGTAGCGCCTTTTCCATGCTCGCGACCAGATTGCGGCCGCGGACGTGCTCGTGGCGTAGGGCTTCGAGCTGGGCATCCACCTCGCCCCGCTTCTTCTGCGCCACCTGGACGAAGAGCACATGCTCCTCTTTGAAGTGGTGGAATTCGTCGGTGAAGACCCGCGCGAACTCGATGCCCTTGGTGAAGAAGGCCTCCGATGGGTGCTTTCCGTTCTCGATCATGTCCGCCGCCAGGGTCAGGTTGTCGAGGAATTGGCGAATCAGGCCGTGCTCGTTCGACAGGGTTTCGATGGGTTTCATTTCTTCCTCCTTGAGTTGCCGTTCTTCGGCTCGCAGTTTCGCAGTCGTCCTATCTGGTTGTTTGATCGGTCAGATCATCATGATTGCTGCCTACCTTCAACTCGGCGCGCAGAGGTCGCACTCGTAGGGGGTTCCTTCGTTGGAAGGATCATCCGCGGGCCGCTCGTTCTCGGGTGGTTCGAGGCCGTGGTGATCGCAAACCGCGCGCCAGGCGGCGAGAACTGCAGCGCCGAGTTCGCTGAAACACGGCAACCACGAAACCTCGGCCAGACGCCGGCTGAAGAGATCGATCCAGGCGCCGAGGTGGTCGGCCGCGAACGATGCCAGCGCCCGCCTGGTTGTCGATTCGTCATCGAATCGGCCGTCGGCGGCGGCGCGACCCGCCATGACCAGGAGCAGGGCCGCGAACTGGAGTTCGGCGATGATGTGGTCGGGTTTCTCGCCGGTTTCGGCCGCGGGTTCGAAGCCGAAGGCGCGGTAGAAGCCGGCGATATCCGCGAGGATCACACCCTTGTCGCGCCGGACATAGGCGGTTTCGTTGGGTGGACAGGTGACGCCGCCCTCGAAGAGCCGGTTGTGTTCGGCGACCCAATCATCGATGGGCGTCGAGGCTCTGACGGCCGCGAGGTCGACGAGCGATGTCGATCCCGCTCCGAGGCCGGAGGCTCTCGGCAAGCTGGAGGAGATCGTCGTTGTCGTACGGCGACCCCGCCTGGAATCCCCAGCCATCGACCGAGGAGCAGAAGGAGATCGGCCTGCGCGAGCTGACGGAGCTGGTCCGGGTTTGGGCTTGTCATGGGCTCACCGCGAACTCGATCCAGTTGCCCCACTGTTTGCGTCCGCCGACGTTGCCGTCGGCGCCGTTCCAGACCGCCACCCCGACCGTTCCCGTTCCGCCGCGAGAGAATTGATAGTCCTGGGGGTCGTCGGTGCGCAGGGGCCGGACGAAGGTCACGTACCACCGTCCGTCCTGCCAGACGCCGCGCCCGTCGGCGACGGACTCGGCGTGGGACGTCAGGGAACCGAAACCGGTGGCCGAGAGCTCCTCGACCGGCCGTTCCCGGAGGAAGTCCGCGAGCGGGTTCCCCGCCTGGTAGGCCGCGAACCAGGTGTGTGACCGGGGATCGCTGAAGTCGTCCGGGACCCGGTTCGGCGCCGGACCGTCGGCAAACCAATAGAGATCGGTCCAGTAATTCGGGTGGAGATCCTGAACATCCTGGAAGTGCTCGTCGAGATCGTGTTGCCAGAGGCCTTTCCAGTGCAGGATGTGCACCGCGTGGCGGTCGTCGCCCATGGTGTGGGCCGCGCCCGAGGTCATGGGGAACTGGAGCGCCGCGGCGTCGGTGAAGCGGCCCGAGTCGACGTTGATGTCCTGGGTCTCGTCGGGCCACGCCAGCCGCCACACGATCCAGGACCCGTCCGAGACGCCGCGGATCTCCGCCGACGGCACCGAGAGCCGCTCGAGCATGGGCATGGCGTCGGTCTGCCGGTTGAGCGGGATCTCGGCGACCGGCAGCCCGTCCCAGACTTTGTCCAGCGGGTGGACGGGGACCTCGTCGGTCCGCAGGAGCGGGACCCAGAGCGTGCCCCGGTCCGCGCCTTCGGCTCGCAGCGCCTCGGCCCGGGCGATGCGGTCCTCCTCGGCGATCTCCAGGCGTTGCCGCCGACCGAGCTCGATGGCCGCCATGATGAGGCCGGTGGTGACCACGATCGCAGCGATGATCATCAACGGATGGGCGAGACCTCGGCCCTCAGGTGGTGTTGTGTCGGTAGACATCGTATTCCTCGTCAAAATGCTTGCGGATGTAGACCGGTTCGGTGAAGGGGACCCTCGCAACCTCGTCGCCGTTCTCGGCCCAGCCGATGACCTCGTCGCCCGCGACCTTGAAGCGGGTGATGATCCTCTGCGATGCGCCGCTGAGCAGCAGTGCGCCGAGAAGCTGCGGATCCTCCGGCAGCCGGCGGTAGAGCTGCTTGACCCGCTCGACGTCGGGGCCGAAGAGCTGCTCGAGAAAACCGTTCGGCACGTGGATCGGCGGGATGTAGTAGACGTTGGGTCCGGTGCCGTGCTGCGGGTAGAGCGGCAGCGCGAGCTTGCGGATCTTGACGATGTAGTCGAGCGGGTTGTCGGCGCGCGGCTCTTCGCGGGTGGAGAGATAGCCGTGCAGTCGGATCTTGCCGATGCACGACTCGACGCAGAGGGCGACCTCGCCCTTTTCGACCCGGGGGAAACAGCCGATGCACTTTTCGCTGACGCGTGAGATGACGTTGAAGAAGGTCTTCTTGTAGGGACAGGCGCGGATGCACTCCTGATAGCCGCGGCACCGTTCCTGGTCGACCAGGACGATGCCGTCTTCGTCGCGCTTGTAGATGGCGTTCCGGGGGCAGGCCGCCGCGCAGGCCGGGTTGTCGCAGTGGTTGCAGATCCGGGCCAGATAGAACATCCACATGGGGTGGACGCCGCCGAAGAACTCGCCCTTGCCGACGACCCCGGTGATGTCGTCCTCGCCGACGTTGGGCGCCGAGTAGTCCTCCACCGTGGGCCGGTGACCGTTGGGCGGCTGTTTCGCCCCCTCGGTCTCGAAGATCGTCGGGCTGACGAGGCCGGCGCCGTTCCACTGCGCGGGTGGCGTGATCTCGAGCAGCCGGGTGTCCCATTCGAGGGGGTAGCCGCCGTAGGGCTTGGTCTCGACGTTGTTCCAGAAGACGATCTCCTGACCCTTGCCGCTGGTCCAGCAGGTCTTGCAGGCAATGGTGCAGGTCTGGCACTCGATGCACTTGTTGGTGTCGAAGACGTAGGCGACCTGGCGTTCGGGGGGAGTCGCCGCGTACGGGTACTCCATTTCGCGGCCGAGTTGCCAGTTGGGTCGTTTGGGCATGGGCTGTCTCCTCCCCGGTCACGATGCGCCGGACAAAGCCGCCGGCGATGAACTTCTTCAGGCGAGTCGGACTCATAGGTCGGCCGCAGCCCCATCCGGGCCGGCGGCCACAGGCGTTGACCGTTGACCCCGCCGTGTTCGGCGAGGGTGATCTTGACCATCGACTCGCGCGGCGCTCCCGTCGGGCAGTGGACATCGGGCACGAAGCCCTGGGTGATCGCTCTGTCCCAGCAGGCCTTTGACCGTCAGCGAGTCGGTCATCCAGGTCGGTTTCAGCCAGCCGCGGGTACAGCTCTGGTGCGACCCGGTGCGGAAGAGCGACTGATAGGCGGTGGTCGGCGATTTGGCGAGGCCGTTGGCGTTGGTCTCCGCGCCCTCGACCGAGCTGTAGGTGGCGCCGTACATGTTGTGCCACATCCGGGTGACGCCGCGGGGCGTGCCGGGGTAGTAGCGGGCGCGCGCCATGAGCCGCGCCACCTTGTACCACCTCGGGTTGGACTGCCACCCCTTGAACGGCCGGTCGTGGGGATCGGCGTCGATCCAGATGTAGTCGCCGTCTTCGACGCCCAGCGACTTGGCGTCGGCGGGGTTGATGTCGAGGTACATCTCGTTGATGAAGGGCTTTCGCTTGTCTTCGCGGTAGATGTCGCCGAAGGGCCCGAACCAGATCGCCACGATGTCGGTGTCGACGGCGGTGGTGTGGGCGCCGTGGCGGTACTTCGGAGTGTGGAAGAGGAAGCGGTAGCCGTCCTTGTCGAGGGGATGCGTGGTGGCCATGAGCTCGTCCACCGTCATGACCACGTTTCTCGCCTGGCGGGCGTCGCCGCCGAGATCGGATCGGTCGACGCCGTAGTCCTCGGGCTGTTTCGGGCGGAGCAGCGGGTGGGACGAGGCGGCGACAATGACGTTGGGTTCGAAGAAGGTGGAGTCGATGGGCTCGCGGTGGACGATGAGGTTCTCGCCGGCATCCATGAACTCGGGCTCCTCGCGGTAGAACTCGAGCCGGCCGGTCTTGGTGTACCAGGGTTTGTCCTCCTGTCCCTGCTCCCAGCCGCCGATCTTGGGATAGGTCCGGGTCTCGAGGATGGCCGGGATGCCGTCCTCGGCCTTGGCCTCGAGATCGGCGATTCGGTGGCCGCGGGTCGAGTTGGAGTGGTCGAGGATGCGCTGGATGTAGGGGCGCATCCCGCCTTTTCCGATGAACTGCCAGTACGCCTCGAATCGTGGGTCGTCGGTCCGCTTGCCGAGGGCGCGGCAGATCCCCTGCGCCACCTCGACATCGCTCCGGGTGTCGTGGATGCGGGGCAGCGGCGAGGTCGGGAAGACGTAGAGGAACGGGTTGGTCACGCTGATGGTCATGTCCGGGTAGCGCAGCTCGGCCCAGCTGTCGACCGGGAAGACGACATCGGCGTACTCGCAGCTCGCCGTCCACCACCACTCGTTGATGGCCATGAACTCGACCCGTTTGAAGGTGTTGACGACGGTGTCGTAGTGGCCCTTGGCGTTGCCGATGAGCGAGTTCGAGTTGGAGACGTGGACGGCCTTGGTCGGGGTCGGGATGTGGGTCGCGCCGGTCAGGACCGATTTCCCGACCCGGAGGATGGTGTCGCCGTGGTTGAAGTAGTGGACCGACTCGGGCTTCCACCGTTGTCTCGATCGGGCGGGTTTCGCGGGGTCGGTCTCGATGTCGAAGGGGTCCTCGGCGATGTACTGGCCGAGACCGTTGAAATACCCGGCCCGGTAGTTGCCGGCATAGGATCCGACGTTGCCGCCGATGTGGCCGACGTTCCGGGTCATGGCGGCGATGAGGAAGATCGCCCGGTCCTTGAGGTCGCTGTTGAAGAACTGGTTGGGACCCATCCCCATGATGAAGAGGGTCTGCTCCGGATTGGCGGCGATCTGGCGGGCGAGGAAACGCACCGATGCCGCCGGCGCCCAGGTGATCTTCTCGACGTTCTCCGGCGTGTAGCTGGCGTCGAGGAGCTCGCGGGTGGCGTCGAAGACCGTCCGGCAGCGGACCGAGCCGCCGCCGGCGAGGGGGACGTCGACCTCTCCCTCGAGACGGGGACGGATCCCGAGCTTGCTGAAGTGGCCGGCGATCTGGTCGCGGTTGACCGCCACCGGCCCGCGTCGGTCGTCCCAGACGACGTAGTCGCCCCACTCCCGGCGCTTGGCCTCGGTGATGACCGGACCGGGCTGGCTGTGGATGGCGGGCCCGGGTCGATCGACCGAGGTCAGGATGGTGTTGTTCGTCAACTCGGCCTGGCGATAGTCGGGAAAGACCTCGGCGGCGCGCAGGAGCTCGCCGGTGTCGGTGCGGATCAGCATCGGGAGATCCGTGGTGGAGGCCACGGCGTCGCGATCGTAGAGGCGCTCCTCGATCATCACCTGGGCGATGCCGAGGGCGAGCGCCGGGGTGGTTCCGGGGCGGACGATGATCACCTCGTCCGCCTTGCACGCCGTGGAGCTGTACTCGGCCGAGATGACGACCACCCTGGTGCCCTTCATCCGCGCCTCGGTGAGCCAGTGGCTGTCGGGCATCTTGGTGGTGATCCAGTTCATCCCCCAGACCAGGGCGAGCTTGGCGTGCTCGACGTTGCAGAGGTCGAAGTCGACGGTCTGCTGGCCGGTCACCATGGGGTGGCCCGGCGGCAGATCGGTGTGCCACGAGTAGTTGTCCCACCCCCGGGCGCCGACGGAGCCCTCGGCGCCGAGGCCACGGATCGAGTCGTCGAGCAGGGACATGGCGTTGGCCAGACGGTACTGGGCGAAGATCCGGGTCATCCCGAGGGGGGGCATCCCGCCGCGGAACTTGAGCACCTGGGTCCCGGCGCCGCCGGTCGCCTCGACCATGAGGGGGTCGAATCCCTGGGCCAGAGCTTCGCCTGACCCTCCTCGCCGTCGTAGGTGCGGGCGATGTTGTCGAGGGCGGCGGCGGAGAGACGGAAGGCCTCGTCCCACGGCACCGCGATCCACGGGTCCTCGCCGCGTTTGAGGTACTTCTCGTCGACCAGGGCGGTTTCAGGATGGCGGGGAAAACCATCATCGACCCACTGCTTGAATCCTTTGCGGACCATGGGGCGTTTGCACCGCCGGTCGCCGTAGAATCGGCGGACCAGGGCGAGGCCCTTCTGGCAGCAGCGCGGGTCCCAGCGTTGGCTCGCCCGGTTGCCCGCGAGGTCGGTCGCCTTGCTGTAACCGTAGGTCGGGGCGATCCTCGTGATCACGCCGTTCTTGACATGACCGCGAAGCAGGCAGTTGTGGGTGTCGTTGGGCGCGCACAGGAACACGAACGACGAGTCGGAGGCGTAGAGGTCGCGATAGACCTTCTCCCAGTCACGGTTCGGGTAGTTGGAGAGGGGGTTGAAGACCCGCAGCGGCTTGAGGTGGTCGGCGGCGCTCATGGCACGTTCGGCGATCAGCGCCGAGCCGATCCCGACTCCCGCCATCTGGAAGAGGAAGCGCCGTCTCGTGACCGGCGTCTCGTTCCTGCTCCGGAATCGGATCGTCGGGTCGCCGGCCGACGCATCTGCGTCTGTCTTTGGGGACTGGTCGTGGGCATGATCGTGTGGTTGCTTTTTCATGACACCCCTGCTTCGGATTTCGGACACAGCGCGGTTTGGTCGTCGGTGACGAGTTCGCCGATGGTGGTCGAAGTGAAGGTTGCGCGGATCGCGGCGATGGCGTCGTCCAGGCGGCGATGGAGCGGACACAAGTGGTCGGCGTGGGCGTCGATGGCCAGCGGGCAGCTCTCGATCCGCTGGATCGGGTCGACCGCGTCGACCACATCGAGGACGGTGATCTCCGTCGCCGGACGGGTCAGGGTGAAGCCGCCGCCCTGACCGCGTTGAGAGAACACCAGGTCGGCGCGGACCAGGGTCTGGAGGACCTTCGAGAGATACGCCTGCGGGACCCCGGTGGTCTCCGCGATGCGTGGCGCCAGGAGAGGATCCCCGTTCCCGTCCGCGAGGGCGACCACGGCTCTGAGGGCGTATTCGGCTGTCTTTGAAATCACGACCGCCTCTTTTCAGATATCTGGATCTTCTTATCCAAATATCAAGCACCGCACGCTGATTGTCAAGGGCTGGATCCGAAAATTTCTGCAATCTTCAGCGAACCCGGCGACTGTCCTCAGTCGTCGTGACCGCTGTCGGATGGCCGGGGTGCAGGTCTCGCCTTCTTCCCAGGCGGCAGGACCCGGGCCCTCAGGGCGTAGGCAACATGCGACAGATAACAGACATCGGTCTCCAACATGGCGCGGGCGATCTGCTCGGCGAACCACGCCAGGTGGCCCCGGCGCAGCCATTCGGCGACGCCTTCGAGGTACAGGGCCTCGCCGATCCGATGGTCGATGATGGCCTCGGCTTCGAGTGTTCGTTACGTGGGCCATCAGACCCACCAGGGCAACGATGTGGTCGGCCGGCTCCGGTCCGATTCGTGAGTAACCCAGCGTCTCTGCGAGACCGGTGAGATCGGCGATGACGGCGCCCCGGTCGCGTTCGAAGCGGTAGTCGGACTCGCGGGAAGTCAGCAATCCGTCCGTCCCGAAGAGACAGTCGTGATAGACCTCGTTGCCCTCGCGCTGAGCCATCTTCACCGCCACCTCGAGCTCCGGGTCGACGGTCTTTCCGACGCTTCGATGAGTTGTCGGCGCCAGTCCCCGTGAGGCGCTTCGAGGAGATTGGCGATGAGCCGCCAGTCCTCGGCCTGCTCGGTGAGTTCTTCCAAGGAGCGAACTGGTCCTGGTGTGACGGTCACGGGCGATCCTCGAGCATCGCCCCCAGATCGACCACGATCTTGTGAAAATAGTCGAAGGTCTCGACGCCGAGACGAACTCGTTCCTTCTCGAACTCGTCGGTCAGAGCCTTGAACTCGCTGTCGGTCAGCTCGACCCGGGCCATTGGGAAAAAGACATCGTCCTCGGTGTGGATGTGGTGCCGCAGCAGCGAGACATAGGCCGCCCCGCTTTCTCGCACGACCGCGATGGCGTGCGGTTCGCCTTCGGCGTAGCCTTCAATGGAGTCGTGGATGTTCGCCACAAGACCGCGGCCCTGATCGTGCTGGTAGCGAAGCGCCTCGATCCGTCCGTCGATGGCGCCGCTCTTCTTCTGCGCGAGTTGGCGGAACATGATCAGCTCTTCCTTGCGATGGTGGAAGGTGTCGGCGAAGCCGGCGGCGAACTCCACGCTCTTTTCGAAGAACTCCGGTGGTGGGTTCCGGTCCTCGTCGAGTCGTTCGACAGCCATGGCGAGAGTGTCGATGAAACGGCTGATGAGGCCGTGCTCTTGGCGAAGCGTGCTGATGGGGTCCAATGTCGACCTCCGTATTGTCGTCCTGATCATCTACCTACGACCGTAGGCCCGGCCAGAGAGAAGTGTCAACAGAAGGAGCGAGAATCAGAATCGCAGGATCGGCCGCGTGAGGCAGGTGGCGCCGCCCTCGGCTTTGAGCGAGAGCTCGTGGCCGCGGTAGGTGAGCACCTCGCAGCCGGCGGCTTCCAGGCGCGCCTCGGGTCACCGGGTTGCCCTCGATGGCCAGGCACCGCCTCGGCGCCAGGGCGAGGACGTTGGGTCCCATGGTCGGGACCTCGCTCTCGGGCACCTCGACGAGCTCGATGCCGCGATCACCGAGAAGCTCGACGAAGGGCACCGGGAGCAGCGGGAGGTGGACCACGGCGAGATCGTCGTCGAGCATGGAGATCAGCGACATGAGGTGGAGACAGGCGGCAGGTCCGCCGGCGTGCGGGAGCTGGACCTCGATGGTCTTGACTCCCAGGGGACGGAGCGCGGCCGTCAGTTGCCGAAGGCCCTCGGCATTGGTCCGAAAGCCCCGTCCCACCGCCAGGGTGTCGTGGTCGAGCCACAGCAGATCGCCGCCCTCGGCGGTGGCCTCGTCCTCGAGAGTGGCGAGGATCGGCACGCCGAGAGTCTCGAGGGACGCTGCGATGGCCGCCTCCTCACCGCGCCTCTGGGCCTTGCCCATGCGGAGGATGACGGCGCCGGAGTCGGTGACGATCACCGGGTCGTGGGTGAAGATGGCGTCGGCGTGATCCGGCAGCGGAGCGTCGTGGAAGACGACCTCGCAGCCGAAATCCTCGAAGCGTGGCGACCAGCGCGTCGTGTTCGGCCAGCGCCCCGGCGAGGTCGGGTTTGGATGTGTAGTGCCAGTCACCGGGATCGGCGTTGCCGAAGGCCTCATCGGGTCGGCGCACCAAGACCCGCTTGAGCTCCTCCACCATGCTCTGGGAGCCGTAGTTCTTCATGGTTGCTCGTCCTCCTCGAGTCGTTTCGGGTGGGCATACACGGTGGTGAAACGACGCAGAGTCACCTTGCCCGGCGCCATCCCCCGCGATTTACCGACATCGCCGGCTCGCGCCATGTGGACGGCGGTCTTGCCGCCGCGGCGGGCCTTGGAATAGCCGGCGGCGAGCGAGGCGGCGAAGTGCTTGGTCTCCCGCGGCAGCGTGTCGAGCTTGTCCGGGTTGCGCACCACCACGTGCGAACCGGACTCGCCGGCGACGTGGAACCAGAAGTCGCGCGCCGCGGCCAGCTTGAGCGAGAGCACGTCGTTGTCGCGCGCCGTGCGGCCGACGAGGATCGTCATCCCGTCCGGCGAAGTCGTCACCCGCGCCACCGATCGGCCGAGGTAGATGCCGGCGTCGGGGTCGGTCGTCGCCCGGTGGCTGGTCACGTTTGTCCCATGGACCCATGATATCCCGCGTCCGCGTCCGTTGCGAGTCCGGATCGTCGGCGAATCCCGTGCCCCGACGTTGCGCCGCCCCGTGCATGACCCTTTCGGCGAGCTTCAGCAACTCCGGTGAAGCACCGCCGGAGGTTTGATCCCGGCGGCGGCGAAGCCCTCGACGACCCGTTCGGTGACATCGGTCTCGAAGGCCTTCTCGAAGCTCACGTCGAGGACATAGGCCTTGCCCCGGAGCCGCAACGCGAAGTAGTTCTCCTGAATCACCTGCGAGATCAGTGACCGCCCACGGGCGCGCGGTCGAGACGAAGCGCGAGCTGGTGAGGGCCTCGGTGACGATGCTCTTGGCCGTCGGCGAGATCCTGGTCGACGCCGACGAAGAAGTCCATCTGGACCATCATCTCGACCGAGCCGGCGTTGCCCGAGGCCACCGAGTCGGTGAGGAACTTGTTGTTCGGGATCGTGACCTGGGTGTCGTCGAGGGTCACGAGCTTGCACCGAGCGCAGACCGATGTGGCTGATCTCGCCGTACCAGCCGTCGAAGGTGACCCGGTCGCCGACCTGGAAGGGCCGGTCGACGAGGATGATCAGCCCGGCGATGATCGACGACACGAGGTCCTTGAGGGCGAAACCGACCGACACCGCGATGGTGCCGCCGAGGGCGAGCAGGACCTCGGGCGTGACCTCGCAGGACCGTGAGCGCGGCGCAGAGACCGCCGATGAGGAACACGCCGAAGCGGACAAAGGAACCCGCCTGGTTGATCACCAGACGTTTGTCGGTGAATCGCCGCCCGAGGCCGTCGAAGAGCTGCCTGGTGAAACGCGCCACGATCACGGTGACGAGGATGATCAACAGGGCGTAGGGCAGATCTCCGGGCTGAAAAAGGGAGAGCAGATTGCTGTTGGGATCCATCACGACCTCCGGATGCTCATGCCGGCAGCAGGTTGCGGCGGCGCAACAGCCGCACCGCGGCCCGGTGCCAGGTGGTGGAGACCCGATACATCTCATCGTCGAGGGTGATGGCCCCGACCTCGAGCAGCCGATCGATGTGGATGAAGCACTGGGAGCGGTCGAATCGGGTGACCTCGATGAGATCGTCGAGGCTGATGCTCTCGTGGGTGACGATGGCGGCGAGGACGAAGAGACCGTCCTGCCCGCCATCCTCGAGCAGGGCGACATCAGGCGCCTTGAACAGGCGCACCCGCACCCTGCCGCTGCGCTCGGGGTCGAGCGAGCGCAGGAAGAAGTGCAGGGCGGCGCGCGGGTTGCCGTCGGAGTAGTCCCACAGCAGCCGGGAGTAGGCGTCGGCGGATTCGATGAGGCTCGAACTCACCGAGACGCCCTCGAGCCGGTCGACCACGACATCGGCGAAGTTGAATTGAACCCCGCTCGCCTTGCACCGGGCGCGGATGAGATCGGAGATCTGCTCCTCGTTCCAGCCCGAGAGGTGGCGGCGGGTCCTGAAGACCGTCGCGTCGGGCCGCACCGCCCGCAGATGGCGCCACGCGTAGGCGCTCATGCTGCACAGCCAGAACACGTTGTTGCAGGTTCGGTTGACCAGGGTTGCAAACGCCTTGAATGCGTCATAGCCGCCGACATCGGTGAGGAAGAGGTGTTGGGCCATGTCGAGCACCACCACCCGCCGCGGTCCGTTGTACAGCGCTCGTCCGAGTTCTCGTGGTCCCGCATCGGGACCGGCGTCGATCTCGAGGAGCTCGGCGAGACGGGCGCAGAGATCGGCTGCATCCGTGACGCGTCTGCCGAGGCAGGATGCGCTGGATCTCGAGGTCTTTGCGGCGGATCTGGTTGAGCCAGCTGGTCTTGCCGATACCGCGCTCACCGGTGAGAAGGTAGGATCCCCGCACTCCGGACTCTCTCCATGTAGTCAGGATCTCGTGCAGTTCATCGAGCCCGGGGAAGTTGGACACGACGAGCGGCCCGCTCGCGATCGGTTCCTCCCGGAATGCTTCGATCAGACTCTCGGGCAACTCGGCGACAATACCCTCAGCGTAGCCCTGTTTCTCGGCCTGTCGCTGCACCCGCTGGCGGAAGAGAAAGGCGAGGGCCTTCTGGGTTTCCTCGAACCCGAGCGCGAATTCGCGCGCCACGGTGGCGGCGCCGTGGCCGGCGAGCCAGACAAAGGCCGCGGGTGCGAGAAAGGCGCCGTACCAGCGCGATCGACTGGCTCGCAGGGTGTCGGCCAGCCGGCCCTTGGGTTGCAGAGTCAAGAAGGTCTCCACCATGACGTTGCGCCAGCGGAAGAGCTCGACGAGCATCGCCGCCATAACCACCAGCCAGGAGAACTTCACGATCATCGTCACCATGAAGCCCTGCCCGAGGGCGCGTGACGCCAGGTGGATCAGCAACAGAATCATAGCGACCCGGAGGACGAGGCGAATGCTGCGAAGCAACATCGTGCGGCGTTCGTCGGTTGTCTCGAGGCCGTAGTGCATGGCGGCGTTCACGAATGCGGACGCCACGACATCGATGGCGAGCCGATAGATGCCGTAGATCGTCAGGAGGGTGAGCAGGGCGTCGATCTCGCCGGCCCGGGCGGCGGGTCCGAGGGCCCAGCGCAGCGCCGTGATGGTGATCAGGAAAAGCGCCCACGGGCCGATGGTCTCGCACCACCTGAACACTCGCTGCGCCCGTCGTTTGGAACCGACCCTCGAAAGCGAACGGAAGGTCGAGGTCCGCACCCGCTCGAGCCACCCGCGCCATCGCCGGCGCACCCACAAAGCGAAGACCAGCACCGCCGCCACGAGGAGCAACCGGCTGAGGGTGGCGCCGACCTTGAACAGATCGCGGGCCATCGCCGGCACCTCATCGATGGAATGCCGGCGTAAGGCGAGGTGGTAGTGGGCGAGGAGTACGCCTGTACGTGCTTCCCGCGCCGCCTGGTGTAAGCCGGCGCGTCCGAAGCTCAGGAGGGCTCGTCGGTGTTCCTCGGTGAACGAGTCCCGCGCCGCCATTCGCAGTTCAACCAGCCGCAAGACCGCGTTTCCGTGCACCGTGACCGCCCGCCACCGGAGTTCGGCGTCGCCGGTCCCCGACCCCTCTTCGAACCGGGAGAGAGCATCGCTGAGCCGAGCCTTTTCTTGATCGAGGAAGGCGACGAGGTCGACGTCGATCTGGTCCACCTCGACGGTCTCGGGGGTCGCGGCGGAGAGCCGGTCGGCGAGGGATTGGATGCGGAGGTCGATTTCCGCATCCATCGCCTCGAGATCCGTCGCGCCCGTTTCGACCGATTCGGTATCGGGAACGGCGGTGGGCGTCGCTGCGACGGTATCGGCGACATCAGGATCGTCTGCCGGGAGCGGGGCGGGCGTCAGGGCAGTCGCCGTCGTCGGGGTGGATGCCGCCGTCGGGGTCAATTCGTCGCCGCCGCAGAACGGTGCGATGCCGATGACGACAACGGCGAGAAGGGTGGCCCGCAGGAGAGATGAAATCAGGATCATGAGTGTTAGTCTCAGAAGGATGCATGATACCAGGAGTTTGCCGACGCGACGATGGGTCTACCGGGCGTTGGGATCGGGAGCGATTGTGGGGCAGGCTTCCAGCCTGCCTATGTGTGCAGGATTGAGGGAATTTCGTCGGGAGAGGGAGTGGGACGGATACTGCCTCACGGCGCGGCGAGGTACACTGGTCGCGACTCGACCCGGGTTCAGGAGATCAGGAATGAAGAGGTTCTGGCATCCCGCCTTCGGCAATGCGGCGGCAAACGCATTCATGGTTGTCGGGGCATTGCTGCTCGCCCTGGCCCTTCACTTCGGCGTCAATCCTGCCGACGGCTCGGTCGTCGACGCCTCGGTGCGCGACAGCTGGATTCCTGTGTTCCTCTTTTTCGCGACGATCCCCGCGATGGCGATGATGTTCCTCACCGGCGGCGGCCCGATCAGCACCGTGCTGATGTACATGGCGCAGATCTAACACGGAGGGCACGGAGACATCACGGAGGTCGCCACGGGGGATCGCTCGACTCGTCACATCATTCGGAAGCGCAACCCTCTGACACAGATGGAGCCCAGGTCAAAATGAACGTGCCCCGTGGAATCTCCGTGGTCTTTCAAGACTCCGAATTCTGCAAAGGCTCACGTTGTCGCAGCGCGGAAAGGATTCGGATACGGGCGCGGATGCGGGCTAGAAGGTGCCGAGGCCCGTGGTCTCCTGCGTCCAGGCGAGAAAGCGGCGCAACCGCGAGGTGTCGCGGAAGGCGTCGTAGGGCAGGGTGCAGGTGCCGTCGTCGTTGGTCCAGATCCGGTCGAAATAGAGCTTGAGCTCGCGGTCGAGGTTGGAACCGCGCGGGGCCTGGACCCAGAGCGAGGCCTCGAGGTTGTAGTCGTCGAGGTTGCGGCGGGTGAAGTTGGCCGAACCGAGAACGCAGTCCACTGTCCTGGATCGTCGGACGACCATGAGCTTGCTGTGAAACTGCTCGCCGCGGGTGGCGTACCAGCGCAACGCGATCCCGCCGCCGCCGATCCGCCTCAGATACTCGGCCGCCTGGCGGTTGGGGATGCCCGATTTCTCGTGGCCGAAGGCGTCGCGGTTGGGGTCGAGGACTGCTCGGATCCAGACTCCGCGGCCGGCGGCGTCGGCCAGGGCAGTGATGACCGCACGGTGCGAGAGGTAGAAGAGGGCGAGATCGATCTCGTCACCCGACGCGGTGGCCGCGATGAGCTCGAGAACCCGGTCCCGGATGGCGCTCTCGGTAAGATAGGCGACGAGGTGATCACCGGTGACGTCCGACCCGCCGAGATCGGGCAGCGCGTCGAACGGCGGCGTGCCGCCCGAGAGCCGGACCACCTCCATCTCGGCCGCGATAGACCTGGCGCGCCAGTTCCTCGTTCGCGACCCGGAGGGCGACGTTGGAGTGGGCGCTCGAGGCGTCGTGCGGGTTGGCCGAGGTCACCAGGCAAACCCAGCGGTCGTCGGAGTCGGCGAGCACGACCTTGCGGTGGTTGGCCTTGAAGTTGGCCAGGCGCAGATAGGTCCGCAGGCTCACCTTGCGCCCGGTGGGGTCGAGGGGGTTGGGCAGCCAACCGCCGCCCGCCGAGTTGCCCCACCACTGGACGAGGATGCGCCAGGCGCTCGAATAGAGCGGGTTGGAGTCGCGCAGCCGCAGGAGATCGGTGACCACGACCTGGATCCCGGCCTCGCGAAGAGCGGCGAGCTGCGGTGAGGGATCGCCGCCATAGACGTCGTTGATGGGGTCGGTGACGAGCACGATGGGCATCTCGGGCGCCCGCTGCCGAGCTGCGATCAGCGCCTCGACGATCTCCGAACTGAGCGGCCGGTGGGCGGTGCCGGCGGCGCCGAGGTGCTGGTTGAAGAGGAAGAGATCGAGCACCAGGAGCTTTCGCGCACCGTGGATCAGACTCGAGGACCTCGTCGAAGATCTCCTGTTCGACCACCGGCGAATCATCGGCGTCACGGTAGGTGAGGTCGGTGAGGAAGCGGAGGTCGGGTCCGGCGACAGTCATGGGATCACCACCATAGACCAGGTCCGACGGCAGCGGTTTGACCGACTGGTAGCAACCGACGGCCGCCCACAGCCCGAGGGCGGCGACGCCGGCGAGGAACGCGCGCCGCCGCCACGACCAAGCCCAGGCCCGGAGACGGGCGAGCACTCGGGGTTGGGGGTTCACTCGAATTCCCGGAAGACCGGTGCGAGACGCGCCGGATCGTCGCTCATGAGCCCGGTGGCGCCGGCGGCGAGCAGGGTGCGGGCCTCGTCGGGGTCGTTCACCACCCAATAGTCGGCGCGGATGCCGAGGATCCGGCAACGGTTGAGAAAGGCCCTGCGGTCGAGCCGGATCGGCCCCGATCGCAAGGGAATCTGAGCCGCATGGCCGCGGATCAGGCTGCGCGCGAGCGCGAGCGGGGCGAACCTCAGTGCCGCCACCTCTCCCCTCGTGAGCGCGGTCCGGCCCTGCCAACCGAGCTTTCGGGCCTGCCACACGAGGCGATCGTGGAAGCTGGCAAAGGTGATCCGGGCCTCGCCGTTGTGAGGTCGAGAGGACGTCGAGCAGGGGCGCGACGGCGGCCGGGTTGTTGGGTTTGAGATCGATGCTGAGCGGGGTGTCGGGAAACGCTTGGAGAAACTCGGTGAGGGTCGGGATGGACTCTCCCCCCGCCGTCCATCGGCGGACTTCGTCCAGACCGACTTCGGCGATGCGCTCGTTGCAGCCGGCGGTGCGGGCGCCGTCGGGATCGTGAGCTACGACGAAGTGGCCGTCGGCGGTGCGGTGGACATCGAGCTCGAGGGCGTTGGCGCCGTCGGCGAGGGCGATCTCGAATGCCGCGAGGGTGTTCTCAGGCGCTCGGGCGGATGCGCCGCGGTGGGCGTAGAGCCGCAGTCTGAATCGCCACGGTGTCACGGGATCACTCTGGTTCCTGCGGTTCCTCGGAGACCTCGAGGTCCTCGGTCCCCTCGATCTGCCCGGGTGCATCGAGAGCGGCCAGTTCTTGTTTGATGGTCTCGAGGTCCTCGTGATCTTCGGGCGCGATCTCGATGAACTTCTCGTACGCGGCTCGCACGCCCTCGGTGTCGCCCAGCGCCGCACAGCACAGACCCAGGTTGAGATAGCCGTTCGGCGCGTCCGGTGCAACTTCGGTGAGGGCCTGATAGAGGGCCCTCGACATTGAGAACAGGTTGTTTCTGTAGAACTCGGCGGCGTGCGATTCGACGTAGGCGATTTTCTCCGGGTCGATGGAGATGAGGCGTTTCGCCGCCTCGCCGACCCGTTTGAAGTGGCGCATGATGACCAGGGAGATGTAGAGATTGTTGATGGCTTCTTCGTCGGTCGGGTCGATCCGAATCAGGGCTTCCGAGTATCGCGAGGCCTCCGCCCATTTCTGGTTCTTGATGGCGGTCCGGGCCAGGATCTGGAGCGGTTCGCGAAAGGTCGGATCGATGGACGCCGATTCGCGGAACATCTGCATGGCATCGATCTTCGACTGTTTTTCGTCCTTGTCGTCCTCGTACTTCTCGACCGCGTCGTTGTACAGGCGAACCGCCCGCTCCCGTCGCTCGGCAGCAGCCTCGAGCCGCTCCTTTGCGAGGTCCCTCGATGGGGTCGGTGTCGCCGGCGGTGGCGCTCCCCGGGTTCGCAGCAACGTGACTTTGAGCGTCGCGACCACGAGCTGTTGCGGGTTGACGGGCAGGATCACGTCGTCATAGCCGTCTTTATGAACGTGGATCTCGTATCCGGGTCTGAGAATCTCCATGGGGATGCTGAAGGCGCCGTCCTCGCCGGTGATGATCTCCTCGACGGCTTCGGCGCTGTCGGGCGATCGCAGCACCACCTGAACCTCTTCGAGAGGCTTGTCGGCCTTGGAGACCACGGTGCCCCGCAAGGGCTCGAGCTGGGCGAAGCCGACTGGAGCCCATGTCGTGACAACCAGCATGATGGTGATTCGAACGATGAGTGAAAACGAGCGCGCGAGCATGATTCCTCCGTCTGAAGCGGCCGGTGAGAACGTTATCAGGCCGCCGGGTGGCCCACAAGGGACGCCGGCCCTTTGCTGTGCCACGGCTCTCATTAATTGCATTCTGGCAAAGAAATCCACCTCCACGTAGCGATGCGATGAGTCATTTTTGCGATGTTCTTCGCGATCTTGGCGGTCTTTGCGGTGAAATGCGATGGTGCGATGGGTCAATCGTACGGTCGCCCTTGCGATGGTCCTGGCGTCCCTTGCGTCCTTGCGGTGAAACAGCGATGGTTTTTTGGGGGATAATGGTCTACAGGGAGATCACATGTTCGAAACAGCCGAGCTCGATCGAAAGGTCTCGAAGAGCGTGTACGAGAAGGCGGTTCCCGGGCTGCGGGTGGAGCTCCTCGAACTCCAGCAGGCTCTCCGAAGCGCGGATTTTCCGGTGATCGTGCTCTTTTCGGGGGTGGACGGCGCCGGCAAGGGCGCCACGGTGAATCTCCTCAACGAGTGGATGGACCCGCGGTGGATCGACACCCACGCCTATCTCGAGCCCTCCGAGGAAGAGCGCGAGCGGCCGGAGTTCTGGCGCTACTGGCGAGACCTGCCCGAAAAGGGCCACTTCGGTCTCTTCCTCAGCGCGTGGTACTCGCCCCCCTTTCTCGACCGGGTCCACGATCGGATCAGCGACACCGAGCTCGATCGCAGACTTGACCGGATCGTCGCGTTCGAACGGTTGCTGGCCGATGACGGCGCCTTGATTCTCAAGTTCTGGATGCACCTCGGGCGGAAAGCGCAGAAGAAACGACTCAAGACCCTCGAGAAGGACCCGTTGCGTTCCTGGCGGGTGACCGAGACCGACTGGCGGCACTGGAAGATGTACGACCGCTTCGTCATGGCGGCCGAACACACGATTCGCCGGACCAGTTTCGCCCGCTCGCCGTGGAAGATCGTCGAGGGGGCGGATCCCGGCTACCGATCGCTGACGGTGGCGACGATCATCCGTGACGCCGTCAGGCAGCGCCTCAACGGCGGCGGAGTCGTCTCACCGGCCGTGGACATCGAGATCGGCGAGCAACCCGAGGCGATGGCGGAGGATGACGCGACGGCTTCGCTCGCCCCGAGCTTTGAACGCACGGTCCTCACCGAGCTCGACATGGAACAGAGCGCCGCCAAGAAGGAGTACCGGCGCGCGCTTCCGGAGGAACAGGGGCGGGTCAACGCCCTCTTCCGCCGCGCCCGGGCGCAGGGGACCTCGGTGGTCGCGGTCTTCGAGGGCTGGGACGCCGGCGGCAAAGGGGGCGCGATCCGGCGGGTGACCCAGTCGTTGGATGCGCGCGATTCCAGCGTGATCGCCGTCGCCGCTCCGACCGACGAGGAGCGGGCGCAGAACTACCTCTGGCGATTCTGGCGCCATCTCGGCCGAGCCGGGAGGGTGACCATTTTTGACCGCTCATGGTACGGCCGGGTGTTGGTGGAACGCGTCGAAGGATTTGCCTCCGAATCCGAGTGGCGCCGCGCCTACACCGAGATCAACGAGTTCGAGCGCCAGCTCACCGGGTTCGGCATCGTGCTTCTCAAGTTCTGGCTCCACATCACCCCCGAGGAGCAGCTTCGGCGGTTTCAGCAGCGTGAGATCGTGCCGTACAAACGGTGGAAGCTCACCGACGAGGACTGGCGGAACCGCGAAAAATGGGATCTCTACGAGCGCGCGGTCCAGGAAATGGTCGAACGGACATCGACCTATGACGCGCCGTGGACCCTCGTCGAGGGCAACTGCAAGCGGTTCGCCAGGCTCAAGGTGCTGGGCACCGTGGCCGAGGCCCTCGAGAGGGCGTTGGGACCGGAGCCGAAGGAAAAGCCGAAGAAGAAGAAATGAAAACAGCGGCGCGGTTCGACCGCGCCGCTGTGGTTGATCCGCCGGGGGAACTCAGTGCTTGCCCGGGTCGAGGGGAACTCCTCTGCGTTCATAGGCGATGTAGGCCTCGAGCGCGATCATGCGGGGATCGTCGAGCTCCAGGACCTCACCCTCGAGGGGGTTCATGAGGCACCAGTTGATCATCTCGCGCAGGGCGATCACCCGGCCGAGCTGTTTCTGGAACTTGGGGTAGGTCTCGGGATGGGTGTTTGCGGCGTTGGGGTGGCACTGGCCGCAGGCGACGCCGTTGGTGCCGAGATCGGGGCTGCCCCAGAGGGCGCGGCCGTCGGCGACCACGCTCATGTACTCGGCCTGCCAGCGCTCGAGATCGGCCTCGGTGAACTCGTCGGCCCGGAGCGACACGCCGACCACCGCCAGCATTCGCGACGACGACGACGAGCACCCAGAGATGTTTCTTGGCCATGGCGTCCTCCATCAGTATTGGGTCTGCGGGGGAATGCGGTCTCCCACGTCCTGGTATCGGTTGTCCACCGGCGTGCCGGTGGCCGGATCGAACGCCACCGTCCGATCGGTATTGCTGTACAGGTTGTAGGTCATGGAGACCCGGCCGTTCGACAGATCGATGAACTGCCAACCTGTGGCGTCGCGCTCGAAGAACGGATCGGCCCGGTTCATGGGCACCGTGATCTTGGGCATGGTGTTCTCGGCCTGCACGTAGGTGCTCGGATAGGGCCACGGCCACGCGGTGGCCATCACCGCCTGGAAGCTGATGTTGCCGATCTGGTTGTACTGAATCTGGTGGACGTGGCCGTAGATCACGGTCGCATCGTTGAAAGGCTGGAGGAGGGCCTGGACCTCCTCCGCGTCCTCGGTCCAGAAGTTCCAGTTCTTGAACAGCTTCTGGATCGGCGAGTGGGAGAACACCACGACGGGAGTGTCCTTGCTGACCCCCGAGAGGTCGGTCGCGAGCCAGGCGCGCTGTTTCTCGCCGACCATGAAGGGCGAACCGTTGGGATTGTCGAGCCCGGCCATCTCGAGCATCCGCTGTTCGTGCGGTGGGCCAACGATCGAAGGTCCACTCGTGGTAGGTGAGGATGCTGTTGAGGACGACGAAGTGGACGCCCTTGTGGTCGAAGCTGTACCAGTGGGGTCCGAAGAGCTCCGACCAGTACTCGCCGAGATCGAGGTAGAAGTCGTGCTCGCCCATGACCATGTGGGTCTCATAGTCGAGCTTGGCGAGCATCTCGGCGCCGTGGTCGAGCTCGGCCTTGGAACCAAGCTGGGCGAGATCGCCGCCGAACATCACGAAGTCGGGTTTGGGCTGCAGCAGATTGGTCTCGGCCACCGCGCGGATGAGCCCCCGGTCCCAGTTGTTGACGAATCGGGTGCCTTTGATCTGTTGGATGTGAGAATCCGAGATGTAGGCGAAGCTGAAGTTCTTGGCGGGATCGGCGAAGGCGAGCTCGATCGAGGTCAGAGGCAGGGTGCTGGCCGCGGCGACGGCGCCGGCGCCCTTGAGAAAGTCACGACGATTGGGTCTGTTCTTCATCTCGCACCTCTACCCTTCGTCCGGCGCGGTCGCCGGGACTTTGTACTCGGGGCTGGTCAGGGCCTCCATAAAGGCGACGAGATCGTCGAGTTGCTCCTCTTCGAGATTGAGGGGTCGGATGCCGCCGGAGAGGAAGTCGTTGACCGGGTCTCCGACATCGGTCACCCCGCCGTTGTTGTAGTGGATCATCACATCCTTGAGGGTTTCGATACGGCCGTCGTGCATATACGGGGCGGTGACCGCGACGTTGCGCAGGGTCGGGGTCTTGAAGGACCCGAGGTCTTCGAGATCGCGGTTGATGGCGAAGCGGCCGAGTTCGGATGTCCGAGGGTCGGTGAGGACCTCGACATCGACCTCCGACACGGTTCTTTTCGCCTCGAGGAAGGTCGTCGCGAGCTCGGGGACATCGTTCTGGATGTTGTTGATGCCGACGCCGATGTTGTGAAAACGGTTGTCGGTGAAAAGCGCCTGGGTCTGCTCGATGACATGACACGAGACGCAGCGCCCCTGGTTGACAAAGAGATCGAAGCCGCGAATCTGCTGCTCGGTGAGCGCATCGACCTCACCGCCGTAGAAATAGCGGTCGAAATCGGAGTTTCCGGAGACCACGGTGCGCTCGAACGAGGCAATCGCCAGCGTGACCTCCCTCATGGTGACCTGCTCGCCCTGCTTGTCGAAGACCTCCGTGAAGGCGGCGACATACTCGGGATCGGTGCGGACGATCGCGAGGATCGGTTCGTGGTCCGCCAGGCCGTGCTCGACCGGGTTGACGAACGGGTGGAGCGACTGATCTTCGAGATCGGGCGAGCGCCCGTCCCAGAACTGGGTTGTGAAGTAGGCGGAGTTGATCACCGTCGGCGAGTTGCGCGTACCGGTTTTCTTCTCGATCCCCTCGGAGACCCTGAGCGGTGAATCCGTGAAGGCTTTCTCGGGGTCGTGGCAGGTCAGGCATGCGACTTCGCCGGTGGTGCTGAAGCGCTCATCCCGGTAGAGTTTCTCACCGAGGGCGATCTTGGCCGGCGTCTGCGGGTTGTCCTCCGGGATCGGGACCGGCGGCAGTCCGAGAGGGGGATTGTCGGCCGCATCACCGCCGAATACGGCGATGGCGCCGAGCAACCCCGCGACAAAGATCAGGGCGAACAGGGTCTTTCTCATGTCACTCCTCCTTCATTTTCTGCTTCCGACACCGGCTACAGATCCCGCGAAGCTGGACCCTGAAATCCCGGACTTCGAAACCGAAGTCAGAGGTGTCAGGGACCGTCAACGCGTCGAGCCCGGCATCGGAGATGTCGATGACCGCGTCGCAATGTAGACAGATGAGATGGTGGTGGATTCCAGTCATTCGGTCATAGCGGGTGGAGCTGCCCGGGTGGCAGGCCTTGGTGATGAGACCGAGGCGGGCGAAGCCCTCCAGCGCGCGGTAGACCGTAGTCCTCGAGATGTCCGGGCACCTCGGGGTGACGGCCTCGAAAACCTGGTCGGCAGTGGGGTGGTTGTCGAGTTCGAGGACGGTTTCGAGGATGGCGTTCTTCTGGACGGTGACTCTCAAACCCCGGTCCCGACAGATCCGGCGATACGCTTCCATGCGTTCGGTCTTGCTGGCTTCGTCCAAACTCGGGCCTTCCAGTCAACGAGCGTTAAATGCAAATATGTAGCAGTAAGAAGAAAATGTCAATAGGCGTGGGCATTTTCTCTGAATCACCGATCTAAATATTGAGTCCCTGTATCGCAAACGACCGCGGCCTCGAGGGTCGCTGGTTTTTGCGCCGACGTCCACGCCGGCGTCGGTGGCATCGATCGACGGGGGGACGCCCACCTGGAGACGGGCGCTTCTACGACATTGCAGAACGGTCTTCGGGATTCGCGGTCTCGGAAACAGCTGCGGACTCTTCCCAACGGAGGATTGGGGAATCGCGAGGTCGATCGGGCAACACTCGGTATTTGTTGGATCGAGGACCTATGCTATTCAGATGACTGAGGAGATACCTGTGAGATTTCGGTAGTCGATCCGGTCCCAATGACGAACCCCTTGTCACCCTGAGCGAGGCCGTCCGACGGCCGAGTCGAAGGGTCTCCACCGGGTACGACACGCATGAATCTCTCGGAAGCACGCTACGGCATCGGTTCTTGATTTCCGCGTCACCGGCCTTCTGGGGCCCCGGCGGCCTGTCTCTGAGCCGGAACAGCAGATTTCATCGCGCTTCCCGTGGAGTGCTCGGTGTCGCAATTGTGTCGGGCGCGACGCGGTGCCGGGTGGTCGATCAGGCACAATTGCGCACCCGGCACGTCCCAATGAACGCGGTTTCCGCGTGCTCTGGTCGGCCTCGGCGTCGGGCAAGAGCACGGGCACGGGCACGGATACGGACGCGGATACGGAAACGGACCCAGACGCGGGAGCGGGAGCGGTGATGGTGTAGTCTTCCGGGAGTTGCGCGTGGGAGGCGATGAATGGGTCAGTTGGAGTTGCTGGAGTACCTGCCCGAGGACCTCTTCGAAGGGACCGTAGTCTTCATCACCGGTGGCGGCAGCGGGATCAACCTCGGGATCGCCCGCGCATTCGCCTCGCTCGGCGCTGATTTGGCCATCTGCGGCCGATCGGCCGAACGTCTCGAAGGGGCGGCCGCCGAGCTCGAGGGTCTTGGTGCACAGGTGGTTGCGGTGCCGGCGGATGTTCGGGACTACGACGCCTTGGTCCACGCGATGGAGGCGACTCGCGATGAGCTTGGCCCCATCGGCGTACTGGTCTGCGGCGCCGCCGGGAATTTCCCGTGTCGTTCAGAGGAGCTCAGCGCCAACGGTTTCAAGGCGGTGGTGGACATCGATCTGCTCGGTTCCTTCAATGCCGCACGAGCGGCCTTTGAGCAACTCGCCGAAACCCGAGGTTCGATCATCTTCATCTCGGCCGGACAGGCCTTCACGGCCTACCCCGCGCAAGCCCACGTCGGGGCCGCGAAGGCCGGTGTCGATCAGCTCATGCGTAACCTCGCCCTCGAGTGGGGCCGGCACTCTATTCGTTGCAACTCCATCGCGCCGGGACCCATCGAAGGTACCGAGGGCATGCGCCGTCTCGGTCCCGACGACCCGTCCTACCACGACAAGCTCAAAGCCGCGATCCCACTCGGCAGGTACGGTACGGTGGAAGAGATCGGCGCCGCCGCGGTCTTCCTCGCCTCGCCCATGGCGGCGTATATCACCGGTACCCTGCTTGTGGTCGACGGCGGGCAGAATCTCGCCGGCTCCTGCCCGTTCGGAGATCTTCTCGATCAGGCCATGAAGAGCGGCGGCTGAACGCGACCGGACGCAATACGCCAGTGAAAGCACACCAGCTCAGGGCGTCGTTTGCCTCCATCGTGATCCTGGCCGCCGGTCTGGTCGGAGCCTCTGAACTCAGCGGGAGAATCGCCGCCGGCGTCCGGCTCAGTGACCCGACGGTTGTCCTCGATGACCTCGCAGCCGAACCTCGGATCGAGGAAGGGGAGCTCTTTTTCGTCAGCTGGACCGTGGCCCTCGATGGCAGTGCAGATATCCAAGCCCTCGATTCGATCCGTGCATCCGGCGCCATGCCGTGGCTGCGGGTCGTCTTTTCAACTCCGGCGCCGCTCATCGAGAACCTCGATGGGCTCGAGCGCGAGCTTGGGGAGTTGGCGGAGATCGCCAAGACCACCGGCAACGAGATCTTCATCCAGGCGGTCTGGCAGCCCGAGACCGGCGCGGTGTCCGCCAGCGACCAGGGATACCTCATCAGGCGGGCCGCGGTGGTGGTGACGGGGGCGGCGGTGGGTGCCGGTTTCGCGGCCGGCCCGTTGCCCGCCGATCGCGACGCCCTCGAGTCGCTCTACCTTGAGGAGGTGGCGGCCTATCTCGATGTCCTGGTGCTCGCTCCCGGTGAGCGGACGACGTCGGCGCTCGAGATCCTCGCGGATCTCGATCCGGGCAAGCCGGTAGCGGTGGATGCCGCGGCTTCGTCGAACGGGTCGCCGGCATCGGTTGCCGAAGTGGCCCACTGGGCCGCGGCCGGAGCAACGATCACCTTCATCGAACCCGAAGAGGGGGTCACCTTCGATCTCAGAGCGCTCAAGGTGGCGGCTCGGGAGCTCGGCGGCGGGATGGTCCGCGATCCATCATTGGTTCCAACCGGTGGCGCTGAAGCGTGGGTCTTCGTCCGCGAAGATCTCGGGCTTCGGGTGGTGGCGGAAAAGGCGCCGAACGAAAAGCGTCTGCGGTTGGTCTTTCCTGATGAACATCTCCGGTCACCGGAGCTGGTGGATCTGGAGACCGGCGAGGTCCGTTCGGTGACCGGCGTCAGGAAGGACGGCGTCTACATCGTCGTGGTCGATGATGCGCCCGATGTCGTGCTGCTCCGCCTCGAGCGGCCGAGCGCCGCCGAGCTCGAAGGCTTTGACGAAGAGATCGAGATCGGCGGCGGCCGAGAGATGCCGGTGGAGGAGATCCTGCGCCGGCTCCAAGCCTTCGAGGACGACCAGGACCGGCGGCTCCATCACTATCAGGCGAAGCGGAACTTCGCCCTGAGATTTCAGGCCCAGCAGGGGTCCATCGAAATGTCCTACGACGGTGAGTTCTTCCTCCGCGAAGGAACCTACGACTGGGTGTGGTCGGATTTCTACATCGCAGGGGTCAAGTGGCGTTCGCGAAAAATGCCCAAGATCCCGCTCATCCAACCGGAGAAGGTCGCCTCGCTGCCGACCGACATCAAGTTTTCCAAGTACTACACCTTCAAGCTTCGTGGGACCGACGTGGTCGATGGTCGTGACTGCTGGGTTCTCGATTTCAAGCCCGTCGAAGCCGCACCCGGCAGGAGCCTCTTCCAGGGGACGACGTGGGTGGACCGGGAGGTCTACGCCCATGTCCGGACGCGGGCGGTTCAGGTCGGTCTCGAGGGCGAGGTGCTCTCCAACGAGGAGACCTATTATTACAGCCCCATCGATGCCGACGGCCGGACCGTACCGTGGTCCCGGGATGCCTTCGTGCTGCCCCTGAGAATCTCGGGCCAACAGGTCTTTTCCCTGCTCAGCTCGACGGTTCCGGTGGAGCTCGATCTTCGCCTCACCGAGGTCAGGATCAACGGTGATGACTTCGAAGCCAACCGCCAGGCGGCGCTGGCCTCGGATTCGACCATGGTCCGGGAGACCGAAGAGGGGCTCCGCTACTTACCCAAGGACAAAGAGGGCGAACGCGTCGTGGAGACCGATTTCGATTCGAGCCGGCTCTTTCTGGTGGGTGGCGTCTTCTGGGACGAATCGGTGGACTACCCGCTGCCGTTGGCCGGGGTCAACTATCTCGATCTCGATTTCAAGGACACCGGCTCCCAGATCAACGTCTTCTTCGCCGGGGCGTTTCTCTCGGCGAGCATCGCCGACCCCGCTGTCCTGGGCAGCCGCTGGAATGCCGGAGCCAATCTCAACGGGGTCTTCTTCAAGGGCAAAGACGAACTCTACCGCGACGGGGTGGTAGTCCCCGATGAGGAGATCAAACAGCGATCCGGCACCTTCAATGTCTTTGTCGGCCGTCCCGTCGCCAAGTTTCTCTCCCTCGAGCTCAGGTACGGCGCGAACTACCAGGAGTTCTTCAGATCCGACAACACCGCCGAGGACTTCGTGCTGCCCCAGGACACGCTCACCAACACCATCTCCGCCAAGTTCGACTACAGCCGATCCGGCTACCGCGTCACCGTCGCGGGCAGCACCAACAAACGAGTCGACTGGGAGTACTGGGGTCTGCCCGACAACACCGAGTACAGCCCGGACCAGCAGGACTATCAACGCTGGAAGGTCAATATTGCGAAGTCATGGTGGTTGAAGGACTTCCGCAAGATCGGCCTGGTGCTCGAATACCTCGACAGCGCCGACACCGATCGATTCTCGGGATACGATTTCGGCCTCTTCGGCGATCCCTCGGTGGCCGGATACCCGAGCGGTCTGGTGCGGGCCGGACAAGCTTATGGCGGCCACCTCAGCGGAGGGATCAACTATCTGGAACTCCTCCGGGTGACGGCCAAGGTCGATGCCCTGTGGGCGACCAACCCGGCGACCGGTCTCGATCAGGAACTGCTCGCCGGGATCGGCGTCGGCGGCACGGTGACCCTGCCCTGGCAGCTGATCATGAACTTCGAGCTCGGCTACGCCCTCTCCGGGCCCGGCAAGGGCGATTTCGCCGTGCGGATCTTCTTCCTCAAGCTCTTCCCCGGGAGCTGACGAAACTCGATATCACGGTGGGTGATCTCGGCCGATGTCTCCGCCGGGATCAGACGATCCGTAGTATCGGAAGTGACCGACGATGGGGTAGTCGAAGAGCATGTCCTCGAGCTCGGGGCCGCGGCCGATGTTGTGAACGACCTTGAACCGCCGGCCATCGGTTGATGGAATCCCCACGACGATCCCGATGTGGGGCAGCGGCCCCACCATCCACGAAACCAGATCACCGGGCTGGTAGTCCTCGGCCCGGTCGGTGATGGGAAGGCTCTCACCGTGGCGTGAGAAAAAGACCTCGAGATTCGGCACTCTCCGGTGGTCGATGTTTGGGTCTGGCGCCGCCAGTCCCCAGCGATCGGGATACTCGGAAAACGCCGCCGCCATGTCTTCGTGGACCAGAAGCTGGAGGTCGATTCCCAGACTGCGGTACGACCTGATGACGACATCGGTGCACACACCCACGTGATTCGGGGACATCCCCGCCGGGATAGGTGATCGAAAAGTAGCGGCCGTCGTAACGGACGTCGTGGGTCGTGCGCTCCAAGGCCGCCGCTGTCAGATCGGCGACAAACCCCGTCGGTCCTCCTCTGCGATCCTCGATGTCGACGGGATCGGAGCCGGCGATCCCGCCCCGGCAGGCGAAGACCAGACCGATCAGACAGAGGGCGGCAGCGTTTCTGTGGTGAATAGAGAACGTCATCGCAAGAGTATGACGCCTCCGCGGTCGTCGGGTTCCCGGCCGAGGATGCGGGCGACAACTTCCCAACGGGAGACCTCGGGCCGAGCGACGCCGGCGGTCAGCCGCGAATCGTCAACGGCACCGTCGACATCGGCGCCTACGAGGAAACGATTGAACCGATTTTTTTCGACGGCTTTGAGTCCGGCAACACGTCGGAGTGGTCAATCACGGTTCCGTGATCATCGGGTGTCGGGTCGACCCGGCGAGGGCAACACCAAAGGGGTTTTGCTGCTCCCAGAATCCGGCCGACTTTCTGACCACGCAGTTCGGGTTGTTCATGGCCTCCATCTCGCGCATCGACCAGGTCACCGGTGACGCCGAGTTCGCCTTCGGTCTCACCGACTGGGATGAGTACGTGGACGAGTGCGGTGAGGTGCCCGATCGGTGCGCCCCAAGTCAGCCACGTTGGGGACGCCCCGCCGCAGAGCGGCGCCCCGCTCACCACATGCGCCACCGCGAACTGGCGGGCTCTCCGTGCTCGTGCCGGTTGCTGTCGTCGCATCCGGCTTTCCACCTCTCGAGGTTGATGTTCCGCCTGGTAACTGCGGCGATAACGACAGGGAAGACATCGTCTCAAATAAATACTGGGTGATATGATCAACTGAGAAATCAGCGACCGAGGCTTTCGGTCGATCCGGGAGGGGACGTGGAACACCGTCCAGTACACCTTCATTCCATGATGGTCCATGCGGTCATCGCGTTGGCGCCTCTCGCAGCCGGCGCCTTTGTACTCGAAGCGTCGTCGTCGATGGTCTTCGGAATCGGTCCGGCCGTGTGGGCGTTTCTCTTCCGTGGCTCGCTCATCGGGATGCTGCTGATCTCTCTACCATCGATCGTCACCGGGATCGCCGAACGCAACCACATGTACGTCAACTGGCCGCCGAGCCACCGCATCAAGCTCGCGTTGTCGATTGCCCTGGTCGTTCTCGTCGGGTTCGAAATTGTCGCGGTCTTCGGTTCGGACGCGCCCCTCCGGCTCGGATCCTGGCTTGCCCTCGGCGGTGATCCTCGGCAACTGCGCTGCGGTCCTGGCGCTTTCCGCCTTCGGTCTGCGAATCACCCTCGGGCGCCAGAGCCTTGCCGGGACCTCATACCAACCCGATATGGACTTCGACCCGCCCATCAACATCCTCGAATGCGTCGCCGACTTCGCCGAGGATCCGGCAAAACTCATCGATGTTCGGGAGGAGAGATGATGGATTTCGGCCCGAGTGCGGAACAGACCGAGTTGGTGGAGCGGGCGCGCGCATTCACCAGGGAGTTCATCGGCCCCAACTCCATGAAGTTCGACCGCTCCGGCGAGTTCCCCCGCGAGATTTGCCGCGAGGCCTTCAAGCAGGGTTTCATGAATCCGCACGTTCCCGCCGAATACGGCGGTTCGCCGCACACGGTCCTCGACCACTGCATGGTCCTCGAGGAGATGGCCACCGGGTGCTCGGGGATCGCCACCGCCATCGATGCCAACGGTCTCTCGCAGTACCCGGTGATCCTCGCCGGCAATGATGACCAGAAACGGCGATTTCTCGCGCCCATGACCGAGGAGCTCATGTTCTCGGCCTATGCCGTGACCGAGCCCGAGGCCGGTTCCGATGTCTCGCGGGTCAAGACCTCCGCCACCAAGATCGGCAACGACTATGTCCTCAACGGGATCAAGTGGTGGATCACCAACGGTTCGGTGGCGAGCTGGTATTTCGTGCTTGCCAGGGTCGACGACAAGCCGACCGCCTTTGTCGTGCCCGCCGACAGCCCGGGGATCATCCGCGGACCCAAGGAGATCAACCTCGGCCAACACGCATCGAACACCGTGCGGGTGAGCTTCGAGGACGTCAAGGTCGCGGAGAAGAACCGCCTCGGCGACGAGGGCGATGGGTTCTCAGATCGCCATGAAGACCTTCGACCACACCCGTCCGGGGGTCGCCGCCGGCGCCAACGGGATCACCAAGGCGGCGCTCAACATTGCGCTTTCCTATTCCAAGCGACGCCGGACCTTCGACAAGAAGCTGATTTCCAACCAGGGGATCTCGTTCAAGCTCGCCGAGATCATGACCGGGCTCGATGCGGCGCGGTATCTGACCTACAAGGCGGCCTGGCTCTTCGATCAGGGTGAAGACAACGCGCGAGAGGCGGCCGAGGCCAAGTGGTTCGCCGCCGATGTCGCCATGAAGGCCGCCATCGAGTGCTCCCAGGTTCTCGGCGGCTATGGCTTCACAACCGAGATGCCCGCCGAGAAACTCATCCGCGACGCCAAGATCTATCAGATCTACGAGGGCGCCACCGAGATCCAAAAGATGATCATCGTCGGCAAGCTCATGCGGGTGAAGGAGGTCCACTGATGTCCGGCGACATCCGCAAGATCTCCGCGCGGATTGCCGAGAAGTTCAAACGGCGGTTCTACGGCAGAACCTTCAACTGCCCGGTCTGCCACTTCGAGCTCGCGGTGGTCGACGCCGGGTCGAACCGTCTGCTCGTCTGCCCGGTCTGCGGAGTGGTCATCGACATCGAAGAGGTCTACGGCCACCCGGTGCCGGTGGTCCTCGAGGTCGAGCTCTACCGGCCGCAACCCAAAATGAGGGTTCACCCGCTGGCGACCCACGTCCCGATCGGACTCTACCCGTTCGCCGTGCTCGGTGCGGTGCTCCTGATTGCCGGCTCGCTGGTCCGACCGTTCTTCCCCGCCATCGAGCCGCTCCTCGGCCGTGCCCCGATGATCGCCGACGCCACTCTGGTTCTGCTCGCACTCTCGGTGGGGTTGTCGGTGCTGACCTTCGGCTCCGGTCTGTGGGACTGGAACCGGCGCTATCGGAGGCGGTCGTATCGCCAGATCCGGCTCAAGATCGCCTTCTCAGTCGTCTTCCTGGCGCTGGGCGGGTTCGCCATCGCGCTCCATGCCTCCGGCGCCGTGTTCTCGGCCGGCACCGGGCTCGTCGATCTCGGTTCCACCATGTCGGTCGTGTTGGCGGCCGTCGAACTCGCGCTCCTGGCCGCGGGGATGGTGGTCATCGCGACCCTCGGTCACGTCGGCGGAACGCTGGTCTTCGGGAAATAGGTGCCCGAGCTCTGCAGAATTCGGAGGTCGGAACTCGCTGTGTGCCGTTCCCGCGACCCCAGGCCGGCGGGGGCGCCGGCCCCACAATTGACCTCGGCTTTTTGTGGCGCCGGCGCCCCCGCCGCGAGAAGACCACCGACGACGATCCTCCGAGGACCGCGAGTTTGCAGGGACCTCGCCCGTTACCGCGGGTGGAGCCAGGTCGGGAGCAGCGAGTAGGGATCGATCTCCGTCCCGCGGTTGTAGATCACCGAGTTGGACGAGAGCATGAGCTGGAGTTCGCCCTTGTTGAAGGCGTCGAAGGTCTCGCTGGCGCCGCCGATGTGGCGGCCGCCGACAAAGATCTGCGGGATCGTCTTGACATCGAAACGCGCGTTGAGCGCCGCCCGGATCTGGCCGCCCCAATCGTTCTCCTGGATAGGCGCGGAATCGAGATCGATGGACCGGTAGGGGATGTCGACCGCGGCGAACATCTTGCGCACCGACCAGCTGAACTCGCACCATTCGAAGGCGAACATCACCACGGGTTCGTTGGAGTCATTGAGGACCTCATCGACAAACGCCTCAGCCTCGGGGGTCACCAGCGGGGCTTCGGTCGGCGCCGGGGGTGGCGCCGAGGGCGCGTCGAAACGGAAGCTCGGGGTCGATCTCGAGATCTCCATCTCGTCGTCGGTCATCTCCTCGGCGACGTCGAAGAAGAGGGGAGTCGACAGATAGCGCTCGCCGGTGTCAGGCAGCATGCACAAGACCGTCGATCCCGCGGGCGCCGTCTTGCAGACCTCGAGGGCGCCGGCGAGAGTGGCGCCGGCGGAGATCCCGACAAAGATGCCCTCCTCGCGGGCCAGTCGCTGTGAGCACTCCAGGGCGGCCGTGCCGGGGATGGGCACGAAGTCGTCGACCAGACCGAGATCCACGACATCCTCGGCGAGCTGCGGGATGAAATCCGGGCTCCAACCCTGCATGAGGTGGGCGCGGAACCCCGGGTGGCTCTCCGCGATGGATCCATCGGTGTTTCGCGCCTGGGCGATCCCGCTGCTCAGCATCACCGAGTTGTCCGGTTCGCAGACCACGACTCGGGTGTCCGAGCGCTCGGCTTTGAGGACTCGGGCGATTCCTTTGAGGGTCCCGCCGGTGCCGAAGCCCGGTGACGAAGTAGTCCAATCGCTCATCGGCGAAGTCGGCGAGGATCTCCTGCGCCGTGGTCGCCGAGTGAACATCGGCGTTGGCCTCGTTGGTGAACTGGCGGCAGAGGAACCAGCCGTGCGCTGCGGCGAGCTCCTCGGCCTTCTTGAGCATCCCGGTGCCCTTTTCCGCCGCCGGGGTCAGCACCACCTTGGCGCCGAGAAAGCGCATCATCTTGCGCCGTTCGATGGAGAAGTTCTCGGCCATGGTGACCACCAGGGGGTAACCCTTTTGGGCGCAGACCATGGCGAGCCCGATTCCGGTGTTGCCGCTGGTGGCCTCGATGACCGTCTGTCCGGGTTTGAGCGCGCCGCGTTCCTCGGCATCCTCGATGATCCCGAGAGCGAGCCGGTCCTTGACCGATCCCATGGGGTTGAAAGACTCGACCTTGGCATAGAGCGTGACGCCCTTGGGCGCCATCTTGTTGATCCGAATAACGGGGGTGTGGCCGATCGCACCGAGGATGTTGTCGTACTTGGCCATGTGTGTCTCCCAAAATGTGGTCTCAGCCTAGCATATTGATACGCAGACTCAATACCTTGGCCGTCCTTTCCGAAGAGGAGGTGGTCAGCCGGTCAGTGGTTCAGCTCAGAGAATGCCCTTTTCAAGAGCCTTGTGCACCGCCTGGGAGCGCGAGTGCACGTGCAGCTTGTCGTAGACGTTGCGCACGTGGCTGCGCACGGTGTTGATGCTGACGAAGAGTTGGTCGGCGACCCCCTGATAGCTGTAACCCTCGGCGAGCAGCCCGAGCAACCGGACCTCCTGCTCGGTGAGATTGTGGCTCGCGGGCTGCTGCGGCGCGACCTGTCGAAAAAGGCGGATCACCTTGCGGGCGATCTGCGAGGACATGGGCGCTCCTCCGGCAGCGGCCTCACGCAAGGCATCCAAGAGCCGGTCTGGTGGGGTGTCCTTGAGGAGGTAACCGGATGCGCCGTTGCAGAGTGATAAAAAGACCTGATCGTCATCGGCGAAGACGGTGAACATGACGATCTCCACCTCCGGCCGATGTTCCAGAAGAACACGGACCCCCTCGGGGCCCGACATGCCGGGAAGATCGACATCGAGCAACCACAGGTCGGCGAGGTCTTGATCGGCGGCCGCGAGACCCGCCTCCATGTCGTGGTAGTCGCCGACACAGGTGAAACCGTCGGCTTCCTCGATCAGCACACGGAGGGTCTCACGGAGGAGGTCGTCGTCATCGACCAGCGAAACCCGGATCGTCGTCTTCTCTTCCATTCGGTCAATCACATCACATCTCGGCGGTGGTTGGAAACCGAAATTTCCGAGCGGTTTGGGGAGATCTCCTCTGCAATGACGACTGCTGAGAGGCGCCCGGGGCGGTCGTGACTGAAGATCGGGTCTTGCCGGGAGCCTGGGCAAAAACCGCATTTTCATGCGATTGCCCACTGGGTGCAGCGGGATCAAACTGTAATTCGGAATCAATCACCGACAGGATAGAGGGTCGTGAGGGCCAAACCGACCTTGAGGTCTGCCCTGACCAGCTCGGCCACCGAGGAACAGGAGAGATCGTGGACAGCCCGAACCGGACCAGGGAGAACCCACAACCGCTCAGGCCCACGAGATGGTCCGATTCGGGCGGTCGCCGGCGTCACGGTTTGGCGCTGAAACCTGAACCATGCAGGAGGAACCCGATGCGTGATTTTGCCGTCGTTTCGCTTTTTGTGGTTGCGACATTTATTGCGGTCCCCGCGTCTGCAGATTTCGATGTCAATAATGTCGGCAATGGCAGCGATCTGGTCACCGACGGGGTCTGCGAGGTCACCAACGGGGTCGGAGACTGTACCCTGCGGGCGGCGATCGAAGAGGCAAATGCGACCCCGGCCCGGGACGTGATCACCTTCAGCATCACGGGTTGTGGCGGAGTTTGCACCATCTCCAACCCGCAGCTCCCGACCATTCTGGCGCCGGTGACCATCAACGGCTACAGCCAGGCCGGCGCCTCGGCCAATACTGCGCCGTTGGCCCGGGTGACCAACGCGGTGCTCTTGATCGAGCTCGATGGTGGGACCGGCTGTGTCGACATCGACCACACGGTTGACCCAACCGATCTCAACGGCGGCTCCATCATCAGGGGTCTGGTCATCTCCGGCTGCAGCGGTTCCGGGATCTCCACCTCGACACCCTTCAACACCATCCAGGGCAACTTCATCGGCACCTCCTCTGACGGCATGAGCGCCAACGGCAACGGCAACGACGGCATCGTCACGTCCTTCACTCTGCCCAACACCGTCGGCGGCAACCTCATCGGTGGGTTTCTGCCCGAGGAGCTCAACCTGATCTCCGGCAACGGCGCCGACGGCATCGACCTCAACTCCGACGGCAATCTGGTGATGGGAAACATCATCGGCGCCGATGCCCTGGGAATCACCGATCTCGGCAACGACGACTACGGCATCCGCATTGGCCGCGATGACAACGAGATCGGCATCGATCTGCCGTTCATCGGATCGATCGATTTGGTGGGCGCGCCGATCCAGGGCAATCTGATCTCGGGCCAGCGCCTCAGCGGCATCGTCATCACTCCCGACTCCAGCGGCAACTATCTCGGCGCCAATGTCATCGGTGTCGACACCTTCCAGCTCAGCTCGATCCCCAACGACGACAATGGGGTGCTCGTCCAAGGGCCGGACAACGTCATCGGCCTCGAGGCGGTGGGAGCGGCCAATGTGATCGCCGGAAACGGCGAACAAGGTGTGTTGATCACCGGCGGCGGGGCGACCGGCAACAAGGTGTCGGGCAACTTCGTCGGGATTACGTTCGACGTTCTGTCACCGACGATCTACCAGGCGATCGGCAACGGTTGCGATGGCGTCCGGGTGACGACGGACAGCAACACTATCGGCGGCGCCCTGCTCCCCGGTCAGGGCAACTACATCGGCGGCAACGGCGTCAACAACTGCGGCGCGGCAAACGGTCCCGGCAACGGCATCAGCGTCATCTCCAACGCCACCGGCAACGAGATCCTGGGCAACTGGATCGGCCTGGATCCCAATGGCCTGCCGCGCCCCAATGTGGCCGACGGCATCGCCCTCCTCAACAACACCCAGAACACCCTGATCGGTGACGGCAGCGACTTCGGCGCCAATCTGATCGGACCCAACGGTCCCGACGCCGACGACATCGCCATCGACATCGACAACAACGGTATGGACACCAACGACCCCATGGACGCCGACACCGGCGACCCCAACCAGGGCCAGAACTACCCGGTGATCACCTCGGCGGTGTCGAGCGCCGGCTCGACCACGGTTTCCGGCACGCTCAACTCCAACCCGGGTGTCGCCTTTGTCATCCAGGTCTTCTCGAGCCCAGCCGGTGAGACCGGCCAGGCGCGCAGCTACGAAGGCTCGGTGACCACCGGCGTGACCGATCCCAACGGCGACGTCCCGTGGTCGCTGGTGATCACTCCCGCGCTGCCGGCCGGCGCGCTGATCACCAGCCTCGCAACCCCGGACGCCGGCCCTCCGGCCCCCTCGTCCGAGCTCTCTGCGGTGGTTGCGGTGGTGGAGCCCGGCCAGCTCGAGTTCGCCTCCGCCACCTTTTCGACGCCGGAGACCGGCCTCGCGGTCATCACCGTGAACCGGGTCGGCGGTTCGGGGGGAGCGGTCTCTGTCGACGGCTCGACCTCAGACGGTACCGCCATCGACCCGGATGACTACACCGGCGGCAGCTTCCTGCTGTCGTGGGCCGACGGCGATACCGCCGCCAAGACATTCTCCGTCGCCATCGCGGCCGACACCCTCGACGAGCTCGACGAGACCGTACTCCTGGCACTTTCCAACCCGACCGGCGGCGCCGCTCTCGGCGCCCAGAGCACTGCGGTGCTGACGATCCTTGACGACGACGCGGCGCCGCAGATCTCGATCTTGGGCGACAGCATGGCCGAGGGCAACGCCGGCACCTCGATCGCCTCATTCGTGGTCAGCCTGTCGGCGGCCTCGGGGCTCCCGGTCGACGTCGACTTCGCCACTGCCGACGGCACCGCAACCCTGGCGGACAACGACTACCAGGCGGCCGCGGGCACCGTCAGCTTCGTGCCGGGCGCCACCACGGACATGATCGACGTGACCATCGTCGGCGACACCGACCCGGAGCCGGACGAGACCTACTTCGTCAATCTACAAAATGCGGTCAACGCCACCATTTCCGACCCCCAGGGTCTGGGGACCATCCTCGACGACGACACCGTGACCAGCTTTTTTGTCGATGATCCCGTGGTGCTGGTGGAGGGCGACGCAGGAACCGTGGTCATGACTTTCACCGTGACCCTGTCACCGGTTGCGGCCGCGCCGACGTCGGTAGATGTGACCACCGCGGACGGGACCGCAACCGCCGGCGCCGACTACGTGGCGCTGGCCACCACTACGGTGCCCTTTGCCGCCGGTGTGGGCTCGCAGCCGGTGGTGATCACCGTGAATGGTGACAATCTGGACGAGTTCGACGAAACACTGTTCCTTGACCTCACAAACCCGACCGGCGGCGCCGCCATCGGTGATCCCCAGGGAACGGGCACCATCACCGACGACGATCCCGAACCGAACCTGTCGGTGAGCGATGTCACCCTGGCCGAAGGGAATGCCGGCACAACCGACTTTCCCTTCGTGGTCAGCCTGTCGGCGCCGAGTGGCAAGACGGTGACCGTCGACGCGGCCACCGCGGACGGCACCGCCACGGCGGGTGGATTTGACTACCAGTCCCTATCCACAACCCTGACCTTTCTCCCCGGGGATACGACGGAGGTGGCCTCTGTAGTGGTCAACGGCGACCCAGACCCGGAGCAGGACGAAGTTTTCTTGCTGCTCCTGTCGAACGCCGCCGCCGCCACGATCATCGTTGGCCAGGGTGACGGCACCATCCTCGACGACGACAGCGGCCCGGTGTTCTCGATCAACGATGTCCCCGTGACCGAGGGCGACGCCGGCCCGGTCAATGCGAGTTTCACCATCACCCTCAACCCGGCGGCAGCCGTGCCGACGACGATCGACGTGGCGACCGCAGACGGCACCGCCACCGGCGGCGTGGATTACACGCCACTTTCGACGACCGTGACCTTCGCCATCGGGGCGACCTCCCAGACGGTGGGGGTCACCGTACTCGGCGATACCCTCGACGAGCTCGACGAGACCTTCCTCGTCAACCTGACCAACGCCACCGGTGGAGCCGGCATCGGCGACGCCCAGGGCGTGGGGACCATCACCGACAACGACCCGACGCCGACCGTGTCCATCCTCAATGTGTCCCAGGTCGAGGGAAATGTCGGCCCCTCGACCTTCGACTTCCATGTCCAGCTTTCGGCGGCGAGCGGTCTCGCCATCACGGTCGACGCCGACACCGCCGACGGTACCGCCACGGTTGTAGGATTAGACTACGTGGCGGTGTCCGCCACCGTCAGTTTCCCGGCCGGATCAACTCTGCAGTTGCTGCCGGTGACGGTGAACGGCGACATCATTGTCGAGTTCAACGAGGACTTCACCGTCAATCTGTCCAATCCCACCAACACGACCGTCAGCGACGGCCAGGCGGTCGGGACCATCGTCGATGACGACGGGACCCCGCAGGTGTTCATCGACGACGTGTCGGTCACCGAGGGTGATGCCGGAAACGTCAACGCCGACTTCACCGTCAGCCTGTCGGTGGCGGCAGGGGTGGCGGTCAGTGTCGATTTCGCCACCGCCGACGGCGCCGCGAACGCGGGCAATGACTACCAGGCAATCAACGGCACCGCGACGTTCGCTCCCGGAGAAACCACCCAGCCGGTCACGGTGGTGGTGCTCGGCGATCTCGTAGACGAGTTCGACGAAGGCTTCGTTGTCGACCTCAGCAACCCTTCAGGCGTGACCATCGCCGATGCCCAGGGTCAGGGGACCATCCTCGACAACGACCCCCTGCCGGGTGTCACAGCGGAGGACTTTGCCGCCGTCGAGGGTGACGCCGGGTCAACCAGCTTCGATATCACTATCAGCCTCGACGCGGCGAGCGAGAAGACGGTGATGGTGGACTGGGCCACCGCAGACGGTACCGCCACCGCAGCCGGCGGCGACTATCTGCCGGCCTCCGGGACGTTGACCATTGCCCCCGGGATGGTGTCGGGGGTGGTATCGGTTCAGGTCAACGGTGACCCCGACGACGAGGGCGACGAGTTCTTCTGGGTGACGTTGACGAACCCGGTCGAATGCCAGATCGTGGACGGTACCGCGGAGGTGGTGATTGTGGGTGACGATGGCGTATTGGCACCTTCGATTCCGACCATGGGACGCGGCGGTCTTCTGGTGTTCGTCGCGGGCATCGCCTTGCTCGGGGTCGGGATTCTCCGGCGCCGTTTCTGACTGGAAGGTCATCTGCCCGTGAGGAAGTTCCCGCTGTTTTTGGTTTTGTTCGTTGCCATCGGCGTCGTCGCTTTCCTGCTCATGGCGGGTTACGTCGGTCCACGGTCTGCCCCGAGCCCGGAGAACCAGCTGCTCCTGACCGCGGCCCGCCGTGGCGACGTCGCCGGTGTGGAGAAGGCGCTCGCCGATGGCGCCGATGTCAATATCCGCGAGCCCTCGGGCCTCGAGACCGCGTTGTTGCGAGCAGCCCGCTTGGGCGAAGCCGAGGTGGTGCGGACTCTTCTCGCAGCCGGCGCCGATCCAGATCTCGGAAACCGGCTCTCCCTGACGCCCCTTCACGTCGCCGCGCGTTCGGGAGAGGTCAAGACGATCGCCATCCTGATCGCCGGCGGCGCCACGGTGGACTCCCATGAGGATGAGCAGGGCCTGACGCCTCTGCACGATGCGGCCCTGGAGTTGGACGTGGAGGCGGTGCGGCTCCTGCTCGAGGTCGGCGCCGACCCCAACGCGCCCATGACCCATTACCCGTCACCCGCCCTGGGCGCCGCCATCGACCAGTCGAATCTCGAAATCGCGACCCTTCTCGTTCGCTCCGGCGCCGATGTCAACGCGGACGATGGGTGGGGGCGGCCTCTCCACCGGGTGCTCAAGCTCGCCCAGGACGAGGATCCCGACATGGTGCGGCTCTTCGTCGAAGCGGGAGCGGATCTGGATGTCGAGGACGACGAGGGACGAACGGTCATAGAAGCAGCGCGGGATTACCTGGCGCACGAGGGAGGTGCGGTCTACGTCGCGAGGCGCCGGCGCACGCTCGACGTCCTCGAGGAACTGAGCGGAGAAAGACCATGAGAGTGATTCGCGGAATGTTGCTGGTTTTTTTGGTTTTCTTTCAAAGCGCCTGCGGGAGTGAAGAGGGACGCGCCCTGTGCGAGGCCATCCAGACCGAGAATCTCGATGCGGTGAGAGCGCTCATCGCCAACGGGGCCGACGGTAACGAGAACGTGACCTTCGAGGGCAGCATGACCAAGCCGATCCGCCTGGCGGCGATGAAGCTCGATCCGCCAAACGAAATACGTGAGTCCATCGCCATCGCGGTGCTCGACGCCGGCGGCGACCCCGACCTGTCATGGTCCTTCGGCGGCAGCAGTGAAGGCGGCAAGAGCTACACCATCTACGCACTGGCCGTCGTCGCGCGGGGCGGCAGTGTGAAGGCCATCGAAGCCTTCGTCAAAGCCGGCGCGACGGTTGAAGGCCCCCCGGGAGGCAGTGCCCTCGTCGCGGCCGCGCGAGCCAATCACGTCGATGTTCTTCGCCTTCTTGCCGATGCCGGTGCGCCGTTGAACTACATGGACGACATGAATGACACGCCGCTGGGCGCCGCGGTCGAGTCGGGTGCGCGAGAGGCCATTGCGTTTCTGGATGAACTGGGCGCCCGCGAGTGGTAGTGCGGAACCGATTCCCCTTGCATCATTGCCATGGGATAGGATGTGAGGATGCCCGGTCCCGATCGTAGGCACAACCGTCGGCTGGCGGCCCTCGCAAGCTGTGTTCTCCTCATGCTCTCGCTCACCGCGAGTGCCGAGCTGCCCCCTATCAGCGTCTATGGGAAGCAGGACGGGCTGGCACACCCGAATGTGAGAAGCATCCTCCAGGACAGCCGCGGCTTTCTTTGGATGGGCACCATGGACGGTCTGAGTCGGTTCGACGGCTCTCGTTTTGTCAACTACGGACGCGATCACGGTTTGCCCGGTGCTCAGATCAGCTGTCTTCTCGAGATCGAGGATGGGGTGTTGCTCGTCGGAACCGATCTCGGCCTCTACCGCTTCGATGTTCGGGCCGAGACCCCGTTTGCGGAACCATCGACCCTCGATCCTGCGAGGACTGGCGGGGTCCACCAGCTCCGTCGGGCCCCATCCGGGAGGGTATGGGCTGGTACCGATCGGGGTCTCTTTTCCATTGGGATCGGAGCGGACGGAACTGTATTGGAGGCCATCCCCTTCGAATCTCAGCCGGCGACCGCGGTGCGAGCTCTCCACCTTGGTCGCGACGGGAGCCTGTGGATCGGAAGCGCGACCGGGCTTCTGCGGTATACGCCGACGGGAGAAATCGAGGATCCGGGAATCGACGAAGCCGTGCGGGCGCTGGCCGAGGACCGGGCGGGGCGAATCTGGATCGGACTCGAACCGGGTCTGGCCGTCCTTCTTCCGACCACCGCCGAGCCCCTGGAGTCGTCACCGGCCGGTCTGCCGAGTCGACCTGGAGAGATCCGAACGATGACCTTGGAGCAGGACTTCGGCGAGTCCCCGGTGCGGGCGATTCACCTCGATGGTTACGGGAGCCTCTGGATCGGATCGGTCGGAGCGCTCTATGAGTTTGATGGTGTCGGTCTGCGGCGCTATGGCGTGGAACACGGACTGAGTGACCCGACGATCAACGCGATCTTCGAGGATCGCAGCGGACAGATGTGGTTCGGCAGCGATCTCGGAGGCGCCATGCGGTGGAGTCGCGAAGGTCTCGTCTCCTACACCGCCGTCGACGGGCTCGGCCACGAAACAGTTGATTCCATCAGCGAAGCTGATGGGCAGGTCTGGATATTCAACGCCGAGCGCGCGATTCTCAGTCGTCCGCAGGGTGACCGCTGGGTCTCGTCTCAACTCGACCTCCCCCGAGCGACCGGACACAGGGGACTCCGCCTCGCCGAGAGTGCGATGCGTGATAGCCACGGACAGTGGTGGATCACCACCGGAGCCGAGTTGCTTCGCTACACGGACACCGACGAGCTCATCGCGGGTGGGCCGATCGCCCGCTACACGGTCGATGACGGCCTCGCAAGCAATACCACGTTCAAGGTCGTCGAGGATCAGCGGGGCGATCTCTGGATCTTCGCCCATAAAGCGGCGGCGGGGATCTTGACCCGGTGGCGTCGGGCCGACCAGACGTTCGAGCGCTCCCCGGCCGGCAGTGGTCTGCCCGAACGCGGCTTTGCGACCTCATTTGCCGAGATTTCGGGACAGATGTTTTTTGGCTGGAGCAGCGGAGCTGTCGTACGTCGTCGGTCGTCGCGCTTCGAGGTCTTCGAGATCGGCGACGGAATCGCCGTCAGGGATCTGTTGGCGGATCGAGCCGGGCGGCTCTGGGTGGCAACGTCGGGAGGAGGACTGTACCGATGTGTCGCGCCGGCGAGCGAGTCGCCCTCCTGGACTCGCGTCGCGATGGCGCTGCCACGGGATTGCCGGGCGCTCGCCGAAGATCGGTTGGGCCGGATCTACATCGGCACCGTTGCCGGTGTGTATCGAATGGACCCGAAAACCGACCGCATCGAGACCCTTGTCGCTGCTGATGATTCGCAGGCAACTGAGATCACGACCATCCACGCTGACGGGCTGGGTTCTCTCTGGTTTGGGAGCTACGGCGGTGTGTTGCACTTCGAGCCTCGGCCGCGATCGGCGGCTCTGCCAACCCATACCTACATCGGTGGGATCCGGATCGACGGAGTGCCCTACCCGGTGTCGGGGCTGGGCCGAACCGAGATCGGGCCGCTCGAACTCGCCGGCTCGGCGAGAACGATGCAGTTCGACTACTTCGGCCTGACCTTTGATCTCAGCGGGAATCTCCGGTTTCAGTTCCGTCTCGAGGGCGCGGAAGGGGATTGGAGCCCAGTCACCGACCAACCCAGCGTGCTCTACGCCAATCTCTCTCCCGGTTCCTATCGATTCGAGGTTCGCTGCGTGTCCGACGAGGGCGCTCAGCCGGCCGCTGTCAGTTTTCGTATACCCCCACCGCTTTGGAAGAGGGCCTGGTTTCTCGGTCTTCTCGTGCTGTCGGGCGTCTACCTGCTCATCCTCGCTCACCGAATGCGGCTGAACCGGTTGATTGCGGCGGAACGGGTGCGCACCCGAATCGCTGCGGATCTCCACGACGACATTGGAGCGAGCCTGTCACGTATTTCCCTGCTCAGCGAGGTTGCCAAGAGCCGTCAGGGGGACGACCGCGACGAAACCCTGGGTCGCATCGGCGATGTTGCTCGCGACCTGTCCCGGCGAACACGCGAGATCGTCTGGTCGATGAACCCTCGATTCGACGACCTCGAGAGTTTTGTGGTGCGATTGCGGGAAACCGCCGGCGAGCTGCTCGACGACCGGGCGATCTCGTGGGATCTCGTGGTTCCCGAACACGTCTCTGGAGTTCGCCTTCGACCCGAGGCGCGGCGACACCTGCTCCTGGTCTATAAGGAAGCGCTGCTCAACGTCATCCGACATGCGTCGGCGGGGAGCGTTTCGCTCTCGGTCATCCTTTCGGCGCGCACGTTGCGGGGGAAGATCCGTGACGATGGCGTCGGATTCGATCCCGACGAGCTGTCCCGGCACTCGGGTAGCGGGCTGCGGAATATCGAGTCGCGGATCGCCGAGCTCGGTGGCCGATTCGAACTCCGTTCCTCGCCGGGCGAAGGAACAATCTTAGAATTCGAACTCCGGCTCTGACCCATCGCGTCGACCGCATCCGAAACCGGCCGCGGAGCCGGTTTTCCCTCGTGACGAAACGTGGTGAGAACAGTGAGCGAGCGCCTTTGGGGTTCGGGCGTCACACCCGCAAGACGTCGATCCGGGTCAACACTCGGTGACGTTGATCGCGAGTCCGCCCGTCGAGGTCTCCTTGTACTTCGACTGCATGTCGCGGCCGGTCTCACGCATGGTGGCGATGACCTGGTCGAGGGAGACGTGGCGCGAGCCCTCGTCGCGGAGGGCCATCCGCGCGGCGTTGACGGCCTTGACCGCCGCCATGGCGTTCCTTTCGATGCACGGGATTTGGACGAGCCCGCCGATGGGATCGCATGAAAGAGTTTGCCAGGGAGATCCCGGAGGATCTCCCTGGCAACTCTTTCATCTGAGATGCTTAGCGTTCTTTGCGTCTTCGCGGTTCATTCTTCCGCTGCGATTTCGACGAGGCGCTGTTCGATGTAGGGGAAGAACGGGTTGGAACGGAGGCGGTTGAACTGGCTGGCGGGGATGGCCAGGAGCCCTTTCTCACCGCGGGGTTCGAGCATGCCCAGCGGGATGCCGTAGCTTTCGCTCGAGTATTGGGGACGACGCCGTAAATCGGGTCGTCGGGTGGAAAGGGAACGGCAACGTGGGACAGCGAATAAAAGCCCCGCGGCCACTCCAAGCCGAGATCAGTGATGACCGGTTCGGCGGCGCCGCCGGGTCGGGTCCACTGCTCGAGAGTGTCCGTGCTTTCGTCCAGATTCGAAATCACGGTGAGTCGGAACGGTGTTGTCTTACGCTCGGTCAGCGATCGCATCCGTGCCACCGGGTCGGTGCGGAAGAAGTCGCGCATCCTGGCCTCCCGGTTGATGTCGAAGATCACCAACTCGCTCTCGGGGTCGTCGAGACGATCATAGAGCCCGCTGTAGACCGCTTCGACGAGAACGGTGGCATCGGCGAGGGAGCTGAAGGTCAGCACCGGCGGGAAGGCGTCGGTGCCATCGCCGAGCTTGGCCAGTCGCGCCCGGATTGACTTGGTGAGGACGTGGGTCTGGTATCCCGAATCGGTGGGAAAGGAGCTGTATTTGAACGGGTCGAACTCAGGCTCGATATCGCTCCATCCGAGTTTCGAAAACCACGGCATCCAGCTCAGAAGGTTGGGGGTCCTCGCCAGGACGGCGGCGCGGGTGATGCCGATGGCGGGGGAGTAGAGAACGATCTGATCGGGCGTCCGCAGACCCTCTTCCACGAGGGTGTCGAGAGTCAGATCGAGGGCCAGGGCGCCGCCGTTGGAGTACCCGGCGACCAGAACGGGGACGTGGGCGCCGACCGTCTCCAGCAGGTGTTGATAGGCGATGCGGACGGCGGCGACCCAGTCCTTGACCTTTGCGCGGGCCAGCATGGACGGTGCGGTGCCGTGGCCGGGCAGACGCAGCCCCACGACCGTGAAACCCTCCGCGTAGAGGATCTCCGCGGTCCGCCGCATGCTGTAGGGCGAATCGGTGAGACCGTGGATGAGCAGCGCGCCGCCGACCGGGTCGGGCGCCGCGAGCTCGAACGAGCGGTTCCAGTTCTTCGGGAAATCTGCGGGATTGTTGACACCGCCCTCGGCATAACGGTTCCAACCCGGGTCGGCGACACCGACGCTCGGCAGAACGATCCGTTCCTCGAGTTCAGCGAAGAGCTCGTTCTCGAGCGCAAGGTAATCGGCCCAGGCGAATCCGGCTTTGGCGTCGTGTGCCTGGAACTCCGACTTCAGGTTGACCGTGTGCCAGAGCGAGAGAGCCGGTTTGGATCGCTGGGAGAGAAGAGCGAAGACGATGATGAGGACCGCGAGCGAGGCGGCGACGATACCGGTGGTTTTGAGGAATCTCTTCATTTGGGCAAGCTCCGAAGTTCGAACTGAAATATATCGGTGCCGAAGCGATCATGTCACACACCTCTCGAGGATCCCGCCCCCGCACCGGTGCCCGATGGGCGGTTTGCGCGTGGGTGTTCTTCACCACTGCTTTGCGATTGGTTGGCCGAGGGATAGGGCGTTCGTTCAAAGGTGAATACAACCGTCCGAGGACGGGCTTCCACCAGCTGCGGACATCCGACCTCAATTTCGAAAAACGGACCTGAAAACGTACGACGAGAAACCTGTCGTCAGGGAAATAGACCGACACCTTTCCCGATTGAGAGTGCCGAGTCGGACGGCAGTCTGAAAGTGTCGGACCTGATGGCTGCCCTGGTGGGCCCTTCGATTACTTCTTCGCTGCGGGTTTCTTGGCTGCAGGCTTCTTTGCAGCTGCGGGTTTCTTTGCTGCCGGTTTTTTGGCAGCAGGCTTTTTCGCGGCGGCGGGTTTCTTGGCAGCCGGTTTTTTGGCGGCGGGTTTCTTGGCTGCGGGCTTCTTCGCCACAGGTTTCTTGACTGCAGGCTTCTTGGCGGCGGGTTTCTTGGCTGCAGGCTTCTTGGCGGCGGCGGGCTTCTTGGCGGCGGGCTTCTTAGCCGCAGGTTTCTTGGCGGCCGCCGGTTTTGCTGCCGCCTTTTTTTTCGCTGCCGGTTTCGCTGTTGCCATCATTCCATCTCCTTTTCCATGGTTGGTCCCAAATGAAAATTGCGCAAACGACAAAGAACTCAATTAACTCTATACAACTTTTCGGAATTTTTTGCTCGTAATCAAATAAATTTTTTCTGCGCCCGAAACGACGTGAAGCGAATCAACCGGTTTTTATTCGGCGCCCAAACCGGTTCGCCCGGACCGCGCCGGCGGCAACCAGGGACCGATCATGGCCTTGACCGGAGCGTTCATATTCTCCAGCATCCTGGGCAGGCTGTCCCGGTAGCCGTCGTACCAACCGCCGATGTAGACTTCCGGAATGGAGATTTGGGCTCAGGAATGAGGATTTCAGGGGTGTATCGCGATGACCTTGGATAGTCCCGCATACGAATCTGATGCCTCCCTCGCCGAACTCGAGACCGAGGTGACCGAGGTCGGCCGGGACGGAGATCGGTTCTTCGCCGTCACTGCCGACACCGTCTTCTACCCCGAGGGTGGCGGCCAGCCGGCGGATCACGGAACCATGGGCGGGGTCGAGGTCATCGATGTCCAGAAGACCGACGGGATCATTCGTCACTTTCTGACCGATGAAATTCCGCTCGGTCCGGTCCGCCAAGCGCTCGACTGGAACCGTCGTTACGATCACATGCAGCAGCACACGGGGCAGCACCTGCTCACTGCGGTCGCGCTCCAGCGGTTCGGTTGGGCGACGACAGCTTTTCACCTGGGGCCGGTGGTGAGCGATATCGAACTCGCTGTCGGGTCGCTCGGTGATGACGAACTTCGGCGGCTCGAGGATGCGGTGGCGGAGGAAATTCTCGCGGCACGTCCGGTGATCGTCAGCTCCGCCACGATGGATCAGATGGAGGCGTTAGGCGTCCGCTCTCGTCTCCTGCCCGATGGTCATTCGGGCGAGATCCGGCTGGTGGAGATCGCGGGCCTCGACCTCAACACCTGCGCCGGCACCCACCTCCGCTCGACGGTCGAGATCGGCGCGATGGCGTTGATCGGCACCGAAACCATGCGCGGCGGAACCCGACTCTTTTTTGCTGCGGGCGACCGGGTGCGCCGGCGGCTCGCAGCGCACGAGGCGAGGAATGTGAAATTGCGGGCGCTGTTGGGTGCCGCGGATGACGATCTCCCTGAACTCGTTGAGCTCCGCCTCGGTCGCGAGAAGGAGCTGGCTCGGGAGCGTCGCCAACTTCTAGCGGAGCTGGCCCGGGCCGAGGCCGAGCGATTGGCGACGAGCGACGAGGCGGTGATCGCAGGCCACTGGGACAACCACGATCTGCCCTTTCTCCTGGAGATCGGCAAGGCGCTCATCGAGCTCACCCCGGAACGAGTCGCGCTGCTGACCGCGGGATCCGGGAGCGATGGCGCGTTCCTCCTCGTGGCGAGTGAGATCTCGGGCTTGGATCTCGGCGCCGCCGGACCCCAAATCTGCGCCGTCCTCGATGGCCGCGGAGGTGGACGAGCGCCGTTCTTTCAGGGCAGGGCGGCCGCCATAGCTCGACGCGCTGACGCGGTTGATCTTCTGATCCGGTGATCGCGGTCTGAAGTCACCGCTGCAAAACGCGCAAAAATGTCATCCTGAACACCGCCATGCCGCCCGGCCGCGTCTGCCCTCGGAATAACGGCTGCCTAAATAACACCTGTCATTCTGAGCGATCGGAGCGAGTCGAAGGATCTCCCGAAAAGACCCCAGGACTCTTTCCATGCGGCTCGCTTTCTCAGACCATCATAGCCAGTCTTGGGCCGGAATCGCCTCGGGATGCTGCCGTGCATTTTTTACAGGCATTGTGGGACGGCGTCGTTTGTGAGCCGTATTGTCGGAACGCAGTTGATCCTGCTCGTTTCGTAACAGGCAAACTTGACTCGGGCTCTGTTGATTGAGGAGAATGACCCGCTATGACAATCACAAAACCACAGATCGTTCGCCGCAGTCTTCTTCTGTCCATCATCATCGTCGCCGCCGTCGCCGTGGGGTGCCGGAAGACGCCCGAGGCGGTGCCGCCGGCGCCACCGGATGTCACGGTGTCCACACCGCAGCAACGCGACGTCACCGTTTTCCAGGAGTTTGTCGGCTCGACCGAAGCCTTCAAGTCGGTGGACATCCGAGCGAGAGTCCAGGGCTTTCTCGACAGGATGAGCTTCGAGCCGACCTCCTTTGTTCGTCGTGGTCAGCTCCTCTTCGTCATCGAGCCCGAACCCTATGAGGCCCAGCGCGACCGCGCCGCGGCCGGGCTCAAGGCGGCGGAGGCGGGGCTCGCCCGCGCCGAGTCCGATCTCGACCGTCTCGAGCAGGCGGTGCGGACCAACGCGGTGAGCCAGCAGGAGGTCACCCGCGCCCGCGCAGAGCGCGACCAGGCGTCGGCGGCGATGCTCGAGGCCGAGGCGGCGCTCACCGTGGCCCAGATCCAGCTCGACTACACCTCGGTCGAGTCGCCCATCGACGGGCTCGTCAGCCGCAACTTCGTCGATCTCGGCAACCTTGTCGGCGCCGGTGAGGCGACCCTGTTGACCACTGTGCGCCAGATTGATCCGATTTACGCCTACTTCGAGGTCTCGGAGCGTTTCATCGCCCAGATCCTCGAGCAGCGCGACGGTTACAGCGGCCCGGAAGGGGAGGGTTTCCTGCCGGCAGTCCTGTTGCTGGAAGAAACCGGCCTCGAGATCGAAGGCGTGATCGACTCGATGGAGAATACCGTCGATGCCGCCACCGGGACTATCAGAGTACGCGGTGTCTTCCCCAACCCCGACGCCTTGATCTTCCCCGGTTTCTTTGTCCGCGTCCGCCTGCCCGGCGAGCTTCTCGAGGATGCGCTGCTGGTGGAGGAGATCGCCCTCGGCACCGATCTCGGCGGCCGCTATCTGATGATCGTCGGTGACGACAACATCGTCGAGCGACGCTATATCGAGCCGGGCCCGCTCCAGCCGGACCAGTCCCGGGTGATCCTCGTCGGTCTCGCACCCGGTGAGCGATACATCATCGACGGGCTCCAACGGGCGCGGCCGGGGATGCCGGTGACGCCGAGCGCCGCCGGCAGCGGTTCGTGAGCTAGCGCATGTTCAGCCGATTCTTCATCTATCGTCCCATCTTCGCGTCGGTGATCGCCATCGTGATCGTCCTGGTGGGGGTTATGTCGATCCCGCTGCTGCCCATCGAGAGCATGCCCGTCATCACCCCGCCGTCGGTCCAGGTCAGCACGAGCTATCCGGGCGCCGGCGCCGCGGTGGTGGCCGAGAGCGTCACCGCGCCCATGGAGGAGAAGATCAACGGCGTCGAAAACATGATCTACATGTCGTCGAAGTCGGCCTCCGACGGCAGCTGCAACATCACCATCACCTTCGAGGTCGGCACCGATGTCGACATGGCCACGGTCCTCGTCCAGAACCGGGTCAACGAGGCGCTTCCGATCCTGCCCGAGGAGGTCACGCGGCAGGGCGTCAAGGTCGAGAAACAGAGCACGAACATCACCCTGATGATCAACATGGTGTCGCCCGACGGCACCTTCGACGAGCTCTATATCTCCAACTACACGACCACCCGGATCAAGGATGTCCTCGCCCGGGTCAACGGGATCTCCAAGGTCCAGATCATGGGCGCCAAGGACTTCGGGATGCGGATCTGGATCGACCCGCTGCTGCTCCGTGCCCGCGGTCTGACCACCCTCGATCTGCTCGATGCGCTGCGGGAACAGAACGTCCAGGTGGCGGCGGGCCAGATCGGCGGCCAACCGGCGCCCAAGGACCAGCCCTTTGAGTACTCGATCTCGACCCTCGGTCGGCTCGAGACGGTGACGCAGTTCGAGAACATCATCGTCAAGCGCGGCGAAGCGGGCCAGCTGGTTCGAATCCGTGATGTCGCCCGGGTCGAGCTCGGCGCCCAGAGCTACATGTGGTACGCCAAGCTCGACGGGGCGCCGTCCATCGCCGTCGCCGTCTACCCGGCGCCCGGCGCCAACGCCCTCGAGGTCGCGGAAGGCGTCAAGACCGAAATGGAGCGCCTCGGCGCCGCGTTCCCCGAGGGCCTCGAATACCGCATCCTCTACGACACCACCGAGTACATCCTCCAATCGCTCAAAGAGGTGGTGACCACCCTCATCATCGCCATCCTGCTGGTGATCCTCACCGTCTACATTTTCCTCCAGGACATCCGCACCACCCTGGTGCCGGCCATCACCATCCCGGTGTCGTTGCTCGGCACCTTTGCGGTGATGCTCGCCCTCGGGCTGTCGATCAACGGTCTGACCATGTTCGGTTTGATTCTGGTCATCGGGATCGTCGTCGATGACGCCATCGTGGTGGTCGAGAACACCATGCGGATCATCGATGAGGAGGGCCTCAGCGCCAAGGAGGCCACCGCCAAATCGATGCTCGAGATCTCCGGGCCCGTGGTCGCCACCACCCTCGTGCTGCTTGGCGGTCTTTGTCCCGACCATCGTCATGCCCGGGATCACCGGCAGGCTCTACCGGCCCTTCGCAATCACCATCTCGGTCGCCACCATCTTCTCATCGATCAATGCCCTGACCCTGAGCCCGGCGCTCTGCGGGATGCTGCTGCGACCGTCGGTGGAGCGGACCAAGGGCCTTTTCGGGATCTTCAACCGGATACTCCACACCGGCACCGAGGGCTATACGCGCATCGTCACGATGTTGCTCCGGAGAATCGCCTTTACTTTGCTGCTCGTCGGTGGGCTCATGGCCGGCGCCTACTTCGGCATGATTTCCATGCCCTCGGGTTTTGTCCCCTCCGAGGACGAGGGCTATTTCATGGTCGCGGCCCAGTTGCCCGACGCCACCTCACTCGGCCGCACCGAACAGGTGCTCGACCAGGTCGCTGCGCATCCTCGACGACACCCCCGGGATTCGTGGGGTCATCACCATCGGCGGCTACTCGCTGCTCGACTCGGTGGTCTCCTCCAACGCCGGCGCGTTCTGGATCGTCCTCGACCACTGGGATGAACGACAGACCCCGGAGACCCAGATCCAGGCCATCGTCGATTCCCTCAACATCCGTTTCGCCGCGATCGAGGGCGGGATCGTCTTCGCCACCCGGCCGCCGCCGATCCAGGGCCTCGGCGCCACCGGCGGCTTCCAGATGGAGCTCCAGGATGTCGGTGGTTCCGGTCTCGAGCTTCTCCAGCAGGTCGCCACCGATCTCGTCCAGCAGGGCCGAGCCAACCCGGTGTTGGTCAACATGAACACCACTTTCCGCGCCGGGGTGCCGCAGCTCTTCCTCGAGGTCGATCGCGAGAAAGCCAAACGCCTCGATGTTCCGCTGAGTGTCATCTTCAACACCCTCCAGGCCAACCTCGGCTCGGCCTACGCCAACGACTTCAATCTCTTCGGCCGGGTCTGGAAGGTCATGATCCAGGCCGACGAGCCCTACCGGCTCGAACGCGCCGATATCACCAAGCTCGAGGTCCGGTCCAAGTCTGGGAAGATCATCCCCCTGTCGACGTTGCTCAACGTGAAAGACACCGTCGGACCGACGGTCCAATCGCGCTACAACCTCTACTCATCGGCATCCATCACCGGTGATGCGGCGCCGGGTTACAGCTCGGGCCAGTCCATCGCCACCATGGAGGAGATCGCAAAGAACTCCATGCCGCCATCCATGAGCTTCTCGTGGACCGGGGTCACCTACCAGCAGCTCGCCGCCGGCGGCGCCGCCGGCATCATTTTCGCGCTGGCCATAGTCTTCGTCTATCTCTTTCTGGCCGCCCAGTACGAGAGTTGGACCCTGCCCTTCGGTGTGGTTTTCTCGGTGCCCATCGCCATCTTCGGCGCATCGGTCCTGACCCTGGCCCGCGGGCTCGACAACAACGTCTACACCCAGATCGGTTTTGTCCTGCTCATCGGGCTGTCGGCAAAGAACGCGATTCTCATCATCGAGTTCGCCAACCAGTTGCGCCAGGAAGGCAAGAGCGCGTTCGAATCGGCCATGCAGGCCTCGCGCCTGCGATTCCGGCCGATCCTGATGACCGCACTGTCATTCATCCTCGGTGTGCTGCCGCTACTCTTCGCCACCGGCGCCGGCGCCGCGAGCCGGGTCGCCCTGGGCACCGCGGTCTTCGGCGGGATGGCCTTCGCGACGGCCTTCGGGATCTTCGTCATCCCGTGGCTCTACTATGTGATCCAGAGCGCGACCGAGAAGATGGGTGGTGGGACGCAAGAATTACCTCTCGACGAAACGGAAACTGCTCTCGCGGGAGAGGAGGTTTCGCCATGACGACGCTCAGTCTCAGCCCGTCGACCCCGGTCGGTTCGCACGCCCGTCGCAACCACCAAGACTCGAAGACACGAAGAAGAACACAAAGAAAACTCTTTGGTGAAATCCTTGGTGTCTTCGTGCCTTCGTGGTTGCGATGGATGGGTCGACCCTCGATCCATGCGCTTGTCACCATCCTCGTGGTCGTAGGCGGCTGTACGGTCGGCCCTGACTATCAGGAACCCGAAATCTCGACGGTGCCGGATGCCTGGCACGCGGCGGCCACGGATGGTCTCGGCGAGGGTGTCGCCGGGCTCCAGACCTGGTGGACGGTTTTCCACGACCCCGTCTTGAACTCGCTCATCGAACGCGCCGGCGCGACCAACCTCACGCTCCGCGAGGCGGTGTGGCGGGTCGAGGAGGCGCGCGCCCTGCGCGGGGTCGTGTCCGGCCAACGGGCGCCCCAGGTCGGCCTCAACGCGGAGGCCGGGCGCAGCCAACCGTCCGACAACGGCGCCCTCGGCGACTTTGCCCCTGAGGGTGGATTCGACGGTGCCGATCTCTACGATCTCGGGGTCGGCGCGAGCTGGGAACTCGATCTCTGGGGCCGGATCCGGCGTCAGGTCGAGGCGGCCGATGCCGAGGTCGAGGCCTCGGTCGAGGACTATCGTGATGTCCTGGTCACCCTCTATGCCGAGGTTGCGACCAACTATGTCAACGTCCGCGCGTTGCAGGAAAGGCTGCGGCTCGCGCACGTCAACGTCAAGGGCCAGGAGAACACCCTCAAGCTCACCACGGATCGATTCAATTCGGGGCTTGTTTCAGCCCTCGATGTCGCCCAGGCCGAATCGAACCTGGCCAACACCCGGTCGTTGATCCCCACCCTCGAGACCAGCCTGGTCCTCGCGCTCAACCGCCTCGCCGTGCTCCTCGCCATGAATCCCGGCGCCCTCGACGACGCGCTCTCGGACGAGGTTCCGATCCCGTCCGAACCCGAAGCCGTGACCACCGGGCTGCCCGCCGACCTCCTCCGCCAACGGCCGGACATCCGCACGGCCGAACGGCGGCTGGCGGCGCAGACCGCGCGGATCGGGGTCGCCACCGCCGAGCTCTATCCCAAGTTCTCACTCAGCGGATTCCTCGGGCTTCAGGCGACCTCGGCCGGCGATCTCTTCAGCTCCGACAGCGTCAACTGGTCGGTCGGTTTGCCGATCCGTTGGAACCTCTTTGCCGGCGGCGCCGTCCGATCGCAGATCGCGGCCGAGAAGGCGCGGACCGAGCAACTCATCCTCAATTACGAAGGCGCGGTGTTGCTCGCCCTCGAGGAGGTCGAGGGCGCCATGGCCTCCTATGAGAAGGAGATCGCCCGCCGGGGCTACCTCAGCACGTCGGTGGACGCCACCCAGCGGTCCCTCGATCTCGTCCTGACCCAATACCGGGCCGGTCTCACCGATTTCCAGAATGTCCTCGACACCGAGCGTTCGCTCCTCGTTCGGCAGGATGACCTCGCAGCCAGCGAGGGGATCGTGATCAACATCCTGGTCGATCTTTACCGCGCCCTCGGCGGCGGCTGGGATCCCGAGACCGCGCAGCCGCCGGTCGCGCCACCGTCATCCTTCGACAAGGATGCCGAAGTGAAGGAGTCGCAGGAAAGTGAGGCTGGGTAGGGTGGGCCTGGGCCCACCTTCAGAGTCTGACAACCTGCGGCTGATCGATTGTGGTGGCGGGAGCGCGTTTTTTGAAACGCAAAGACCGCCAAGAACGCGAAGCCCGTCGCAAAGGCCATCGTATTGGACGGTCGGAGACGCTTTCTTGAGCAGCGTCTGGCGTCGGTGGAAGAGCGATTCCGACAGGGACGTGTCTGAAGGTGGGCCCAGGCCCACCCTACGTGCGGCACTGTGATGTTTTTGCGTTTGGAATGCGATGTCTTCATGACTGCCTCCCGTCTTCGTGTTTGCGACGTCGAGGTACGATTCGGAGCACCGGGTCGGAAGGCCGTTTGAGAATGCCCTGAGGCAGGCCCTCACCTCAACAAGAGACCTCCAGCCCTCAATTCGCCTCGGTCTTCGAGAAGGATGGTGAGGTGACGCCGTCGGTTTGGTCGCGGGCGGTTTACGGCCCGCACCCCGAATCTCGAGGGATCGTGGTGACATCGTGCCGATGAAGGTCGGTTGTTCGATTTCAGGCCCCTGGGGCCTGACCACAATTCGTCCTACGAATTGTCAGTAAAACCCGAGCTCGAGCTGCGCGGCTTCGCTCATCATCTCCGGGTCCCAAGGCGGGTCCCAGGTGATCTCGACCTCGGCGGAGGTGACGCCCTCCACCGCAGCGACCACCGTCTTGACATCGTCGGGCAGCGACTCGGCCACCGGGCAGTTGGGCGAGGTCAGGGTCATGAGGATGTGCGCCTTGCCGTCGTCGCCGACGTTGACCTCGTAGATCAGCCCGACCTCCCAGATGTTGATCGGGATCTCGGGGTCGTAGACGGTTTGGATCGCAGCGATGACCTGGTTCTTGATGGCGTTGCTCACGTTGACGACCTCGGGTATTCGGCGTTGTGGTCAATTATGAATTTTGAATTATGAATTTTGAATTTCCATCGCACCGGATCTTCCCCCGCTCTGCCGAGCCATCTGCGATGTCAATTCAAAATTGAGAATTGAGAATTGAGAATTCACTCCGTCGTCACCTTGTCGTCTTCACCATCCATCGCCGCGTTCAACGTATGCCACGCCAAGGTCGCGCACTTGACCCGCACTGGGTACTCGCGGACGCCTTCGAAGACCTGGAGCTTGCCGAGCTCGAGGCCCTGCTCGGCGGCGACCCCGGTGAGCATGTGGTGGAACTCGTCAAAGAGATCCTTGGCCTGGTCGACGGTCTTGCCTTTGACCGACTCGGTCATCAACGAGGTCGAGGCGGTGCAGATGGCGCAGCCGGCGCCCTGAAAGCTGATCTCCTCGATGACGCCGTCTTCGATCCGCAGGTAGACCCTGACGGTGTCGCCGCAGAGCGGGTTGTGGCCATCGGCCGATTTGTTGGCGCAGGGCATGACATAGCAGTTCCGCGGCTTCTTATTGTGATCGAGGATGATTTCCTGGTAGAGCTCGCGCATATCCGACATCAGCCGAAAACCTCCTTGACCTTGTGCAGCCCCTCGGCGAGTCGCTGCACTTCGTCCATTGTGTTGTAGACCCCGAAGGAGGCCCGCACGGTTGCGGAAATATTGAACCGTTGCATCACCGGCTGGGCGCAGTGGTGGCCGGCGCGGATGGCGACACCCTCGCTGTCGAGGATGGTGCCGATGTCGTGCGGGTGGACCCCGTCCATGACAAAGGAGAGCGCGCCGGCGCGGTGCTCGGCGGCGCCGATGAGACGGACACCGGGGACGGCGAGGACCGCCGCCGTGGCGGCGTCGAGGAGTTCGGCCTCGTGGGCGGCGACGGCGTCGAGGCCGAGATTCTCGAGATAATCGAAAGCCGTGGCAAGCCCGATGGCGCCCGCGATGTTGGGCGTCCCGGCCTCGAAGCGGTGGGGCGGTTCAGCATAGAGGGTCTCGTCCCAACTTACCGAGAGGATCATGTCACCGCCACCCTGGTAGGGGACCATCTCGAGCAGGTGTTCGCGCTTGCCGTAGAGGGCGCCGATCCCGGTGGGGCCATAGACCTTGTGACCCGAGAAGGCGTAGAAATCGCAGTCGAGCTCGCGCACGTTGACCGCGCCGTGGGGCACCGCCTGGGCGCCGTCCACGAGGACCGGGATCCCCTTCGCGTGAGCCAGCCCGATCATTTCCTTCACCGGGTTGACCGTGCCGAGGGCGTTGGAGACGTGGACCACGCCGACGATCTTCGTCCGATCCGACAGCAGCTCGGCGTAGCGCTCGAGCTCGAGCTCGCCCGAGTCGGTGATGGGCACCACCTTGAGCACCGCGCCGGTCGCTTCGCAGAGCATCTGCCAGGGGACGATGTTGGAGTGGTGCTCCATCCCGGTGATGAGGATCTCGTCGCCGGGTTTAATCCGCGGCCGGACAAAGCTCGAGGCCACCAGATTGATCGCCTCGGTGGCGCCGCGGGTGAAGACGATCTCGCGGCTGTCGGCGGCGCCGAGGTGGCTCTTGATCTTGGTTCGCGAGCTCTCGTAGGCGACCGTCGCCCGCTGCGAGAGCAGGTGCACCCCGCGGTGGACGTTGGCGCAGTCGCGCTCGTAGAAATGGGTCACGGCGTCGATGACCTGGCGCGGTTTCTGGGTGGTGGCCGCGTTGTCGAGATAGACCAGCGGCCGGCCGTGCACCTCCTGGTGGAGGGCCGGGAAGTCGGCGCGGATCTTCTCGATATCGAGCCCGACTCGGGTCGCGGTCGTCACAGGTATGGCCATCAGAACGCCTCCCGGGCGAGTTCGCCCTGGGGCAGGCGCTCAACGAGGTGGCGTTCCATACGTTCGCGGATCTCGGCAACCGGGATCTGGTGGACGATTTCGGCGGCGAAGGCGTAGGTCAGCAGGCTCTCGGCGGTGGCGCGGCCGATACCGCGCGAGCGTAGATAGAAGACCGCTTCTTCGTCGAGCCGACCGACGGTGGAACCATGGGTGCAGCGGACGTCATCGGCGAGAATTTCGAGCTGCGGATTCGAATTGACCAGCGCACCAGCGGAGAGTAGGAGGTTCCTGTTGGACTGGATGGCGTCGGTTTTCTGAGCGCCCGGATCGACGATGATCCGGCCGTTAAAGACCGCTCGCGAGGTGCCGTCGAGGATGCCTTTGTAGAGCTCGTGGCTGGTGCAGTGCGGCGCCGCATGGCGCATCTGGAGCTGTGTATCGGTATGCTGTGAGCCCTCCACTAAATAAAGACCGTCAAGCGATGCATGAGCGCCGGGGGCGCCGAGTTCGGCGTCGATGTTGGTGCGCGAGAGCGCCGCGCCGACGTTGAGGGCCACCGACTCGAGCCGGCTGTCGCGTCCCTGGCGGCTCGACTGGAACGCGATGTGGCGAGCTTCACGGTTCTCTTCCTGGAGGCGAACGTGTTTGATGTTGGCGCCGGGAGCGAGGTGGAACTCGGTGACCGGTACAGTCAGGGTCTCGCCGCTGGTGCCGACATAGTGCTCGACGACAGTCGCCTGCGAGGTGGGATCGGCGGAGATCATGGTCCGGGGCGCCGACCAGGTCGGCCGGTCGCTGCCCACGGCCACGAAGATCAGATGGATAGGTTTCTCGACGACTGCACCCCGGGTGAGGTGGATGAATGCGCCATCGACGAAGTTGGCGGTGTTGAGAGCCGCAAAGGGGTGGGCGCCGAGATTGATGCCCTTGCCCAGGGCAAAGGTCGCGCGATCGGCCTCGCCGGCGAGGGCCGCGGCCAGCGGACTGACGGTCACGCCATCGGGGAGCTCGCCGACATCGGAGAGCTCGGCGGCGTAGCGGCCGTTGACAAAGACCAGCCGGTGGCTGTCGGCGATCCGCCACGGGGTGATGTCGGCGGTGGCGGGTCCGGCGAACTCGTGCGGGGTGGCGGCCAGCGCCTTGAGGTTGGTGAAGCGCCATGCTTCCAGCTTCGGGGTGGGCACACCGGCGGCGGCAAAGGCGCGGCTGCCTTCGAGACGCAGGGCGAGAACGTCGTCGGACTCTCCGGCGATGCTGCCGATTCCGGCGGCAATACCCTCGGCGAATGATTCAGCGGTTGCAGTGGTGCTCATCGGGTCCCCTCAAACCGCGGCCGCGGCGGGCTCTTTCTCGAGCCAGTCATAGCCCTGGTCCTCGAGCTGGAGAGCGAGTTCGCGGCCACCGGAATGAACGATCTTGCCATCCATGAGGACGTGCACGAAGTCGGGGACGATGTAGTTGAGGAGCCGCTGGTAGTGGGTGATCAACACAAAGGAACGGTCGTCGCTTCTGCAGGGCGTTGACACCTTCGGCGACGATTCTGAGCGCGTCGATGTCGAGACCGGAGTCGGTTTCGTCGAGGATCGCCAGCTTGGGCTCGAGCACCGCCATGTGGAAGATCTCGTTCCTTTTCTTCTCGCCGCCCGAGAAACCCTCGTTGACCGGCCGTTTGAGGAGCTTCTCGTCGAGCTTGACGATCTTGGCCCTCTCCTTGATGAGTGAGAGGAAGTCCATGGCGTCGAGGGGCGGCAGGCCGCGGTGGTCGCGGATGGCGTTGAGCGCCGAGCGCAGGAAGTAGGTGTTGGACACCCCGGGGATCTCCACCGGGTACTGGAAGGCGAGGAAGATGCCTTCGCGGGCGCGGGTCTCGGCGTCGAGCTCGGTGAGGTCGGAGCCCATATAGACGATCTCGCCGGCGGTGATCTCGTACTCCTCGCGCCCGGCGAGGACGCTGGCCAGGGTGCTCTTGCCCGAGCCGTTGGGTCCCATGATGGCGTGGACCTCGCCGGGCTTGATCTCGAGGTCGATGCCCTTGAGGATCTCTGTCCCGTCGACGGATACGTGTAAATTTTTGAGTTCAAGCATGTTGGTTCTCCTAGGTCTAGGTGCCAGGTTTACCATTTACCATTTCTGCGATGAGTGTCCCGTGCGGTAGTTCCGATGGCAATGTGTAAATGCGTAATGGATCATCCAACGCTTCCCTCGAGGGAAACCCCGAGCAATTTTTGCGCTTCGACCGCAAATTCCATGGGGAGCTCCTTGAAGACTTCCTTACAGAAGCCGTTGACGATCATGGAGACGGCGTCCTCGGTGGTGATGCCGCGCTGGTTGCAGTAGAAGATCTGATCCTCGCCGATCTTCGAGGTCGTCGCTTCGTGCTCCATCTGGGCGGTGGGATTGTTGATCTCGATATAGGGAAAGGTGTGGGCGCCGCAGTCGGAGCCGATGAGCATGGAGTCGCACTGCGAGAAGTTGCGCGCGTTGTCGGCCTTCTTGCTCACCTTGACCTGGCCGCGATAGGTGTTCTGCCCCCTGCCCGCCGAGATCCCCTTGGAAATGATGGTCGACGAGGTGTTCTTGCCGAGGTGGATCATCTTCGAGCCGGTGTCGGCCTGTTGCCGACCCGAGGTCAGGGCCACCGAGTAGAACTCACCCACCGAGTCATCGCCCTTGAGGATGACGCTGGGGTACTTCCAGGTGATCGCCGAACCGGTCTCCACCTGGGTCCACGAGATCTTCGAACGCCTGCCGCAGATCCCGCGTTTGGTGACGAAATTGAAGATCCCGCCGGCGCCGGTCTCCTTGTCGCCGGGATACCAGTTCTGCACCGTCGAGTACTTGATCTGGGCGTCGTCGAGGGCGACGAGCTCGACCACCGCGGCGTGGAGCTGGTTCTCGTCGCGCTGGGGTGCGGTGCAGCCCTCGAGATAGCTGACATAGGCGCCCTCGTCGGCGACGATGAGGGTGCGCTCGAACTGACCGGTGTTCTCGGCGTTGATCCGGAAATAGGTGCTGAGCTCCATCGGGCAGCGCACGCCTTTGGGGATATAGACGAAGGAGCCGTCGGAGAAGACCGCCGAGTTGAGGGTGGCGAAGTAGTTGTCGGTGTAGGGCACCACCGAGCCGAGGTACTTCTTGACCAGCTCGGGGTGCTCCTGGAGCGCCTCGGAGAAGGAGCAGAAGATGACCCCGAGCTCGCCGAGTTTGTCCTTGAAGGTCGTCGCCACCGAGACGCTGTCGAAGACCGCGTCCACCGCGACGTTGGCGAGGAGCTTCTGCTCGTCGAGGGGGATGCCGAGCTTCTTGTAGGTCGCGAGGATCTCCGGGTCGAGTTCGTCCAGGCTGTCGAGTTTCTTTTTGGGCGCCGAGAAGTACGAGATCGCCTGGTAGTCGATGGGCGGGTAGTGGACGTTGGACCAGGATGGCTCTTCCATCTCGAGCCACTTGCGATACGCCTTGAGCCGCCACTCGGTCATCCACTCGGGTTCGTTCTTCTTGGCCGAGATCGCGCGCACGACGTCTTCGCTGAGTCCGGGCGGGAAGGTGTCCTGCTCGACATCCGTGACAAAGCCGTGCTCGTACTCACGGTTGGCGAAGTCCTCGATCATCTTGGTTTGTTCGGACATGGTCACACGCTCCAGACACCCCGAAGGGTGGGTTGTCGATTCAACTGTTGTGGGTCGCCGCAACCGGAAGCAAAACTCCGTGGGAGCGGTTGCCGCCGGCGACGATGTCCGCAACCGTGATGCCGTCGAGAAAATTGCCGATGACGGATCGCAGATCCCGCCACACCGGTTTGAGACCGCAGCCGGCGCTCTTGACGCAGAGACCGGCGCCGGGACTCATGGTGCGGCAGAAGTCGTTCGAGAAGAACTCGGCCTCGAAGGCGGCGACGACTGTTCCCAGTGAAATCTCGTCGGCGGGGCGGGTGAGGGTGTAGCCGCCGTTGCGGCCGCGGACGGCCTCGACCAGACCCGCACGGCGCAGCTGTCCGACGATCTTGGCCACCGTCGTGTCGGGCAGATCCTCGCGCTCGGCGAGCTCGCGGATGGTCAGCTGATCGCCGCTCACCGCGAGGCTCATCACGAGCCGCAGACCGTATTCTTCAGACTTCGAAACTCTCACGATCGCGCCTCCACAAGGGGAAAACGCAAAACTGGAAAAGAAATTCCACTTTTTCTAGATTCTCGTCCTGGCGAGATTTTTTGAACCGCAAAGACGCAAAGGTCGCGAAGCATCGCAGATGGTCAGATCGGTAAGCTCACGGCCGATTCGGCCGTGAGCTCCCGATCTGCATCTTTGCGCTCTTTGCGCCTTGCGGTTCATCTTGGCGGACACTGGATCGGTTTCGTGGGAGAATCCGGATATGAAAGTCTATCTGTCGCGGTGGGTGTGTCAGGACGTGGAGTCGAATCTGCGGCGGTTCGAGGCGGAGGTGGAGCGGGCGGTTGGGGCTGGGGCTTCGATCGTTGTGTTTCCGGAGCTGTTTCTCACCGGGTATTCGCGGTCGGTGGATCTGGCGGTGGTTCGGGAGCTGTTCGCTCGGATTTCGGCGGACGCGCCCGAGGTGCTCTTTGTCTTCGGTTCGATCTCCGAGGATCGGCGCAACCGGGTGACGGTGTGGTCGGCGCGGCGAACAGATCGCCTTTTACGACAAGGTGCACCTCTTCCGTCCCAACGGCGAGTTCGACTACTGGGATCAGGGCGATCGCTATGTCGCCTTCAAGTGGAACGGCCTCACCATCGGGCTGATGAACTGCAACGATCTGCGGTTTCCCGAGCAGGCGAGGGCGTTGGCGCTCGAGGCCCGCTGCGACATGCTCATCGCCCCGGCTTGGTGGCCGTGGCGGCGCGACTGGGTGTGGACGCACCTTCTGCGAACCCGCGCCATCGAAAACGGCGTCTGGATGCTGGGCTGCTGCATCGCCGGATCGGTCTTCGAAGGCGAGGACTTCGCCGGCGCCGGCAACCACGTCTTCGATCCCCTCGGCGAGGCCGTCCGCACCGCCGACGACGTGCTCTACGAGCTCGATGTCGAAAACCCGCCGAAGCTCATCGTCGATCCGCGAGACGATGCCGTCGAGATCACCAAGATCGAGGTCTTCGACTAGGTTGTCATTCTGAGCCTTCCAGGCCGCGTGCGGCGCCTAACAGAAAGGAACCGGATTGGCAAGCTGGAAGCGGCGCGAGCGTAGCGAGTCGAAGAATCCCCCGAAGCTCGGAGCGAAATCGAGAGAACCGTCGCCTTGCCAACCCTCGGAGGACCCTTCGACTCGCTCGGCCCGGCTTCGCCATCGGCTACGCCGTGGCAGGCAGCACTGCTCGCTTCCAATGACATACTCCTCCCGATTGTTTGACTCAGGGCGGCTATTGCTCCGGTGACGGATTGGTCGCACCTAAAGGACCTGCCTACAGAACCTTGAGCGATACGAGTTTCAACAGCACTTCTACTGTAGGCGCATCCTTTAGGGTGCGCGACCATCCCGTCCGAGCACCCTTCGACGCGGTCAAGCCCCGGCTCTTCGATAGGCGCCGCCTTGCGGTGTGACGGTGCCCAGGGTGACAGCGGGGGTGTCAGTTCTTCGCATGCGCAAATGCACAACTTCTATCTTTTCAATACTTTACTTGAAATATCTCGTCGTCGAGTCGTAGGATTCGAACGACAAGGAGGTCCTATGGCAGACAAACCTCAGGGATGCGCTCGGGTGACCGGGGCGGTCTTGGGTGAGCCTTCACCCGGAGAACCGATCGGGCAATCAGACAATCAAACCCCGAAGGAGGAGACCATGACAGCACGTGTCGGGCAGAAAGCCCCCGATTTCAACGCACCGGCGTACTACAAAGGCAGCTTCACCAATGTCCAGCTGTCCGACCACTTCGGCAAGTGGCTTCTCCTCTGTTTCTATCCGGGCGACTTCACCTTTGTTTGAGCAACCGAAGTGTCGGCGGTCGCCGACAAGTATCAGGAGCTCAAGGATCTCGGTTGCGAGGTCTTCTCGGTCAGCGTCGACAGCCACTTCGTCCACAAGATGTGGAACGACCACGAGCTGGTCAAGATGGTCGACGGCGGAATCCCGTTCCACATGCTGTCGGACCAGGCCGGCAACATCGGCCGGGCCTACGGCGTCTACGACGAAGAGCAGGGGATCGAGCTGCGCGGCCGGTTCATCATCGACCCGGACGGCGTCATCCAGGCCATGGAGGTCTTGACGCCGCCGGTGGGCCGGCGGATCGCCGAGACGATCCGGCAGGTCCAGGCCTACCAGGTGGTGCGCGCCAGCGGCGGCGCCGAGGCCACGCCCGCCGGGTGGATGCCCGGCGATCCGGTGCTCAAGCCCGGGCCGGACCTCGTCGGCAACGTCTGGAAGGTGTGGAAGCCGAACGAGTAGACGCTACGGCGCGGACGAACTCACGAGGTCGTCCGGAGTGCGCTTCCCGATCGACGCGGACATGCGATTCCTGTGCGGACTCTGCGCAGTCCTCGAACCGTCAGAACGGGCGACTATCGACAGACGGACCGACCTCCGTTCAGTCAGGTTCCAACGCAACGCTCGATCGGGTCGGCCGCCGGCACGTGCCCTCCGACGGATGGGCGAACGCAATCCTCAAGCCAATCTCGTAGATGTTCCTTTCTCCAGTTAGAATGATCCGGTATGGGCGTCGCATCTGACATCATCCTTCTCGTCGTCGTCGCTTTCGGCTGCGGGTTGCTGCTCCAGAGGCTCGGCCAACCGTTGATCCTCGGCTACATCGTGGCCGGTGTGATCCTCGGGCCGCATACCGGCGGACTCACAGTTTCGGACATTCCCGAGATCGAACGTCTTGCCGAGATCGGCGTCGCCCTGCTGCTTTTCGGGCTCGGGCTGGAGTTCTCGCTCAAGGACCTGAGGCCGGTGAAGAAGATCGCCCTCATCGGCACGCCGATCCAGATGATCGCCACCATCGGGCTGGGATTCGGGATCGGTTCTTTCATGGGCTGGGAGTGGAGACCATCGCTCTGGCTCGGGGCCATCATCTCTCTTTCGAGCACCATGGTGATTCTCAAGACTCTGATGAACCAGGGTCGGCTCGGCACCCTCTCGAGCAAGGTCATGATCGGGATGCTCATCGTCCAGGACCTGGCGGTGATCCCGATGATGGTCATCCTGCCCCAGCTGAACGACCCGGCGGTGGGGCTGCCCGCGCTCGGTCTCGCGGCGCTGAAAGCGGCGGCCTTCATCGTCGGCATGGTCCTTCTCGGAACCAGGTTGCTGCCACGTCTGATGACCCATATCGCCAGGCTCGGGTCGAGAGAGCTGTTTCTGCTGGCGATCACCGCCATCGGTCTCGGAGTCGGCTACCTTACGCATCTGGCCGGCCTTTCCTTCGCTTTCGGCGCTTTTGTCGCCGGGATGGTGCTCAGCGAATCGGACTATGGCCACCAGGCGCTCAGCGACATCATCCCGCTGCGAGACCTGTTCGGGCTTTTGTTCTTCGCCTCCGTCGGAATGCTGCTCGATCCGGTATTCCTGATGGACCATCTGACGCAGGTGATCGTCCTGGTCCTGGCTGTGAGCCTTGGCAAGGGGCTCATTTTCGCGCTCATCTACCTGGGCCTTCCGGTACGGCAACGTGATTCCCCTGGCCGCCGGGCTCGGGCTGTTTCAAGTCGGTGAGTTCTCCTTCGTCCTGGCCAGACTCGGGATCTCGACGGGATCCATCAACGATCACCTGTACTCCCTCGTTCTTACCGTGGCCATCCTGACGATGGCCCTGACGCCCATCGTCTCGGGACAGACGGCGCGACTGTATTCGCTGAAAAAGCGGCTGTTTCGGCACGAGCCGCTCGAGACGCTGAACATCCCCGATGAAGGTCTGCGAAACCATGTCGTCATCGCCGGCGGCGGACGTGTCGGTCTCGAGATCGCTCGGGTCCTGCAGCGTCTCGGATTTCCATTGGTGACGATCGAGCTCGACCATCGCCGGGTGGACCAGGCCAAGGCGGAGGGCCTGCCCGTGATCTACGGCGACGCGAGTCACGACGTCGTCCTCGAGGCGGCGGAAATCGCGTCGGCGCGCATGCTCATCGTCACGACGCCCGAGATGGTCGTGGCGCAGGCCGTCGTGGTGAACGCGAGAAAACACAACAACGGGCTCGATGTCGTCGCCAGGACGTCGGACCCGACCTTCTTGTCCGTCTTCAGGCAATTGAACGTCACCGATGTCGTCCTCCCCGAGTTCGAAGCGAGCCTCGAGATGACCCGACAGGCGCTCCTGCACCTCCGTGTTCCGGCGCCGGAAATCCAGCGGCAGACGGAATCGCTTCGCAAGGACCTGCTGGCGCCGTTTCTCAGCCCCGGTGGCGGCTACACGACCCTTGCCCAGCTCCGAACCGCGGAGCTGAGCTTTGATCTTCAGTGGGTCGCTCTCGATGTCGGCAGTCCGTTGGTGGCGAAATCCATGGGCGAGGCCAAGATCCGCAGGACCACCGGCGCATCGGTCGTGGGAGTCATCCGTGACGGCCGTCTCGAAGCCAACCCGGACGCGGATTTTCGGTTTCAAGGCGGCGATCTGGTCGCGATCATGGGCACCGACGAGGCTCGAAGAGCGTTCCAGGAGATGACAGCGCCCGCAACAGGGTAAAGGCCTCCATTCGCCGGGCGCAGGTTGGATCGGTGGACGGTTTGCAGTTCGGGATGCCTAGGCGTCGCCGGCTACTCCGTGATTTCGCGCGCAGGGCAGACAAAGGAAATGCCCTGACCGCCGTCGACGCCGATCATGACCGCTTCGACGATGGGTGCATTGACCGCGGTGGATGAGCCCCATCGGACGATGAAGTTCGCCCCCGATCCGCCCGTCGTGTCGCGCTCCTTGATGTAGAAGTCCACGGTCTCCAGGGGCGCGAGGGTCTGCGGCTGATCGACGAAGTGTCTGACGAGAGCCCCTGCTGTGTTGTAGTAGTCGACTGCGGTCACCACAATGGACGACTGCGGATCGATGTTTCTGATGCTCAGCGTGCAGGCCAGATTGAAATGTCTCTTCTCGGGCCCCCAATAGACATGGGAGTAGACCGAGACATAGAGTGTCTGACCCGTGATGAAACCCGATTCTTCCGCGGCGGCTGCGGCGACGTCGGTTGGCGCCACGTCTTGCGCTCGGTCGTCGATCACCGTGTTTGCCACCGGAGATTGGTCAGTGGCCGCCCCGTCAGGAGTCGTTGGACTGCCGGGGGCGCACGAGAGAGCGAAGAGACAGAGACTGATGGCGACGAAACGTGTCGTGATGCGCCCCCAGCCACTGGCGTTGTCCCGGTGCACCGGGGGTTCGGAGTGAGCCCCAATTGTGGCGGTGACTACGTGGATCGGCCGAGGGTGCGCGCCCATGTTCAATTTCATCCTCGCCCCCTACGTTTTCTGACGGACTCAGAGCCAGTGTACACGAGAGACAGGGTTCGACGCATGCCTCCGGCCTGGTCGAGAATGGAGTCCAAGTAGATGACGCGCGTGGCCGTCCGAGACGTGACGAGCCTCAGGACTTGGCAAAGAAACTCGGCGCGCCCGCTGCGAAGGCGAACCATCCCAGCTTTCGATACGACCTCACAGGTCCCCCTGCGCCCGGAGCAGCCGCGCCTGCGCCAGGTGGTAGCCGAAGACCGCCGCAACGTGCGCAGAGTCGGCCTGGCTGAGCGCGCTTTCTGCGTCCAGGAGATCGGTGATGGTGCTGGCGCCGGCCTCGTAGCGAGCGACGGCGAACTCGAGGCTTTCCTCCGCCGTCGCCCGCAGGACCTCGCTCTCAAGAACCGCCTGGTGGGCCTCGACGGCCTGCTGGCGGCCTGCCAGACCTCCAACTCGACCCGATCAGCCAGAGCCTCGGTCTCGGCTTGGACAATCCTGACCTCCGCGGCGGCCTCGGCAACCCGGTGAGTGCGGGCGTAGCCGGTGAAGACCGGGAGCTGGAAGGTCACTCCGATGGACCACTTTTCGTCCTCGGGGAGGAAATCCGAATCACTCCAACCGAAACGCGCCTTCGGCTCGGATTCGCGGCCCGTAGAAGCCCTTGATCGCCTCGACCCGCTGTCCGGACGCGGCGATCAGGTTGCGGGCGGCAGCGATCTCGGGCCGCTGTTCGAGGGCGCGGTCGATCGCCTGCCGGATGTCGCTGTGCGCGAGAGGCTCGATCCGATCCCGGGCGGGTTGAAGCTCCACCGGCAGGTCCACCGGCAGGCCCATGGCGGTATTGAGATCACCGCGGGCCTCCCGCACGGCGCCGTTCGCGCGCACCACGGCGAGCTCTGCAGCGGCCGCTTCGACCTCGGCGCGCAGGACATCGGAGCGGGGCGCAGCGCCGGCTGCTTTGCGGGTCTGTGCGAGCTCGACATGGTCCCGGCTTCGCTCCAGACCGGTCTCGGCGGCTTCCTTCCAGGCGAGGGCGGACAGCACGCGATAGTAAGATTCATGCACGCTGAAAACCACATCCTGACGGACGCGGGCGGCGTCGTTCTCGACGGCCGCCGATCCCGCCACCGCCGCCTCCTTCTCAGCCCGCCGCCAACCCGAGTCGTAGAGCGTATAGCCGGCGATCAGGCTCGTGCTCCAGTCGTTGGTTGCGCCGAGGGTGGTGGTGGGCAGTGAAAAGTCGGGCGGAAGCCAAAGATGGGTGTCGAATCGGCGGTAACCGGCAAACAGCCCGACCTCCGGGTAGTACGGCGCCCTCGAGACTCCGACCGCCTCCCGGGCGGCGGCAACACCCTCATGGGCTGCACGCACCAGGGGGTTGCCATCGATCGCGATGCGAACGCAGGACTCGAGGTCGAGTGATCGCGCCGGGGTCGCGACCGGCGAGCCCTGCGGGACACCCGACGCGGCCGCCGGGGTCGAGGCCATGGCGGTCGCAATACCGAGCGGAAAAGCCGGAACCGGCGCGCCGGTCTCGGGCTGGGCCGCAGCGCCGACCTGTACGGATCCGGCGACCACTGCGCAACAGAGCCATGCGTGAAACAAGAGACGACGTCCGGTGATGTGGTTGATGTGCACTTCACACTCCTAGGCCAGGGTCTTTCGGAACTTGCGCGAGGCGACAAACAGACTCGCAGCGCCCAGCACTGCGAGGGCCGCCATCTGCGGCCACAGCACGTTCGGCCCCACACCCTTGAGAAAAATGCCGCGGATGATGACCAGGAAGTACCGCAGCGGGTTGAGATAGGTCAGCCACTGGACCACCACCGGCATGTTGGCGATGGGAAACATGAAACCCGAGAGCAGCACCGCCGGGAAGTAGTAGAAGAAGGCGCTCATCATCGCCTGCTGCTGCGTCCGGCTGACGGTCGAGATCAGCAAGCCGACGCCGATCGAGTTCATGAGGAAAAGGGTCGTGGCCGCAAACAGCAGCGGCAGCGAACCGCGGATCGGCACCTCGAACCAGAACACGGCGATGCCGGCGATGAGCACGACGTCGAGGTAGGCGATCAGGGCAAAGGGGACCGTCTTGCCGAGGATGAACTCGATCTGGGTGATGGGTGTGACCATGATCTGTTCGATGGTGCCGATCTCCTTCTCGCGCACCACCGCCATGGACGAGAGCATCAGGGTGATGAGGGTGACGATCAGGGCGATCACGCCCGGAACGTAGAAGTTGCGGCTCTCCAGGTTGGGGTTGAACCACGCGCGGGTCACCACCTCCGCGCCCGCCGACGGCATCGACTGTCCGGTGACCGCCGCCAGACGCGCGACCAGGACCTGGTCGTTGTACCGGGCCACGATGTTTCCGGCGTAGTTGAGCACGACCCCGGCGGTGTTGGAGTCGGTGCCGTCGATGATGAGCTGGAGGGTCGCGGTGCGGCCGGCACGGATGGTGGCGCCGAAGCCGTGATTGACGCGCAGCACCACGCGAGCGGTGCCGTCGTCGACCAGCCGTTGCGCTTGAGTATCGGTGGTCACTCTGGCGACCTCGCGGAAGTATCCCGAGCCGACAAATCGGGAAACGACTTCGCGGCTCTCGACGCTGTTGTCCAGGTCATAAACGGCGGTGCGCACGTTGCGTACGTCGGTGGTCACCGCGTAGCCGAAGACCATCGCCTGGACGATCGGCATGAGGATGATCACACCCTTCATCCGCGGGTCCCGCAGAATCTGGATGAACTCCTTGACCAGCATGTGTTTGAGACGTTCGAACATCGCAGCTACTCCAGGGTCTTTCGAAACTTGAGGGTGGCGACGAGCAGCATGACGGCGCTGAACACGGCCAGCAGCCCGGCCTCGAGCGCGAGGATCTCCAGACCGACGCCTTTGAGGTAGATGCCCTTGAGCAGGGCGACGAAGTAGCGCGCGGGCACCGCGTAGGTGATGACCTGGATGGCGCGCGGCATGTTGCCGATGTCGTACATGAAACCGGAGAGCAGGAACGCCGGCAGGAAGGTCAAAACCATGGCCAGCTGGCTGGCCAGGAGCTGGCTCTTGGTGACGATGCTGATGACCAGCCCGAGCGCGAGCGCGCCGGTGAGAAACACCGCCGTCATACCGAAGAGCAGCAGCAGGCTGCCACGCAGCGGCACGTCGAACAGGAAGGCCCCCATGAGCACCGCCAGGGCGACGTCGAGCATGCCGATGGCGAAGTAGGGGATGAACTTGCCGAGAATCAGCTCCGGGCCCTTCAGGGGCGTGGAGATGACCTGTTCCATGGTGCCGGTCTCCCACTCGCGAGCGACCGTGAGCGAGGTCAACAGGGCGGCGATCACCATCATGATCACCGCGATGAGACCGGGGATGATGTAGTTCTTGGACTCCATATCGGCGTTGAACCAGACCCGGTGGCGCAGCTCGAGGGGCAGGGCCATACTGCGGCCGCCGGAGCGCGCGAGCTTCTCCAGAGTGATGGCTCGGCCCCAGGTCCCCACCACATTCTCCGCGTAGCCGATGGCGAGAGCTGCTGTGTTGGCGTCACTGCCATCGACGAGGATCTGAACAACAGAAGGGCGGCCGGCGTCGCTGTGCTGACCGAAGTCTCGTGGAATCACCACCGCCAGAAGCGCATCACCGTGATCGATGGCGTGCGCGACCTCGCGCGTAGTCGCGAACGAAGGCGTGCAGCGAGAAGTAACGGGAGCCGGTGAAGCCACTGACCAGATCGCGACTGGCCGGAGTCTCGCTCTGGTCCCACACCACCAGCGGCACGTCGTCCACGTCGAGGGTCAGGGCATAACCGAACAGGAGCAGCAGCAGCATCGGAATGGCGATCCCCATGCCGAGACTGCGCGGGTCGCGCATGATGTGGATCAGCTCCTTGCGCGCCACGGCCCAAAGCCGGAGCGGACTCATCGCGCCACCTCGCCAACCGGTTGTTGCTGCCGGTCGCGGGCCTCGATCAGCGACACGAAAACGTCTTCGAGAGACGGCGTGATGCGCCCGGCTTTGGCCACCGAGAATCCGCCGCGCTCGAGCGCCGCGACAACCGCCGACGTGAGGTCGGTGTCCCCCTCCGCCACCACGTGCAGAGCCGTGCCGAACAGGGCGGCCTCCCTGACACCGGGAATCCCCTCCACCACCGCTATGGCCTCCTGCGGGTTGTCACAGACAACCTCGAGGACCGTTTCCTGCATGATCGAGGTCTTGAGCTCGGCGGGAGTGCCCAGGGCGATCAGAGCGCCGCGGTAGATCAGGCCGAGGCGATCGCAGTACTCGGCCTCCTCCATGTAGTGGGTGGTGACGAAGATCGTCACGCCCCGTTCGGAGAGCGAGTAGATCAGATCCCAGAAGGCGCGCCGGCTCAGAGGGTCCACTCCCGACGTGGGCTCGTCGAGGAAGATGATGGGCGGCTCGTGGAGGATCGCGCAGCCGAGCGCCAGGCGTTGCTTCCAGCCACCGGAGAGGAACGCGGTGCGGGTCGTCCGGTGCTCGACCAGACCGGCCATCTCGAGCACCCACGTCCTTGCGCTCCCGCTTCTTGGCGGCGGGCAGCCGGTAGATGCCGCTGAAGAAATCGATGTTCTCCTCGACCGTGAGATCGTCGTAGAGCGAGAATTTCTGGCTCATGTAGCCGATGTTGGCCTTGATCTTCTCGGACTCGGTGACGACGTCGAACCCCGCCACCGTGCCGGCGCCCGAAGTCGGTGCGAGGAGCCCGGTGAGCATGCGGATCGTGGTCGACTTGCCGGCGCCGTTGGGGCCGAGAAAGCCGAAGATCTCGCCGCGTCTGACATTGAGGCTGATCCGGTCGACGGCGACGAAGTCGCCGAAACGCCGCTCCAGGTTGTCAATGGTGACCGCGATGTCGTCAGCTTGCGAGGACATGGTCGTTCTCCGAGTTCGCATGGGCCAGCACCGAGACGAAGACGTCCTCCAGGGAGGGCGCGGCCGGCTGGATGCTGGTGATATCCAGACCTTCTCGGTCCAACGCCGCTTTGATCGTCCTCTGTGTCAGCTCGGGGTCGTCGAGTCACCACGTGCACCCGCTCGCCGAAGAGCGTGACGGCGCTCCCGGGCAGAGCCGCCCGCAGTGCGGCCGCCGCCGCTCGCGGACGTTCGGCGCGGACCTCGAGCAGCACCCCGTCGATCAACCCCTTGAGGCCTTCCGGGGTGTCGACGGCGAGCAGGCTTCCCTGGTGCAGCAGCCCGACCCGGGTGGCGCGCTCCGCCTCGTCGAGGTAGGCGGTGGAGACCAGGATGGTGACGCCTTCCTTGAGGAGCTGATAGAGGATGCGCCAGAAGTCGCGTCGCGACACCGGGTCCACGCCGTTGGTGGGTTCGTCGAGGAGGAGCACCCTGGGGGTGTGAATGAGCGCGCAGGCCAGACCGAGCTTCTGCTTCATCCCTCCGGAGAGATTGCCGGCGAGCCGTTTTTTGAACGGTTTCATGTTCGAGAATGCCAACAGGCGGTCGATCTTGTCCTCTCGACCCCTGCGTGGAACGCCATAGATGTCGGCGTAGAAGTGGATGTTTTCCTCCACGCTGAGATCCGGGTAGAGGCCGAAGCGCTGGCTCATGTAGCCGATCTGCTCCTTGACGGCTTCGGCCTCCCGCACCGTGTCGAAACCGAGGACGGTGGCGCTCCCCGCGGTGGGTTTCATGATGCCGGCGAGCATCCGCATGGTGGTGGACTTGCCGGCGCCGTCCGGCCCGACCAGGGCGAAGATCTCGCCCTCGGTCACCCGAAAGCTGAGGCCGGCGAGGGCGATGGTGTCGCCGAAGCTCTTGTCCAGATCGTTGACCTCGATGGCGTTCATGGCGCGGCTCTCACTCCCCGTCCAGCGTGATGTCGGCGTCGGCCGGCATCCCGGGCTTGAGCTCGTGCGCGGGGTTCGCGATGTCGATCTTGATGCGGTAGACGAGCTTGACCCGCTCCTTGGTGGTCTGGACGCTCTTGGGCGTGAACTCGGCCTCGGAGGAGATGAAGGTGACGACTCCCTCGTAGGTCCTGTCCGGGTAGGTGTCGGCCGTAACCCGCGCCTGCTGCCCGACCTTGACGCGGCCGAGGTCGGTCTCGTCGATGTAGCCGCGGAGCCACACCGAGGTCAGATCACCGACCGTCACCACCGGGGCGCCGGCGGCGACCTGCTCACCGGCCTCCACGTGATCGGCGAGCACGAGACCGGCCAACGGCGCGGTCAACACGGTGTAGGAGAGGCGGGTCTCGGCCAGCGCGAGCGCCTCCTCGGTCTGTCTGACCCGTTGCCGCGCCTGTTCGATCTGCTCCGGACGCGGGCCGCTCTCGAGCAGGCGTAGTCTCTGGCTGGTCTCTTCGACCTGCGCCCGCACCATGTGATCGGCGGCCTGGGCTGTCTCGAACTCGCGCTCGGAGATCACCTCTCGGGCGAACAGGTCCCGCTGCCGCTCGAACTCGACCTGGATTCGCTCCTGATCAGCCTGGACCCTGGCGAGAGCCGCCCGTGCCTGGGCGATCTCCTCGGTCCTGAATCCGGCCTCGAGCTCGGCAAGTTGCGCCGCGGCGGCGCCGAGCTCGGCCCGGCGCAGCTCGGCTTCGTGGGCTGTGTTCGGTGCTGTCAATGCGGGCGACGACCTGCCCCTCGCGCACCCACTCGCCCTCGCTGACGGCTCGCTCCTCGACCCGTCCGGGGACCCTGAAGGCGACCTCGACCGTGGTGATCTCGATGTTCCCGGAAATCCGCAAGGCGTCGTCGACCGGGGCGGGTTGGTTGGCGCGATACGCTGCGACCGCGGCGCCAACGGCGACGATTGCGACAACGGCGATCAGGGGTTTCTTCATCTCTGTCTCTCCTGGGTGTCTCGGCCGGTTGGGCCGCCTGTGACACGCAGCCGGTCAGCGGCTCTGCTTTGAATCTAGGAGGAGACGACCCGGCAGTCTTTGCGCCAGGGCAATGATCGGGGCAACAGGGCGAAGAAGCGGGCTGAAACTGGGCCGAGCGCGCTACGGATTCGCTCTGCGATGACCATGAATCAGTCGATGGCGGGGATCTCCTGGAGCTCGTCGACGTCCTCGGCGATCGCCGCCAGAACGCTGCCCTGCACGATCACCACCCGCTCTCGTCCTGAATCCAGGATGCCCTGCTGAGTCCAATCAGAGATCACCCGGCTGACCGAGAACAGTGTGGTGCCGGTCATGGCCGCCAGGTCCTGACGCGAGAGCGGCTGATCGATGAGGAGACCCCCCTCGATCTTCCTGCCGGCCTGATCGGCGAGACGAAGCAGTGCTCGGGCGACCCGTTGCGCGACACGCTCGGTGGCCAGCTCGCGAAACCTGTCCTGCAGCTCGCCGATCCGTCCGCACCATCATGAACATGGCGTTCATCGCCAGACGAGGACAGTCGGTGAAGAGGCCCTCCATCGCGTCTCGGGTCCACTGCAGGATTCCGGTGGCCTCGACGGCGTTCGCGGTCACCGGGTACGGCGATTCACGAAACAGCGAGACCAGTGCAGTGAGCTCTCCCGGTCCGATGTACCTCACGACGATCTCGTCCCCTTGACTCCCGATCTGCGTCAGCCGCAGTCGTCCTCGAAGCACCAGCGTGATGTGTACCGAGGGATCGCCCGCCCGAAACAGAATCTGGTTCTTTGTCAGCGAGCCGGCGATGCCCCGCCGCACAGCGTCCTGAAGCGTCGATTCGTCGGCGCCTTTGAACAGGTCACACCGTCGAAGCACGGTGAGGCGGATGTTGTCGGGCTCAAGCATTGCTCTCCATGATAGGGCACGCCAAGTCACGGTGTTACACTCGCCGCATTTTGAAGGGGAGAGCGTGTCTCGGGCGGGAATCTGATGAAAGGCCGGCTGTTTAGCTACCACCATCGCCAGAGAACCAGCACCAGAATCACAAGACTGGCGTTGACTAGATTGATAGCAGCCGTTTCGGAGCCATGACCCTTCTTTCACCCTTTCGGGTGGACGCCCGCCAAAGACCTCTATCTTGAGGTGTTCTGTGCATTCTACATGGTGCGTGGTGTTGTGGTGGTACCAGTCCTGACAACGAGCAACGGGCCGCACCGTGCGTGCCCCGGCTCGCGCCTGCCCCAGCTCAAGCCGCGTCAATCGCCCGCTGCGTTGTTCGAATCGTCACGTTCGGAGTCTGTGACCTACTTCAAACCCAGACGAACCGCGAGGTGGTGAAGGTTGCTGCGATGGAGGCCGAGTGAGGCCGCCGCGGCCGACCAGTTGCCTTCGGATTTGGCAACTGCGCGCCGAATCAACACACGCTGGTAGTCATCGATAGCCTCGCGAAACGGTTTCTCTGTGGGCAGCGATGCATCCAAAGGCGTCGGCAAAAGAGGTTCCTGCCCTGGTGAATCGACCAGGGCAGGCAGAAAGCTCTGCTCTTCCAGGACCACCGGCTGGTCTCGCAATACACGGAAGGAGCTTCTGAGGGTCACTCGCGAAATGACGTTTTCGAGTTCCCTCACGTTTCCGGGCCACGCGAAACGGCGAAGGGCCGCACGCGCTTCAGCTGTGAGGCGCACCGGCCCGATGCCGAGCCGGCGCTGTGCGGCGTCACAGAAATGGCCGGCCAACAGGGGGATGTCTTCAGTTCGTTCTCTAAGCGGTGGTACGTGCAAAGGATAGACGTTGAGGCGGTGGAAGAGATCAGCCCGAAACTTGCCGGCCTCGACCTCGCCGTCAAGGACGCGGTTGGTCGCGGCGAGAATGCGGACGTCCACCCGGCGCGGTTTGTCGGAACCGACGCGCTGGATCTCGCCGTGCTGCAGGGCTCGCAGGAGCTTTGGCTGTACTGCCAGCGGCAGCTCACCGATCTCGTCGAGAAACAGCGTCCCCTGATCGGCGACCTCGAACTTCCCCGGCCGATCGGAGCTGGCGCCGGTGAAGGCTCCCTTGAGGTGGCCGAAGAGCTCGCTCTCGACCAGGGACTCGGGCAACGCCGAGCAGTTGACGTAGATCAGCGCCTGCTCCCGGCGGGGGGACGCGTCGTGAACTGCGCGCGCCACCAGCTCTTTCCCGGTACCGGTTTCGCCCGTGATGAGAACCGTGAAATCGGACCGCGCCACCAGCTCGATCTCCTGCCGGAGACGATTGATGGTCTTGCTGACGCCGATGATCTCGTGCCCCTCGCGTTGCCTTTCGGACTGCATCAGGTCGCGAGCGACGAGGCCCTGGCGTTCCACCGCTTGCTCGAGAGCCTCGATGAGATTGCCGGTTCGCATCGCGGCGCCGGCAAGGGCGCCGGCCGCAGCCAAAAAGCGCCGGTCGATGCCATCAAAGGCGGTAGGGGACAGGGCATCCGCAGTCAGGACCCCGAGCAACTCCTCGTCAACCCACAGCGGACAGCCGAGACAGGCATGGACGCCGGTGAGCGCTCTCGGGTCGTGTTCGAGTAGACCGTCGAATGGATCCGGCAGGTCGGTATCCGAGGGAAAGAACACCGGTTCGGTGGAGCGGCTGATGATTTCCAGCCGTGGGTGGTCGCGGAGCAGATATCGCCGGCCAAGAGAATCCTCGGTGAGACCATGAGCAGCCAGCGGAATAAGGACTTCGCCGTCAAGACGAAGGAGTGCGGCGGCATCGAATGGGATGATCCGCCGCAACGCTTCAAGCAGGCGCTCGAGAGCGGCTCGGTGGAGAAACTCAATTCCGCCATTAACGCACACGCAGCCGCGGGCATCGAGGAACGTTTTTCGCGCGCCGTGAATGCGAAGAAGCGTTCCGATGAGAGCGTCGCCGCCGGACGCGCCTTTGTCGCCGCCTATGTCGAGTTTACTCACTACGTCGAAGCTCTCCACGACGCAGTCGTTGGCGTATCTTCGCACGACCAGCATGCGGAGCACTAATTCGAAAGGAGCACGCCATGTCACAGGTCATCGATACTTTGATGAGGGAACATCGGTTCATCGAGGAACTTCTCGGCTCGTTGAAGGTATTCGTCGAACAGCTCGAGGTGGAACAGCAGGAGGCGCGAAAAACCATCGCGGACTTCGCCGAGTTTTTCCGTGAGTTCGCCGACCGATGCCACCATGGCAAAGAGGAGGACCAGCTCTTCGCGACCCTTGGAGACCACGGTTTTCCACGCGATGCCGGCCCGATCTTCGTCATGGTCGGCGAGCACAACATGGGCCGTTCCTATATCAAAGCCCTCGCTTCGATCGGCGCCGGCGAGGGAGCTCTGAATGAAACAGAGCTTTGCAAGATCAAGGAAACCGCAGGCGGCTTCATCCCGCTGCTCCGGATGCACATCCAGAAAGAGGACGAGATCCTCTTCCCTGCCGCCGAGCGGGCCCTCCCTCCAGCGGCCCTCGAGAAGCTGGCGTGTGGCTTCGAGGAGTTCGAGCGAACCGTCATGGGCGAAGGCGTGCATATGAGGCTTCACGCGCTCGGAGTGCGGCTGCTGGCCGAGTATGGGTCAGCGACCGCTGCCTAGCAGATTCTTCGATGAAATCGGCGCGAATACAGCGACTCTTCCCAAGCGCTCAAGGCGTGCACATGGGGATGCCAGTTGCCCAGAGCGCCACGAAGTGTCGTGCCCTATTGCCGAAAACTGCCGTTTGTTGGATTCAAGTGCACCACGAGTGCACCGCGGAGAGCGCCGGTCAATTCGCCCAAATCCGACCCCTAAACGCGATGCGCACGAATTCGATAGGTTTCCCCTATTTTTTTGGGAATGAGAACCAATCGCGAGTATGGTATATTGGCCCGGACATCAAAAAATAATAGACAAGGTTTGAACCGCGCGCCAAGGGAAGTTGCTATTTCTCGATGGGAAACATGGGAGCTCGTCGCGACTATTCATGGCACGGTATTCGATCCGTTAATCGGTGCGAGCTAAGGGGGAGGTTGCTGTGGGTGTGAAAGTCGATAAACTCGACGAAGGAAAACTTGAACAGCTTCAGGGCAAGGTCATTGGCGATGTCGCGGGTGCGATGGGCCTGCTTCTCTCCTACATAGGGGACCGCCTCGATCTCTACAGCGCACTCGCCGAGATTAGTCCCGCTACGAGCGACGGACTCGCGACCAACACCGGCCTGCCGGAACGGTACCTCCGGGAATGGCTTTCGGCCAACGCCGCCGGAGGCTATGTCGAGTACGACCCGGCGACGAATCAGTTCTCGATGACGCCGGAGCAAGCCGTGATCTTCGCAACCGAGGGCCATCCCCACTGTATGCAGGGGTTCTTTCAAGCAGTGATTTCGGCGTACATGGATGAACCGAAGGCTACCGGCGCCTTCCGTAGTGGTTCCGGCCTGCCATGGGCGGATCACAGTCCTTGCCTGTTCTGTGGAACCGAGCGATTCTTCCGGCCGATGTATGCCGCGAGCCTGGTGGACTCCTGGATACCGGCGCTCGACGGAGTGCGCGAGAAGCTCGAGCGTGGTGGCAAGGTGGCCGACATCGGTTGCGGTCACGGCTCGTCCAGCATCATCATGGCGCGGGCATTCCCGAACTCGACTTTCTACGGGTTCGACTTCCATGAGCCTTCCATCGAGCACGCTCGCGAGCGTGCTCGAAGCGCCGGCGTAGCGCGCAACACGATCTTCGAGGTCGTGACGGCGAAGGAGTATCCAGGGAAGGACTATGATCTCGTCACCGTTTTCGATGCGCTCCACGATATGGGCGACCCGGTCGGCGCATCGGCACACATTCTTGACAGCCTCGCCCCCGACGGCACGTTCATGTTGGTCGAGCCCGCCGCAGGTGATTCGCTCGAGGAGAACATCCATCCTCTTGGTCAAATCTATTACGCGTTCTCAACGCTGGTCTGTGTGCCGGCTTCAACCGCCCAGGAGGTCGGACGCGCCCTCGGAGCACAGGCAGGACAGAAGCGTCTCACCGAGGTGCTCATCGAGGGTGGGTTTAGCCAAGTGCGACGTGCGACAGAAACTCCCACCAACATGGTGCTCGAGGCGCGTGCGTGAAGGAGAGCTGACTTCAGTGCGCGTTTGGTGGGCCGGCCGGGACTCGAACCCGGGACTACCGGATTTCTTGTCATATGAATATCGTTAAAATCAATAATCAATGGTGCATACACAGATGCTGTATCTCGCCCGGAGGTGACCGGTGACCCGGAAAGTGGCTGATACCTGTTTCTTACCCGCCTGGTTTTTTTGGAAGATCTGGAGGTCGCGGTCCGGATACCGGATCGTGATTGGGGCTGCAGACGAGGTAGAGTCGCTGTACCAGGGAGAAGCCTCGGGGACCAACGCAGGCTGCGTAAGCGTTGACGGAGTGATCGACCTGTGTGGCAATATCGAAGAGTGGACGCGGCGACGCGACGGCGGTACTCCTAACTTCAGCGGAAACCTCAAGGGCCGTTACTCGGCGGAATCTCGGACCTGTCAGCAAAGTGTGAGCTCACATGGGAATCAGTATCGTTTTTACGAACTGGGTTTCCGCTGCTGCAGTGAGTTCACAGGGGCTTTGATCTTTGCGGACGGCTTCGAGTCCGGAACCACTTCCGCCTGGACAACTGCGGCACCCTGAGCACCGCAATATCGACCCGAGCCCCCTCTGATGTTGAAGGGTCGGATCACCCTGCGATGAGTCAGGAAAGACTTGGTGGCCTCTTTGTGGATCTTGGTGATCTTTGTGTTTCAAGACACGGGAGCCGACAGCCCGAAAATACCCGATCCGAAGCTAGTCCCACTCGATTGACGAAGATGCACGTGAATCACTCAATATGATCCGCATGTTTTGATCATGCGCTGAGCGGGCCTCCGGTCAAGGCGTTTGGGCCCGGATGTCCTGGTTGCCGCGTTCGGTCTTGACCATGTGGCAGCCAGGGGATATGGTCATCGACGTTTCCACCGGATGAGAGTTGGAGTTCAGTGTTGCCATACGACAGCATCGTCTGTGTCAAACAGGTGCCCGATACGGCCAACATCACCGGCCAAGCCATGAAGCCCGATGGAACCGTCAACCGGGCCGCACTGCCGGCCATCTTTAACCCGGACGATCTGCACGCCCTCGAAGTCGCCCTTCAGATCCGGGACCGGCATGGAGGCACCGTCACGGTGATCAGCATGGGTCCGCCGAAGGCGAGCAATGTCTTGCGAGATTGCCTCTTTCGAGGCGCCGACCGCGGCATCCTGCTGACGGACCGCCGAGCCGCTGCCAGCGACACTTTGGCCACGAGCTATATCCTCAGCCGGGCAATCCGGAAAATCGGGCGCTTTGACTTCGTGTTCTGCGGTCGGCAGGCCATCGATGGTGACACCGGCCAGGTTGGCCCGCAGTGCGCGGAGAAGCTCGGCATCCCGCAGGTTACCTTTCTCGAGCAGGTGGTCGATCTGCGCGACAAGATGGCCCGGCTGAGACGAAATGTCGGCAACGGCTGGGAGGTTGTCGAAGTCCGGCTTCCGGTTCTGGTTACGGTGCTCGACGCGGAAGGACGGGTCCGACCGCCTGCGGCCAAGCGAGTCATGAAATTCAAAAAAGCCCGGACACCGGCTGAGCTGACCAGCGAGGTCTCCCGCGACCAGCCCGACGCGACCAACGCCGAGAAGGAAGCCGAGGTTCTCCGGAGAACCGAGCGGCTGCGTGCGCGGGGCCTGATGCTGGAGCAATGGTCCCTGGACGACGTGGCGGCGGACCTGGACTGGTGTGGCCTGTCCGGCTCGCCGACCAAGGTCTACCGTGTACAGTCGATCGTACTTACCAAAGAGGGCCACACCGAGGTCGAGCCAACGGACGAGGGTATCCGCCGACTGATCCATGAGTTGGTGGCGGATCACACGCTGAGCTGAACATGGCTCCCCGTCCATGTGCCCGGGTAGGGAATAAACGATGATCGAGGTCAATCGAAAGGGTGAGGTTTGGGTCTTTGCCGAACAGGAAGACGGTGTGCTGCACGATGTGGCGCTCGAGCTGTGTGGGCGAGCTCGTCAACTGGCTGCGCAACTCGACGTCAAGGTCGGCGCCGTCCTGGCCGGTGGCAAGGTCCGCACCCTGGCCGACCGCCTCATCGCTCACGGCGCCGACATCGTCTACCTGGTTGAGGATGACCGGCTCGAGCACTACCAGACCCTGCCCTACGCCCGTATCGTCTGCACGCTGATCGAGAAGCACAGACCGCAGATCGTGACTCTACGGCGCCACACCTCTTGGGCGCGATCTGGCGCCGCGGATCGCTTCTCAGATGAAAGCCGGGCTGACGGCCGACTGCACCGATCTGCAGATCGCCGACGTCACCGAGCGGAAGACGAAGCAGGTCCACAAGAACCTGCTGCTTCAGATTCGACCTGCGTTCGGCGGCAACATCATCGCCACGATCGTCAACTACGATCGCTGGCCGCAGATGGCCACCGTTCGCGAGGGTGTCATGCCCTTGCTCGAACCAGACGATCCGGCGCAGCGGCGAGATCGTCGAGGAAGGGGTCACGCTCGACGGCCGCGATTTCCCGTTGCACGTACATCGAACGCCATCGTGAGGAGCGCAAGGTCAACCTCAAGGCGGCCCGGACTATCGTCGCCGGCGGCGGCGGCGTCGGCAGCAAGGACAACTTCCGCTTGATCCACGAACTGGCCGGCGCCATCGGCGGAGCCGTCGGCGCCTCTCGGGCCGCGGTCGACGGCGGCTTCATCGGCAAGGAGCACCAGGTCGGCCAGACCGGCACGACCGTCCGGCCGGCGCTGTACATCGCCTGTGGCATCAGCGGCGCAGTCCAACACCGCGCCGGCATGGAGGAATCAGCCAAGATCATCGCGATCAACACGGACCGAGAAGCCCCCATCTTCTCGGTCGCCCACTACGGCATCGTCGGCGACCTGAACGAGGTCATCCCCAGGATGATCAAGGCCATCAGGGAGCGAGCCACCGACGACACCCCTGGCTCGCAGGATGGGAGTTGAGGGCGGATCATGGCAAACTTCTTCCTCGACAACGAAGACATTCAGTTCCTCTTCGACCACATCGACCTCGGCGAGTTGGCTCGTGTCCAGGAGGACGACTTCGCCGACGCGCGACGAGCACGACGTCGATGTACGCCCCGGTCGACGAGGCCGACGCGGTCGACAACTACCGCCGCATCCTCGAGATCGTCGGCGACATCGCCGGCAACACCATCGCCCCGCGAGCCGAGACGATCGACCGCGGAGGGCAACACGCTCAACGAAGACGGCACCGTGACGCTCCACCCGTTGGTGTCAGGAGAACCTCACGCGCCCTGGCCAGGCCGACCTGATGGGCTTCACCCTGCCGCGCAAGTACGGCGGCCTCAACTGCCCGAACCTCGTCTACACGATGGCCAACGAGATCGTCAGCCGGGCCGACGCCTCGCTGATGAACATCTTCGGCCTGCAGGGCATCGCCGAGACGATCAACGCCTTCGCCAACGACGAGATCAAGGACGAGTACCTGCCGCGTTTCGCCCGCGGCGAGGTCACCGGCGCGATGGTCCTGACCGAGCCCGACGCCGGCAGCGACCTGCAGGCCGTTCGCCTCAAGGCCGTGCCAGGACGAACGACGGCAACTGGGTTCTCAACGGCGTCAAGCGCTTCATCACCAACGGCTGCGGCGAGGTCCTGCTGGTGCTGGCCCGCAGCGAGCCGAAGCTCCAAGGACGGCCGCGGCCTGAGCCTGTTCGTCGACCGACCGCAGCGAGCGCATCAGGGTGCGCCACCTGGAGCACAAGCTCGGCATCCACGGCTCGCCCACCTGCGAGCTGGTCTTCGACGACGCCCCGGCGCAGGCTCATCGGCGAGCGGCAGCGCGGTCTGATCACCTACGTCATGGCCCTGATGAACGGCGCGCGCGTCGGCATCGCCGCCCAGTCGCTCGGCATCGCCGAGGCCGCCTACCGCCTCGCCCGAACCTACGCCAACACGCGCAAGCAGTTCGGCGTGCCGATCGAGCGCCTCCCGGCCGTCGCCGAGATGGTCACCGAACATGAAGATCGCCATCGAGGCGGCCCGGGCGCTGATCTACGACACCTGCCGCGTCTGCGACCTCGAGAACAACAACCTTCGCGTGCCATGGAGACCGGACTTTACACCGACGAGACTGAACTCACGCGACGCAAGACGTTGGCGCGCTCGCTCAAGCGCCTCAACGGCATGCTCACCCCGATGAGCAAGTACTACGCCTCAGAGATGTGCTGCCGGGTCGCCGACACAGCCCTCCAGGTGCTCGGCGGTTCGGGCTACATGCAGGACTACCCCGCCGAACGCTACCTGCGCGACGCGCGCATCACCACCATCTACGAAGGCACCAGCCAGCTGCAGATCGTGGCCGCTGTCCGCGGTGTCTGCTCCGGCGTCTTTCAACGCCGCCTTGCCGAGTTCGAGGAAACGCAGTACGAGGACAACCTGCTGACCGAGCTGAAGGCCAAGCTCATTGCGGGCGAGGAGACCCTCATCCCCGCCATTTCGTTCGTCAAGGAGCGCGGCGCCGATTATATGGATCTGGCCGGGCGCAAGATCGTCGACTCGGCCATCGCCGTCCTGGTCGGCCATCTGCTGCTGGGCCAGGCCACTCGCAACGAGCGCAAGCGTCGCGTCGCCCGACGGTTCATCGACATCGAGATGCCACGCCTGAGGATGAACTGCGAGCTGATCGTCAGTGGCGATACGGCGCCGATCGATGAGTATGATCTGCTGGCCGGCCCCGTACCCGCCAAGGATTAGCCCGTACCCCTCACCAGCTCACTGCGAGCGGTAGGCGATGCTCTCACCGAGCAGGGGGTCTCGCACGGGCACCGGCGGCTGACGGCGAAAGGCGCGGAGGAAGACGGGGACGGCCACACCGACGACCAGCAGGAGTGGGCCCAGCTCGGCGAGGCCAAACCCCGGTCGGGCGCCGAGAACGGGAGGTTCCACGTGCAAGTAGAGGTCAAGCCAGCGACCCGCCAGGAACACTAGGCTCAAGGTCGCGAGCACGGCGGGGCGACGCTTGCTGCCGCGCGGAAGCAGAACGAGAAATGGGATTGCCCAGTTGACGGCCACATTGAGGAGAAAGAGCGGCAACCACCAGGAGCTGACCCGGGGAAGGAAGTAAACCGTCTCCTCGGGGATGTTGGCGTACCAGATCAGCATGAACTGGCAGAACCAGATGTACATCCAGAAGGTGGAGAATGCGAACAGCAACTTGCCGAGGTCGTGCAGGTGATCTTCGGTCACGACCGCCCTGAGGGGGCCTCCGTCAGCCAGACGGACCACACCCAGTGTGACGGCGGCGAGGGCGGAAAGGAAGATCCCGGCGAACTCGGAGACCGCGAACACGGTGCTGTACCAGTGAGGATTGAGGGACATGAGCCAGTCGGTGCTCGAGAGCCACACGGTGATTCCAAACAGGACCAGGTAGACGGCGGCGCGCCGGCGCGCCGTGAGGGTGAGTTCGGTCCCGCCCACCGCATCCTGCTCGCGTGATGGCTTCAGCAGCCATGCGGTCGCCGCCAGCCAGATCAGGATGTAGGCCACGGAGCGGGCCTGAAAGAACGGCAGGCTCAGCCATGCCTCCCGAAACCAGGCTGCGCCGCCGACGCGAGCCTCGCCGACCCAAGGCCACGTCGACGGCCGCAGGAAGACCACCGCCAGCGTGGCCGCCGCGCCCGGTACGAGAAGGGCCGTCAGCGCTTCGGGGACCCGGCGCAGCGCGACTCCCCAACCCGCTCCGGTTGCGTACAGCAGGGCCACGATGAAGCCGCCGCCGAGGCCCAGGCCGAGCAGAATCTGGCCACCGGTGAGCACGTTGAGCCAGAGCCGTTCGGGGGTCGAGAACGCCGCGGCCAAGCTCGCCGCCGAACCGACGATCAGCGCCGCCGCCATCCAGCGGCCGGTCTCGCCGAAACCGAAGGTGGGAACTCGGCTCATTCCGCCTCCGGCGCCGGCTGCAGCGGGGTCTCCTGCAGCGACCGCACGAATAGAATTACGCGCCATCGGTCCTCCCGGGTGATCTGGGTGGCGTATCCCGGCATGTTGCCCTGGCCATAGGTAAGAATGTGGAATATGCGCCCGTCGGCCAGATCGCGCGCCTTTTCAGCGAGCAACGACGCCGGAGGCGGGAACCCGCGCAGCGCGACCGGGCCATCGCCCACCCCCGTTTCACCGTGGCAGGGAACGCAGAACCTGGCGTACAGCACCCGGCCGCGGGCCGAAGCCGGTTCATGATCCGCCGGAAGAAAAGGGCTCACCAGCTCCTCGCCCGCTTTCACCGCCTCCTCCGGGGAGGGTTCGTAGCGCAGCGGAGCGGCGCCACGTGCGACGGTCCCGTCCACCGGCTTGCGCAGGGTCTTTCCATCGGGGAAGTACGGGTTGGGCTCGGTCGCGCCGAATCGCGGCTGGTCGACCATGTCGGGCAGAAACTCCAGGTTGGGACGACGATGATCGGGCGTCAGAGCGAATGCCAGGCCAACCACCGCCCCCAGCATCGCCAGTAACAACAGGTTTCGCCCGGCTTCGCTCATCGGAAATCCGCCTTCCCGACCACGCGCTCCTCGATGTCGAAGGCGTTGTACCGGGACAGCAACTCCCTCACGCCGGAGGCGTCGAAGGAGCTGTCCGTCTCTTCTAATACCAGGACAAAACGGTCGTCGGTTGCCCGAGGGTCGGGAGTCAGAGGCGCTTTGCCGGGCCACAGCCGGGCGGAGATGAGAAAGGCGATTACGGTGCTGATGCCTGCGGACAGCACCATGACCTCGAAGGTGACCGGAACGAATGCGGGCAGCGAGTCCCACGGCTTACCGCCGACGTTGATCGGCCATGAGGTCGCTGTCGTCCAGTACTCGAACCAGATCTTGAGACCGGCGCCGAGGAGCCCCAGGAAGAAACACACCAGCGGCAGCCGGGAGGGCTTGAGGCCCATCGCCTCGTCCATGCCGTGAACGGCGTATGGGCTCCATACATCGACCACCTCGAGCTTCGCGGATCGCACGGCGCGGGTGGCTGCGAGGACGTCCTCCTCTCGCGAGAAGGCGGCGGTGAGCAGGCGTCGGTTCATGTCAACTCCTCCCGCCCGTCATGTCCATGCCGGAGCACTCCCTTCACCTCGCTGATAGCGATCACCGGCACGAACCGGGCGAAGAGAAGGAAGCACGTGAAGAATAAGCCGAAGCTCCCGGCCAAGGTTGCCAGCTCGATAACGGTGGGCCGGTAGGCGGCCCAGCTCGAGGGCAGAAAGTCGCGTTCGAGCGAGGTGACGATGATGACGAAGCGCTCAAACCACATGCCGACGTTGATGAGGATCGACACGATCCAGACGATCAGCATGTTCCGGCGCAGCTTCCCGATCCACAGCAACTGGGGGACCAGCACGTTGCACCCCACCATGAGCCAGTACGCCCATGCCAGCGGGCCCAGCGCACGGTTGACGACGACGAACTGCTCGTAGGGGTTGCCGGAGTACAGCGCCGTGAACACCTCGATGAGATAGGAAAGGCCGACGATCCCGCCGGTGGTGATGAGGACCTTGCACATCGCTTCGACGTGGCGAACGGTGATGTAGTCCTCGAGGCCCATGGTCTTGCGCGCTATCAGGAGCAGCGTGAGCACCATGGCGAAGCCGGAGAAGATCGCCCCGGTTACGAAGTACGGCGGGAAGATGGTCGAGTGCCAGCCCGGGATCAGGGCGGTGGCGAAGTCCCAACTGACGATGGTGTGTACCGAGACCACCAGCGGAGTCGCCAGCCCGGCGAGTAGCAGGTACACCGTCTCGTACTGCAGCCAGGTGCGGCTCGAGCCACTCCATCCGAAACTCAAGAACCCGGCGAGGCGGCGCCGCCACAGGGTCTTCGCCCGGGTCTGAAGGGTCGCGAGGTCCGGGATCATCCCGAAGTACCAGAAGATCAACGAAATCGTGAAGTAGGTCGAGATCGCGAAGAAGTCCCACACCAGAGGGGAGCGGAAGTTGATCCACAACGAGCCGCGGGTATTGGGATACGGAAACATCCAGTATGCAAACCACGGCCGGCCCATGTGGATAAGCGGAAACAGCCCGGCGCACATGACGGCAATCAGCGTCATCGCCTCCGCGGACCGATTGACCGACGTCCGCCAGCGCTGCCGCAGCAGGTAGAGGATGGCGGAGATCAGGGTGCCGGCGTGGCCGATCCCGATCCAGAAGACGAAGTTGGTGATGTCGAAGGCCCAGCCGACGGTCTTGTTGAGCCCCCACGTCCCGATTCCGGTGGCGATCTGATAGGAGATCGCTGCGGCGCCGACCAGGAGAACGCTGGCTGCGGTCAGCAGCGCCGCCCACCAGAGTGGCGTGGCGCGGCCTTCGGCGAGGCCGAGTATCTCACCGCTGACCTGACCCAACGACTTGTCGCCCAGGATGAGCGGCTGCCGAAGAGGCTGTGAAACCCTCGGATCAGCCATCGGACGCCTCCTGCTCGCCACCCAGCTCTCTGCGCACGATCGCCAGGTACCCGACCGACGGGCGAACACCGAGCTCCTCGAGGACCTTGTACCTGCGCGAACTCTCCATGAGACCGGCGACCCGGCTCGCCGGGTCGTTGAGGTCACCAAAGACGATCGCCGCCGCCGGACAGCTCTGCTCGCACGCGACGCGGACGTCGCCGTCGGCCAGCGGCCTGCCGGCCGCCTTCGCCTCGAGCTTCGCCCCCATGATCCGCTGAGCGCAGAATGTGCATTTCTCCATGACCCCGCGCGACCGCACGGTAACGTCCGGGTTGAGCACCAGATCTTCCCGACTCGCCTGCTTGCGGTAGTTGAACCAGTTGAACCGCCTGACCTTGTAGGGGCAGTTGTTGGCGCAGTAGCGGGTGCCTACACAGCGGTTGTAGACCTGCTCGTTCAGCCCTTCCTCGCTGTGAACGGTGGCGAGCACCGGGCATACCGTCTCGCACGGCGCGTTGTCGCACTGCTGGCACATCATCGGCTGGTGGGCGACGTCCACGTCAGGCCCGTCACCGGTGAAGTAGGTGTCGATCCGCAGCCAGTGCATGTCCCGGCGGCGGCGCACCTCGTCGCGGCCGACCACCGGGATGTTGTTCTCCGCCTGGCAGCTGACCACGCATGCCGAGCAGCCCGTGCAGGCGGAGAGATCGACCACCAACCCCCAGTGGTGTCCGGTGTAGGGATGGTCGTCCGGCCACAGGGATGGCTCCCCATGATGGTTGCCGGCGGTGCGGTCGCCCGCTGAGCTGCCGAGCACCGCGAGGGAGACCTCGCGAACCACCTCCCGCCGCTCTCCCCCGGGGAGCGCGAGCCGCTCAGGGACCTCGAGGGAATGGTGTGTTTGGGTGCACGCGAGGTCACGCCGCCGGCCGGTCGCGGTCAGGAGCAGGCCGCCCCGTGAGTACCGTCGAGCGCCACCCTCCGCGACCGCCACGAACGGTCCCAGGCTCATCCCGACAGGCGCCGGGACCCCTGACCGCCCCCGGGCCTCGATCCACTCGGGCCCGATGGTTGCGAAGCGTTCGGTCCCGGTTCGTCCGTACCCGAGAGCCGCGGCGACCGTCCCATCCGCTTGACCCGGCTGCACGAACACCGGAAGCTCCACGGCCGCCAAGCCGCCCCCGGGACCCCGAATCTCCAAGCGAACCACGTCGCCCTCGGTCACCCCCAACCTCTCCGCGTCGCCCGGCGACAGCGCTGCGACGTTGTCCCAGGTCACTTTGGTGATCGGGTCGGGAAGTTCGTGCAGCCAAGGATTGAGGGCATGCCGTCCGTCCCCCATCGCGACCGTGGCGTAGAGCACCAGGTCCATCCCCGCCGACATCTCCTCCCGCCACGGCGGCCGAGTGTCGGGAACCGAGAACGGCCGGACCGCGGTCGCTTCAACGGCGACCTCGACGACCCCGCGCTCGAGCACGAGGTTCCAGAACCCTTGGAAGTCGAGACGACCGTCGCTGAGCGGATAGATCTCCATCCGCCACGTTTCCCGGACCAACTCAAGCGCCTGTGCAGGCTCACCCCGCCACTCGGCGAGGGACTCGATCATGGGGCGCGTGTTTCCGAGCGGAGCGATTGCCGGCTGGACGAGACTGAAGAGTCCGGCGACCGGCGCCGCATCACCCCAGCTTTCCAGCGCGTGGTGGTCCGGACATACGACGCCGGCGAGCCGCGACGTCTCGTCCTCCCAGCGCGCAAAGTTCATGAGCAACGGGACCCCGGCCAGCAGCTTGGAGATCTCCGGTACCACCGCAAGGTCGTACGCCGGGTTGACTCCGGCGACCAGGAGAGCGGCGACGTCGCCGGCCTCGAGCTCGTCGACCAACCGCGCCAGCTCGCGGTCGTCGCCCGCTGCCTGTCGGGATGGGCGCTCGAGGTCGATGGTGGCGCCGTACGCACCGATGAGATGGTTGATGCGGTTGCACTCCAGCTGGAGCTCGAGGTCGTTGACGCCGCACACAACCACGCCCCGGCCGCGCGCAGACCACAGCCGATCGGCCAGGGCTTCGATCTCTAGAGCCGGAATCCCCGACATTTCCGGCAACCCTGCCCTTCGGGCGCCACCGGATCGCCGGGCCACCGCCTCGGCGAGGTTCGCCAGCTCGGCGGCGATCATGCCCGGCCGGATCGCCCAACGGCGATCGGCCTTGCTGCCGGTGACTGACAGCCGGGGCTCGATCTGCACGTGGTATGACATCTCCGGACTCTCGGGGGTCGGTCGTCGCCGGCTCTGCCAGGCGGCGGTGTACTCCACCGGCGCGAGCCAGGTTCCCAGGAAGTCCGCGTCGAAGCTCACGATGGTGTCGGCGAGATCGAACCGGTAGCGCGGCAGCACCCGTACTCCGTGGGTCAGCGCGTGGGCGTCGAGCATCGCGGAGTACGAGATCGGGTCGTACATCACGTGGCGGGCATTCGGGAAGTCAGCCAGGAAGGCGTCGATCATCCGCTTGAGGGTCGGACCGACAACCGTGCCGGTGAGGAATCGGACAGCTCCCCCGCCGATCCGCAGCCCGGTCAGCTGACGGGTCACCTCGCCATCCAGCTGCTGCCAGTCGACCGGTTTGCCGCCCAAACGAGGCGACGCCAGCCGGCGCTCGTCGTAGAGTTCGAGGACTGACGCCTGCCCCCGAGCGCACAACCCGCCGCGGGACAGCGGGTGCTCGGGGTTTCCCTCGAGCTTGATCGGGCGACCGTCACGGTTCTTGACCAGCAATCCGCATGCCGCTTCGCACGCGAGACAGGTCGACGCGTACCACAGCGAGCGGCCCGGCACCACCGTCTCCGGCTGCACCAGGAACGGGATCGCTTGCTCGACCGGTGCGCGGTGGCAGGCCGCCAGGGTCACCGGCAGTGCAAACCCGGCAGCTTTGAGGAAACCGCGACGGCTCAGCCAGGGCGCCGCAACCTCGTGTTCCTCCAGCCGGACCTCGTCCGCCGGTCCGCAATCATGCCGATCAGCCAGGTTCTTCCAGTAGCGTCTCTCCACTGACATCGACCTCCCTCAGAAGTGGCAGCTCACACAGTCCGTACCCGCGCGGACCCGGCGCCCGTTGACGCCGTCACGATCGACGGCGCGATGGCAGTTGACGCACCATCCCATACCCAGCGTCTCCACCTGACGGACCCGTTCCATGCGCTCCACGGGGCCGTGGCAGCGCTGGCAATCCACCCCGGCCAAAACGTGCGGACGGTGATCGAAGTAGACGAAGTCCGGCAGGTTGTGGACCTTGACCCAGGCGATGGGCAGTGGCGCCCGAGCCGGATCGGGTTTGCCTTCGTCGTCCAAACCCATGGCCCGGTACAGCTTTGCGATCTCCGGCGCGACGATGTGCCGCGGCGTGCGGCCCTCCTTCTTCGCAAGCTCATCCTCGGCACGGACGGCGCCCAGGGGGGCGCTCACGAATCGGTGACAGTTCATACACACGCTGGCCGCCGGGATACCGGCGAGCGGGCTCCGTTCGGCGTTGCTGTGGCAGTACTGGCAGTCGATCATCATCTCACCGGCGTGGAGACGATGCGAGAACGCGATCGGTTGGACCGGCTCGTATCCCTGCTGGTTGTCCGGCAGGCGGTACGCGGCCAGACGCGGCGCGAGTCCGATCAACGCGACCACGATGGCGACGGCCAGGGCAACAGTTACCGTACGGCTAAACACCTTTAGCCTCCCACTGCTGAATCAGCGTGGATCGCAGGATGCGCATGAGGTGGCGGCCAAACTCCCAGAGGTTGACGGCGGCAACCATGACCGCGAGGATCAGCAAGACCGGCCACGTCGCAATCGTTCCCATCAGTGACTGCGGGAATTGAGTGACACCGTAGTACGTAGATGCAAAGAACATCCCGTATGTAAAGTTGCGTGCGTAGTTCGAGACCCGAAAGGAGAGCAGATCCCGACCACTGGCGGCGAGACCGACCTCGAGCAGGAGAGCCGTCACGAAGAAGCAAGCACTGACGGCCCAAACAGTCTCGACGGCTCTCAGGAGAAGGATGGGCGGCGTCGCCATCTTCGCAGCGAGTGTCTCCGCTGCGAGCACCGAAATCGAAAGTGCACCGTGCGTGATGTTGTTTACCGGCGCCCAGGCTTCGATCTGTCGCCGAACTGTCGAAAGGGCCCAGACGCGGCTAAAGCAGAACGCGTAGACCAGGAGTCCGAAAACGTTGAGGACAAACAAACCGCGGAGAACGCCCTCCGATGGCTCCGCCAGAAAGGCGCCCGACGTGATGACGACCGATTGAATCGCGACCGTGAGAAGGAAGGAGACTCCATTCACGCGTTCGAACAAGGTCGTGTGGCCAATGGCCACTGCGACCCAGTATGCGTACACGAGGGCCAGTATCCACCCCGCAATGGTGAGTCCCTTGCCGACGACCGGATAGGTCGGCTGAATGACGCGGGCGAACACATTCGTCCCGGCTACCCAGGTACCGATAGCGAAGTGGTCGGCGGTGAAGGCCCACAACACCTTCGGGTCCCTTCGAAGCTGCAGAACGAACCGCACCGCGATGTATACGTACAACACAGCCAGCAGCCACATCCCCGCCCGGAGCATACCTGCGGCGAGGTCGGGCCGGCTGAGTCGATCCAGAAGGAATGGAGCCGCGGCCAGGAGGAATATCCCCCCTGCCATGACCGTGGCCGGCGCGCGCACCAGCTCAGCCCCAAACACCACCGTTGACAGAGTGTTTCGAGGGCTCGCGCTGTCGACGGAAGCCTGCTCGTACTGGAGGCCTGTTCTAATCCGCACCACTCAACTCCTCCTCGAATCGGGGTGGAGAGGCAGCGACGTTCGTCGCCACACGGTCATGGCAAGTGTGCCCCGCCACAATTGGGGTGAAGTATCGAGAGTGCCGAGGCGCGCTCCTGCCGGTGTTTCGCGAATGAGGCCTACCGCTTCGTACGTTGATTTCGCAAAACACCGGCAGGAGGGATGCATCGGTGATCGAATACCGCCTCCAATTGTGGCGGGGTACACTAGACGCTCTCCTTTTCTCGCACCCTCCGTGACGCGGGCCGGACTCCGTACCAGCGCACGACCTGGATGCGGCGCCAGAGGTACTGGTTTGGAACCACCAGGATGTGAACCAGACGGGTAAACGGGAAGAACCCGATCAGTACGAACGCGTTCACGATGTGCAGCTTGACCAGCCAGGGCAGCCCAGTGACGAAACCGACTTCGGGTTGCAGCCTCGCCAGCGACCACAGGTAGGGCGCCGCGGTCGCCGCGAACCAGGACGATCCCCAGGGGTGGAAGATCGCGACCAGCACCCCGCTTGCGACCTGGACCAGCAGGAGTGCGTACACGATCCAGTCGGACGGGGTGGTCACCACCCGAACCTTGGAGGTCCTCAGCCGGCGGATGACCACCGCCACGAGCCCGACCAGCGTGAACAAACCCAGGGCGAGGCCGGTGATCTCCAAGAGGTAGAGCCGCACCGGTCCGGCGTTGAACCCCAGCACGGTACCGGGCAGCAGCCAGGCGAAGACGTGGCCGCCGAGGATCGCCAGGATGCCGTAGTGAAACGGCACAACTCCCCAGAAGTGCTCGCGGTTCTCCAGGAACTGCGAGGACAGGCTCGAGTAGGTGAACGCCCGCGCACGGTACCGTTGGATTGACACCAGGAAAAACAGCACCAGCGCGACGTAGGGCAGAACGACAAAGAGCATCTGGTCGAACCACTGAAAGCTACTCATGGCGCACCTCGGAAACCCTCTCGATCAGGGTGTCGTCGACCAGCGCCCGCGCCGCAGCAAGGACGTGGCCGTACGGGTTGTCAGTGGGCCCCAACGCCTTACACATGGTTTCGAGCGCCGGGACGACTGTATTTCTGGCGAGCTCGGAGGCTTGTTCAGACTCCATACGTCCGAGTAGGGGAAGCACGTGCGCGAGGTGATCGGGGAGCTCGCCGGTCTCGACGATGCCGTGCGCGCGGAGAAGACCGCGCAAGGTCACCAGCAGTCGACCCCGCTCGTACGCCTCGCCGTACAGGTGCCAGCCAAGATCCAGAGTGCACGCAGGGTTGAGGTCAAAGGTCCGGGTGTAGAGCTCGTCGAGCTCATCCCGGTTCAGATCCGCGACTTGCGACGCAAAAGAGGCCACCCCGGCGGCTGCCTTTCCACTGAGCCCTTCCACGGCAGCGGCACAGCCACGGACGCGCTTCAGGTACCCGTCGTCGGGGTAGCTGAGAACTCCGGCTAAGGCGTCAAACGGATCCTGGAGGCGCGCCATCACAGCCCTCGTCTCGGACCGGTAAGAAAACCGAAGCCGGTCTCCTGCCGGTGCTCGTTCGGGTCCTTGAGCATCTCGATGGCGGTCTCCCGGTGCATCGGCGGGATGACGAAGCGGTCGTTGAACGTGCACAGGGAGGTGAGGCGATAGATCGCCTCCGCCTCCTCCACCGAGGAGTCGGCTTCCTTGAGCATCCGTTCGGCCGTCGCCATCTCCACATCGCCTACGGTCACCGCACGGCGGTACCAGCGTACCGCCTTCTGTTTGCGGAGCGCGTAGCGCACGCCGCCCTCGTGCCCGGCGCCAAACAGGTTGGCCAAGAATCTCATCGGTACTCGTGCGTTGTCGATGTCGTGGAATAGGGCGTCCGCGGCGTTCTCGACCACACCGTTCGTCTCCGCCGCGACCACAGGCGCCTGTGGCGGAACGTAGAAGAGCATGGGCAGTGTCCGGTACTCGATGTGCGGCGGCAGGGCGATCTTGAAGGTCTTGACAAATGCGTACACCGGCGAGCGCTGGGCATGTTCGATGACATCGTCAGGAATTCCGCCGGCGCGCGCCGCCGCGATCACAGCCGGGTCGTGGGGGTCGAGGATCAGCGAGCGGTGTCCCTCCACGAGCTCCTCGTCGGGTAGGCCTGCCACCTCCTCGATGCGATCGGCGTCGTAGAGCAAGACCCCCAGGTAGCGGATGCGCCCGACACAGGAGTGAAAGCACGCCGGTGCCTGGCCGGTCTCCAAACGCGGGTAACATAGGATGCACTTCTCCGATTTGCCGGTTTGCCAGTTGTAGAACACCTTCTTGTAGGGGCAGGCGGCGATGCACGAGCGCCACGCTCGGCAGCGCTTCTGGTCGAGGAGTACGATGCCGTCCTCGCCACGTTTGTAAAGCGCGCCGGACGGACAGGCCGCTACGCACGCCGGGTTGAGGCAGTGATTGCAGATGCGCGGGAAGTAAAAGAACACCAGGCGCTCGATGGAACTCAGCTGCAGCCGCTGGTCCTCGGTCAGCCCTTTCAGGTTGGGGTCGTTGGCCGCGTAAATCGGCGAGCCGCCGAGGTCGTCGTCCCAATTCGGCCCCGACTCGATGTCTATGTACTCTCCGGTCACTTTCGAGATCGGAAGCGCGGTGGGCTGGTCGGGGCCCTCCGGTGCATTGAACAAATGCTGGTAATCGTAGGTCCACGGTTCGTAGTAGTCGTCCATGCTCGGCATGTGCGGGTTGTGGAAGATATTGAAGACGACCCGTCCCTTCCCGGTGGAACGCAGCCCTAGCTTCCCGTTCTTGGTCTCCCAACCGCCGCGGAACTTCTCCTGGTCCTCCCACAGCGCGGGGAACCCAGTGCCCGGCTTGGTCTCGACGTTGTTCCACCACATGTACTCAGAGCCCTTGCGGTCGGTCCACACGTTTTTGCACGCGATGCTGCAGGTGTGGCACCCGATGCACTTGTCCAGGTGAAACACCATCGAGACCTGTGAACGTACGTCCATCGTGCCCTCCTTACCAAATCAACTCGGGAAGCTTGCGTACCAGGATGTGCGTATCCCGGTTGCACCCGGTGGGTCCCCAGTAGTTGAATCCATAGGTGAACTGTCCGTACCCTCCCGCCATCAGGTTGGGTTTGAGCCTGGTCCGGGTAAGGCTGTTGTGGCCCCCCGCCCGGCGCTTTCCCCTGAGCGGCGACCGGGGTACCGACAGGGTCCGCTCGGGCGAGTGGTACTGGATGCAGATCCCGCGGGGGAGACGTGCCGAGACCGCGGCGCGGGTGACGACGACACCGTGGTCGTTGAACACCTCCACCCAGTCGTTGTCGGCGACCCCCAGATCGGCGGCGTCGCGGTCGTTCAACCACAGCGGCTCGACCCCCCGCGAGAGCACCGTCATCCGCTCATTGTCGCCGTAGGTCGAGTGAATGTGCCACTTGCCGTGCGGCGTGAGGTAATTGAGCATCATCGCCTCGCTCATGTCGCCGGTGAACTTGAGGTCCGCATATTGGGTCGGCAGCGGTTTCGGCTTGTACGTGGGGAGGTGCTCTCCGAACTGGATGTAAAGCGGATGATCAAGGTAGAAATGCTGGCGCCCGGTCAGCGTGCGCCACGGGACCAGTGCCTCAACATTGTAGGTGAACGGCGAGTAGGCACGGCCGTTCTCGATGAGGCCCGACCACATGGGCGAGTTGATGAACCTCTGCGGCCGCGACTGAATCCCTTCGTACGAGGCGCGCACGCTTCGGCTCTTCTCCGCGAGCTGGGCCAGCGGCAGCCCGACCTTCTTCTCCATGTCTTTGTACGACCGGTACGCGAGCTCGCCGTTGGTGACGGTGGCGAAGGTCAGGATCGTGTTGCATGCGTCCTCGTCCCTCGCGATCGACGGGAAGCTCTCGCCGTCGATGGTGACGGTCGGCCCGTTCTCGACCACTTCGTCGTAGAGGTCGTCCACCTCGTAGTGGGTGCCGTGCGCGCCCAGCCCGCCCTCGCGCACCTTCGGGCCGAACGCGTCGAACCGCGCCAAGAGGTTCGGGTAGTCACGCCGGACCAGCTTGAAATTGGGCATGGTGACGCCGGGCACAGCGGGCGCTTCCCCGGCGCGCCAGTCGGCGATTTTCGGCTGTGCGATTTCCGCCGGCGAATCGTGTCCAAGCGGCGTCATCACCACGTCCTCCACCGGTTCGGGAAAGTGCGGCGGCGCCAGCTCTGAGATTCTCTTCGCCATGGCGCGGAAAATCTGCCAATCGCTCTTAGATTCCCAACACGGCGGGACCGCCGCCGACAGCGGATGAATGAAGCTGTGCATGTCGGTGGAGTTGAGGTCGGCCTTCTCATACCAGGTGGCGGCAGGGAGCACGATGTCCGAGTACAGCGCCGACGTGTCCATGCGGAAATTGAGGTCGACCACGAGGTCCATCTTGCCGCGCGGAGCGACCTCGCGCCACACCGCATCTTTGACATCGTCGCCGCCGATCTCCTCGGCGATGGCGTTGTCGTGAGTGCCCAGATAGTGTTTGAGAAAGTACTCGTGCCCCTTGGCCGACGACATGAGCGCGTTTCCGCGCCAGATGAAGAACACCCGTGGCCAGCTGGTGGGGGCGTCCGGGTCATCGACGGCAAGCTTGAGTCGGCCGGCCTGCAATTCCTCGACCACGTAACGTGAAACCCCCGCCTCGTCGTGGGCGCCCGCCGCCGCCGCCGCCCGCGCCAGATCGAGCGGGTTGGCGTCAAACTGCGGGTAGAACGGCAACCACCCGGAACGCACTGCTCGCGCCTGTAGATCCATGGTGTGGCCGCCCGCCAACGAGCCCTCGGGTTGCGACGCGGGCACCGTATGGTAGTCGGTGAATGCCTTCTCGTAACGCCACTGGTCGGTGTGTACGTAATGCCAGCTCGGCGCGTTCTGGAGGCGCGACGCGGGGTACCAATCTTTGGCGAACGCCATGGCCGACCACGGCTCGGCCGGGGCGAGCTTCTCCTGACCCACGTAGTGGGCGAGGCCGCCGCCGTTGACCCCCACACAGCCGCACATCATCAGAGCGTGGATTCCCGCCCGGTACATGAGGTTCCCGTGGTACCAGTGGTTGATGCCGGCGCCGATGATGATGGTGCACTTGCCGCCGGTGAACTCGGCCGTTTTCCCCCACTCGCGCGCAAAGCGGATCAGGGTGTCGCGGCCGATCCCGGTGTACTTCTCGGACCACGCCGGTGTGTAGGGCGCCTCCTCGTCGTCGTACCCTGAAGGATACTGACCGCCGAGTCCGCGATCGACGCCGTACTGCGCCATCAGAAGGTCGAAGACGGTGGTCACCAGGACCGTCCGGCCGTCAGCCGCGGCCAGCTCCTTCGCCGGCACGCCACGGGTGATGCTGCGACCCTCGGCAAAATCATCGAGGGTGACCGGAACCTCGCGGTCGGCAGCGCCGAGGAAGGTGAGGCGGGGATCGATCTCACCTCCGTCGAGACCGTCCTGGAGCTCGAGGTTCCACTTGCCGTCCTCGTTCCCCCATCGGAAGCCCACCGTACCCTGGGGCATCTTCGGGCCGTCTGTGGACGCATCCCACATGAGGAACTTCCATTCACCGTTTTCGACTTTGGCGTACGGCGCCAGACGCGAGGCGCGCACAAGCTGGCCCGCTGTGAAGCCGCCATCCCTCGGCTCGAGCTCCACCAGCAGCGGCGAGTCCGTATACCGCTTGATGTAATCGACGAAGTACGGCACCTGCCGTTGGTGGTGGAACTCGCTCAGGAGCACGTGGTTGACCGCCATCCACCAGGCGCCGTCCTGGCCCGCGTTGACCGCGACCCACTCGTCGGCGTACTTCGCGACCTGATTGAAGTCGGGCGCGAACACCCACATCTTGGAGCCGTTGTGTCGCGCCTCAGCGGCGAAGTGGCAGTCCGGCGTTCGCGTCATGTTGAGGTTCGAGCCGGTCACCGCCAGCAGCTTCGCGTTGTACCAGTCGGCGGACTCGTTGACGTCGGTCTGCTCACCCCAGGTTTCCGGCGAGGCCGGCGGCAGGTCGCAATACCAATCGTAGAATGAGAGCGAGACGCCGCCGAGGAGTTGCATCAGGCGCGATCCTCCGGCGTAGCTGATCATCGACATGGCGGGGATCGGGGAAAACCCCGCGATGCGGTCCGGGCCATGTTCCTTGGCGGTGTGGAGCACCGAGGCAGCTATGATCTCGAGGGCGGTGTCCCAGTCGAGCCGCCTGAAGCCACCCTTGCCGCGGGCCCGCTGGTAGCGTTCCCGTTTGGCCGGGTCCCCGACCAGCGACGCCCAAGCCGCCACCGGATCGTCGTGCTCGGCCCGGGCCTGCCGCCACAGATCGTAAAGCGCGCCGCGCACGTACGGGTACTTCACCCGCAGCGGGCTGTACAGGTACCATGAGAACGAGATCCCGCGCTGACACCCGCGCGGCTCGTACGGCGGCAAGCCGGCCTCGAGCGACGGGTAGTCCAGCCCCTGCATCTCCCAGGTCACGATCCCGTCCTTGACATGGATCTGCCAGGTGCAGCCCCCCGTACAGTTCACCCCGTGGGTGGAGCGGACGATCTTGTCGTGCTGCCACCGGTTTCTGTAGAACTCCTCCCAGCTGCGCCCCTGCGCATCCACCTCGTCCTTGATCCAGGGAATGCCACCCTTGCCCCGCGTCATCTTTCACCTCTCGATCGCCGACCTTCGACCAGTGCCCTCCGAATCGAGCGCAGCCTTCCCTTCCAGATGGCGTCGAACGACACCACACACACCGCCAGGCCACCCAGGGCGAAGAGCAGTAGCTCGAGCCCCTGCGGGCGGTCGTCGTCGGCGCCCTCACGCGCGCTCGCCTCGAAGAAGGCCACCAAAGGAAGGATCTCCTCCGAACGCAACGGGCGCTCCGCGAAAACCGCGCGCATGGTCGGCGTTGCCGGAGCCAACATCCAGGAGGCGAGCCCTTTACGCCCGTGCAACCTTTCGAAAACCCGGCTCAGGTCCGGGCCGAGACGGCCTCCGCCCAACCCTGGCAGGCGCCCGGTGGTGTGGCACGCCAGACACGCCGGCCCGCCTTCTTGAAAAACCATGGTCCCCGCGAAGAGGGCCTCACCCCTCGCGACGTCCTCCGCGGTGAACGGGGTGTCCGGGATCTGAAGTCCCTCAAACTGGGATTGTTCGAGGGCCGACTCCGCAGCGATCAGATCAAGCAGAGCCTCCGCCCGCTCGACCGTCAACCCCGGGACGGTCGGCATGATCACGCCGCGCGCCTCGTCGCGCAGCTTCATTGCATACGCGTCACCGCCCTCAATCACCGCCTTGGGATTCTGCATGAACTGGACGAACCAGCTCCGGTCGCGCTGCTCTGTAACACCCTTGAGGTCGGGTCCGACCAGACGGCCGCCACCGATGGTGTGGCAGTTGGCACAGTTCTGGCGGAAGAACGCCGCGTTTTCCTGCGCGTACGCCGTGCAGTGTGGCAGGATCAGCAGCACCAGCAGTGCGCACGAGATCGGGTTCCAGCCGCGCGCATTGCCAGGCGGCACCGGATTCCAGGCAACCGGGGATTCAAAGCGTCGACTGCTTCTGTCGTTCACCTAGCCACCGTTCCTTCCTATGAACGGACGGCGCACGGTACCTCCTTGCCGGGGTGCGATGCGATATCCGCCAGGGTTGTCGTTTCCAGGAAGCCGACGTAACTTTGCCGGACCTCGCTCCACACCGGATGCGCTGAGCATGGCGTCTCGTCCGAGCACGGATGATCGCACCCCAGCAGGCAGGCAGGTCTTGCGAGCACGCCCTCGAAGACCTCCGCCACCTCCATCAAGGTAATCTGCTCCACCGGCGCGACGAGCTTGTACCCGCCGCCGCTGCCGCGCGTGGCGTCGACCAGCCCGACCCGCCGGAGGTCGAGCAGGATCTTGGAGAGGTAGTTACGCGGAATGTTTGCGGCAGCTGCCAGGTCACGCCCGAGCATCACAGTGCCGTCTTTCCTCCCGGAAAGAACCACGAGAGCGCGAAGGGCGTGTTTGGTCGTCGTCGATAGCATAGTTGATATCTGCATCAACAAATATACTATGGTTTTTGCGCTGTCAACCCTTCCACCTACGAAGCATGGTGGAAGCCGCGGGCCACACTCGGGACTGGGGTAGCATGGGTCGGTGACCACGAGCCCGCATTTCTCACCGGCATTCGTCGCGCGGGCGGCGAGGTATCCTGCTCGTTGGGTTTTTCGACCCGAGGGGCGCGGAGCGGGCACGTGCGGAACGTCGAGCACCCCGATGCGAGAAAACCCCGCTGGGTGCGGTGCGTCGGCGTCCGCAGCTGGACGCTGGTGAGATATGCGGGCTAGCAACAGGCTTGAAGGTGAGCCGGTTTTGGCGGTGTGCGGGTTGTCGGGTTCGGGGAAAACCACCGTTCTCGAGCTGGTGATCGCCGAGTTGGTCGGACGCGGGCTGTGCGTAGGCGTAGTAAAGCACGACGCCCACGGGATTGACATCGACCGGCCGGGCAAGGACTCGGACCGGTTGTACCGCGCAGGCGCCGAGGTTTGTCTGAGAGCGCGCGATGAGACCGTGTGGCGCGTCCACGGCCAGACGGCATGCTCTCTCGAGACGGCGCTTTTCAGCCTTCTCTCGTGGTGCGACATCGTCCTGGTGGAGGGGCACAAATCCACCCCATTGCCGAAGGTATGGTTATCCGGAGAGGGCGGTTCGTCTCCACCTCCCGAGGTGAAGAATCTCGTCGCGGTTCTTGCTTGGGACGCCGATCGGCCGGCTCGGACGCTCTCGATCGTCGATGCCAAGCTCACCTCGGCGTGGTGCTCCCGTTCGCTTCTCGGGGGACTCCTCATCGGCGGGGGCAGCACCCGCATGGGCCGCCCGAAGCAGCTCATCGAACATGCAGGGCGATTCTTTGCCGAGGTCACGCATGCCGCCGTCGCGCCGCACGTGGAACAGGTCGTGCTCCTGGGCGAGGGTGAGGCCCCGTCCTCGTTGGCGAGCCTGCCGAGGCTTCCCGATCCTCCCGGGCTTGTCGGCCCCCTCGCCGGCCTCGCCGGCGCCTTCCGTTGGGCGCCCCGTTCGGCCTGGGTGATTACCGCGTGCGACCTGCCGCACCTCACCACTGAGGCGGTCGACTGGCTCATCGAGAGACGCGCACCCGGGCGGCGCGCGATCCTGCCCACTGGGCCCTCGGGCAGGATCGAGCCGCTCCTCGCGGTCTACGAGCCCCACGCGCGCGCCGCCGTGGAGGAGCTGGTGGCCCGCGGCGAACACGCACCCCGCTGCCTGAGTGGCCTCCCGGGTGTGTTCTCGCCGGAGGTGCCACCACACCTCGCCCGCGCGTGGATCAACGTCAACCACCCCGCGGACCTCGAGGAGCTGGGAGGCTGACCCCTGAGCCCAGTAATCGCCCTTGATGCCCTCACGGCGATCAACTCACGTTTCATCGGGCAGGCAGGGGATACCATCGCGGGTCTCGGTTACGGGGGCAAGTACAGTGGGGTCTTTCCAACTCTGAACGTGGTCGCTGTCCTGAACGCCCGAGAATGAGGTGATTCGAGGCATATTGGATGAACCGACGGAACTGTCGCCACTGTACGATCATCACTCAGCCGGAGGTTTTCTCACCGAAGAGGCTGGAGCGACGAGAGCACCCACCAGCGGCATCCCCAGGATCCACTCCTCGTTGTGCGGGGCTTGGGCGATCATGGCGGTCAGGCCAAGGTGCTGGATTTTGGTCTGGCCAAGCTTGCGCCCAACCTAGCTCAAGATGACGCCACCTTGACTGCGCTCGACATGACAAGTCCGGGAGTCGTGCTTGGAACGGTCGCCTATATGTCACCTGAGCAGGCACTCGGGAAAGACCTCGACCACCGAACCGACATCTTCTCGTTTGGCGTTGTTCTCTATGAAATGATCACAGCACGACGTCCTTTCGAAGGTCATACGTCGGCCGCAATGTTCGACGCGATATTGAACCGGGCACCCATCGCACCTGTTGAACTCAACCGAGATGTACCGCTTGACCTGGAACGGATCGTCAACAGGACCCTCGAGAAGGATCCGAACCTGCGTTACCAGAGCGCCGCCGACCTGCAAGCCGACCTCAGACTGCTCAAACGTGATTCTACGTCGATTGCCGAAGCTCTTTCGAGTCAGAAGACGCCGAAGACCCGCTCGCCACGAAAATGGTGGCTGCCCGCAACGATCGCCCTACTCGCCGTAGCGCTCGTGCTCTGGGCCACCCGAACCTGGGAGTCGAATGCCAGGCTTACCCCAGTCGAGACCAAACGGATCACTTTCACGGCTGGACCCGAGTTCTCGGGCAGTCTGTCGCCCAACTCGGAGTTTCTCGCCTACAGCCACACCGAACACGGAACGATGGACCTCTTTGTACAATCACTCGGCGGCGGGCGCAGACTCCGTTTGACCGACGGGACCGGAGACGAAGATCTGCCTCGCTGGTCGCGGGACGGGACCCGGATCGCCTACATGGGCGGGGATGGGACCTTCTGCGACATCCTCACGATATCATCGCTGGGGGGTCTTCCGACAAAACTCACCGAGACCAGGATCCCGTTCATCCACTCCTTCTGGACCTCGCTGTCGGCACTCGGGGCCATGCCCTGGTCCCTGAACGATGAGAGCCTTCTCTTCTCGCGTGAACTGGACAACGGTGATGTGGCGGTTTTCCAGGTGGATAACGAGTCCCATGAAGAAAGGCAGCTGAGTTTTCCTCCGACAGGCGGCGACGATCTGAGTGCAAGCTGGTCGTTCGATGGCAAGTGGATCGTATTCACAAGGGCCCACGGCGGTGCTTCGGAGTTATGGCTTCTCCCTTCCTCGGGCGGCGAGGCTCGCCCTCTGCTTCAAGACGGATTTGCGAACATGGGCCCAGCGTTCCTGCCTCGCGACCAGCACGTCATCTTCACATCCAACCGCAGCGGGATGGAGAACATCTGGGGTATCCATATTGGCACGGGTGAACTGAGCCAGCTCACCACCGGCGGCGGAAAGGACTGGTATCCCTCCATCTCGAATATCGGGACGATTGCGTACACGCGGTGGGATCACCAAACCGACCTGCATATCCTGGACACTTCGACGGGTGAGTCCGAGCAGCTGACGGCCTGGACCAGCGATAATTTTGCGGGAAGATACGCGCCGGCAGGCGATAGAATCGCCTACCAGTCGTCACGGACCGGAAACAGCGAGATCTGGATCCGGTACCTCGAGACCGGCGAGGATCTGAACCTGTCGAACCACTCGGCATTGGATGTGGCTCCGGCGTGGTCGCCGGACGGCAATGAGATCGCCTTCCTTTCCAACCGAAACGGGGTCATGAACCTGTGGGTTGCGAAGACCGACGGGAGCGGCAGTCCGGAGATCGTCTCGGACCAGGAAATCTATGTTCCCAGTGTGGTCTGGGCCGTGAGCCTCAGTATCCGCTGGACCCCGGACGGGAGATCGATCGGGTATGTGTTGCCCGACGCCGGCGGACCATTCCTCTGGACCATCGATCGTCACGACAGCGCGAACAGGAAACCCGTTCTGGCCGATGTACTGCGATTCGACTGGTATCTGGACCGCCACCGTATCGTGTACACCACGCTCGCAAAAAGTGGGTTGGAGCTGCGCGCTGCGAATCTCGAGACCGGGGAAGAAATCCTGCTCTATGCGGGCCCTCACACGGAGATGATCCTCTCCCCCGACGGCAGCGCCATCGCGCTGGTTCAATCGGCGAGTCACTTCGACCAGGGCCTATTCCTGCTCGAACTGGAAGTCCCGACCACCGAGGACGGCTTACCCAGGGCTCTGGGTGGCCTCACCCGCATCACCGATGGCCAGGGTTTGTGGCACGTCCACAACGGCAGCTGGTCACCCGACGGGAAGCGGATCGTCTACACCCAGGACACCGACGACGGTGACATCTACCTGCTCTCTATTGCCGAATAGACTGGACTTCGCTCCTGTCGCACTACCGTCGCCATATGAGATAGGATTTGAAAAGGTGCCGAAAAGGTGCCGTGTTTACACAAGTACATATTCCCGTCCGACCGTCTCGTGTTGGTCCTCGGCAAAGACTCGCTCGCCGCGCGTCACTCGTTCTAGACGTGGTGGATCCCGCCCTCGACAAACACCCGCGGCGATCATGGTTTTCACCACACCCAGGCGGATTCCGCTCGGATTGTGTAAATGTAGAAGTCTGGCTCGGTTCCAGGCGGATGGTGGCCGGGTCAGCGAACGCGGAAGAAGACAATCATGGGGGTTGTGAAATGTCGACCGTGCTAGTCTGGCGAAAGAATGTCGATTAAGTACTTTAGCAACTACGCCGGCGTGTGGGACTCGACCATTCAACGAACTGGGGAGAGGTGTTTCGTCGCGTCCCGACCAATCGAGGTCTTCTGAAAAAATGGCGATTCGCGACAGCCCTCGCGTCGATACTCAGGCGGAATGGCGATCGCCTCTACTGGCAATTGCCGCCCTCATGCTCTTTTTCGAAGCGCTGACCGGGTTCGCGATCTACTTGCTGCCGTTCTCTGAGTTCAATCAGTTCACCGTGCTGCTGCATACGGGCTTCGGCATCGGGATGGTCGTGCCGGTCGTCTGGTATGTCATCCGCCATTGGTTGGTGCGCAAGAAAGGGCGCATCAGCCATTTCCAATTGCTCGGATATGTCTCTGCTGTTGTTCTGGCGGCCTGTTCCGTGAGCGGTCTCGTGCTGACCTGGCAGGGTCTTATCGGACCCGGCATCGGTGTGGTGTGGGATGTGGTCCATCTGATATCCGGCCTGGCTTTCTCGGTTTTTCTGGTTGTACACCTGGCAACCGTGACCCACATCAAGCGAGCTCAAGCCGAAGGTGCGTCCTATCGGCTTTTCTATGGGCGAATAGTGCTCGGATGCGTGGCTCTGTTTGCAGCCGTCGGATTGGTGACGTTCTTCCATCAGGAGCGATCGGGCCACCACAGCGCGTTTCCCGAGGATTACAGCTGGCGGTTCGGTGAGGACCGTCCATTCGCGCCGAGCCTGGCGCGGGTGGATCACTCCGGATGGAGGGAATCGACACAGAGCGGCGTTCTTGCTGCCGTTGGCCCCGATTTCGAACAGGAGTTTTCGAACGCGTTCGAGAGTGCCGATCGAAACGCCGCCGGATTGTTCGCAAAGATCCGGGAAACAGCGCAGAATTCGAGCCTGACTGCGGATCAGCTACGGTCGATCGAACAGGTCCTCGATGAAGCCGGTTCGGCGATGAAGCAGACCGGAGCGGTTTTGCCGCAAACACTCGCCGGATCGCCGGGCTGCGGTAAATCCGGGTGCCACTCCGAGATTTACGAAGAATGGCTCCCGAGCGCGCACAGATACGCCTCGCTGGACGATCTGTTTCAGCGGGTCCAAACCCTGATGGCCGACGAGACGAGCCCCGAGCACACTCGATACTGTGCGGGCTGCCACGATCCGATCTCCCTTTTCAGCGGTGCGAAGAATGCAGGGAATATCACCCTCAGCGCCGAAGGTGCAAACGAAGGACTATCCTGTCTGGTGTGCCACAGCATCGTTCAAACCGACATTCAGGGAAACGGCGACTACACGATCCGTGCTCCCCGTCGGTACGTCTACGAGTTGCACGACGGTTCTCTGGCCCAGGTGATGAGCGACTTCCTCATTCGTGTCTATCCTAATCATCATGTCGCATCGTATTCGCGCCCGTTGTACAAGACGGCCGAGTTTTGTGCAGCTTGCCACAAGCAGTACATCGACAAGGAAGTCAACACCGACATCGGCAAAGTGCAGGGCCAGAATCAATACGACAGCTGGAAGAACAGCCGGTGGTATCACAAGGGTGACGAGCGGAAAACGGTCCTCTGCCGGGAATGCCACATGCCGCTCGTGGCGAGCAGGGACCCGGCGCGCGGCGACGTCGAGGACTACAACCGTACCTCCGGCGACGGCAAGCACCGCAGCCACCGAATGCTCGCCAGCAACCAGTATGTGCCGATCCTCAACAATCTGGAAGGGGCGGAACGGCACGTCGAGCTGACGGAGCAATGGCTTCGAGGCGAGATCGAGATTCCGGAAATCGCCGACAAATGGACCAGCGGACCGGTCATTCGAATGCAGGTCGTGGCCCCTGAAGAGGTGAGCGTAGACGAACAGTTCGTGATTCGCACGATCCTGACCAACAACAAAACGGGTCACGATTTTCCGACCGGCCCACTCGACATGATCGAAAGCTGGGTCGAGCTGGAGGTCGAGGATTCTCGCGGGCGGGTTGTGTATTCGAGCGGCCACCTCGATGACGACCAACGGGTGATTTCCTCGCCGGTGTCCTTCCGAGCAGACGGTTTTGATCGCCGCGGAGAAGCGATTGACCGCCACAATCTCTGGGATCTGGTGGGCGCAAGTTACAAAAGAGCCCTCTACCCCGGCGCCACCGATACGGTTGAGACGAAGCTGCAATGTCCATCCATGGCAAGAGGCAGAGTCGTTCCCGAGGGTGATACGGAAACACCCGGCCGGCGCGCAGAGGTGCACTCCGTCCAGGCGCCGCAGACAGAGCAGCTGAAAGTGGTTGCAAATCTCTGGTATCGCAAGGCGAACCCGGAGTTTCTGGATCGTGTCTACGGTGCGGAAACGGCGACTCGTTCCCCTCTCACCAGGATCGCTGAAGCTGTTGCGTACATCAAGGTGCGACCGGAGTGATGGCGGACAAGCGTCAGAAACTGATGCTTCGATGGGGTGGGATCAGTCTGGCGGCGGTCCTCGCACTTGGTTTTGCGGCTTTTCAGGGAGTTTGGCGCGGCGAGGCCATCGACGACGGAGATCCGTCGGTCGAAGGCGTGACCAATGTGCTCGGTCGCTCGTCAGATCAGGCGGCGGATCGCCTGAGCTTTGAAGAGGTCGCTCACTCTGCTGGACTTCGTTTTCGTCATTTTCCAGCTCCACGAAAATCGCTGTTGCCCGAAGACATGGGATCGGGTTTGGCCTGGGGAGACTACGACCAGGACGGCGACCCCGATTTGTACCTGGTCAACTTCAGCGGTTCAATTCTCGACGAGTCCGCTGAACAATCCGGAGGCGGCCGATCTGCACTCTTTCGCAATGATGGAGGGGGCCGGTTTTCGGATGTTTCCCGTGAGTCGGGGGTCGATGTCTCATCGTTCGGACAGGGGGCCTGTTGGGGAGACTACGACGATGATGGCGACCTTGACCTCTACAGCACGGCATTCGGGCCGAACCATCTATTCCGCAACAACGGCAACGGTACTTTCGCCACCGTAACCGACGAAGCCGGCGTCGATGACGAGAGCTTCAGCGCGGGCTGTTCGTGGGGCGACTATGACCGAGACGGTCGTGTCGACCTTTATGTCTGCAACTATGTCCGCTTCACTTACAGCGCTGCAGACCGGGAGCTGGCGTCCAATCAATATGGCTCGGTTATTCCCTACACGATCAATCCTTCGTCGTACCCGCCGGAGCCCAATCGCCTTTTTCGCAATAACGGCGATGGCACCTTCGTTGACGTGGCCAACGAGGCGGGTGTGGCAAACCCAGATGGCCGTTCTCTGCAAGCTTCGTGGTTCGACTTCGACGGTGATGGAAACGTCGATCTCTACGTTGCCAACGATGTCTCAGAGAACGGCGTGTTCCGCAATCTCGGGAATGGGAGATTCGACGACATCGGCGCCAGTTCGATGGCGGCGGACTATCGCGGAGCGATGGGGCTGGCGGTGGGAGACGTCGACCACGACGGCGATCTCGATCTCTTCGTAACCCACTGGATCGCTCAGGAAAACGCCCTGTTCGAGAACATGTACTCCGAGGACTGGAAGGATGCGGAGGGCAATCGAAGGCTCTTCTTCATGGACGGTGCGGATCTGGAGGGGCTCGGCCAGATCTCATTGCCGATGGTCGGCTGGGCGACGGGTTTCGACGATTTCGACAATGACGGGCATCTTGACCTGTGGGTCGTGAACGGCAGCACCCTGGAAATGAGCGAGGACACGTCGAAGATGGTTCCGCAGAATATGCACATCTTTCGTCAAAAGCCGACGGAAGGATTCTTCGAGGGGGCCGGCGAGGCGTGTGAAGTCCTGAATAGGCCGTTTGTAGGGCGCGGCGGCGCCAGCGCGGACTTTGACGGCGATGGCAGGATCGACCTGGCGATCATGGTGCACGGCGAGGCGCCTCTTTTGCTTCGCAATACGGCAACCGCGCATGGACATTGGCTAGGGGTTCGACTCCGGCAGACAGGGGCAAACACCCATGCTCTTGGAGCGTTGGTCACGGTGCGTTCAGGCGAAAATTTGCAGACGGCACAGGTTGGGACCGGTGGTTCCTATCTCTCGCAGCATCACAGTGATCTTCACTTCGGCCTGGCTGATTCAACGAAGGTCGACGAGCTCGTGATTCTCTGGCCCGATGGGTTTCGAGAGCGGCTTGCGGATATCGAGGTCGATCGAATCATGGAGATCGTTCATGATCCCGACTACGACGTCGAGGAAGCTGTCCATTGAGCGCTGGTCTACTGCGTCTGAAATCCCCATCTCTCCCTGACGGTCCTTCGCGCCGCTCGCTGCGTTGCGTCTCCTCGGAGTAGTCAAACTACGACTCCGTCGTCGCGCCTTGCCGGCGACATGGATGCCTGAACGGTGCCACGTTTGCGCCAGGCGAAGCCTAGGGATGGCGTGAGTTGGAGGTTGTCCTGGGGTAGAGTGGTTCCGGAAAACGAGGATCATCGGTTGGTACAGAAACGGGAAGACCACGCGGGGAGGTTCTGATTTTGCTTCGAAACAGTTGGCGGATCCTGGCCGCCGTGACGTTGTTCGGGCCTTTGGTCGCCGATGCACAGGTCACCGGTACCGTTATCGACAGCTCGAACTCCATGCCGGTGGCCTCGGCCCTCGTCTCGAGACAGGGCGAAGGCCCCCATGTGACAACCGCCGGCGACGGCACTTTCGTGCTCAACGTCACCGGCACCGACCTGGTGGTGGTCGGGGCGAAGAAGGGCTACTTTAACAACTCCGCGACGGTCACCTCGCCCGCAACCGGGGTGCAGATCCTCATCGATCCCGTGCCCTCGTGGAACGACCCCACCTACACGATTTCGACGCCATCCGACTGCGCCGCCTGTCACCCGATACGGTTGGACGAATGGCTTGAGACTCCGATGGCCAAAGGGGGAGTGAACACCTGGGTTCACGATCTCTACGCCGGAAACGGCACCACCGGGGGTATGGGCGGATTTGTCTACACTCGCGACTCGGTGCATGCGGCCACGAACCCGAACTCGGAGTGCGCCTCGTGCCACCAACCCCAGTACTGGGTTGAGAATCCCTTCGCTGCCCTCGACCCCGATCTTGGCGGCTCCAACCCCGGAGTGGTCCACGGAATCTCGTGCGACGTGTGTCACAAGATCGAAAACGTCGACACGAGCAAGATTAACTATCCAGGCATTTTTCCCGGCGCCGTGACCTTCAACCGACCCGAACCCGGTCAGCAGGTGATCTACGGGATGCTGGCGGACGTGGACTACTGGGCGGGTTCGTTGATGCGGGCTTCCTATCAGCCTCAGTTGGGTTCTGAGGTCTGTGGTGTCTGTCATCAGGACGCCAACGACCCCGATGAGAATCACACTTTTACGGGAGTGATCTCCGAACCGACCTATCTCGAGTGGCTGGCGTCGCCCTACGCCGACCCGAACTCCCCCTTCTACGCCTCGTGTGTCGACTGCCACATGCCTCAGGCCGTCAGCAATCAGGTCTGTAACATCATCCCGACCCCCAACCGGGACCCGGCTCGGGTCCGGAGCCACCAGATCTGGGGTACGACGCCCGAGTATCTGGAAAACGCCGTCGATCTGGCCATGACGGTGAACCAGGTGGGGAACGATCTCAGGGTGTCGGTCACCCTCGCCAACAACTCCACCGGCCACCACGTGCCCACCGGTGTGACCGTGCGAAATATGATTCTCCTGGTCGAAGCCTGGGAGGATGGAGGCGGTCCACTCGCCCATTCAGGGTCGCAGGTTGTCCATGATCTCGGTGGTATTGGCGATCCGGCTCAAGGATATTTCGCCGGTCTTCCGGGCAAGTTTTTCGCCAAGGTCAACCACGACGCCAGCGGCAACGGACCAACATTTTTCACCGATGCCACAGGGATTCTATTTGACAACCGTTTGCCGGCCCTTGCCACCGACATCTCGGACTACCGATTTGAGCTTCCCGATCACGATGCAGACATCCATGTTCGGGCGCGCCTGATCTACCGCCGTGCTTTTCGTTTCCTCGTGGATGCAAAGGGGTGGGCCGAGGACGGCCACGGCAATCTCCTCGAAGATGTGACGGCGCCCGATTTCGGCCACATGATGGAGAGCGCCGAGGAAACGCTGGAAACCGTCGGGGCGTCGGCGATCCCGATGACCTCGACCCCGGCCCGGGTCGTGCTCGTCTTGTTCCTTGCGGGGATCGGGTGGCTCATGCTCAGGAAGGACCAATAGTCTGACCCTGCGTGGAACCTCAGGAGAGATTCCGCGTCACGAACCGGAAGGAGCCCGGGTCAACATTGCCATGCTTTGGGGAATCTCGGTCTGCGTCGCTTCTTTGCGGTACCAATGTGTGCCTATGCATCCGGCATCCAGGAGCCTGTAGCACACAAGCCGAACGGCGTATTTCGGGTGTCGGTCGGCCCGTTATACGCCCGGTTCTTGGCCCATACCATCAGTGTGAACCTGCGAATCGGTTCCCGTGGAGCGCTTGGCCCGCTACAACACTGCGGCCACTGATCAGTCTCGAGCGGATGGCGTGGGACGGGGTGGGGGAGGTGCGCTACCGGCGCAATCGGGGGCATGAGGGTTCTGGGTTCAACGAGCGATAGGTGGAAGCGTTAGACCCGCCGGAGACGGCCATTCGTTTCTGCCGCGGCGACGCATGGACGATCAGCGGCGGGACGCGCTGGGTCAACGGCTCATGCCGGGCCGAATCGAGGTGTATGGTGGGCGACTATTCACCGTGGTGGGGAACTGGCGACGAAGCCCGGCCCCTGCTGCAGCCGACCGACGGGTCGCACGGATTCGCCCTTGATTACCCCAGCCCATGCGGAACCGCATCCCCGGGGTCAGGGTGGAAACGGGCCTCGGAAGGCGAGGTCGCGTAGCGGCCGGGTCCAGGTCTCGGCTCCGGTCTCGGGGTCGAGAACGACAAGCTGACGCGGTGTCTCGGACCAATCCGTACCAACCCTCCGCCCAACCGGAGGCCGGACGGTCAGCATCGATCCACCGGCAAGCATCACGATCGGCGCCCGCGCGACCGGAGAGCGGATTTCCCCCGCGTTGGCGCCCGACCCCAGTTCAAACAATGACCACGTGTACTCCTGCCACTCGCCGGGATGGGTGGCCGCCGATACCACCACTGTTTGATTCCCGGCGGAGCTCCAGGCATGGACCATGTGGCCGGTCCAAAGGGTGAGGTCCACGAGCGGGACATCGTTCACGGCGTCCCAACGCCGTAGTTTGAGGACCGAAGCGCCCCGCGGACCCGGCCGGATGGTCAACGCAGCCCACACTTCACCGACGAATACCGGTTCAATGGCGAGCCTGTCGCCCGATAGAGACTGAAGAAAGCCATCGGGTGGTTGAGGCGCCTCTGTCATCGGGACGCTGCCGCGATCGATGGGAATAGCACTCATCGCCGTGAGATCGACGCTCACGGCGCCATCGGTGGTGCGGGCCGCGAGAGCATTGTCGGAAGGGGCGATGCCCTGGACCTGTCTGGCGGTGTATTCCCAGGTGAGGTACTGCGTCCCCGTGGCCGGTACCGATGCGATGTCGAAACGCTCGCCGAGCCCTTCACCGACCCGAGCTCGGGCAATGGGGTCGATTTCGAGATCCGCACGACCGAGGAGTGTCCCATCACCGAGGTTCAGGAACCCGATAGTCAGTTGACCGTTTTCAAACCGCTCGACCTGCGCCACCACGACAGCGTCGGAAACGATCAGCGGTCGATCACCGGCGATGGCAGTCCACCTCACCTCTCCGGTGCCGACTTCCAAGGCGACCACTCCGCCCGTCGGGGCCATCGCGATCACTGCCGATCCATCCTCGGTGACGACGACTCCGGGCACCAGGCCTGCGGCGCCTGCCCACGCCGAAACGCAGATTACCAAAGCCGCTGTCGCCGTCATCGATCTTCCGATGTGGGTCATGTGCATGAGCTTCTCGTCCTTCCTCATTCGACCACCCAACTCTGCAATTCAACCGGCACCAGAGCCGCAATTCCGGTCAGGCTCCACGCGCCACGACCGAGGGTGCCGGCGATCAAGGCGTCGGCCGTCGGGTCGTAATGCAGGTCGTACACCGGGACATTCGGCAACCCGGTACCAAGTCTGTCCCAGATCGCGAATCCATCGCTCTCCGCCGCGATGAAGATCCCGCGGTCACCCCCAACGATCAAGCCATCGCCCCCGACCGTAGCGACATAAGCCGCCGCGTGAAGGTCACCCGGACTGAAGCCGGCGAGATTGCCGGTGATACTCGAGAACGATGTCACACCGGCATCGGACGTCATGTGCACCGCTGACGGATCGACGACGAAGGCGGTGCTTGCATCGCCGGGATCGATCACGATCGCTGCAACCGCTCCACCCGAGTAGGTGGTCGCCGTCGGCGCGGACGGGGCCGCGGCGGTCCGCACATACACCGTCGACCCGCTGCCGTAATACAGCACGTCGGCGTTGCCGCCGGCACCATAGGCGATGGCGTTTCGTCCGAACGCATTGACGGTGTCGGTCGAGATCTGATCGACTGTGTCGAGACGGTCGGTACTCTCATAGACTCCGTTCGCAGCGCCGACGATGAGTCGGCTTTTGGTGAGCGCATTGACGGCGATCGGCGTCGTGAACTGCGCACTGACCGCCGGGTCGCCACCGACCGGGGTCAGAGTCGGGTAGGTCGTGCTCATCAACGTCCCGGAGCTGTTGTAGACACGGCGCGCAATCGCGCTGAAAAACTGAAAGCTCGAGTAGCGGGTCGATTCCGTGGTGGTTGGATCACCGGTCGCCACCGCGACGTCGCCACCGTCAGCGGTCGAGACGCTGCTCCACACCATGCCGCCCACCGAGGTCTGTTGAGTGGTCCCGGTGTCCTGGTTGCCGGAGATGATCATGTTCGAGTTCGAATCCCAATCGGAGTCGTGGTGCTCGGTCACGGCGAGGTTGCCGATCACCGAAACCCAGTCGCCCGTGGTGCCGTTGGGATCGGTGTGGCGGTAGATCCCACCGTCGTCGGTCTCGATCAGGTCGCCGTTGGCATCGAACGCCATCTCCCGCGAGTCCGCGTGGGGGGCGGAGGCCGACGCCGTCCGCATGCCGCCGCAGGCCGCGGGGGGCGCCGGTCCACAGTGGCTGATCGGGGTCGCCTGGCTGCCCGGGCTGGCGCCGGCATCGACACGAAAAAGACGTCCTGAATAGGTTGTCGCGCCGACGGCGTTGGGAAACGGCGCCGCAAAGATGCCTTCGTCGCCGGCAGGCTGGCGGTCGCCGGCGATGAAGACTACATCATGGTCCGTCGGGTCCGGAACCAACGACAGGTGGATCGAACACTGTCCGCCAGGGTGGATACCGAAGAACCCGGTGGTCTCGGTGGTTCCTGGGATATCGAGAGCGGACCAGGTAATGCCGGCATCACCGGAGTAGTACAGCCCTGCAAGGGATCCCGAAGCCCCCGAACAAATCGCGACGAATACATTGGCCGATGCGCCGCCGGCGTTTCCGACCGCAACCTCGACCCTCGACGGTGGCGGAGACGCCGCCAGCAGGGTGTCCATCGGCGCGCTGCTGACCTTTGTCCAAGTGCTGCCGGTGTCGGTGGATCGGTAGATCCCGTTGTCCGCGGCCGTGCCGTTGTGGGTGTTCGGCGCAAAGAGCCGGGTCGCGTCGGTGGGATCGCTCGCGAGATCGTAGCTCAGACCAGCGGGCAGACCGCTGCCGCCCATGCCGCTGATCTGAGTGAAGCTCGCACCGGTGTCGGTGCTCCGGAATATGCCGAGGTCGCTGAACATTCCCGAATCAGCTAGGTTGACCGAGGCCACCATGGTTGCCCCGCGTGGGGCGATGCCGGAAATATTGCGCCCGGCCATGCTCGAAAGAGAGGACCATGTTGTCCCTCCGTCGGTGGTTCGAAGTAAGCCGCTCCGAGTTGCCCCGATGGAACCGAAGGAGCTCTGCCGGCCGACTCCCGCCACCAATGTCAAAAATGTGCCGTCAGTGGGGTCGAGCGCAAGGGCACTGATGGACAACGAGGTCTCGGACGAGGTCTGGGGGGTCCATGTCGGGCTGGCCGTGGTCGCATTGATGGTCTTGAAGATGCCACCGTTGACGGCGCCGATCCACAGCGTGTCCGCGCTCGACGGGTGGGCCACGACGACCTCGACGGCGCCGCTCACCGGTCCTCCGGCAATGCCCTCGATCTGGCCTCCCGTAGCCGCCGCCGGTCCCTCAGAGCTCCACGCGCCACCGACGGTGAAGACCGACTCCGGGCTCTGTGCGACAACCGTCGACGAAAACGCAAGGGCGAAAACCAACGCCAGCCACTGCCGCTGCGCAGCCCGCTCGTGGGCACGTCCTTGCCATCGGCTCGACACCTCGGTCGTTGTTGCTATCACGTCCATCCTCCCCGAATTCCTTAAGACATGCCGGGACATGTACTGGTCGCCTCCGCACGCCGCACGACTCCGATACTCTGACTCATTCCTGATTGCTGTCGTCGATAATACCACACTGTGGAAACGCGGAGTCGAAAGCCGTGCGGTGTGCCCCTCTCTCCCGGCCGAGAACAAAACCCGCCATCACGGCGCCGAGGAACTCCAGGCGCCGACATTGCCCGACTCGAATCCATCGCCGAAGAGGGCGGCGTCCTCGAAGATCACGATGTCGTCGATCTGGACGTAGTAGTCGTGATCGCCCGGCGCACCGACGGGATCGTGGAACCTGAATCGCAACTCGACCGACGGTTCGCCGGCCACCGTTCCGAGATCGATCTCGACCTCCTCGCCGCCGACGCCGTGGAAGGTCCCCATGCTTGACGTCAGCACCTCAACCGAAATCCAGTTCGAGCCGTGGTCGGTCGACACCATCACGTCGATGACCTCGTCATCCTTGCGCTGGAAGTTGGTCAGAAAACGGAGAACCGGGTGGTCGACTCCAGACAGATCGATCTCGCGCGAGATGAGCGACGTATCGTAACCCCCGGTGGCGCCGGCGCTCTGGAAACACGCCCCGCTGTCCCTTCCGCCGGTGTAATTGGGCAGGCCGCAGTTGTCGGTTGTGAACTCGTTGGTGGCCCGCCAATAGTGGGGTCCGCTGAACGCGTGGTCGAGTCGCTGCCAAAAGAATGAGCTGGTGGCCGCACTGTTTGCGAATCCGCGGTCAAACACCGACACGAAGGCCGGACAGGCCCGTTGCCAGCGTGGGATGTCCATCGGGTTGACCACCTCGAACGTGGACCGACTGCATCCCGAGACGGTCGGTACCTCCGGGAAAGAGCGCCGGGATTCTCAAAGACCAGACTCTGATTCTGGGGCAGGTACAGACCGCCGCCGGGAAACGTGAAGCTCGCGTCGCCGCCGGAGGGCGAAGTCCCCTTCCCGGTAGCTCACCCGAATCGGCGGGCATTCGCTGCGACCGAAGACGAACTCCGCCATGGAACCGCTCCACAACCAGACATCGGAGATCTTCACCGGCTTACCGACAAAGACACGGATTTCCTCTTCTGACGGGATGCCGCCGGCATAGCTGAAATCGAGGCCGTCTTCCTCATCGCCCAACACGGAAGTACAACAGTGGACGGCGCACAAACCGCCTTGAATACAGCTGGCGCTGCAGTTGTTCGGGCACGAATCGAGATCGGCGGCGTCGTAGTCGGTCACACCTATGCCCGAGGTGTGGGAGTAGAACGCCTTGTCGCCGGGGACCGCCCAGGACAACGCCGGACAGTCCTCAGCCGGGATCGCCGGATCTTCGATGCATTCAACGGCCTGACCGAGAGACGACGAGAGCCCGTGCAGACAGTCTCCCGTGGTGTCCAGGCCCAACAGCAGATCGCAGACCGGCGGGTTCTGCAGCGATTCCAAAATGACGGTGAACTCCTGAGCTCCCGCCGGTGCGGCCGTCGCCACAGCCACGACCAGCAATACACGCCACATGTTGCGGGTTACACAGAACAGGTTAGTCATGATCAATCTCCATTGGTTTTTGTCGATCTCGAGGAGCAATGCGACGTTTTGCGTCGGATCACGCCAACTTACCGTTCGCCAGGTGACTCGGTGACCGGGCGCGGCGAACGATGGGACCGCGTCCTCGAGCTCTTCGAGGGCGCCCTCGTGTTGCCTGAGTCCGACCGTGCCGACGTGGCTCGACGACAAGTGCGGCCTCGACCACGCCCTTCGTACCGAGATCATGGCCATGCTCTCGGGCGACGATGTGGGGGTGCCGATGCTCGACGATCCCGGCTCCTCGGGCGGTTGATGAGCGGCCCCGACGGCGAGGCTGCCGAACTCGACCTCAGCGGCGTGAGCATCGGGCCCTACCTCATCACCGGTCGTCTCGGCGAGGGCGGCATGGGAACGGTGTGGTCGGCCGAACAGACGGAACCGATGCCGTCGGCGAGTGGCCCTCAAGCTCATCAAACCGGGGATGGACACCCGCCGGGTTCTCGCCCGATTCGAGGAGGAGCGTCGGCTCCTGGCGCGGATGGAGCACCCTCACATCGCTCGAATCCTCGACGCCGGCGCCACCGACGACGGTCGGCCCTACTTCGTGATGGAGCCGGTGAACGGAGTGCCGATCTCCGAGTACTGCGCCGACCACGAGCTGGATCCGCACGCGCGGATCAGACTGATGCTCCCGATCTGTCAGGCGGTGCAGCACGCCCATCCCAAGGGCGTCATCCACCGCGATCTCAAACCATCCAACGTCCTGGTGGCCGAGATCGATCGGGCGCCCCCACCCCATGATCATCGACTTCGGCATCGCCAAGCTCGTCGACCCCCTCGACGCCGACGGCGCACACACCATCGAGGGAACTGCCATCGGGACGCCGACCTACATGAGCCCTGAGCAGGTCGCCGGCGATCCGGTGGACACCCGCACGGACGTCTACTCACTCGGAGTGCTGCTGTACGAACTCATCACCGGGTTGCCGCCCATTGAAGTCAGGGGCCTGACGCCGGACGACGCTCGCCGGAGGATCCGGGAGGAACACCCGCAGCCCCCATCCACCCGGGCCCACCAGGACCGATCCGTTGGCTGGGGGGGATCCGCGCGCGACCACCACCGCCGTGGAGCCATCAGCGCCGAACTCGATTGGATCATCATGAAGGCGCTGGAAAAGGACCCCGATCGGCGCTACCCGACGCCGCTCGAGTTGGGCGCCGATCTCGGACGCTATCTCGCCTCGGAGCCGGTCCACGCCGGACCGCCGTCAAAATCCTACCGGGCCCGCACCTTTGTCCGCCGCCACCGGTTGGCGGTCGCCCTGGCCGCGGCGGCTGTCCTCTTTCTGATCGCCGGGCTGGCGGGAACGGCCTTCATGGCAGTCCGAGCCGGCATTGCCCGGGACCAGGCCTTCCGCGAAGCTCGGACGGCGAAAGCGGTGAGTCGTTTCCTGGTTGATGTCCTCGCGGCAGCCGATCCCCTCAAACCGAGGGGCGACTCGCCGAGTCGAGACACCAAGGTGGTGGATCTGCTCGAGGCCGCCGGCAACCGGCTGGAGATGGACGATGAGACGGATCCGCTGGTCCAGGCGACGCTGCGCCACACTCTCGGCACCACAGCCCTCAACCTCGCGGACTACGATCTCGCACAGACCCACCTCGATGCGGCGCTCGAAATCCGGCGCGAACACCTCGGCCCCGAACACCCCGACACCCTCGCCGGCGCACACGACGTGGCGCTGCTTGCCGAGCGCACGGGTCGATACGAAGAGGCCATCGAGCTACTCGAGGGCGTGGCCGAAACCCGCAGCCGGGTGCTCGGTCCGGATGATCCCGAGACCCTCGCTTCGCTCAGCAACCTCGGCGACCTGCGAATCGCGACCGGAAACCTGGAGGCGGCCGAAGCGATCTACCGAGAGGTCCTCGAGGGTATGACGAGCGCGCTTGGACCCGATCACGAACGAACAATCGCTTCGGTCAACAACCTCGGCTACACCCTGATGCGCCGCGGTCAGGTCGGCGCGGCGGAGGATCTCTACCGGCAGGCCCTGGCGGCGAATCGCCGATCGCTCGGCGACAACCACCCCAACACGATCTCGGCGATCAACAACCTCGCCGCCCTCCTCCAGTCCAAAAGCGAGCTTGACGATGCAGCCGGGCTCCTCGGGGAGGCGCTTCGAACTCTCGACCGTCGTTCACGGTGAAGACAACCCGGGAACGCTCAACATCCGCAATAACCTCGGCGCCGTTCGTCTGAAACAGGGCAGGCTCGACGACGCTGAAGAACACATGGCGGTCTGCCTCGCGGGGTACCTCCAGCTACACGGACCCGATCACCCGAGCACTCTCCTGGCGGCCAACAACCTCGCCCGGGTCTATTCGCAGCTTGGCGACCACGACCGCGCCCTCGCCATGTTCGATGAGCTTCTTCCCCGAACCCGGGCTGCGCTTCCCGCGGGCCACCCCTATCAAATTCTCTTCCGGGCCGGTTATGGCAAGGTGCTCGCCGCGGCGGGGAGAATCGACGAAGGACGCCGGGAACTCGGTATTGCCGTAGAGTCCATGCGTCATACCTTCGGTGAAGATCACCCGCAAACGGTGGCGAACATCAAAGCGCTGGCCGAACTCGAGGTCGGAGGCGGATCGTGAGTACCGGGACGGGTGAGGTCAGCCGGCTCCTCGAGGCCATCGACGGTGGCGATCAACGGGCCGCCGACGAATTGCTACCGGTGGTATATGACGAACTTCGGCGCCTCGCCCACTCGCGCATGGCCCGAGAATCCCCGGACCAGACTCTGCAACCGACGGCATTGGTGCACGAGGCCTATCTCCGGCTCCTCGGCAGCGACACCCGCTGGCAGAACCGGGCGCATTTCTTTGCCGCCGCCGCTGAAGCCATGCGTCGGATCCTGATCGAGCGCGCCCGCCGAGTGGCTCGGCTGCGCCACGGCGGCGGCAACCGGAGGGTCGAACTGCTCACCAATGACGAGCCCCTCGCGACCGAGTTCGCCACGGTCATCGCGGTCGACCAGGCATTGAATCAGCTGGAGGAGATGGACCCGAAGACCGCCCAGGTCGTCAAGTTGCGGGCCTTCGCCGGTCTAACCGTCGACGAAACCGCCCGGGCCCTCGAAATTTCGCCGCGCACCGTCGACCGGTTGTGGCGGGCGGGGCGCGCTTTTCTCGGAACCCGATTGGGTCCCTGAACAACGGCCCCTTTCCATCCGCATCCGTGACAGGTGATTGGTGCCCAACGAAACCACGAATGTGATGGTCTGCGGGTATTGTGAGAAAGCCTCGGGTGGCGGTCGAGGCTCGAACTGTCGTGACGTCGGGTGGGTATGCGGTCGCGGCGGGGTAATACGCTTGGTGTGGTGAAAATGGAAATTCCTATCGCAGCGGCCGACAAGGCCGCGAGTCTTGCGAGGTGAAAGTCCCCGCGCCCTCAATTGCCCGATTCGGAGGGCTAGCATATCCGATGCATACACCGGTAACGACGTATGTTCTGCTCGGACGTAAACGCCACGGCGGCCCGGTAGAAAGCCAGCTGCTTCAGCATCGTTGCTTCGACGAGGCACAGTCATTCCTTGGCTATTAACGACGGCACGATCTCCTTCAAAGATCTTGTGCCTGCAAACATCATCACGTCCCTCAGTTCGGCGCGCAGGATGCTCAGTACAGCCTCAACGCCTGCTTGTCCGAAGGCCGCTAGTCCCCAAAGATACGGTCGACCGATGCAAACAGCCTTCGCTCCAAGTGCGAGTGCCTTGAAAGCGTCCGAACCCCGTCGGATTCCGCTGTCCATAAGAACAGGGATCTTGCCGCCCACTGCCTCGAGTACCTCAGGCAGGCTTTCAATCGTTGCGCGACCGCTTTCCTCAGCGCGACCGCCGTGGTTAGACACGATGATGCCGTCAACGCCGTGCCGCAGACACTCCTTTGCATCCTCTCTCGTGACGATGCCCTTGAGAACGATCTTCATGGAGGTCGTCGCTTTCAGTTTCCCGACAAACTCCCACGTCATTGCGGGGACAAGCAGACCGGTCAACTTCGACTTGTCCGCTCCATCAAACATGGGCTTTCGTTCGAGGAACCCCTGGATGCCCGGGGCATGGCAGGCGGTACAGTCCCGTGCGTCCAACCTCGTGTAGCGCCTTTCCGTCTGCCGGTTGGTCAGCGTCGGTATGTCCACCGTCAGGACCAGAACCGGGCACCCCGCGTCCTCTGCCCGACGGATCATCGACAGAGCAATCTTCCACTGCGATGTCGGATACAACTGGTACCAGACGGGGGCACCACGGGCCACGGTTACATCCTCGACGGAAGAAGTGGAGACAGTCGAGAGGATTTGAAGGTGCTCCTGGCTTTTTGCTGCCTTCGCAACGGCAATCTCCCCATCAGGATGAAATGCTTTTTGGCTACCGGCTGGAGCCAGCACTATGGGAGAACGCCATGTTGTCCCCAACAAGTCTGTGGACATGTCGACTGAGGAGACATCTCTGAGCCTTCTGGGACGAAGGTATGTGCGAGAGAAGGCCGCGCGGTTCTCACGCAACGTCGCATCGTCCTCCACTCCAGTTGCTAGGTATCCATAGTGGGCGGGCGGGAGGTTCACTCGTGCGACCGACTCAAAATCGAAGACGTTGATCGCGTCGCTAGGGGATGCAATGAGCTCATGAAGGCTCGCGTCAAGCTCGTGGAACTCAGGGCCGAGGTTTGTTGATTCACCTCTGGCAGCAGACTCTTGAATAAGAGCAGCGAAAACTCCGGGAGAAAAGGCCAGGGGGCTCCACGCGAGGTACTTCAGGAACTGTCGTCAATTTCTTTCGGCCTGATCTGAGTGCGCCATGCGTTCCTCCGTGGTCCAGAGTACGGCGTCGGTACGTTTAACGAATGAAGAGCTTTACGGCGTGGAGCCGCCGAAAAACGAGCGTCGTCTTTTCGTACTGCACGAAGACCTCGCTCCAAGGGTAGCATCTGCGGGCCTCCACCTTGACTCTCGCGCCCATTCGAGCCACGCTGAGAGGACCCATCCACGCTGCGGCAGGAAAAAAAGGTGCCGGGCACTCACTTATGATGTTCTGGCGTTCTTCACGACATACGGTCGACAGGGGCTCGGCTACAAGATCATAAGTGAGTGCCCGGCACCTTTTTTAAGTGAGTGCCCGGCACCTTTTTCCCTTTTTCGCTGTCGCCGCTCGGCCCGGCCGCCCAGGAGCTCGTTCTCGCCGGCGGCATCGAAGCCCTCGTCCGGGCGCGCCTTGGCTGATCACCAGGCAGCGGTGTCGCCGGTGTCGAAGCCGTCGAGAAACACCGTCGGCGTGGCCTGGCCCGCGACGAACCCGACGTCGCCGCTGGTGTCCTCGACCACAGCGCCGTAGCAGTCAAACGGCTGCGGACCGGATACCAGCGCGCCGCCGACCGGCACACCGCCGAATCCGGCGAAGACGTCGGCGAGCTCGAGATGCTCCCAGGCGCCCAGCGTGACGTCGACCCAGCCGATGACCGAGGCACCGCCGCCGACCAGCGTCACCCTGAAGGTCGCGGCGAGGTCCGATTCGTTGAGCAGCCCGATGTCGGAGTGGGACTCGGGCGAGTCCTCGAGCTCGAGGATCACCGCCGACTGATGCGGCCCGAACCGCTCCGGCGAGACCACCGGCACCTCCCGGCCGTAGGCGCCCTGCTCGATCCACGAGATCGCGGTGGCGTTTTCGAGCCAGCCCGCGGTCACGGTCAGGCGCAGCGCCCCGCTGCCGTCACCGATGCCGAACCTGGTCCCGAGCACGTCCGCGAGACGGACCGCCTCCCCCGTCGGCACCGTTACAGACGACGACGCCGGCGACGGGTTGGGCTGGCCGGACAGCAGCAGTTCGAGCTCGACGGTCGCCGGCCCGTTGGGTCCGGCCATGACCTCGAGGTCGGTCCAGGACGTGAGCGTCTGACCGGACAGCGTCCGCCGCGCCTGCGGCAGGTAGCCGATCTGGCTGGCGATGCCCCGCCCGTCTCGCGGCAGTCCGCCGGAGGCCGGCCTCGCCTGGAGCACGACCCACTCCCCGGAGGAGGTGTCTACGACGATGGCGTGGGCGAGGTAGGAGCCGCCGGCGGTCGTCGTCGACAGATCGGCCCAACCGTCCGGGACGTCGCCGGTCGAAAAGACGTTCGACGCGCGCTGCACGTCGTAAGGCTGCAGCGTGCGGACCACGGTGCCGTAGAAGCTGCCATCGGCGCGGTACAGGTCGGCCGTCGCCGCGACCGCCACGCCGCTGGTGTTGACGAATCCGAGGCCGGTCACGTGGCCGGCGTCACCTGTCAGGTGGATGAGTCGTCCCGGGCTCGACGGGGTGATGTGGTCGCCCGCCGGGCTCGCCGCGATGTCGTAGCCGAAGGCCAGGAACGCGCTGACGTTCGAGGTCCGGCTGTGAAAGGCCGGCGTGCCGGAAAGCGTCGTCAGGCGCAGCGCGCCGGTTGACCACGTCAGCCCGAGGGTGTCCTCCACGAGGTCGTCCAGCCGAGTCGTGCTTCCGGCCGGCACCACGACGGTGGTGGTCGCCAGCGGTGTCGTGTTGTCCCGATTCATCTCGAGGTAGTCGACCCGCACCGAGGACGCGACGCCGCCGTCGGCCCGGATCTCGAGGTCGGTCTCGTACAACGCCCCCGCCGCGCCGGGGCTGTGGGTGGCGACCTGCACGTAGTCGACGGCGGCACAGGGGCCGGCGACTGCGACGCTGATCACGACTGCTGACACGAGCAACCTGTCTAAACGCATACCGTTTACCCCCTGTCGCTGCGGAACCTACGTGGTTCAACAGCCCTCGCTACCGGGATATCATTTGAGCAACTGAGCAATGTTGGCATGCAGACCACGGAATGTCAAAAAGATCGGAGTGAGGTTCGCGGTTGTTCACCAGCGAGCACCTCTCGCGTCTTTTCGTACTGCACGAAGACCTCGCTCCAAGGGTAGCATCTGCGGGCCTCCACCTTGACTCTCGCGCCCATTCGAGCCACGCTGAGAGGACCCATCCACGCTGCGGCAGGAAAAAAAGAGAAAAAGTGCCCGACACCCACTTATGATGTTCTGGCGTTCTTCACGACATACGGTCGACGGGGGCTCGGCTACAAGATCATAAGTGAGTGCCCGGCACCTTTTGTAAGTGAGTGCCCGGCACCTTTTGCGCTTCACCTGGATCGCGGTCACACTCTCTGGAGGATTCCATGCGCCGAACCGCCAAGCCCGTTCTCGTCCCCGTTCTGATCTTCGCATTTCCCGTGCTCGCCATGGCGAACGAAGGGAAGGCGCTGCGCGACGCGGCGTCGGAGGGCGACCGCGAGGCGGTCGCACGCGAGCTGGACTCGGGGGTCGATGTCGACGCGGCCTCGGAGTCGGGCGCAACTGCGCTGATGTACGCGGCATACGGCGACCACGCGGCAGTCGTGACCGATCTGCTCGAGGCCGGAGCCGACGCGGACCACGGAGACCGGTTTGGTGATCCTGCGATCAACTGGGCCGCGTACGGCGGCGCCGCGGCGGCAGTCGACGAGCTGCTGGCGGGCGGCGCGGATCCCACGATCGTGACCCACCATGGAGACGCTCTCGCGATCGCGATGCGCCGCGGATTCCCCGAAATCGTTGAGAGCCTGGTACGGAACACGGAAATCCCCACCGGTGACACTTCACTTCACATCGCGGCACGCGCCGGACAACTCGAGGAGATCGAGCGACGGCTGGCCGCCGGTGACGAGATCGACGCCGGGAATCGGATCGGCTACACGCCGTTGATGGAGGCCGCGCGGGAAGGACACGCCGAGGTCGTCGCCCATCTGCTCGCGGCGGGTGCGGATCCGACTCACCGCGGGAACGCGCTCGGAATGGGAATGAGTGCGCTCCATCTCGCCGCGGATCGGGATCGAGCCGAAATCGCGCGTCTGCTTCTCTCCGCCGGGATCGCCGTCGACGGCGGGAACGCCACCGGCTCCACGCCGCTGATCTGGGCGCTCGGAGAGGGCTCGCTGGAAACTGCCGGCGTGCTGCTCGACGCCGGAGCGAACCCGTCCCTCGAGGACGAGCACGGCTACTCCGCGCTCGACATGCTCGACTACGTCGATGACCCCGATCTCCGGGCACGAATCATCGCCGCCGCCGAGTAAGCGGCGATCCCACCCCATCCGCCGATCCCGGTCGCGGCCGAGACGAGCGACACGGTGGAGCACGGATTGCAGCCCTCAGTGGAAAAGGAGGGAAAAGGTGCCGGAAAAGGTGCCGGGCACGCCATTATGCCTTTGGAATCCCATCGTTGATGTCGATGCCGTCTTGAGAGTCTTCGGCAAGACTCGGAGATTGGCGCGCGCAACGTACGTGTGCGAGCTGAACATCGCCGAGGAGGAAGAGTGGATCGGCGAGAAACCGGGAAGCCTGCCGTGGTGGCGAGTCGGCCGACCTCCAAAGGAAGAAGACGATGACCCTGAGGACGCGATCCGCAAGCGGCGCGAGCGGGAAAGACTGGGGCCGGAGTGGAGACCGGCGATTCCAGAAGACGAGTTCGTTCAGCGAGGGTGCGGGATTCTCGGTGTCGATGTCGAAGACATTCGTTCACGGAGTAGGGGTCAGGATATCGTGACCGGTCGAGCACTCCTCATGGTCCTGAGCGTGGAGCGCTACGGCCTCAAGGTTAATGCAACGGCCGTTCAGATCGGGCAATCGTCTTCAGGTTCTTCGAAGGCATTGGCGAGGGGGATTCAAAAGAGGAAATTGGACGGAGGATTCAAGAAGATGCTCGACGACCTCGATAGGCGAATGGCGAAGATATACGCAAAGGTATAATGGCGTGCCCGGCACCTTTTTAGTCTCAAACAAGGCGGAGTTCGTCATGCGCACACAGCGCTGCCGCCTATCGGATCGGTGGGAGCAAACCCGTGAGAAGTCGGGCCAGGTCGGCCTGCCGGGTGGTGCTTGTCTTATCGAAGATTCTCTTGAGATGAGTTCTGATCGTCTCTCTCGTCACGCTAAGGTTGGACGCAGCCTGTTCCAGGGTCATTCCGTTCGCCAGCTTCGTCGCGAGACGAGCCTCGGCGGCGGTCAGGCCGAAAAGGGAGATCAGGGCTTCCTCGTTCGGAACTCGACGCGACGACGGTTCGGAAATGAAGACCGCCACTTTCACGCCTGCCAATACGTTACAAGGGCTGGACGCCGGCAATCGACAGAACAGGAGGGAGTAGTTCCCCTGTCCGTGGGTACGGGGCACCGCCAGGGCAACGCTGGCGGAGGCGCCCGGTTCGGAGGGTGCGCGTGCAACCGAGTCAACCGCTGTCGCTATTTGTTGGGTCACTCTGGGGGTTGCACCCACAAAACGGTCTCCGACGATCGAAAGACCGTCTCTGCGGCCGAGCACATCGAGGGCTGCCTGGTTCTGGCCGGTAATGCGTGCCCTCTCGTCGAGGACGACGACCGCCATGGCAAAAAGATCGAGCACCCGGACTGCCGTGTCCCTTTGGTGAGAGATGGTTTCGATTTTCCGATGTAGGCGCAGCACGGCATGGAAGTGAGGTAGGAGCTCCGTCATGTACTGTCGTTCCGGATCGTTGAACTGGCCGAAACGCCGAGACCGAAGAACCGTGACAGTGGACATGACAGTGCGGTCGAGGGAAGCCACCGCGCCGATTGAGTGAAAAACGTCTTGCGGCTCGAGGAAGTCCGCACAGAACTCGGTCCGGCGCAGGGCGTCGTCGGGATAGAGCTCGTGGCTGACGATCACGCTGCCCGGTTTGACCTGGTTCGGTCCCCCGCGCATCCAAGGGCTGATCCGGGAGTAATGCGACCGGTAGGCCGCCGCCATATCCGGTGTCAACCGGGCAGAAACGACGGCGTGTCCCTTTGCGGCGGCAAAGTCGTACTCGTGAATGGCGGCGACCCCTCCATTGAGAACTCCGGCCAGGCGGTCGAGAACGACGGCCAGAGCAGCGCTGTCCCCGGCCGCTTCGTACAGCTGCTCCAAGAAATCAGGTGCCAGCGGGAAGACCGACACGGTGCTCATTTCGGCCCCAGGTCTGCAAGCCATTCGGTGACGACCGCCGCAAACGCGTCCGGTTCTTCGATGTACGGCATGTGACCACTTCGCTCGAAGAGGTGGAGCCGAGCATTGGGCATTGCCGAGGCAAGGCGCTGAGCCCCGGCGGAGGGTGGCGGCAGGCAATCCTGTCGACCGGCCAGGAGGAGAATCGGCGCCACGATTTCGTCGAGCCACGGCGTGGCATCGAGGTTGGCCAGGGCGGCGTGTGTGCGGTCCGAGGCCGCAGCGCTGAAGCGGGTCGCCGCCGCGAGCACTTCGTAGACGTCAGACCGATCAGCCGCGAAGTAGGCGGGCAACGCGGCGAGGATGGCCTTCCGATATTCGTCGTCGTCTCCTCCGGGGCCGGAGTAATATCCGATGAGGCGCTCGAACGAGGCGTTTGGTAGCTTCTGCCGGACGAGTGCGAGGGACTCGCCAAGGAAATCGAGAGCAGGGTATGCACCGCACAAGATCAGTCCGCGAAGCCTGGCGGGGTACCTTCGAGCATGGGTGAGCGCAACCAACCCGCCGGCCGAGTGACCGAAAACAACCACGTGATCGATTTCCAGGGCAACACACAGCCGCTCAACGTCCTCGGCCCAGTCGGCCAACGTGGTTGCGGCCAGCATTTCGCGCCCGCTCGAACGACCGCTTCCACGCTGGTCGAGGTAGATCACCTCAAATGACGACGCAAGAATGTCAAGCCATGGGTGGAGAAAGGTGTGGTCGAGACCGAGACCACCGTGAAGGGCCACCAAGGGCGGCCCCGATCCCACCCTCACCACATGGGCCTCCCAGCCTCCTAGCTGCACCATTTCTGTTCGTCGGCGAATTGCGCCGCTGTCGAGCCCAGCCGCCATGCCTGCCCCTCTGCGACCGGGTCCGGTGGGCAGGGTTGACTCACGGCGCTGGAGAACGGCCATCACAGGAGAGTCGCCGCCCTTGCTCACCGACATCGGCCCCTGCCGCACCGCCCAGAGCCGCACAGCGAGGCCTCCATGTTCCTCATCCACATAGTTGTCCCATCGGCCGGTCGCCTTGTGCCGCAATAGTACACGTTGGCTGGCCGACAGTTTCTTGACCAAGGTCAAGTGCCCGACCGATCTCTCAGTCATCCAGGCGGTATTGTCGGCAATAATGTGGTCTACGGCATCGTCGCCGACCAGGCCGATGGGTCACCCGACGCAAGACCGTCGCCAAAAATGTGGTCGCTCGCCGCCAGGTTGATCATGAATATCCCGGAGCCGCGGCGGCATCTGGTGCGATACTGCGGCTGGTACTCGAACGAGTTGCGGGGCAGGGTCATTTCAGCGCACAGCCCCAAATGACGAGAAGCGGGGGCCCCGCTGTGGGGCCCCCGGAATACTCGGTAAGCGACTACGACAATGAGACTTTACCGGATGTGGTTCTCCGTCGCCGCCGCGATGGCAAGAGACTCCTGGCTCGGCGAGCCGCTGCTGAAGCGGAACGGGTAGGTCGCCGGTAGCACCTGCATCCCCTGCAGGAATGGCTTCCACCCGGACGCGTAGTACGACGTGCACGTGCCCGAATCGGAGACTACTGCCCCGGTCTGGAAGTGGACGTCTGAGTTGGCACCGATGTCCCGTGTGAGCTGCGCTCGCCCGCCTGCGAACTTGAGGGCAAACGGGTACGAGGCCGGCAGTAGCTCCTTGTGGACCTGACCACCGGCCGTGCTCGCCGAACGTCTTCCAGCCCGAGGCGTAGTACTCGACGACCCCGGTGTCGAGCGGGTTGCCGGTCGAGTCGAGCAAGCGAACCACCACGTCGCGCGTCCGGAACACCACCTCGGGGTTGGCGGTGATGTCCTGGGAGAGCTGGAGCCGCCCGCCCTCGTACCTCATGGCGAAGGGGTACGACACCGGCAGCAACTGCTTGTGAACCTCGCCCCCCGCGGTGCTCGCCGAACGTCTTCCAGCCCGAGGCGTAGTACTCGGACGACGCCGGTGTCGAGCGGGTTGCCGGCCGAGTCGAGCAAGCGCACCACCACGTCGCGCGTCCGGAACACCACCTCGGGGTTGGCGGTGATGTCCTGGGAGAGCTGGAGCCGCCCGCCCTCGTACTTCATCGCGAAGGGGTACGACGTCGGCAGCAACTGCTTGTGAACCTCGCCCCCCGCGGTGCTCGCCGAAGGTCTTCCAGCCCGAGGCGTAGTACTCGACGACCCCGGTGTCGAGCGGGTTGCCGGCCGAGTCGAGCAGGCGAACCACCACGTCGCGCGTCTGGAACACCACCTCGGTGCCGACGTTGCAGGTCGAGATTCTGCTGGACCGTGGCGCCACCGTAGCTGATGCGAATCGGATAGCTCGCGATCGGCAGCTCGAGCGTCGCAGTCCCGTCCGGGCCGGTCGTGCCGAACGTCTTCCAGCCGGACTTGTAATAGCTCACCTCCCCGCCCTCGACCCGCCGCCCCACGAATCGATCAGCCGGACAGTAACCGGCGGGTCCGCCTGTTCGACGGTCACCTGCACGAACCCCGGGGCCGACACCCGCTCACCATCCGAGACGGCGAAGGTGAAGGTGCAGCTCCCGTGCATTCCAGGCCACGGGGTAAAGATGAACTCCCCGGTGGCGCTGTCCGTGAGGTCCAAGTGCCCGAGCGGTGGATGGGCCGTCACGAAGTAGTGAAGCGCCGCGCCTTCCGGGTCGCTGCCTGTCAGGGTGCCGGTGTAGTCGTTGTACTGTCGAGTGGTCAACGAGCCGGGCAGGGCCACCGGTGCCTGGTTGTCCAGGATCCCCGCAAGATTGGCGATTTCGCCTGGAGTCAGCACCCGGTCGAAGTACAGCACCTCGTCGATGGCGCCCTTGAAGTAGCGGCTGTAGGTGCAGTCGGGGCAGGTCCTGCCCTCCTCCGAGCCGATCGAGAAGAAGCCGGCCGGCGTCGCGGGGTTGATCGGCCCGCTGGCCGGGCGCGGCTCGCCCCAGGGGTGACCGTTGATGTAGAGCTGCAGCGCGCTGCCGTCGTAGGTCCCGGCCAGGTGGTACCAGGCCCCGGGCGAGAGCTGTGCTACGCCGTTGACGTCGGAGGTGTGCATGTAGCCGTTGTCGGTGGTGTGGACGAAGAAGTGCGCCCCGCCGGCCAGCTCGATCCCCCAGAAGTCGCTCGTGGCGAGACCCTGACAGCAGGCGTCCATGGGGTTGTCCTCGTCGCCCTGCATCCACAGCGCGACCGTGACTTGAGCGCCGGGGTCGAGGCTCGGCGAACGCGGGACGTTGACGGTGCCGTCCACGCCGTCAAAACGGAACGCCTGACCGTCGGCGCCAATCCCGAACCAGGCGCCGCCCGCGAGCGCGCCGTGGTTGTCGCCGAGAGAATCGTTGGCGTCGCCCTCGGCCCGCCACCAGCCGCTGTCCGCGGTGCAGAGCGGCTCGCCGCTCACACCGGCCTGGTAGAGGTCGGCAACCTGTTGCGCCGTGAGCGCGACGTTGAAGACGGCCAACTCGTCGATCATGCCTGTCCACAGGCTCGAACATCCGTCCGCCCCGACCTGGACGTTCTGTAAGGCCGTGTTGAACGGTCCGATGTTCGGGTCGGTCACCTCCGAATCAAATACGCCGTTGACGTAGAAGTTGTAGGTGCCGTTGTCGTGGGTGATCACGACGTGGGACCAGGTCCCGAATTGCAGCCGGCCGGTGGCGAAGGTCATCGACTGGTCGCCCTGGTACCACTTGCTCATAAAAACCCCACCATAGACGCCCACATCTCCGTAGAACTGCCAGTTCCCCTCCCCACAGTTGGTTCGCGCGTTGATCACCGGCTGGAAGTCGAGGTTGAGGTTGGGGTCGGGGTCTCCGCTCTGCGGGTCGGGCAGTCGGTAGAGCCACGCAGCGAAGCTGATCTGCGTGCCACCGAACGTGCTCAGCTCGGCATGGGTGCCGGCGTCGATGAAGGCGGTGAGCCCGTCGAAACTGGCGGCCTGACCGACCTGGCCCGGGACGAAGGTCAGGTTGCCCACGAGACTGCCTGAAATGTTGTGAACCATCTCGACGCCGTTGCCCTCCATGGGCCAGTAAGCGACGAGGCCAGACTGGCTGCACTGCTCCAGGTCGCCGGCAGCCCAGCCGGCGCTGCACAGCAATCCCAGAAGCACGACACCGTGAATGGCCGTTCTGAAAATCGGCTTTCTCCTTTCCTCGGTCGCCACCGCCAGGTAGCCGGCTGGCAGGAGCCGCGCTCCACCAACGCCGGTGGCTTGGCTGTCCTGTCCACGTCTCACGGGGTCCTCGCTGCGGAGGTCGTCCGTCGATTCCGGGCTCCTTCTCCACAACAAAGACCCAACACCTTTGGTCGCTCGCTTTCCAAACATCGGGGGTTCCTCCTTGCTTCAGCAAGCTACGGCCCACAGAGTTCGCCGTCGTCACCCGTACGGGTGATACGAGCCAGCGATTCATGAAAAAAAACAAAAAGAAAAGGTGCCAGAAAAGGTGCCGGAAAAGGTGCCGGGCACGCCATTATGCCTTTGGAATCCCATCGTTGATGTCGATGCCGTCTTGAGAGTCTTCGGCAAGACTCGGAGATTGGCGCGCGCAACGTACGTGTGCGAGCTGAACATCGCCGAGGAGGAAGAGTGGATCGGCGAGAAACCGGGAAGCCTGCCGTGGTGGCGAGTCGGCCGACCTCCAAAGGAAGAAGACGATGACCCTGAGGACGCGATCCGCAAGCGGCGCGAGCGGGAAAGACTGGGGCCGGAGTGGAGACCGGCGATTCCAGAAGACGAGTTCGTTCAGCGAGGGTGCGGGATTCTCGGTGTCGATGTCGAAGACATTCGTTCACGGAGTAGGGGTCAGGATATCGTGACCGGTCGAGCACTCCTCATGGTCCTGAGCGTGGAGCGCTACGGCCTCAAGGTTAATGCAACGGCCGTTCAGATCGGGCAATCGTCCTCAGGTTCGTCGAAGGAATTGGCGAGGGGGATTAAAAAGAGGAAATTGGACGGAGGATTCAAGAAGATGCTCGACGACCTCGATATGCCCGGCACCTTTCCCCCCTTTTTTCCCCCCTTTTCCCCTTGTCCACGGCGACCCCGTGCTCAAGCCGGGTCCGGGGCTCGTCGGCAACATCTGGAAGGGGTGGAAGCCGAACGAGTGAGAGCCGCGGCACAGCATCACCTGTGAAGGCTCGATCTCGAGCCGCAAGGTCAATGCCGGGGGGCGCCACTCCGTCACAGATTGATCTGAGGACTCATTGACTCGATGAGGACGGCCTCAGAATCCGTGCCGCGTTTGAAACGATATTTGCTCGGTGCCGCGCGCCGGAGCGTCATCCTTGGCGTATGTGTGTGACGCGATCGTCAGGCCAATGTCATGAACGCTCTTGTCTCCAGGTGCGTACAAGGGGTGTGTGAACTCAGAAATAGGGGGACATCAACCAGGCCAGCCCGTCACGGATTCGGACCGGTAGGGGGCGCGAGTCGACCTCCTCGAGGGTGATCTCTCGCGATCGCTTTCGGACAGATTCAAAGTGTCGATTGATGGTCTGCGCAAACTCCCGGTCGTAGACCTCGACGACCATCTCGAAGTTGAGCCGGAGACTGCGCGGGTCGATGTTCGCCGATCCAATCTGGACGTAATGGCCGTCGACCAGAAAGAGTTTGGTGTGGACAAAGGGCGGCGGTTGGAGGAACACGTGCACGCCCCTCTGCAGGATCTCCCAGAGCATATTCCGGCTTGCCCAGCTGACGAAGGGCAGATTGTTCTTGCCGGGGAGGATCACCGTCACATCGACCCCGCGAAGGGCGGCGGCCTGGAGTGCGCCGACCAGCTCACGAGGTGGGATGAAATAGGGGGTCATGATCGCCACCTTCCGGCGTGCGGCCGATATGGCGCCGACGAGGATGCTGAGGAGCTTGTCGAGATCCTCATCGGGGCCCTCGAGGATGGTCCGGCACTTGGCCGGCCCCGCCGTTTTCCGGTCGTCGACAGGAAAGCAATCCACCGCCCGCCCGGTGACGAACGACCAGTTGTCGAGAAAGACCCGCTGAAGCTGTCCCACCACCGGCCCGACGAGGCGAAAGTGTGCATCTACAACCCGATCGGGGTTGTCACTGCGGTCGGCCAGGTGCCGGTCACCGATGTTCATCCCGCCGGTGAATGCCACTCGTCCGTCGATGAGAAGGATCTTTCGGTGATTCCGAAGATTGACGTGCACCGATGGTGGAATCGCCCTCGGAGGAAGGAATCGGGCGACGTTGACGCCCCTTTTGGCCAGCAATCGATCGGCCCGTGGACGTGAGTACAACCTCCCGACCCCGTCGATGATGACTCTGGTTTCGACACCTCGTTCTGCGGCGCGCGCAAGGGCGTCGATGAAATCCCGGCCGGTCTGGTTGGTTTCGAAGATGTAGGTCGAAAGGAAGAGGTGGCTCTTCGCGGCTTCGATCTCCCTGAGCATGGCCGGGTAGGTCTGCTCTCCGTTGTGCAGAATCTCAATGCTGTTCCCGGTGGTCAGATCGAAATTCGAGACTGCTCCGGAGATCCCTGCGAGTTCGGAGAACTCGAGGGGAATGTCCACCTTCGACGGGACGGTTGACTGCCGCCGGTGAATGCTGCCGCCCAACCCGGGTAGCGTCTTTGCCCTCGTGCGGATGCGATTGATGCCGAAGAAGTAGTACAGCAGGGGGCCGGCCAAGGGAATGGTCAAGGAGACGACGATCCATCCCAGAGCTGCCCTGGGGTCGCGTTTGTTGATCAGCGCGTGGCCCGCGGCGGCGACAGCGGTCACCACCCAAATCCCGACGAGCACCCACTTCACAGGTTCGTACACCGAATCAGGTTACACGCTCGGCTCTCGGTCTGGGAAAATCGATAGACAGCTGATGACCGCTGTTGGTCGGCGCGAGCTGTTCGAGGCATTGACCAGTGGTTTCCACAATTCCCTCCACGTCGATGCGCAAGATCTATCTCGTGGGGCCGACTAGGTTCCCCGAACCGTCAGGACCGGTACCGTCGAAAGACGGACCACGCGTTCGGCCACCGAACCGAGCACCGCGTGGGAGAGTCCGGAGAGCCCGTTGGTTGCGAGAACTACGAGGTCGTAGTTGTTGTCGTGAGCATATGAAGAGATCCCCTGGGCGACGTGGCCATGGATAACGGCCACGGTCGATGGCACTTCGGCGAGCTTCTCGGTCGCGATGACGGCCAGTGACTCGAGGCAGTGGTCCTTGATGTCTTCCCGATCTTCGATCGGTGACTCGAGGACATAGAAGTCGGGATAGATCAGTGGTTCAAAGACGTGCAGGAGGGTGACCTCGCCATTGAGGGTCTCGGCCAGGTTGGCCGCCCACTCGACGGCCTCGAGCGATGTTTCGGAGAAATCAACGGCGGCCAATATCTTGTGTGGAAGAAACGCGCCGCCTTCGGCAGCTCGAGTCGTGAGGACCGGGACCGGCGAATGGTGCACCACCTCTTGGGCAACGGATCCGGTCAGCAGGCGGTTGATCCCGCGCCTTCCGTGAGTGCCCATGATCACCAGATCGCAGTCGTACTCGGTGACCGCGTCGATAATGACCGGAGCTGCGGCGTTCCCTCTTTCGATGTGGGTGAGGATGTGAGTGTGGCCGTTCTTGCCGGCGCTTTCGAGGACATGTTGGGTTGCTGGTTCCGAGGTCTTCAGGATTCGCTCGACCTCGTCGAGAATCTCCGAGTCCACACTTAGATCATCGAGAAGGACCCGAACGTGGAGCAGGTGGATCTCCGCATCGAAACGCTCCGCCATCCTCTTGGCGAGAGAAATCGCTCGGTTCGATGCTGGTGAGAAGTCGGTCGGAACCAGGATTCGGGTTGGTGTGTTCGACATTGTCTTTCCTCCGTTTGCCCGGCTTCGGCATTGCGACGACTTGGGATGACTCCTAGCGTTCCGTCCAGCGTGGCGACGCCAGTTGCTCGGTCAGCGCCATCTCCTGGCTCAGATAGCTGTCGAAGTCGTCGCTCGATGCGGTCATCGAGCGTTTCAGACCCATCAGAGTTGCGCGGGGCAGGCTGCCGAGGCGGTCCGCAACCTCGAATGCCTCCTCCTCGAGCCGACCGGGTGCGGTGACGTGATTGACCAACCCGAGCGCGAGGGCGTCCTCGGCGGTCAACCGTGGAACATCGAGCAGGACCTGGGTGGCTTTCGCCCCACCCAACTTGTTGGCGAGCAGCCATGGAAGACAGCCCAGGGGTGCGCGGGGAAGTGTCTGCGTGGTGTTCACGAAGGTTGTGTCGGGGCTGACGATACGGTAGTCACAGGCAAGCAGCGGCGCCGCGAGTGGCAGCGCCACGTCGCCGCCGACGACGCCGATGACGAACGAATCCAGCCGTCGGACCGCTTTGATGAAGCGCTGGATCACGTTTTCCTCGCGGATGATCCGTGCTCTGATTTCGGAGGCGGTCAAGCTGTCGTCGGCGTTCGGGCCGCCAAGAAGCCGCTCGAGGTTTGCCGGGCCGAGCAGATCCGGCGGGGCGAGTACGACCAGGATTGGCTTCGGGTTACCGGTTTCATCTTCGAAGAAGTCCCACATTCCGTTGATCAATCGAAGGTCGGTGCCGGCCAGGGACTCCCGGCCGTGGAGCCGAACGAAGGTCCGGTTTGCGGACCGCTCGACGGAAAACGTCGCGGGGTTCTCTCGATCGGCTCCGGTTCGCCGCGGAAAGGTGGTGAAACGCTTTTCTTTCTTAGCTGGCTTGCTCGGCGTCCCGGTCGGTTCGCGAACGGTGAGGACCGGGACCTTGGAGATCTGGGTCACGCGTTCGGCGACCGAGCCGAAGAGCGCGTGGGCGATGCCCGAAAGACCACGGGTTGCAAGCACCACGAGATCGAAGTCGTGCTCGGAGGCATACCCCGAAATTCCATCGGCCGCCTGAGCGTAGATCACGGCGGTGTCGTGCGTCACCGCTCGAAGGTGCTCCATGCCGACCTCGACGAGAGCATTGTGGCATTGTTGGCTGAGCGATTTGAGGTGGTCCTCGCGGAGCGTGTAGTGGGCGTAGAAATCGGGATAGGTGACGGGCTCCATGGCATGGATGAGGGTGACCTCAGCAGACAGGGCCGGCGCCCAATCCGCCGCCAGTCGAAGCGCCTGCAGCGAGTCTTCGGACGAGTCATAGGCGACGAGGATCTTCTTTGGCGGAAAGCTACGTTCGGTCTCCGCACGGGTCGTCAGAACGGGGATCGGGGACCGATGGACGACCTCCTTGGCCACGGAACCCAGCATGAGGCGCTTCAGGCCGTGTCGGCCGTTGGTCCCCATGATCACCAGGTCGCAGTGGTGTTCGGCAATGGCTTCGATGATCGCGTCGGCGGGAGCGATATCACGCACAATATGACAGTGAGTCGGGGCTTCGATCTCCGCCGCATCTTCCTCGAGTGTCTCCTGTGTCTTGGCATCCGACAACGCGAGGATTCGTTCAAGTTCGTCGAGGTCTTCGGAACTCATGACGGGTTGGTCGATGACGGTGCGAACGTGGAGCAGGTGGACTTCCGCCTCGAATGTTCCGGCGAGTTCGCTCGCCAGCCTGAGAGCACTGTGTGATGCGGGCGAGAAGTCTGTCGGAACCAGAATGCGTTGCGGTGTGTGTGGCATCGTTCTTCCTCCGTGTTTCTGGACTATCCTTATCGGTCGAATTCCTGGTCCATGATCAGGCGAGATGGTGGGCGGCGGCTCCGACAACCGGCCTGGTTCTACCGAGGGTTCGAGAGGAGCTTGGGATGGCTGGAGTGGCCTTTGGGCCGGGCCAGCGTTGTCGACGTTGAGCGAGCAAATGGCCGGTGAGACGTTCCGGGGTTCCAAGGTCGAGCCACCCGCACGCCGGCACGGTGTGGACCCAGAGAGATTCCGCCGATCGTTCCAGCAGGTCCTTCGAGAAGTCGAGGTTGGGGACGGAACGGTAGTAACGGACGAGATCCTGCTCGGTCCAGGATCCGTTTGATGCGCCGTCGAGCATCGGCTGAAATGCGCGCCACAACTCCGGCAGCACAGTCTGGAAGAGATCGAGAAGGCAACGGCCGCCGGCGATCAGAATGAAGCTGTTCAACAACCCGCCCTCTTTGAGGAGAGCAGCCGCGGTCGCCGGATCCGGTTTCTCGCGAAACGAAGCCACCGGGCGGAGGCGGGCGTTGCCCCCCGGGCGCGGTACGATCCAACCGTAGTCCGTCTCCGGGCGTTCGGGTCTGACCCCCAGAAGCACCATCCCCGCCTGCGAACATGCGGTGCACGAGGCGGCGTCGGTGATGGCGGCGTGCAGCGTTTCCTCCGAGGAGACGCCGTGATCGGAGGGTAGAATGACCAGCCGCGCGTCGGGGTCGCGCCGAGTGATCCACAGCAGCGGCAGCAGGATGCCGGCGGCGGTGCCGCGGTTTTCGGGTTGGACGATCACGTATCCGGGTGGCAACTGAGCCGGCTCCGACGCCCACCAACGCCGGTGCTGGGCGGCGACGACGGTCACGATCCGCTCGGGAGGCGCGATTTTCTTCGCCCTCTCCAAGGTGACATCGAGGAGGGTCCTGCGGCTGTCGATCAGCGCGTACTGCTTCGGCGCGGGTCGGCCCCATCGGTCGCGGGTCAGGTCCTTGACTCGCTTACCCTCGCCCGCCGCCAGGATGACGACCCAAAGATTGTTGTTCGAGCGCATTGTTCGGTCCTTCCTTTGGCGGCCACTGTTAAAAACAGGCCTGAGACAGAGGACCCGGGCTCGGTCGAAAATCGGTGGGCGTTGCTTTGCGGTTCGAGTCGGCGACGGCCGGGCCGGATTCATGGCGATAGGCGGAGCCGAACTCCGAGAACGGCAGGTTTTTGAAGATCCGGTGGCCGCTGAAATCGAGGACCCGAAGTTCGCTCCCCTTTTCGAGGGCGTCTTCGATGACGTCGAACTGGCGACCGTACTGGGTGCGCAGGTGGGTAGTGGGGACCTCGCGGGCGATGAACTTGAAAATTCCGACCCGGCCCAGTTGATTCAGAACCGCCTCGCTGCGGATGGTCTGCCGGGTGGCGACCAGCAACGGTTCGCGCGATGAGAAGATGATGTAGGCTTTCATGGCTGGGTCTCCTCGAGATCGGGTCATGTTCCGGGTTCCTTTTCGCGGTGACGAGATATCGCCTCTGCTTTCCATAGAAGCAATCGTCGTGCCAGCTTCGTTGATCGATGGGATTCCGGCGCAACTCCCGTAACTTGCGTATTCGTAGCGACTTCCCATCGATGTTCAACTGATTCTGCACTCGCGGTCGGGGGTGGCGATATCTTGATTTGAAAACCGACCTTTCATTTTGAGAAGGTGTAGAGCGTGATCTGCCCATAGCGATGGAGCAGCAATAGCTGTCCGACCGGTCAGCATTTCCGATCTGGGGTGCCCGCGCCGCACTCCGTCTCGCGGATGAACTCGCAGATGCGCATTGTGCTCGTTTGTTGTGCCCCGAAAAGGAGTACTTCACTCTGTGTCCCCGACAGTCCGCACGCCGTTGGCGCCCCGGCCTCGGCGAAAAATCTGCTGAGAAGTGCGGGTCACGGTGATCGTCTTGTGACGATCCTTCTCCGGAAAGCTGGTCTCGACCGTGTGCAGCAATGGTTTGAGGGATGACCCACCGGCCGGCATCGGCCACAGAACTACTACCAGACCCGCGACGCGCTCGGGACGTGGAGCGGGCCCGTGTGGCAGGAGAGGCTTCAGGAAACCTTCGTCGACGAGAAGCTCCGCGGGAGCTACGATTGACGTGCTCGCGTGAGCTTTCGCATAAAGAACGACTGCCCGCCGTATTCCACCTCGACCAGCTCGCCAGCGTCCACCAATCGCTGGACGACCGACCGATCCGCGCCCCTGCGGGCGAGCAGGCGCTCGACGGCGTCGGCTCGCATCGGGTGGACCGAGGTGATGGAGAGCAGGTCATCGTCGACACGGCCACCACTGAAAAAGGTGTTTCCTTCATAACCGGTGAGGTACTCGACATTGTCGAGCGCCGCCGACAGGATGCTCCAGGCACGGGTGATTCCGGCCTCATCCGGGGCGTGCACGTCGGCCTCGGCCGGTGGGCGGGTGGGGATCGCCAAGTAGGCGGTTTCGGGCCGGAGTCGGGCGAGATAGGAGGCGAGCTCTTCGAGGAGCTCGGTACTTTCGTTGACCCCTTCGACGAGCATGGTTTCGGTCACCAACCGGCCGGCGAAGGACTCCGAGAACGCGAATACGCCATCGAGGATCTGTGACAGGCTGAGCTTCCCATGGGGGCGGTCGATTCGCCGCCACACATCCTCGCGCACCGAGTCCACCTTGACAGAGACCCAATCGGCGCGCGCCAGCTCGTCGCGGACGTCTTCGCGCCAGATCAGCGACGAGTTGGTGATGACGGCGATCTTGATCCCGAGAGGCCGGATGAGATCGATCGTCCGTCCGAGGTTCAGATCCAGGGTCGGCTCACCGTCGGGCACAAAGCTGAGGTAGTCGACCGACTCGCCGGCCGTCGTTACCTCCTCGACCTTCTTTTTGACCTCTTCGAAGATCCTTTGCGGGTCGTAGAAGTCGACCCGCTCGGTCTGCATTGTCAATGTGCGACCGAGCTGGCAGTAAATGCAGGCATAACTGCAGATCTTGGGTGGGATATTGTTGATGCCGAGGCTCTGCCCGAGCCTGCGGGAGGGCACGGGCCCGAAGGTCACGCGGTTTTCCGGATGAGTCACCGAACGATCAGTACCGAGCACGGTGCGCGATGAGTCAGGGCACTGGAGACGCTGCCCAAGTAGAGCTCTCTCTCGGGTGAACGGCCCCGGGTCCCGGCCACGATGAGATCCACGCCAAGGTTCATGGCGAACTCGACGATCTCCTTGGCCGGGTTGCCCAGCAACACCGCCTCGTTGATCTGGCTCTCTGTTTCGGCAAGAACCTCCATGGTCTTCGTCAGGATGGGCTTCGCTACTCCGGCAACGCGCTCGTCGCCGGCATGAGTGGGAAGGGACACCACGCCGTCGTAGCAGTCCGGGTCGGCCGGGAGCGGGAAGACATAGATGACGAAGATCTCATCCTCCGGTCCTGGGCACGAATGCTCGACCAGGAAACGAGCGGCTTTGAGGCTGGACTCGGACCCATCGGTCGCTACGGCGTATCTCATAGTTGAACCTCCTCGATCTCGGATCGCCATCGCGGTCTATTCTTGCGACGGTGAGGCGCCATCGATACTGTGAGAGACGCAACCTCCATGCCAACCCGGGTGATCCGATTCTGATTTGAACAAACGGCTTTCAGTCTGAAAAGCCACAGTTGCATTCGCCCGCGCTCTGCCCGGGGGAAAACAAGGCACGCTGCTGGTTCTTGCTGCCGTTTGTCCGGGTGGCACAGGGCTTGCTCTTACCAATAGTGGAAGCGGCCGAAAAAGATGTCGAGAATCGGTTGCCTCGCCAGTGAGAAAGGAGTCGTAAGATGTACAGGAAACTCAGACGACATGGTTTCATGGTGAGTGTCGCTCTTGTCGGCCTGATGCTCGGGATGTCCGGGTCGGTCGTGGTCGCGCAAGAGGGGGCGCTACGGAGTGATCTCCAAAATCTGGTCGACAAGGAGGACGCGGCGTTTCTACTGGATGAAATCCGGCGGGTTCAACCCTTCTACGCCATTCGGCAGCTCGCTCGATTTCAGCAAATGCAAGACCATGTCGGCGGGGGGTTTTGTGGGTGTCTGCCCAACCAGCTGATGAACGCCGATGAGATCCCACTGCCCGTTGACAAGGCCGGGGCGTTGGAGACCGCGGTCTACCTCGCCCGGCAGCGGCAGGCCAACCTCGATGCACTTGCAGAGCTTGGTTTTCCGTTGGCCTCCCCGTCGTCGCCGTTTGACGGAATCCCACCGACGGGTCGATCTCCGTCCATGACGGTTTCCATCGACACCTCGGTTCCAACTGCCTTTCTTGATGCGCTGAGTGATGGCGAGGTCACCATGGCCGAGGCCAGAGTGATCGCCCAGATGCCGGCCAACCAGGAAATGCTCCGGTTTGTCTGCGACCGGTGCGAAGGCGCTGAGCCCCGGGTGAGCGAGCAGACCCTGGCGTATTTGATCTGGAAAGCCGGTTCGCGTGAACCGCTCGATCGTCTGTGGCGTTGGGTGAACCCCATGAACGACTTCGGTTATGCCGGTCTGGCGGACGACCCGGCCCTCTATCGCGAGCTGATCGAGGGCCTCGAGGACATCGTCAGGAGTTGGCCGATGCGGCCCTGGCCAGGGTCGGCCCCTTCCTGCCTGCCGGCGCCGGAGTGGATCTCCGCTTCGCCTTCACACCCGGATGTCTGACCGGCGACTGGACAACCCCTGCCATGTCCGGAACAAGCGTGCTGCGGATCAGGGCCGGCTGGGAAGAAGTCGTGAAAAGGATCTCCGCAGGGGTGTACCGCCAGTACCTGGTGGAGCAGTCGGGCGGCCATGATGGAGATCGATCGTCGGGCACTGCTCGATGCCGCCGGGTTGGCCGACGAGCGCCTCGAGATCTTCTTTGACATGGTGGTCTCCACGGTGGTGGAGGGAGCCATCGAGCATGTCTCCGACCCATCGCGATCGGTGAATACACCGACGTTGATGGAGGGTGTCGATCTCGTCAACGATCTTGTGCTTCCGCTGCGGGAAGAGTCGCCGGTGGGATCTGCGCGTGCTCTGCTCGAGCAAGGACGAGGTGCTGGTGGCCCGCTCTGCGCAGTCGGCCGTCACCTGGCGCAGGTCGTCGCGGAACGAGATGGGCCCTTGGCGGTGACCGAGCTGCTGGACCGGGGATGCGTGAACCTCTTCCAGCGTGGGTTGGAGATCGAGTCCGAGAGCGCAGAGGGGCTCTTCGACCAAGAGGTGACCTTCATGGCCGATGAGCTTTCGGACCGGCTGGATCGGTGACTTTCCGGTTAGAGATCGAGGTTGGGGAGTGGCGCGCCGGCGTCACTCACCCAACCCGCGGTGAGTTCGTTCCCATCCGGAGACACCCGGATGGGAACAGCGCCGTTTCCGGGCTAGCTAGCCCGGTTCGTCCTCCATCTCCTTCATACGTCTCCAGAGAGTGGTCACACCGATACCGAGGATCTTCGCCGCTTCGCTCCGATTGCCGCCGGTGTAGCGGAGAACCGTCCGGATGTGCGCTGCCTCCACCTCCTTGAGACTGGAGACGGGAGCGAACGGGAGACCTTGGCCCGGGACTTCGCCATCGACGACGCACGCGGGGAGGCCGCGTATTGTGATCCTGTCGTCCTCGGAAAGGACGGCCGCACGCTCGAGGGCATTCTCGAGCTCGCGAATATTGCCCGGCCACGAATACCGCTGGAGGACATCGATACAGTCGGCATCAAAACGGAGGCGGGGAAGATCGAGCTTGGTCGCCAGCTTCTTTACGATAAAGCGAGCGACGGGAAGAATGTCCTCGGGCCGTTCGCGCAGCGGTGGAATGCGGATCTCGACCACCCGGAGGCGGTAGTAGAGATCGTCCCGGAATGTTCCGTCCTCGATCTCCTTCTCGAGGTCCCTGTTGGACGCTGCCAGGACCCGGACGTCGATCCGCCGCTGGACATTCTCGCCGATGCGGCGGATCTCGCGTTCCTGCAGGACTCGGAGGAGGTTGACCTGGAGCGCGGGCGAGATCTCGCCGATCTCGTCGAGGAAGATGGTCCCGCCGTTGGCCTGCTCGAAGAGCCCCTTGCGGTCCCGGATCGCGCCGGTGAACGACCCCGATTTGTGGCCGAAGAGCTCGCTCTCGAGGAGGGTCTCGGGTAGAGCTCCACAGTTGACCGCGACGAACTCCCCGTTCGAGCGGGTCGAGTTGTCGTGGATGTACCGCGCAAGGACCTCCTTGCCGACGCCGCTTTCGCCGGTGATGAGAACCGACGAGTCGAACCTCGCGACCCGGGAGGCCAGACCGAGAATTTTCTGAAAAGAAGTGCTCCGCACCTCGGCCATGCCGGTGGGCAGGATGGTCTCGAATTCCTGGAGACGGCGACTCTTGACGGCTCCATCTCTTGTGTCTTTTGCCGGAGCTCCTTGGTGAGGTCGGCGATCTTGGCCTGGATGTCCTCGGTTTCAAAGAACTGGAGGTAGTCGTCGATGCGGGATCCCCAGGACTTTCGGTCCCGGCCGATCGCCCGGCAGACCTTGTCACCTCTGTGCTTTGCAGCGCTCTTCGACGAAAAAGATCGTCTCGGTCGAGACAGAACGATGCGTAACCGCTGGCGTATCCACACAGCATCCAGCACACCGGGTGTTCCGCCTTGTCGAACATCTGGATGTGTTCTTCGGCCTCGCCCGAGTTGTACCAGTCGACCTCCATCTGAAAGGAGGAATCCTCCTCGAGGACGAGCGATCTCACCACCGCCTTGGTGACTCCCTGCAGGGTGTGAAGCACGGGTCCGGCCCGCAACAGTTCTTCGCGGCTTTCCCATTTGAAGACCCGTTTCATGGCGCCGGCGTCGGCCTGGCCCCAGGCGAAGCCGAAACGGGTGAGGATCTTTCGTGCCGGCGCCAACCCCACCATGTCGATGAGGTCTTTGCGGAGCTGCGCGACGGCATGGGCGTCGTGCAGCACGACCCGTCCTTCCGCGGAAGCTCAAGGCGCCGTTGTCAAAGGTGACGAGTTCTTCGAGCTTCAGGTCTTCCGCTTTCAACGAGCCCACCCCCAATTCGAAACAGTCGATTTCATTATGAAAGGTCGGGGACTGATTGGCCACCTCGAGTTTTCTTCAAAACGTTGAAGAGAAGCACCTCGCGGCGACCGGGGATCGATGGCACACGCTTTGCAATTCAACGCTGCGGATGGACTGAGAGGTGCACCATGTACATACGGCTGCGGAGACGAAGTCGAAAAGAACAGCGGCGATGTGATTCGCTTCACCCAGGATCTGATCAGGATTCCCAGCCCCAGTCTCCATGAGGAGGAAGTGGCTCGAGAAGGTCTCCGAGGTGATGCGTGAGCTGTGCTACGACCTCGTCTTCACGGATGATGTCGGGAACATCGTCGGTGTGATCCTCGGGAGTGATCCGGGCCTCTCGATCCTCATCAGCTCACACATGGACACGAAGAAGCCCGAAAGGATCGAAAGATTGGCGCCGATCACCGTTCAGCGGAGACATCGTCCACGGTCGGATCGAGGGTGTCGGCGCTGCCGACTGCAAGGGGGGGTTGGCGGCGCAGATCTACGCCGGACATGTGCTTTCAACCAGTGGGCTTCGCCCCGACGGGAAATATCGTGGTGGCAGCGACGGTGGCCGCGGAAAACGGTTGCGGAGTCGGAATCCGACATCTGCTTCAAACGACGCTCCCTGAGCTCGGGATGGAACCGAGGTTCGTTGTCCTCGGTGATCCGACGACGCTGATGATCGGTTCCGGCCACGACGGCTGGGTGGAAATTGACATCGACATCATCAGCCCCATTGATGGGGTCGCGCGAAGTGCCGCCGAACACGTCTTCCAAATCCTTGAGCGCCCATTGTGACGATGGCGGGTTCCCTGAATCTCAGGCGATCATGACCGTCAATCAGCCCCGAGCCGGGCGCTCCGACCACGGGTTCCTGGAGACGGTTCGGGTCTGCCGTCGATTGTCTCACGGTGAGTCGGAGGAAGATGTCCTCGGGTGGCTCGACGGGATAGTCGCTCGAACAGCACCAGAGAGATGCACGCTGTTTTCCTCGAGGTGAGGGTTCGCCAAGAGGAGCAACAGCTCTATACGGGCCACAGGAGGAGGATCCGGATGTCCGTGCCGTCCTGGTCCACCAACCTCATGCACCCGCTGGTCGATCGTGCCCGCGAGTCCATGCGCGACGCCGGATGCCGGTGGGTCTCCAAGGCCTGGGAACGTGGACCGTTTGGGAGTTGGGTCCGCCGGGGGGGTTGTGAGCCGCGAGTTTGGAATTCCGACCATTGCCTATGGACCCGGCGAGGAAGAGCAGGCCCGTGCGTGCAACGAGTCGGTGGGCTCTCCCAGCCCTGGTCGATGCTGTGTACGGCACGGCGATCCTCATGCACGGGTTGAGCGCGGCTTCTCTCGTCCTCCATCCGGAGGTTGTTCACGCCGATGAAGAGCGGCTCACCGCGTGCGCCGCAGAAGGAGGAGTCAGATGAAGATGTGGATACGAATGCGCGTTGGTTGCGGTTGGCCTGTTTCTGATTGCCGTGTCTTCGGCGGTGGCTGAAGAACCGTTTGACGGGCGGACTCAGGAGTGGAGAGGGTTGTTCTTCACGATGAAGGTCGACACCCTGGCGATGGAGCAGCTCGACGGTACGGTCAGTCGGCGCGCGGGAGATGGCCGGTCTTGCCTTCTTCGATGACGGAGAAGTCGCGACGGTGGACGCATGGGTCAGTTTCTTTGTCGAAGAGGGGCAGTCCCACTACGAAGGCTTTGCCCAGTTTCAGTTTCCTGATGGATCGACCCAGACCGCGAGACTGACGGGATGCATGGGTCCGACCGGCGCCGAAAACGGTGAACTCGAATTCCTCTGCGGTTCAGGCCGTTTCCATGGGATCACCGGGACCGGGAGCTTCGCAAGCGATGGGTTCTCCTTCACCGGCGATCCCTTTGTCCATGCCGAGGCGACCTACCGCTTGCTGACCGAGTGAGTCGGCACCGTCAACTGGTCGTCTGCCTGCAGCCTGAACCGCACGCCTCACCGCTCATCCCCTCGTGAACCTGCGAATGCTGTCTGGCACGGACCGTGCATTCTTCCGCTATGACAGTTCACGTTTGAACAGAAAGGGGTATGCGATGGCTCTCGAACGGCTCGAAGGGCAAGAGGTCTTTCAGTTTCTCCGCCCGGAACAGATCACGGCGATCAGCGACGTCGCCGAGGTCGTGAAGTTCAAGGCGGGCGAGATGATCTATCAAAAGGACACGCGGGCGGATCACTTCTACGTCGTGCTCGATGGTCAGGTATCGCTGCGTCTACCCGGCCGGTCAGGGGTCAGCCTCCAGGTCGAAGAGCTCACCAAAGGCGCCATGTTCGGGTCGTGCGTCTGCTTCCAGTTCGTCGATTACTCGCTCGACGCCCGGTGCACGTCCGACTCGCGGCTGCTGAAGATCGAATCGGCGACCCTCAAGGAGCTCATGGACAGTGATTTGGTCCTCGGCTACACCATTCAGACCCAGATCTCGAGGATCTACTTCCACCGCTATATCGAGACAATGAAAAAGCTCCAGTCCATCGTCCTCAACCTGCCGCTGGAACCGGTTGAGCCCGAAGCAGCGAGGGTAGCGGTAGGCGCATAGAAGCACGCAGTGAATTGAACGGTATCAGGTGTACGAGCGCCGCTCTTTTTGATCTGGGACCGATTGTTCGCGCAACGTGGATCCGGCGTGGTTCGCGGTAGAGTGGTACCGTCTCCGATCCCCTGCGGGTGGCTGCAGGCTCGGCGGCGGTAAAGGACCGCGAACACGATGTACCACGAAGATCCGGAAGCGGCGCAGGTCATTCTTGACAGCGTAGCGGACGGTGTCTTCACAGTTGATCGAGACTGGCGCATCACTTCCTTCAACAAGGCGGCGGTGAGGATCACCCGGGTGGCTCGCGACGAGGCCATCGGTGAGCACTGCTGCGACGTGTTTCGAGCCAGCATCTGCGAGGGTGAGTGCGCGCTCAGGGAAACGATGACCACCGGGCAACCCGTCGTCAACAAGGCGATCTATATCATCGACGCGGAAGATCGAAAGGTACCGATCAGTGTGTCCACCGCCATTTTGAGAGACGGCGCCGGCGAAATCGTCGGCGGCGTGGAGACCTTCCGCGATCTCAGCCTGGTGGAAGACCTCCGAAAGGAAATCAAGGGCCGCTCCACTTTTGGCGACATCATCGGTGGGAGCTCTGTCATGCGGTCTCTCTTCGATCTCCTGCCGGTGGTTGCGGACAGCGACAGCACGGTTCTGATCCGTGGTGCGAGCGGCACCGGCAAGGAACTCTTCGCGCGAGCCATCCACGATCTCTCGCCGAGAAAGCGCAAGCCTTTCGTCGCCATCAATTGCGGCGCTCTGCCGGACACCCTCCTCGAGTCGGAGCTCTTCGGCCACAAGGCGGGCGCGTTCACCGATGCGCGCAAGGACAAACCAGGCCGTTTCGCCAAAGCGGACGGCGGCACCATTCTCCTCGATGAGATCGGCGACATTTCTGCGGCAATGCAGGTCCGGCTGCTCCGGGTCCTCCAGGAACGCGTCTACGAACCGCTGGGCTCAGTCACCCCGGTCGCCTTCGATGTGCGGATCATCACCGCCACCCATCGTGATCTCACCGAGCTGGTTCAAGAGGGTGTGTTTCGCGAGGATCTTTACTACAGGATCAATGTCTTTCGCCTCGACCTGCCCCCCCTGTGTGATCGTCGAGAGGACATCCCTCTCCTCGTCGAGCACTTCATTTCGAGATTCAACAGGATCCAGAACAAGGACGTGGCGGGGGTTTCGGGCGAGGTCATGAACGTGCTCATGAGGTGTGATTTCCCCGGCAACGCCCGGGAGCTCGAGAACGTCATCGAGCACGCCTTCGTGCTCTGTCGGAGCGGTCTCATCGAACTCCGCCACCTGCCGCAGGAGATTCTCGAGTGTTCCGGTCTGCCGACGATGGAAGTGCGCCCGGGCGTGACGTTGCAATCTCTCGAGGCCCTCCACATCTCGGACGCGCTTCGCCGCCACGACGGGAACCGCAAGACGGCGGCCGAGGAGCTCGGGATTCACCCGACCACCTTGCGCCGCAAGATCAGAGACCTGGATCTCGAGGTCCCCGACCACGATGGGCGAAGCTCAGAGACGGTAGAGCGGCTCGACCGTCAACCATCGCTCGCAACAGCGCACTCTGCTCGGTTGTTCTTCTCGCAGGGGTGCAAATCGCTCTCATTTCCGCCATCGAACCGACCACCGAAGCCGTCTCTCGCGCCTCAATCATTCGGAGTGTCATCGCTGGCGCCGGTGGCACAGCGGTTGCAACGGTTCGTTGCCATGAAGATTGCGATCCCTGTCTGGAATGGTCGAATCTCACCCGTCTTCGACGTCGCAAGAGTGATTCGTGTTGTTGAGGTTGATGTCGGCCACCGTCTTGTGGCGGGCAGCTCGACCCACACGCTTGTACCGGAAAGACCGGCATCGACCCTCGTCGCTCTCGGCGTCGATGTTCTGGTTTGCTCCGCCATCTCTCCATCTACCGAGGCGGCGGTGTGGGTTTCGGGAGTCGAAGTCATCTCGGACATCTGCGGCTCGCCGGACGAGATTGTCGAGGCGTTGGCGGCCGGCGACGCAGAGTTGAGTCGGTTTCGTTCGCCCGGGAGTCGCCGGCGTTACAGACCGGATTCGGACAGAATCTCGGCTTCCGAGAGGTAGGAACCAGGTGGATATTCTCCTGAACAGACGTGAAGCGTGGATCGAGAAAGGGACGGTCTTGAAACACGTCTTCGGGCCTGTCCCGTCGCGCCGCCTCGGGCGGTCCCTGGGGTATCGACCCGGTGCCGTTGAAGACCTGCAACTTGTGCTGCGTCTACTGCCAGCTCGGGCGAACCCGGCGTCCAACAACTTCGCGGCCAACGATGACGAGGGATTCTCCTACGTCGTCAAGCAGCCCGAAAACGACGAAGAAGAGGCCCAGTGTCAGGAAGCTCTCGAAGAGTGTCCGGTCGAGGCGATCGGCGACGACGGCGAGGATTCCTGAGCGGGGTTAAGGGGAAAGATATGAAGATTGCCGTTAGCTCGACCGGACCGTCACTGGATGCGCAGATGGACGAGAGATTTGGAAGGTGCTCGTGTTTCGTGATCGCGGATCCGGCCGGTGTTGATTTCGAGCCGGTCGACAATCGAGTCGGCGACTCAAGGCCACGGGGCCGGCATCCAGGCGGCTCGTCTCGTGGCCGAGCGCGGGGTTTCGGTGGTCCTCACCGGGCGCTGCGGACCGAACGCAGTCGACACCCTGACCGCGGCGGGTGTTTCGGTGGTGACCGGCTGCGGCGGAACCGTGAGAGAGGCCCTCGAGAAGTACAGCGCCGACCGCGCGTCCTCATAGCCGAGACGACGGAGTCGACGTGCGAATCGGGATTGCCAGCGGCAAGGGGGGGACGGGCAAGACCACCGTCGCGACCAACCTGGCGCGGGTTGCGGCCATGAAGCATCGTTCGGTGGTCTACCTCGACTGCGATGTCGAGGAGCCCAACGGTCAGATCTTTCTGAAGCCGGAGGAGAGTTGGCGCCGACCGGTCACCCTCCCGGTTCCCCGGGTCGATGCCGAGGTCTGCGATCTCTGCGGTCAGTGCGGGGAGATCTGTATGTTCAGCGCCATCGTTCCCATCGGCACAAAGGTCCTGGTCTTTCCCCAGCTCTGCCACTCCTGCGGCGGCTGCCGTCTGGTGTGTCCGCTCCAAGCCATCACCGAAATTCCCCGTGAGGTGGCCACTCTCATGGGCGGTCGAGTGGATGGGGTGGAGTACCTCCAGGGGCTGCTGAATATCGGCGAGGCCATGAGTCCGCCGGTGATCCGCGCCCTCAAGGCGGTGGCGCCGCAGGCAGAGCTGGTGATTGTCGATGCCCCACCGGGCACTTCGTGCCCGGTGGTGGAGGCCGTCCGTGGGTGCGACAGGGTGCTTCTGGTGACCGAGCCGACGCCGTTCGGGTTGCACGACCTCGAGCTGGCGATGGACACCATCGGCAAGCTGGGGATCGGGTGCGAGGTGGTCATCAATCGCGCCGGAGCGAACGGCGAGGCGACGAGGGAGCTCTGCCGCAGCCGGGGCATCGAGATCGCCGCCGAGCTGCCGGACCGCCGCAGCATCGCCGAGGCGTACTCGCGGGGTGAGATGGCGGTTGATACGGATCCCGATTTTCGCGACCGATTTCTGACCCTCCTGCGTCGTATCGAGGGATGGTCATGAATCAGATCGTCGTCATCAGCGGCAAAGGGGGCACCGGCAAGACCTCCCTCGTGGCGTCGCTCGCCGCTCTCGCCGGGACCTCGGTACTGGCCGACTGCGATGTCGACGCCGCCGATTTGCACCTGGTGGTGCAACCGTCACTGGTTGAACGCTACGAGTTCATCGGTGGGAAACGGGCGGTCATCGATCATGACGCCTGCAACGCCTGCGACCTGTGCCGCAGCCTGTGCCGGTACAACGCCATCACCGGGGGGAGAGAGGACCACTCGGTGGATCCCATCGCCTGCGAGGGCTGTGGCGTCTGCGCCTGGTTCTGCCCCGAACGGGCCATCGAGATGGTCGACGCCGTGGAGGGTGAGTGGTACGTCTCGGACACCAGGCTCGGGCCCATGGTTCACGCCCGTCTCAATCCTGCCGGAGAGAACTCGGGCAAGCTGGTCAGCCTTCTTCGTGCCGAGGCACGGTCGATCGCGGAGAGCCGGAGCATCGACACGATCCTGGTGGATGGTTCCCCGGGCATCGGTTGTCCGGTCATCGCCTCCATCACGGGTGCGGACCTGGTCCTCGTGGCCACCGAGCCGACCCTCAGCGGGCTCCACGATCTCGAGCGGGTGATCGGGCTCACGAAGCACTTCGGGGTCCCCTCCATGGTGGTCGTCAACAAGTTCGACATCAACGAGGAGAACACCCGGCGGATCGAGGATCTGGCGACCGCGTTGGGGGCCGCCACGGCGGGCCGCATCCGCTTCGATCCCGCCGTGACCACAGCCCAGATCGAGGGGGTTTCGCTGGTGGAGCACTCCGACAGCGGCGCGGCATCGGACATGAACGAGGTGTGGAGGCGGGTCAAGTGGTCACTGTCCGCCGGGAGGTTCCTGACATGAAGGCCCCGAGGAAGATCGGCATCATCATCTGCGACCGCTGGCGTCGTTGTGCGGGCGGCAAGTGTCTACGGGCGCTGCGGGAGCGCGACGGCGCCTTTGCCCGCTACGAGGGCGAGGAAGTGGAGCTGGCCGGGTACACCACCTGCGACGGTTGCCCCGGCGGCAACATCGAGTATGCGCCGGCCGAGATGAAGAAGAACGGCGTCGAGGTGGTCCACCTCGCCACCGGCCTGGTCGTCGGCTATCCGCCGTGCCCCTACATCGACGAGTTCAAGGCTTTCATCGAGGAGAAGTACGGCATGGAGGTGGTGGTCGGGACACACCCCATCCCGCAGAACTACTACGACACGCACCGGAATCTCGGAACCTGGGATCTTCCGGTGTGGGACTGGAAGATCGGCGAGACGGTGACGAACGAGGCCATGCGGCGATCGTACGACTAGCCTGCGCCACGCCGATCCTCATGAGCCAGGTGAGCCGATAGCGAAGGGTTTTCACTACGGATTGGTCGCGCACCCTGAAGGGCGCGCCTACGGATTGCTGCGTGTTGAGTGTCGCTGAGGAATCTGTAGGCTGGTCCTTCAGGGTCTGCGACCGAGACTTCTACTCGGATTTTCGAGCTCGGCGATACGCCGGCGGAGGAGTTCGAGTTCGCTCTCGAGAGCCGCCTCGTCTCGTTGCAGCGTGTCTCGCTCGTTGTCGAAGGACCGGGGTGTGGCCGCCTGGTTCCAGGCATCCGCCCGCCGCCAACCCGACCAATCGGGGGCCCAACGCCGGTTGCGCCATCCTCGTCCACCGCCGACGGCGCCTCCGCGACCGCGAAAACCGCCCTGCATCGATGTTCGGCCTCGGCCACCTCCACAAGGGCCGAATCCTCCGCCCGTCAGTGGTCCCTGTCTCATCGGTCCGGTTCCATCTCCACCCGGCATGATCGTCTCATCCTTTCATCGCCGGCCTTGGAACGACCGGCGGGTTGTCTGACGTCGGTCACGACGTCGTGTTTTTGGCCGCGCGGCGACTCTCGATCTCTTGGTGGTGGGTCGATCCCTCCCGGACCATGGCCGAACCACAGCTCGGACACCGCTCCTGGAGACACGGCGATCCGGGGCTGTGAGGCGCCCGATGCCCGCACTTGGGGCAGAGGCAGAAACCACCGCCGCCCATTCGGCCGATACCCTGTCCTCGTCCCTGGCCGCCTCCCATGCCGCCGCCCTGGCCTTGACCGCTTCGTCCTTGTCCCTGTTTGGCGCCTCGACCGGCGCCCATCCTCTGGCCTCGTCCTTGATTCGCCATTTTCTACTCCTTGTCAGGTCTGGTGGCAGTCGCCCCGCCCGTGTTCGGGCTTTTCGTGGTCGTGGCCGCAATCGTGGAATCCGTGCTCGTGGCAGACCTCGCCGGTAGCCTCGAGGGTGCCGTCGAGATAGCTCCGAACCACCGCGTCGGGATCGTCGCCCTGCACGCCCAGTACCACCTCGATACCTTGTTGAGCGAGGATATCGATGGCGCGCGGCCCCATCCCGCCCGCCAGGACGACGGTCGCGCCCTTGTTTCGAAGCCACATGGGGAAGATCCCACGGCCGTGTTCGGGTGGGGCGTCGAACTCGGCGTTCGGCGACCGATCCGGTTGGCCGTGTCCACGGTGTAGAAGGCAAAGCTCTCGGCGCCGCCGAAGTGTTGACTGAATCTTCCTTGTTGTAACGGGATTGCGATTCTCATTCTCTGATCCTCCTTTGGATTCTCTTCAGCGCGAGTTCCGGCCCGCGGTTGTTGCGACCCGGATGGCGATGGCAGCGACACCCCCGCCCCCTCCTGGCCCCGTCGTCGTGGACGGGGCAGGGGAAGGGTTCGTCGGAAGCCGTCACCACGGGTCCTTCGCCGACCACAAGCATGCGCTCCTCGATCAGCGCCCTGGCAACCGCCGTTCTGGCGCGGCCGAGGATGCGGGCGAAGGTGGGACGGGACACCCCCATCCTGGCTGCCGCGGTCTCCTGGTAGAGTCCTTCGAGGTCCGCCAGTCGCAGCGCCTCGAGTTCGTCGAGCCGTAGCGGTTCGACTTGAAGTTCGGCCACCGGTCGGCCGACGGGTTTGAACGCCCGAACCTCGGTCTCGCATCCCACACGTCTGAGCTTTTCCGGTCGTGCCACGACACCTCCTGTAACGAACATATGCTCATTAAGCTGGTATGTCAAGAGCCGATCTCTGCCCACTTTTGTTGATGATCAGGATCTCGTTCGTCGCCACATTCTGGCGGACCAGGCCGGCAACATCGGTCGCGCCTGCGCCGTCGACGAGAGACCATCATATAATCGTCTCATAAGGGACCGGCTCATGAATCAACCGAGTTTCCATGGACGAGGGTTGGGTTCGATTGTCGCCGCCGCAGGAATGGCGGGCGTTTTGATCGTGGCTCCCGTTCTCGGTGACACGAGCATGGATTGGGCAATTCTCCGCCAGGGGGAGTTTCATACCCACTTCCGAGATGTGGCCTGGTCGCCTTCGGGGAACCGGGTCGTGGCGGTGGGCGATGACGGCGTCGTGGTTCGGTCCACCGACGGCGGCGCGAATTGGCAGACCGGAATCTCGGGTACGACGGCCGATCTCCTGTCGGTGGCATGGCAGGATGAGGACCGTCTCTGGGCGGCGGGGAAGCTCAACCTGGGTTGGACGACGGAGGGATACCTGCTGCACTCGATGGATGGCGGCGCGAACTGGTTTACCGTGATCGGCCACTATCCCAACGCACTGGCCGGGGTCTTTTTCGACGATGCCGACCACGGCTGGGTGGGAGGGACAGCGGCGGAGTTGTTGCGCACAATCGACGGCGGCGACACCTGGTCGCCGGTGGACACGATCGGCACGCCCACCTACAACCTCGATTTCACTTCGACCACCGTGGGGCACTCGGCCGGCACCGGAATGAACTTCACCCTCTTTCGGACCACCGATGCAGGTTCGTCGTGGTCGCCGGTGTACGAGAGCCCACGAGGAACCATCGTCGGAATTTCCTTCCCGACGTCTGACGATGGATTCATCGCCGATGTGAGGGGAGTGGTTTCGACGACGGATGGCGGGCAGACCTGGAACCTGGCCTCGGAAATCTCCGAGGTCTGGCTGTCGGATATCGGATTCGCCACGGCGACCCAAGGGTGGGTCGTGGGTAGCGTCGACACCTTGACGAACGAGGATTCGCTGATCTTGAAGTCGACCGATGCCGGAGCCTCGTGGACGCCACAGGTTCTTGAGACCCCCAACGCCCTGGCTGCCATCGCCGTGCGCGACACCTCCACCGCGTGCGTCGCGGGGCAGTACGGAACCCTTGCGAGAACCACCGATGGAGCCACCTGGGAGCTCGCCGGGAGCGAACTCGCCAACGACATCTTCGATCTGGTGATGACGGATCCAAACCACGGCTGGGCGGTGGGTCCGCCGGCGTCGGTGCATTCGCACCACCAACGGCGGGGTCGCCTGGACACCGGTCACCAATGTTGGTGATGACGACCTCCGGGCGATTCAGCCCATTGACGATGACAACCTGGTGGCCTGCGGCTCGTACACATTCATTGCCTCGGTAGATGGCGGCGACACGCTGGCAGGAGCGCTATACCTATATGGACTGCTGGTCACTCCACTTCTTCGATACGCTCAACGGGCTCGCCGGGACCCAGCACGGCGTCTTCCGAACCACCGACGGAGGTCTGAACTGGATCTTCGACGGCTACGGCCTGGGCTCCGGCGGGATTTTCGACTTCCACTTCCTGACCGCCGCGCACGGCTTCGCTGCGGCCGGGATCGAACATATCTTCGAGACTCTCGACGGCGGTTTGACGTGGACGTTGATCCACGACTCACCGCCGCCAAACGTTTATCTACGCTCCATCACCTTTGTCGATGGCGACAATGGTTGGGTGGTGGGCGACGAGGGCCTCATCCTGGCCACCGAAGACGGCGGGGCAACCTGGAACGAACAAACGAGCGGGGTCGGCGTCAACCTCTTCGATGTCCATTTTTGGAATGCCCAGCAGGGGTTTGCGGTGGGCCAGGCCGGCACCATCGTCGCCACCGACGACGGGGGCGCGACCTGGCAGCAGATCACCGCTCCGACCGAGGCGACGCTCTACACGATCTCCGCTCTCGGTGCTGATCAGCGCTGGATCGGCGGCGCATGGGGAACCGTGCTCGGGCCGCCGTCCTTCATCTTCGCGGATGGTTTCGAGTCGGGGGGAACCTCAGCCTGGTCATCAGCAACACCGTGAAGGAAGAAAACTGGCGGGCCGAGCCCGCCAGTTTTTTTTTCTGTGCGTCGATCAGTGCCGCAGGGGTTGTGATGGTCCTTGATCCGTCGGGCCCGAGCTTGCGAACTGGAGCTTGCCCTCGCGGAACTCACCGCCGCGAAGGGTGTGGGAGAGCGCCTCGCCGAGCTCCTCGACCAGGTGAATGGTCAGGCCCTGGCGGATCTCGTCCGGCAGATCGTCGAGATCGGCCTCGTTCTCCTTGGGCAGGACCACGGTGGTGATCCCGGCCCGCACCGCGCCGAGGATCTTCTCCTTGACCCCGCCGATGGGCAGGACCCGGCCGGAGAGGGTGATCTCACCGGTCATGGCGACGTCGTTGCGGGCGGGGCGCCCGGACAGCGCCGACACCAGGGCGGTCGCCATGGTGATCCCGGCCGATGGGCCGTCCTTGGGGATGGCGCCGGCGGGGACGTGGATGTGGACATCCTGGTGCGAAGTCGCGCGGGTCGATGAAGAGATCGCCGGCGTGGGCCTTGGCGTAGGTCCAGGCCGCCTGGGCCGACTCCTTCATGACATCGCCGAGCTGACCGGTGAGGACGAGATTGCCCTTGCCCGCCATGGGCGAGGCCTCGACGAACATGATGTCGCCGCCCATGGGGGTGTAGTACATCCCGGTGGCGACGCCGACCTGGTCCAGTCTTGGCGGCGTGCTCGGGGTGGACCTTGGGTCGGCCGAGGAGCTCGGCCACCTGCTCGCGCCCGACGGTGAAGTCTCTCGATCTCGTCGGCGGCGATCTTGCGCGCGACCTTGCGGGCGAGACGCCCGATCTCGCGTTCGAGCTGGCGGACCCCCGACTCACGGGTGTAGCGGGTCACCACCTCCTGGACCGCCTCGTCCTCGAAGGTGATCTGCTCGTCGCTGAGCCCGGTCTGCTTGACCTGGCGTGGGACGAGGTAGCGCTTGGCGATCTCGAGCTTCTCTTTCTCGGTGTAGCCGGCGAACTCCACCACTTCCATCCGGTCCTGGAGCGGTCCGGGGATGTTCTGCAGGAAGTTGGCGGTGCAGATGAACTGGACCTCGGAGAGATCGAAGGGCACGCCGAGATAGTGGTCGGTGAAGGTGTCGTTCTGGGCCGGGTCGAGGACCTCGAGCAGCGCCGACCCCGGGTCGCCCTGGTAGGAGGCGCCGAGCTTGTCGACCTCGTCGAGGAGGAAGACCGGGTTGCGGCTGCCGGCCTGTTTCATGCCGTGGATGATCCGCCCGGGCATGGCGCCGACATAGGTTCGCCGATGACCGCGGATGTCGGCCTCGTCGCGAACGCCACCGAGGGAGATCCGGACGTACTCGCGGCCCATGGCGCGGGCGATGGACTGGGCCACCGAGGTCTTGCCCACCCCCGGAGGTCCGGCGAAGAGCAGAATCGGGTTGCGGCGGACCGCGTCGCGGGCGAGGGTCGGAGAGGGGGCGGTCTTGCGGGTCCTGGTCGTGTCGGCGGCTTCGACGACTTCGGGTTCGACTTCGACCCTCGGCCGCTTCCTTCTCTTTGCGCAGCTGGAGGAGCCGGACGGCGAGGAACTCGAGGATCCGGTCCTTGACGTCGCCGAGACCGTAGTGGTCCTCCTCGAGGATTTCGCTCGCCTTGGAGATGTCGAGGCGCTCGTCGGTGTGTTGGTCCCACGGCAACTCGCAGATGGTCTCGAGATAGGTGCGGATGACCTGGGCCTCCATGCCTTCCGGGCCCATCCGCTCGAGGCGTGACATCTCGCGGTCGACCTCCTTGCGGGCGACCTCGGGCAGGGGTAGTTCATCGAGCTTGGCCTTGAGCTCTTCGAGGTCCTCGCGGCCGTTGTCGTCGCCGAGTTCCTTCTGGATCGCCTTGAGCTGTTGCCGGAGGAAGGCCTCACGGTGACGGTCGCCGAGCTCTTCCTGGACCTGGCTCTTGATGCTCTCCTGGGCGTCGATGACGTCGATCTGACGCTGGATGTGGAGCAGCACCGTGCGCAGGCGTTCGTCCACCGGCAGACTCTCGAGAAGGACGTTGAGCTTCGACCGGTTTGAGATCCAGGTGACCGGCCACCAGATCGGCGAAACGGCCGGGTTCGTTGGTCTCGGCGAGAAACTGCTGGACCGCCTCCTTGGGCATCCCGGCGCGGCGGCCGAGCTCCGTGGCTCGTTCACGCGCCTCCGCGTAGAGGGCGGTGAACTCCGGTGCGCGGGAGTCGAGGGGTTGCATTTCTTCGGCCTGGCGGACGGCGGCGATCAGGTACTCGTCCTGTTCATCAAAGCGCATGGCGACGCCGCGGTAGACGCCGTTGAGGAGCAGGCGCATCCCGGACGGGCCTCGTTGAACCGGGCCGATGGTGGCCACGGTACCCATGGTGTAGAGGATGTCCGGGCTGACGTCCTCGAGGTTCTCGCGTTGCGCGACGACGAAGATCCTCTTGTCGGTGGTCTTGAGCGCCGCCTCGATGGCGCGCAGCGTGGCCGGACGGCCGGCTGCGATGGGCGAGGTCACGCCGGGGAAGAGCACCGCTTCGCGGAGCGGGATGACGGGAAGGGTTGTCACATCAGTCATGATTCAGCCTCCTGGGCCGCAGGCCCTTACGTTTCAATGTACATCTCGAACGAGGGTTTTCAAGAAACCCGATCGAGGTAACACATAGAACCTGAGTGAATCATCATCAAATTCCCGTTTTGGTCGTTTTCTTGGCCGGAATCGGGGTTGTCGATCGGGATCTAAAGGTGGGCCCAGGCCCACCCTACGTCGGAAATGGCGCGTCGGACATGGCGAGCGAGTGGGCCTGTAGGGTGGGCCTTGGCCCACCTTCAGTGACCGCGAAGACCCGCAACGTTATGATGCTCCCGATGGAGAACTCATGATTTACCGTACAACTCCGCAGCGTGGATTCGGGGGTTTCGGCGGCCTCGTGGACGGACCGCCGCCGCCGCGCGGCCTGCTGGCGCTCATCGGAGTGCTCTTCGCGACCTTCTCGCTGCAGTTCTTCGACGGGACGCGCGGCCTGCTCGAGATGCTCAGCCTCAATATGGGGATCTACCGCGGCTTTCTCTGGCAGCTCGTGACCTACCCCTTTGTCGCGACGCCGACATCCGGGTTCTGGTTCCTCCTCGAACTGCTCATCCTCTTCTGGTTCGGCAAGACGGTCTTTCTTCGTCTCGGTCAGCGGCGGTTCTGGCAGATCCTGATGGTCGCGGCCGTGGGCGCGTCGGTGGCGGCGGTGGTCGTCGAGTGGATCGCGTTGGCCGTCGCACCGTCGTTCGGCCAGATCCCGTTCATCGCCATGCTCGGGCAACGCATGGTCATGACCATCCTGATCGCCGCGTTCGCGACGCTCTACGGCGAAGCGACCATCCTGCTCTTCTTCGTGCTGCCGATCAAGGCGCGGTGGTTTCTCTGGATCGAGATCCTCTTCACCTTTGTCTTCTACTTTTTGCCGACCAAGGATCTCGCCGGGCTCGTCGGGGTCAGCGTCGCGGTCTTTCTGACCTACGCGAGCCTGACACCGGGTGGACCGCGATGGGTCATCCGCAACTGGCGCAAGCGGATCGAGGAGAAGATCCTCCGCGCCCGGGTCGATCGGATGCGCCGCAAACGCCGTTTCGACGTCATCGATGGCGGCAACAAGGATGAGTATATCCACTAGGAATCCGTACCGAAGAGTCCCTGGACGGTGGCGGGTTGTCGTTGGGTTGTGTAGGGGACTCTGCGGTCCGGATTCCTGAGGATGCGCTGCGCGCATCCGAGATTCTGGTCGCGCGCTGTGGCAAAAACCCGCTTCAGGCACCGGCACGCCGCCACAACCGACGCCCGGACGTTTCCTTCAAATCTCTTCGGTAGGAAAGACATCAGTCTTCAGGGATAAAAAAACGCCCGGGCATTGCCCGGGCGTTTGATTGATGTGGAAGGAGGATCAATCGACGCTCGATGATTGCGACAGCCTCTGCTGCCGGGGCTGATTCCAGCGCGCCGCCAGGTCCGGCGCCATCATCTTGTAGAGCTGCATGAAGGCGTCCTCGGTGAAAACGACGTTCTTGGGATCGCAGCCACCGCAGATGGCGGCGAAGGGCGACGCGGCATTCCATCCGCCCTCGGTGAGGATGTCGTACATGTTGAGCTGTGGGATGTCGGCGTTGAACTCGTCGTTGATATAGTCGATGAGCGCGCCGGCAACCACAGCCTGCCCGACATTCTGCGGGTGGAATCCGTCATAGGAGAAGATTCCGCCCGTGAGGAAGTCAAGGGTCAGTTCGATGCCGCCGAACGTCCGGTAGCCACCGGCGACGATTTCCTCAAACAGGGCGGCGAAGTCGAAGAGGTGGACGTTGGGGAGCTGGGCGGCCGTCGCCGCGATGATCGAGTTGAAGTCGGCGATGCGCTCGTTGATGGTCGCGATCTCGTCCGCGCGCAGGATGACGCCGGGTGCGCCGGTGGCGAAATCGATGTTCTCGGGCAGCGGCGGCGAACCGGGAACCGGCAAACCCATGCCCTGAGTGAGCAATTCACTCGCCGGAAGGGTCAGGAGATCGCCCGGCTCGAGCGGACCGTCTTGCCCCATAAAGAAGACGGTGCCGACTCCGGGGATATCGGTGCTGATCGGGACCGTCGAGGCGAAGGGCACCAACCGCGCGTCGCTGAAGAGGTTCATGACGACGATGTCGGTGTTTGGCAGACTCGTCGCCAGCGCTCCGATGAGGAAGGCGTAGTCGGCGGCAAAGGCATCCACCGGGGTCATCGTGACGCCGTCGATGGGGGTGGCGGCGAGGACCGCCCTGAGCACGTCGTTGCTGCCGATCCAGACCGTGAGGAAGGTTGGCTGCTGCGAGATCGCGGCAACCATGGCGGTGAAGTCGATCAGCTCTCCGGTGTCCGGGTCCGGGACCTGCTGGGAGTGCGCAGGGTGATGTCGTAGTCGACGTTGTCGAAGTTGCCGGCAACGAGATTCAGCGCATTGCCGGTTTTGGTAAACACATCCTTGGTGTTGGCGCTCGAGATCGCCAAGTTCTGGTAGGGCGCCTCGAGGGTCAGATTGTAGAAGTAGTCGAATGGATCCGCCGGCGGCGGAACATCGGTGGGACCGAGTGAGAGCGGGATCAGGCTATTGAGCACCAGTATCGGGCGCAGCCCCGGGGGGGCGACGAACGGCCCCTCGAGGAAGCTGCCGTTCGGCCTGGGTGCGCCAGCAGCTGGGGGTAGGCGCGTTGCTGGTAGTAGTCCATGTAGCTGGCGGATGCGATGCCGGCGGTGAGGCTGTCGCCGAGGGCGACATAGCGGGTGAAATCGACCTGCGCCATGGCCGGCGCCGCGAGGAGCGCCGCCATGCAGGTAATGAGAATCAGCTTTTTCATGGTTGTGCTCCTTTCTAGAACTTGAAGTTGAGGCTGGCGCCGAAGAGATTGGCCGAGCTGTCGTGGAAGGTGCCGTCGAAGCCGTCGTAGGACTGCCCGTCGGTGGAGCGCTCTCGCAGGCTCAGGTACTCGTAGCCGACGTCGAAGCCCCAGTTGCCCTTCTTGCTGATGAAGCCGATGACCTGCCGAGTAGCCGTCGCGGTCGCCGTCAGACAGCAGCGGCGACATGGACTCGATGGGCTGCGGGCGTCTCGTCGAAGAGATAACCGACGCGGAGGGACAGCGACCGGGACGCCCGCCAGTCGATGCCGAAGCGGTACTGCATCGAGTCCGCGTAGTCCTCGCGGACCACGCTGTCGAGCTCGGGGTATTCCGGGAACTCGATGGCGAGATCCTCAAAGACGCTCCAACCCATGACGCCGTACTGTCCGGAGACCGTCCACTTTTCGTTTGACCACGCGAGACCGATCTGCCAGAAGTCTGGGAAGTTGAGCGCGGTGGTGATCTCAGGGTCTTCGTCGAAGGGAAGGGAGGCCGCAACGATCGCGTCGAGATCGGCGTATCCCGTCGAGATCTGGGTGAACTCGGCCGAGGCGCTCGTGCCCTTGACGGTGAACCTCGAGCGGTACATGCCGCCGATGGAGAACCCGGCCGGCAGCTTGAAGAGAAAGCCGGCATTCCACGCCCATGCGTTGTTGCTGAAACCATCGGTCTGGAGATCGACTTCGGCGACATCCACAACCGACTGGGTGTAGGGGTTGATGGCCGGTGACGTTTCTCTCGAGTTCGATGGTGGCGGTCATGTAGTCGATGCCGCCGCCGATGGCGAGGCGATCACAGATCTTCCACGAGACCTGACCGCCGAGATCGAAGACCATGAGATCGGCGCGTTTGGAGATAAAGCGTCCCCTGAAGTCGTCTTCATCCCACCACGTTCCGAGCCCGAAGGGCGTGAAGAAACCGAGGGTGAAGTTGACCCTTGGGCTCAGCGGCATGACGAAGTAGAAGTGAGGCGGATAGAAGATCTGCTCCTTGTGGCTGGCGGTGTAGCCTTCCCCGGGGTAGGGCGAGTCGCCGGTAAAGTCCTGGGTCGGGGCGATGAGGGTGACACCGGCCATGAATTGCGTGCCCTCGTCGATCTGAAAGGCCATCCCTGCCGGATTCCAGAAGAATGCCGACGGGTCATCGGCCACCGCGGTGAACGCGCCCCCCATGCCGAGGGCCTTGTTGCCGGCCTCGAACAGGGCGAAGCCGGCCCCCCATGAGAGCGACGGCAGCAGCGCCACCACCGCTGCAGTAATCAAGATCTGTCTTTTCACATCGAGCCTCCTTCCGTCGTCATCCCGAGATCGTCTGAGTGTGTTCGGTTGTCGACCCACACAGGGTACTGGCGGCAGTGATGCCGCGTCAATAACACGAAGCGAGATTTGTTCGCCATCTTGGGTGGACCACCCACGGTCGGGGGCTTGGAGGCCTCGTCGATGCCGAGGAGAGTTGACTCAAATTCTCAATTCTTAATTCTTAATTTATTGCATCGCAGAGGGAGTTGGCGTTTTCTGAGTATCTGTCCGAAATTCAAAATTCAAAATTAAGAATTCATAATTGCGAAGCTCAGCTTCGCCAGTCCTGCTCCGGTGTCGGCTTGTTATCGACGATGGTCTCGATCCGGTCGAGGACCTCGGGGCTGAGTTTTCCGACCACATCCATGGCCTTCATGTTCTCACTGACCTGCTCGGGCCGCGAAGCGCCGGTGATGACGGTGCTCACGTCGGGGTTGGTCAGGCACCAGGCGATGGCGAGTTGGGCCAGTGTGCAATCGAGCTCCCGAGCGATGGGTGCGAGTTGCCGGACCTTGTCGATCCTGCGGTGCGGTTCGTCGCCCTCGAAACGGGGGCGCAGCCACTCGTAGCCCTCGAGATCGCCGCGCGAGCCTTCCGGAATCCCGTCGTTGTACTTGCCGGTCAGCAGGCCCCCGGCGAGCGGGCTCCAGATGGTGGTGCCGAGACCCATGCGCTCGTACAGGGGTGCGTACTCCTTCTCGAACCGATCGCGGTGGAAGAGGTGGTACTGCGGCTGCTCCATGACCGGTGGGATGAGGTGCTCGCGCCGGGCCACGTGGTAGGCCTCGAGGATACGGGTTCGCGGGCCACTCGGAGGTGCCCCAGTACAGCGCCTTGCCCTGTTGAATCACCTGGTTCATCGCCCAGACGGTTTCCTCGACCGGGGTGTGAAGATCGGCTCGATGGCAGAAGATGAGATCGACATAGTCGAGGCGCAACCGTTTGAGCGCCGCATCCGTGCCCTCGAGGATGTGTTTTCGCGAAAGACCACGCTGGTTCGGACCGGGCCCGCCCCAGAAGATCTTGGTCGAGACCAGATAGCTCGACCGATCCCAGCCCTTGCTGGCCAGGACCGCGCCCATGATCTCCTCGGCGACGCCGTCGGCGTAGACCTCGGCGTTGTCGAAGAAATTGACGCCGGCGTCGTAGGCGCGTTGCATGCATTCACCGGCAATCTCCTCGTTCATCTGTGGTCCGAACGTGACCCATGAACCGAGCGAGAGCGCCGAGACCTTCAAACCAGAGTTGCCGAGATTGCGGTATTCCATGGTGATCCTCCTATTTGGGTGTTCAGGGTACAACGGCTTCGGGGTGTGGTTGCTCTCGGCCCCGGCCTTCTGGGCCGCCTTTGGCGACCCAGCGTCGCACCATCGGCGCGGTCGCTCGGGTGGTGAAATTGAAGGGCTGCGACCACGCTGCTCGCGCGAGCGGCGGCCTGCCTGGTTGCCGGATGCGGTCGCTGCCGCTGTCCCTGTTCCTGCCGCTGCCCCGGACGCTGCCGCTGCGACTGCCCCGGTCCCGGTTTTCGGTAGCTCCGGCCTTCTGGGCCGCCTCGGGCGGCCCAGCGTCGTCCCATCGGCGTGGTCGCTCGCGTGGTGAATTTGAAGGGCTGCGACCACGCCGATGGGCCGCCGGCGGCCTCCCTCTGTCGCCGGGAGAACCAGGCAGAGGCGCGCCTCCCGGGGGAGCCCGGCAACGCCATTGTGCGGAACGTGTCGCTTCGCCGGGGGTCGATGGGGCACAATGGCGTGCCCGTGCACGCCCGAAAGAGGCCCCTGTCCCTCGGACCCGGTAGAGCTGCCGGTCTGGTTCTGGTTGCTGCCGCGGTTCCTGCCACTGACCCTGATCGCCGCCGCTGATCGCCGCCGCTGCCCCTGTCGCCCAGCTTCCTTCCTAACGCGTTCCCTGAAACACCGAAAACACGGTCGGGGGGAACTTTTCCGCCGCGGCTGTGTCTAAACTGGTGCCATGCAAAAAATCAACCCCTTCGCCGTTTGGGTCCCGATCATCCTCGTTCTCGTCTCCCTCGTCGTGGTTTTCGGCGCCGTCGGTCTGCAGGTCGCCGCCGGTCCGGGTGACAATGGGGAGACCCCACCGGGTCAGATCGTGATCGAGGAGGAACGAGTGAACTGGGACGAGGTCCAGCGCCTCTACGGCGAACAGAAGTACGAGGCCGCCAACGAGATCGTGCAGGTGATCCGCGAACGGGCCGAGGCCGCCGGTGACGCCGACGACTGGACCCGGGCCATCGTCGAGCAGGTCAAGCTGCGCAGCGCGCTGCACGGCTACGAGACCGCGGTGCGCTTCCTCAAGGAGACCCCGTGGCCCGACGACGAGGTGGCGCGAGCCGTTCTCGATCTGTACTACGCCAACTCGCTGGCGACCTATGTCCACGCCTACTCGTGGGAGATCCGTCAACGCGAGCGGGTGGAGACCACCGGCGAGCTCGACCTCAAGAAGTGGGATGTGGATCAGATCGTCGAAGAGGCGAACCGCGCCTACGCCGAGCTCTGGTCGCGACGGGCAGCCTGGGGCGTCGAGGGTATCGGCGCCCTCGCCCGCTACATCGACCAGAACGACTACCCGCCGCGGATCCGCGGCACCCTCCGCGACGCGGTGAGCTATCTCTGGGTCGAGTTTCTCGCCGACACCTCGTTGTGGCGGCCGGATCAGACCAACGATGTCTTCCGGCTCGATTTCGCCGCCCTCCTGATCGGCGACCCGCGGTTTCCGGCAAGCTCGATCTGGCCGATTCCGAGATCCACCCGCTGGTCAAGATCGGCGCCGTGCTCGATGATCTCCAAGCCTGGCACCAGGCGACCGGGCGGCCGGAAGCGGCGCTCGAGGCGCGGCTCGAACGGCTGCGGCGTCTCAACGCCGCCTTCACCAACCGGCACGACCGCGACGCCATCCGGGAGAATCTCGAAACCGTCCAGGCCGATTTCGACGCCAGCCTCGAGTGGTGGTCCATGGGCCAGTCCCTCCTCGCCGAGTTGATCCGTGCCGAGGACACCCCGGACGCGCTGATCCGCGCCCGCGCCGCCGCCATCGCCGGTCGCGACCGCCACCCGGAATCCATCGGCGGCCAACGCTGCGACCACATCGGTGGCGAGCATCGAGGCGCCGAACTACTCGGTCGCGGTCATGACGGCCGACGGCGAGGACCGCCGGTCGATCCAGATCACGAGCAAGAATCTCGATCGGCTGTACCTTCGCGCCTACCCCTACGATCTCCAGCGGGCCGTCACCTCGGCGCGCGACTACGAGCTCCTGCCGGGCCACCGCGAAGTGCCCGAGATCATGGCAGGCGACCGCGCCGGCGGCCGAGTGGACCGTCGAGCTGCCGCCGACCCCGGACTACCGCAACCACCTGAGCTACTCGGTGCCGCCGGTCTCGATCCCCGGCGCCTACCTCATCGTCGCATCGTCGCGTGAGGATTTTGCCGAGAGCACCAACCAGCATGCAGGCCCTCAACTTCCTGCTCACCGATCTGGTGCTGGTCAGCGAGCAGGCCGACGACGGCTATGACGTGACCGCCCGCTCCGGATCCACCGGGATGGCGCTGGCGGATGTGACCGTCGAGCTCTATCGTTTCGACTGGCGGAGCGGCCACCGGCGGGTGGCCGTGCGGCGCACCGATGCCGCCGGGCGGGTTCACTTCGGCCAGGGCGGTTGGCAACGCGAACGCCACTTCCTCATCGCGAGCCACGGCGACAGTCTCGCCTACGACCTCAGGGGTCTCTGGCGCTACGAGAAGAACGAGCGCGGCGAACAAACCGCGGCGCTGATCTACACCGATCGCTCGGTCTATCGGCCGCAGCAGAAGCTCCAGTTCAAGGTGGTGGCCTACCGCGGCGGCGGCGCCGAGCCGAGCTATCAGACCCTGCCCGAGACCCCGGTGTCGGTGAGCCTGCTCGACGCCAACTACCAGGTCGTGGCCGAGACCGAGCTCGAAACCAACGCCTTCGGTTCGACCTCGGCGAGCTTCGACATCCCGGCCGGGCGACTGCTCGGTCAGTGGCGGATCCGGACATCCCTCGGCGGCGAGACCCTTGTTCGCGTCGAGGAGTACAAGCGGCCGACCTTTTCGGTCAGCATCACCGACCCGCCCGAAGCCCTGCGCCTCAACCGGCCGGCGACCCTGACCGGCGAGGTCCGCTACTACTTCGGTCTGCCGGTCGTGACCGGCGAGGTCCGCTGGCGGGTTTCCCGCGAACCGGTTTTCCCATGGTGGTGGTACTGGTGGTACCCGTCGGCTTCGACCGAGAGCCAGCTCGTGGCATCGGGCGATTGCGGCCTCGATGAGAACGGCGCTTTCGAGATCGATTTCACCCCCGCCGCCGACGAGCGCGAGGCCGCCGACGGTGTCACCTATCGCTACCGGCTGTCGGCCGACGTCACCGACGAGGGTGGCGAGACGCGCTCGGCCGAACGCAGCTTCCGCCTCGGTTTTGTCGCGGTGGAGGCTTCGATCGTCTCGGAGCTCGGTTTTCTCACCGAGGGCGAGAAGGCGACGCTGCGGGTTGTCCGCTCGGATCTCGACGGCAGCCCGCGCGCCGGCGCCGCCGCCTGGCGGCTGGTCAGGCTCGAGCAGCCGGCCGAGACCCCGCTGCCGGCCGAGCTGCCGCGGCCGATCCGACCGGGTTACGAGCCCTATGCCAGCGCCGGGCGACGCTCTGCGCCCGCGTTGGGATGTCGCCTTCGATGACCGGGCGGTCATGGCCTCGTGGGCCGAGGGGCCCGAGGTCGCCGCCGGCACCCTGACCCACGGCGACGACGGCGCGGCCGAGATCGATCTGCCCGGAGTCGACCCGGGCGCCTACCGGCTGGTCTACACCACCGAGGACGACTTCGGCGCCCGCTTCGAAACCGCCGAACAGCTGGTGGTGGTCGGTCAGCGCCGGACTCCGTTGAACCTGCCCATGGCGCTCCGCTTCGAGCGCTCGTCGGTGGCGGTGGGCGGCACCGCCCGCCTGCTGGTTCACACCGGATCTCAAGGCGCAGCAGATGGTGCTCGAGATCTACCGCGACGGCAGCCGTCTCGAACGGCGCGAGATCGACCCCGGCCGCAGCGGGGTCATCGAGATTCCCGTGACCATGGCCGACCGCGGCGGTTTCGGCGTCACCCTCAGGCTCGTGCGTGATTTCCAGTTCGTCGAGCGGAGCGCAATTGTGATGGTGCCGTGGACCGACCGTGAGCTCGATTTGGAGTTCGCCACCTTCCGCGACCGGCTCCGGCCGGGCGCCGCCGAGACCTTCCGGGTCACCGTGCGCGGTGCAGGACCAGTCCCTGGTGGACACGGCCTCGGTCGAGCTTCTCGCCTACATGTACGACCGTTCCCTCGACATCTTCGCGCCGCACACAACGCCGAGCCTGCTGTCGCTCTACCCGTCCCGGACCGGGGTGGTGAGCGCCTGGGCGAGCCTCGGCGCCGCGAGCCCGGTCTGGCAGGGGGGGTGGGGTTTCTCGGGTCTTCCGGGCTACCCCGGTCTGCGCGGCGACCGGCTCAAGACCATCTCGGGTTACGGCGTCGGCGGCCCCGGTCGTCGCGGGCAGGTCTTTGCCGCCAAGATGGGGATGGCCGACGGGCGCGAGATGATGGCCCAATCGGCGCCCATGCCGGCGGCCGAGATGGCGCTCGCCGACTCGGCTGGGCGAGAGCAGAGTGGTCGCTTACGACTCTGTGATGGAGCGGGACGAGAGCACGACTGTGACCGGAGGAGCGTTGCCGAGGCTCCCATGGAGCTGCGCTCGAACTTCTCCGAGACCGCCTTCTGGGAACCGCATCTCCTCATCGACGACGACGGCGCCGCGGTCATCGAGTTCGAGGTTCCCGACTCGGTCACCGAGTGGAACGTCTGGGTCCATGCCGTGACCCGCGATCTGCGCGGCGGCTCGGCCCACCGCACGACGAAGAGCGTCAAGGAACTGATGGTGCGGCCGTATCTGCCGCGCTTCCTGCGCGAGGGCGACGAGGCGGCGATCAAGGTCGTGGTCAACAACGCCGGTGAGGAGGAGTTCTCCGGCGCCCTCGATTTCGAGATCCGCGACCCCGAGACCGATGAGGATCTGCGGCCGCTCTTCGGCCTGACCGCCGAGCAGACAACGGCCGTGCCCTTCACCGTCGAACCGGGTGGCGGCGCCAACCTGGCATTCCCGGTCAGTGTTCCACCGCGGGTCGGAACCGTCGCCTTCAAGGTGACGGCGCGCGCCGGCGGGTTCAGCGATGGCGAGCTCCGGCCGCTGCCGGTGCTGCCCGGGAGAATGCACCTTGCCCAGTCGCGTTTCGTGACCCTGCGCGACCGCGACCGACGCGAGCTCCGCTTCGCCGACATGGCCGCCGACGACGATCCGAGCCTGATCACCGACCAGCTCGTGGTCACCGTCGACGCCCAGCTCTTCTACTCGGTGCTCAACGCGCTGCCCTACCTGATCGACTACCCCTACGAGTGCACCGAGCAGACCCTCAACCGTTTCCTGTCGACGGGGATCGCCGCCGGGGTCTTCGACGACTACCCGGCGGTGGCGCGGATGGCGGCCAAGCTCGCCGAGCGCGATGTCCGGTACGAGACCTGGGACGCCACCGATCCCAACCGCAAGATGACCCTCGAGGAGACGCCGTGGTTGCGCACCTCCCTCGGCGGCATCGAGGAACCCGACGATCTCATCAAGGTCCTCGACCCGCGGGTCGCCCGAGCCGAGCGCGACGCCGCCCTGGCCAAGCTCATCAAGGCCCAGACCTCCCTCGGCGCCTTCCCCTGGTGGCCGGGCGGGCCGCCGTCGCCGTACATGACCCTCTACATCCTCTACGGGTTCTCCAAGGGGCTCGAGTTCGGCGTCGAGGCGCCCAAAGACGTGGTCATCCGCGCCTGGGCGTACATGCACCGCCACTACATCGACGAGCTCGTCGACATGATGGTGGGCCTCGACTGCTGCTGGGAGTTCGTCACCTATCTCAACTTCGTGATCTCGAACTACCCGGACGAGAGCTGGACCGGTGGGGTTTTCACCGCCGATGACCGCAAGACCATGCTCGAGTTCAGTTTCCGTCACTGGAAGGACCACTCGCCGCTGCTCAAGGGCTATCTCGCGCTGACGTTGGAGCGCGCCGGCCGCCACGACGATGCGGTTCTGGTCTTCGACTCGGTGATGGACTCGGCCAAGACCGATCGCGATCTCGGCACCTACTGGGCGCCCGAGGACCGCGCCTGGCTCTGGTACAACGACACCATCGAGACCCACGCCTTCGCGCTCCGAGTACTCGACGAACTCGATCCCACCGACGACCGCCGGCACGGGATGGTTCAGTGGCTGCTGCTCAACAAGAAGCTCAACCACTGGACCTCGACCCGCGCCACCGCCGAGGTCATCTCCTCGCTCGTCCACTACCTCGAGCAGGAGGACGGCCTCGGTGTCCGCGAGAACGCGACGGTCATCGTCGGCCCAAGGGTCACCGAGATGGTCTTCGAGCCCGATGTCTACACCGGGGCGCGAAACCGGGTCATCGTTCCCGGCCCCGAGGTCGATCCGAAGACCATGTCGACCATCATCGTCGAGAAGGAGTCCCAGGGCTTCGCCTTCGCCTCGGCGAACTGGCACTTCTCCACCGAGAAGCTCCCCGAGGAGGCGCGCGGCGATCTTTTTGCGGTGACCCGGCAGTATTTCCGGCGCTTCAACGACGGCAACCGCTGGGTGCTGCGGCCCCTCGCCGACGGCGAGGCCGTGGCGCCCGGCGATCAGATCGAGGTCCACCTCTCGATCCGCGCCAAGCACGCCGCCGAGTACGTCCACCTCAGAGACCCGAGGGGCGCGGGCTTCGAGCCCGAGACCCTGCACTCGCAGTACAAGTGGGATCTCGGGATCGGCTGGTACGAGGAGATCCGCGACTCGGGGACCAACTTCTTCTTCGAGTGGCTGCCGGCCGGCGAGTACACCTTCAAGTACCGGCTGCGGGCCAACATGGCCGGGACCTTCAAGGTCGGCCCCGCCACCCTGCAGAGCATGTACGCGCCCGAGTTCACCGCGTACTCCGCGGGGAACCGGCTGGAGGTGAGCGGAGAGTGAACCGCAAGGGCGCAAGGGGCGCATAGAAACCGGGAGCTCTCGGCGCCGCCTCTCGTGATAACCCAATAGCGGTCATCCTGGGTGCCGCCACGCGTGATGCTGCGCCTAGCTATGGAACAACGGAGACCCTCTGTCCCTGTCATTCTGAGCGACGGGCGAATCGAAGAGTCCCCGAAGCTCGGAACGACGCCCAGGAAAGGGAGGACCTTCCAATCCTGTGTCCAGTCCCTTGCAGGTCACGGGTCCAGGCTCGCCGCCGGAACGTACCGATGGTCGGGCGCAGGCGACCATCCCGCTGAGTTGTGGTGGACCGAAGATTTCTTCACCTGGCACGCTGACTGCAGGATCGTCTGATCCACGGGGACTCATCCGAACGGCGCTTGCCGTACGCGTGCCGGCTTCCTCCGTGTGCACCCAGGTCCCGAATGAGTGCGACCAGAAGGACGACCCACACGAGCATCGTCAATCCGGCCGGCGACATGAACACATAGGCGATGGTCGTCCTCGAACATCCCCTTCGTTCGCGACTCCGCGGTCCAATGGTTCCTTTTCGTGAGGACGTATCGGCACCGATAGCACCGATGCACGCTCGCATGAGCATCTCATTGAGGAGGGTGAATTTTTGTGTTACGGTTTTTGCGATCAAGAATGAGTCGCGAAAACAATCCAGAGGAGGCCGCAGATGCGCTCAGTGCTCGTTCTGGCTCTCGTGATCACCGCCATGGCTGCGCCCGTGAGCGCATTCAATTTCCTTGTAAATCCCAATTTCTCTGACGGAATCACCGGGTGGGACGTCTCCGGCCCGTGGGTCCACAACCCCGCAGCCGGCGCCTTCGGCCAGCTCGGTGCAGCCGAGGTCACATCGACCGGCGCCGGTGTGAACCCGTTGAGCCAGTGCGTCGACGTATCGATGGTCGCTGGCGGTCGAACGGTGACCGTCGTTGGATTCGCGAACGATGTGAATCACGCGTCTCCCTACGAGCTCGAGATCGGTCTGTACGATTCGACCGACTGCTCCGGATCGCCCGTCGTGACGGCGGCTCAGAATGCCGCCACGCCTCCCACCGGGGTGTTCAATGGGCTCTACGTACCGATCGTCGTCCCCCTCGCGGGCGCCCAGCGCGCCCTCGTCCGGTTCGCGGTGACCAACGGCGCCGCGTCCGAGACGACGCAGTTTGACATCGCGTCGTTGCGGTACGATCTTATCGTCGGCGGCAATTTCAACACTGATCTCAATTCATGGGTGCAGACGCCGCCGGGTTCGTGGCAACTGGTTGCCGACGGTCTGACGATACCGGCGGGTGCTGCTGAAGCGACCGTGGCGGCCGATGGATCGGTCTTCCTCTCTCAGTGCCTGCAGCTCGGGGATGTCCCTCCGACTCCGTTCTTCTCGGGCTGGATCCGGGTCAAGGCGCTCGACGAGTTGGCGGACTACCAACTCTCGTTCCAGTTCTGGGACAACGGGATCTGCGCTCCTCCTGGCAATCTGCTTTCCGCCCAGGGACTCCTGACCCGTCCGGGTTCGCTGAACGAATGGGGCTTCTTCTTCACAACGGTTCTCAGGCCGATCGGAGCTCAGAGCGTAGCGGTCTTTATCGCCCTCAACCCTGGCGGCGGCACCCCGGGCACGCAGTTCAGGGTCGACGACTTCATCATGACGGTCTCGGACATCTCGTTTGACGACGGTTTCGAAACCGGCGATCTCAGCGCCTGGTCGACCTCGAGCCCGTGAGCCGACGACTCTTATAATTCCTGGACGGCGATGCCGATCAAAAACAAAAGGTGCCAAAAGGTGCGGTCCGGACCGGAGCGGTTTCGCTGGACCGACCGATGCGCAGTCTTCAGCAACGGGTCACGCGGGGGATCAACGCGCGCCATCGGGTGTACGGTCCACTGTGGCAGGGGCGCTATCGCGCGAAAATGGTCAAAGAACAGCGATACCTTGACCAACTGCTGATCTACATCCACCTCAATCCGGTTCAGGCGGGTTTGGTTAGTGACCCCGCCCAATACTCGTGGAGCGGCCACCGGGAGCTGCTTGGAAAGGTCAAGAACCCGATCGTTGATGTGGACGAGGTGCTGAGAGTGTTCGGCACGACTCGCAGGACCGCCCGGGCCGCCTACGTTCGGCGTCTGAAAGGGTCACTCGAGGAGATGTGGGTGGGTGAGGAGCCCGGCCGTCTTCCCTGGTGGAGGCTTGGACGGCCTCCGAAGGGTGAAGATGAAGACCCGAAGGAGGAGACGATGATGCTGCAGGACCGAGTGGCGGTGGTGCCGTCGAGGTCTCGCGGGACGGGTGCCTGGCTCCAACTTTGTTTGCCGCGAACAAAGTTGTGTGCCTGGCATCCCCTTCCATCGCGTCGCTGGAACGCAGATTGAATGGGGTCTGGACGAAATACCGGGAGGTTGGCAAGGGTTGAAATTGGCGAACCGATTCAGGAGGTCATCATGAAACGCATCGCACTCGCTTCCCTCGTTGTCCTGGCCCTCATCGCCACCGCGGTTCCCGCCTCGGCCCACTGTCAGATCCCCTGCGGGATCTATGACGACGAGCTCCGCGTCCAGCTCATCGAGGAGCACATCGGCACCATCGAGAAGTCCATGAACCAGATCATCGCGATCTCCAAGACCGCACCGATCGACTACAACCAGCTCGTGCGCTGGGTCGACAACAAGGAAGAACACGCGCAGAAGATCCAGGACATCGTCACCGCCTACTTCATGGCCCAGCGGATCAAGCCGCCCATGGACCATGGCGACGAAAAGAACGTCAACGAGTATCTGCACAAGCTGGCGCTGCTCCACGCCATCCAGATTCACGCCATGAAGGCCAAGCAGAGCACCGATCTGACCGAGATCGAGACCCTCCGCGATCTCATCGCCAATGTTCCGCACTGCGTACTTCGGCGAGGAAGCCGCGCACCAGCACTGATCCCGAGTTGGGACGCGATTGGGCCGCAGCGGAAGTCCCAAGCACGCAAGGTTTAACCGCAAAGGCAGCGAAGATCGCAAAGACACCCTTTAATGACCGAAAAGCAGAACGTTTCAGTCGTTCGATGATCCTGTAATGCTGGGCGTCCTTCGCGCCTGCGATTTGGACCTGACCGAGCCTCGCGCTGGATCTCACCGGGACGGGCGATCCTGTCGGCTGCTTTCGGCAGGCTTCGCCGAGGAAGGCGACATCCTCGTCGGTGTGGGTCGTGGATGCGGCGCCGTGGGCCAGGACGAGGTGGACGTCTTCGACGAGAAGAGCCAGGCCGAGCACCTTCTGCCGCAGAGCGACATCGCACGAGGCGGGGTCGAAGACCGCCTCGGGCGTGTCGAGCTCGATGGCCTCGTCGTGGGGAAAGTGCAGCGTGACCAACGAGCTGCCGCAGTCGAGCTCGTCCACCGCGCCGGTGCACCGGGCGAGGATGCCGGCCTCGGCGAAGGCGGTCTCGACCGCGTCCGCATGGCCGCACCGAGCGCGCCGAGCCGGGGGTAGATCTCGTTCGAGTGACTCGAGGTGCTCGAGAAAGACCTTGGCCGCGAGCATGGAGGCCGGGTGGGCCGAGTAGGTCCCGCCCGAGAAGGCGACCCTCGGTCCGGTCGCCCGCGCGACCTCGGCCATGACCTCGGCGCGGCCCGCCACCGCCGCCACCGGCATCCCGCCGCCCAGGGCCTTGCCGTAGATGGCGAGATCGGGGGTCACGCCGTGGAGTGCGCCGAGCCCACCGGCGTGGAAGCGAAAGCCGGTGATCATCTCATCGAGGATGAGCAGCGCCCCGTGTTTGGTGCAGAGCTCGCGGGCGAGCCGGAGGTACTCGGTGGTCGCGGCGATGGTGCCACCGGCGCCGAGCATGGGCTCGAGGATGAGACAGGCGAGGTTGTCCCCGACCGCGGTCGAAGTCATCCTCGAGCCGCTGGCAGTCGTTGTACCGGGTGACGACGATGCTCTCGGTGAGCTCCGACGGAAGACCCTTTGAGTCGACGCCGTCAAAACCGACCCCGTCGTCTCGGTAGGCGACGCCCTTGAGCAGCATGGGTTGGGCGCCGTGCCAACCGCCGCCGGCCTTCATCACGGTGCTGCGGCCGGTGAACGAGCGCGCCATGAGCACCGAGTACATGGTCGACAGGCTGCCGCTGGTGGTGAATCGGACGCGCTCGGCGACGTCAGGCGGCAGACGAGCTCGGCGAGCTCGGCCTGGAGCGCGTCGACCAGCCCGCTCTGGGTGCCGAAACCGTCGGCGAAGGCCCGCGACAGCGCCGAGGTGACGACCTCGGGGTTGTGGCCGAGGACGTTGGCCAGGTGGCCCTGCCAGAGATCGAGGATCCGGTGGCCGTCCTCGTCGATGATCCAGCCGCCGTGGGCCTCGGTGACGCGGGGCGGGAAGGGTTCGAGCAGCCGGATGGAGTGGCTGCCGCCGTCGATGAGGTGGCGGCAGGCCTGCTCGTGGATAGCGGCCGATTTCGGTGAACGCCGGCGGTGTTCGTCGGCGAGTTCGTTCAGGAGTGGTGTGTAGTCGTGGGTGGTCATGAGGCGGTGATGGTATCGTACACGCGAGCCTGGTTCGGGTTCTACCGACACGGATCGACGTCGTCGCGAGGTCGGCGCATCGCTGAAGCCGGCCTCGATGGGACGGCCGGCTGCCAGATTCATCGCTTGAATGGACTGCCGCTGTCCTCGAGGTGGCCCGCAGCCTCTGCGGGGCCGCCTCCGGCCATTCGATCGGACCGACCAGGGCGTCCAGCAGGCGCCCACGGAATGGCCGCCTGCGAGGCTTCGGAACGACGAGCGGCCAGCGTCGACCGAGCGGTCTTCGTGCTGACCGTGCGGCGCCCCGCGGAATCAGCGCGGCGCGGCGATTGCCCGGTCGACCTCGATCGCGCTGCCGTTCGCGAGTGCCTGGAGGGCCATGTGAAGACGGCAGCGTCCGCCGGTGACGCGCCCTTCGCTGAGTGCTCGGACTCGTCGTACGGCTCGTCTGGTTTCAATGACGGCGACGTCCGCCGGAGCGACTCCCATCGCTGCCCCTGCCACGCCCCTGACGCCTGCCTCGGACCGGTCAGAGTGCCTTCGCGCGCTCTGCGAGCGCGCGGGCGATGACGAGTCGCTGGACCTCGGAGGTGCCCTCGTAGATGGTCACCACCCGGGCGTCGCGGAAGAAGCGTTCCACCGGGTACTCCGACGAGAAACCGTAGCCGCCGTGGATCTGGATCGCCTGGCTGACGACGCGGTTGCACATCTCCGACGCGAAGAGCTTGGCCGCCGCCGACTCGCGGGAGTGGCGTCCGGGCTGACCGGCGGCCCACACCGCGCGCCACATGAGCCCGCGCGCGGCGTCGATCTCGGTGTCCATGTCGGCGAGCTGGAAGGCGATGGCCTGGTGCTCCATGATCGGCTTGCCGAACTGCTTGCGGTCGCGGGCGTAGCGCAGCGATTCCTCGAGGGCGGCGGTGGCGATCCCCACCGACTGGGCGGCGATCCCGAGCCGGCTGTGGTCGAGGGTGGCCAACGCCATGGCGAAGCCCTTGCCCTCCGCGCCGAGCATGGCGGTCTTGGGCACCCGCGCGCCGTCGAGGGTGACCATGCAGGTCTTCGACGAGCGCAGCCCCATCTTGGCCTCGGGCGGGTCGAAGATGACGCCGTCCTGGTCGGCGTCGAGGATGAAGGACGAGATCCCCTTGGGACCGAGCGCCGGGTCCTCTGGTCGCGAGACAGATGAAGAACCGGCCGACCTCGCCGTTGGTGATCCACGCCTTGGCGCCGTCGAGCCGCCAGTGGTCGCCCTCGTCGCGATAGCGGGTGGTCAGGCTCGCCGCATCGGAGCCGGCGTTGGGTTCGGTGAGCATGAAACCGCCGACAATCTGCCCGAGGCCAGCTGGGGCAGGAACTCCGCCTTCTGCTCCTCGCTGCCGAAGGTCATGATGGGCCAGCAGCACACCGAGTTGGTCACGGTCATCCCGACCGCGACGGCGGCGTCGACCCGCGCCAGTTCCTCGACCGCGATGAGATACGACAGCAGATCCATCGCCGGCGCCGCCGTACTCCTCGGGCACCATCATCCCGAGCAGACCGAGCTCGCCCATCTCGGCGAAGATCTCGTGCGGAAACTCACCCGTGCGGTCGCGCTCCGCCGCGCCGGGCCGAACCCGGTCCTCGGCGAAGGACCGCACCATCTCCTGAACCATCTGCTGCTGTTCGTCGAGGGCGAAGTCCATGGTCACCTCCGTTGGGATCGGCGGGAGAGTATCACCAACTCGTGGGTCGATCCGCTATGATCGCGTCAGAGACGCCTCCGGCCAGCGTCAGTAACCCCGGCCGGAAAACAGGAGGGCAGTGTCCGCGAACAGCGCCAAGGGCGGGACCCGAGCGGCGGGGAAGCGGACGCGGTCGGCTCCGGTGTCAAGCCCGAGGTCGTCCGGATTCGGCGGACACCGCTCATCAAGACCCTCCTCCAACCGATGTTCGGCATGCCGGCGGATCTGAGGACCGAGATTCACCCCTCGGACGAGATGCTCCGCTATATGACCGGTGTCTACCGCGAGGATCGGGACCGCGGGCTGGCGGCCTACTTCGACTCGGGTCGGCGGGCGTTTGAAATGACCGAACAAGTCGTCGATTGGCGGTTCGGCGGGTTCGATTCCGTCAAGATCCTGGATTTTGCAAGTGGGTACGGACGGGTCACCCGCCACGTCCTGGCCGGATGGACCGAGCCGGGCTGACGGTGTCGGACCTCATGGAACCGGCAGTGAGGTTCCAGCGGGACGTGTTCGGCGTCAACGCAGTCCTCTCGACGGTGGAACCGGAGCGCTCCGGATCAACCGAAACTTCCATGTCGTCCAGGCGATCTCGCTGTTCTCGCACCTGCCCGAGGACCTCTTCCGACGCTGGTTGGCGGCGCTCTGGGCGTTGACCGCACCGGGAGGCGTGCTGATCATCAGCGTTCACGACAGCTCGTTGTTGACGGGAAAGATGGCTGGCGAACGGTTTACCTTCGTTTCCTCGAGCGAAAACGACGATCTTGACTCCGATGCCTATGGTTCGACCTGGGCGTCGTCGGCTTTTGTCAGGAAGGCCTTTGCCGACGAGATCGGCACCGCACCTTTTCACCGCCTACCCCGTGGTCTCTGCGGGTACCAGGATGTCTATATCGTTGTGCGAGAGGACGGCGTTGATTTCTCTTCATTCGATTTCAACCCCGGCGTCGAGGGCTACATCGATGTCGCCGATTGCGCTCGCCGTCGCGCCTGAGGTGTTGCGGTTCGGTGGCTTCGGTCGATCGCGACCGGCCGGTCGATCGGATCGACCTTCTCGTCAATGGGGAAATCATCGAATCGACGGACGTCTTCCACCCGCGACCCGATGTCGCCGATCACTTCGGCGACGAGCGTCTGAGGAACACCGGTTGGTCTCTCGACGTCGCACTCGGGGACTCGATCTCCTACAGCCAGGATCGGTGATGCTGGTCGCACGAATGGGCGGCGTCTCGACGATTCTGCACATGGGTTGCATCTACTCGATGCTCGCCGACACGGCAAGGCCGATCTCGAGTTCCTCGCGGCTCGGCGCTGAAGGACGGTTACCGCGCGAACGCCCCGAGCTCGACGAGGATGCGGAACTCGAGCGCGATGGCTCGTCGCGATCTACGTCGGTCACGGTCTCGATCCGTCGCCTGCGACGCCGCCCTCGCGTTGCAGCGGCAGCGCCATCCGGCTCCGCCGTGACAGGGAGACAGCGGCAGCGATCACGCCCTCAAGCCCCAGCGATCCATGAGACACTCGAGCGCGAATCATTCCGAGGAGGTCGCCATGGCCGACGCCGAACCGTCCCTTTACGAGGGCCGATGCACCTGCGGCCACGTCCGCTACCGCCTGACGAGCGACCCGCTCTTCGTCCACTGCTGCCACTGCACTTGGTGTCAGCGCGAGACCGGCGCGGCGTTCGCGCTCAACGCGCTCATCGAGGCCGACCGGGTGGAGCTGCTGTCGGGAGAGGTCGAAATCGTCGACACGCCGTCGGCGAGCGGCAAGGGCCAGCGGATCAGTCGCTGTCCCGTTTGCAGAGTGGCGGTGTGGAGCAACTATGGCGGGTTGGGGGACCTGATGCGCTTCATCCGGGTCGGGACCCTGCTCGAGCCCGGCCGGTTGCCGCCCGACGTCCACATCTTCACCTCGACCAAGCTGCCCTGGATCGTCCTGCCTGAGGGCGTGCCGGTCTTCGAGGAGTACTACAGTACCTCCGAACAGTGGCCGGAGGCAAGCCTCGAACGTCGTGAGGTGATCCGGGAGAAGCTGCGGCAGCGGCGCGGCTGAGAGGGAGATCCCGTCGCGAACCGATCCCGGGCTTGGATCCCGCATCCCCGGCCTTCTGGTCCGCCTTCGGCGGCCCAGCGTCGTCCCATCGGCGTGGTCGCTCGGGTGGTGGATTCGAGGGTCTGCGACCACGCCGATGGGACGCCGGCGGCCTCCTTCTGAGCCGGGAGAGGTGCTTTCGTCGCGCGTCCCGGGGGATCCCGGTAGCGCCATTGTGCGGGATGTGCCGCACGCCGGAAGGTCGATCCGGCACAATGACGTACCCGGCACCCCAAGGGAAGCCCCCTTTCCCTCGGACCCAGTGCGGCAAATGGGGCGCCTCTTGTAGCGCCCACTTCCAAGTGGGCGTCGGTGCCGTTGAGGGGAGCCATGACGCCGACTCGGAAGTCGGCGCTACAACGAGCCGGTGACCCTGAAGCGATAAGTCGCCCGAGGGATGGAGGAGGCGCCACGTCGAGGGCCCGGACGTCGTCGAAGAGACGGATTGCCGAATCGGCGATTGAAGCGTTGATCGCGCCGGCGCCGACGAGGAGGCGGAGGTGGGTGTCGACCTCTTTGGCGGAGCCGTAGGCGATGCGCCAGTGGTGCATCCGGTCGCGGCCCGATCGGCCGGCCCCTTGCGCGAGGTTGGCAGGAACCGATGAAGCGGATCGGATCACCTGATCTGCAATGGGTTTGAGTGGCGCGGGCGCTCGAATCACGAGGGAAATCGCGATGCCGGCTGCGGTGGTCGCCTTTCTCGAGGGCGTCGAATCGGTTCGATTGCTGTTGCTCGTGCATGGTCACCTCCGGGTTGTTCATGCATTCCCTACAGTCGATGGGATCTCCGGGGTCAAGGGGTCGCCCTCCGAGGGCGATGCATTTCACCCCTTGACTCCGGAGATCCCATCGACTACCCGCCCTTTCAAGAACAACCCGGAATGACCATGCCGTGGCAGAGGCCGTGGCAGAGGCAGTCGGGATCGGATACGGATTCGGATTCGGATTCGGATTCGGATACGGATGCGGATACGGACGCGGATACGGATACGGCCACGGATATGGTTACGGTCTCGGCCACGGCACCCTCATCACCGGCCTTCTGGGACGCATGGACGCCCCGGCGTCCCAGCGACCCAGCGTCGCACCATCGGCGTGGTCGCTTCTGGGATGATTGGAGGGGCTGCGACCACGCCGATGGTGCGCCGGCGGCCTCCTTCTGAACCGGGAGAACCAGGCAGAGGCGCCCGTCCCGGGGGAGCCCCCATGACGTTTTTCCGGGCGCAGGTGGTCGCCGGAAGGGGCATGAGCGAAAAACGTCAAGGACGGCACGCCCGAGGAAGGCTCCTATCCCTCGAACACGGTTCGGCTTCGGCTACTCGTCGATTCAGAACAACCAGGAGGTGATCACGCTGCCGGCCGCTGCCCCGGCCGCTGCCCCGGCCGCTGCCCCGGCCGCTGACGCGGACGCGGACGCGGACGCGGGTTGTCAGCCCCGTTCGGTGAGCGCGACGCCGGCGATGACGAGCACCGTACCCACCACCAGCCCGAGGGTGATCGGTTCGCCGAGGACCGCGCAGCGGCGACGGCGGTCATGGGTGGGATGCTGTAGAGATAGACGCCGACCTTCTGCGACTCGGTCTTCTGCAGGGCGGTGAAGTAGAGCAGGACCGCGAGGAAGTTGCAGCCGGCGCCGAGATAGATCACCGCGGCCCAGGCGGTGGCGGTGATCTCGGACAGGCTGAAGCCGGTGCGCTGCATCTCGAGCCAACCGACCGGGGTCATCCAGGCGGCGCCGATGAGGGTCACGGTGGCGGTGACGGTGAGGGCGCCGAGCCGGTCGGTAACGGGCTTGCCGAAGACGGTGAAGCAGCCCCACATGACGATGGAGGCGAAGACCAGGATGTCGCCGATTAGATCGCCGTCGAGCTCGAAACCGGCGACGGTGTCGAGACCCATCACCACCAGCACCCCGGCGATGGCGATGACGATGCCGAGGATCTTGCGCAGGTTGAGCTTCTCACCGAGGAAGAACACCGCGAGAAGCAGGATCGTGATCGGCCCCGTGGCGACATAGACCGAGGCGTTGGACGCATTGGTCGTCTGCAGCCCGACGGTCTGGAAGCCATAGTGGAGACCGGCGCCGAAGAGGCTGAGACCAAAGAGCTTGAGGAGGGTCTTACCGTCAGTGATCCGGCGCCAGCGGCGGGTGAAGACGAGCAGGGGCAGAAAACAGACCGATGCGACGAGCAGCCGCAGCGAGACCACGGTCAGCGGCGGGACCACCTCGAGCGCGATCTTGGTGGCGACAAAGGACACCGCCCAGAGAAAGCAGGCGCCGAGCAGGGCGAGTCGGGTGTTGGTGGTCACGGTCGGTCCTGGTGGCGGTCGATGGCCGCGCGGATGGCGCGGATGTGATCGGGGCCGGTGCCGCAGCAGCCGCCGATGACGGCGACGCCGAGGTTGATGAGCTCGCCGACTTTCGCCGCCATGTCGTCAGGCCCCTCGGGGTAGTGGAGCTCGCCGGCGCGGTTCTCGGGCAACCCGGCGTTGGACTGGATGACGATCGGCACCGTCGGCGTGGGCGGCGAACTCGCGGGCGAGCTCGACCATGGCGTCGATCCCGTTGCCGCAGTTGGAACCGACGAGATCGGCGCCGGCTTCGACGAGTCCCGAGCACGCCTGTCGGGGGTTTGACCCATGGTGGTGAAGAAGCCCCGCGGAGTGGCGTTGAAGGTCATCGTGGCGATGATCGGGATCGTGCCGGAGTGGCGCGCGGCCGCTTCCACCGCGAGCCGCGCCTCCTCGAGATCCATCATTGTCTCGATGCAGATCAGATCGGCGCCGGCGTTGATGAGCGCGACCGATCTGGCGAGCAGAATGCGCTCGGCCATGGCTGCCGGTTCGGTGTCGCCGTAGGGGGTGAGGATCTTGCCCGTCGGTCCCACCGAGCCCGAGATCAGGGCGCGTCCGGCCGTGACTCCCCGGAGAGCCTCGACCGCGGCGCGGTTGATCTCCTCGGTGCGGTCGGCGAGATCGTGGGTCGTCAAGTTCAACGGCGATCCGCCGAAGGTGTTGGTGGTGATGAGTTCGGCGCCGGCCTCGATGTAGGCGCGGCGATCTCGACGAGGATCTCCGGGTCGAGAGAGGTTGACCGCTTCGAAACAATCACCGGGTGCGAGCCCACGCGCCATGAGCTCGGTGCCCCATGCGCCGTCGCCGCACAGGATTTCGCCCGACGTCAGCCGTTTCCTCAGATCGAGCATCACGAGGCGCCCATCAGCCCGTTTGACCAGCTCCACCGCGTTGCCGGCGTCGTAGCCGTAGCCCTCGGCGCCGATCTCGTCGGCGAAGGTCTGTCGACCGAGGTGCGCCGCCTGACGATGACCTTGACCTCTTCGGCGAGCCGCGATCGCGCAGCAGTTCAACGACGTCCCGCATCCCAGTCATGGTCGTCGTCAGCAGGGCCGAGAGGCCGATCACCGAGCGCCCTCGGCGACGGCGGTGTCGACGAAGACCTCGGCGGCGACCCCGGTGCCGAGATCGATGACCTCGAAGCCTGCGCCCTCGAGCATGATGCCGACGAGGTTCTTGCCGATGTCGTGGACATCGCCCTTGACCGTGCCGATGACCACCTTGCCCTGGGTCGGAATCCGGTCGGGAGCCAGAAGGACCGGCTGCAGGACATCCATTCCGGCCTTCATGGCTCGCGCCGCGCCGCGAGCAGCACCTCGGGGAGAAAAATATTCGTGCGCACCTGAAGCGCTCGCCGACCACGTCCATTCCGGCGAGCAGCCCACGGATTGAGGATGTCGGCGGCGGGGATCCCCGAGTCGACGGCCTGCCGGGTCAGATCGGCGACCGTGAGCTGGTCGCCGCGCTGCAGAAATTCGCCAATCTCTTCCAGTATTTTCAACCCGGCCCTCCCAATGATCCGTTATGTCGTCAAACGAAACCGAGGAACGAGACTCCGATCTCGGAGCTCGCCGATGCGCCACCTTCAGAAAATACAACGAACTGCTGGATTGAGGGGCAATCTCTTCGAAAACACGAGGTAACGGTCGCGATCGTCGCCCGTTTCGTTGCCTAGTGCACCCGGCCACAATTGGCGGTGGAATTCGCGCACCGATGCATCCTGCCTGCCTGCACTTCACCCTCTCAAAATACAACGAGTATTCCTCGGTCGCGAAGTGCAGGCAGGAAGGCGCCTCGGCACCCTCGATAACGCACCCCAATTGTGGCGGGGTACACTAGCGTGTATCAGGTGCCCTGTGGCGCCGGGAATTCGGTCGAGGGAGCGAGGGGACAGGGGAGTTACCGCAATGACCGAGGAAAACGGACGAAACTGGATGAGTTGCCTGGGGTGGGGATGCCTCGCCCTGGTGGTGCTGTCGATTTTGGGGATCGGCGGCTGCGTGGCCTACCTCTACCGGGGAGGCTCGGCCGCCCATTCGGTCGCCAACGCCTATCTGGAGGCGGTGGACGCCGGCCGTTACGAAGAGGCGTTCGAAAACCTCGGGCCCCGGTTCACCGAGGATCGCGGCATCGGCGAGTTCGTCGCCTTCGAGCAGGCCGCCCGCGCGCAGATGGGGCTCGTGCGGCGACTGGCGGATGAGCGGCACCAGCTTCAACCGGGAGTCGGGCCGGTCGGTGGCGTTGCTGACCTATCAGGGATCGTGTGACCGCGGGCCCATCGAGGTCGCCTTCAATCTCGAGCAGGTGGATGGCCAGTGGCTGATCCAGGACATTCGCTACAACGAGCCCGGGGTGGCGGTGATCCCGATCTGCGCCGGTTGCGGTAGCGTGGTGCCGCCGGGCGCCAGGTTCTGTCCCAATTGTGGAGTGGAGGTCGGCGACAGCGACCCGCGACAGAGGAGCCACCGGTCGACGACGGCGGCACCCCGGTCGATGACCCCGCAGCCGACGACGGGGTGGCGGAATGACCGAGCGCTGCCCGGACGCGGCTGCGGCATCGGAGACGGCGGTCGAGTTGGTTCGGTTCGTCCGCGAGACCCTGGGTGTGCGGATGTCCCGACGAGGTCCTGGCCCGCATCGCCGTCGATGTCTCCCAGGACGGTGAACCAGGGCTCGACGTCGGAGGACGGCTGCTGGTCAGGGTGCTCTCCGGCTGATGACATCGATCGGCTGATCGAGACCTTCCCCGTCGATCGTCGAGCGGCTTGCGGGCCGAGCGCGATCACCGCGGGTTCAACCGGCTCCGGATGGTGGTGGCGCGACCGGCAACGGGTTCATCGGTGAGATTCTCGGCGACATGCTCGGTGCCCTGGCCGCCGCCGACGATCGGGTCTTCCTCCACGTCGCTGAAACCGGCGAGCTCCCGACGTTCTCGACCCGGTGGTCCGGCCGCACCCTCGAGACCGGAATCTTGAGCGCTCCGGGCGTCGCGGGTACACTCGTCCATCGTCCGTCCGCATCGAAGGGCGGCGTGGCCTGGGGATGTGAAGAGGAGCGGTGAAATGGACAACCCTGAGTGGTACACGGGATCGGATCTCTCGGGTCGGGTCGCAGCCGGGATCGAGTCGGTCATCGAACGGATGGATGCCCGAACCGCCGATCACGTGGACGCGAAGGCTTTGCAGAAACTCCTCTCCCTCGAAGAGGAACCCAACTGGCGGAGTTTTCTTCAGGGACTGATCGGGACCATCTACTACGATCTCGAAGAGATCGAGAGCGCCCGCAAGTATCTGGCCGAGTCGGTCTCCGGTTACCAGACCTATCTCATCTCCTTCGATGAGGTCCTCAGCGTCTACTGCCAGTCGTCCTACACCCTGGGGGTCATCCTCTTCGACGACGGTCGCTACGACGACGCGATACCGTGCTTCCTCCGGTGTCTTGCCCTACATGCACGAGGTCTACGACGAGACCTACATCGGTCACATCCACACCTTTCTCGCGCTGTGTCTGAGCTGGACCAACCAGCCAAGCGCGAGCGTGGTCTTCTCGGAGGCGGCGGCGTTCGTTCGCCGTTGTGACTGTGAATCGTTGGAACAGTTGATGGTGGCGTTCGGGAACGCGGGCGACACCGCCAAGGCCACCGATGTCTTCCATCTTCTCCAGACCAACTGCCAGGACTACGAGAACTTCGACCGGGTCCTCGAGTACGCGGAACAGCACCTCGGGGAGCTCGGCGTGGTGAACTGACCACAAATTCTCAATTCTAAATTCTTAGTTTTGAATTACATCGCATCGGAGACCGTTTCAAACGTCGAGGCGCTGCGATGGGAATTAAGAACTAAAAATTCAAAATTGAGAATTGCTAGAACGGCCAGACGATCGGGATCAGCAGCGTCGCCAGGACCCAGAAGATGAGCGTCAGAGGCACGCCGACCTTGACGTAGTCGGAGAATCGATAGCTCCCGGGGCCGTAGACCAGCAGATTGGTCTGGTAGCCCACCGGCGTCATGAAGCTGGCCGAAGCGCCGAAGGCGATGGCGACGAGCAGCGGCCGCGGGTCGATGCCGAGACTGGCTGCGGTCGTAACCGCGATAGGGACGAGCAGCGCCGCCGTCGCCGTGTTCGACATAAAGGCCGTGAGGGTGGTGGTCACCAGGAAAAGCGCCGCGAGAATCGCAACCGGGCCGTAGTTTCCGACCCAGTTGATGAGCAGATTCGCGAGCATGTCGGCGCCCCCGGTCTTCTGCAGAGCGATACCGAGCGGCAGGATGCCGCCGAGCATGAAGACCACCTGCCAGTCGACCGCGCGATAGGCCTCGTCGAGGCGAAGGCAGCCGGTGAGGATCAGGAGAATCGCTCCGACCAGGGCCGCCGCCGAGATGTGGGCGGCGCCCGTGGCCGCGGCGACGATGACACCGGCGACGATGAGCATGGCGGTGAGCCGGCGCCGGGGTTTCTCGTCGAGAGGCCCGACATCGGAGACGACGACGAACTCTCGTCGCCGCTTGAGACGCGGCAGCTGGCTCTTCGGTGACTTCGATCGAGAAGGGCGTCGCCGGCCGCGAGAGGGGTGGTGGCAAGGCGGTCGTGGCGGATCTCGTCGTGGTGCCGGATCGCCAGGACCGTGGCGCCGAAACGATTGCGGAAATCGCTCTCGATCAGGCTTTTCCCGATCAGGCGTGGAGCCCGGTGCGACCACCGCCTCGATGATGGTGGCGTCGTCGGCCTCGAGCCCGTGGTCCTGCCACTTGCGGCCGTGCCGGATGTGGATCCAGTCCGCGGCGCGAAGCGTCCGCATCGAGGTGAGATCCGAGCGGACCCAGAGAACATCGCCCTCTTCGAAGACGGTGTTGAGCTGCGGAAGGGTCATGGTCTGCCCCTGGCGGACCACCGCCAGAACATCGACGTCGGTCTCGGAGAGGGCGGACTTCCCGACGGTCGCGCCGATGAGCTTTGATCCGGACACGATCTCGAGCTCGGTGAGGTAGCTGCCGACGTCGAACTCTTCGGTGAGATCGGCCCCGTGGCCGCGGTCGGGGAGGAGTCGGCTGCCGATGGTGGCCATGTAGATCAGACCGACCGACGGCCAGGACGATGCCGACCCCGGAAAGCTCGAACATCCCGATGGGCGGCTGACCGTACTGTTCGCACAGGGAGCTGACGAGCAGATTCGTCGATGTGCCGATGAGCGTGCACGAACCGCCGAAGAGGGAGGCGAAGGAAAGCGGGATCAACAGTTTGGACGGACTGGTCTCGACCCGACGAGCCATGGTGAGGACCGGTGGCAGGAGGATGGCGACCGCGGCGGTGTTGTTGATGAAGGCGGAGATCACACCGACGGCGAGCATCATGGCGAGCAGTGCGCCACGGGGGCTGCGCTGCCCGAGGCCCCCGAACAACTCGCCGACGCCGGCCACGGCGCCGGTTCGTTCCAGCCCCGCCGAGAGGACGAACATGGCGGCGACAGCGATGGTGGCCGGATGACCGAAGCCCGAGAACCCCTCCTCGGGCGAGATGATACCGGTCAGCAGGAGAGCGCCGAGGATGATCATGGCGACCATGTCCGACCGGAGTCGGTCGCTGACGAAGAGCACCACTGCGAGGGCCATGAGGCCGAGCACGACGCGCGGTGGAGGTTTCCATGGAGGTGGATTATTCCATGGTTGGTCGAGATTGAGTGCATCCCGATGAGGTTCGAGTGCGGTTCGCTGCCGCTGTTTTCCGCATCCCCGGCCTTCTGGGCCGCCTTCGGCGGCCCAGCGTCGTGCCATCGGCGTGGTCGCTCGGGTGGTGAATTCGAGGGTCTGCGACCACGCCGATGGCACGCCGGCGGCCTGCTTCGTTGCCGGAATAGGTTTCCGCATCGCGCCTCCCGGGGGAGCCCGGCAGCGCCAATGTGCGCAACGCGTCGCTCGCCGGGTGGTCGATGGGGCACAATGTGCCGTGCCCGTGCCCCGCCCGATGGAGGCCCCGTCCGTTCCGCGTGACCCGGGCGCGGTCGCTGATCACCGTTTTGGATGAAGAAGGCGCCAGGTCATGGCTCGGACTTGGTCGAAGAGTTGGATTGCGAATTCCCGCGAGGGCGGCGTCGATGGCGCCTGTTTCGAGTGAGGAGTCGAAGGTGGGTATCGACCTCTTTCGCCGAGCCGTAGGCGATACGCCAGTGATGCAATCGATCTCGACCAGACCTTCCATGGCCCTCTGAGAGGTTCGCGGGAACTGATGCCGCCGAGCGTATGACTTGATCGGCGAGACTCTTCAACGGAGCCGGTACCCGCATCACGAGGGAGATTGCGATGCCGGCGGCTTCGAGGGCCTTCGAGTGGGCGATGAGGCCGGGTTGCTGGACATGGTTGCGCATGATCACCTCCTGGTTGTTCATGCCTTTCCCTCAGCCGAAGGGGTTGCCGGAGTCAAGGGGTCGCCCTCCGAGGGCGATGCATTTCACCCCTTGACTCCGGCAACCCCTTCAGCTCACTCGTCGTTTCAGAACAACCAGGAGGTGATCACGCTGCCCCGGACGCTGCCCCGGACGCTGCCCCGGACGCTGCCCCGGACGCTGCCCGACGCTGCCACTGACGCTGTGGATCGTTCGTCGGGAACGGAAACGGGAGAAAGAACGCACGCGGCGGGTTGCAGAACGAGGATAAGACCGAGTATCATCGACCTCGATGAGTTGTCAAAAGGGAAAGTCGACGGCGAAGCCCAAGCCCGGGCGGTTTCGGTGCGAGGACTGCGGCGCCGTGGTCAAGAAGAAGTCCGAGGTCTGTGAGCCCAAGAAGGTCAAGAAGAGCGGGGCGTAAATCAACGCCCATGCTCCCGGATAAGATGTGAGAACGACCCTCCCGGTATGGCATGGGCGCTGAAATTGAGGTCGTCAGTATACGACAAATCCCGGTGAATATGTGGATGCTCGCGGCCCGGCTCAGGCACCTTCATCGACAAAGAGCGCCCGGCGCGGTTTCGGCGCCTCGCGTCGTGGTTTCGCTCCAAGGGTAACTCGGGCTTGAGCGTTGGCGACAGGGCGTCTATCCTTGTTCGGGTGCGGAGCCGGTCCGGTGTTTTCTTATGAATCACTCCCATGTCGAAGTCATGTACCGCGGTGCCGAGCACCTGGTGCCCTCGGGCACGACGGTCGCTGAGGTTGTGCGTCAGGTGGACGGGGAGGTCCCGGACACCGTTTTGTCCGCCCTCGTCAACCGCCGCCAGGTGATGCTCGACTTCCCCATTCGGGGCGCCGCCGAGATGGAGCTCGTTCGCTACGGCGACCGCGAGGGCGAGTCGGTCTACAAGCGATCGGTGAGCTTGATGTTCTACGAGGCCTGTCTCGAGCTCTACCCCGACGCCAGGACGGTGATCGGCCAGTCCCTGGGCAACTGCTACCACTATCAGCTTCGCGGGGACCACCCCGATCTCGGTGAAATGGCGACCGCGGTCGAGGCGAGGATGCGGGAGCTCCACAAGGAGGAACGATCGTTTATTCGCCACACCGTCACCATCGAAGAAGTGGAGAATTTCTTCCGTGAGCGCGGGCACAGGGACAAGCTGGCGCTGCTCAAGACCCGCCGCTCGTCCACCGTCCACACCATCTCCTGCGGTGAGTTCGTTGACATCGCCCATGGTCCATTCGCGCCGCACACCGGGTGTCTGCCCACCTTTGGGGTCATGGCGTTCGAGGATGGGCTTCTGCTGCGCTTCCCGAGGCGCGGCGACCGCAGCCGCCTGCCCAAGTTCACCCGTCGTCCGTTGCTCTATTCGACCTACGCCGAGACCAGGCGCTGGCAGGAGCTCCTCGAGATCCAGAACATCGGACAGCTCAACGCGCTCTGCGTCAGTGGTGGAACCCGCCACCTCATTCGGGTGGCCGAGGGGCTGCACGAAAAGAAGATCTCCCAGATCGCCGACGAGATCACCCGACGCTGGCCCGAGGTGCGTCTGGTCACCGTCGCCGGTCCTTCGTCGTCGGGTAAGACGACCTTTGCCAAGCGCCTCGGTGTTCAGCTTCGGATCAACGGGCTCGAGCCGATATCGCTCTCCATCGACAACTACTACGTCGATCGCGACGCCACACCCATCGACGAGGACGGCAAGCCGGATTTCGAGGCCCTGGAGGCCATCGATCTCGAGTTCTTCCACGACCACCTGTCACAGCTTATGGACGGGCGTCGGGTTGCGACGCCGCGTTTCGATTTTGTCCGTGGTCTCCGCCGCTCGGCCGATGAGTGGAAGCCGGTGGAGTTGGGCGAGAATCAGATCCTGGTGGTCGAGGGCATCCACGGCCTCAACGATCGCTTGACCAGTTCGGTGCCGCGAAACCGCAAGTACCGGATCTTCGTCTCGGCGTTGTCTCAGCTCGCCATCGACGATCACAACCGGATCTTTACCTCGGATGCCCGCCTGGTTCGCCGCCTGGTTCGCGATCGGCTTTTTCGCGGTTTCAATGCCGAACGCACCTTGGAGTTGTGGGATCGGGTGAGGCGGGGCGAGGGTCGGTGGATCTTCCCCTTCCAGGAGGGGGCCGATGTGATCTTCAACTCGGCCCTGGTCTACGAGCCGGCGGTTCTCAAGGTCTACGCCGAGCGCTTCCTGCTCCAGGTCCCGCGCGAGAGCCGGGCTTATCCCGAGGCGTTCCGTTTGCTCAAGTTCCTCTCGCTCTTTGTCCCGATCTTCCCCGACGAGGTGCCGCAGACGTCGATTCTGAGGGAGTTCATCGGCGGCAGCACCTTCGACTATTGAGACCTGCGGTGAGCGAGGGGCACGCCGCGGTCGTGGTCGCCGAGCTCGCGCGAGCCTATCCGGCGGCGGTCTGCGAGCTCGACTACCGCACCCCGTGGGAGTTGCTCGTCGCCACCGTCCTGTCGGCCCAGTGCACCGACGAGCGGGTCAATCAGGTGACTCCGGCGGTCTTCGCCCGGTGGACCGGGCCGGAGGAGATGGCGCGGGCCACGCAGAGCGAACTCGAGGTCGCCATTCGGTCCATCGGGCTCCATCGGTCCAAGGCGAGGAACCTCCGCGAAACCGCGCGGCGGGTGGCGGCGGATCACGGGGGCGAGGTTCCGCGCGACCTGCCGATGCTCATCGGTTTCCCGGGGGTGGGCCCCAAGACCGCCAAGGTGGTTCTCGGCGAGGCCTACGGAATCACCGCCGGGATCGCCGTCGACACCCACGTCAAGCGGGTTGCGGGCAGAATCGGCTTGTCGAGGCAAGACGACCCGGAACGGGTAGCCGCCGACCTCGAGGCCCTCGTTCCACGGGAGCACTGGATTGATCTGTCAAAGCGCCTCGTCCTGCATGGACGCCGGGTGTGCAGCCCGCGAAAACCGGCCTGTGCAAGCTGTGTGCTGGCTTCGACCTGCTCCCGAATCGGCGTCGAGTAGATGAGACCGACCGCGCCGTTCGTGTGCCTCGATGACCTCATGTCGTTGTATACTTGAAGATCGTGGAGGATCAGGCGTGGCCCAACCTTTGAGCGTGTTGATCGCAGATACCGATGATGCGCGTCGTCGCGGGCTGGGTCTCGCGCTCTACGAAGGCGGCTATGAGGTCGTCAACGCGGTCAACGCGGAGGAGGCCCTCAGGTTCACGGCCGGGCTCGATCCCGCGCTTCTGGTGATTCACTCCAGTCTCGACGGGATCACGCCGATGGAGCTTTATGCCAGGTTGGCCGGGACCGGCCTCAGATTGCCGCCGTTTCTCGTCCTGACGGACGAAGCGATCGCCATCGATGAGCAGCCCGACGGAGGCGAATTTCACTTTCTCGACCCCGCCGGCCTCGAACCGGCTCGCTTTCTCTTTCAGGTTCGCTTGCTCCTGCTCGCCCGCGAGATCGGCGGAGAGATCGGAGAGGGTCTCGATGCGCTCTTCGGCGATCTGACGCGGATCGCCGTCGGTGATCTGCTGCGGGTCCTGGAACGCGACGGGATCACCGGCCACGTCCGCTTGAGCGTCGGTCCAGGGGCCGGGATCTGGTTGTCCAACGGCCGAGTGATCCAGGCCTATTGGGGAAGCCTGAAGGGGCGCAAAGCGTTTAATCGCATTGCCGGTCTCCATCAGGGCGCCTTCGTTCTCGATCTGGTTCCCGCGGCGGTGGAGCCGGCCATCGATGTCGATCTCGGTGTGCTGGTCAGCGACGCCATCGAAGAGCGCCTTCAGATCGAGGACCTCTTCGCCGGTCTCCCGTCGCTCAACGCCAAGGTCGACATCCAGATGGGCAACGATTTTTTCGCCATTGATTTCTCGCCCCTCGATCGAGAGGTACTGACCCTGGTTCAGGATGCGCGCAACCTCGGCGATTTGATCAACCGGGTGAGCATGACCGATTTGGAAACCGTTCGAGCCATCGACCAGTTGGCCGGCAAGGGCATTCTGGTCATCCGGGAGCCCGCCAACCGGGTTCACCTGGTCACCGACTCGACCTGCGACCTCCTCCCGTCGTTCGTCCGCCGACAGGGGATTCACATTGTTCCCCTGTCGGTTGTCTTCGGCGCGACGGTGTACAAGGACGGGGTCGATCTGCTCCCGGACGAGTTCTACCAGATGCTCGAGGGTGGAGGAATTTTTCCCTCGACGAGTCCGCCGGGAAAGGGTGAATTCATCGAGGTCTACCGGCGCCTGGTGGCAACCGGCGATGTCGTGTCGATTCACATTTCGGCCAAACAATCGCTGACCTCGGCGCACGCCGCCGAGGCTGCCGCCGATGGCGCCAACGAGTTCGCTCAGCTTCGGCTCGAAGCGGACGGAATCGGGGTGCCGGACATCCGCATCGTCGATTCCAAGTCGAACTCGGTCGGTCTGGGGTTGCTGGTCGTCTTTGCCAGCCGGATGATCGAACGAGGGCTGAGAGTGGACGAGATTGTCGCCCGCCTCGAAGACATCCGCGAACGGCTGCAGTTTCTCTTCCTCGTGGACACGCTGGAGTTTCTCCGCAAGGGTGGGCGTATCGGTCAAGCCCAGGCCCTCATCGGCACCCTGCTCGGGATCAAGCCGATTCTCGGCATGGTCGACGGCGAGGTCGTGCCGGTGGACAAGGTTCGGGGTGGCCGGCGGGCCCAGCCGAGGCTCATGGAGATCCTGCGCGAGAGGGTCGATCCCGGCCGGCCGGTCTTCGTCGCCATGGCGCACGCCTCCGCCCCCAAGTGGGGCGAACGGCTCAAGGAGACGCTTGCCGACACCTTCGACATCGCCGAGTTGCTCGAGGGGGAGATCGGCCCCATCGTCGGAGCGCACGCAGGGCCCGGCACCGTCGGCTGCATCGTCTTCCAACCAAACGACGAGGAGCTCGAGCTGCTGCAGTCGCGCGACTGAGTTGTCGCCGGTGGTCCGTGATTAGTAATCTGTGATCAGCGACAGGCGCAGCAGGCACGACCCGTGTTCGGACTCGGTTGCCGGATCGCGGTGCTGACGAGTGGGCTCCATGAAGCCGCAATCCGCGCCGGAAGGCACAATCAAACCGCTGAGACGCGGAGCACGCGGAGTTGCGCTGAGCATCACATTATTGACCCGGGCTGCCTCCGAACCGGTGGGTCAGGCCGTTTCTCTCACCTAGCGATGGCCCATCAAACACTCTGCGGAACCTCTGCGACCTCCGCGCCCCTGCGGTGAAAATGCGATTCGATGGTCAATCATGCGATGGCCCGCGCGATGGTCTTCGTGTCCCTTGCGTCCTTGCGGTGAAACCGCGATGTGCGCTATGTGTTTCAAGAGACGATCGCTGAGGCCCTCATGGGAGTCAATTCGAAGGCAGATCATCCCGGCATCCACCGACTGCGATGGACCTAATACCTAAAACCTAAAACCTAATACCTGCCTGGTGCGGCTCAGCCGGTCCAGGCCTCGATACTGGCGATGGTCACGGTCCTGTCTTCGATCTCGGCTTCGTCGCCGGGGACTTTGCCGAGGAGCGCCTCGGCGAGGCCGGAGCCGTTGGCGAAGATCCGCCGGTCGACATCGGCATCCCACGCGCCGAGGATCGTCAGCGGTTCGACATCACCCTCAAAAAGCACAATGGTGCCGATATTGACCCTCGATGTGTCGGCCTTTCCGGGTTCCAGGATCCGGACCGTTCCGAGTTCGCTCTGGAGTTTGGCGGCGCGCGCCGACTGCAACTCCTGGCGGTCGCGCAACATGTGGTATTCGAAGTTCTCCCGAAGATCACCCTCGGCGGCAGCTGCATTGATCCCTTTCAGGGTCTTGGGGATCTCGACTTCGAGAAGTTGCTGGAGTTCGACTTGTTTGGCCTCGACCGCGTGTTGGGTCGCGACCAGAAGCGTGATTTGCGGCTCGGACTCGCTGGGTCCGTGAGCCTGGCGGGCCGCTTGCTCGACGAGGTGGACTCGTTGCGGTTCGACGCCTGGAAGCCGGGCCACCCGTTGGCTGAAGCGCTCGGCCTGACCCTTGTTGGCGCTCTCGAGCAGAAGTCGAATCGCCACCTTGCCACCGTCCAGGAGCGCCTTGCATCGGCCGCGGAGCGAGGCGAATTCTCGTCGAGAGAGACCATCGGGCAATTTTTCCAGCAGCGATGGGGTCATCCTCCGACGCAGCGGTTCAGGCGCGTCGGGGTTGGTCATCCGTTCACACGCCCAGACGAACCGGTTGGGGTGGTGGGTGTGATTGCGGAAGACGACCTCGATGGCGGAGTCGAGCGTCTCGCCCGCTCCGGCCCGGACGAGGGCGGTGGAGATGCTGTCCAGGATGGCCGGGGTGTCCTCGTGCAGGAACCACTCGCCCCAGATCCGGGTCCAGTCGTCACCCCGGGCTTCGCGGATCGCCTCCAACGCTGCCATCCGGACCTGACGGTCCTGAATACCGCCCAGCAAGTGAAGGGGTCGGGAAGTCTCGATGATTCCTGCCTGCGCCGCAGCGGCCGCTTTGCCTCCATCGGGGAAACCGCTGAGAACCGCGGCCGTTTCCCAGGCGAGCCCGGGGTCGTCGGTGAGAGATTCGATGGAGTCCGAGAGAATCCGTGTCGCTTCGTTCAACGAATCATCGCCGCGGGTGACGACCCTTTTGGCGATGACCAGCCGCTGCCGCGGGTCGGCCTGCTCGAGTTCGGTGATCATAATCCCAGCTGCGTCCTCGGCGCTGCCGCTCACCGTGTAGCGCAGCCTGGAACCGGATCCAGAAGTCAAGATGCGCGGGTGTTTGCGCGCCTTTCCCCACCACGGATTCCAACTCTTGGTCGACAGGACGCCTTCCAGTGCGGCCTTGATCGCCGAGACGTCGACCTCGTCCCCCAGGCTCTCGATGAGCTCGACGAGCGCACCGCCCGGATTGTCCTGGACGAAGGCGGCGAGCCCGTCGGGGTCCTCCACCTTGCGACGTCGGAAATCACCTTCGGGAAGGGGGCGCAGATAGCGAGCAACCGCACCGAACGGCACCGAAACCGGGCGTCGACCGCCGAGATCGACCTTGATGTTGTCGAGCTCCAGATTGAGCTCGATGACTCTGCCGACACCCTGGCCGACGACCTCGACGATGGTCCCCTGGTCGTGGTCGAGCCAGTTTTCCATGTCCTTGATCGCTTCCGCGGGCTTTCGTTGCCCCGCCAGCGAGTACCGCGAAACGATGGCGCCGAGAGACGGCCGGTCGGCGTGGGCGGCCTCGAGGGCGCGCTGGAGGCGTTTGATCAGGCCCGAGTTGGGTTTGGCGGCGAGGCGAACCTGTTCTTTGAGCACCACCAGGGTCGAGAATGGATCGTCGCGTCCTTCGATGGTGTCTGCGAGCAGATCGAGCAGTGTCGTGGCCAGATTCTTGCGCCCTGCCTGCCAGAGCAGACGACGCACCTCGAGCAACTCGTCGACGTGGATCCGGTCGCGATCGAGACACTCCAACCAGAGTTCCTCCACCCGGTCGAAGTTCTGGCTTTGAAGTGCGTCCTGGAAGGCTTGGCTGACCACGGGCTGAACGGGCATAGGTATCTCCTGCAGCGGTGCCGGACCGCGCGACGAGCAAAGATTGTAGCAAGGCTCGCACTCTGAGGGGGGGGCTGAGTTAGAGTTGGGGCCACCGGAGGTGACGATGCAGAGAATCGTGTTCGGCCTGATGCTCCTTTTTCCCGTGGTTACGGCGGCGACGGAGCTCGATCATTCTGCCCCTGGGAGATCCCGAGTTCATGTACACCCTCGGATCCGCCGAGGCCGGGTCGATCTTCGACACCGTCGCCGGCGCCAGCGTGGAGATCGACGAGTTGGTCGGCCGGTTTGCCGAGGCCGATGTCGTGCTTCTTGGTGAAGAGCACACGGCCATGGATCAGAAGCTCCTCCACGCCGAGATCGTCGAGGGGATGGCGGCACTGGGGAGACCCATCGTGCTCGCCATGGAGTTCTTCCAGCGCAGCGACGATGCCGTCCTCGACCAATGGTCGCGGGGAGAGATCGACGATCGACAGCTGCTCGAAGCGACCGGCTGGTACGACCGCGGCGGATACCGTTGGGAGTACTACGAACCCGTGATGAATGTCGCCCGCACCCACGGGATGACCATTGTGGGAGCGAACGTGTCACGGGACATCCCCCGGGCCGTCAATCGCGGTGGTCTTGCCGGGCTGTCGGACGAGGAGCGCCGGGAGGTCGGTGAGATCACCACCGACGGATCGCCCGAGCACCGGTATCTCATTTCGCGGTATTTCGGCGACACCGTTGCCATTCTGCCGCCGGGTTGGTTCGACAATATGTATGCGGCCCAGTGTCTGTGGGATGTCGTCATGGCGAGATCGATCCTCGCTGAGGTGAACGAGGGCACGACCGTGGTGCTCGTGGTGGGTTCCGGTCACATTGCCTACGACCTGGGGATCCCGCGCCGGCTCGACGACGAGCGTCGGGCGGCGGGTTTGGCGGGGCTGCAGATCGCGACCTTCTGCCCCGTCACCGCACCGGCGCCCGATCCCGATGGCGAGCCCAGCGGACACCCCATGGGTGGAGATCCGGCGGAAGGAGAGAATGCGGGCGCACCGGCTCAGTTCACCCGGTCCCTCGCCGACTACGTCGGCGCCTTCCCGGATCGGGGCGGGTTGGAGGCGTTTCCGACTATCGGTCTCAAGCTCAAGGCCGATGCCGACGACCGGCCCGTGGTTTCCATGATCTGGCCGGACACGCTGGCCAAAGATGTCGGGTTTGCCTCCGGTGACCTGATCCTCGATGTCAACGGAACCGTTCCTGAGAATCTCGACGATCTCCGTTTCCTTCTCGCCGAGATCGAGTGGGGGCAGCGACTCGGGGTTCAGGTCCAGCGCGGAGAAGAGATCGTCGAGGTTGCGGCATTGCTGTTTCCGACCATCGACACATCGGAGGTGTCCACCGTGCCGGGTTCCACCCTCGAAACCATGGTCCCACTCAACCCGACGGCATCGGTGCCGGCGACACAGCAGGTTTTTCCCGGGGGTCTCGCGGAGTGGTCATTGGTGAGCATCGAAAGTGTTCCCGTCCGGGCGGAGGTTCGGCGCGACGATGTCCTGGATGAGGTCCACGAACTCGACCAATCGGGCTTGGTGAAGCGGAGCCTGTATCGATTCGCCCTGAAGGACGGCACCGTGGAACGTCGGTATTTGCGCGATGAAGGCGGCGCGGTGATTGAAACCATCAGCCTCGGCCGAACCGGCGCAGCGATCGACTAACCCTTGGCCTGTTTCTTCGGGATCTTCAAGAGGTCGCCGGGGTAGATCCTCGAGGTGCTGAGCCCGTTCAACCGCCGAAGCTCGCTCACCGAGACCCCGAACTGCCGGGCGATATCGGAGAGCGTGTCGCCCTTGCGCACCCGATAGGTCGTGGATGTCGGCGATCCGCCAACCGAGGTCGAAACCGTCCCCGATGGCGGGACGAGCAGGGTGTTGCCCGGGAAGATTCGCGATGATTTCAGCCCGTTTGCCTGGCGCAGCTCCGACACCGACACCCCATATCGGGATGCGATCACCGACAACGTGTCGCCGGAGCGAATGGTGTAGCGATCGGACCATCCGGCGGTCTTGGTCGAGCCCGAGGGGGAGCCGGCCTTGACCGCGGAACCACCCGGCAGCTGGAGACGTTGGCCGGGCCGGATGACGTTGCGGCGACCGAGACGGTTGGCTGCGCAAAGCGAGTCCACCGAGATGCCGAACGCGCGGGCGATGTCCCACAGGGTGTCGTTGCTTTGAACCACGTAGGCGCCGTTGTCGGCTTGGCGTTGGTCGGGGCTGTCCTGGGAGACCCCGAATCGGGGAACGATGAGGTTCTGACCGGGGTGGATCAGCGTCCGATTGAGACCGTTGGCCTGCATGATCGCGCCCACGCTCGAGCCGTAACGCGAAGCGATGGTCGAGAGCGACTCGCCCCGGCTGACGGTGTGGATCATTCGTGGCGCCCACTCGGAGCTCGGGGTCTCGGCGAGGACGACTGCGACCTCCGCCCCATCTCCCTGGGGCAGCCAGAGCGCGGTGACTCGGTTGGCCGGAGTCAGGTCGCGGCGGATGGCTGGGTTGAGGTCGCGGAGCTCGTCGATAGTAAGGTCGGTGCGGTCGGCGAGGAACTGCAGGTCGAGGGCGTCGGGGACATCGACCCGGTCAAAGATCCACGGCTGCTCGTCTGGAACCGGTAATCCCCACTGGGCCGGATCTTTGGCGATGATGACCGAGGCGATGAACGCGGGAACGTAGTTCCGCGTCTCGCGGGGGAGATACTGTTTCAGCGTCCAGAAATCCCGGCTGCCGGACTTGCGGATGGCCCGCCGGACGTTCCCGGCGCCCGAGTTGTACGCGGCGAGGGCGAGGTACCAGTCGTTGAACTCGCCGTAGAGATCGGCCATGTACGCCACTGCCGCCTCGGTTGATCGAACGGGGTCGCGTCGTTCGTCCACGAGGCTGCCGACCTCGAGACCGTAGAACCGTCCGGTGGCGGACATGAACTGCCACATGCCGTGGGCTCTGGCCCGCGAGTACGCCTTGACCGAGAAGGCGCTTTCGATCAGTGGCAGGTAGGCGATCTCCGTCGGCAGCCCGGCGGCGCGGAATTTGGCGCGGATCATGGGAAGGTAGGCGCCCGACCGGGTGAGACCGATCTTGATGCGGTTCCGGTACTCGCCCTCGGTCACCATGGCGTCGAGAAAACCCTCCACGGACGGGTTGAGTACCAATGGATAGTCGCTTACGGGAAGGCCATCGGGACCGACCATCTCGATCGCATCGGGAGGCAGATCGGGGACGTCGATAGGAGGGAGCGCGACGATTTCCCGATCCTCGATCATGCCCTCATCGCCGATGGTCAGGGCGTGCTCGAGTTCCTCGGCCGCGGCCAAGAGACCGGCGACGAAGTCGAGGTAGGCCGGATCACCGGCGAAGGCATCGGGTGGATCGAGCGCGGCGCAGAGCGCTTCATCGATGAGGTCGAGTGCCGCTTGGTCATCACCGAGTTCGGCCAGACTCCGGGCTTCCGTAATCAGATCGTCGGTTATTGCCTGGGTTGAGTCCTTCCACTCGGTGAACGAGTCGGAATCGGCCAATGTTGTGACCGGTTCGGCCGGCTCCGGTGGGGTGCTCGATGCGCAGCCGAGACCCGAGAGCGCCCCGATCAGCACGATTGCGAACACCGGGAACACGGGTCTTCCGATGAAAACACTCATCCGAATTCCCAGATGGGTCTGCATTGGCAGCCACGCCATCAGAGGTGCGTCGGGTCCGGTCTCACTTGGAGTTGTCCAAGTCGATCGCAAACCGTAGAGACAGTTTGGTCAGCTTACCGGCACCCTCGACTTCCATCATCACCGGATCCAGAGTGTGGATCGTGTCACCTCCGGCGTCCTTGACTCGAACGGCGACCTCGATTCCGCGCATCCGGTCGAAGACCTCCGGGCCGAGCTTTCTTTCGATCCTTCTCCTGATTTCCTTGGCTCCACCCATGGCGCCCGAAATCAGCGAGTCGATGTCGATCTCGGCCGTGGACGAACGTGTCTGCGTCTCAGCGCCGGCTGAGAAACTCCCCGACCGAAGCCCTTCCAGCTCGGCAAGGATGTCGAGTTGGTTGGAAACGTGAACCCGCTTCATGGGGGGTGGCTCGGTGAGGGGTTCGTTGGTGCTGTGTTCGCCGAAGTCGACATCCATGACCGGGTCGCTCTCCGGTTGCGGTGCGAAGTCGCTGTCGAAACCCGAGACCTCGGTTGCCTCGTGCTGCCAGGGTTCATCCTCGAGATCGACGGCCGTGGAGGACGATTGCCCGTTCTTGTCCTGGGCGAGATGATCCGCATGTGGACCGTCTGAATCGATCGAGGGTCCAGTCACCGAAGCCGCAACGCCCTCATCCAGAGGTCCGCCGCCCACCGGGGCTTTGGGCGGCTCGTACGGGGTGGAGAACACATCCGAATCCGCTGCGACCGGTTTTGACGCCGGCGTGGGTGGCGCCACCGTAGTCGGCGGTCTCTGCGGGAGAGTCGGCGCGTCCGTTTCCATGTCCGCAACCACTCCCTCTTCCGCCGCGCGGGCCAGGGATGCGGCCGAAATCGACTCGGGTCGCTGCGATGACATTGCGGGTCGCACCGGTACCGAGGCGGGAGAAACGCCCCCGGGTTGAGACGAGGCCATCCGTTTGCGCAGTTTTTTGAGGGTCAGTTTGGTGATCTCTTTGAGGGTCTCGAAAACACCGTCACCATTGATGGCCGAGGCCTCGTGGTGCGGGTACCAGGACTTGGAATTGAGATCGCGGTTGAGTTCGTCGACCGTCAAGATGTTCTTCAGATCGCGTTTGTTGAACTGCAGAACCAGGGGAAGATCGACCATTTCAAGACCGAGGTCCTCGATGTTGTCGACCAGGCTCGAGAAGCTCTCGATGTTGGCTTCTCGCATGGGTCGCTGGGAATCGGCGACGAAGACCAGACCATCGACGCCTTTGAGCACCAGCTTTCGGGTCGTGTTGTAGAAGACCTGGCCGGGGACGGTATACAGCTGCAGTCGGGTCTTGAACCCGCCGATGGTTCCGACCTCGATGGGCAGGAGGTCGAAAAACAGCGTTCGGTCGGATTCGGTCTCGAGCGACACCATTTCTCCACGCGAGTTCGGTGTGGTCTTGGCATAGATGTATGACAGGTTGGATGTTTTTCCACACAGGCCGGGACCGTAGTACACGATCTTCGCGGCCATTTGCATCGTTGCCCAGTTGAAGAAAACCATAGTTGGAGTCGTTAACCTCTTCAGCCAGGTCCACGCTAACACACCGTGTTTGACGGGGTCAATTAAGCGTCAAACCTCTTCCCGGAGAGGATCAAAACAATCATCGATTGGATTTCCCAGCAAGGGTTCGAGCATATTCCTGGCCGATATGCGGAGCGGCGGATCGGGGGTCGACCCCGCTCTTCGCCGGGATCCGATCATCTGCGCCCGCGCTGGAGCCGAGGAAAGGAGGGTCTGAAACCTCGACCAGAACTGCTACAATGACCAAGGCTTGCGGGCATTATTCTGTGAAGGTGTTTGAGGCGTCGGAGGCGGTTTTCAACTCGCGGTCCGAAACCGGGGGAGAGAAGCGTGGACCTGAACCGACGGGTGCTGAGGGTGCTATGCGCCATCGTCGAGCTGTATATCCGCTCGGGTGGACCGGTTGCATCTCGCGACGTGGCTCGGGTTTCCGGTCTCGGCCTGTCGTCGGCCACCATTCGCAACATGATGTCAGAGCTCGAGGAATCCGGTTACCTCAGCCGGCCTCACGCTTCGGCGGGCACGGTGCCGTCGGACCGCACCTTGCGGCTCTATGTCGATACCGTGTCGAGCGGCTCACGGCTGTCACCGGCGATTCGGTGCCAGCTCACCCGCCGGATGGACGAAGTGAGGCGCGAGTTGGTCGAGGACTTCGCCTGGGTCGCCCGATTGACGGCCGACGTGACCAATGAGGCCGGGGTTGCGGTACGCCCATTCGGGGTCGGGCGGTTCCTCGAAGCGGTATCGCTCGTGGCCATGGAGGGCAGTCGGGTTCTCGGTCTTTTGGTGACGGCGGACGGCACGGTGGAGAAGCGACTCCTCACCCTGGGCCACGAACTCACCAGGGACCGACTCCAGGAGATCGCCAACTACCTCACGCTGGAGTTCCGTGGCCTCAATCTCGATGAGGTGACCGCCGCCGTTCGGTTCCCGGCTGACGGGCGGGCCGAAACCGATCGCGATGCCCTCGAGCAGCAGGCGTTCGAGATCATCCGCGGTCTGGTACCACCCGCCAGCGCACGAGTTGAGGTTCAGGTCGCCGGGACCGATAATCTCTTGCAGACCGAGGATTTCGCCGAAATTGAACGAGTGCGGTCGTTGTTTGCGACACTGGACGACGAGCAACGCATCGTCAGCGAAATCCGACGCGCGCTGGAATGTGGGTCGACCCAGGTGATCATCGGCCGTGAGTCGGCTTTGACCGCGTCCGGCGAACTCGGGATGGTAACCACCTTGTTTTACAAGAACGGTCATCGGGCGGGCGCCGTGGGGGTTGTCGGTCCGAGAAGAATGGACTATTCGCGAATCGTTCCGGTTGTCGATTTCATCGGAAATTCGCTGACCAAGATGTTGCAGGATCCTGGAGCGATGCATGGGTGAGAAAAAAAGATGCCCACCGACTTTGGCGACGAGACGTCCGAGGATATCGAGATCGAGTTCGTCGATGACGATACCGGCGCAGAATGTGGTGGAGACGAAGATGAGCCCTCCGAGTCCCGCTCGGGGCGTCGAACCGGTGGAACTCGGACCCTCGGTCGAGGTCGAGATCGAACGTCTGGAGGGCGAGCTCGACGAGCTGAGGGATATTCACCTGAGGAAGCTGGCCGAGTTCGACAACTTCCGCAAGCGCACCGAGCGCGAGCGTGTCGAGATCACATTGCGAGCCAACGAGGACCTGGTTCGGGAACTCCTGCCGGTGCTCGACAACTTTGAACGTGCGCTGGAGCACGGCGCCAACGCGGAAGCCGGCGCTTTCCGAGACGGTGTCGAGATGATCGCCAAACAGCTCTGGGACACCCTCGAGCGACAGGGCGTCGAGCGTCATCGATCCCATGGGCGAACAGTTCTCGCCCGAGTTCCACGAAGCGGTCCACCGGATCGAGGACGACTCGCTTGAGCCCGGGCACCATTGCAGCGGTCCTGAACAAGGGTTATCTCTACAACGGGCGATTGGTCCGCCCGGCCATGGTTGGCGTCGTGGCCGAACCGGCCGAACCGAGCCGGATCGCGCCGGACTGAGGCTCGAAGAACGGAGCAGCCGATGAGTAAGATCATCGGTATCGACCTCGGCACCACCAACTCGTGCGCCGCCGTGGTGGACGTCACCAAACCCATGGTGATCCCCAACCGTGAGGGCGCACGGACGACCCCGTCGGTCGTGGCGTTCACCTCGGACGATGAGCGACTGGTCGGCCAGATCGCTCGCCGCCAGTCCATGACCAACCCCATGAACACAGCGTACGCGGTCAAACGGCTGATCGGTCGGAAATTCGATTCGGAAGAGGTGAAGTGGGCGCGGACCCTGGTTCCCTACGCCATCGTCGAGTCCGAGAACGGCGATGCCTGCGTCGAGGTCAAGGGCCGGAGTTACAGCCCGCCTGAGATTTCCGCCTTTGTGCTGCGCGAGATCAAGGAATTTGCCGAGGAGTTCCTCGGTGAAGAGGTCGATCAGGCGATCATCACCGTGCCGGCGTACTTCGACGACAGCCAACGCCAGGCGACCAAGGACGCCGGGACCATCGCCGGTCTCGAGGTGCTGAGGATCATCAACGAGCCGACGGCGGCGTCGCTGGCCTACGGATTCGGTAAGAAGACCAACGAGACCATCGCGGTCTACGATCTCGGCGGCGGGACCTTCGACATCTCGGTGCTCGAGATCGGCGACGGGATCTACGAGGTCAAATCCACCGCCGGGGACACCTTCCTCGGCGGCGAGGACTTCGACTCGCGGATCATGGAGTTCATTCTCGAACAGTTCAAGATCGACACCGGTCTCGATCTCTCCGACGACATGATGGCCATGCAGCGGATCAAGGAGGCGTCCGAGTCCGCCAAGTGCGCGCTCTCGACCAACGATGTCCACCAGATCTCGCTCCCCTTCATCGCGGCCGACCACACCGGACCGAAACACCTCCAGATGCGGTTGACCCAGAGCCAGGTCGAGGAGCTGGTGGTCGATCTGGTGGAACGAACCCTCGACCCGTGTCGGAACGCCCTCGAGGCGGCACGCTTGTCGGCGAGTGAGATCGATCAGGTGATCCTCGTCGGGCGGGCAGACCCGGATGCCACTCGTGCTCAGGATCGTCACCGAGTTCTTCGGTCGACCGCCGTGCCAGGACATCAACCCGGATGAGGTGGTCGGGATCGGGGCCGCTATCCAGGCGGGCATTCTCCAGGGAGAGGTCAAGGACCTGATTCTGCTCGATGTGACGCCGCTGTCTCTCGGCATCGAGACCCACGGTGGGTTGTTTACGAAGATCATCGAGCGAAACTCGACCATCCCGACCAAAAAGAGCATGATCTTCACCACGGTCGCCGACAATCAGACCAGCGTGACGGTGCACGTGCTCCAGGGTGAGCGCGGGATCTCGGTCGAGAATCGGTCCCTCGGGCGCTTCGATCTCGTTGGCATCCCGTCGTCGCCTCGGGGTGTGCCCCAGATCGAGGTGACCTTCTCCATCGACTCCAACGGTATCGTCAACGTCGGCGCACGCGATATGGCCACCGGCAAGGAGCAGAGCATCGAGGTCAGCCCGGCCGGTGGCCTGTCGAAAGCCGAAATCGATGCGCTCATCGCCGAGGCCGATATGCACCGGCAGGACGACCACAATCGTCGTGAAATTCGGATGCTGCAGAACCGGCTCGAGGGTCTGATCCATTCCAACGACAGGGTTTTCAAGGAGTTCGGGACATCCCTCGCGCAGGTCGAACGGGATGAAGTCCGCGGCACCCTCGATCGGGCGCGGAAGGCCCTTGCCAACGAGGAGCGATCGGTGCTCGAAGACGCGATCCTCTCGGTGCAGACATCAGGTCAGATTCTCACCCAGGTCATCATGGTCGACCCCATGGCCGCCCTCGGTTTCGACATGAAGGGCGCTGCGGGAAGACGACCCGGAAGAGGAAAGCTGATACCCGACCAATGAGTACCGAAGAAGCTAGAGACTATTACGTTGTCTTGGGTGTCGCCCGCGATGCCTCGGTGGCCGAGATCAAGAAGGCCTACCGCGAGCTCGCGGTGAAGAACCACCCTGACCGGAACGCCGGGGATCACGCGGCCGAGGAGCGGTTCAAAGAAGCGTCGCAGGCCTACGCCGTCCTCTCCGACCCGGAAAAGCGCGCACGCTACGACCGCTTCGGCCACCAGGGAGTCGAGGGTCAGCCGTTTACGGGTTTCGATCCGACCGCATTCGGCGATTTCGCCGACATTCTCGGGGATCTTTTCGGTTTCGGGGACATTTTCGGCGGCCGCCAGGGCAGGAGTCGTCAGGGTCGCCGGCGCGGCCATGATCTGCAATACACCCTGCGGATCTCCCTCGATGAGGCGGCCCGGGGAGTCGAGCGCTCGATCCGGGTTCCAAGGCTCGAAAACTGCGCGACCTGTAGTGGAAGCGGATCCAAACCCGGCACCACGCCCGAGCCGTGCGGCACCTGCGGCGGCAACGGTCAGGTCATGTTCCGCCGGGGGTTTCTGTCGGTGGCCCAGACCTGCCCCAGCTGTTCCGGTGCCGGACGGGTCAACCGCTACCCGTGCGAAGGCTGTAGCGGGCGCGGGAGGATCGAGCGGGAAGCGACCTTGAAAGTCAATGTGCCGGCCGGCGTGGACAACGGGATGCGCCTTCGGTTGACCGGGGAGGGGGAGAGCGGACCCCATGGCGGCCAGGCGGGCGATCTTTACGTGGTGATCGCAGTCACGCCGCACGACGTCTTCGAGCGCGACTGCAGACGATCTTCACATGGAGCTTCCGGTTTCGGTTTACCAGGCCATGCTCGGCGCCGAGATCGAAGTCATGACGATTCAAAACGAGGTCTCAGTCGTCAAAGTCGGCCCGGGGACTCAGCCGGGAGAGGTCGTGAGAATCTCCGGCGGCGGGATGCCCAACGTCAATGGGCGGCGGCGAGGGGATCTTCACGTCCATTGCAAGGTCGTCGTCCCGCGCAAGCTCGGTTCGGAGCAGCGGCAGCTCGTCGAAGAGGTGGCTCGGCTTGGTGGCGGTTGTGAGCCGGAAGACCAGCGAAGCCTCTTCGAGCGGCTGAAACGAGCATTCGCCGGCGAGTGAGTCGGCGCAATGTCGGACTACCTGGAGATCCGAACGACCATTTCCGAAGATGCCGAGGACGAACTCGCCCAGGCCCTGTCGTGTTGGCCGGTCCTTGGCGTGGAAATCGTGCCGCAGGATGCCGGCCGCATCGATGTCGGGATCTGGATCCACACCGGAGATGATCGCTTGGTTCAGCAGATTCTGTCGCTGATGAGCGCCTTCAGCTCGGACGCCGTGCGGTTGCAGGAGCACATGGCGGAGGACTGGTCGGCCCAGTGGCGGGACGGCTTGACGGCGTTCGAGGTCGGCAGCACATGGTGGATCGACCCCCACCCGGACCACGCGACAGCCGCCCCGGACGGGCGCCGCCGGCTCGCGGTGGAACCACGCGCCGCCTTCGGCAGCGGGACCCACGAGTCCACCCAGTTGGTGTTGATGGCAATCGAGGATTGGGACTGCCGAAGACTGAGAACCCTGGATATCGGCACCGGTTCCGGGGTCCTCGCGATCGCTGCTGACGGTCTCGGTGCGACCCCGGTCGTCGCGCTCGACACCGATCCTCTCGCCGCGTGGGAAGCCAGGACCACCGCCCGATGCCAGTCGTGGCGCTGTCGGCCGCTGGTCGTCGCGGGAGGCGTCGATTGCCTTGCCGACGCCGGGTTCGACCTCGTCTTCTGCAACATGATCATGGCCGAGTTCACGCCGTTGCTCGGTGAGATTCGCCGGCTTCTCGCACCGAGCGGAACCGCGGTCTTTTCGGGAATTCTCGAGTCGGAACAACACGCGGTCGAGGACCTGCTCGCGGACAGTGGGATGGTCGCCGCGGGTCATCGAGACCTCAACGGGTGGATTTCCATCCACGCCGTGCCCGCGGGGCCGCCACCGTGAAACACCCGCCGTGGCTGCTCGCGTCCCCGGGTCAGCTCGTGGCGGGCCGGACCGTGGTTCTCGATTCCACGGAGGCCAGGCATGCCGGCGGGCCGCTGCGATTGCGGCCGGGCGACCGCGTCGTCTTGACCGACGGCGCCGGTGTTCTGGCATCGGGAACCTTGAGTCTTCAAGGGCGGAGTGCTGCGGAGGTCAGCATCGATGCCGTCGAAAACCACCCGCCTGAAGCGCCGGGTCTGACCCTGGCGGTCGCCCTCTTGGCCGGACCGGCGATGGATCTGGTCATCCAAAAAGCAGTGGAGCTCGGGGTCGAGCGATTGCGACCGGTGGGTTGCCAACGCAGCCAGATCGGTTTGAAACGAGCCATGACCAGGATGGACCATTGGCATCGGATTGCCCGGCAGGCACTCAAGCAGTGCCGTCGGGCCTGGGCCATGGAGCTGGCGATTCCGCGCCCTTTGGCTGAGCTCATCGTCGGCGCCGAGGCGGAGTACGGTGTGGTGGCGCACCCCGAGGGAGGCTCTGTTGAAGAGCTTCCTCCGGGCAGGGGTCGTCTCTTGCTCATCGGTCCGGAGGGTGGTTTCAGCCTCGAAGAAGAGCGGGCGTTATCCTCCGCGGGGTGGCCGAGGGTCCGTCTCGGGCGGTATGTGCTGCGGGCGGAGACCGCCGCCATTGCCGGCGCCGCGCTCTTTGCAGCACGGTCCTGAATCGATCTTCGGCACCGCGAAGGACACCCTTTCGGTTTTTGGTTTCCGAGTTACACTCCATCGATGTCTGACACCGCCACGTGGATTGACTCTCACGCCCACCTGACCATGTTCTCGACCGCCGAGATCGGCGAGGTCCTCGACCGCGCCACCGCGCGGGGTGTTCACGGCGTGCTGGTGCCGGCGACAAACCTCGATGACCTCGATACTGCCTTGGGGATCGCAGAGGAACACCCGGCGTCGGTGGTGGCCGCAGCGGGGATTCATCCCCACGACGCCAGCACTCTGGATGCCGGGGTCAAGCGTCGGATCGAAGAGGCGCTGAGCAAACCAGGGGTCGTGGCGGTTGGGGAGATCGGGTTGGACTACCACTATATGAACTCGCCCCGGGAAGACCAGCTCGCGGCGTTTGAGTGGCAGCTCGATCTCGCCATGGAGGCCGGACTTCCGGTGATCCTCCACAATCGAGAGTCGTGGCATGACCTCGAACCAGCGTTGGCGGCCCGATTCCCAGGGCTGCGTGGCGTTGCCCACTCGTTTACCGAGGGTCCGAGCGAGGCTCTTCGAATCGTCGAGCTCGGACTCACCATCGGGGTTTCGGGGATGCTGACCTTCAGCAAGGCCGACAACATCCGGGAGATGGCTGCGGTCCTGACTCCGGCGCAGGTGATGGTCGAGACCGACAGCCCCTTCCTCGCCCCGGTGCCGTACCGTGGACAACGCAATGAGCCATCGTACGTGGTCGAGGTCGGACGTGGGTTGGCGGAGCTTTGGGCCCTCGACGCACGCGAGGTCGCCACGGCATCGACTGCGGTTTTCCGCGCTCTTTTCGGTCTGCCGGAGGACTGGCCCCGGGTCTGAGTTCGGTTCAGGCCTTTTTCGGGCGCCGGCCGCGGCGCCGTTTGACATCGCTGACGTTGATCAAAAGCATCCCATTCGCCGGGTCGCGGCTGACTTCAAATCGCTGGCTCTCATCAACCGAAAGGCCGTATTGATGGAAGAACTGAGGCGACTTGAGGCTGACCGATCTCCTCCTTTTCGATAGCGGGAGCGCGCCCTCTTCATCGTTCTTCTTGGAGGTTTTGACGCCGACGATCTTACGAGTCTTATCGAAAAACAAGATCGCGAACTTGACCGATTCGAGACCGAAAGCGACCACCGAAGCAGCGTCGAATGAGATCAGCCCACTCGGACGAATCGTCGCTCTCGGGCGGGTTCCGGCGGCCTGGGGAGGTACGAATTTCTCAAACGCCATTGATCACCTCCAAAGGGATCATTTTTACGCTATAGAAAAATCGCTCTTGAGTCAAGAATATTTCGGAAATTTTTGTAATGACTGCGTAGAATATCTGACATATATCTTCAGCAGGAAATCGAGTATTCGTTGCTTTTTGGACTTCACTTCCATTACGCACCCTCGCTTTTGTCAGAATTGGTCGGAATAGGAGGAGAGAAAAACCCGATTTTCGTTTTCCGATGTGTGGCAGCATATTGCCGGACGAATAGTCGAAGGAAATGCCGCATTTCCGTCGGATCTTGACCGTGGGGCCACGACGACCAGCGGACTCGTGGCGTTCCTCGAGACGACGCGATACACTTCAGAAGATGTCGGACCTTCAGCCCTCATCAGCTCAGTGGATCGAGCTCGACGGCGCCGCGCTGAGTCACAACTTGGGAATTTTTCGCTCGGTTCTTTCCGCCGATACGCTGCTTCTCGGAGTCGTGAAAGCGAACGCCTACGGCCATGGCGTTGCCGAAATCGCACCCATCGCCACCAATCATCTGGACTGGTTCGGTGTGCACTCCGCCGCCGAGGCGCGGAGCCTGCGCAGGGTCGGTGTGAAACAACCGATCCTCGTCATGGGCTATGTGCCGGCGGGAGAGTTGCGTGATCTCGACGGCGATGTCCACCTCCTGGTTTCGTCGATTTCGGCCCTGTCGGCCATCGCAGAATATCGTGATAGGTCCGGCGTTTCGCTGCCGATCCACATCAAGATTGACACCGGTGCGAAGCGTCAGGGCCTTCCGATTTCGGCGATCGAGGACATGGTTGGATCAGCCGGGAAGCATCGACTCGAGGTCGTGGGATTGGCAACCCATTTCGCCAACATCGAGGACACGTTGGAGCACGAATTCGCGCGAACCCAGCTCGAGCGGTTTCACGAGGCCGTGGGCCGGACGACCCGGTTGACAGGGAGCGCCCTTCCGTTCGTTCACGCCGCGTGCTCGGCCGCTTCACTGTTGTTTCGGGAAACCGATTTTTCCATGGCGAGGGTTGGTATTTCCATGTACGGGCACTGGCCGTCTCGGGAGACCAAATTGTCCTGGATTCTCGCTCACGGCCGTGACGGAATTCAGCTCCGGCCGGTGCTCGGTTGGCGGTCCATGGTGGGGCAGTTGCAGACAGTGGCGAAGGGCGAGTCCGTCGGGTACGGGCGGACGTGGACGGCGTTGCGTGACAGCGTGCTCGGCGTGATTCCGGTAGGGTATGCCGACGGCTATCCGAGGGTCTTGGGGAATCGTTCACGGGTGGGGATTCGCGGTCGCGCCGCCCTTGTTGTCGGTCGGGTATGCATGAACATTTTCATGATCGACGTGACCGATATTGCTGATGTCGATGTCGGTGACCAAGTGACGCTGTTGGGCACAGATGGTGAGATCTCGATCACGGCCGAGGACCTCGCCGGTCTCTGCGGCACCATCAACTATGAGTTTCTCGCACGACTCTCGCCGACGATTCCTCGATTCGTTTGCCGGTGATCGTGGGTTCCCTGTTGCTATGCTGACCACATGAGTGATTCTGTGCCGTCCTTCCCATCGGCAAGTATCGTGGTGCCGACCTTCAATCGGTTGGCCGAACTCCGGCGGGTGGTTCGGACTGTCGCCGATCAGGTATCCGCCCTCGCGTTGCCGGCCGAGATCGTTGTCGTCGATGATGGGTCGACCGACGGCACGGCCGCCTGGCTCGATGGCTGTGCACGCAAGACGGGGATCACGGTTCTGCACCAGGACAACGCCGGACCGGCCAAGGCGAGGAACAGGGGCGTCGAAGCGTCCGCCGGAGAGGTCGTGTTCTTTCTCGGCGACGACACCGTGCCGCAAACAGGGTGGCTGCACGAGCATCTCGAAGCCCACCGGATTCATGCCTCGACCAGACCCGTCGCCGTCCTCGGATACACGGCGTTTCCCCCGGCGGAGAACAGTCCGTTTCTCCGTTGGATCAACGAGTATGGAGCGCAGTTTGGGTATGCGCTCATCGACGATCCGGTCAATGTTCCCTTCAACTTCTTCTACACATCGAACATCTCGCTCCCGCGGCGGGTCTTTGACGATCTCGGGGGGTTTCGAGAGGACTTTCCGGCGGCCGCCTGGGAGGACATCGAATTCGCCTACCGCGCCGTTGGATCGGGGCTGGTACTTCGATACCTTCCCCGGGCGAGGACCATTCATCACCACCGGATTCGGGTGAAGTCGTTTTGTGCGCGCCAGAAAACCTCAGGTCGGTCGGCGGCGATTTTTTCCGAGCTTCATCCCGAACTCGCGGACTTTCTCGGGGTTCCATGCGCTCTCGGCCGGCGCTCGCGGTCACGCGTCGAGCGCGGTGTTCTTCGTGCGTGGATCGCCCTCGCCGAGGTTTTCCACGGCCTGGCCGATGACCGCACCTACCGCCGGTTTCTCGATGATTGCTATCTCGAGGGACTGGCCAAAGGTCTCCGAAGCCCGGGTTTCGTCGGACGAGATTGACCGAACCGTCGCAAACACCGCTGGACAACAATAGGGACCGGTGGTTATAATCGAATACCAAGAAAGAAAAAGGGAGGGATCCGGGGAGGCTTTCCACCTTAAGCCTACCATTTTGAGGCCAACCTCATTCATTGCGGCCAACCTTATATATCCTTTCGTTTTGGTCCTGCCTGCTGAGCTGAACCGCCCCTCCCGCTCAAGCACACCGCCCGACCGCAAGTCGGGCGGTTTTTCTTTGCGTCGACGCGGCAAGCTCCTCCGCCGCGTTCAGGCAGGGATGGCGGAGCCGGAGTCGACGAGCGTCCCCGGGTCGACGCCGATGCTGTGCAGGGCCGCCAGCCAGCGGTCCTCGAATGGGAGATCAAAGACGATGGAGCTCTTGAAGGGGGCGACGAGCCAGGAATTCTCCTCGATCTCGTTCTCGAGTTGGCCGGGAAACCAACCGGAGTAACCGAGTACCAGCGAGAATCTTCCTGACCGCGCCCCGCTGGTGAAGGTCGTGAGGGTTTCCGCGCTCCCCGACACGGTCAGGCCGTCGGGGAGGATCAGATCGTCCAATTCGGGCAGGGAATCTCCGAGTTCGAAGAGGACAAAGCCGTGGCTCGGTTCGACCGGACCGCCGGCCAGGACACGGGGAAGCTCGGACTTCGGGGTCTCGAGTCCCAGCTCGTCGAGAATCTCCGGGAGCTCAACGTCGATGGGTCGGTTGACGATCAGACCGAAGGCGCCGTCTTCGGCGGAATGAGCGCCCAGGAGTACAACCGATCGTCGGAAATTCGGATCGCCGAGCGATGGCATGGCGATGAGGAATTTTCCGACGAGGGAGTCCACAGTTTCCATTGGCCCATGCTAGCAGAGGGGTGGTCCTCCCGGGAGGCCCGGCCCCGGTCGCTGCCTCCGACGCGGACGCTGTCCCGGCCGCTGCCGCTGTACCGGCCGCTGTCGCAGCCCCGGACGCTGCCCCGGACGCTGATTCTCTCAGCCCCGGCCTTCTGGTCCGCCTTCGGCGACCCAGCGTCGCCCGAGCAGCGTGGTCAAAAGAGGAGGCCGGAAGGTGTGTGACCACGCTGCTCGGGCGCCGGCGGCCTGCCTAGTTGCCGGGAGAGCCAGGCAGCGGCGCGCCTCCCGGGGGAGCCCCCCTTGACGTTTTCCCGAACGCGGTTGGTCGCCGGAGCGTGCTTCGGCGAAAAACGTCAAGGACGGCACGCCCGATGGAGGCCCCGGTTCCTCGGACCCGGTGCGGCCTCAGTCGAGGTTCAGGTCACTGGGTCGCGTGGTCGGTTTCCGGCGCCACCGCCTCCATCCGCATGACTCGAAGGACTGGCCGGTCGGTGGTGAATCCTGGTGGCACCGGCGGTCGCAACGGAGCGAACTCGAGGGTCAGGAGAACCCCGTCGCGGCGCCAGACCATGACCACGACGTCGGCGCGGTCGGTCGATGTCGACTCGGGTGCGCCGAGCGCTGAAGTCGCCATCTCCGGCGTCGAGCGCCAGTCGAGCTCGTAACCCAGTTCGAGGCGATAGGGGGTGTATCGGAGCAGGTGCTCGTTGTGCGCCATGATCTGCGCCAGCATCCCGGAGTCGTCAAACCCGAACGCCCAGGTCAGGAAGGGTCCGGCGCGCGCGGTGAGGGCGCGTCCCGGTTGCCTCGGAAGGGGCGCCGAGTCGATCTTCCACCTCGGCCTGCGGTAGGCCGAGCTCGACGCCGAGCATCGAGCCTCGATCGATATCGACCTTGACCGGCGTCGCGAGCTCGTCGAGGATCTCCCACACCGCGGGATCGGTGAGGAATGTGTTTTCGCCCGGCAGGGTCACCGCCAGATAGAGGTCGGTCGCGCCACTGGCGAGAATCTCGCGAAAGATGGCGTAGGCCTGGTCGCGGTCGCCGACGAGATAGGAGGTCGCCTGGAAGTAGAGTGCGGTCTCGATCCTTCGGGGTCGAAGGGCGACCGCCTTGCGAAAGGCGTTATTGGCCGCTTGATAGTCGCCGAGATGGTAGTGTGCGCGCCCGATCTCGGCGGCGACGACATACTGCGCTTCGGGATCATCGAGATTCTCGAAGTGGGTCATGAGCTCGATGACCTCCTGGTACCGGTGTTCCTGAACGAGCTGCCCGGCATAGCTCGAGGGCCGAATCGAGATCCTGTGCCCAAACCGCGCCGAAGCCGGTGAGACACGCCACGATGATCGCCGTAGTCCTCATCCTTGACGACGGTAGCATTTCCGACCGGGGCCCTTGAATGGTGGAGATCTCCTCCTTGGAACCGGGGTCACAACCTGCCGGACGGCCCGACCCCCTCATTTTCCGGTAAGATCGGGTTCGTGACCGACACGACGATTGAACCCGATCAGGAGATCATCATCGAGCCGCCCGTGGTCGGCCTCGACGACGAGGTTGGGGCTCGACTGCGGGCCGAACTCGGGTCCTGCCCGGATGTCGCCTTCGCGCACCTGACACAGGTGACGGTGGTGGGCCGACAGCCGGAGCCGCAGTTGAGTCTCTGGGTATGGTTGGTGCCCGAAGCGGTGGGCTCTCTCCGGGCTGCGCTCAACCTGGTCTCCGAGGCGGTGGCCAGGGCGCTTCCGAGGGACCTCTTTGTCGATGTCTTGATTCTGAACTCGGTGCCGGAGCTGCTGGCCTCGGTCGAGGCGGCGAACTGCTTGCTCGTCGAGCGTGATGCCGAGGAACGGCGGCGGGCGTGTGCAGCGGCCGAGAGAAACCGGGACCTCGAACCGGCGAAACCGCGGCGTTGTTTGTGACCGTTTTAGTCATGAAAGCGATGGGCGGGGTGCTACCATGAAATACGGTCGGTGCGGTGGTTCACGATCGCGCCGAGGTGATGGACCCACCCAGACCGCGAGGAGGCGATATGGAGATCGAACGACTGGATGATGGCGAGGTTATCGTGGTCGTCGTCCGTGGGGTCATCAAGCTCGGTGAATCGGCAAAGACGTTTTCGAGTTTCCTCGGTGACGTCCTCGCCAAGGGATCGAAGCCGGTACTCGTTGATCTCGAGGGAATCGACCACGTGGACTCGACCGGTCTCGGAGAGCTCGTCGGATATCTCCAGAGATTCGAAGAGCAGGGGCGGCGGTTGGCGTTCATCAACCCCGCCAGGCGTCTGCGCAAGCTCTTCGAACTGACCCGCCTCGACGAGGTCGTTCCGATCTACGATGATCGCGCTCGAGCCGTGGCCGATCTCACCGCGGGGTGAGTTGCCGGTTCGAATCGTCCACGACCTGACGCCGGGAACCCGAGGCCTTTCGCGCTGTCTCGCTTCTCGGATCCCAAGCCCCACCGAGAGCGATGCACCGCCGGCCCCGCCGAATGCGCGCTCATGACCTACGTTCAGTCGATCTGGATCTCGTGCCGCCATCCGAACGGATCGTCGCGCCCTCCGGTCTGGATGCCGACCAGCACGTCGTAGAGCTGTTGCCACCGCTCGTCGAACTCGAAGGTCCACTCGCGATCGTGATCGACGTCGGCGATCCGTGAGATCCACGAAATCACCGCAGCGGTGCCGCAGCACGCCGCAGATTCCATTTCTCCGAGTTCCTCGAGGGCGATCTTGCGCTCCTCGATGGACCAACCGAAGAGCTCCGTGGCGATTTTGAGGATCGAGATTCGGGTGATCGACCGAAGGACGCTGGTTGAGTCCGGGGTGAGCAGCACGCCGTTGCGAAAACCGAGAAAATTCGCCGCGCCGATCTCCTCGATGTACCGGTGTTCCCGGGGATCGAGATAGAGCGCCTCGACGAAGCCCTGTTCTTTCGCTTCTCGCCCCGGTGTGAAGGAGCAGGCGTAGTTGCCGCCGGCCTTGACGTGGCCGGTACCGCAGGGTGCGGCCCGATCGAAGCGGCTCACCATGAACTCTCGACCCTGTTCGGGGCCGAACCCACCCTTGAAGTACGGGCCCACGGGGGTGACGAAGATCCTGAAGACGAACGATTGCGCCGGTTTGACCCCGACGTTGTTGCCGATACCGAGGTAGAAGGGTCGGACGTAGAGAGCTGCGCCGCTGCCGTGGGGCGGGATGTAGGGGTGGTTGGCGGCCGCCACCTCCTCGATGCCTCTGATGAAGAGGTCCTCGGGGACTTCCGGGCCGTTCAGGTATCGAGCCCCCCGATTGAGGCGGCGCGCATTCTCGAGTGGTCGAAAAGCGTAAATCCGGCCGTCCGGACCGCTGTGGACCTTCATTCCCTCGAAGAGTTCCTGCCCGTAGTGGAGGCACTGACTTCCTTCGGGAATCGTCATGTCGGTGTCCTCGATCAGGCCGCGAACCCGCCACACACCGTGTTGAAAGACCGCTTCGAAGCGATACGGACACGGTGTGTAATCGAATCCCATGCCGGCAAAATCGAGAGCGGCCTTTTGACTGTTCCCGGGGAAGTAGAACCTCGGTTGGCTCATGAAACCCTCCGTTTCAGATGAGTTCTGTTGGGGGGGTCGGATGCGGATGCGTTCAGGGTTCCGCAAAGCGACGACGCCCTCGGCAGTATAGCCGGTCCCCGTGACCGCGTCATGATCCTCGGTTCCGGGTACATGGCGCGGCGGTCTGTCGCCCTGAGTGATCGCGGTGTCCTCCTGGGAGAACGCCGAAACCATCGGTGGTATAACTCGTAATGATCCTGGTGCTGGCATCGTGATTGCACCTATCACCAATCGAGCCAGTGGAAGAAAGGGGGCGCAATGAACTCAGTTGATGTCAAGAAACTCTCCATCCTCGGAATAGGAGTGGTGGTCGCCATCAGCTTCGTCGGTTGTTCGTCCGCCAAACCCACCGATGATCCCGGGGTCGATCGTGTGGGTAAATACCTTCTGATGAGCAAGATCCCGGACTTCGAGGTGGTGATCGGCTACCGCCATGCCCAACAGTCGCTGGGTGCTCCGTGGTTGCTGCTCGAGGTGGCCATGACCTCACCCTCGGGGGAGATCGCCGTGGTCGAACGCGACAATGTTTCGGTGCAGACTCCAGATGGGGCGACGATTCCGCTCGCCACCCAGAGAGAGTTCACCGAGGACTACGGATCCCTCCAGTCGTTCATCAGATCGGCCGACGTGGTGCGTGATCCCATGGACTACTGGCCGCCACGAAAAGAGATCTGCCCGATTGAGTTTTTCGTGCCGCCCGGCACGGCGATTTCCTATGATCAGGTCACCGTCAGCGATCTCCGCGCCTGCCAGGGACGTTTTCTGTTCAAGATACCGGGCGGTGTCCAACCCGGCCGTTATGTGCTGAACATCGACATCAAGGACAGCAAGGTCAGCATTCCCATCACCTTCGAGAACTGACGTTCGAACCAAATTCGCTGCCGGTTCAACCAACCGGCGGCTCGACCAAAGAAGCGCAGCGGTTTCGTCGCGCCGGCGACGAAATTCGTTGCGCTTCTCGGGTTATGGGAACACCCCTAATTCACGGTAGGACACCGCCACCTTGTCGATGGCGGTGATCATCGAAGCGGTTCTCAGATCGACGCCTTCGCCCTTGGCCTTCTTGATCTCGCGGATTTCATGATAGGCCTCGATCATGGTCTCTTCGAGACCCGAGTTGACGAGGTCGATCTCGCCGGGACCCTTGGCGATCTCGGCGATCTCGCGGTCGGAGAAGATCCGGTCGGTGGATCTCTCGATGGCCGCCAGCAGCTTTCGACTCGAACTCTCGACAAAACGCTTCTCCATCCGGCCAAAGCGCACGTGCTGGAGGTTCTTCAACCACTCGAAATACGACACCGTGACGCCGCCGGCGTTGATATAAGCATCGGGGATGATCAGCGTGCCCCGTTCGAAGAGGTAGTTCGATGCATCCGAGCTGATGGGTCCGTTGGCGGCCTCGGCGATGATCTTGGCCTTGATCTGTGGGGCATTGTCCATGGTGATGGCGTTCTCGAGCGCGGCCGGAATCAGGATGTCGCACTCGAGCTCGAGCCCCGCGTCGCGGGAGGGGAGGTCCTCGGCGCCCGGGAAACCGAGGATCGAACCGGTCTCCTTGCGATGGGCCATCAGAGACTCGACATCGATTCCGGAAGGCTTGGAGATCGATCCTTCGTATTCGACGACGCCGACAATCACCGCGCCGCCGTCCTCCTGCATGAATTTGGCGGCGTGGTAGCCCACGTTGCCCAAACCCTGAACCACGACGCTCTTGCCCTCGAGGCCCGGGCTCAGTCCGAGCGTCCGCATGTCCTCACCAATGAGGCAGGTTTCGCGCAGACCGAAGTAGACGCCGCGGCCGGTGGCCTCGGTGCGCCCGCGGATCCCGCCCTGGCCGACGGGTTTGGCGGTGACGCAACCGAGGGCGTCGATCTCGTGCGGATTGAGGGTCATGTAGGTGTCGGCGATCCATGCCATCTCGCGACTGCTGGTGGCGAAGTCCGGGGCCGGGACATCGAGGCCGGGGCCGATGAAGTTCTTTTTGTTGAGCTCGAAGGTGTATCTGCGGGTGATCCGTTCGAGTTCGCCCACCGAGTACTCGTGGGCGGAGATCTTGACGCCGCCCTTGGCGCCGCCGAATGGTACGTTGACGATGGCGCACTTGTAGGTCATGAGCGCCGCCAGTGCCATCACCTCGTCCTCGTTGACGTTGGCGGCGTAGCGGATGCCGCCCTTGGTGGGCAATTTGTGCTGGCTGTGCTCGGCACGCCACGCATGGATGACCTTGAGCGAACCGTCGTCGCGGATCAAGGGAAAGGTAAAGTGGATCACGCTGTTGACACTCTTGATCTGTTCGAGCAGACCGGGCGGGTGGTCCGTCAGCGCGGCGGCTCGATCGAAATTCTTGTTGACTTGATCGAAAAAGCTCAGATCGGCGGTCATGCGGCACCCCCTCGCATTTGATTTTCCAAAAAGGCGGGGAAAGCATACCACCGAAGATGGAGTCGGGAATTGCCATCGGGCGCCGTCATTTCCGCCGCCGGTGCAACCAAGTTGGCGGAGCCGGCAAACTACTCGATGTGATGCGGAATGAGAGGCTGGCGATGAAACACATGATGAAATTGACGATGGTGGTGATTGGACTCGGAGTATCCGGAAGCTGTGCAGCGGACGACGGGAGGAACGCCATGGGAGAGTCGATTCAAGTGTGGTCGGTGGAACAAGGAAAGATGATCCTCGACCACCAAGATCGAGAAGAGCGACGAGGAGTGGCGGCAGGAGCTGCCTCCGGAGGTGTACAAAATCACCCGAAGAAAGGGCACCGAAATGTCGTGCTCCGGCGCTCACTGGAAGAACGACCGCGAAGGTGTCTACCGCTGCGCCGCCTGCGGAAACGATCTCTTTGTTTCGACCACCAAGTACACGTCCGGTACAGGTTGGCCGAGCTTTTTCCAACCGGTCCACGACGCCAATATCGGAAGCGAACGCGACATCAGCTTTGGGATGGCTCGCACCGAGGTTCACTGCGAGAGGTGCGGATCCCATCTCGGCCACGTCTTCGACGACGGGCCGAAACCAACCGGACAGCGATACTGCATCAATTCTCTCGCCCTCGAGTTTGTCGAGATGGAACTCGACGAGTAATTATGAATTTTGAATTATGAATTTATGAATTTCACTCGCAGACTGCGTCATCGAACGCGCGCTCGAGGTGAGCATCTGCGATGTAATTCAAAATTCATAATTACCTAATTCATAATTGATGTCATGCACACCATCAAGACCGCATTCGACAACGGGCGCGGCCAGAAGCTCGCGGCCATGCTCGACCTCCCGGTGGATGATCAGCCCATTGCCTACGCGATCTTCGCCCACTGTTTCACTTGCTCGAAAACCTACAAGGCCGTCCGTCACATCTCGCGGGCGTTGGCGGCCGCGGGCTTCGCCATCCTGAGCTTCGATTTCACCGGACTCGGCGACAGCGAGGGGGAGTTTGCCGAGACCTCGTTCACCTCCAACGTCGATGATGTGGTGGCTGCGGCCGACTTCCTCGCACAGACGTACGGCGCACCGACCGTGCTGATCGGCCACTCCCTCGGCGGGGCTGCGGTTTTGATGGCCGCATCGCGCATTCCGTCGGTCACCGCGGTGGTGACCATCGCCGCACCGGCAGGCCTGGGTCATCTCTCGGAGATCATCGAACCGGCGCGGGCCGAGATCGAGCGCTCCGGGTCAGGGGAGATCCTGCTCGCCGGGCGCCGGATCCGAATCGGGAGAGCCCTGGTCGATGATCTCGGCCAGGTCGGTATGACTGACGCCATCGCCGATCTCGGGCGCGCCCTGCTGGTCATGCACTCTCCCGTCGATACCGTGGTTGGAATCGACAACGCTTCGTTGATCTTTCGCTCTGCGAAGCATCCCAAGAGCTTTGTTTCACTCGATCGAGCCGATCATCTGCTCAGCCGAGCCGAAGACTCCCGTTGGGCTGCGGGAGTCATTGCCAATTGGGCGCGAAAGTACCTTCCTGAGACTCAGGAGGAGGTCAAGCTCGCCCGAGAAGGAGACAATCGGGTTGTCGCTCGGACGGAGGTCTCGGGTTTCCGCACCGAGATCCTGGCCAACGGTCATCCGCTGGTTGCGGACGAGCCGATCTCGGTGGGTGGGAGCAATACCGGGCCGAGCCCGTACGAACTCCTGGCCGCAGCCCTCGGCGCCTGCACCGGCATGACGCTTCGGATGTATGCCGATCGGAAGGGTTGGCCCCTCGAGGCCGCGGAGGTCCGTCTCGAACACGAGAAGATCCACTGCGTCGACTGCGCCCAGGCCTCCCAGGGACAGCCGAAGATCGACCACATCAGCCGCGAACTGGTGCTCGAAGGCCCGCTCGACGAGGACCAGCGCCGACGACTCCTCGAGATCGCCGATCGCTGCCCGGTCCACCGCACCCTGCACTCGGAGATTCAGATCACGACGACGCTGGCTGAGGAGTGAACAGCCGGAATTCTCAATTCTAAATTCATGAATTTTGAATTGCAGCGGCTCCTCGTCGCTTCGGTGAGCGTTTGCGATGTCATTTAAAATTAAGAATTAATAATTAAGAAATCTGAGTCGCGGCCGTTCTCAGTTCGATCCGCCGCCTTGCTCGGGCGTTCCGCCCCCGAGCACGTTTTCGACCTTGGCTTTCTCAACCAGGGTCTCGAGGAGTTGGCCGACGATCTCGGCCGCCTTCTGCTGTCGGAGCACGATCGCGATTTGATCGGATGCTTCCTCGAGGCCGATGGTTTCGGCCGGCCGGCGGTCGCTGATGGTGACGACGTGGAATCCGAATCGTGACTGGATCACTTCGGAGATCTGACCGGGCTCGAGCGCGAACATGGTCTCGGAAAGCGGACTGACCAGCGCTCCTTTGGTGACCCAGCCGAGGTCGCCTCCCTTCGGTGCTGAAGGACCCTCGGAAAGCTCGCTGCAACAACCGTGAACTCCTCGTCCCCGGTGACGAGCGCGTTGGCGCGCGGCCTCGGCCTTGCTGCGCGTTGCCGACAGAACGGCCGGGTCAGCGTCTTCCCCGACGATGAAGATCATGTGGTAGGCGTGGACACGTTCGTCGGCCTCGAAGACCGTCGGGTTGGCCTCGTAATAAGCGGCGATCTCCTCATCGGTGACGACGACGTTGGGTTCGATCTGTTGATCGACGAACACCTGCATGATCTCGATCTCGTCGAATCACCTCGACGAACTGGTCGTAACTCGAGCCCGTCGCCTTGAGCTTGGCCTCGAGCATGGTCCGTCCGCCGGCTTGGTCTTCGGCCATCTGTGCCGCGCGCGCGACCTCCAGCTCGTCGGGTTTGACGCCGAAACGGCGGGCCTCCTGGACGAGCAGCTTCTGTTCGACGACGCGTCTGGGTCGCGACCTTCGCGAGCTCACGCTGATCCACCGTTTCGCCTCGCTGCTTGAGCTGTGCCTGGATGGTCTGCATCACCATGCTGATTTCGACGGCGTAGATGGGTTCGCCGTTGACGCGGAGGACGACGGGGTTGGGAGCGGCCTGGGTGGACGAGGGACCGGGTCGCCGACTGGGGTCCCTCTGAGGAGCGACCGTACCAACCTGGTTGGTTTCGGCGGGTACTTGGCCGAAGGACGAGGCGGCGGTGAACATCAGACAGGCGAGGGCCAGTGTCGTGAGAGCGTATCGCATGGCATCAGATTCCATTTCCGCGCGACGGCCGTGGAGGCCGCGCGCTCCAGGCATTTAGACTAGCATCATATCCAAGGCGCTCATTTCAAGATCTTGTAAAGATCAAGCGGGGGCGCCGGTCAGAGACAGCGACAAAGGAGCCGCGTTCGCCGTGGGCCACGATGGTGGCGTCAAACCCGGCTGCGCCGGCGATGATTCCCAGAGTCTGGGGGTCGACGAAGATCCACGGGTAACGCGGGCCTTGGTGGGATTTGTATTGGAGACCGAATTCCACTTCGCCGAGGTAGGTGATCCGGGTTCAAGAGATCTTCGAGGATTTCGGGTGACTCGTCGCCGAGGACCGCAGCCAGATCGGCGGAATCGCAGACCAGCCGTCCCCCCGGGTTGAGCAGGGTTGGCAGCTCCTCCAAAAGCCAGCCCAGGCCGTGGAGGTTTCCGACCACTCCGAGACCGTGCATGAGCATCAGCACGGTGTCGAAACGTTCTCCCGCGACGGCGCTCAGATCGCCCAGACGAGCGTCCGCGACGCCGCGGTCCCTCATGATCTCCACCGCCTCGGGCAGGGGATCGACGGCGACGACCTCATGTCCGGCCTTCTGGAGCTCGATGGCGTGGCGGCCGGCGCCGGCGCCGAGATCGAGCACCCGGCCGCGGCACAGATCGAGGGCCCTGTGTTCGAGTGCGGGAAGCGCCTGTTCATCGGGTCGGTAGTAGGCCGCCACCGGGGTGGATTCATCCTCCCAGAGATCGCTCATGACCACGATCTCGGCCGTGGCGTCACCGCGGTGGTAATCGAGCAGGGCAACACCCAGGGGATGCCATCCCGCCGCGCTGTCCTCGAGGGGGCGGGTCACCTCAGGGGCCTGTCGTGGGCAGGGGAGCATGCATGACGCGATAGATGGGGAGGAGACCGACCTGCTCATCCCAGTAGGGAGTCCGGCGATACCACCACATATAGCGGGCGCGCCAGTCACCGGCGAGTTCGGGGTCTTCGAGAGCGCTCTCCCATGCGGCTCGAACTGATTCGTCTTCGAGCATTTCGCCGACCACCTCCTCGAGCCTGTCGATCCCGATGTAGGTCTTCATCTCGAAAATCGAGGAGAGCTCACCCCAGCGGAGCAGTGAGTCCGGGGCCTCGGGTTCGAAGAGCTGCACCGCGATCTCGAAATCCGGCTGAGCCGCCGGGATCCACAGGCTCCCGGCCGGGATCTCACGGGTTTCGAGCGCCCGGGTAACGGCGAAGTCGTTGACGAAGACCGCGCCCTGAAACGACGAGGTGGCGAATACCGGGTCGGCGAGGCGAATCGTTTCGACTTCGAGTTCCAGAGGCTCGGCGAGAGCGATGGCGACGAGTCCGTGGCGATCCACCATTTCGTGGATCTGCGGCCAACCGGCGTGGACCAGATAACCGCGCGGGCGCGCAAGTACGAACTCAGGCTCGAGGGCATGGTTGAATGGAATCTCGAGGGGCTCGAGCTCGCCCTGGTGGTAGATCGTCCTCGTCCCCCCGGTGACCACAGAGGTCTCCGCCGTGGTCCGAAACGCCGGCCAGGTGATGGTCTCGACCTCTTCGGCAGCCGTCCATCGCACCACGATCGATGAGGGATCCGCACCCGGAAGCCCGAGGGCGACGGTGCGCGCCCTGGCGGCGTCCACCGCACGGATGAGTTCGCCGCCGGCCCGTCCGGCTTCGAGGATGAGGGCGTCCATGAAATCACGGTCGGCGAGAACCCGGTCGCGGTAGGGTTTGTGGGCGTGCATCTCGATGAGGATCGACGGGCAGTTGACCAGCGGGAAATACCCGGTCGAAAAGCGGGGCAGACGAATGCCGGCCCAACTCATTCCCTTGCCGGGGTCGTTCCCGTCGATGAGCTCCACATAGGGTCCGTTGCGGTGGCCCGCCTCGGCGGTGGCCTCGAGGACCGGCGGCAGGTGCTCAGAGATCCAGGCGTCCACGGCGGGATCGAGGAGTGGGGCCTCGGCAACCATCCACGTCAGCACCCACTGGTGGTCGGAACCGTTGGTGACGTGGTTGTCCACATGGAGCTGGGGTTGCCAGGCGTGAACCAAATTGGCGAGGGCGCGAGCCTCGGGGCTCGCCAATCTCAGGAAATCGCGGTTGAGGTTGAGTCCGGAAGTGGTCGCTCGGAAGCCCATGCCTTCAACGGGGCCGTTCTGGTTCGGCCGGTTGGTGGGTGAGACCCGTTCGTGGCCGTCGAGGTTGTAGATCGGGACGAAGAGGGTCACGGCGGCCTCGGCGAGATCGGGGCGGTGACCCAGGGCGATCTCGCGCAGGAGCATGAGAGTCGCGTCCTTGCCGTCGATCTCGCCGGCGTGGATGCCGCTTTGCAGCAGTAGGATGGGCTTGCCGGTGGCTTTGGCCGCAGCCGGCGTGAAGGCGCCGTCGGACGAGACGATGACCAGCGGCATCTCGCGGTCCTCGGCGGTACGGCCGAATGAGGTGACCCGGATGACATCGGGGGCGCGCGATTCGAGCCGGTGCAGGAAATCCATGGTCTCGGCATATGTCGAGGTCGCGCGGAAGTCGGTTTTCTCCGCCACCGTCTGCCAGACTTCGGGAACCTCGTCGGCGATGGCGGAGCAGGGGATGAAGCGCGACGAAGGCGATGAGGCGAAGCAAGTCGTTTCATGGCCGCCACTCTAGCCGATCGCAATTTCACCGCAAAGACCGCCAAAAATGCCAAGAAAATCGCATAGGACATCGCATCATTGACCCATCGCACCATCGCACTTTCACCGCAGAGACGCGGAGGCCGCGGAGATGCCGCAGAGCATCGCATGATTGACCCATCGCAGCATCGCAGGAACGCATCGAAGATTGAATGCAAACGGCCAGAAGCTACGGGAAAACCAAGTTCAGAGGCGCGAGGTTTGAAACACGAAGATCACGAAGAACCACGAAGGACCCACGAAGTTCATTCCTTGAGCCATCGCAGGGTGACTTGATCGCACCCGAGCAGAGGGAGCCCGGGTCAACATTCGCGTTGCTTTGTGGAATCTTCGTGGCTCTTGGTGTCCTTGGTGTTTCAATCCTCCGATCCGGAGGTCAACGTAATCTCCGGGATCAGTGGGCGGACGGTTGCTGTTCGAGAACCTGGCGATCGAGGAACCCCGCGAGCGCCCGGTGGCCGGCCGGGTTGAGGTGTCCGTCGCCGGGTAGGATCCAGTCCGTGCGTCCGTCGAACAACGCGCCGGTGTCGACCAGTTCGAGACCATGACGGCTGCAGATGGTCTCGAGCGTCCGTTGGAGCTTGGCCTGAGCCCGGTCTCGTTCGCGCCATTCGGTCTCGGTCGGTGGAACCAGGTGGACCACAACCAACCGAACGCCGAGCCGGTCACATCGGTTTCCGAGGTCGGCGAGGACGGTGTCGTAGTAGAGTTCGATCGGGGTGAAGCGCGAGTCGTCGAGCACTGCACCCATGGCGTTGCCGAGTTTGGGTTCACCCTCGGGTTGTGGGCGCCACTGTGGTGGGGTCGTCGATTCCGGAGGCCTGGCGGTCCTCCAGCCCCGGGTCTTGGCCATCATCCGGACCACGGCGGACGAGAAAGCGATGCGGGTCATCAGCGGATCCCGATAAGCCTGCAGGCGCCCGATCCGCTGACGAAGAAGCTCGTAGTCAAACGCCGCGATCTCCGGGAAATCGGCTCCTTGTCGGGCGCGACCGAGCTTCTCGAGATCGTCGATGTCGTTGACGTAGACGAACAGCAGCACGGTTTCTGGTCGGAGTTCGTCGAGCAGGAGCCGCAACGCCAGGGAGTGCTCGTAGAGGCACTGGCCCTGGGCGGACATGTCGTAGGCCGCCACGCCGTGGTCAGCTCTCAGGAAGTGGGCGACGGTCTCGACGGACTCGACTCCGTGGCCGTAGACGATGGAATCACCGAGCAGGAGAACCCGGGGCGCGTCGATTCCGGTGGGGTTTCGGTAGCCGCGCGCATCGGTCTCGTGGGTCCAGAAGTAGCCGTGCGAGTAGGCGCAGGTTCGGTGGTCGGCGCGCATGACACGCGACCGGGTGAGGCCTTCGAACCGGAAGATCCCACCCGGAAGGGTGTCGTACTTGGAAAAGGCCGCGTGCCGGAGCTTGTCGTTGAGCACGCGGGAAACGCACGGACCGCAGCTTCGGCGATGAGAAAACCAATGACCGCCGCGGCCAGAACGGTGGCCAGACGGAAGAGCCAAAGACGAATCCCGCGAGGTGTTGCCGTCATGAAGCGATGATGCCACAGCGTCCTTTCGCGAGGCCCGCCACTCCAGCCCATCGCATTTTCACCGCAAAGATCGCCAAGGACCTAGCGCGGGCTTCGCCCGCAACCCAACCGTGCTCCGGTCCGAATAATGACGAAGGTTCGACTGCGTCGGAAGCTGCTTCAATGCAACAACTTATCGAACGCGCAAAAAATATTCGTGCTCAAACGCATGCAGAATTGGGCCAAGAGCAACGCAAAGACCATCGCAAAGGACGTCACACTAATTGAGTGGGTGGCGCGGGGCTTTGAGGGTGCCTGACTGCGCGGTGGCGATTCACGTTCCGGGTCGGACTGTGAAGGCAGGCAGGATGCCTGCCCCACAACGGATACGGTTGGGTTGTGGAGCAGGCTTCCAGCCTGCTCATGGTGTGATGAGTCAATAATGTGATGGTCGGGCGATGGGTCGAAGGTGCGGCGCCGGCGGCCTCCCTCTGAGTCGGGAGAACACGACCGCAACATTGTTGCCCGTGGTTGCCCCCCATGACGTCTTTCGGGGCGCAAGCGGTTACAGGAACATGTCTGAGCGAAAAACGTCATGGACGGCGCGCCCGATCGAGGCCCTTTTTCCGATGCTCGAAGCTCTCGACCTCGTGTCCGGTTCGGCGCGGTCGCCGCGCCCACGAATTGCTAGGGCATTTCCGTTTGCGTCAACATCTCCATCGCCTCGGGTCGCGGCTCGTTCTTCTTCGCATCCCAGTAAGGCGAGAGTCGGCGGAGGCTTTCGACGATCCCGGGGAAGACCTCGATGACCGTGTCGACTTCGGCTTCCGTGTTGTATCGGCTCAGACTGAAACGAACCGAGCCGTGGACCGCCGAGAACGGGATGTGCATCGCTCTGAGCACGTGTGATGGTTCGAGCGAGCCCGAGGTGCAGGCGGAACCCGAGGACGCGCAGATGCCTTGCGCGCTGAGCTGGTAGAGGATGCCCTCGCCCTCGATGAAGTGACAGGCGACGTTGAGGGTGTTGGATAAACGAGGGGAGTTTTTGCCGTTGACCTCGAGATAGGGGATTCGCGCCACCAGCTCGCGTTCGAGGCGGTCGCGCATGGCGAGGATCCGCGGTTCGTCTTCGTCGTGCCGTTCCATGGCGATTTCGAGGGCCTTGGCGAGCCCGACGATGAAGGCCACGTTTTCGGTTCCCGCTCGACGTCCGTCCTCCTGATGGCCGCCGAGGAGGAACGGCCGGCAGCGCGTGCCGCGACGAATGTAGAGGGCGCCGATACCCTTGGGGGCGTGCAGTTTGTGACCGGAGAACGACAGCAGATCCACGTGTTTGAAGGAGCCGCGGAGATCGATGGGGAGCTTGCCCACGGTCTGGGTGGCGTCGGTGTGGAAGATGATGCTCTCGTCGGTTTCTTTGGTGATGCGGGAGAGTTCCTCGACCGGGAAGACGACCCCGGTTTCGTTGTTGGCGTGCATCACCGAAACCATCAGGGTGTCGGATCGAAGGGCGCGGACGAACTCGACACGATCGATCTGCCCATCGGCGTCCACCGGGATGAAATCGACCTCGACGCCCCTGCGCTGGAGATCTTCGCCGACCGAGAAGATGGCCGGGTGCTCGACACCGGTGGTGATGATGTGGCGTCGCTCCGGATTGGCGTTGATGGAGCCAAAGACCGCGGTGTTGTTGGACTCGGTGGCGCAGGAGGTGAAGAGGATCTCGGGCGGCCGGGCATTGCCGAGCAGCCTGGCGACCGTCCTTCGCGCTTTGGTGATGGCTTCGGCGGGGATGTGCGCCGGTTCGTAGAGCGAGCTCGGGTTGAAGTACTCGTCGGTGAGGAAGGGAGTCAGGGCCTCGAAAACCTCGGGCGCGACCCGAGTGGTGGCGTTGTTGTCCATGTAGATGATGTTCATGGCTTCGCCGTCAAACCTCGATGACTTGGATCCGTTGGTCGATCTGGTCCTTGAGCGCCTGTTCCACCAGCATTTTGATGGTGCTCTGGGAACCCATGCAGTTGGCGCAGGCCCCCTTCATGGTGCAGTAGACCTTGGTGTCCTTGATATCGACGATCTCGATATCGCCCGCGTCATTGGCGAGCTGCGGCCGAACGTACGAGTCGATGACCTCCTCGACCTTCTTGGCGAACTTGAAGGGCGACATCTCCGCCGGTGGCTGGGCCTTGGGCGCCCGCGCCATGGGCAGAACCGGCAGCTGTTTGAGGGTGGTGGGGCGCGATCCATTGACCTTGTCGAGCAGATCCTGGAGCCCGCCGGGGGTATGGTGGCAGGACATGCAGGCGCCGCCGGCCTTGATGGCGTTGGTGATGTCGGCGATGGAGGTCAGTTTGAGCTCTTCGATCTTGCGCACGATATAGGGTTCGGTGAGACCGAAACAGGTGCAGACCAGACGCCCCTCTTCCTGTTCGTCGTGACGGATGTCGATCCCGAGTTCGGCGAGGTCGACGCCTCGTTTCTGGGCCCAGTTGAAAACCGCGGCCTCGAGCGCCTCGGCGCCCATGACCGAGCAGTGGATCTTTGCCTGGGGCAGGCCATCGAGATACTTGACGATGTCCTGGTTGGTGATTTGGAGAGCGTCGATGGGGGTGAAATCCCCCTCCTCGATGATGCAGCACAGGGCCTCGGACGCGGCGATGGCCGAGGTGCAGCCGAAGGTCAGATAACGAGCTTCGGTGATCCGATCCTGCCGTGGATCCGTGGCGTGCCGTTCGACCCGAAAGGTGAAGCGCAGGGCGTCGCCGCAGGAAATGGAACCATGCTCGCCAAAACCATCGGCGTCTTCGATCTCCCCGAGGTGGGTGCCGGGTTGGCCGGATACCGCCGCCATGAAGAGGTCGGTGGTCTTCTTGGAGTAATTCCAGGTCATAGATCCTCCGCCGGCGTGCGCCGCCGGTGGAGGATGATACCTGATTCCACAGCACGTGACCCAGCGCAGCGGGTCGGGTCGCCGCCGTCAGGTCTCGAACGATGCGGATCGGATCTCGTGCGCTGGGATCCCGAGCTCGCCGGCGATCTGTTCGACCTCGCGGTGTTCCACCGCCAGAAAGCTGCCGTCCGCGTCGGCGACGGCGACGAGAAGACGGACGATGGACCGGCGGTGCTCGCGGTCGAGCCCGGCGCGGAGCCCACGACTGATGATGTACGAGTCGCCGCAGTCCGCAAACTCGGCGCGGTGACAGGCGATTTCGGCGACGAGGGCCGCGTGCTCGGCGCGGATGTCGGCGTGCTCGATGAGAATCTCCTCCATCCGGTACCGCTCCTCGTCGCAGACGCTGCCGTCGGCGCGAGCGACACGTATCAGCACGAAGGCGAGGGCGTTGAGGTGATCGGCGGTCTCGGCGTCGAGTGAGTTGAGAGCCGCGATGGCCTCGCGAACCACGATGAGAGGTGTGTGATCGGACGTGTCTTCGTTGCGGGTGCCGGTCGATTGGATCATGGGCCCCTCCTGCGTGTTAGTACGGGCTCCTTCGGCTGGGAGTTGCAGTAAACTCGGCCGATGACATCTTTTGTTCTTCGTCGCCGTTGTGTGGTCGTCCTGCTCCTTGTCCTCGTCGCCCTCCCGGTCTCGGCGGCGAGCCCCGCCCCATCCCAAGGCACCGGAGGAGCGGTCTCGAGCGCCGCCCCCGCGGCGACCGAGGCCGGACTGGAGATTCTTCGCGCGGGTGGGAACGCCGTCGACGCGGCCGTGGCGACGGCTCTCGCTCTGGCCGTGGTCCACCCCCAGGCGGGGAACCTCGGTGGCGGTGGGTTCGCCGTTCTTCGCGTCGACGGTGAGATTGCCGCGCTCGATTTCCGCGAGGCCGCCCCGACGGCCGCTGACCACGACATGTACCTCGATGAAAACGGCGACCCGGTGACCGAGAAGAGCCTGGTGGGCCCGCTCGCGGCTGGGGTTCCGGGTTCGCCGGCCGGACTGTGGGAACTCCACCGACGCTTCGGCAGGTTGAAGTGGGCGGAGGTCGTGGCGCCCGCCGCGCGGCTGGCCGGTGACGGATTTGTTGTGACTCAGCGGCTCGAAAACTCGGTTCGCAAGGCGGCACGACTGCTCGGAAGATTCCCGGAGACCGCGGCGGTCTGGCTGCCGGGTGGCGAGCCACCGCCGGCGGGTTCGCTGATGAAGATCCCGAGCCTCGCCGCCACCCTCCGAGCGTATGGTGAAAAGGGTCCCGAGGCGATCACGTCGGGACCGCTGGCGGCGGCCATCGCAACCACTTCGGATCTCTACGGGGGGGTCCTCACCGTCGCCGATCTCGAGGCCTATCGGCCGGTGTGGCGGAACCCGGTGGTTTTCGACGCCTTCGGTTGGCATGTCGCCTCGATGCCGCTGCCGTCCTCGGGTGGGATCATTCTCGCCCAGACCGCCGGCCTGCTCGAACGCAGCGATTGGCAGGATTCACCCCGCTTCGGGGCCGAAAGGACTCAGATTCTGGTCGAAGCCTGGCGCCGCGCTTACGCCGATCGTCTCCTGCTCGGGGACCCTTCGACCTCGTTGGCCAATGAAGCCGATCTTCTGGCCGACGAATGGCTCGATCTTCGGGCCCTGGAGATCCTTCCGGGCCGCGCCACGCCATCGGCCGAGGTGCGGCCGTGGAGCCCGATACCTGCCCGAGAGTCCACCGAAACCACTCACCTTTCGGTGGCGGACGGCGCCGGCAACGTGGTCAGTCTCACCACCACCCTCAACGGCAGCTTCGGCTGCGGTCTGCTCGTGCCCGGCGGCGGGTTTCTGCTCAACAACGAGATGGACGACTTCGCGGCCGCCCCCGGACGACCGAACCTCTACGGTTTGATCCAGGGCGAGGCCAACGCGGTCGGGCCCGGCAAGAGGATGTTGTCCTCCATGTCGCCGACCGTCGCCTGGCGCGAAACCGAGACGCTGGCTCTGGGTTCGCCCGGCGGTTCGACCATTCCCACCGTCACCGTCCAGGTGCTGCTCAATATCTTGGTGGATGGCGACGATATTCAAACCGCCGTCAATCGGCCGAGGATCCACCACCAGTGGATGCCCGACGAGATTGTCGTCGAACCCGACGCCGTCGCGCCGGAGACGGCGTCGGTGCTCGAAGCCCGTGGATATGAGCTGACGAGGAGAGACCACTTGGGTGAGGTCAACGCGGTGCGGGCGAGTTCGTCCGGGAGGGTACAAGCGGCAGCCGATCCCCGGGGACCGGGCTCCGCCGGGGTGGTCACCCCCGCGCCCGGGTCATGATGAAGATCCTCGACGAGATTCGCGACGAGCACCGGCTCATCGAGCAGGTGGCCGGCTCGCTCTTCTTCTGGGCCGACCGGGGATCCGACCACCGGGATGCCCCTGAGGATCTCAACGATCTGATCCGGTTTCTTCGGCTCTTCCTCCATGGCTGCCACCACCAACGGGAGGAACTGCTCTTTCAAGCGCTCATCGAGCACGGCGAAGTCCCGGGCGAACACGGTCCCTTGGTCGTGCTCGCCGAGGAGCACGCGGCCGTCCTGCAGGCGCTCGACGAGCTCTCCGCTATCGGCGCCTGCGCCGAGGCCGAGTCGGCGGCGAAACGCCTGGCCGCGCGATATCTGGCAACACATGGACAAAGAGGAGACCGTCCTGCTCCCCGAGGCCGAACGTCGCCTCATCGATGGCGGGATCCGCGACCTCGAGGGACCGCCGCTTTCCGATGAGCAACAGGCCGCTCTCGAGCTGGGTCGTGAGCTCATCCGCCGACTGCCGCCGATGGACGATCCGGATCTCATCCGGGGCGACGGGTGCATCCCCTGTTCGGCCTTCGGCGAGACCTGTCATGGCATCGAGACCGAGTGGTGGAGCGACTGGGAGAAGGAACACTACCGCTCCCTCGATGAGGGCTGAGAATCGCGGCTCGGACGCGGTAAAGTACGAGTCATGAAACAACTCACGCTTTGCATCGTTTTCGTTTTCGTTCTCATTCTGGGGCTGGTCGCTTGCGGGGGCGCACCGGAACCCGCGGATCTCGTGATCACCGGCGGTCGGATCGTCACCATGGACCCGGAATTGCCCGAGGTCGAGGCGATGGCGGCGCGTGGGCAGGAGATCGTTGCCCTGGGAAGCGCGGCAGAGATCGCCGGGCTCATCGGACCCGATACCGAGGTCATTGACCTCGACGGGGCCCTGGCGGTGCCCGGGCTGATCGAGGGGCACGGGCATTTCACCGGTCTCGGGCGGTCGCGGATGATCCTCGATCTGACCCGGGTCGAGGACTTCGACGAGATCGTTGCAATGGTGGCGGCGGCGGTGTCCGAAGCCGGGCCGGGCGAGTGGATTCTGGGTCGTGGTTGGCACCAGGAGAAGTGGAGCTCGACTCCTGAACCCAACGTTTCGGGGTTGCCGTATCACCAGGCTCTGAGCGCGGTCTCTCCCGCCAACCCGGTCTTTCTCACCCACGCCAGCGGCCACGCGGTCTTGGTCAATGAGGCCGCGCTCGAGCTCGCGGAGATCGTCGATTCAACCGAGGATCCCCCGGGTGGGGAGATCGTCCGTGACGCCGGCGGGCAGGCCATCGGTGTTCTGAGGGAGACCGCTGAAGAGCTGGTGGGTGCCCACTTCGACGGCGAGCCGGACGAAGCGACGCTGCGGCGGATGATCGAGCTGGCGAGCAATGAGTGCCTGGCCAACGGCATCACCTCGTTTCAGGACGCCGGATCGAGCTTTGCGGTGGTCGAGCTGATGCGTCAGATGGCCGAAAACGACGAGCTCGGCCCGAGGCTGTGGGTCATGCTGAGCGAGGACAACGAGGCGCTGGCGGCGGGGCTGCCGGGTTACCGGGTGTATCGCGAGGCGGGCGAGATGCTGACGGTGGGCGGGATCAAGCGCTGGATCGACGGCGCCCTCGGCTCGCACGGCGCCTGGCTGCTCGAACCCTACACCGATCTCCCCTCGAGCACGGGGCTCAATATCGTCACCCCGGTGGAGCTGCGGGAGTCGGCGCGGCTCGCCCTCGAGTTCCACCTCCAGCTCTGTTCGCACGCCATCGGAGACCGGGCGAATCGAACCACCCTGGACGTGTATGAAGAGGCCTATGAGACCGTCCCGGAACCCCGAGATCTTCGGTGGCGGATCGAGCACGCCCAGCACCTCCACCCCGACGACGTCGCACGCTTCGCCGAGATCGGAGTGGTGGCCGCCATGCAGCCGGTCCACTGCACCTCGGACGGACCATGGGTGCCGATCAGGCTGGGTGAGGAACGCTCCCGGACCGGCGCCTATGTTTGGCGGGACCTCTTCGAACTCGGGCGCCGTCATCGCCAGCGGCACCGATGTGCCGGTGGAGCCCATCGATCCGATCTCGTCCTTCCACGCCGCGGTGACCCGCCGGATGGCCGATGGTTCGGCGTTTTATCCCGAACAGGTCATGACCAGAGCGGAGGCGCTCTATGCCCGCACCATGGGCGCCGCCTACGCCGCCTTCGAGGAGGACATCAAGGGTTCCCTCGAGATCGGCAAGCTGGCCGATGTAACGATCCTGTCCCGCGATATTCTGACGGTTCCGGCGGAAGAGATTCTCGAAACCGAGGTGGTCGCGACGGTGGTAGGGGGCAAGACGAGGTATCGAGCGAGGTAGATCACCAATGGCCCGGTGGGTGATCGGTTAATCTCGAGAGAGCGTAATACGACTGATCCGGCGAGCGTTGGAAAACCGGGAGATGCAGGGCTACACCCACACGTGCGCGGCTTGCGATACGAAGCTCAAGATCCACGAGCGCTACGTGGGTCGTGCGCTGCACTGCCCGACCTGTGGAACCGAGTTCCTGGCTGATCCCACCCTCGCCGACATCGATGACATCATCGACGAGCTGGTCCCAGATCGAAAACGGTCGATTCCCTGGCTGCCGATCATCATGGCCGTGGCGCTGGTGGCGGTGGCGGTCCTGTGGCTCGGTCAGGCCCAAGAGGATGGTTTCTTCGAAAAACTCTTCCGGCCAAACCGCACCGCCGGTCACTTCGGCGTGCTCGTCATCGAGGGGCGGGACCAGATTCCGGCCGCCATGGATCACGAGACGGTGGTGTTCATCGTCGATGCCCTCGAGGACGCCGATCCGGGATCACTGCAGGCTTTGAAGGTGCAGGGCAGGATCATCGATGTCGCGTCGGGAAGCAAGATCAAGGTTATCGAACGCGTCCGCAGCGAACGGGCCGCGCGGGTCCGCATCCTGGAGGGGCAGTGGACCGGCCGGGTTGTCTGGGTGCCGGAGCTGGCGTTGAGGTGACGCGGCCCCTCCTCGACAGCGGGGTCGCACTTGCGTAGACTCGGTAAGCTCGAACGTTGGGGGAAGACGGTGAAAATCCGTCGCGGACCCGCCGCTGTAACCGGGGACGAAGGTCGGCAGATCCACTGTGATGACTCATCATGGGAAGGGCCGACACGTAGATCGATCCGGGAGCCAGAAGACCCGCAGTTCGATTAGGAAGACCCTCGCGGACTGGGGTCTGAGTCAAGAAACCTGGGTGGAAAACGGCATCCCGGAGGCTTGAGGTCTCCGGGATGCCGTTTGTTGTGAGGATATGAACACGAGAACCCGTCATCCGCGCCTCGCATTGGTGGGCCTGCTGGTCGCCGTAGCGGCCTGCGGCGAGCGCCCGCCCGGTGAGGCTGTGATCGAGCCCGGCCGGGTCGTGTCCATGGCGCCGAGTCTGACCGAAACCCTCCTTGCCCTCGGATTGGGCGACCGGGTGGTGGGGGTGACCCGGTACTGCCCCGAGGTGGATGGCGCTGTCTCGGTGGGTGGTTATTTCGACCCGAGCTACGAGACCATCCTCTCCCTCGCTCCGGATCTGGTCATCGTCATGCAGTCGCACGATGAGCTGCACCGGCGGCTCGGGGATCTCGGCCTCGACACCCTGAGAGTGGACCAACACGATATCGAAGGGATCCTCGAGTCGGTGGAGACCATCGCCGAGCGTTTCGGGGTCGAGGAACGCGGCCGGGTTCTGGTCGACCGCCTCCGGGCTGCCCTCGACGAAGTCGCCGGCGCTGTCGATGGGCTGGATCGGCCACGGATCCTCGTGGTTGTCGGCCGCGAGCCCGGGAGCGGGCGACTCGGCGCCCTGTGGGCCGCTGCCGATGAGCACCTTCTACGGCGATGTGATTCGGTTGGCCGGCGGCGTCAATGCCATCTCTGCGACCGCGATCCGCTACCCGGAGCTGTCCCGCGAGGGTCTGATCGCGGTCGATCCCGATGTGATCGTGGATATCGTGGCCGATGGCGGTGTGCGGGGGATCAGTAACGAGGCCGCCGCCGCCGACTGGCTCGAGCTCGGCGATCTGCGGGCGGTCCGTGATGATCGGGTCTTCGTGTTGACTGACGATTTCGTCGTGATTCCCGGACCGCGCATCGTCGACACGGTCCGGACCTTTGCCGAGTGCATTCACCCGGAGCTGCAATGGCGGTGATGGGGGAGCGACCGCGGCTCGCGACCCGCGACCTGAAGGTTCGCCTCGGCGATAACGATGTCCTCAACGGCGTCGATCTCGAGGTCGGGGCCGGCGAACTCCTGGCCATCATCGGACCCAACGGCGCCGGCAAGTCGACCCTTCTGCGAGCCCTCGACGGGCTCCAACCCGCGCACGGAGGCAGGGTCGAGGTCGATGGCCGGCCGGTGAACGGCTATCGCCGCCGGGATCTCGCCCGCGTCGTCAGTTTTGTCCCCCAGACCGATTTGCCTGCCGACGACTACACCGTGCGGGCCTTTGTCGAGATGGGTCGTTATCCCCACCTGGCGACCTGGTCCGCCCTCACCACGGAGGATCGGCGGGCGGTGGACGAGGCGCTGGCCACGACGGCGATCGATCACCTTGCGGCCCGCTCCATGAGGACTCTGTCGGGGGGAGAGCGCCAACGGGTATGGATCGCCGCGGCCCTCGCTCAGGGCGGGACCATTCTCTTGCTCGACGAGCCGACCAGTTTTCTCGATTATCGACACCAGGTCCAGATCTTCGATCTCCTCGGCCGGCTCCACTCCGAGGGGGGCTACACGGTCGTCGCCGTGACCCACGACCTCAACGGTCTCGTCGCGGACGCCGACTCGGTGCTCGGTCTGGTGGAGGGTCGAGTCGAGTTTTCGGGGCCGCCGGGAGCCCTCTTCGACGGCGCGGTCCTGTCGCGCATCTTCGGCAACGACTTCGTGCTGGTGGCGGGCGGTCGGCATGGTCTGCCGCTCGTGATGCCGGCGAGGAACGGGTCGTGAGCCGCCGGGTCGGACTCGCGCTGCTGCTCGTCGGCGCAGTCGTCGTGTTGCTGACGGCGCCGCTGATCGGTCCGGTGTCCCTGCCCTTTGCGGCGCTTGCGGATCCCTTCGGCGCCGATCCGACCTCGCGGATCTTCTGGCAGATCCGGCTGCCGCGGGTGCTGGCTGCGTTTCTCGGCGGCGCCGGACTGGCGGTGGGCGGGGCGGTCTTCCAAGCCGTGTTCCGCAACCCGCTGGCCACCCCGTACATCCTCGGGGTTGCCGCCGGGGCCTCCTTCGGGGTCGCGGCGGTGGCGCGGATCGGGGTTGGCATGGTCTTCCTCGGTCTCGGGCTCCAGTCCTGGTCCGCCCTCGGCGGCGCGCTACTCGCCATCGCGGTGGTGTGGCTCGTGACCAAGCTGCGGCCCGACGCCGCGACCTCGACCCTGTTGCTCGCGGGGGTCTCGCTCAATTTCTTTTTCTCGAGCCTGATCCTCTTTCTCCAGTACACGGCTTCGTTCGCCGACGCCTACCGCGTCCTGCGCTGGCTCATGGGCGGGCTGGGTGGGGTCGACGCCTCGTCGGTGGCGCAGATGACGCCCGTTCGTGATCGTGGGGATGCTCGTCATCTTCGCTTTTGGACGCGAATTGGATCTGCTCGCCACCGGATCCGAGCTCGCGGCGAGCCGCGGAGTGCCGGTGGCAAGGACGCGGACCACGCTCTTTATCGCGACCTCGGTGATGGTCGGGGGTGTGGTGGCGGCGTGCGGGCCCATCGGATTCGTCGGGATGATGTCGCCGCACATCTGCCGGATGCTTCTCGGGCCCGGTCATCGGCTGCTGCTGCCGGCCTCGGCGGTCTTCGGCGGCGCCTTCCTGGTGCTCTGCGATGTCGCGGCGAGGACCATCGTCGCCCCCGCCGAACTCCCGGTCGGGGTCATCACAGCCTTCCTCGGCGCACCGTTCTTTCTCTGGCTCTTGCTCAGGAAATAGTTCTCAGTTGAGCCTCTTGCAAAATTCCCGTTTCTCGGAGGATCGTCGTCAGTGGTCTTCTCGCCGGCGGGGGCGCCGGCGCCACAAAGGGCCGATATTCATTGTGGGGCCGGCGCCCCCGCCGGCCTGGGGCCGCGGCGGAACGGTACACAGCTCCGTCAACACTCCGAATTTTGCAAGAGGCTGAGTTTTAAGTTACATCGCAAACGACCCCCATTTCGATGGGATTCCATTGCGATGGAAACTAAAAACTAAAAACTAAAAACTCTGAGACGAGTGTGACGCAATCGCTTCACTCGTCGTCCGGGAAGTGCTCGACAACCACATCGAGATGATCGGTGAGCTCTTTGAGCTCGCGGGTCAGGGCGCGACCGATGACAAGGCGTTGGACCTGGTTGGTGCCCTCGTAGATCTGGGTGATTTTGGCGTCGCGCATGTACTTCTCGATGGGGTAGTCCTTGCAGTAGCCGTAACCGCCGAAGAGCTGGACCGCGTCGGTGGTCACCTTCATCGCGGTGTCGGTGGCGAAGACCTTGCCCATGGCCGCGATCTTGTTGACGTTCTTGGCGCCCGAGTCGATGACCCGCGCCGAGTGATAGACCAGCTGGCGGGCGGCCTCGATCTGGGTGGCCATATCGGCGAGCATGAACTGGATCGCCTGGTGCGACATCACCGTATGAGCCGAACTGGCGGCGTTCGGAAGTGTAGCGCAGGGCCCACTCGAAGGCGCCCTGGGCGAGACCGAGAGCCTGGGCCGCGACCCCGGGGCGGGCGCGGTCGAGGGTCATCATGGCGTTCTTGAAACCGACGTTGTCCTTGCCGCCCATGAGCTGCGACTCGGGCACCCGGCAGTCGGTGAACTCGAGCTCGTTGACCGGCACCGTGCGGATACCCATGGTGTCTTCGCGCTTGCCGATGACAAAACCAGGGGTGTCCTTCTCGACGATGAAAGCGGAGATCCCGCGCATCCCGCGGCTGGGGTCGGTGAGGGCATAGACGGTGAAGGTCGAGGCGACGCCGCCGTTGGTGTTCCACTTCTTCTGGCCGTTGATCACATAATCGTCGCCGTCCTTGATGGCGGTGGTTCGCAGGCTGCCGGCGTCCGAGCCCGAGGGTTTCTCGGACAAACCGAATGCGATGAGGGCGTCGCCGGCGGCGATGGGCGGCAGGTACTTCTGCTTCTGCTCCTCGCTACCGCCGATGATGATGGGGAAGGAACCGAGGGCGTTGACGGCGAAGGCCACGCCGACACCGCCGCAGGCGCGCGACAGCTGCTCGACGATGAGGCAGAGGTTGAGGACGCCGGAATCCTGGCCGCCGTACTCCTTCGGGATCCAGACCCCGGTGAGGCCATAGGATTTGAGCGCCTCGAGGATCTCCCAGCCGTACTCGCCGGTGCGATCGAGCTCGGCCGCCACCGGACGGACATATTTCTCGGCCACCTCGCGGGCCCGTTCCTGGTAGTCGAGGTTTTCCTTGGTCAGCAGCTCGTTCATTGATTTCCCTCCCCGTGATCGGTCGTGCGCCATTCTCGCATATCGTTCCAACCCGCGTCCGTGCCCGATGTCTCGAGCCGGCCGCGGCAGCGACAGCGACAGCAATCAGGGACAGCGTCAGGGATCAGCGACAGCGACAGCAACCAGCGGCAGTCGCCAGCGTCGGCAACCAGGGACAGTAGCAGCGGCAGCGCGTTTAGAGTCTCAGGGCTGTAGGCGGGTCGTTCACGACCCGCGACCAATCTCGTGAGGGTCGGAATGCCGTCCCGGTGGATCTTCGTGTCAAGGATTGCGAGGATCTGCACATTGGCCCCGCATTCGACAGGATCAGCGACTGCGGCAGCAACCCGGGACAGCGTCTGGAATCAGCGACGGTCGTCAGCGTCGGAGATCACTCGTCGTGACGCGGGCATGGTCACCCCCGGGTCGTTCTTGAGGGCATGTAGTCGATGTGAAGTCCCGATTTCAAGGGCATGACAAATCGCCTCGGAGACGACCCTTGAAATCGGACTTCACATCGACTTGGGGAAGGGCATGAACGACCCGGAGGTGACCATGCTCAACGCGCTCCCGAAGAACAACCTCTTCGCCATCGAGAAGGCCATCGAAGCAGCGGCTGCGGCGATCTCGCTGGTGAAGCGAGTGCCGGCACCCCTGAAGAGCCTCGCCGATCAGGTGATCCGATCTGCGTCATCGGTTCCGGCAAATCTCGCTGAAGGCCATGGGAGGGTCGGAAGGGATCGAACCCACCACTGGCGAATCGCTTACGCCTCGGCGAAGGAAATAGATTGCCATCTGCGGCTACTGGCTCAGGCAGGTGCAATAGATGTCTCACGTGCCGCCTCGGCTCTGCAGTTGTTCGACGAGGTGAGGGCGATGACCTGGCGGCTGTTGAACCCGAGAGGTTGAGCTGATTGACTGCTGCTTCCACCGGTGGTGCCGCCGACGGCATCAGCCGCTATTGCCGTAGCCGACTCACGGCGTGAACTCGCCGGGTGGATCGTGGCTGATGACCACATCGATCCAACCTTCTTCAACGCCCTTTTCGAGCCATCAGCATCTCTTTTCCAGAGGTGAACAAGTGTTCATCCTTGTTTTATTCAAACATGGAATCCTATCGCGCCACCAGGTGCGGCTATGGTCACAACGTTCCATTCGGATTGCAGCGAGTCGATTTGTCATTCCTTGGTGACTCCTTCGCGCCTTCGCGTCTTCGTGCTTGCGACGGGCGACGGCTCTGCGCTCTTGCATCGACTACCCAACCGCTTCGACCAACCCGAACGTCCGGTTGCGGTCGTGGTACCAGGCCACGGCGCGGTCGAAGTCCTCGGGTGAGAAATCCGGCCACTGCCGATCGGTGAAGTAGAGCTCGGCGTAGGCCGCCTGCCAGAGCAGGAAGTTGGACAGCCTGCGCTCGCTGCCGGTGCGGATGACGAGATCGGCGGCCGGGGTCTCCCTGGTGTCGAGGTTGTCGGCGAAGAGCTCGTCATCAATGGCTTCCGGGAGGAGCTCGCCTCGGGCCACCCGTCCGGCGAGCCGGCGGGCGGCGCGGACGATCTCGTCGCGGCCGCTGTAGGACAGGGCGAGAGTGAGCCGCATCCCGCCGAGGCCGCGGGTGGAGGTCATGACTCGCTCGAGATGCGACCGGGCGCGCTGCGGCAGTCGAGCGAGGTCGCCGATGGCGGCAAGCTCGATGCCGTGCTCTTTGAGCCGGTCCTCCTGTTCGACGAGGAACTCGGTTAGGAGCTTCATGAGGCCGTTGACCTCGAAGGCCGGTCGGGCCCAGTTCTCGGTCGAGAAGGCGTAGAGAGTGAGGTAGTGGAGTCCGGCCTCCCGGCAGTGGGTCACCATCTTCCGCACCGCCTCCGCTCCGCGGTGGTGTCCGGCGAGGCGTGCAAGCCCCCGCGCCTGGGCCCAGCGGCCGTTGCCGTCCATGATGATCGCCACGTGTCGCAGGTGCTTGATCTTCATGCCATCAGGGTAAGGGCGGATCGTGATGACCGGACGACGAGGATGAGGCGATTTCAAGGCAGGAGAGAATGAGGGAGCCGCGGCCCCAAATAGGTGGCCGTGAGGAGGGTGCACGCCGACCGGATCGGCCACGATCGAACATCCTTGCGGGAGTCGAGTGTTGGTTGCTGCTTGATTTGTGTTCACGGGTGGGTTAGCGTGTCCACAGTTGATGAGATTTAGAATCAATAAAGCGTCTCTGGGGCGGCTCGCCCTTCGGTCTTGATTTTCGTTGGTCGGGCCGACGAACCAGTGACGCGATGCTCGGGGAGACGAGGGGTGCCTCTATGACCGACATGGGGAAGCGAAGCGGCCGGGTCTGGACAACAATCTCAGCGTGGGTGCTGCTCGCAGTCGTCGTCGTCGGCGCGCCCGGTCCCGTCGAAGCCGCCGAGGATGCTGCCGCGGACCGCGGTTCGCAGCCGGCGAAGCTCGCACCGGTGGTCTTCCCGATCGATCTCGGTTCGATCCCTGCCGGGGCGACGGTGACGCTCGAGTTCGACGTCCAGGTGGACAATCCGCTGACGTCGTTTCCGGCGATCGCGGTCAGCAACCAGGGAACGGTGAGTGGTGACGGGTTTGCCGACGTTTTGACCGACGATCCGGCGGTGGGAGGAGCGAGCGACCCGACGGTGACCCTGCTCGACACGGCGGATCTCGTTCTGACCAAGATCGACACCCCGGACCCGGTGGTGGCGGGTGAGGCGCTCCAATACACGATCTCGGTGCTCAACAACGGGCCATCGGTGGCCGAGAACGTCGTCGTCACCGACAACCTTCCTCCGGGCATGACCTTCGTCGGCACCACGGGATGCGCCGAAGACCCGGCGGGAATGCCCACCTGTACCCTCGGGAACATCGCGGTGGGTGTTCCGACTATGTACACCATCAACGTAACGGTGGATCCCACAGCCTCGGGCCAGCTGATCAACAACGCGTCGGTCACATCGACCACGGCCGAGGCGGCGCCCGGCAACGAGTCGGCCTCATCGACCACGACGGTCATTGTGGAGGCCGATCTGGCGATCACCAAAGCCGACACCATCGATCCGGTGACGGCGGGGACCGACCTCGGCTACACCCTGGTCGTGTCCAACGCCGGACCGAGTGACGACCCGGCCACGGTGACCGTCACCGACACGCTGCCTGCCGGGGTCGCGCTATGTCAGCGCGACCGGGTCCGGCTGGAGCTGCGGCGAAGCCGGCGGTGTCGTGACCTGCACCCGAGCCGGTCTCGCGGTCGGCGCCGCGCCGGATATCGATCTCGTGGTCGCGGTCGATCCGGCAACCCGGGGAGCGCTGAGCAACACCGCCACGGTCGGTTCGCCGACCACGGATCCGAATGCGGCCAACAACCAGGCGATCGAGGCCACAACCGTGACCGCCGAGACCGATCTCGCGCTGACCAAGACCGCAACGGCGAGCCCTCTGCCACCGGGAGACCCGCTGGTTTACACGATCACGGTGGACAATCTCGGTCCGTCCGAGGCCACCGGCGTGACCGTGACCGATAACCTGCCCGCGGGCGTGACGCTGGTGTCCACAACCGGCTGTGCCGAGGATCCCAACGCGGTGCCGCTGTGCACCCTCGGGGATATCGACGCCGCCGGCTCGGCCCAGTACACGATCACGGTCAGCATCGATCCGAGCCCGCCGCCGAGCATCACCAACACGGCGACGACGACCGGGGTCGAGCTCGACCCGGATCTCGGCAACAACGAGGACTCGGTGGAGACCATCCTCGATGTCCGAGCCGCCGACGGTGACGCTGCTCAACACCATCGGCGACACCGGCGACGGTCGAGCTCGACGAGTGCGAGACCGCCACGGTGGAGATCAACACCTTTCTCGTGGAGCTTCTCCGAGGAGATCTACGATCCGCCGGGCGACAGCGATCCGGATGATGTCACCAACCCGGACAACTTCCGGGTTCTCGCGCCCGGCGCCGACTCACAACTTCGCACACGATCATCTGCGGACCCGTCCTCGGCGACGACGTCGCCGTCAACATCCCGGCGGTCAGCTATGACGCGGTTACCGACACGGCGTCGGTCTTGATGGGCGGCGCGCTGCCGCCGTCGATGTATCGGGTGATGGCCTGCGGATCGACGACCATCGTCGATCTGGCGGGCAACCCCCTCGACGGCACCGGGAACGGCGCCGGTGGCGATGATTATGTGCTGACCTTCCGGGCCGACCCGGACAACGCGTTCGCCAACGGCCACTTTGATTGCGATCTGGCGGGCTGGACGCTGACCAGCGCAACTCCGGGCGAAATCACCTACAGTCCCGACGACGCCGACAACTCCGATCTCTCGGGCTCGGTCGAGGTGATGAATCTCGCCATGAACACCAACTTCGCCCTCAGCCAGTGCGCGACGGCGCGCGCCGGGCTCGATCTCCCGTTGACCGGCCGCCTGCGCTTTGCCGCGGCTCCGGCCGTCTTTGCATCGGTCTCCAGCGAGTGCGTGTTCTTCTCGGCGCCCGGTTGCGCCGGCGCCAACCTCGGCAGCGGTGTGGTGACCGTGCTCGCCGGAGACACCGGCGGAGCATGGGTTCCCATCGGCGCCGGCGTCGTCGTCGCCCGTTGGTGCGGTTTCAGCCGCCTGCAGCTTCCGGATCAGCAATCCCGACGGGGCCGACTTCACGGCGTGGCTCGATCAGCTCTATTTCGACAACGGAAACCAGATCTTTGCCGACGGATTCGAGTCGGGCGACACCTCGGCCTGGTCCGCGGTGCAGGGGGAGTAGGCGATGCACACGAGATTCACCACCCGTTCGGCGGCGAGGTCCAGCTCGCTGCGGTCGACTTCCTCCGGTGGCTGCTGGCCGTCTCGTTGCTTGCGGTCGCGGGGGTTCTCGCGACGTCGGCCACGGCGGACGAGCTCGAGTGGATCTTCGACTCCACCGAGGCCGTCGAACTGACCAATCCGCCGTTGCCGCCCTATCCCGTTCAGCTCATCCTCGACGACGACACCCCCGAGGGCGTCTTCGGCGTCGGAGTCGCAGAACGCGCAGCAGTTCCTGTGGTTCAACCGGTTCTCCAACCCGGGGCCGTTCCGCCTCGACGAGATCTGGGTGCTCTTCCCGGCCGGCGCCAACATGGCCGTCGGCGAGGAGATCCAGCTCGTGGTCTATCTCGATCCCGACGGCGATCCGTCCAACGGCGCCGATCTGCTGGCGACGGTGACCGAGACCATCCAGGTCGTCGACGGCAACACCTTTTCGGTCTATCCCCTCGCCTCGCCGCTGACGATCCTCGGCAGCGGCGACATCCTCGTCGGCGTGGTCGATCGTTTTGTCGAGAGTGGGGTGACGTCGCCGACCACGCCGGCGTCGATGGACACCACGGCTAGACAGGGTCGGTCGTGGCTCGCGGTCTGGACCGGGGATCCTCCCGATCCACCGCTACTGCCGCCGGACGGCGTCTACACGCCCATCGATGTCTTCCAGCCGGGAAACTGGATGATCCGCGCATTCGGATCGACCGAGCAGCAGCTGCCGGCGGTGCCGGCGGTTGACTGGAGGGGCGTCCGTCTTGCTGATTCTCCTGATCTCCGCGGCCGGCTGGGTGGTCGCGAGGGGGCTGCGATGAAGACTGCACGTCTGCCCGCAGCCGCTCCCGAGCCCGACGCGCGCCGGTCATGTCGCCTCTCGTGCTCGTCGCCGGTTGCCGCTCCCGGCGGCCGCCGCGACCATCGACGACTTCACGACCGCCCAGGCCCAGCTCTCCGCACCCACCGGGCGTCGCTTCGACGACCGTCGGCGGTGCCGGCATCATCGGCGGTCAACGCGACCTCGAGCTCGCCGTGCTTGCCGGGCGCCGGGTCCGGCGACGGTGGAGGTCGACCGGCGGCCTGCTGCAGCTCAATGTTTCCGACACCACCCCGGATTCCCAGGGCGCGACGCGTCGTGACCTGGGACGGCGACACCGATCCCGCCACCCTCGACCCCATCGGCCTCGGCGGCGTCGATCTCACCGCCGGCGATCACACCGGCTTCAGGCTCGCGGTCGATGCCGCGGGCGCGGGGACCGAGGTGGTGATCGAGGTCTACACCGATGGCGCCAACGCCTCCAAGGCGGCGCTTCTGCTGCCGGCGGTGGCGGCCCCGACGATCTTCGACCTCTCGTACAGCAGCTTTGTCGCGAGCCTCGGAACCGGCGCCGACTTCACCGAACGTCGGCGCCATCACCATGAGCGTGACGAGCGTCGAATCGGCAGTGGATCTGGCCGGTCTCGTCACCGCCGGACCGGTCATCGCTGTCGGCAGCGCCCTCAAGGTCGATGCATTGGTGGTCGACAACGACTTCGACGGCGTGGCTGATCCGGGGGACACGCTGCGCTACACCATCACCATCACCAACACCGGCGCCGAGGCCACCTCGGTGAGTCTCGCCGATGTCATCCAGCCCAATCTCACAGCGGTGACCGACAGTCTTTTCACCAATCCCATCGCGGCGCCCGGACACCTATCTTGCGTGCGGCAACGTGACCCTCGCGGTCGACGATTCGCCGGCGCTGCCGGGTCTGACCGCCAACGATCACGACCCGATGGGGAGTCCTTCTCCATCACGACGGTCTTTCCCCTGGGCACCGGCCAAGGAGGCACGGTCGACAATGTCGATGCCTCAACCGGGACCTTCGACTATGTGCCGCCGGCGGGTTTCCGCGGCATCGACAGCTTCAACTACGACATCGAGGACGCCGGCGGCCGGACGAGTCGAGCGCCACGGTCGACGCTGATCGTGGACTCCCTGGTCTGGTTTGTCGACAACACCGCCCCCGGGGGCGGATCCGGCCAGCAGGCCTCGCCCTTCAATACCCTGGGCGACGCCGAGTCGGCCTCCGGGCCCGGCGACACCATCTTTGTCTTTGCCGGGGCGGGCGACACCGGCGACGGGATCACGCTCAAGGATCGTCAACAACTCATCGGCGAAGGTGTCGGCCTGACCGCCTGCGGGACCCAGGTGGTCCCGCCGGGCGCCCGCCCGACCCTCGTCAACCCGACGAGCACGGTCGTCAACCTGGCCGACGGCAACCGCATCGCCGGTCTGAACATCGAGCCCGTAGGATCCGAGGACGCCATCGTCGGCAACAGCGTCGCCGGTCTCGACGTCGTCGATGTTGGGCATCGACACCAGTCGGGCGGGACCTGATCCAACGGTGGGGTCCGTCTCTCGGCGCCGACCGGGGCGATGGCTTTCGATCAGCTGAGCGTGACCGGCGCCGGTACCGGAGCTGCGTTCACCGTGACCGGCGGCGACGCGCAGATCACCGTTGCGGCGAGCTCGCTCGCGCCCACGGGCGGAAGCCTGTTGAGTGTCGCGGGCACGACCGGTGGGTTCGTCGACTTCCAGCCGTCGAGCACGCTTTCGTTGGCGGGCGGCATCGGCAACGCGGTGTCGCTCCAGGCCAACGCCGCGGTGATCACCCTGAACTCGCTCGGCAGCCTGGCCACCAACGGCGGCGGTCTGCTCATCGGCGGCAACAGCGCCGTCAACCTCGGCGCCATTTCGAGCATCGCCGCGACCGGTGGGGCAGCGCTCGCCATCTCGGGTTCGGCCGTGACCAGGATCGGCGGCGGTCCCCTGACCATCGGCAGCTTGACGAGCACCGGCAGCCCCGGAGTGGGCGTAGCGCTCAGTGGGGTGGCGCCGGGTCTGACAGTGGCCGGGTCGACGGTGGTCGCGTCATCGACGAGTCACGGCATCGACCTCGGCGGCGGCAACGGGCCGGTCAGCTTCAACTCCGTCACCATCGACCAGACCGGTGCTTCAGGTCTGGCCGTGTCCGGCAACACGGCATCGATCGGTATCTCCGCTGGGACCATCGGCGCGACCACGCCGCCGGCCGCGAATGCCGTCGATATCGACGGCGGCGACGGTGACATCACTATCGCCGCATCGATCAACGGCTCTGCCACGGCGCGGTCGGTGGAGATCAGCAACCGGACCGGCGGGTCGGTGACGCTCTCGGGCGCCGTGACCGATCCCGGGTTCGGGATCAATCTCGTTTCGAACGGCGCGGGCGCCATCGGCTTCACCGGAAACCTCGACCTCGCCACGAGCACCAACACGGCGTTCAGCGCCACCGGCGGCGGCACCGTCAGCGCGACCGGCGCCGCCAGCACCATCGTCACCACCACCGGGACCGGGGTGAACATCGTCAGCACCGCGATCGGTGCGAGCGGCGTCACGTTCCAGAGCGTCTCGTCCAACGGCGCGAGCAACGGGATCGTGCTCAACTCGACCGGAACTGATGGTGGGCTGACGGTATCCGGAACCGGAGGCGCCGCGAGCGGCGGGACAATTCAGAACGCCAATACCGCGGTGTCGCTGACCGACACCTCCAATGTGACCCTGGGCAATATGATCCTCACCACCAACTCGGACTCGGCGATCACCGGTTCCAACGTCACCGATCTGGTGCTCAACGGAACCACCGTCAGCGCGAGCGGCAACGCGGTGGGCGAGAACAGCATCGATCTGACCAACCTGCGAGGTTTGGCGAACGCGTTTAACAACAGCACCATCACCGCGTCGACGACCGCCGAGCGGGCGGTGCGGATTACCAACACCGTGGGCGGCGGTACGGCGGATGCGCTGATCATCAACGGCAGCACGTTTGACAACACCTTCGCATCGCCGGTGGGTGGGGATCTGCTCGAAATTTCCCTCAACGGGACCTCCAAGTTTGATGCGACAATCACCAACTCGACCTTCAGTGCCAGCCGCACAAACGGGGTTCAGATGCTCGTTGAGGGCAATGCAGAGGGCGATCTCGACATCTCGAACAGCAACTTCACCCTCATGGGCATCGGCATCGACATGGGCGTCACCGGCACCGGATCGCTGACGTTTGACGTCTCGTCGAACCCGGCCATCACCGCGCGTTCGGGCTACGGCACCACCATGGTGAACCTCTTCACCGACGACACTGCTTCGGCTGAGGGGCGGGTCAACAACAACCTGAATATCCGCAGTGGTGGGGCAGGGACCAGCGGGTTCGGCATTCGCTTCAACGTCAACGGAAACTCGACCGCCATCGTCGAAGCGAAGAACAACACCATCAGCGATATCGGTTTTGACATCGGCATCGACGCCTTGGCGCGCGGCGGCAACGGGAGGCTCGACGCGACGATCACCGGGAACACCGTCACCGTGTCGGCCCCCGCCCTGTATGACATCAGAACCCAGGCGCAGGACACCAACGCGGTCTGCGCCAACGTCGCCAACAACACCGCGTCGGGTGCGGCCATTGCGGCCTACCGCGAGCGGACCTCCGCCGTGGGCTCGACGGTTTTCTTACAGGGCTTCAACACCAACGCGACCACGACCTGGAACAACAACGGCAATACGCCGGCGGGTTCGGTGAGCGAGAGCAACAACGGGACCTTGGGCGGCGCGACCTGCGCCACGGTGCCCTAGGGCCACCGGAACGGAAACGAAGGAGGATCGAATGTCGGAGCCATATCTGGCCGAGGTCAGAATCATGGGATTTAACTTCGCCCCACGGAGTTATGCGTCCTGCGACGGGCAGCTCCTGCCCATCGCTCAAAACCAGGCGCTCTTCTCGCTGCTCGGCACCACCTATGGCGGCGACGGCCAGACCACTTTCGCTCTGCCCGATCTGCGCGGCCGCACACCGGTTCACCCAGGCGCGAACGGCGTCACCCTGGGACAGAAATCCGGTGAGGAGACTCACAGTCTGACGAACGCTGAGATGCCGTCCCATGCGCACACCGCGCAGGCATCCTCCGCTGGAGGGAACAACCCGAACCCGAGCGGAAACGCCCTTGCCGCCACCGCGCCGGCCGAGGTCTACCACGGTGACGAGAACCGGGTTGCCATGAGAACGGGGACCGTCGCCAACGCGGGCGGCGGTCAGGGGCACGACAATATGCAGCCGTATCTCACGATCAACTTCTGCATCGCCCTCCAGGGCCTGTTCCCGTCGAGGAATTGAGGAAGGGAGTCGCCATGTCCGATCCGTTTGTCGGTGAAATCCGGATGTTCGCGGGCAATTTCGCTCCGCAAGGTTGGGCCCTCTGCGATGGTCAGCTCCTCGCCGTTTCCCAGAACGACGCCCTCTTCTCGCTCCTGGGGACGATCTACGGCGGTGATGGGCGGACCACCTTCGGCTTGCCCGATCTGCGCGGCCGGGTCCCCATCCACATGGGTCAGGGGCCGGGCCTGTCCAACCGTCCCATCGGGCAGAAAGCCGGCGTCGAACAGGTGACGGTGACGGTCGACCAGCTGCCGAGCCACAGCCACCCCATGCAGGCCACCGAGGAGTTGGCCGACTCGCCGAATCCCGGGGGCAAAATCCCCGGTCGGTCGACCACAGTGGATCTCTACATCAACGACGTCCCGAGTGGTGCCATGGCCGGTACCTCCATCACAGCGGTCGGCGGCAGCCAGGCGCACACGAATCTCATGCCGACCCAGTGCATCAACTTCATCATTGCGCTCTTCGGCGTCTACCCGTCGAGGAACTAGGAGGTCGCCGTGTCGGAACCATTCATCGCTGAAATCAGGATCTTCGCCGGCAACTTCGCGCCGAGGAACTGGGCGTTCTGCAACGGCCAGCTTCTCCCCATCGCACAGAACACCGCGCTGTTCTCGCTCATCGGGACCATATACGGTGGGGATGGGCGAACGACCACGGCGCTGCCCGACCTCCAGGGCCGGGCCCCCATGCACCCGGGTCACGGGCCGGGTCTGAGCACGCGGACCCTGGGCCAGAAAATCGGCGTAACGGAGGTCACCCTCGTTGAGGCGCAGATGGCGAACCACAACCATGCGCTCCAGGCGGTGCCGGATCCCGCTGAGGACCCGGGGCCGGGCGGAAACAGCCTTGCGCGATCGGTGGGCGCCCAGGCGTATCAGACCGACTCGACCAACAACCTTGTCGCCATGGACGCGGACACGCTGCCGTCGACAGGAGGGGGTGGCGCGCACAACAACCGCCAACCCTATCTCGGTCTCAACTTCATCATCGCCCTCCAGGGGCTCTACCCATCGCGCAACTGAGATGAGCGCCCGTGTTCGGTTCGCCGGTCCGATCGTTCTCGCCCTCGCCACCATCGCGGCGGCATGGGCCGGGGCTGAAGCCACGACCCCGCCGACGGTGTGGTTCGTGGACAACTCGGCCGCTCAGCCCGGCGATGGATCGATCGGCAGCCCATTGACCACCTTGGCCGAGGCGGAGCGGCGCTCGGCCCCCGGCGAGTGGATCTTCATCCGCTCGGGTGACGGATCGTCGCGCGGGCTCGACACCGGCATCCGCCTCAAATCCGATCAGACCCTGCTCGGCGAGGGAGTCGGTCTCGAGATCGGCGCGAACCCGATCGCCCCCGGACCCGCGCCGACCATCACCAACCCCGATGGTCACGGCGTGGTCCTGGCCGGCGGCTGCGAGGTCGCCGGGCTCAATATCGCATCGACGCGAGGCGCGGGTCTGTTCGGGGCCGAGGTGACGGACTGCAGATTGCGGGATCTGACGATCACGTCCACCGGTGCGGCGGGAATCGAGCTTCGCGACACCGGGGGCCGGGTAACGCTGCAACGAATCCGGATCGACGGCACCGTGGGAGACGGGCTCGACCTTACCGGTCGTGTGGGCTTCGCACCGGCGCGAATCGAACTCAGTGACTGTCGACTGACCGATATCGGCGGGGACGGGGTCAATGCGCGGCTGGCCGGTTCGACGGACACACGCCTGACCTTCGACGGTTGTGAATTCACAGGCATCACAGGAACCGCGGCCGCGGCGGCCGTCGAAGACGACGCCGTCTTGGGGTTCGGGTTGCAGCGAAGCCAGGTCGTCGGCGCCGGGAACGGGGTCGCCCTGACGGTCCTCGACTCCGGCCGCCTCGACTATCGCATCATCGACAACACGGAGTTCTCGGGGATCGAGGCCACCATCGTCAGTCTGTTTGTCGATCCGGACTCGACCGCCGAGGCCCGAGCCTCGGGGGAGATCAGCGGCAACACCGAGATGTCGAAGAAACCGGGATCGGGATTCGGCATCCGGCTCAGCAGCAACGGTGGCGGATCCACCACCGCTTTGGTCCGCGACAATCGAATCACGGGTGGCGTGGATGCCGATTTCGGGCTTCTCGCCGAGGCGCGATTGGGTACGGCCCGACTCGATCTCGAGCTGGTCGGAAACTCGATCGCGGTCGGCGCCGATGCCCTTGAGGCCATCGCGATCCGATCCCGCGATGAGGCGACGGTGTGCGCCCGAATCGAAGGCAACACCACCTCCGCCGCCGGCGGTCAGGGTGGTCTTCGTCTCCAACAGCGCGGGGAATCGACCCTCGCCCTCGTTGGTCTCGATTCCGATGGCGGTGGTCTCGCCCTGGTCGAAGCGTTCATGGCGTTGGCAAATCCCAGCGTCGGCGGGGTCAAGGCGACGGCGGATGCGGGGTTCACCCGTGCTCCGGATGGCTGTCCACTTTCAAAGGAGACGATTCAATGACCGAGAACCGAGTGCCAGACGTCCCGTGCGACCAGAGAAGAGCCAACACCGCCCGCGATGAGAGGTCCGGCGTCGATCGACGACGGTTCGTCGGCCTCGTCGGGGCGAGTTTGGCGACCCACTGGCTGGTGAATCCTCCATCGCTCGGGTGGTCCGCGACCGCCGCGCCACCGCCCGGGATCTCCCTGGTCCCCGGCTATCTTCGAGGCAGCCATCCGGCGATGGCGGATGAGTCGGTGATCCGCGATCTCAGCGACCCGGCGCTGCCGCCGCACGACACCCTCCGCCGGGTGATCCCGGAAGATCTCCCGCTGGAATTCATCTCGTCGACCGAGATCGGCAAGGTGCCGGCGGAGTTCGAAGCGGGCTGTGCGCGGGTCCACATCCACGGCGTTCTTCCCCCTCGCGATTTCAGCTTGTCGGAGAGGATCGCGGCCATCCACCTCGAGGCGGAGATCGCCCCGAAACCGGGAATGGCCCCATTCAGCCACTATGTCTGGGGGTTCGACAAGGGTCCGGTTGAAAACATCAGCAGCCCCACGCGCTTCGATATGCCGGTGAGCAAGGGCGCGACGCTCCGCTTGTGGACGACTTTCCAGTGGGAGGAGCGGGACCCTGGAAGTGGCAGGCCCGGAGACGGCAAAGGAGGCGCACGCCTCCAGCAATTCAGCACGGTTCTGACCCTGGAGGATCGATACGGCGAACCCAGGTTGCGGCCCGGGGTCTACTGCATGCCGCTCAACGACCAGGCCCTCAACGCCTTCCCGCTGGTGGCCAACCGCGATTGGCTGGTCCCCGAAAATCTGCCCTATCTCCTGTTCTCGGTTCAGAACCTCGCCTGAGCGGTGAAGGACATCGAGGGGGTGTCGCTGCGCCCGAGACGCGACGATGATCTCGCGTTTCTGGCCCGGCTCTACGCCAGCACACGGGCGGACGAGATGGCCATGTTGGACTGGTCATCCAACGAGAAGGACGCTTTTCTCGCCATGCAGTTCGAGGCTCAGACCCGACACTACGACGAGCACTACGCCGATGCCGAGTTCCTGGTGATCGAGCGCGATGATCAACCCATCGGGAGGCTCTACGTCCAGCGCCGCAACGACGAGATTCGGGTTGTCGACATTGCGTTGTTGCCCGAGAACCGGGGCGCCGGGATCGGCGGTCGGTTGCTGCAGCGGGTGCTCGAGGAAGCCGCGGAAACCGGCAAGGCGGTCAGGATCCACGTCGAGTGCAACAATCCGGCGCTGACGCTCTATCGGCGGCTCGGTTTTCGTCTCATCGATGATCTCGGCGTCTACCACCTCATGGAGTGGACGCCCGGCGAACCCTGAGACCGGGTGAGGGACCCTCCTCGTAACTGAACTCGATCCGGTCGCCGGTGCGGAACCGGCCGAGGTGGTGGATCAGGGTCGGGTAGCTGATTCCGGAGTCGTAGTCGTCGAGTCGGTGGCCGCCGAAGACCTCCACGGTCGTACGGATCATGAGATCGGGAAGTTGCGCCACCTCATCGGGAATCGTGAGGACGGATGCCGCCGGCTTCTCGGACCCTTCCGGAGGCTCGATCCCGACACGAAGCCCCTCTATTGTGAGCTCGGCGAGTGTTCCCAGCGCGAGGCGGCGGCGCTCGGGCAAAACAGGGGGACCGGTGTTGCTCGCGTTGGGATCTGAGAAGACGAACTCAGCGCCCATGTCGGCGAGACAGGCCGAGAGACGGATCCGTTCGGGGATGAGAATCCCGCCTGCGACCAGTTGCGAGGCCAGGGTTCGGGTGAGGGCCACCTGGGGCTCGTGCTCGAGGGCCTTCTGCATGGTCTCGATGATCAGCATGTGCAGCTCTTCCGAGACCGGATGGCGGTAGTCCATGGCATCACCGGATCGCACCGAAGAACACCACGCCGAAGCCCCGAATGCACCGATGAGACCTTCGACCGAATTGGTGGAGTAGGCGTGGGCATCGAGGAACGTGATCGCCAGTTGTTCGGCGGGAAACCTCGTGATCAACGGGAGTGCGAGGGGGGCAAAGGGTCCGCAACCGGCGTAGAGCAGGTTGACCCGTTGCCCACCGGATCGCTCCAGGAGTTTCTCGACCGCGTCGTGGCTGCCCCTGAGGAAGGCGGATGTTCGGGAATAATCGAGGATGCAGCGAGCGGCGTCACGGGGTGCGAGAGCTCGTCCCTGCTCGAGGGGGGTTTCCCGGTCGGCCTCCCCCCCGTCGGCCTCGGGATCGAGACCGGCGATCGAAGCGCAGAGGTCATAGAGGACGTTCACCGCGTCCAGAAGTTGCGATGGGCTGCTCTCAAGGTCGAGGATGGTGTCGGTGATGGTTCGGAGTTCAGACCGGGCGGCGCTCATTTCAGGCAAAGACCGCTTCGTAAAGCGGCCCGTCGGCATCGGGCTGCATTGGAACGAGGAAGATCTCCATGGCTTTGTCCTCGGCTTGGTTGAGCGTCCGGATGCCCTGTCCGAACGGGTGCTCGACCGGGCCCCGGAAGAGCAGCGAAAAGGGCCGTCCGTCATCGCTTGGTGGCGCGCTGGCGGAGTTGATCCGGGTCGCCGAGACCAGCACCAGATCCACCTCGGTGCCGTCGCCGAGATCGATTTCGTAGGTCGCGCCCACGCGTCGCTCAAAACTCTCAAGTGTGAATTGACTCATTTCCGCGTCGTCCTTCCGGTGCCGTCCCAATTGGTCGATCCGATTGCTGTTGGCTGGCCGCAACGATCGTACTGCGAACCGGTCTCGGAGTCACGATCCGGTCGGCTCGTGTATTCTGTTGCCCGGCTCTCCGTTGGAGGATCATGGCCAAAAAGCGGTATCGCATCCTGGCGCCAAGCGCCGTCACCTCGGCCAACATCGCGGCCGGGTTCATGGCCATGGTGGCGGCTGCCGACGGCCGGTACGAGCTCAGCGTCTTCCTGCTGGTTGTGGCGATCCTCTGCGATGTGCTCGACGGCACCATCGCCCGGTTGCTCGGCGCGACCAGCGATTTCGGCCAGGAGATGGACAGCTTTTCGGACGCAATCTCGTTTGGCGTGGCGCCGGCTTTCCTGGTCTATCTCGCGGTGCTTCGACCCCTCGGTTTCTGGGGCCTCATCGTCTGTTTGATTTATCTCCTCGCCGGGGTGACCCGCCTGACCCGGTTTGTTCTCACCACCGACTCCCACGGCAAGGAGGCGCGAACCACCGGTGCGCCGATCCCGGTGGCGGCGTCTTATCTGATGGCGGCGGCGCTCATGCGGGAGAGCATCTCGGTCGAGGCGGTCTCGGCGGTGGTTCTCGTCATGTCGGTGCTCATGGTGTCGCGGATCCGTCTGCCGAATCTCAAGGGCAAGAACATCGTGACTGCAATGCTGCTCGTCGGGATCGCCAACTACATGCTTGTGGTCTTCCGGCCGAGTTGGCTCAGCATCGGCTGGTGGAACGTCTGGAACGCCTGCATCCTGCTCGTCGCCAAGATCCAGAACGACCGGCTGGAGCCCTCCGAAGCGCCCTGAAGATCCGCTCCTGTAGAGACGCAATGGGAGCGGTGCGCAGGCACGCAACTTTGTTCGCGGCGAACAAAGTTGGTGCCAGGCACCGGGTCCGCGCAAGATCGAGTTGACACCGGGCGGGAGCGGGATACTTTTCGCTGCCGCTGCCGCTGCCGCTGCCGCTGCCGCTGCCGCTGCCGCTGCCGCTGCCGCTGTTGCTGTTGCTGTTGCTGTTATCCGAGGATCTGCCGGAATGCGTCCGCCAGTTTCGGCGCTTTGAATGTGTAGCCGGTGTCGTCGAGCACCTTCGGCACCGCTTTGGTCGATGACAGCAGCAGCGCCTCGGCCATCTCGCCGAGGGCGAGTTTGACGGCGAAGGCGGGGGCCGGCACGATCGCCATGATCCCGAGGTGTTCGCCGAGGGCGCGGGCGAAGGACTTACTCGTCATGGCCTCGGGTGCGACGAGATTGACCGGCCCGCTGACCTCCGGGTGGTCGAGGGTCCAGTCCACCGCGCCGATGACATCGGCCATGGCGATCCAGGGCCACCATTGCCTGCCCGAACCCATGGGCCCGCCGAACCCGAGTTTGAAGGGTGGCAGCATCTTCTCGAGGGCGCCGCCTTTGCCGAGGACCATCCCGAGCCTGAGCAGTGCGACCCGGGTCTCGTCGGTCTTCACCTCGACCGCCGCCGCCTCCCACTCGCGGCAGAGGTCGGCGAGGAAGCCCGCCCCCGGACTCGAGGTTTCGTCCAGAGTCTCGTTCCCTCGATCGCCGTAGAACCCGGTGGCCGATGCGTTGATCAGCAGCGCTGGCGGTGTCTCGGCCCGGCTGACGGCTTCGGCGATGGTCCGGGTCGCGGTGAGACGGCTCGAACGGAGCTCCTCCTTGACCTTCGGCGACCACCGGCCCCGGCTGATGCTGCGGCCGTTGAGGTTGATCATCGCGTCTGCTCCCGAGACGATCTCCGGATCGAGATCTCCGGCCACCGGGTCCCACCGGACCTCGGCGGCGCTGTCGACCGGCGCCCGCCGCACCAACGAGACGACCTGTTCCCCGCGCTGGCGCAAATGCGCGATCAACGCGTTGCCGACGAAACCACTCGCACCGGAAATGATGATTTTCATGACCCCAGGATAGCGTGCGGGGAGTGGTTTTCTATTCCAACCAGTCGCCGGCGTGATCGATGACGATCTCGGTGAGTGCGGTGACGTGCTCCCAGCGATCGTTGAGCGCGGGAATATAGCGGAATCCGCGCCCCCCGGCGGCCTCGAAGCGTTCGCGACCCGTGATCGCCACCTCTTCGAGGGTCTCGAGACAATCGGCGGCGAATCCGGGGCAGATGACATCCACCCCGCTGATTCCGCGGCCGGCCCAGCGTCGCGAGACGATCGTCGAGCGACGGCCGCAGCCAGGGTTCGCCGACCGAAGCGTGATTGGTAGGCCATGTGCCAACGGCCGGGCGCGAGCTCGAGCCGGGCAGCCAGGGCGCGGGCGGTCGCCGCGCACTGCTCGGGTAGGGGTCGCCGGCGTCGGCATAGCGCTGCGGGATGCCGTGGAAGGACATGAGCAAGCGCTCGGCTGGGCCGTTTTCTTCCCAGAAGGCCCGGACCACGGATTGGAGAGCCGTGAGATACGCCGGGTGGTCGTGGTAGCTGCGGACGGTGCGGATCTCCGGGGCCGGCGTCCAACCCCGCAGCGCGGCGACGACGGCGTCGTCGGTCGAGGCGGTGGTCGTGACGCTGTATTGCGGGTAGAGCGGCAGAACCAGGATTCGTGAGCACCCGGCCCGGGAGAGCGCATGGAGGCCCTCGGCGATGGATGGCGATCCATAGCGCATGGCGACCCGGACCGGCGTTTGGGCGCCGGTCGCGGTGCTGATCCTCTCTGCGAGGGCGTCGCCGATGCGGTTGGTCGTGACCGTCAGACGGGGACCCCTCGGCTGTCCAGACGGCCCGGTAGAGGCGGGCCGAACGGCGCGGCCGAAACGGCAGGATGATGAGATTACGGATCAGCCACCAGCGGAGACGGGGCAGATCGACCACCCGTCGATCGGCGAGGAACTCTCGGAGATAGGAACGCACGGCCCGGGTGGTCGGTGCTGCCGGCGACCCGAGATTGGTCAGCAGGACGCCGAAGCCGGCCGGGCCGTCGGTATCACCGCTCGAGATGGTCGTGCATCGCTCGCGACCGCGATGCTCAGCGGCTCACTGCGCGGTGGGATCGTCCGCGAAGTCGTCGGGATCGAACGCATCCAAATCGGGCACTTTGGCCATGATCTCCTTGATCATGACCTGGTGGCGAACCTCTTCCTCGCGGAGCTGGACAAAGAGGGCGTTGACCTTGGTGTCCTTCACCGAAGGCAGCGCGTCGTGGTAGAACTCATAGGCCTTGATCTCGGCGTTGAGGGCGACCTCGAGGGCGTCGTTGATGGACATGAAGGCGCGGGCGCCGTCGTAGTCCGGCGCTTCGATGTCGTAGAGCACCGAGGTGTCGGCGGTGGCGGGTTCGGTCCCGAACAGTTCAGCGCGCTTGGCGGCGAGGACCTCGGCGTGCTTGACCTCGTTGTCGGACATGAAACGGAAGAACTTGGCCACCTCGGGCGTGTGGTGGGCATCGAGCTGCTCGGCAAATTCGTCGTACCGTTCCTTGGCCTCTTCCTCGATGGCGATGGCGAGATCGAGGGTGTCGCGAAGACTGAGAACTGAAAAATCGATGTCGTGGCTCATGGCCTGCCTCCAGCTCGTCGCCGGGTGTGATCGAAGGCGACGGTCGTGGGGGGAACTGTGAACCTGCCGACTGGGCTTGTCAAGAATTGCGTCGCCAGTGCAGTCGTTGCCAGATCGCCCCCGCGGTCCAGCCGATGGCCATGAAGAGAATCACCGCGCCGGTGTGCCACACCAGGACGTGCGAGAGATTCGACATAGGGCAGAGCAGGTGAATGATGCCATCCGAGGCGACGGTGGCGCCCGCGCCCCCGAGCAGGCCGACGGTGGGGGCGCGCAACGGCAGGGCGCGGAACACGAGCCACAGGGTCACGACAAACGTCGGCAGGGCCATGGCGGTTTCGTGTTTGAGACAGCCGATCCCGGGGGCGATACCGCTCCCGGGCATGGTGATGGCGGGGGAAAAGACCGATGTCGCGATGCCGACGAGGATCTGCACCGCGAGGGCGGTCACGGCTGCGATCCGAACGGCGCCTCGCGGGATGCCCTCGCCGGGGACGGACTCGCGCAACGCCAGACCGATGAGCAGAATGCCGAGGACGAGCTGGAGGGCCGAACAACCCCAGCTCAGCCACATGGGGAGTTGATCGATATCCGGTCGAAGACTGGCCGTGAGCGAGCACGAACGGCCAGCACCACGGCCAGGATGGCGGCCGCGAAGATGGTCCGCATCCACGCCGGGTGCAGCGGGCGGACCGGTTGGTGGTCGTTCTCGATGGCCTGGCGCAGGCCGTTGGGGAGAGACTCGAGGCTCATCTCAGACGCCCTCCTCGGCCAGGTTCTCGCGGATTTTCTTGAGCGCGCGGTGGGCTCGGACCTTGGCGGTCCCGGGCGCGATCCCGACGATTTGGCCGACCTCTTCGAAGCTCATGCCCAGGAGGTGGTGGAGAATGAGGACTTCCTGGGCCTCTCGGGGCAGGGTTGCGAGCAGACGCTGCACAGTTGCTCGATCGGCGAGTTGATCCACCTCCGGCGGCACCGGAACCTCCGGGAGATCCTCGTCGGGCAGAATCTCCTTGCGCCGGCGCATGGAACGGAGGTGCATCAGCGCGACGTGTCGGGTGATGGCATAGATCCACGGCCGGACCGGACGCGGCGGGGTGTAGGTCTGGCGCGCGCGGTGGAGCTGAAGGAAGGTCTCCTGGAGCAGATCCTCGGCCGTGGTCTGGTTGTGAACGAAGGTCCATAAGTAGCGGATGAGTGGGCGTTTCAGGGCGTCGTAGAGCCCTGTGAACGCATCCATGTTCCCCTTCTGATAGTCGATCATCAGCGCGATCAGCTTGTGCTCTTCGGCGCGGCGATCGACAGCCATCAGTGGTTATGCCCTTCTGCCTTGAAACGTTACGTGGCCCGCAGTATAACCCGCCCGCGCCGGACGGATTTTCGCTTTCGCCGCGTCCGATTCATGATTCCGCGACATGCGTCATTCATAATTGTCCTTCATGTCCGACGCCGACCGCCTCGTCGCCTGGTTCCGCGCCAACGCCCGGCCGCTGCCGTGGCGGACGAGCCGCGCGATCCTTACCGATCGCTGGTTTCCGAGCTGATGGCGCAACAGACCCAGCTCGATCGAGTCGTGCCGCGGTTCGAGGCGTTCGTGCGCCGGTTTCCGAACCTGCGCTGCTCTGGCCGACGCGATCTGAGGACGAGGTGCTCGAGCTGTGGTCCGGGCTCGGCTACTACCGGCGGGCGCGTCTCCTGCACCGCGCTCGCGCGCGAGGTCACGGCCGGCGGCGGTGAACTTCCCTACGACCGCGGCCGAGCTCGAGAAGCTGCCCGGGCATCGGTCCCTACACCGCGGCGGCGGTCGCGTCCATGGTCCACGGCGAAGCGGTTCCGTTGCTCGACGGCAACATCGCCCGGGTCGGCGCCCGGGTGCTCGCCCTGGCGGCCGATCCGAGGAAGACAGCCGGCAGGAAAGCCATCCTCGAGTGGGTGCGTGGGCTGATGAACGACGCCCCGCCCGGGCAGGTCAACGAGGCACTGATGGAGCTCGGGGCGACCATCTGTACGCCCACCCGACCCGGACTGCGGGGGCTGCCCGCTCGAACGACGGGTGTCGCGCCCGCCGCGAGGGCGAGTCCGACGGCCTACCCGCCACCGAAAGCGACCCGATCGACCATCGATCTCCGTTGGTTGGCGGTTCTCATCGAGGATCCGGCGGGACGATGGCTGTTGCGCCAGGTCACCGAGGGACCGATCCTCCGGGGCCTCTGGCTGCCGCCGTTTGTCGAGATCGATCAAGCGCGGGCGCTCGAGATCCAGGCTTTGGAGCTGCTTCCGTTCGAGCCGAGCTCGGCGATGGAGTTCTCCAAGCCGGTCAAGCACTCCATCACGCACCGGAGAATCGAGGTCACCCCGGCACGAGCTCGAATCGACCATCCGGTGCCGGCGTCCGAGGGGTGGTCGTGGGTCGACCCGGCGGCCCCCAACCTCCCGACGTCGTCACTGCTCGCGAAGCTGGTGGCGGCGGTGTCCTGAGCTCGATCCAGCCCTCGTTCGTATCTTCGCGCAGAGCCAAGAAATGAATGGCGGTTCAGTTCTCCTGGTATACTGCCGAGGTGCGGCAAGCCTGAAGAGTTTCTTTTTTCGGTTCGTGCGAATCCTGAGGAGGAGTCATGCACCACGCTACCGCTTCGTCGTTTCTCGGTCTTTCGGGGGTTGTGTGGTTTTGGCTGCTCACCATCGTCGGCGTCGGCGCAGTGGCTTTCTCGCTGAGCCGTCGCTTCAACCTGCTCAGGGCGGGGCGACCGGAGAACCGATTCGACCGGCTCGGTGAGCGCTTCAAACATGTCCTGGTCTATGCCTTCGGCCAGAAGAAGATGTTTGACGACCCCTTTGCCGGGATCTACCACATCCTCATCTTCTACGGTTTCCTGGTTGTCAGCATCCGAACCGTCACCATGGTCGTCGAGGGGCTCTTCGCGGGATGGGAGCTGCCGCTGCTCGACACCACGGCGGGTCATGCCTACCTCTTCTCCAAGGACATCTTCGAGGCGCTGGTGCTCCTCGGTCTGGTCTTCGCGGTCTGGCGGCGCGGGATCCAACGCAAGGACAGGATCATCCAGTCCAAGGGCGCCTGGATCGTCATCGGCCTCATCGCCATCCTGATGCTCACCGATCTTTCATCGGAAGGGGCGAGGATCGCCGCCGGCGTCATCGACGGCAGCTATCTGCCGGTGTCGGCGCTCTTCGCTTCGCTCTTCGCCGGTTTTTCCGAGAGCGCCTTGCAGGCGATCTACAGCTGGAGCTGGTGGATCCACCTCATCACCCTCTACGTCTTCGCCAACGAGCTTCCGTACTCCAAGCACTTCCACGTCTACACCTCGATCTTCAACGTCTTCTTCGCCGATCTCGACGCCCCCGGCAAGCTCGCGACCGTGGATCTCGAGAATGCCGATGAGAACACCCGTTTCGGGATCTCGACGGTGACCGATTTCACCTGGAAACAGATGCTCGACATGTACACCTGCACCGAGTGCGGGCGGTGCCGCGAGTTCTGCCCGACCACGCTGACCGGAAAACCGCTCCAGCCGGTCCTCTTCCTCAAGTCGGTTCGCGACCAGCTCTACCGCGAACAGAAGGAGATCCTCTCGAGCCCGGGAGACGAGGCCGCAGGGTCGCAGCACGAGTTGGTGCCGGTGGTGGTCGACCCCGAGGTCATCTGGGCCTGTACCACCTGCCGGTGGTGCGAGCGGGCCTGCCCGCTGGACATCAGCTATGTCGACAAGCTGGTCGAGATGCGGCAGAACCTCGTGCTCGAGAAGGCCGAGTTCCCCGAAGAGGCTCAGCCGGCCTTCCGCGGTTACGAGGTCAACGGCAATCCGTGGCAGCTGCCGGCCGAAGAACGCGGATCCTGGGCCGAGGGCCTCGATGTGCCGCTGGCGGCCGAGGCCGGCGGCGACTTCGAGTACCTCTTCTTTGTCGGTTCTCCGGGCAGCTACGACGATCATGGCAAAAAGGTCTCGAAAGCGCTCGCGACGATTCTCAAGACCGCAGGAATCAAGATCGCCATCCTCGGTCCCGAAGAGACCTCGACGGGCGATGCGGCGCGGCGACTCGGAAACGAGTACCTCTACCAGATGCTCGCCATGCAGAACATCGAGGTGATGAACGGCTACGGGGTCAAGAAGATCGTCACCAACTGCCCGCACGCCTACAACGCCCTGGCCCACGAGTACCCCGATCTCGGCGGCGACTACGAGGTGGTGCACGGAACCCAGCTCGTCGCCGAGCTCGTCCGCTCGGGTCGCATCAAGCTCACCAGATCCGTCGATCTCGACCTCGCCTACCACGACCCCTGCTATCTGGGGCGGACCAACGGTGAGTACAACGCACCACGGTTCCTGTTGAATGCGGTCCCCGGGTTGAAGACCCGCGAGGCCGAGCTCAACCGCGACCGCTCCATGTGTTGCGGCGCCGGCGGTGGTCGCATGTGGCTCGAGGAGGATCTCGGCGAGCGCATCAACCAGCTGCGGTTCTCCCAACTCAGGGCGAGCGGCACCGATCAGGTGGCGGTGGCGTGCCCGTACTGTTTCTCCATGCTCTCGGACGCCCAGCGCGAGGCCGGGTTGGAGGAGGCTCAAACCCTCGACGTGATCGAATTGGTGGCCCTGGCGCTCGATGCGTAGGACCGACCCCCGGCGAGCGTTGCGGCACCTGACCAAAAGAACTATATTGTTCTTGTCTTCGAAATGGTCATGAACCTCGACGGCCGTTTTCCAACATTTGTGTCCATTTCTTGCGGGATCTTTCGACAACAGAGACTCTTCGTCCAGTTGTTGGGCGACGAATCGTAGGATGATCGGAAAACGAACAGCCCTCGGGTTGCGACGGGGTCGGCGCCGATGCGACTTCGCCGGTGGGCTGTTGGCAGGGTGACTGGAGGATTTGACGTGGCCAGGAGTTTCAACAAGCGGAACCTCACGACCGGAGACATCGCCAAACTGTGCGGAGTGAATTTCCGTACCGTGATTCGGTGGATCCAGCGAGGGCATTTGAAGGCCTTCCAGCTCCCCGGTCGGGGCGACAACCGGGTTCAGGTCGCGGATTTCATCGAGTTTCTCGGTGAGAACAACATGCCGATTCCCGAGGAGCTGCAATCGACCGGGCGAAGGGTGCTCATCGTCGAAGGCGATCCGAAGACCGCCGCGAAAATGGACCAGGCGCTCAGCAGCGCCGGTTTCGAAACCCAGCTCGCCGGCGATGGATTCTCGGCCGGTGCGCTGGCGGGTTCATTCGATCCCATGGTGATGATCGTCGATGTCGGCATGAAGGGCATCGACGGGGCTCAGACCATCGGTGTCGTTCGCGGCGATCCGCGCCTCGGTCGAGCCAAGATCATCGCCGTGACTTCGGCCAGCAGCGCGAAGAAAAAGCGGGAAGAGCTGCTGGCGGCCGGCGCCGATGCGGTGTTCAGCCGTCCCGTCGCCGGCGCCGATCTGGTGGAGAAGGTCAAAGCCCTGGCCGGTTAGTCAAACCGGAGATCGACCCGGTTTTCCGGGCCCTCCCAGATGCTGACCATGAGGAGCCGGCCGCCGATGGCGGCGAGACCCGGCTGCAGCCGAAGGGCGAGCACTTCGGCGACTCGTTCTGCGGTCGGCGAGGGTTTGCCGATCTCGGGATGAGCATTGAGGTCGCTGTCCCGCAAGGGCGCCACAGCCTCTTCGACCAGGGTGTGAACCGCGTGGAAGTCGAGGGCGTAGCCCTCGGCGCCGAGCTCGTCGGTTCCGACCCGGATCGCGATCTCCCACAGGTGGTCGTGCGGTTTCTCGGGTTCTCCTCGATAGCTCGTGAGGGCGTGACGGGCGTTGAACGTCGTTCGCGAGTGGATGACCCACCGTGCCCGAGGCATCAGGAACCCGCCGGCGCCGAGCTTGCCATGGGCGCACGAGGTGTTCCCGGCGCCTGCAGGACGAGCCGCTCGCGCCGGATCCGCGACCGCTCGACCTCGGTGTCGGTGAGGCCGATGCCGCGGAGCACCTCCTTGACGCTGGTGATCGGACCCGCCCCCTGGCGGGCGTTGAGATCGATGGTGAGGCTCCCGTCCGAGAGCACGGTCCAGCGCAGAATCGCCCGGGAGATCGACTCGTCGATCTCGGATGCCGACTCGGGCCACTCGGTTTCCGGGCGCGGGGCGATGCGGTACCGTGACGCCGAGACCATCTTCCCCAGCGAAGGGGCGCCCTGGAGCAGTGGGACGACATCGATGATCGAGATCCCGTGCGGCAAGAGCCGGTTGACCGCTGTGACGTGCTGTTTTCGCACCTGCGATGTGCAGTCGACATCGAAGAGCTCGGACTCACCCTCATGACCGACTCCCAGGGCGGGGCCCATGGAGAGCCTGATGTGCGGGTTGTAGCCCTCGGTGTAGTGGACCGGGACCTGGGCGGCGCGGAGGGCGCGTTCGAGGGCGTCCATCACGTGGCGGTGTGAAAGGTATCGAGCGTCGCCCATCTTTGTGAAACTGAACCGATAGCGGCGGTGGACCGGAGGCTGTGCCTCGATCCTCGCCGGTGGTGGAACCCGCGGTTCGGGACGGAGCTTGTAGGCGGCCGCCTGCGGCCGGTTTTCCTCGGGCATCACCTCGCCAAGCAACGGCAGGCTGCAGTCTGCCAGCTTGGTGTCGGCGCCATCGCCCGGGATGCCACAGCGGTAGCAGCGGCCCCACTTGCAGTCCTCGGTGTCGGCTTCCCGCACGGCACGCCGCCACTCGGCCTTGAGATAGCCCTTGCGGACGCCGGCGTCGATCACATCCCACGGGAGGGTATCCGCGATTTCGCGTGCACCGAGCTCACGATCCATGTCGACACCGGTGTCGGCAACCGCCTGCTGCCATGCGTCGAGGTTGAGATGGTCGGACCAGCCGTCAAAGACGGCGCCCAGGTCGTGAGCTCGTTCGATGGTGCGGCTGAGCTCACGGCCGCCGCGGGAGAGCAGGGCCTCGAGGGCGGACTCGTCTGGATTCGACCAGTTCAGCCGAGCCCCCTTGATGCGCCGGAACCGGCCGCGAAGCAGGTGGATGCGGCGGAGCAGTTCCTCGGGGGCGACAAAGGGCTGCCACTGGAAGGGAGTCCACGACTTCGGAATGAAGCACCCCACCGAGACCTTGATCTCCGCCCGCCGGCCGCGGATGCGTCGGCCGGTCTTGACGAGTTCTTCGGCGAGTACGGCGAGTTCCTCGAGATCGTCATCGGTCTCGGTCGGCAACCCGATCATGGCGTAGACCTTGATCACGTTCCAGCCCTTGGCGAAGGCGGCCTCGGCGGCGTGGACCATGTCGGCGTTGGTGAAGGTCTTGTTGATGACTCGACGCAACCGGTCGGAACCGGTTTCCGGTGCAAAGGTGAAGCCCGATTTGCGGACCCGCGATACGGCCTCGGCAAGTCCGACCGAGAAGGCGTCGGCGCGCAGACTCGGCAGACTCACCGAAACCCGCCGATCCTGGAGGGTGTCGGCCAGGTGGTAAACCAGTGGTTCCACCTGCGAGTAGTCGGCGGTGGAGAGGCTGAGCAGTCCGACCTCCTCGAACCCGGTTTCTTCGACCTGACGTTCGAGCCGCTCGACCACCTTTTCCGGATCGTGCTCGCGGACCGGTCGGTACCAGTAACCGGCCTGACAGAAACGGCAGCCCTGGGTGCAGCCACGCATGATCTCGAGCCCGAGGCGGTCCTGGATCACCCCGGCGAAGGGCACGATGGGGACCTCCGGCTGGTCGGCGAGATCGAGGTTGTCGACCCACACCCGCGGGACCGGGAAGGGAGCGTCCGTGGGCTCGGTCCACGAACCGGGACCATCACCGGTGGCCGGTTGCCAGGTGTAGAACCGGGGCACATAGACCCCGCGGATCGCCGCCAGCCGATGCAGGATGGCGATCCGGTCCTCGTCGGCCGCCCGGCCGTCGCGGAGGGCGTCGAGCATTGGATCGAGGGCAGCCTCGGCGTCGCCGATCAGGATGGCGTCGAAGAAGTCGGCCACCGGCTCCGGGTTGGCGGTGCAGGGGCCGCCGCCGATGACCAACGGCTCGGCCTCGCCGCGCTCGTCGGCCCGGCGGGTGATGCCTGCGAGATCGAGGAGGTAGGGCACGTTGATGTAGTTGAGCTCGGATTGGAGCGAGATCCCGACGACGTCGAAATCGGTGACGGCGTGGTAGGTCTCGAGGGTGTAGAGGGGCAGCTCGGCGGCGCGCAGGGCCTCGGCCATGTCGGGCATCGGGGCGAAGGTGCGTTCGGCGAGAGCGTCCGGGCGGCGATTGATGAGGTGGTAGAGGATCCGGGTGCCCTGGTGGGACATCCCGATCTCATAGGCGTCGGGGAAGGCGAGGGCCACCCGGAGGGCGACGCTTTCCCACGGTTTGCGGGTCAGGTTGCGCTCGAGACCGAGATAACGCGATGGGCTCTGGACGGTGGGCAGAAGCTCGTCCAGCCGGGCGCGCAGGGTGGTGGGTTCGATGGTCGTCATCCGGGTCTCCTCGTTCGTGGCCGCCCAATATATACCAGGTCTCAACAGATGTGGGGCCGGCGGGGGCTTCCGCGATCCCGATCCCGTTCCCGTTCCCGACGAGACGGTTCAGCGACTCGCAATCAGCGAGAGCAATCAGGATCAGCGCCCGAAACCCGGACCGCCCCGGGTCGGAGGGAAAGGGGCGTTCCTCGGGGTGCGGGGTTTGACAATGTGCCCAAACGACATCCCGACGGCGCGACGCGTTTCGCACATTGTCACACCGGGCTCCCCCGGGAGGCGCGCAGAAAGCATCTTTCCCGGCGCGGAAGGAGGCCGCCGGCGTCCCATCGGCGGGGTCGCAGCCCTTCAATCCACCACCCGAGCGACCGCGCCGATGGGGCGACGCTGGGACGCCGAAGGCGGACCAGAAGGCCGGGGTTGAGGGATTCAGAGACCGGGACCGGGGCAGCGTCAGCGGCAGCGTCCGCGTCCGGGGCCGCGACCGAAACAGCGGCAGGGACGGCAATCAGGGCCAGCGACAGCGTCAGCACGGCAGGTCCGGCCTTGGTCCCGGTTCCGGCCCCGGTTCCGGCCCCTGACGCGGTCGCTGCAACGGCCCCGGTCGCGGCCCGCGGACCCAACCTTCGCCCCCGCCTCTGGGGCGCCGGGACGCTCCGGCGTCCCGCGCCAGCGTCGCCCGAGCAGCGTGGTCGCGTGGGTGGTGGATTGGAAGGGCTGCGACCACGCTGCTCGCGCGCCGGCGGCCTGCCTCTGAGCCGGATCAGCAGACTTAGGCGCCCCCCGTGGAGTGCCCGGTTCGCAACCGGGCGCACCGCGGTGCCGGACGGTCGATCAGGCACAATTGCGCACCCGGCACGTCCCATGAGCGCGGACTCCGCGTTTCCGGTTGCGGCACAGGTGCTGCCTCCGGTTAGCCCACGAACACGGCGACTGGCTCGGATCGACCGAACTTTGCGGGTCTGCCCCGCGGTTCTACTCCCCGACTCCGAAAGCCGCGAGGATCGTCTCGGCCGCGGCCGCGGCGGTGGTCCTGCCCTCGACGACGTCTCGCTCGAGGGCGGCGAGTCGGCCCTTGACCTCGGGGTGTTCGCGCGCCGCGGCGCGCAGGCCCTCCTCGACAAGCGACCACATCCAGCTGAGCTGCTGGGCCGCCCGGCGGCGCGCGAAGGCGCCGCTCGCCTCGAGCTTCTCGCGGTGTTCGACGATGATCTCGTGGATCGTGTCGAGACCGTCGCCGGTGACGGCGCTCGAGGTCACGACCCTCGGCATCCACTGATCGTCGGTCGCCGGCCGGAGGATGTGCAGCGCGCCCTCGAACTCGGCCCGCGCCCGTCGGGCGGCCGCGAGATTGTCGCCGTCGGCCTTGTTGATGGCGATGAGATCGGCGAGCTCGAGGATGCCGCGTTTGATGCCCTGGAGTTCATCGCCGGCGCCTGAGAGCTTGAGCAGCAGAAAGAAATCCACCATGTCGGCGACGGTGGTCTCCGACTGGCCGACCCCGACGGTCTCGACCAGCACCATGTCGAAACCGGCCGCCTCGCAGACGAGGATGGCCTCGCGGGTCTTCTGCGCCACCCCGCCCAGCGAGCCGCCGGTGGGGGAGGGCCTGATAAATGCATCGTCGGACTGGGAGAGCTTTTCCATGCGGGTCTTGTCGCCCAGGATCGAGCCCTTGGAAACCGATGACGACGGATCGACCGCGAGCACCGCCACCCGGCGCCCGCGGTCGATCAACCGCAAACCGAAGGCCTCGATGAAGGTGCTCTTGCCGACGCCGGGGACGCCGGTGATGCCGATGCGGTGGGCGCCGCCGGTCAGGGGAAGCAACGCGGCCAGGAGTTTCTGCGCCCGGCGCCGGTGATCCGGCCGATTGGACTCCACCAGCGTCAACGCCCGACCGAGTATTGCCCGGTCGCGGGACGCGATCCCGGCGACCATTGAATCGATGGTGTCTGTACCCCTCATCGCCTCCCAGCCTACGCGGGAACCACGAGAATTCAAGCAGCGCAAAGCCTTGCGATGGATGTCAGTCCTCATTTTCAATTTTCGGCTGGGCGGCCGGAGGCCGAACAGTCGAAAATTGAATTGAGACTTGGTGTAGAATTCAACTCCATGAAAATTGCATACTTCGGGACTCCCGATTTCGCCGTGCCGACCCTCGACGCGCTGGTGGAGAGCCGGCACGAGGTGGTCCTCGTCGTTTCCAAACCCGACCGGCCGGTGGGCCGCCACAAGGTCATGACATCGCCGCCGGTCATCGGCGTGGCGCATCGCCTCGAGCTGTCGACGAGCCAACCCGGCGGGCTCAAGGGAGGACAGTTCGGCGACGAGCTTACCGGCAGCGGGGCCGAGATCGCGGTGGTGGTTGCCTACGGCAAGCTGATTCCGAACGACGTCCTGGCCGTACCGCCGCGCGGCTTTGTCAACCTCCACCCGAGCCTGCTCCCGAGACACCGCGGTCCGTCGCCGATCCAGTGGGCACTGGTCTGCGGCGACCGCAGCACAGGTGTGACCACGATGCAGCTCGACGAGGGGATGGACACCGGGCCGATTTTGCTCCAGGAGCGGTTGGCCATCGAGCCGACGGACACCACCGAAACCCTGTCGCCCCGGCTCGCCGAACTCGGCGCCCGACTCATGGTCTCCACTCTCGACGGACTCGAGGAGGGGAGGGTCGCACCGCGGCCGCAACCGGAAGACGGGGTCAACGTGACCCCGTTGCTGCGCCGGAACTTCGCCAAGGTCGACTGGACCATGCCGGCCCGCCAACTCGTCAACCGTCTGCGCGGTTTCACCCCGTGGCCGGGTCTCTACACCAAGTTTCGTGGCGGGCGGCTCAAGATCTTCGGCCTCGACGAAGTCCGGTCGGCCCCGTCGGGGCGTGAAGAACCCGGGACGGTCCTGCAGGCTGATTCCGCGGGGATCATCATCCGCTGCGGCCGCGGTACGGCGGCGTTGATGACCGAGATGCAGCGCGAGGGTCGGCGGCAGCTGCCGGCGGACGCCTTTCTGATCGGTGAACGGGTGAGCCGTGGCGAGCTCTTCGGGTGATCGTGATCGTGCCGCGCGCCTCCTGATTCGGATTGACGACGGCGCGTTTGCCTCGCGTCTGCTCGAACGCGACGCATCGCCGGGAGTGCGGGTGCGGGTGTTGGGGGTCGTTCGGTGGCAGCGCGCGCTGGACGAAGCGCTGAGGCCTTTTCTCAAACGACCGCTGGCTCGCCTCGACCCCGAGATTCGCGCCATTCTTCGTCTGGGCTGTTTCGAGATCCAACGGCTCGGCGTCCCGGCGCCGGTGGCCACCGATGCCATGATTCGCCTGACCCGGAGGTTGGGGAAGTCATCCGCGGCCGGGATGGTCAATGCGGTGCTGCGGCGCGTCGGCGCCGGGAGCGGACCCGCCGATTCCCCCCCGGATCTGAAGTGGTCGCACCCGGAATGGCTGTGGCGGCGGTGGACCGAGAGCTTCGGCGCCGGGGTGGCCGAGAGCGCCATGGCGGCGGCGCAGGAACCGGCGCCGCCGTGGGTCTGGTTCGTCGATGAGCGGGAGAAGGTCGATCTCGAGGCGGCGGGCGTGGTTTTCGAGCCCCACCCGTGGTGCGAGGGTGCGTGGACCGCGACCGAGGGTCGATCCGATCTCATGGTCGCCGTCGGGCGAGACGCTGCGATCGTCCAGGATCCGAGTTCGCAACTCGTCGCGCGGATTGCGGTGAGCGTCGGTGGTGGCAGCGGACGCGCCGCCGATCTCTGCGCGGCGCCCGGTGGCAAGACCGCGCTGATGCACCTGCTCGGTCGCTGGAGCGTCCTGGTTGCCGGCGATCGGAGCCCGGCCAAGGCGGCGCGTCTCGGCCGCAGACTCGAGCAGGTTTCGGTGATGGTCGCCGACGCGGTCCGGCCCGCCCTCGCAGCCGAAGCCTGGGATCTCGTGCTGCTCGACGCGCCGTGCTCCGGTACCGGAACTTTTCGGCGGCACCCCGAGCTCAAGTGGCGGCTCGCCCCCGAGGCCATCGCCGATGCGGCCGAGCGCCAGCGTCCCATGATCGATGCCGCCCTAGATCTGCTCGCGCCGGGCGGGGTTCTGGTCTACGCAACGTGCTCGGTCGAGCCCGAGGAGAACGAGGAGCACTTCGAGGATGTGCCCGAGGGCTTCGATCGAGTGGCCCTCGATGACCACCTGCCCGAGGGCCTACCGTGGACCGAGACTGCCGCCGGCGGAGTGAGAATCCTACCCCACGAGCACGGCGACGGGTTTACCGTCCACGCCCTGCGCCGTCGTTCTTGAAACACTAAGTACACGAAGAGCCACAAAGAAACCACTAAGGGCATCTTCAGGACTCATCGCAAGGGCCCAGGAGAGGATTATTGGGTTCAAGAGGGAGCCCGGGTCAATAACGCGACGCTTTGTGGGACCTTGGTGGATCTTTGTGTCCTTTGTGTTTCAAAAAGCGATCGCTTCGGCTGTGAGGGACGATTCATCGAGGTAGGCTGGATCCGGTCACGAAGATTGCGATGGAGCTGAGAGCGCAGCTTCTTGCAGGATTCTTCAATCGCACAAGGGCGGGTGTAAAACCCGCCCCTACGGATTCTGTGGGAAGTATCGTAGGGGAGGGTTTTATACCCTTCCAACCCGATCGCTCAGGGTTCGACTGGCTTGGAAGCCAAGAGACTTCGCAAGATGCGCAGCTTACTGCTCTTCCGCCAGGTGATCCTCGATGCTTTGCCACTCCTCCATGAGTTTGGCGACCTCGGCCTCTTGATCGGCGCGTTCCTGCTGCATGGCGCGGATCTTCGCGGGGTCGGTGTCGTCGAAGAAACCCTCCCGGCAGAAGGCAGCGTCGATGGCCTCGACCCTCGCCTCGGCTTTTTCCACCGCGGCGGTGATGACCTCGAGCCGCAGCGCGAGATCCTTCCGCCGCTTGGCCCGACGTTTTTCCTCGGCATCGGTCGAGCGGGTGCTGCGGGCCACGGGGCTGGTTTTCTTTTCCTTCTTGGCGCGCAGGGTCGCGGCGTCGATATCGAGGTGGTCATCGCCGCAGTTCGCGAGGTACTCGTCGTAGGTCCCGGGGTAGTCGTTGAGGTGGTCGTGGGTGATCTCGAGGATCCGGCTGGCAAGCTGGGACACGAACCAGCGGTCGTGGGCGACGAAGATCAGGGTTCCGTCATACGCCTGCAGCGCTTCGACCAGGGCCTCGATGGCTTCGAGATCGAGGTGGTTGGTGGGTTCGTCGAGGACCAGGACGTTGGGGCGATCGACGGCGAGGCGGGCGAAGATCAAACGTGCGGCCTCGCCGCCGGACAGGCTGGCGACCTTCTTCTCGACCTCGTCACCGGAGAAGAGGACTTTGGCGAGCTGGCCGCGGACCCAGCCGATGGTCTGGCCGGGGCACGCCGCGCCGAGCCAACCCTCCACCGTTCCGGTGGATTCCGCCAAAAGCTCCCGGTGGTCCTGGGCAAAGTAACCGGGGAAGACCTGGTGGCCCCACTCGACGGAGCCGGCATCGGCTTCGAGGTGGCCCATGATGATCTTGAGCAGGGTGGACTTGCCGATCCCGTTGGGTCCGATCACCGCCATTTTGTCGCCGCGGCGAAGGTTGAGAGAGACCCCGTTCAGCACTCTTTTGTCGCCGAAGGACTTGCAGATACCGTCGATTTCGAGAGCCTGCTTGCCGCTCGGCCGCTGCTGTTTGACCGTGAAGATCGGGTAGCGGCGCGATGACTGGGGCAGTGGTTCGATGACCAGTTTTTCGATCTGCTTGATCTTGCTCTGAGCCTGTCGAGCCTTGGTGTTTTTCGCCCGGAAGCGATCGATAAAGGTCTGATGGTTGGCGATTTCCTTTTCCCGTCGGTTGATCTCGGTCTCGCGGCGGGCCCGTTCGCTGCGCTTGGCCTGGGTGAAGGCGGTGAAGTTCCCGGTGTAGAGGGTGATGGTCTCGTAGTCGACATCGATGATGTGGGTGCAGACGTTGTTGAGAAACCGGTGGTCGTGCGAGATCACGACCGCACAGCCGGGGTAGTCGAGGAGGAACTTCTCGAGCCAGCGGATGGACAGGATGTCGAGGTGGTTGGTGGGCTCGTCGAGGAAGAGGCAGTCCGGGTTCGCCGCCAGTACCCGGGCCAGCAGGACCCGGAGCTTGAAGCCGCCGGAAAGGGTGGAGAGAGGCTGCCGATGTTGATCGGATGGGATGCCGAGGCCCTCGAGGATCTCACCCGATCGGGCCTCGAAGGAGTAGCCGTCGAGGCTGACGACGATGTCTTCGAGCGCGGCGTAGCGGTCGGAGTCGAACTCGGTGTCGGCCTGCTCCAGGATGGCGTGCTTGTCGGCCATTGCCCGCCAGAGCGTCTCGTGCCCCATCATCACGACCTCGATGATCGGCAGCTCCTCGTAGCGGAAGTGGTCCTGCTCGAGGATACCGAGCCGGAGTCGTTTCGGGACAGAGAGCGGCGCCGGTGCTGGGCTCTTCCTGGCCGGCCAGGATGCGCAGCAGCGTCGTTTTGCCCGAACCGTTGGCGCCCACCAGTCCATAACGCCCCCCGGGGTTGAGCTGGAAGCTCGCGTTCCGGAAGAGGGTTTGGGCGCCGAAGTCCTTGCCGAGGTCGGAGGCGGTAATCATCGCCGAGGGAGGATACACCAGCATCCGGCACCAGGACGCGAATTGAATGCGTCTCAAAGCGATTCACTGTATGATGAGAGACCAGCTTGATCGAGTGGGAGGAGGGCGAGATGCGACGGTTTTCCACAGTGCTCATCTTGACGTTGCTCGTGGCCGCGGTCGGGGTTGCAGCCGATGACGGTGACGCGATCCTGGGTCTCTGGGCCACCGATCCCGAAGGTGGGGGCGGTGAGGCCCATGTCGAGGTCTACAAAGAGGACGGCAAGTACTTCGGCAAGATCGTCTGGTTGGCGCAGCCGGTCTACCCGCCGGATGACCCCAAGGGAACGCCGGGAGAGCTGAAGACCGACCTCAACAACCCGGATCCCGCCCTCCAGGGCAATCCGGTCGTCGGACTGGTCATTACCAAGGATTTCGTCTACAAGGGCGAGGGTCAGTGGCACAAGGGAACGATCTACGACCCCGACAACGGCAAGACCTACAAGAGCAAGATCAAGTACGGCGACACCGACAAGGTGCTCAAAGTGCGGGGCTTCATCGGGGTGTCGATGATCGGCCGGACAACGCTGTGGACCCGCGTGGAGCCTCAGGAGTGAGCCCTGTCGGGGCAAGAGCCCAGTCGTACAGGCTGAACCGGAGTTGAGGCGATGGGTCTGAGCTATTCCTCATACCTCCGGTTGGACGAGTTGCTCGCCCTTCAGAAGCCGGTCTCCGAAGGCCCCGAGCACGACGAGACGCTGTTCATCGTCATCCACCAGGTCTACGAGCTGTGGTTCAAGCAGATTCTGCACGAACTCAAGCTGCTGCAATTGGCCATGGAGAACGGCCACACTCCGATCATTTCCAGAATCCTCAAGAGGGTGCTGACGATCCTCAAGACCCTGGTGGTGCAGATCGACGTCCTCGAGACCATTGAATCCGGTGTCCTTCGCCTCGCTCAGGGAGCGGCTCGAAACCGCGAGCGGATTCCAGTCGATGCAGTTCCGCGAGCTCGAGTTTGTCCTCGGCCACCGCCGTCGGGCCATCGTCGACTCGATGCCGGAGGGGAGTGCGGCGCAGCAGCGACTCCAGCGTCTGCTCGGTCGACCGTCGCTCTATGACTCTTTCCTGCGCTACCTCGCGTTGTTCGGCTACCCGATTCCCGACGAGGTGCTCAACCGCGATCTGGCGCAGCCGCACCGTGAGTCGCCGGCGGTCCAGGAGAGCCTCATCGAGATCTACCGCCACGACCCCGGAGCATTGCAGGTCTGTGAACTGATGGTCGATCTCGACGAAGCTCTGCAGGAGTGGCGATATCGACACGCGGTGATGGTCGAGCGGACCATCGGCGGCAAACCCGGGATCGGGGGATCCGACGGCGCCGCCTACCTCAGATCGACTCTGGGCAGGAAGCTCTTCCCCGATCTGTGGGCGATCCGAAACGCGCTGTGATCGAGCTCGCCCCGTAGGAGATTCGCGTGGCATTTGAAGGCAACCTCGAGACCATGCCGGTGGCGGACCTGCTCCAGTGGGCGTCCAACGGCCGCCTGACCGGCACCGTCCGGGTCGCCAATGCCGACACAACCAAGATGATCTACATCCTTAAGGGTGTGATCGTCTCGTGCACCTCGACGGACCCGCGGGAGTTTCTCGGCCATTTCCTGGTCAGCCAGGGGGCCATCGACGAAGCCGATCTCCAGGGGGCAATCGTCGACCAGGACCGGTTCAGCGGGATGCTGGGACAACTCCTGGTTCAGCGGGGAGCGATCAGCGAGCAACGGCTCAACGAGATGCTCCGGCTCAAGGCCGAGGAGGCGATCTTCGATCTCTTCACCTGGACCAGCGGCCAGTTCCTCTTCCTCGATGGTGAGCTGCCCGGCTACGAGCTCGTGCCGATCTCACTCGGTGTCCAGGGCCTCGTGCTCGAGGGTATGCGCCGGCTCGACGAGTGGGAGCGCATCCGAGAGGTCATCGCTTCGGCGCTCTGCGTTCCGGTTGCGGTGCAGCCTCTCGTGGACGACGCCGACGAGGCCGACCCCGGCCGGCGCAGCGTGCTCGAGTCGGTGGACGACGATCGATCCATCGAGGACATCTGCCTCCACACCCACTCGAGCGAATTCTATGTCTGCGACATCCTCTTCGGCGAGGCGCGACGGGGGCGCCTCAAGATCGTCCGCCCGCGGATCGTGTCCAGGCGGGACGATACCGTTACCGGGGACGTCCGGTGAGAGGCTCTTGCAGGTCGCGCGGGACCGACTCGAGGCGGGAGAGCTCGAGGATGCGGTGCGGCACCTCCAGGCGGCCGCCAGCCTCGAACCGCACGACCGGTCGCTGCGCGAGCACATCGCCGAAGTCGAGTACAACGTTCGTGCCCGTATCACCGATGAGGGCCTCGGTTCTGAGTTCGGTCCCGGTGCTCACCATCGGTGTTGACGAGCTGGCGAAGCTCGATCTGGCGCCCAGTGAGGGTTTCATCCTCTCCCGAATCGACGGCAGGAGCTCGGTGGAGAGCATCGTGAAGATCTCACCCCTGGCCGAGATCGACGCCCTGCTGGTGATCTGGGAGCTGCTCAAGGGTGGCCATCTCCGGCTCAAGTGAACCGGCGCGCCGAACCTCAGCCGCTGAGACTGTCGAGAACACAACGATGGACCTCATCCTCGAGGTCGAGGGCGAAGACCTGATGCTCCTCCGCCATGAGGTCGATGGCGAGATTGCCCACCGGTCGACTGACCGGATGCACGGCAGCGGCGACCAGTTGGCCGCGGTAGAGCGCATCGAAGCCGTTCCACTGGTTGATTCCTGAGATCCTCTTGGTCATCGCCGTGGCGAGCTCGAGCAGGCGGTCCCTTTGCCAATGGTAGAAGAGGTGGACTTCCAACCCGTCGTCGTGCAGTTCCATGGCCATGTGGAGGGAACCCAGGAGGCGGGTCAGATCGGGCCGCTGAGCCAGGCTGGACGCGACGAGTTCGGCGACCTCGGCGCGCGTCATGGGCTCGTCGGAATCCGTGAGGGTCTTTTCAAGCGCGTCGTACCATTCCATCGAGCTGCGCCCGAATCACCGCCATGTAGAGCTCCTCGCGGCTGCGGTAAGCGAGGCTCGCCTGGCCCTGTTTGAGACCGGCCTGCTGTCCGAGGGTGTCGAGGCTCACCTCGGAGTAGGGGAAGCGGATGAACGCCGTGTGAGCGGTCTCGAGGATCTTCTTGGCGCGATCCTCGCGCGCTTCCCGTGCCTTTCGGGTCGTTCGGGGTCGATGAGTTTGCCCATGGGCGGAATGATACTCGATACGGGTGGGGAGGTGAGGTTCGGATCTACCAGTGGGTCAGACGATCCCAACCGGTCGTTGCAGCGGTCAAGCGGGGCCTGGGGCGGTTGAGCGGTTGTTGCAGCGGTTGAGCGGCAAGCAATGCCCGCCGGCCTTCGGCCGTATACCAGGTTAGATGAGAACCGAAGCCACCTATTGGGTTGTATTAGGGTTGTGACTGGGCGAGTAAGACGACCCGACTGTGCCTCCGACCGGATCGACAGACATGAACCGTCCAAGATTCGGCGAGTAATACCGTGCATGCATGAAGTCGGTAGTGTTCGCCGACGCCTGGTTGAAAGATGATGTTCGTGGGTTTGTCGTAGCCATGGCCATCAAGAGCGACGGCGTCAGCGTGCAGGTGAGAACCATGATCGGAGTCCGGGCCACATGGCCTGGGTGAAGGATCGACATTTGGCTCACCAACTCAGTCTAGCTCAACAACCGGTGAGACGCAGGCCAACCCGGCTGGTATCATAATGATTGGAGTTAGGTGACTGATTCAATCTGACGGATGATGTCCTAACCGCGTTCGAGGGGGTGCCGAGAGCACACCGCCTGAAAATGGGGAGTATCCAATGGACCAGAATTTTACTGCCGTAATCAAGCAGGACGGCGAGTGGTGGATCGGTTGGATCGAAGAGGTTCCCGGAGTCAATTGTCAGGAAGAATCGAAAGAGGAACTCCTGAAGAGTCTTCGAGAAGTGCTGTCCGAAGCGCTCGATTTCAATCGCCAGGAAGCCCGACTGGCTGCCGGCGATCATTTCACGGAAGAGCCCATCGCCGTATAAAGCGGAAGGAGTTGCTGCGACACCTCCGGAATCATGGTTGCGAACTTCTGAGGGAAGGTGGTCGCCATTCCTGGTGGCACAATCCCAAGCAGAACCGTCGCTCCACAGTTCCCCGCCACACGGAAATCAAGAATCTCTTGGTAGCCAAGATCTGCTGAGACCTTGGCGTTCCTCGACCGTGAATTGTGAGATGTCCGTGTTGTCAAGTACTCCCAGTTCCAGAATAGGTCCAGGTCCGCAGTTCCGTAGTTGCGGAGAACAACCCTAGAACTGCAGGGTGCGAATGTAAGCCATTGACATAGTCAGTCAATGACCTATATTTGTGAATGAAGATGAACTTCGAATGGGACCCTGAGAAGGACCGGTTCAACCGCAAGCTACACGGGGTTTCATTCGACGAGGCCAAGGAGCTGTTCTCCGGTGATGACGACTACCTCGAAATCTATGACGCTGAGCATAGCTACGATGAAGATCGTTTCATCGGCATCGGCTGGATTAAACCCGGTCTCGTGTTGGTCGTCTACACAGAACGATCCGAGGAGACGATCCGAATCATCAGCGCGCGATGGGCGACCGGATCCGAGACTCGCCTGTTTCGGCAGTACATGGGGATGGTCAAATGAGCGACGAGATTCCGGAACTCAAGAAGAGCGACTTCGAACGTGCGATCCCGCATAAGGTTCGAGAACGCATCATTCAGGGTCAGCTCAGCGGGGGGGACGACATCGCCCTGCTGAGGCGATTCCTCGGGATGACGCAGCTCGCATTCTCTCAGGCGCTGGGGATCAGTGTTCACACTCTCCGGAATTGGGAGCAGGGCCGACGCACCCCGGAAGGTCCGGCTCTCGCCCTTCTCAGAATCGCCGCGCGACATCCTGGTGTGCTTCGTGAGAACCTCGCTGCGACCGCGTAGGCTAAATGTTTCGTTCCGAGGTCCCGAGTCTCCATAAATGAACTCCCTCACCTCCTAACTCTTGACCCCTAACCTAACCCTTGACTCTAACCTCAAACCTCTCGACTCTTCACTCCGCCAACCGATCCCAGATCCCGGCCATTCCGTCGTGGTTGTCGGCGAAGAGGCGGCGCAGCTCGGGATCGAGATGTCCCTCGGGGTCCATCCGGTCATCGCCTTCGAGGATGATCTTGTGCGCCTGGTCGTGGCTGAAACCGGGTTTGTAGGGTCTCGGCGACCGGAGGGCGTCGTAGATGTCGGCCAGGGCGACGATCCGCGCCTCGATGGGGATGTCTTCTGCCTCGACGGCCGTTCGGATAGCCGGACCCATCCCAGCGCTCGTGGTGGTTCAGGGCGATGGCCGCCGCCATCTGGAGCCGGTCCGAAGACTCGAGGATCTGGTAGCCGAACGAGGGATGTTGGTTCATCTCGACCCGTTCGTCCTCGTCGAGCGGTCCCTCCTTGCGCAGGATCTTGCCGTCGACGCTCATCTTGCCGACATCGTGGAGCTGGGCGGAGTAGCGGATCTCGTCGCAGAACAGGCGCGGCATTCCCAGTTTCGTGGCGATGAAATAGGAGTACTCGTTGACCCGGAGCACGTGGGACGCGGTGTTCGAGTCGTGCACCTCCGCGGCCCGGGCCAGGAGGTTGATGGACAGTCGGAAGGCCTCTTCGGTTTCGTCCTGCAGGGCGGCGATCTTCGCCCGCTGCTCGGCGAGGGTCTTGTTCCGCTCTCGCAGCCGGACGTTTTGCGCCTTGATCTTCTGCAGCATGTCGGTGCGCTCGATGGCGCTGCCGACGATGTGGTTGACGGGCACGATGAGCCCGGCCTGCTCGTCGCCGAAGGGCAGGGGCTCGTCGGATTCGCTCGATCGGCGGTTGATGAGCTGGACCACGCCGACGACCTTTCGGTCGTAGTTGAGCAGCGGAAAGGAGAGCATGGAACGGCTGCGGTAGCCGTGCTGCTTGTCGAAGCGACGGTCGAAGGTGAATGGAACGCTGCCGGGCAGGTCGTAGAGATTCTCGACGAAGACGGTCTCACCGGTGGCGGCGGTGAAGCCGGCGATGGACGAGGTCGTGATCGGCAGGACGAAGGACGCGGGTTTGACCGCGATGACGTCGTTCTGGGAATCCGCCGCCTCGAGCCTCCGGTTGCGGCCGCGGCCGCGGACGATGAAGATGGTGCCGGCCTCCGCTCCGGTGAGCTCACGGCTCTTGAGCAGCACCCGGTGCATGAGCTTCTCGACCGACTCGGGCTTCGACGACTCGATGAACTCGAGGAATTCTCTGAGCGCGTCCATGCTGGGCCGGCTCTCCTTCCGGGTGTGACGGCTTCAACATGATACAGAATCGCGTTTTTCGAAAGGCGAGGTTGGTTGAATCGGTCGGCGGAGCCGCGAGGGTGCGGGTTCAAAGGAAGGGCCTGTCAGGTATTAGGTATTAGGTATTAGGCCATCGCAGATTCTCCCATCGCGTTGCTGAGCATCCGCGATGAGAGCTGTATCTAAGCCCCTTGCAGTAGCCGGATCGAGCAAGGGCGGGTATAAAACCCGCCCCTACGAATCGTGTGAAAGGTACCGTAGGGAGGGTTTTACACCCTCCCACCCCAATCGCTCAGGGTTCGACTCACCTCGAAGCTGGGTGATCAATCAGGAGGCAGACCTAATACCTAATACCTAATACCTAATACCTTGAGCGGCCTGAATCTCCCGATTCGGCTGCTCCCTCTCCGGACACAATAAGACCCGGACCTCCGGGGTTGCCGTTGTGGTCCGGGTCTAAGACGTCGGCGCGTGCGCCGGCGGGCGCCCTCCAGCTCCTGACGTCAGCGCGACTCTTTGAAAACCACGTGCTTGCGCACGACGGGATCGTACTTCTTGATCTCGAGCCGATCGGGGGTGTTCTGCTTGTTCTTCTTCACCGAATACATGTACGGGCTCTCGGTGCTCTTGAGCTTGACGGTGATGCGATGTCCTTTTTTTGCCATACCTCATCCTCCTGACACGAAGCCGCGGGAGCATACACGCAGCGATACACGGTGTCAACTTCGGCCCGCTCGAGCGAGATGCCGCCTAAGCCTCGAAAGAGCTCATTGAATTCTCAATTTTGAATTCTCAATTCTTAATTATCCATCGCAACGCATCCTGGCAGATGCTCTGCGATGTAATTGAGAATTAAAAACTAAGAATTGAGAATTACGTAATCTTCTTACGCTTTCTTCTTCCTCTTCGGCGCCGCCTTCTTCTTCTTCTTCGCCCTCGGGTCCTTGCCCTGCTCCCGCATCCGCTCCTCGCGCTTGGCGATCAACTCCACCGCCTGATCCATGGTGAGGGACTCGGGGTCGGTGCCCTTGGGGATGGTGGCGTTGACGGTGCCGTCGGTCACGTAGGGTCCGAAGCGACCGGTCTTGACCTGGAGGTTCTCGTTGCTCTCGGGGTGCGGCCCGATCTCCTTGATCACCGAGGCCGAACCCCGCCCGCGTCCGCCCTTGGGCTGTTTGAAGAGCTCCACCGCCTCGTCGACCGTGAGCATCAGCAGACTCTCATGGTCGGGCAGCGATCGGTTCTCCTTGCCCATGGAGATATAGGGTCCGTAGCGGCCCACCTGGGCGGTGATCATCTCGCCGGTTTCCGGGTGTGGTCCGACCTCCCGGGGGAACGACAGGAGCTTGACCGCATCTTCGAGGGTGACGTTGTCCATGGTCATCCCGGGCCACAGGCTCGCCATCTTGGGTTTGGCTGTCGCCGCCGTTCTCACCGAGCTGGACATAGGGGCCGTAGCGGCCCTCCTTGATGTGGATGGCCTCGCCGGTTTCGGGGTAGCTCGCCGACCACGCGGCCACCGGTCTCGGCCTGCTGCGATCGAGAGCCAGGGCCCGTTCCACCGTCAGCTCGTCGGGCGGCAGCTCGTCGGGGACGGTGGCCCGCGCCCCGTCCTCGCCGAGCTGGACATAGGGCCCGAAGCGGCCGATCCGGACCACGATCTCCTCGCCGTCGGCATCGGTCATGCCGATGGGGATCTTCGATGCTTCCCGCGGGTGGATGCCCTCGGTGGTCTCGGTGAGCAGACCCTGGAGACCCATGCGCATGATGGGGCGACCGCCGCTCGCGGTCGATCCGCCGAAGTAGAAGTCGTGCAGCCAGGGCATGGGTTCGCGTTCCCCGCTGGCGATGGCGTCGAGTTCGTCCTCCATGCGGGCGGTGAAGTCATAGTCGACCAGATCCGGCAGGTGATTCTCGAGCAGACTGACCACCGCGATGGCGGTGAAGGTCGGCACCAGCGTCTGAGCCTTGTGTCCAGACATAGCCGCGATCCTGGATGGTCTGGATGATGGTGGCGTAGGTCGATGGTCGGCCGATGCCGCGCGCTTCGAGCTCCTTGACCAGAGTCGCCTCGGTGTAGCGCGGCGGCGGCTGGGTCGTGTGGTCGGTGGCGTCGACGCCCTCGGTCGCCAGCGTCTGCCCGGCGGCGAGCCGCGGCAGGAGCGTCTCCTGATCGGCGCATCTCGGCGCGCGGGTCGTCGGAGCTTTCGACATAGGCGCGGAGGAAGCCGGGGAAGCTGATGACCTTGCCGGAGGTGGTGAAGGACGCGACGCCGTGCTCGACTGGTGGGTGCCGAGATCCGGACGATTGGTGCGGACACCCTGTCGCGTCCCGCATCTGCGAGGCGAGGGTGCGTTTCCAGATCAACTCGTAGAGACGGAGTTGGTCGCGTCGAGGCTCGCCGGCCAGGCTCTTCGGCGTGCTGAAGCTGCTCGCCGGCGGGGCGGATGGCCTCGTGCGCCTCCTGGGCGCTCTTCGACTTGGATTTGTAGACCCGCGGTTTCTCGGGCAGGAACTCGTCGCCGTAGAGCTCGCGCACCTGCGAACGGGCCGCGCTCAGCGCCTCGCTCGACAGGGTGAAGGAGTCGGTCCGCATGTAGGTGATGTAGCCGTTCTCGTAGAGGCTCTGCGCGACCCGCATGGTGCGTTGCGCGTTGAAGCGGAGCTTGCGCGCCGCCTCCTGCTGCAGGGTCGAGGTCATGAACGGCGGATAGGGCCGGTTGGTGAACGGCTTTTCCTTGACCTCATCGACGGTGAAGCTCGCCGTCGGCGAGCTCGGCGGCGACAGCCTTGGCCTGTCGGCTGTCAGAACCAGAGCACGTTCTGGTTCTTGGGTTTGCCCGGTCTCGGGGTCGAAGTCCTTGCCGATGGCGACCTTGCGGTCGTCGAGCTCGGCGAGGCGGGCCGAGAACGCGGTGTCGTCGACGGCGAGTCGGGCCTCGATCCGGCTGAATCCGCCCTCGATGAACCGCATCCGCGACTCTTCGCGGGCGACGACGAGACGGGTGGCCACCGACTGCACGCGTCCGGCCGAGAGCTTGGGGCGCAGCTTGCGCCACAGCACCGGTGAGATCTCGTAGCCGACGAGGCGGTCGAGGATCCGTCGCGCCTCCTGGGCGGCGACGAGTTGGTCGTCGATCTCCCGCGGGGACTCGAGGGCCTGGGCGATGGCGGCGCTGTGGTGATCTCGTGAAAGACCAGGCGTTTGACCGGGATCTTCGGTTTGAGAACCTCGATCAGATGCCACGCGATGGCCTCTCCCTCGCGGTCTTCGTCGGTCGCGAGGTAGAGTTCGGTGGCGTCCTTGAGCTTCTTTTTGAGCGTGTCGACCTGTTTCTTCTTGCCGCTCGGGATGACATAGAGAGGCTTGAAGTCCTGATTCACATCGACGCCGAGTCGCGCCCACTTCTCTTTCTTGTACTTTGCGGGGATCTCGGAGGCCGTGGACGGGAGGTCCCGGATGTGGCCGATGGACGACTCCACGATGTAGTCGTCACCGAGAAAACGGGAGATGGTTCGGGCCTTGGCCGGCGACTCGACGATGATGAATGCATGCGCCATAGGATGCAAAGGAGAGCCCAAGCGAGCCCGCGTTGTCAAGCTCGGGTTCGCGAATGACCTTCGGAGACGCGTCGAATGTCTCAGTCCTGTAACTGTCTTGTTTGCAACGATTTAGAGTCGAGAATTATTCTCGAAAATCTCGAGTCGGGATCATCTCGGTCCTGTCGATCGGTCCTCTGCTATCATGCGCCGACATTGCAGCGGACGCGCGAACATGGTTCGCTGGCGGAGGAGCGAATGGCCGAGATTCCCGAGAAGTACAAGCACCACGAGGTCGAGGACAAGTGGCGACAACAGTGGGAGGAGTGGGGGATCTACCGCTGGGACCCGACCCTGCCGCGGGAAGACGACCTTCGTGGTCGACACCCCGCCGCCCACGGTTTCGGGTTCGCTCCACGTCGGACACGTGTTCAGCTATACCCACCAGGATCTCATCGTCCGCTACCAGCGGATGATCGGCAAGAACATCGCCTACCCCATGGGCTGGGATGACAACGGGCTGCCCACCGAGCGGCGGGTGCAGAATCTCCTCGGAATCCGCTGCAACGCCAAGCTGCCGTACGACCCCGACTGGAAGCCCGGATCCGAAGGGCGGCAAGGACAAGCAGATCGAAGAGGTCTCGCGGCGCAATTTCATCGAGGCCTGCGGGGTGGTCACCGACGAGGACGAAAAGGCCTTCGAGCACCTCTGGCGCCACCTCGGTCTCTCGTTCGACTGGACCGAACAGTACGCCACCATCGATGATCACTGCCGGCGGATCTCCCAGCTCAGCTTCCTCGATCTCGTCGAGCGCGGCGAGGTCTACAACGTCGAGTCTCCGACCATGTGGGACATCGACTTCAAGACGGCCGTGGCTCAGGCCGAGGTCGAGGACCGGCCGAGGCAGGGGCTCTTCTTCGATATCCGTTTCGGGATCGAGGACGGCGGTGAACTCCTCATCGCCACCACCCGGCCCGAACTCCTCGGCGCCTGCATCGCCGTGGTCGCCCACCCCGACGACGAGCGTTACCAGCCGCTCTTCGGCAAGTATCGCCATCACGCCGCTCTACGGCGCGCGGGTGCCGATCCTCGCCGCCGAGCACGCCGATCCCGAGAAGGGGACCGGCATCCTCATGGTCTGCACCTTCGGCGACGCCATGGACGTCGAGTGGTGGAAGACAGTCGGGTCTGGCGCTCAAACAGCTCATCGGCCGCGATGGCCGGCATCCTGCCCGCGACCATCGGGCGCGGCGCCCTTCGAGAGCGTCGACGCCGCCGCCGCCCAGCGCGCCCACGACGAGATCGCCGGGACTCTACGTCAGCAAGGCGAAGACGAGGATCGCCGAACTGCTCGCCGAGGACGGCAGTCTTCCCGGGTGGGACGGCGCCGCCCTCGTCGGCGAACCCAGACCCACCGATCAGATGGTCAAGTACTACGAGAAGGGCGATCGAGCGCTCGAGTTCGTGCCCACCCGACAGTGGTTCGTCAAGATCCTCGAGCACAAAGAGGCGCTCCTCGCCCAGGGCGACAAGATCCAGTGGCACCCGGCGCACATGAAGACCCGCTACTCCCACTGGGTCGAGGGTCTCAACCAGGACTGGTGCATCTCGCGCCAACGCTACTTCGGGGTTCCGTTCCCGGTCTGGTACGTCGATCGGGCCGGATGGCGAACCGGACTTCTCACAGCCGATCTACGCCGACGAGGCGAGCCTCCCGGTCGATCCTCTCACCGACACCCCGCCCGGATACACCGACGATCAGCGCGATGTCGCCGGTGGGTTCACCGCCGAGCCCGATGTCATGGACACCTGGGCGACCTCGTCGCTGACGCCGCAGATCCAGAGCCACTGGGGGACCGACGACGAGCGCCACCATCGCCTCTTCCCCATGGACATCCGGCCTCAGGCGCACGACATCATCCGGACCTGGGCCTTCTACACCATCGTCAAGGCCTGGATGCACTCGGGCGAGATCCCCTGGTACCACGTCATTCTCTCCGGTTGGATCCTCGATCCCGACCGCAAGAAGATGTCCAAGTCCAAGGGCAACGTCGTGACCCCGGACGATCTGCTCGTCGAGTTCTCCTCCGATGCCGTGCGCTACTGGGCGGCCCGGGCGCGGCTCGGCACCGACACGACCTTCGATCCCGCGGTCTTCAAGATCGGCAAGCGGCTCTCGACCAAGGTCTTCAACGCCAGCCGCTTTGTCTTCATGCAGCTCGAGGGGGCGGTCGGCGACGGCGAGATGCCCGGTGTCGAGAGCATCACCGAGCCCCTCGATCTGGCCTTGGTGGAGCGGATGCGGACGGTCATCGACCAGGCGACGCGGCCTTCGACGCCTTCGACTACGCCACCGCGCTGCAGGTCATCGAGGACAGCTTCTGGAGCTTCTGCGATCACTATCTCGAGCTGGTCAAGCTGCGCTCCTATGCCGAGGAGGACACCCCCGGCCGGCGATCGGCCGTGGCCACCCTGAGCTGGGCCCTGCGGGCCTTTCTCCGACTGCTCGCGCCCGTTCGTCCCCTTCGTGACCGAAGAGGTCTGGTCGTGGCGGTTCGCCGACCGACGATCGTCCCAGTGTCCACACCGCCCGGTGGCCGCTCGTCGCCGAGGTCGAGGCGGTTCCCGCGTCCCGACCACGAGGGCACCTACGAGGCGGCGGTCGAGGTGCTCACCGCGATCCGCGGCACCAAGACCAAGGCGCAGAAGAGCCTCCGGTGGCCGGTGGCCAGGCTCGAGATCAGCGGCCCCGACGAGCATCGCGATGCGCTGGCGCCGGTCCTCGAGGATGTTCTTCGAGCCGGCAACGTGGACGCCGATGTGGTCACGGTGAGCGACGGTGCGAGCCCGGAAGGTCAACGTTTCGAGGTCGTCGGTCGAGCTCGCGGCGGAGATGCCGGAGATGCGAATCCGGAGGTCGATCTGACGAGTCCGACCTCGGCTTCGCCGGGGTCGTTTCTCGCCAGAATTTGAATGACGGACTGATGGGCCGCGCATCGCGGCCCGTGGTACTGTTTCGGTCGGATGTGATGGATCAAGATGGAGGAATCCTGCAATGAATCCGCGATGGAATGTCAAGATTGTCTCTCGACAGTGATCGATGGTGCTGACGGCGATGATCGGTACTCGCCGTTCCCGGGGCCTACGCCCAGGAGGAGCCGACCCCGGTTCCCGAACCGGCCGAGGAAGAGCCGGCCGCTGCGGCCGCCCGGAGGAGCCGGAAGCTGCGGCTGAGCCCGCCGCTGCGGCCGTGCCGGCGGCGGCGCCCGCCGAGGAGGCCGAGCCTCCGGTGGCGGCGATTCCGATCATCTACCGCAAGCAAACCCTGATCAAGATCGACGGCAAGGCCCAGGCCAACGGCGTGGTCGAGTTTGTCGTCCAGCCGCAGGGTGGCGATCCGGTCAAGGTGAGGGTCAACGTGCTGGCCAAGTCCAAACCCAAGGAGATCACCGACGATGTGCTCAAAGAGCTCGACTTCGCCATCGACGAACGCTACAAGGTGAATCGATCGGGCGATCAGAAGATCGTCGTCAAGGTGCTGAAGAAGAACCCGCCCATCGCCATCACCGTCAAGACCCAGAGCCTCTCGGGTGTGTCGGTGACCGTGGCGAACGGCTGAGATCGTGCGGGCCGACTCACTCGGCGCGTGATCTCGGTCGTGATTCGCGGCCCTTGGCCGTGATCGGGTTGCGCACGCGTCGGATCCCCCGGTCGAACAGCTCGAGGTGGTTGCCGGTGGCCGCTCGATGACGAGGTTGATGAAGCCGGCGGCGGCGGCGGCTCAGGCATCCACCGACGGATCCCCGAAGCCACCGAGCTCGTCGGCGCCTGGCTGCTGGAAGATCTCGGCGGCCGCGGGGTCATGGACATGGTCCAGACGACCCTCGTCTTCGACGGCGAGGGTCGGGTCTCGGGCAGCGGTGGATGCAACCGCTTCACCGGGAGCTACACCTTCGACCGACGGCGACGCTCGCGTTCGGTCCGCTGGCGGGCACGAAGATGATGTGCCCCGAGGCGGTGATGGATCAGGAGGACCGCTTCCACCGTGGCTCTCGGCGCGATCGAGCGGGTGGCCGTGGATGGCCCCTTTCTGCTGATCTACGTCGAAGGCTCGGACGAGCCGCTCAAGTTCACCAGGATGGACGAGGTCGAAGTCGTCGACTGAGAGCCGACGTCGAGGCGATGGGAGGGGTGCCAGGCACGCATGTTTCGTCGGCGAAAATCGGATGCCAGGCACCCTGTCCGCGTTCTGTGAGCTACAACCTTACGAGCATTTTGCCGGTGTTGGCGCCGGAGAACAGCCCCATGAAGGCCGCCGGCGCGTTCTCGAGGCCCTCGTAGACGGTCTCGGTCCAGCGGATCTGGCTGCTGGCGATGAGTCCGGCCATCTCGGCCTGGAACCGCGGCTCGAGTTCGGCGTGGTCGAAGGCGATGAAACCGCGCATGGTCAGCCGCTTGGTGATGGCGACGATGAGCGAGCTCGGGCCGGCCGGGGGATGCTCGGCGTTGTACTGGCCGATCATCCCGCACATGCACGACCCGGCCGTGGTTGCGCATGCTCAGCAGCGCCGCCTCGAGGTGGTCGCCGCCGACGTTGTCGAAGTAGACGTGGAAACCGTCCCTGCAGACCTTGACCAGCTGCCGGTAGAGGTGTCTTGACCTGGCGGTAGTTGAAGGCCTCGACCCCGGCCTCGTCGGTCGAGCCACCGGACCTTGTCATCGGACCCGGCGCTGGCGACGACCTTGGCGCCCATCCGGCGCGCCAGCTGACAGGCCACCGAGCCCACCGCGCCGGCGGCGCCCGAGATGAAGATCGCCTCGCCCGCCTCGAGACGGGCGATCTCGTGGATCCCGAGCCAGGCGGTGAAACCCGGCATCCCCATGACGCCGAGATAGGCCTGGGGCGGGGCGAGATTCGGGGTCGATGGGATGGACGCCGTCGCCGTTGGCGACGAAACGGTCGCGCCAGCCGTGGTTGCTGAGCACGAGATCGCCCTCGGCGAGCTTCGGGTGGTTCGAGATCTCGACCGTCCCGATGGCGCCGCCGGTCATGACCTCGCCGAGGTGATAGGGGTCGATATAGGTCCGGGTGGTGCCCATGAGCCCGCGCATGTACGGGTCGACCGAGAGCCAGAGATTGCGGACCTGAACCTCGTCGCGGGCCGGGTTCGTCGAGGGTGGTTTCGACGAGGGCGAAATCATCCGGTTCGGGCGGCCCGTCGGGTCGGTTGACGAGGTGGATCTCTCGGGACCTGATCGGCGACCATGGTTCTCCCTTTCTTCGGCGTCGCCGGTTTGCTCAGCCGGCGGGAATCAGCTCCACCGGCACCGGCATGATGTTCCAGGTGAAACCGGAGAGGCCTTCCGGGTGAGTGTACAGGGTTTCCTTGACCGGTGAACCGTCCTGCCAGCGGTAGCGGTTGATCTCGCCGGCGTTGTCGTTGGCGACGTAGAGCTCGTCGATCCCGTCGCCGTCGAGGTCGGTGAGGATCGCGGCGTGCTCGAAACCGCCGGAGTTGCGGTCGATGGAGGTGATGGACCACGGCGTCGCTGGGTCGGCGCCGGGTTCGAGGAGCCACAGCCCGCTCTTGTGCGCCGCGGCCACCATTTCCTTCTTGCCGTCGCCGTCGATGTCGCCGGCGGTGAGGAAGCGGCAGAGCTTGTCCTCGAGGCTCGCCACGAGGACGCCCTCGGCCGGATCGGTGTCGGCGTCGTAGCGGCGGATCTCGACCCGCCCGCCGGCCACCGCCTCGACGGCGACATAGAGCTCGTCGATGCCGTCGCCGTCGACATCGTCGACCAGGATCTCCTTGGCGTGGCGGTCGCCGAGATCGGCGACCTCGACCCGCCCCTCGCCGGCGGCCGGGGACATAGCGGACGACCGACCCGGGCTGCGCCGTGCCGTCGAGCTTGTTGGGCAGGCTCGGGGTGGCGTAGATCTCGACCACCCCGTCGCCGTTCAGGTCGCCGACCTCGATCTCGTGGACGAAGGTGTTCGGGCTCGGCGTCGATCTCCACGACCTCCCAGCCGTCGCCGGATGGTTTGACCACCGCGACCACGCCCTGGTCGTGGGTCGCGACGGCGAGCGTCGGGGTGCCGTCGCCGAAGATATCGGCGATCTCGACATCGCGCATCCGGCTGAACTTGCCGCCGAAGTCGGCCTGCCAGATGATCTCCGGCTCGGCGCCGTCCCGCCAGAGCTTCAAGGCCGCGCCGGTGCCGCCGGCGGTGAGGATGCCGGCCTCGCCGGGCCGCGGCTCGTAGACCATGGCCTTGTGGAAGACGTTGGAGTCGGGGTCGGAGATCGCGGTGTAGCTCCAGCCGTCGCCGGTGTCGGTGAGGATGCCGAGCTGGGCGGGTTGCGGCACCGGGCGGCCGTCGGCGCCCTTCTCGAGCACCGCGAGGGCGAGCAGCAAGTCCGTTGTCGAGGGCGGAGGGGGCGGCGGCGCCGGGGCGCAGGAAAGAGTGAGAGTGAGAAGCGGAATCAGGGCGATGAGCGAACGAAGCATTTGATTGTCTCCATGCTGAGGAATTCCGCCGGGGCGGACCGCCATATGGTACCGGATCTCGCTTTCAGTACAAGGGGTGCGGGTGTCTCCGCTCGCGCTCCCGGGCACGGCTCCTGCCCCCGCTTCTGCATCGTACGCAGCCATTGGCGTGGTCGCGGGACAGAGCGCGATTGTAGCGCCCATCGTCCAGATGGGCGTCGGTGCCGCTGTCAAGGGCCATGACGCCGATGCTGGCAGATCGGCGCTACAAGCCGCGGCGACCCGGATGCGGACGCGGTTCATGATTTCCTCGGCTCACGGCCTTCTGGCGCCGCTGGGACGCCGTGAGCGTCCCAGCGTCGCGCCTCCCGTGGAGTGCCCGGTGTCGCAATTGTGCCGGGCGCGCCGCGCTGCCGGATGGTCGATGAGGCACAATTGCGCACCCGGCACGTCCCAATGAACGCGGTTACCGCGTGCCCTCGATTCCCCTCGTTCTCGTACCCTCGAAGGAACGCGGGATGGGTGCCTGGCATCCGACGATTCGTCCGACGAATCGTTGCGTGCCTGGCTCCCCTCCATCGCGATCCGGTTGCTCTGCCCCGGACCCGGACGCCCGCTCGCATGGTAGACTCCCGAGGTTTCAGGAGGGCGTTGCAAAGATGAAACAGCTTGCCGTTCTTTCGCTCGTCGTTCTGGCCCTGGTTCTCCATCTCTCCTGCGGCGGCGGGACCGCCGTGGACGAGACCGCGGCCGTTCTCCCTGCCGGGCCGCACCCGGTGGTGATCATCGCCATCGACGGACTCCGAGCCGATGCCCTGGGCGCCTATGGCGGACCGGTCGCCACGCCCGCCTTCGACGCCCTCGCGGCCGAGTCGGTGCGGTTCGACTGGGCCTTCGCCCAGGCGCCGGAGATGTTGCCGTCGCTGGCATCGCTGCTGTCGGGGCTGTATCCGACGACCAACGGCATGCGGTCCTCCGGTGATGAGCTCCAGGCCGCCGCCGTGACCCTGGCCGAGGTCGTCGGTGGACCCGGTGTCGTCAGCGCGGCGTTTGTCGAGGGGGCGCCGGGCGGCTCGGACTACGGGCTCGCCCAGGGCTTCGACTCGTATCAGGTCGTCTCGCACACCCGGGCATCGACGGCATGGCATGGATGAGCCAGCACGCCGATGACGATTTCCTCCTGCTCATCGCCGGTTGGGGTTCGAGCGCGCTCGACGAGATCGACGAGCTCCTCGGAGAAGAAGGCGCCGTGAGCAACGAGCGGGTGATGGAGGTTCTGGCCTCGCGCGATGGTGACGCCCCGCTGCTCTTCACTGACGATGAGATGGCGCGGATCCGCGACTGGTACGCCACGCGAACCCAACTCATCGATGCCTTCATCGGCGAGTTCATGACCGAGTTCAGGGCCCTCGGGCTCGACAAGCGGGCGACCCTCGTGGTTCTCGGCTCGAACGGGTTCGCGCTCCAGGAGCACGGCGATCTCTTCGGCGAGACGGTGTATGCCCCGGTGACCCGGGTTCCCATGATGATCCGGCTGCCGGGCGGCGGGATGGCGACGACCAGTTCGAAGATCGTCGAGGTCATGGATCTCATGCCGACCCTCGTCGAGCTCTCCGGCGCCGAGGTGCCGGCCGGGGTTCAGGGGGCGAGCCTGCTGCCGATCATCAACGGCGCCTCGACGCCGCCCTACATCGCCTTCGGCGAGAGCCAGGCCGACGGCGGCCGGCGATGGGTCGCTCTCGCCGGCTACAGGGCTGTTGTGACGGGGAACGAGGGTGGGGTGGAGCTCTTCAACACCGCCGCCGATCCCCTCGAACTCGTCGATGTCGCCGCGGCCGAGCCCGACAAGATCGCCAAGCTGACGGGCGATCTCGAGGCGTGGTCGATGATGGTCGCCGCGGCCTCGCTCGACCCGGAGCTGCGGACCGACGCCGAGCTCGACGACGAAACCCTCAACCAGCTCAAGAGCCTGGGGTACATCCAATAGGCGGAGCCTCTTGCAGGATTCGGGGTTTTGACGGCACTGTGTACCGTTCCGGCGCGGCCCCGGGCCGGCGGGGGCGCCGGCCCCACAATGGATGTCAGCCCTTTGTGGCGCCGGCGCCCCCGCCGGCGAGAAGACCACTGACGACGATTCTCCGAGAATCGGGGGTTTTGTAAGAGGCTTGGCGCTTACTTGTAAAGCAGCCCGTTGACCAGGGCGAGAAAGTCCTTGGCGTGTTCTTCCTGCCCTTCGCGGCTCATGGCCGGCTCGCCCGCGCCGGCGGCGACCCGGACGTAGACCTTGACATTGTTCGTGACCATCATCTGGTCGATGGAGAGCACCACCTTGGCGTCCGGCTCGTCGCCCGTACGACGGGCGCGGATGGTCCCATCGGAACGGTTTTCGGACTCGATGTCGTAGTCGAGCTCGATCATGGCGATGTGCAATGCCTGCCAGACAGAGTCGGGGTCACCGACATAGTGGGTGGTCCAGGGATCGCCCTCGGCCGTGGATGATGCGCATCCAAGAGATCCGAAGACGACGATCGTCACTCCCAAAAACATCAATGTCCAACCAACCCGGTTGCTCATGTCATACCTCGTGCTCGTTGCCAGCTTGGACAGGTTTGTTCCACAATTCATAATTCATAATTCAAAATTAATAATTGAGAATTGGGGTCTATTTCCCCCCCGCCTGATCCTTGGCGTACATTTCTTTCCATTTCGCGACCATCTTCTGGATGCCCTTGTCGACCTTTTCGGTGGCCTTCTGCGGGTTCTGCGGGATGACGCCCGTCATGGTCCCGCGCCAGACGATCTTTTTGGTCTTGGCATCCCAGAGATCGATGACCAGGGTGCCGGCAGGCTGGACAATAGGGGTCGTCGTGGTCATCCCGACGGCACTGCCTCCCCAGTAGGAATCCCATGTCCAGCCCGGGCCGTAAGCGTAGCCTGCGGAGGCCACGGTATCGATCTGAAACTCGCTGTTCGACTCGCCATAGTAGGTGGCGTAAATATCTGGATTTTCAGTGTCCTCGACCATCCCGCCCTTGATCAGGTAGTACTCGATGGCGTTTTTGATTCGCGAGTGAAGCAGGGGGTTGTTGTCATAGACCGAAACACTGGGCGTCGGTCCCCAGGCGTAGGTCTTGAAGCTCTTCATGTCGACGGTGGGATCGTAGTCGACGTAGACTTTCTGTGCCGCGGCGGGCGCGGCGATGAACGCGATGGCAAGGACGATGGCGAGGCCGAGTGCCTTGTGCATGTCAATTCTCCTGGGCTATTTGGCGTTGTTGGCGCGCATTTCGCGGAACTTGACCACGATCTTGTCGATCCCATCGTCGATCTTCTTGATCGCCTTCAAGGGATTGTCGACATAGGCCTTGGCGATGGTTCCCCGGAAGAGCGCCTCTTTTTTCTTGGCATCCCACATGTCGATGATCATCGTTCCCCTTTTGAAATCGGTGGTGATGCTGCCGGAGGTCATCATCGGTCCCCAGTACGGGCCCCAGGCCCACCCGGCGCCGTAACCGTAACCGAAGGTCGAGGTCATCAACTGGGTCTGCTCGAAGGTCGAGGCGTGGTAGGTGACGTAGATGTCCGGGTTTTCGGTGTCTTCGATCAACCCGGCCTTGACCATGTAGTACTCGATGTTGTTTTTGATCATCGAGTCGACCTCGGGGTAGTCCATCTTGAGCGAGGTGGTGTTGGTGTCCACCCAGGCGAAGCTCTTGAACGAGGACCAGTCGGCGTAGGTGTCGTAGTCGACGTAGATCTTCTGCGCCGCGACCGGTGCGGCGGCGACGAGCAGAAGGGCGGCGATCCCGATGGTGGCGATTTTCATCCTGCCTCCTAGATATCCAATGATGGGAGCAATTCAACGATCCCGAGTTTCGTCGTCTTCACGAGTGCCTCTTCACGAAAACTGCGCAAGGGCGAAGGTAGCACAAGGGGCACGGTTTCGTATTCATCGATGACCCTCGATCGGCGATGCTGCGCCCATCATCCCCGGAAGATCGAGCTGCCCTCCATCTGGGACGGTTTGTCGATGCCGAACCAGTCGAGGATGGTCACCGGGAGGTCGATGATGTTGGGGTTTCTGGCGGCGACCTGGCGGCTCGAGAAGAGGGAGCCGGGCACCAGATCCCGCGCCATGGAGTGGTCGCCCGACCAGGCCCAGGGGTTGAGGTTGATGATCTCGGATCCGGTGGCGCCCATGAACGATGTCGATGAGTTGCGGAAACCCGGTGTGTAGCCGACCAGAAGCTCGGCCATCTCGCCGACCTTGGGGCCGGTGTACATCTCGTCCCGGTCGTAGACCTTGGCGATGGGCCGCTTCCCGGTGGAGTCATCGATGACGGAGTGGAGCTCGTTCTTGAGCTTGGTCGTCATCTCACCGGCCTTGGCCGGATCGATGATCCCCTCTCCCTCGCGTCCCTTGAGGTTGAGGTAGAGCGCGTTGAAGCCGATGCCGTAGGCCGCGGTCCTGCTCCAGTCGATGTCGAAGATCGAGGTCTCGGGTTTTTTCTCGGCGCCCGGCTTGACCGCGAGCCAGCCGTTGTCGCGGAGCCAGGTGTTGAGGTGGAACTGGCGGCCGAACTGGGCGAAACCGTGGTCAGAGCAGATCAGGAGCAGCGTCTTGTCGTCGACGGCGGGCAGGACCTTGCCGACCAGTTTGTCCATCTCGGCGTAGAGATCCATGATGTAGCCGGCGAAGCGGGGGTCGCTTTCCGCGTGCATGGGGTGGGTTTTGTCCATGTTGCGCCACATCATGTGCGCGTCCTGATCGGTGGACGAGACGTAGAAGTAGAAGAGCCCGGTGTCGAAACGTGACCAGAGGTGGTCAAAGAGCGCCATCCGCTCCTTGAGCACGAGCTCGGCCTGACCGACGTACTCTTCGTCGTTGAGGACCTTGTAGTCGAAGGCCTTGGTGTCGCAGGGCAGGCCCTTGGTCCAGAAAGCGCCGATGTCGCGGGCGATCTCGGCGCCGAGCTCGGCCGGGTAGGTCACGGGACCCGCCTGGTGGACGGGGTCGATGTTGATCGGGCGTGACATAGAGCTTGAAGTGCGGGCCGACCTCCTTGACCAGGAAGCGGGCGTTGCCGCGGACGGTGCCGATGACGGGCAGCAGCTCGAACTCCACCGAGACCCAGGGTGAGTACTGGCCGCGTTTGAGCAGGATGCTCTGGCCCTGGATGTCGAGACGGACGCCGTCGGCATCGGGGTCGAGATAGACGGTGAACGGGATCTTGGTGGTGTTGATGGTGGGGTCGCGGCTGTCGTCCTGCAGGGTTTTGAGCCCGTTGACCGGTCCGAGGAGGTTGGCGTGGACGACGTTGTCGTTGACATCGACGTACTGGACGGTGCCGCCTTCCATCCCGGCGTAGTCCTCGAAGGGATCCGAGGTGAAGTAGCTGAAGAGCCCGTAGGCATCGGTGAGATCGGGGGTGCCCATCCCCGAGATCGCCATGGTGGCGGTCTCCTCGACCGGGTAGTTGGTCGGGATCTTGGAGATCCACGCCGGGATGCCGCGATCGGTGAGATAGCTCCAGAACGGGGTGCCCGTGACGTCGGTTGACCGGTCCGCCGCCCTTGATGGGCAGGTGGATGTCGCCGACCGAGAAGACCACGTCGGGTTCGGTGTTCTCGAAGATCGAGAACACCGGCATGTAGGTCTTCGGGTCCCGCACCACGAAGTCGGTGATCCCGTGCCCGCCCGGGGACATCCCGGTGATGAACGTCGACCACGCCACCGGGCTCAGCGCCGGCATGGTGGTGCCGAGCTTGGAGAAGCTGCCCATCTCGGCGAGCTTTTTGAAGTTCGGCGCCCGGCCCATATCGATGAGGGCTTGGATCAGGGTCGGGTCCAGGCCGTCGAGCCCGAGGACGATGACCCGCTTGTCGGTGGTGGAGCCGCCGCCGCAGCCGGCCGAGACGCCGGCCATTCCGGCGGCGGCGGCGCTGCCGGAGAGCATTCGGATGAAGTCGCGGCGGTCGACGCCGCTCAGTTGGTTGTCACGTTTCACGCGGGATTCTCCCTTGGCACCGGCGGTGCTGTCTCGATTTCCGGTGTCACTATTACGACACGCACGGCCTGGAAGATATTCCTCCATCCGCAGCGGCGCAAGGTATCTCCGCTGGTGCCTCGCACCATCGCACCGTCGCAAACACGAAGACGCCAAGGCACGAAGACGACGCGAAGCCATCGCATTCCATCGCAATTGGACGCGGATAAACTCGGATAGACGCGGATATACGCGGATCATCGCATCCGATGTTGACGGCGCAGTCGGCGTCGGTCTCCGACCGCCGCCACCGGGGACGAGGGCGGCCACTTCGAACGCCAGCGCTCGTCCCGCCCGCCCCCGTCCTCGGCCGCCGCGCCAACGGCGCGCCGGCGCAGCCTTACGAATGAGTCTGTGATGATCCGCGTAGATCCGCGTTCATCCGCGTCCCATTCTGCGATGTCTTCGCGTCCCTTGCGTCTTGGCGGTTCAACCGAGCTGCGAGAAACGCGCTAGAATACGCCGCATCGCCGTCCGGGAGAGCCCGACCACTGGAGCCCCGAAGATGTCAGCCGAGAAGAAGAAAGACCGTTACCGCGAGACCCTGCACCTGCCGAAGACCGCGTTCAGCATGCGCGCCGGGCTGCTGACCAAAGAGCCCCGCTTCCAGCAGCGGTGGGAAGCCATCGATCTCTATCGCCGGCAGCAGGAGCAGCCGCATCCGGCCGGGGCCTTTGTCTTCCACGACGGACCGCCGTACGCCAACGGCAACATCCACATGGGTCATCTGATCAACAAGATCCTCAAGGACCTGGTGGTGCGCAGCCGGCAGATGGCGGGCCACGAGGTCCAGTTCGTCCCGGGTTGGGACTGCCACGGGCTGCCCATCGAGCACAAGGTGATGAAGGAGATCGGTGCAAGGAAGCCGCCGAGCTCGGCACCATGGAGATCCGCCACCGCTGCCGCGACTACGCCGCCGGTTTTCAGAAGATCCAGGCCGAGCAGATGATCCGGCTCGGCACCACGGGCGACTACGACCACCCCTACATGACCATGCTCCCCGCCTACGAGGGCGCCGTTCTGGAGGTCTTCGCGGCGCTCGTCAAACAGGGGCTCGTCTACCGGGATCTCAAACCGGTCCACTGGTCCATCGAGAACCGCACCGCCCTGGCCGAGGCCGAGCTCGAGTACCACGATCGCCGCGATGTCTCGGTGTTATGTCCTCTTCGAGGTCAAGGACCCGGGGGCGCTGCCCGGCATCGCTCGCGGCGCCGGCCGGCGAACGGGTGGATCTCATGATCTGGACGACGACTCCGTGGACCCTGCCCGCGAACCTGGCGGTGGCGGTCGGGCCGGTGGCCGAGTACGGTCTCTATCGCTTCGAGCACGGCGGCGGCCGCGCGCTTGCGATCGTGGCGCCCGATCTCGCGGCCAAGGTCCTCGGCGAGGAGGCCGAGTGCCTCGGCCGGTGCAAGGGCGCCGAGCTCGCCGACGCCGGCGTCGAGTATCTCCACCCGTTCATCGATCGCACCTCGCCGGTGGTGACCGCCGACTACGTCACCCTCGAGGACGGCACCGGGCTGGTCCACACCGCGCCGGGCCACGGCCAGGAGGACTACGAGACCGGTCTCCGCATCGGCCTCGAGATCTACTGCCCGGTCCAGGAGGACGGGACCTTCGACGAGACCGCGCCGGAGTGGCTCCAGGGCCTCGATGTCTGGAGCGCCAACCCCAAGGTCGTGTCCGACCCTCGAGAGCTCGGGCCACCTCTTCAAGCAGCACAAGATCCTCCACAGCTACCCGCACGACTGGCGATCGAAGACCCCGACCATCTTCCGCGCCACCGAGCAGTGGTTCGTCGGCGTCGACCGGCCCTTCGGCGACGAAGGGACGAGTCTTCGCCAGCGTGCTCTCGACGCCGCGGGCAACCACATCACCTTCGTGCCCGAGTGGGGCCAGAAGCGGTTTGCCGGGATGCTCGAGACCCGGCCCGACTGGTGTATCTCCCGCCAGCGCTCCTGGGGTCTGCCGATCCCCGCCTTCCTCTCGGACCACGGTCCGGTGCTCACCGAGGCGACGGTGACGGCGGTCGCGCTCTTTGTCCGCGCCAACGGCTCCGACGCCTGGTTCACCGAAGATCCGCAGACCATCCTCGCCGACTACGATCCGGCCGCCGACGAAGCGGCGCCCGAGTGGCTGCGCCGGGCGGGCCGCGACGGCATCGCCGAGCTCGTCAAGGGCAACGACATCTTCGATGTCTGGTTCGAGTCGGGCTCGTCGTGGAACGCCGTCATGCGCGAACGCGGGATCGGCTACCCCTGCGATCTCTATCTCGAGGGCTCCGACCAGCACCGCGGCTGGTTCCAGCTCTCGCTGCTCCCGGCGCTGGGGATGACCGGCCGCTCGCCCTTCGAGACCGTCCTGACCCACGGGTTCATGGTCACCGCCGAGGGCGAGAAGATGTCCAAGAGCCTCGGCAACGCCATCGATGTCGAGGACCTGCTCAAGCAGCACGGCGCCGATGTCTGCCGCTGGTGGACCGCGTCGCTCAACTACACCCACGACATGAAGGTCGACTGGGAGTTCTTCCGGGTCGCCTCGGACGAGTACCGCAAGGTGAGGAACACGCTGCGGTTCATGATCGGCAACCTGGCGGATTTCGACCCCGCGAAGGACCGGGTCGAGCTCACCGACGACGATCGCACGAGCCTCGACTGGTGGGCCAAGGCCAAGCTGGCCGAGCTCGTCGCGGAAGGTCCACGCGGGTTATCGAGAGCTATCAGTTCAAGCGGGTGGTCGAGGCGATCTTCGAGTTCTGCAACGACACCATGAGCTCGGTCTTCATGGCCGCGGTCAAGGACCGGCTCTACTGCGATCGGGCGACCAGCCGTCGCCGCCGGCTCACCCAGACCGTGCTCTACGACGCGGCCACGGCACTGATCCGGATGGTGGCGCCGGTGCTCGTTCACACCGCCGATGAGGCCTGGCTGGCGCTTCACGGTCTCGAGGAGGACGATCGCCAGCTGTGTCCACACCGAGGCCCTTCCGGACGCCTTCGATCTCGAGATGGGCGCCGGCTGGCCGGCGGTGATGGAGCTTCGCTCGGTGGTCCTCAAGAGTCTCGAAGACGCCAAGGAAGCGCAGGGAATCAAGAACACCCTCGATGCCGGGATCGAAGTGACGCTTGCCGGCCGAAGAGGCCGCGGTCATCGAACCGTTCGGCGACGAGCTCGCCGATCTCTTCGGAGTCAGCCGATTCGCCATGGCGGCCGGGGGCGAAACCTCCGTCACCGTCGTCGATCTCCGCGAGGAGCCGCGGTGCGAGCGGTCGTGGAAGCGCGACGGCACCGTCAAGGAGCGCTCCGACGGCGGGATGCTCTCGGATCGCGATGCGGCAGCGGTGGGCGTGAGTTGAGCGACCTTCTGGCGGGTCGTTGCCTACCCGGCCCGCCTCTACAAGAGGTTCATCTCACCCTACATGCCGCCGGCGTGCCGGTTCGAACCGACCTGCTCGGTCTACGCCGCCGAGGCCATCGAGACCCACGGGCTCTACGGCGTCTGGCTGGCGGTCGGTGCGGATCCTCAAGTGCCACCCCTTCCACCCGGGCGGCTACGATCCCGTGCCGCCGGCGAAGGGTGAAGGGGACACGACCGGCGTCAGGTTGAACCGCAAGGGCACAAGGACCCGAGGGTATCGCACCGTCGCAAACGCGAAGACGCGAAGACACGAAGACACGAAGACATCGCACACGAAGACATCGCGCACGAAGACATCGCACCATCGCAATAATTAACGCAGAGACGCAGAGGCGCAAAGACATCGCAATCCATCGCAGCCAATGATCGCGGTGGAGTCGGTGTCGGTCGGACCGCCACCACTGGTGAATCTGGCGCTCGGACGATCCCGAGTGATCGTCGCGAGCGCCAGATTCACCAGCTCGCCGCGCCTACGGCGCGTCGGCTCCACCTGGGTTTCGCTCTCGTTCTGCTTTTTTGAGAAAGGTGGGGAATTGGCCGGCGATTCAAGGACGGGCTGCAACCGACCGGCCGGTTGGCGACCATGAGAACGAAACCACCGACGTCAGCCATGTGCCTTACGATGCTTCGTGATGACTTCGTGTCTTCGTGGTTGCGACGTCTCTGCGTCTCTGCGTTGAATACCGGCGATGTCTGCGATGGAGCGATGATTTGGTGTGCGATGCCCTCGTGTCTTCGAGTCTTTGAGGTTGCGACGTCGAGTTGGCCTGGCGTTCCTGGCGACCTTGCGGTGGGGTTTCTCTAGTGCGACTCCAACCACTTCTCCATCTTGTCGAAGACCATGCGGCGTTCGAGGATGGGCTCGTTGAAGAGTTCGTGGTAGTAGCCCTCCCACTCGACATAGTCGACGAGATCGCCGGGGGCCGACGCGACCCAGGTTCGGGTGGCCTCGGGATCGACCAAGCGGTCGTCGCCGGCCTGCATGACGAGGGCGGGGAGGGTCATCAGGGGCGCCTCGGCGAGAGCGGTGCGTTGGGCGCTGAACACCTCCGTGGCCCAACGCGCCGAGACCTGGTTGCTGACCAGCGGGTCGGCGACATAGGCCTTCTCGACCTCGGGGTCTCGGCTCAGATACGCCGGGTTGGCGACCTTGGAGAACATCATCTTCGGGGTGAGTCGCGAGATGAACTTCGAAGCCCCCATCACCAAGAATGACGGCTTGGATCCGGGGTGGACTCCCAGGAACGGCGACGAGACCACGACCCCGGCGAGATTGTCAGGATTCTGCTGCGCGTAGAGCAGGGAAAGCAGCCCTCCTTGAGAGTGCCCGACGAGGAAGATCTTCTGTTTCGGGTGGCGGATCCTGGCAAGGCGATGTCCCTCGGCGAGATCGGCGAGAAACTCGTCGAAGCTGTTGACGTGGACCCTGGGTCCCGGGCTCTTGCCGTGGCCGCGATAGTCAAAGCCGAAACACGTCCAGCCGCGCGCGACGAAGTGGCGCACCGGGTTGAGATACCGGCCCGAGTGCTCAGCCAGCCCGTGGACAAAGAGCAGCACGCCCTCGGGTTCGCCGGGTGGTAGCCATGACTGCCAGTAGAGGGCGAGTCCGTCATCGGTGGCGAGGGTGCCTTCCTCGTGATTCATCGCAGCATGATCCCCCTGCTTATGATTCTAGCGAAACTTCGGCGGAAAGGTGAGATCAGGAGTTTCGAGAACGTGAGGGCTTGAGGCTCTGAGGTCCTGCAGGGCAGGAGGGCCTGAGGTCTTGGGGGCTCGGCCGTGGTCACGGGTTGACGGGCATCCGGCCTCACTCCGCGGTCAAGACCTGCCTCACCGCTCTCTGCCAGCCGTCGTAGAGCTCGTCGCGCCTTGCACCGTCCATCTTGGGTTCGAAGAGCCGCTCCCGGCGCCAACTGTTTTCGAGCTCGGTTGAATCGCGCCAGAAACCGACCCCGAGGCCGGCCAGGAAGGCGGCGCCGGCGGCGGTGGTCTCGACCAGATGAGGACGCACCACCGGGATCCCGAGAATGTCGGCCTGGAACTGCATGAGCACGTTGTTGGCGGCGGCGCCGCCATCGACCCTGAGCTCGGTGATCTCGATCCCCGTAGTCCCGATTCATGATGTCGACGACATCGCGGACCTGGTAGGCGATGCTGTCGAGGGTGGCGCGGACGAGCTGGTCGCGCCCGCTGCCGCGGGTCAGACCGACCACGGCGCCGCGGGCGTGCATGTCCCAGTAGCGGTGCGCCGAGACCGGCGAAGGCGGGGACCACGTAGACGCCCATGGTGTCGGTGACCCGTCCGCCGATGGTTTCGGTCTCGGCCGCGGTTTCGATCAGCCCCATCTCATCCCGCAGCCACTGGACCGCGGCGCCGGTGGTGAAGATCGAGCCCTCGAGGGCGTAGGCCGGCGCGCCGGCGGCGTCGCAGCAGACCGTGGTCACCAGGCCCCTCTCGGAGAGGGTCGCGGTGTCGCCCATGTTGAGCACGACAAAGCTGCCGGTGCCGTAGGTCGCCTTGACCATTCCCGGCCGCCAGCAGGCCTGGCCGTAGAGCGCGGCCTGCTGATCGCCGGCGATGCCGGCGATCGGGATTCCGGCCGGGAGCGAGCCGAGAGCGCGCGTGGTCCCGAAGATCCCGGAGCTCGGGCGGATCTTCGGCAGCATCAGACGGGGAACGTCGAAGAGCTCCAGCAGTTCGGACGCCCACCGGCGCTTTCTGATGTCGTAGAGCAGAGTGCGCGAGGCGTTGGTCGGGTCGGTGGCGTGGACCTCGCCGCCGGTGAGCTTCCACAGCAGCCAGCTGTCGATGGTGCCGAAGAGCAGATCGCCGCGCTCGGCGAGCGCCTGGCCGTCGGGAACCTGGTCGAGGATCCAGCGGATCTTGGTTGCCGAGAAGTAGGCGTCGAGGACGAGACCGGTGCGCTCGTGGATCCACTTCTCGTGCCCGGCGGCGCGCAGCCGGTCGCAGATCTCGGCGGTCTGGCGGCTCTGCCAGACGATGGCGCGGTGGACCGGGCGGCCGGTGCGGCGATCCCAGATGACGGTGGTCTCGCGCTGGTTGGTGATGCCGATGGCGGCGAGCTCGGCGCCGCTCGATGTCGGCGGCGGCCACGGCGTTCTCCGCGACCTCGAGGGAGACCCGCCAGATCTCATCGGCGTCGTGCTCCACCCAGCCGGGCTGCGGGTAGTACTGGGTGAACTCGGAGTAGGCGCGGCCGAGCACCGAGCAGTCGTGACCGATGACCAGCGCGGTGGTTCCGGTGGTCCCCTGGTCGATGGCAAGCACGGCTCGGGGCATGGGCGTCTCCTTTGTCCTCAAGATTCTCGCCCGGATCGGTGGAAATGCAAATCTCCCGGGTCATCGAGAGGATAGGTGCGAACCGCAAAGGCGCAAGGGACGCAAAGCCATCGCACCATCGCAAAAAAGACCACAAAGGCGCAGAGGTCGGGCCGACCGGTCAAGGCGCGCGAAATTCGATTCAGTCCATCCTCAAATCTGTGATGGATTGCGATGTCTCTCCGCCTCTGGGTATTTTCGTGCGATGCCTTGCGACCTTGGCGTCTTTGCGGTTCAACTCTATGACGCGACCTCTCGACGCATTGCCGCCTGCTTTCGGCCGAGCCAGAACCCGACGCCCATCCACGCCCCGGCGAGCGGAATCGCGGCGAAGGCGATCCCGGTCATCCCGAGACCGAGCCAACCCATGGCGGCGTAGGACCAGGCGCCGACCTGGTCGCCGGCGCGGTAGACGAAGGTGTCGATGAAGTTCTTCGCCTTGTACTTGGTCTCGCGCGGCAGCACGGTGTAGAGCATCTCGCGGCAGGGGCGGGTGACCGCGTAGTTCGAGGCGCGGCGGATGATCTGGAAGGCCGCGATGACACCCAGGGTCGGCGCCAGTCCGAGCCCGAAGAAGCCGATGACGGAGATCAGCGGCAGCCAGGCCAGGGACATGGCGATGCCGATGAAGCGGACGATCCGGCCGGTGAGGAAGATCTGGGTGATGATGGTGAGGATGTTGACCGCGAGATCGAGCCGGGCGAAGAAGACGGTTCGCGCCGCCCGGTCGGCAAAGACATCGGCGACGACCTCGGCCTGCTCGAAATAGAGGAAGGTCGAGGTGACGGTGTAGAACAGCATGTAGGCGACGATGCCGAGCAGGTAGGGCGAGCGGAACACCGCGGCGATGCCCGCCATGACGCCGCCGCCGATGATCTCGTCGTCCGCGGGATCCTCGGCGCCGGTCGGGTCGGGCGAGGGATCGGAGCTGCCGCTGCGCAGCAGGATCAACGCGATGACGACCGCGAGTTCGATGAAGGCGATCGAGACCAGGAGGAGAAACCGCGGTGGCGATCTGCTGTGCCAGGGTGGCGGTGACGGCCGAACCGACGATGGCCCCCGCGGTGCCTCCGACCGCGATGAAGCCGAAGATCCGGGCCCCCTGGCCGGGTTTGAAGATGTCCGCCATGACCGACCAGAAGATCGAGACCACAAAGAGGTTGAAGACCGAGGTCCAGATGTAGAAGACCCGGCCCACCCAGACGGTCTGGGCTTCGCGCAAGCGTGCTGAGCAGGACAAGAAAGACGAGCATGCAGAGCGGCGAAGAGGTTGTAGCTCAGCGGGATGAACCGGCGGCGCGGGAGGCGCGAGACCATGGCGGTGTAGATCGGGTGGGCCAGGAGCATCCCGACCAGGGTGCCGGTGAAGAGCCACGGCAGGTTGCGGACCCCGCCGGCGATCCCCATCTCGTCGCGCAGCGGCCGGATGATGAAGTAGCTCGCCATGACGAGAAAGAAGTAGAGCGCGGAGAGGAGCATCGGGCGGACCTCGTCCGCCTCGACCGCGACCATGCGTTGGAGCAGTCTGTTCAGCATTCGCGTGGTCAACCTCGGCGGAGCAGTCGATTCCAGGCACCGAGGTTAGGAGGTGCCGAGGTGACGAGGTCAGGAGTCAGCGCTCGCTATGCTCGCTGTGAGGGGTGAGTGCTCCCTTCGGAGCGCGAGAGCACCATCTCCCAGCGACTTCCTCGCGGAGCTAAGCGAGCGCTGACAGCGACCGAAGGGAGCGCTTACTTCGTCACTTCTTTACTTCCTCACCCCGAGCATGCCACGCGGCGAGGACTTCCTTCTCCTTCTCGGCGGAAAGCCCCGCCTTCGGATTCGCGCGGCGATCCTCCGGCAGCGAGTTCCAGTAGTCCATGGTCGCCGTGGCGGTGTCGGCGAGGGGGCGGAAGGTCAGACCCGCATCGAGGGCGCGCTGGATGCCCGACGACGAGAACCCGGCGTACTCGCCCACCGGGGGAACCCACACCGTCATCTGCATCCAGGGCTGGACCTCGTGCTCCTCGAGGAAATCGGCATCCACCCAGGTGAAGGAGATCTCGTTGTCGACGGTGGCTCGGATGCCGTAGAGCATCCCGGCGATGCTCATGGGCGAACGGGGGCCGGTGCCGTTGTAGGTCCCGAGGCCTTCGTCTCGACCAGCCGGATGTACCACTCGCCGAGGTCGCGGCAGTCGATGAACTGGACCGGGTCGTCGGGGTTCCCCGGCGCCATGACCTCGCCGCCGCGGTTGATCCGCACCGGCCAGTAGGAGAAGCGATCCGAGTAGTCGCCGGGGCCGACGATGAGTCCCGGTCGGACGACGATGGCCCGGTCTGGGAATGCCTTGCGGGCCTCCTCCTCGCAGCGCGCCTTGAGCGGCCCGTAGTTCTCACCGGTGATGTCCTTGGTGGTCAGGACCTTGGCCTCGTCTTCAGCGGAAATCTGCCCGACCGCGGCGCGTCTCGTCGGCGCCCGGAATCGAGGAGTCGGCATAGGCCGAGATCGACGAGGTGTAGAGATAGACGTCGGCGGCGTCGGCGAGCAACCCGGCCGATTCGCTGACCCAGCGGGGCAGCGAGGCGGTGTTGTCGATCACCGCGTCCCAGCGCCGGCCATCGGCGACGGCCTGCTCGAGGGCCGAGATGTCATCGTTGCGGTCGCCCTTGAGGCGTTCCACTCCGGGGAAGAGATGGGCGTTGGTCTTGCCGCGATTGAAGAGGGTCACTTCGTGCCCGCGGGCGAGGGCGTACTCCACCATGGGCGGTCCGATCAGCCCGGTGCCGCCGAGGACGAGGATCGTCAGCGGTTTCGCGGCCTCGCCTGCGCCGGCGCGTTGGCTGCGGGCGGCGGCGCAAGACCTGCGGCGCCGGCGGCGAGGACGGAGAGTTGGACGAATTCACGTCGGTTGGTGGGCATATCTTGCTCCTCAGGCCGAGTGCGGCATCGGGTGAGTATACGGGCGCCATCGATCGGACGGGTTTGACAGAGATACGGGTAGGATGAGACGAGATGAGGAGTGAAGAGTGAGGAGTCAGGAGTGAGGAGTCAGGAAAGCGAGGAGTGAGACGTGAGGAGTGAGGAGTCGTTCAGCGCGGAGTGAGGCGTGAGGAGTCACCAGTGAGCACGTGGGCGTGAGGTAGTGAGGAGTGAGGAGCGAGGAGCTGAGCGTAGCGACGAAGTGAGGAGATATTGTAACCCCCTGACGCCTAACGCCTCCCTAACCCCTAACCCCTAACCTCCTGACTCCGGCCGAGAGGGGAGTCTGCATGGCCAAGCGACTCGACGGCAAGGTGGCGTTCATCACCGGGGCTTCGGCGGGGATCGGCGCCGCCATGGCGCGCGAGTTCGCCCGCCGCGGCGCCGATCTGGTGCTCACGGCCCGGCGCTGGGAGCGGCTCGAGGCGCTCGCCCTCGAGCTCCGCGCCCAGGGCCGCCGCGCCGTCGTGGTCCAGTGCGATGTCACCGTCGACGGCGATCTCGAATCGGCGGTCGCCGAGGGTGTCGAGGCACTCGGGCGAATCGACTACGTGATCGCCAACGCCGGGTTTCGGGGTCGCCGGGTGGTTCCACCGCCGCGAGCTCGACGACTACCGGCGGCAGTTCGAGACCAATGTCTTCGGCGTCCTCCGGACGGCGTTCGCCTCCCTCGACGCCCTGCAGGCCTCGCGCGGCTGCTTCGCCGTCATGGGGTCGGTCATGGGGCATGCCGCCACGCCGGGGACGTCGCCCTACGCCATGAGCAAGCACGCGGTGCGGGCTCTCGCCGGGGCGCTGCGCAACGAGTGGCGGCCGCGAGGGGTCTCGGTCACCCTGCTTTCCCCGGGTTTCATCGACTCGGAGATCCGCCAGGTCGACAACGAGGGTCACCGCAACCCCGAGGCGCGGGACACGATACCCGAGATGGCTCCGCATGCGCACCGACACCGCCGCCCGCAAAATGGTGTCGGCGGTGGTGCGCCGGAAACGCGAGGCGGTGATCACTTTCCACGGCAAGGTCAGCGTCTTCCTCGCCCGCCACACGCCGGGTCTGCTCGATCTGCTGATTCGCGTCTTCGGCGTCAAGAGTCGAAGAGCTGAGGCGACCGGAGCGGTTTCGCAGTTAACAGGTCGGGGTTAAGGAGTTCGGAGTTAGGAGTCAAAGAAGGAGATTCTGAAGCTCGTTCACGTCGTTCACTCCTCAGCTCTTCACTCTTCACTCTTCACGCTCCACTCATCCCCGGTTTGCCCACCCGGCACCGGCTCGGCTACCGTCACACGGTGAGCAACGCGCTCCCCTCCGTGACCATCTACACCGACGGCGGGTGCCGGCCCAACCCGGGGCCGGGCGGGTGGGGCGCCATCGTCCTCCACCCAGATCGCAATCCCGTCGAGATGAACGGCGGCGGACCCGAAGGCGACCAACAACCGGATGGAGCTCCAGGCGGCCATCGAGGCGCTGCGCTCGCTCGACGGTCCCCACCGGGTCGAGCTCGTCACCGATTCCCAGTACGTCCGCAAGGGTGTCACCGAGTGGATGGCCGGCTGGCGGCGAAAGGGCTGGAAAACCGCCGGCGGCAACGACGTCGCCAACCGCGATCTCTGGGAGGCGCTCAACGGCGAGATCGAGCGCCACCGGATCGACTGGAAATGGGTGCGGGGCCACACCGGCAACAAGTGGAACGAGCGCGCCGACGAACTCGCGTCGGCGGCGATCCCCCGCGCGCCGCTGCCGGTGGACGACCCCTCGGCGGTCCACCTCTTCACCGCCGTCGCCCACTCGGGCAAGGCGGACGCCGGGGCGTGGGCCGTGCTCTTTCAGTTTCGCGGCCAGGAGCGCGAGCTCAGCGGCCGCACGGCGGGGGCCTCGGCCAACCGGATGCACATCACCGGCGCCGGGATGGGCCTCGCCGAGCTCAGCCGGCGGGTCAAGGTCCATCTCTACACCGCGTCGGACTATCTCAAGGACGGAGCCACCGCCTGGATCAAGGGCTGGCAGGCGAGAAACTGGACCACCCGCGACGGTAAACCCGTCGCCAACCGGATCTCTGGCAGCGGTTGGCGACCCTCCTGGGCCGTCACGACGTCCACTGGCACGTGGTCTCGCGCGACAGCTCTGCCCGAGGAGATGGAACGCGCCAAGGCCATGGCCAAGGAAGCCCTCGCCGGTCGGCAAGACGTGGACGACGCCGGCTGACCTATCCGGAAGCGGCGACCGAACTTTGTCTCCCTGTCACCGTGAGCGCCGCCACGCCGCGAGGCGGCGCCTACCAATGGGACGACCGAGGCCTACGAACACCTGTCTTTCTCAGCGATGGTGGCGAGTCGAAGCCCCGTCGCTCCGCGGGGCGCTCCGTGACTGGAAGGCGCTACCAACCCTGTGGGGATTCTTCGATCACTCGTCGGACTCGTTCGCTCAGGGTGACAGTGTCGTTGTCTTTCGGTGCGCCGACCCGTTGCGAGGCGGGCCTGCCGATCGAACGACGGAGGCCGAATCGGGTCAGGACTGCTTCCACATTCCGGGGATCGAAGGAGAATGACCTCGGGCTCGCCGATTCTGATGCGCGTGAAGTCGGGGTGCGTCGGGGTCGATGACGATAGTTGTCCTCGACCGGGATGAGCACCGATGGCACCCTCAGGACGCAGGAATGCTCCCGAGCGCAGCCATGTCGAACCGAGGATCTTGGTCTCGGCGGGCGGCGGTTGCGCGCGCCAGTTCGGTGGAAGTCGCGGGGGTTCCGCAGATGAGCTCCTCCGGGATCTCGACCGGGATGGCGACCAGCCCGAGGGCCGATCCTCGATCTCGCATCGAGGTGGACGAAGAGTTCGAGGGCGGCGAGGGAGAGCGTGCCGGAGACATAGACAACGGCCTCGCCCGGGTGGTTCCATCGGCCCCCGGCGAGCCGCGCGCCCATCCCGGAGAATGCGGTCGCGGCGTGTTTGGCTTTGACCAGCCGCCAGCTGCGGATCACGAGATGACGCCGTACTCGATCCGCATCAGCAGCGCTTCAACCTCACGGCTGCCCGCCTCGCTGGTCATGAGATCCAAGGGAATCCGGTTGTCGAGACCGATCTGCGGGCTCCGGAGCCACTCGCGGGCGCTCTCGGGGTTCTCGAGCACGTCGTTCGCCAGTTGATAGAGCCGGGCGAGCCGGTAGAGCCGGTCGCTGGCCTGGCTGCTGAGGTGCCGACCCGGGTCCTTGCGGAGTCGGTGGATGGTCTTGAGGCTGATGCCCAGGGCGTGAGCGACCTCGGCGTCCGACAACCCGAGGACGATCTTGACGCGGTCGAGGGAGTCCGTGGGAAGCCCCTGGTCAACGGCGTCGGCCATCTTCAGCTGGCGTGCTGATGCTCCGGCCGAGGATCCCCGGTCCTCCGAGCAGCTCTGCGACCTCTGCGATGCTCATCTCGACCTCCATGTCATCTGACATAAATGTAAATGTCATTTGTCCAGATGTCAATCGCAGCATCCCGGAGACCAGCAGAAAAAAAGCCCCCGATCCCTCGGGTCGGAGGCTCTCCAGAACGACCGACCTAAATACCTAGTACCTAGTACCTACTGCGCCACCGGCATGATATAGGTCGGATCATCCGTCGAACCGTCGACGATGGAGGCGTACGCCGTCCAGTAGGCGGGCGATCCGCCGATGAGCTCCACCGAGATCCAACCGCCATCCACCACCGTGCTGCCGATGCCCATATCGCTGAGCAGGTTGTTGATCTGCATGAAGGCGCCGGCGACGCCATAGCCCTTGGTCGCCAGGATGGTGCCGTCGGGCGCGTGGAGCTGGACCCTGGCGGCGAAACTGCCGGCCGAGGTCTGGACCAGACCGAGGTTGGTCCGGAACCGGCCCGGATCCGAGAGGAGCATGGGCAGGATCAGCTTTGTGGCGGGTGTGGCCTCGTTGAGCAGGATTCCCGGAATGCCCTGTCCGAAGGTCCCGCCATCGGCGGCGAGATTGTAGGTTCGGGTCGTGACGGGCATCCCCTCGCCATCGACGACGACGTAGAGCAGACCGCTGGTTGGATTGAGAGCGGCCAGCGGGTCGTCGATCGCGAGCGAACCTCCCGGCGGGATGGTGTGCGGGCCGGAAAGAGGCGCCCCGGGCCACGATGCGCCCTTTTCGACAAAGAAGATCCTGCGCCTGGCGGGCTTCGCCCGTCGGGTTGGTGACGACGATCTGGGTTTTCCAGTTGGAGGTGCCGACGCCGGGAGCGGAGGCCGCGGCCGGAACCAGCCAGGTCTGACCGGTCGAAAGGCCACCCGAATCGCGTCCGTCCAGGGTGAGCACGCCGGTGGCCAGGGGATCGAGCCAGTCGGAGAGACGGCCGGTCGGAGTCCCGTTGCCGGTCCAGTGGGCATCCATCCGGCCGTAGATGTCGTAGCCGGCGGTGTTGCCGCACGACGCGGTCCCGGCGGTGAGGGTGCCGACGCAGAGCCCGTTGCTCGGATTGTAGATGCACGACCCCGAGGAACCGCCCTCGGTGGTGCCCTGCTCCCACTGGTTGATGCGCCACTGATAGCTGCCGGAGCCGTAGTAGTCGACCTTGTCGAGGGGATCGGTGTTGAAGGAGATCGCCTTCTCGTCGCCCGACGGGTGGTGAATCCCGACCGAGCCGGGTGGGATGTTGCCGGTCGCGTCCCAGCCCGAGTAGTAGACGTTGAAGGCAGAATTCGGGATTTCGTCGAGGAGGATCAGCGCAAAATCGGAGCCGGACTGCCAGGCCCAAAGCGAGATCAGCGACGCGCCGCTCTGATTCTGCGCGAGGCTGCCGCCCGCCAAGAGACCGCAGGACGGCGACTGGTAATTCCAGAATGCGACCACCGAGGTCGCCTGCGAGGCGTTTTCGACGCAGTGTTGGGCGGTGAGCATGTAAGGGGCGCCGTCCTCCGCGGTGTTGTTGACCAGCTGGGCGGAGCAAAGGAACGCGCCGGAAATCATGATCCTGGCGGTCGCACGGATCTGGTCGCGCCACGGGTCGCCTTCGGGGCAGATGACATCGATGTTGCAGCTGCCCTGTTTGGTGCCGGCGGTGGAATCGAGCTCGCCGAACTCGCGGTAGCCGTGGTTGACCGAAGCGATTCGAAGATCGGTTTCAGGCTCGGCCCCGGCGGGGAGATGGAGTTCCACCACGATCTCGTCACCCAGGACGATGGCCGTCCAGAGCCCTCCATCGGCGTTTCGATTGGCGCGGGTGTAGGGCCCCTGGACCATGGCGCCGTCGGTGTCGTAGAGCCACAGCGTGGCACCTACCGGAAGCTCGAAACGATCCAGGCCGAGATTGAGACTGAGCGCACCCGGCGAGGCGATCCGCAGCCGCCAGATTGAGCTGCCGTCGTCGAGAACCTCCCATGAACCCGCGTTGCCGGTTGTGATCGCGGTGTCGACGGCCGGCGGCGAAGCGCAACGGGGCGGGAACCCCAGACTCGGCCCGCGCGTCGTCCTCGGCGAGATACGCGGCGGCATCGACCGCCGGCATCTGCACGCGCTCCACCGTTTCAAGGGGCCCGACCGGCTGCAGCAGATCCCGGTGGCAACCCGCGACCAGGGGCGGCCGCGGCTGCGATGGTGGTGGTGACGAGGATCGCCGCGACGGCGACGGTGGTGGCGAGCTTTGACGGGGAGGCAAGTCTCATGTTCATCCCTTTCCCGGGCGCAGACGCCGGATGGCGCCAAGTTACCAGAGACACAACACGCGGGTCGGTTGCGGCGTTCCCGCCTCAGTCTTCGATTGTGATCTTGATCATCTTTACGGGGGTGTTGGGCCGGTCGTTGGGTCCGGTCGGGGTTTTCTCGATGGCGCTGACGACATCCATGCCATCGGTGATGCGGGCGAAGACCGGGTGTTTGGAGGGACCGGGGCTGAAAAAGTCGAGGTAGGGGTTGTGCACGGTGTTGATGAAGAACTGCGAACCGCCGCTGTTGGGCCGGCCGGTGTTGGCCATGGACAGGGTGCCGGGCTCGTTGGAGAAGCGTGCGTTGTCGGGGTGCTCGTCGGCAATGGTCCCATGCGGCGGACCGCCGGTGCCGGCGCGGCCGTCGGTGGGGTCTTTGCTGTAGGGGCAGCCGAACTGGACCATGAAATTCGGGATGACCCGGTGGAAGTGGAGGCCGTCGTAGAACCCGCTCTTGGCGAGCGCGATGAAGTTGCCGGCGGTGATGGGCATGGTGTCCTGCAGAATCTCGGCCGAGAAGGTGCCGAGGGAGGTTTCGAATTTTGCGGTCGGATTAGCCATGGAGATCTCCTTAGGTGTAGTGGGGTAAACCTTATCACGCCACGAAGGGTTGAACCGCGAGGGCGGCTTTCGTTCCTTGCCCAGCCCCGAAACCTCGCGGTTGTTGCCGGAGTTTCTCGGTTTTGTACAGGGTACAATCCTCGAATGAAGCTCGGTCACCTGGGATCGTTGTGCGTTGCCATCGCCACCGTCGCTTCGACGGTGGGTGGGGTTGCCCGGGCGGAGGAAAAGTCGTTTCTCTGGCGGGCAACTTCGGGGGACCGCTCGGTCTATCTTCTCGGCTCGATTCACTTCATGAAGGAAGATGCCTACCCCTTGGCCCCGTCCATCGAGAACGCCTTCAACGAGGTGGGCCGTGTCGTGTTCGAGACCGATATCGACCAGATGGGAAAGGCGGCGGTAGGGTTGCTCGCGGCGGGCACGCTGGAGGGCGACGAGACCCTGGCCGAGATGGTGCCGAAGAAAACCTATGACAAGGTCGCTCAACGACTCGAGGAACTCGGCATGGGGACTGGTGGCTTCGCGAAGATGAAACCGTGGATGGTGGCCCTGAGCTTGACATCCTTCGAACTCATGCGCGCCGACTACCTCGGTTCCGAGGGCATCGATGCCTATTTCAGCTCGCGAGCGAAGACCGCCGGCAAGCCGCAGCAGGGGCTGGAGTCCATCGACTACCAGATTGCTCTCTTCGCCGACATGTCGGCCGAGGAGAGTGTCGAATTCCTGCAGCTACACATTGATCGAGCTGGACACCATGATCCCGCTCGTTGACGAGATCGTGGTCGCGTGGAAGATCGGCGACGCGGGGCGGATCGAGGAACTCCTGGTCGATGGTTTCGACGGCCACGACGAACTCTACGAGCGGTTGGTGACCCAACGCAACCTGCGCTGGCTGCCGAAGATCGAGGAGCTGTTTCGGCGGCGATTCCGACGCCATGGTCGTGGTCGGCTCGCTCCACCTTGTGGGTGAGCAGGGCCTGATCGAGCTGTTGAAGGCGAAGGGTTATGAGGTGGAGCAGCTGTAGGATCGAGGTAGGTAACATCCGCTCGTCCAACCTATACTGTTTCCATGACCGACGCAGATCGCTCGCCGCGGTCGCAACCATCGTGGGCTTGCCGGCCCGCGTCGTCCACGAGATCTGTCGCGCGTGGCGCCGGCTGAACCTGCGGTTCACCGGCAGCGGGGTCGCCACCATCTACCACGACTCCTATGAGCACAGCCTCGGGGTCGTGCCCCTGGATCCCGAGCGGGCGACCAAGATCCTCGCCTTTCTCACCGAGGAGGGGCTCATCGAGTCGGACGACCTGTGGATCGCCAGGGCGCCGGCGCTTCGCGCCATGCTCAGGGTCCACGATCCGGACTACATCGAATCGCTGCAGCGGCACGAGGTCGTCGAGCGGATCTTCGGCGCCCCGGTGACCGACGAAGAACTCGAGCACGTGGTGGAGATGCAGCGGTTCGCGGTCGGGGGCACCATCCAGGCCACCCGTCTCGCGCTCCAGAACCGCGGAGTCGCGGTCAATCTCGGCGGCGGTCAGCACCACGCCACGCGGGATGCCGGGATGGGGTTCTGCCTCTTCAACGACATCGCCGTCGCGGTGACCCGGTTGCGCGCCAAGGGATTTCGCGACCCGGTTCTGGTGGTGGATCTGGATGTCCACGACGGCAACGGGACCCGGGAGATCTTCGCCCAGGATCCGTCGGTCCACACCTATTCGATCCACGGCGAAGACTGGGGCGACACCGACGCCGTGGCTTCGACCTCCATCGCGCTCGGCGCTGATGTCGGCGACGAGGTCTATCTCGGCACGCTCCTCAAGACCCTGCCCGAGGTCTTTGCCGCCACCAAACCGGGCCTGGTGATCTATCTCGCCGGCGCCGATCCGGCGGCGGACGACGTGCTGGGGAATTGGAAGATCTCGGCCCACGGGGATGATGGTCCGCGATGAGTTCGTCATCGAGATCTGCTCGGCGAAAGAACCGCCGGATGCCCATCGCCATCGTCCTCGGCGGCGGCTATGGGCCGCGGTCGTGGAAGTACACCGCGCGATTCCTCAGCTGGCTCATTCGCGGCCGGGTCATCGAGCCGCCGGGCAACGAGGAGCTGACCCTGCAGTCGTTTCCGGCGGATCAAGAACACCATCGATCCGAGCTCGCTGACCTCCGAGCCCGGCGACTTCACCTGGAAGCTGTCGGAGGAGGATCTCGCCGGGATCCTCCCCGGCGTGCCGCGTCGAACCCGGTTCCTGTCGTACTTTTCCCGCCACGGTGTCGAACTCCTGCTCGAGCGCTTCGGCATTCTCGACCAACTCAGGGTGCGCGGTTTCGAAAACCCGACCGTCGAGGTCGATCTGTCGCATCCGGTGGGTCAGACCGTGCGGATCTACGACGGCCCCGACCACAAAGAGCTCCTGATGGAGTTGCGGGTCAACCGCGATTCACGGTTGGTGCCCGGGTGCGAACTCCTGAACATCGAGTGGCTGCTGCTGCAGAACCCGCAGGCGGATTTCGGTCCGTATCGACGACCGCTGCCCGGTCAGAACCACCCCGGGCTCGGCATGCTCAAGGAGGTCTTCGGCTGGTTGGTCATGGTGGCGGAGGTCCTCGAGCTCGACGGCATCGGGTATGTTCCGTCCAACTACCACGTCGCCTCCCAGAGCCGGCGCTTGGTCGCCTTTGTCAATCCCGAGCACGAAGCGTGGATGCGCGCGCTCGAGAGAGCTCTTCCAAGAAGTGCCGCTCGCCGAGGCGAGCCGGATCGTCGCCGACGGCGGGGTGGTGATCGAGGCGACCGGCGAACCCCTGCGGTGGATGGGCTACGCCATGGTCCTGCCGGTCTCGGATCGACTCAAGGAGCGGGTCTCCGGCGAGGCCTACGACCGGGCGGTCGCCGAGGCCCTCGAGTACGCCAAGCTGCGTCTCGCCGACTGAAGCTCGTGGGTGCAGAAGTCGAGGAGTGAGGAGTTAGACGTCGACGTGGAGCGAGCCGCCTTGAAAGGGCTCACCGCGACGTCTCACCGGCTGACGTCACTCTCACGCCTGACATCCGACATCTCACGTCTAACCTCCTCACCTCTGGACCGCAACCGGTGGGCGGTTCTGAGATAGAGTAAGGCTGGAGGACGCGGTGGACACGGCTTCAAACACGCACTGGTGATCGGCGCATCGTCGGGGATCGGCGAGGCCGTGGCCCGCCGGTTGGCCGCCGGCGGGACTCGGGTGGCGCTCGTGGCGCGTCGGCGCGACGAGCTCGAACGGATCACCGCTGCGATCAACGCCGACGGCCGGTGAAGACCGGGCGTTCTTCCGAGCCCACGATGTTCGCGATCACCGATGGTGTGACGGAGCTCTTCCAGGGCATCGCCCGCGAACTCGGCGGGCTCGACCTCGTGGTCTACGCGGCCGGTGTCATGCACCCGGTCGCCTTTGACGAGTTCAACCCGGGCAAAGACCTCGACACCATCGATGTCAACCTCCGCGGGGCGGTCGCGTGGCTCGATCCGGCCGCCGAGCGTTTCAGCCGGCTCGGTGCGCGGCACCATCGTCGGCATCGGCTCGGTCGCCGGCGACCGTGGTCGGTCCGGGAACCCGGCCTACTGCACCGCCAAGGCGGGTCTCCACGCCTATCTCGAGGCCATTCGCAACCGGGTGGCGCGAGACGGCGTCAAGGTCGTCACCATCAAACCCGGGTTTTGTCGACACGGCGATGACCCGAGGGCTCGACGGGCTCTTCTGGTTGATCTCCGCCGACCGTGCGGCCGAGATCATTCTCTCGAAGGCGCGGCGCGGCGCGGTGGTCGCCTATGTTCCGGCCAGCTGGCGCTGGGTCATGCTGGTGATCCGCTCGATCCCGTCGTTCATCTTTCGCCGGTTGAAGGTGTGATCGTGCTTGCCGGAGATCGGATTCGCCGGGTCGAGGGCTGGGGCATGGCGGTCGGTGCGGCCGGGTATCTCTACCAGTCCGGGCAGCCTCGAGGAAATCTCCGAGGTCATGGACGTCGCCCGATCGGCGGGGGTCTCCCTGGTCGCCCGTGGATCCGGGTGCAGCTATGGCGACGCAGCCATCCTCCCCGAGGGCGTGGTGCTCGATTTCTCAGAGATGCAGCGGCTGCTGGCCTGGGATCCCGCGACGCGGGATCGTCGATGTCGAACCGGGCGTGACGGTCAAGCAGCTCTGGCGCCACACCCTCGCCGACGGCTGGTGGCCGCCCATCGTGACCGGCACCATGGAACCGTCCATCGGTGGCTGTCTGGCCATGAATGTCCACGGCAAGAACAACTGGGTCCGCGGGACCATGGGCGACCACTGCCTCGAGCTCGATCTCCTGACCCCGGCGGGTGGCCTGCAGACCGTCAGCCGGCGACGACGAGCCCGAGCTCTTCCATGCGGTCATCGGCGGCTTCGGTCAGCTCGGTCTGATCACCCGCGCCCGGCTGCAGCTCAAACGCGTGCACTCGGGACTCACCGAGGCCGAGGCCGTGGCGGCGCCCGATCTCGGCGGTCTCCTGCAACGTCTCGACGACGCCAAGGACGACTGGGAGTATGTCGTCGGGTGGCTCGACGCATTCCCGGGGGGCAAGAAGCTCGGACGCGGCCTGCTCCACTTCGCGCGGCACCTCGAGGCCGATGAGGACCCCGATCCGAAGACGAGCCTCGATCCCGCCAATCAGGATCTGCCGGCGACGCTCTTCGGGGTCGTGCCGAAGTCGATGATGTGGCGGATGATGAAGCCGTTCACCAACAACCTCGGGATGCGGGCCATCAACCTCGCCAAGTACCTCCACGGATCGCTGCTCGCCGATGGCGCGGTCTACCGCCAGTCCCTGGCGGCGTTTTCGTTCCTTCTCGACTACATCCCCGACTGGAAGAAGACCTACCTTCCGGGTGGGCTGATCCAGCACCAGAGCTTCGTGCCCGCGGCCGAGGCCGAGTGGGTCTTCAGCCGGCAGCTCGAGATCTGCCGCCGGCGAGGGATGCCTTCGTATCTCGGAGTGCTCAAACGGCACCGGCCCGACGACTTCCTCCTGACCCACGCCGTCGACGGATTCTCGCTGGCGCTCGACTTTCCGGTGATCGAGGGAAGACGGGACGAGCTCTGGGCCATGATCCGCGAGCTCGCCGAGCCGGTGGTGGCCGCCGGTGGGCGGTTCTACCCCGCCAAGGACGCGGCGCTGCCCGGGGAACTCTACCGGGCGAGCTTCCACGACGGTGAGCTCGAGGCCTTTGCCGCCCTCAAGCGCCGGGTCGATCCGGATGGACTTTTCAAATCGGCCCTGGCTGAACGGCTCCTGGAGCGCTGAAGTGAGAAGGATGAGAACAGCGATCGTCGCGGCGATCGTCGTCCCCCTCGTTGCTGCGGCCGCGGCGTTGGCGGAATCCGACACCGACCGGCTGCACTATTTCGCGGTCAACGGCAGCGGCGTTCTGAGCTCGGCCAAGGCCGATCAGCCGGTGAATCCGGCGTCCGTGGTCAAAGTCGCGACGACGCTGTGGGCCCTCGATCGTCTCGGGGCCGGCTATCGCTACACGACCTCGATCGGTTATCTCGGAAGCTGGGACGCCTCATCGGGCGTCCTGGTCGGCGATCTCGTCATCCGCGGGGGGGACGACCCCGATTTCCAGTGGGAGAACGCATTCTTGGTCGCGCGCGAGCTCAACCGGCTCGGTCTGCGCAGGGTGGAGGGCCGAGTTCTGGTTCAGGGGCGATTCTGGTTTGGCTGGGAGCACGGGGTGGAGAAACGGGTGACCGATCCGACCCAGTTGGCCGAGAAAATGGGTCGGCGGCTCATCGGCGCCCTCGACCCGGTCCGGTGGACCCGCTCCCAGCTCAACACCTGGAAGGCGCTGTGCGCCCGGCGTGGATGGGACGTGTCGCGTCGGCCGCGGGTGGAGGTCACCTTAGGGGCGGCCTTTGACAAACCGCGCGACGCAACGCCGCTGCTCATCCACCGCTCGAACCCGCTCGAAATCATCATGCGCCGCTTCAACGTCTACTCCAACAACGACATTGTCCGGGTCGCGGACGGACTCGGTACGGTGGCCGATCTGGAGGCCTTCGTCACCCGGCGTCTCGGTGTGGCGCCGGGTAAGATCGTGCTCGAGACGGCCTCGGGCGAGCGCCACAACCGGATGACCGTGCAGCAGATGGCGGGGCTGCTCACCGAACTCGATGCCGAGACCGAGGAGCAGGGTCTCGAGATCCAGGACGTCCTGCCCGTGATCGGCTGCGATCCGGGTGCGACCCGGCGGATGTATCCCACCCTGGCTGCGGCGCCGTTGACCGGAGCGGTGACCTGCAAGACCGGGACGCTGACCCAGACCGATGGCGGGGTGGCGGTCCTGGCCGGGACCTTCACCAGCCCGACCAATGGCCCGGTGGTCTTCGCCATCGCCGCCCCCGGCGCCGGCGGCAGGCTCGACTACTGGCGGAGGGTCCAACAGCGTTGGGTCCTCGAGCTCATCTCGGCGTCGGGCGGCGCGGTGGCGGCCCCGTGCGGCCCGGAGCTGCCGTTTTCCGACACCTTCGCGGAGGTCGAGGCGGTCGTCGGCGGCAAACAGGGCCCGGGCGGCGGAGAAAACGAACCGCCAAGACGCGAAGATCGCAAAGACATCGCACCGTCGCAACCACGAGAACAGCGATAAGTTGAACCGCGAAGGCGCGAAGGTCGCAAAGACATCGCAGCGTCGCAACCACAAAGACACTAAGACACAATGGCCACACGAAGTCATCGCAGATTGATTGCGGAGACGCAGAAACCCACCGACGCAGAGATATGGAAAAAGTCGCCGTCGGGAACGGGCGCCGGCGCTACTTGTCGTGGTTCGGGTCGTTGATCTTGCTGAGCTCGTCGGCATCGGCGAGATCGCGGGGTCGGTCTGAACGTCTCTTGACCTCCACGAGGTGGTCGAATGAGATGATGCTGACGGTTGCCCCGTCAATCTCGACGGCCTGAGCGTCGGCGAAGACCTCGTTGTTGCTGACGCCCTTGAGGCTCGTCAGGATGTCGATCCGGTTGGGCTCGACCCCGAGGTGGACCGCTCCGCCTTCTTGTTCGAAGAGCTGTGTTGGTATCCCGGCGCCGCCAAACCCGAAATCCGACAATGCGTTCATGATTCGAACCGCATTCTCAGTCGATGGGAAGATCAGCAGATCCAAATCCTGGGTCGTCCTGACATAACCGTAGTAGTTCACCGCGTGGCCGCCGACCAGCAGGTAACGGACATGATGCCGGCGAAAAAGCGCAATCAGCTCCCTCATGTCGGCGGACAAAAGCATGACTGAATCCTACCAGGAGACCTTTTCCCAGGTAGCATTCCTGATCATCGCCAGGTTCCCCCAGCCTCGACCCCAGCGGCGGTCCTGGAGAACAGCGAATTCGCGCAGCCGCTCTTGTGGACTCATCTCGGCGAGTCGTCGATGTTCTGCCGAATTCTCCTCTTTAAATGACGAGAAGATCTGAACTCTGATGTCCCTCTGCATGCTGCACCTCGTCGCGAATGCTCGTGGTTCTCTCAATCGTTCCACCGGCATTCTACCTGCGAAGCATCGGGTTACGCGACGCACCAGAAGGTGAGGCCCTCCTCGAGCCGGTGCTCGAGCGCACCCTCGGCGTCCCGCTCTTCCAGGAGCAGCTGCTGCGCATCGCCATGGTCGCGGCGGGCTTCACCGGCGGCGAGGCCGAGGAGCTGCGCCGCGCCATGGGGTTCTACCACCCCGCCACCCTGGTCAAGGACGGCCAGCGCCACGGCGTCGAGTTCCGCTCGGTGGACGTCAACCGATCCGGCTGGCGCTGCCGCTGGGAGGAGGGCGCGGTGCGGATCGGCTTCCGCTATGTCCACGGCATCAAAGCGGCGGTCGGCGAGACCATCGAGCGCGAGCAGGCCATCCGCCCCTTCGCCGACACCGCCGATCTCACCGGCCGCTGCGGCCTCTCATCCGACAAGCTCGAGCGATTGGCGCACGTGGGTGCCCTCGGCTCGCTCGGCTTGACCCGGTATCGGTGGTCAGACGATTCAGACGATTCAGACGATTCTCGTTAATGGCCGGCTGGCGCCGGCCTTTTGTCCCTTGAACCAGGCAAGTGGGCGAGCATGACGCCGGCCCATGCGCTGGGGCGCCAATCCGTGTTCTGAAACGCCCACCCGTGCGCCAAAGCGCCAACATTCCCATCCAAGCCAGACGATTCAGACGATCTTGGTCAGAAAACCGTCTGAGTCGTCTGATCTGGGCTCGGGTCAGTCGGTATCGAGCGCGCTGGAGAGCCAATCGAGGGCGCCCGGGGTTTCCCGCCAGACCTCCTCCGCCTCGAGAAAGTAGAACACGGCCTCTTCAATGCTGCCGATGGCGTATGTGTCGGGAAGAACGCTCGGAGGATCAAGCCTGCCGAGCAGCAGGTCGGGAACATCGGGGTTGGTCTCGATCGCCTCGTCGAGTCGCTTCTTGCTCGCCTTGGCTTTGCCCTTTCGGCGGAAGCTCGCCAACGCGCGATTGTATTGATGCGCCGCGGTGATGTCGTCTGCGTAACGATCGAGGAGTTCCTCTGCCGCCTCGTCGTCACCGACGGCGAGCAGGGCCGGCGCGAGCCTGTCGCGGATGCCCTGGTTGTCGTTCGGGTTCAGGCGGATGAGCTCGGCATAGTGTTCCACGGCCTCCCGACGTTGCCCATCCAGCCAAAGGGCGTCGGCGAGACCTTTCACCGCCTCCATGTAGGGCCGGGTCTCGCTGATCAGCCAGAACGACCCCACATCCTCGATGAAGCGGTTCGGGTCGAGGGCGCGCTCGGCCATGGCCACAGCCTGACGAAAGCGTTCGATCGCCGTCTTGGGATCGCGCGTGTGCAGCGCCAGCGCGAGATGTGCGATGGACGAGTCCGGGTCGATCTTCAGGGCTTGGCGAGCAAGGGCGACGCCCCGCCGGCCTGGCGTATCCATTGCATCGATGGCGAGATCTCGGGCCACGTCCTCTGGGCCCTCGTTCGGCGGAGGCGGAAGCTCTTTTCCCATGACCTCGTTTTCGAGGAAGACCCGCATGTCTTCTTCGCTTTCGAAGGTCTGTCCGGCGAGGAGATCACGGATGCCGTCCATCATTGCTGCGCTTCGCAAGGGGTTGAATGGCGGGACCTCGCCGGCGGCCGGCGCTGGAGGGGAGAGGATGTCCGGCAATGACAGCCCGAGACTCAGCTTGCCCTGACTCGTCTCCACGAGCTTTCGCCACTCGCCCGAGTCCAGCTCGTCCTCGGTGGTCTCCGCCAGCGCCCGGAAGCAGCCCTCGAAGAACCCGAGCATCTTCGGGCTCGCCCGCCGCACCCTCCGTTTCGGTCCGAACTGCACCGCCGCCGGAATCCGTCCTCCAGGATCGGTGGGCAGACCCTCGTCCAACCAGAGGTCGTGCTCGATAATGGGGAGCTCCCACGGCACGAAGTAGGTGACCGACCACACCGAGTCATCGGCGAGCCTGGCGAACCCCTCTTCTTCATCGGTTTCATTCGGCTCCATCAGGGATCGCTCCCCGGAGAAGGCCAGACCGCGCTCGCCTTGAGCGTTGAGAACGCAAGCGTAGCGCACGTTCGGCGCCGGGCGGGGGGCTTCGACCTCGATGATGTCGTTCGAGTCGAGCAATCGCCATGGCGCGGCGTCGTGGAACACCGCCGCCGCCTCGGCGAAAGCCCGCAGGAGATCGAGGGTGACGCCAGGGACCGCGGTGGCGGCGTCGAACGGTTCTTCTCTCGCAATCTCGCGGTACATCTCTCGCAGGGGCTCCGCCATGAGAGGCAGGTCGGGCCGGCATTCGACGATGACCCTCTCGTCTTCTGTCGATGTCGCCAAAGCGTCGGCAAGAGCGGGCTCACTGACCTCGATCTTCGCCGGTCGTCGGCCCATGACCTCAGCCAGGGAGTCCATCGCGCTCAGGGCGAGCTCGGGGCCGACGTCGGTGGGGTGAACCAGATCGGATGAGCCGATCAGACCGGTCTCGGCGCTGACCGCGATGGCGAGCCTCGGCCGGTACGGGGGATCCTGGTCATCCGTCCAGCCCGGGAAGCGAACATAGCCGACCTGCCAGGTGTCGCCGTCGGTTTTTCGCGGAGGAAACGGCAGAATGATGTTCTTTGTCATGGTTGAAGAATATGTCCGACCCTACCGAATGAAAACCCCAACCCAGGTCAAGCGACGCACCAGAAGGTGCGGCCCTCTTCGAGCCTGAGGTCGACTGAGCCGCGTCTCGGATGAGTTGCCTGTGCCCCGCGCGACGCCACCGCGGCGAGGACGACGGTGGTGTCGTCGAGATGCGCCGGGCAGGTCGTCGGGCGCGATCACCGGGATCCCGCGCAGGGTGCCGCCGATCTTGGTCGGGTCGATGTCGACCACCGCGTCGATCTCGACACCTTCCTCGAGAAGGAACTTGGACAGCCTACGGCCGGTCTGGCCGGCGCCCCAGAGAATCACGTCGCCGGCATGTCTCCAGCGGGCCGCGGGCGAGGTAGTGGGCCTTGCAGCGGAGGAAGCTCGGAACCGAGTACCGCGGGTCGGTGCGGGTCAGACGCTCGCCGTGCTCGCGCCAGAAGAAGAGCGGCCGCTCGATCTTGTCAAAGACGACACCGGCTCGAAAAAAGCGCAGCCAGAGGTCGTAGTCTTCGGCCCAGTCCACATCCCGCCATCCGCCGATCTCGGTGAGAACCTCGCGACGCACCATCACCGACGGGTGGGAGACGGGTGATTCGATGAACCGCCCGCGTTCCATCTCGTCATGGGTCACCAGCGAATTCAGCCATTCCTCGTAGAGGAGGAAGCCCATGGCGACGCTGCGGGACGGAAAGTGGCGCACCAGGCATGAGACGACTCCGACCTCGGCTCGCGAGGCGAATCGAGCGGCCTGGAGCTCGAGCCGTCGCGGGTGGCTGATGTCGTCGGCGTCCATCCTCGCCACCAGCGGCGCGCGGCAGTGTTCGAGCCCCCGGTTGAGGGCGGCCACCAGTCCTCGTGCCGGTTGACTGATCACGGTGAATCGAGGGTCCTTCTCGGCCCACCGTTCGAGGAGAGCCCCGCTGTCGTCGGTGGACCCGTCGTCGACTGCGACGACCTCGAAGTCGGTCAGGCGTCTGGCGGGCCAGACTGTGGAGGCAATCCTCGAGCCAGGGAGCGGCGTCGCGGACCGGCAGGAGTACTGAAACAACCGGAGCTGTCATGGCAGCGACAGTCTATCTCGCTTCGTTCAACGCGATGGGAGGGGATGCCAGGCACGCGGCTGTTCGCGGCGAACAATGTCGAGCCAGGCACCCATCCCGCGCTCGGTCTCGGTCCCGCGTCGAGGTGACGCGGGTGATGGGTTGTGGTTCAATGGCGCCGCCAACGATGCTGTATCCACTTTCCCGCGCCGCTCTCTTCAAACTCGAACCCGAGACGGCGCACGCCCTGTCCCTGGCCGCCATCGCCAAGGCGGGTGCGGTGTCGCCGGTGCGGGCTGCGCTCGCCAAGCTGTTCTGCGTGCCCGACGCCGAACCGGTCGAGGCCTTCGGACTGAGTTTCCCAACCGGGTCGGTCTCGCCGCCGGCTACGACAAGGACGGCGAGGGTTGGCGGGGTCTCGCCACCCTCGGTTTCGGTCATGTCGAGGTCGGGACGGTGACGCCGCTGGCGCAACCGGGCAACCCGAAGCCGCGGGTCTTCCGGCTGGTGGATCGACGATCGGTGATCAACCGGATGGGTTTTCCGGGTCGCGGCGCGGCCTATGTCGCGGATCAGCTTCGCGGGCCGCGCAAACCGGGTCTGGTGCTCGGGGTCAACATCGGCAAGCAGAAGGCCACGCCGTTGGAGCGGGCCGCCGATGACTACGAGCAGCTCATGGAGATCTTCGCGCCGCTCGCCGATTACCTCGCCGTCAACATCTCGTCGCCGAACACGCCCGGGCTGCGTCAGCTCCAGGAGCCGGTCGTTTCTCGGCGCCCTGCTCGGGCGACTCGCGGCCAAACAGGCGGAGCTCGCCGATGCCAGCGGCAAACGAGTCCCCGTGCTCGTCAAGCTCGCGCCCGATCTCGAACCCGACCAGCTGCGGACCGCCGTCGATGTCATCGTCTCCTCGGGGCTCGACGGGATCATCGCCACCAACACGACGATCTCCCGCGACGCGGTCGAAGGGCATCCCCTGGCCTCCGCAGAGGGCGGCCTGAGTGGTGCGACCCTCACCGAGATGAGCACCCGCATCATCGCCGCCATCGCCGAGCACCTCGACGGCGCGCTGCCCATCATCGGCGTCGGCGGCGATCATGTCGCCCGAGGACGCCCGCGCCAAGCTCGATGCCGGCGCCACCCTGATCCAGGTCTACACGGGCATGATCTACGAGGGCCCCGGGTTGGTGAAGCGGATCCTCCGCGAACTCTGAGCGTTGATGATCGCGCCCGGCTAGTTCATCGGTGGGGTCTCGCCACAGAGGAACTGCACCGGGAAACCGTTGTATCCCGCGCTGAAGCGACCTCCCGCCGTGAGGATCGGTTGGACCCACATCTGCTGATAGAACGTCTCCCTGGATCTGGACCCAACCGAAATCGTAGGACGGTCCCACGGTGCTGATCGGCACCCGCTGGGTGACGAGGGGGAAGATGTCCATGTCGAAGATCTCGAGATTCCCAGCGGCTTCGTCGAGCGTGACAACTTGGTTTCCATCGGCCACCAGGCCGGATGGTCGACACACGAAATCGGGCTCGCGGCGGGGTGGTGCGGCTGCTGGAAAACGATGAGGTCGGCGCCGCCGGCGAACGGGCCGCCGTTGAGAAACCGCTGATCCCACCTCTATGGCAGCGGCACCCGTTCGTCGCGCCCGTCGTAAGTCGCTGTGGCGGCCGTAGAAGGTGTAGACGCTCGAATCCGTGAACTCCGATATCGTCAGCCCAGATGGCGATGGCCTCGCTGCCCTGGGCCGAGTCGTTGTTGAAGTCGACGAAGACGACGTCGCCCCAGAGGGTGTTGTTGACCGTTGCGATCCCGGACGAGGCGCCGCCCTCGGCGAAGTAGGGATAGCTGGTGTTGGCCGGCGTGTAGTACGGGTCGTGGCCTTCGATGTTGCTGCACTCATCGACCGTGTCGACGGTGATGAACCCGCGGGCGATGTTGTCACTGTAATCGGCGCCGTAGCACAGGCTGTCGATATGGCCGGGTTGCCCGGTGTGAGCGGTTGCGAGGTGCTGGATTTCGCCGGTCGTCAAAGCCGGGTTGGTGTAGGCTGGGCGGCCAGGTGCCGCAGTAGGGAAATGCAGAGAGATCGACGCCGGTCGCGGTGGAAGGGACGATGCCCTGGAAGAGGAGGCGGACGTTGATAGGCTGGACGTCGAACGCGTCGAGCCAGATGTCGAATGCCATGGTGGGGATGCCCCAATCGGTCCACACGACCAGCCGTGTCATAACCGGAACGTTGAGGCCGTTGTTGACCGAGATGAGGGTGGTGACCCCGTTGGGGTCGGCGAGATCGACCTCGAAGTAGGGGTAGAGCAGGGTCGAGGCCAACCCGGCTCCGATCATGCAGACACCGGCCCGCCCGGCCTTGAGCTGGGGCGTCGCGGCCGCGGCACCCGGGCTGATGGCCGTTTCAGCGCTCTCCGCGGCGGCGGGAAGGGCGAACAACACCGTAATCACGACGCAAGCGACTGTCGGGAGTGCTTTGGCACGCATCATCTGACCTCCTGGATTTTGATGATGCATTGTAGCGCGGCGGAGATGCGCTCTTCTAGGTGGCGGTCTTCCGGGGGGCTTGCGGCGCCGGCGCCATGCGGCTGCGGAGGTGGACTGGCGGGCCCTCCCTGGCGTCGCGGATCCGCAGGTTGAGCATCTCGACAAAGACCGAGAAGCCCATGGCGAAGTAGATATAGCCCTTGGGAACGTGCTGGCCGAGGCCGTCGGCCACCAGCGCCATCCCGACGAGCAGCAGGAAGCTCAGGGCCAGCATCTTGATCGTCGGGTGGTTTTCGACGAAGTTCGAGATCGAGCCGGCCGCCGCCATCATCACCAGCACCGCGATCACCACCGCCGCGATCATCACCGGAAGGTGATCGGCCATGCCGATGGCGGTGATCACCGAGTCGAGGGAGAAGACGATGTCGAGCACCATGATCTGGGCGATGACGGAGGCGAAGGTGGCGGATGGCCCCGCGCGCTGAATCTCCGCCTTGCCCTCGAGGTTGTGGTGGATCTCCAGGGTCGCCTTGCCGAGGAGGAAGAGCCCGCCGGTGACGAGGATGAGGTCGCGGGCGGTGACCGCGTGGCCGAAGACCGAGAAGAGCTCGCTGGTCAGGTGGCTGAGCCAGGCCAGCGAGGCGAGCAGCAGGATCCGCATCACCATCGCGGCCGCGAGCCCGATGGTCCGGCCCCTCGCCCGCTGGGTCTCGGGCAGCTTCCCCGACAGGATCGAGATGAAGATGATGTTGTCGATCCCGAGGACGATCTCGAGCGCGGTCAGAGTCGCCAGCGCGACCCACGCCGATGGTTCAGTGATCCACTCGAACATCACATCTCCAGCCTCTTGACGAAGGGTTCATAGGTCATGAAGTCGGCGTGGTGGACGATCCACGCCTCGGTGGTGCGGGCGACCATGTTGCCCTCGCCGGCGTGGGTGGCGACGATGTGCGACACCGCGTCGGGCAGACCGCACTCCATGGCCAGTGAGACCCCGGTGAAGGGGTGGCGGAGATACTTGCCGCGGGCGCTCTGCCGCGACGAGCCGGCGCCGTCGGACTCGTACTCGAGGAGCTTGCCGACATCGGCGAGGATGGCGCCGGCGATGACGGTGTCCATGTCGATGGTGAGCGACTCGCTGAAGAACGAGGTCATCGTTCGCGCCGAGTCGCGCGCCACGTGCACCACCGCCCGCTTATGGGCCATGAAGCTCACCGGGCAGTCCGGGACCAGCAAGGTGAAGGGGATCCGTTCGAGGTCGGCGGGTGTCAGCGGCGACAGCTCGAAGGCGCGCTCCCAGCAGCGGGTCGTCTTCTCCCGCAGATCGACGTCCCCGATCCACTCGAGCTCGGGCCAGATCCGAAGTACTTCGTCACGCAGCATGGCAGCCTCCTGCCGAGAGGATACTCGAGTCCGGGTTCAGCGGGAGAATGAACCGCCAAGACGCAAGGGACCTAGCGCGGGCTTCGCCCGCAACCCAACCGTGCTCCGGTCCGAATAATGACGAAGGTTCGACTGCGTCGGAAGCTGCTTCAATGCAACAACTTATCGAACGCGCAAAAAATATTCGTGCTCAAACGCATGCAGAATTGGGCCAAGAGCAACGCAAGGCATCGCAACGTCACATCGTCGCAACCACGAAGACACGAAGTCGCGAAGACGGCACGAAGCCATCGCATTCCATCGCAATTGGACGCGGATGAACACGGATAAGCGCGGATATACGCGGATCATCGCACCCAAAGTTGACAGCGGAGTCTGCGGCGGCTCCGCCTCGGCGATAGTCGGGAGAACCATAAGCGTTGTGGCGGTGTGGGCCGGCGAAATCAAGAGCGAGGGCCTGCAAGCAGCCGTTCACGCATCTACTAGCGCAGATACGAAGCTCGCATCCGAGCTCAGCTGTCGATTCTGCCACGATCTGCCGCCGAGACCAATCCGCTCCGCATCATCCTCGACGATCGATCGCGCGTTCATCGCGTCGTCCCCGTGTCGCGTGCGCATGTCGGCTCGCGCCACCTTGGCGTCCTTGCGGTAGTCGAATCGCGGCGTGGGGAGCGTCGGCCAGCGACTGTTCGAGGGGGCGGCGCTGCCACAGTTCGAGCGGGCTGCGCCCACCGCCATCACGGCCAGGGCAACTTCGAGCCGGATTCCGCGATCGTCGGTGGTGGCGGCGAGGCGACCTGCTGCCGCCGACTCGGCGGCGGCAGCCTCGAGATCGCCGGCGGCGACCAGTGCAAGCGCCAGCAGCGCCCGCGCCCGCGCCTCGGCGCTCGACAGCTTTTCGGCGGCGCAGCTCTCGGCCGCAGCGCGCGCCGCCGCCACGGCGTTCGCGGGCGGGCCGGACCTGACGGCCAGCCGCGCAGCCTCGACGTCCAGCCACGCGCTCTCCTCGGGAACCGTGCGGTCGCCGGCAGCCGCCCGGCCGGCCTCGATGTGTCGTGATGATTCGCCGAGCGCGTCCATGTCGAGGGCAAGGGCTGCGAGATCCCTCTGGCTGCCCACTTGCTGGTCGACCTCACCGAGCCGGTCTGCGATCCCGGCCGCGACGCGCAGATGGTCGGCGGCCTCCACGAACTGCCCGCGGTCGCGCTCGACCGCCGCGACGTGGCGGAGGGCCCTTCCGACGCCCGACTCGTCGCCGGCCGCCTCGCGCAGCCGCCACGCCTCCTCGAACGCCGCGAGCGCTTCGTCGGGTTTGCCCAGTCCGCGGTAGGCCCGTCCCTGCTGGATCCGCGCCGAGGCCAGCAGCAGCCGCGCCCCGAGCTCGCGGGCGCGCTCGGCGGCGCGGCTGGCGGCGGCGAGCTTGCCGGTGAGGTCGCTCTCGTGCATCCAGGCATCGGCGAGGTCGATTCGGGGGTCGAGCCCGAGCGGCGCCGGGAGCCGGCGGAGCTCGGACAGCACCCTTCCGGCCTCCTCCCCGCGGCCGTGCGAGGCCATGAGCGAGGCCAGGGAGAGACCGTACTCGATGTGGTCCGGGTAGAGCACGTGGAGCGAGCGGCCGATCTCGATCGCCCGCTCCCACTCGCCGGCCATCTCGCAGGCGTCGCTCTCGATCACGAGCTGCAGTTCCCGCGGCAGATCAGAAGCTCCGTGGAGCGCCCTGTCGATCTCCGCTTGCGCCTGTTTCTTTCGTCCGCTCCACGCCAGGGCCTGCGCAAAAGCGGTGCGAGCCGGCACCGAGTCGGGATCGATCTCCAGGGCGTTCTGAAAGGCGGCGACTGCGGCGGGAAAATCGAAGACCCGCATCAGAGACAGTCCCTCGGCGTAGTGGCGGGCGGACTCGACATCACGCGGATGGGCGCGGCGCAGCCCCTCGGCTTCGGTCGGTGAGAGCTCCGGTGCCCCGGCGGCCCGCCGCAGCCGGCGGCCGGCGCGGCCGGCGAGGTCCCCGAGGCCAGTCAGCGGTCCGGTCTCGTGCACGGTCGCCAGGGTGGCGCCCGATGCCGTGTCCAGGACCTCGAGATCGACGGTCACCGCCGGCTCGGCGCCCGGCTCCGACATCCGGTAGCGTCCGGACACGAGAAGGTCGACGCCGAGCAGCTCGCGTAGGCGACCGAGCTCCTCCGGTTTCGACGGTCGTGGAGGAAGCCTCAGATCGCGGACGCCGCCGGCGACGGCGGCGGGGCCCACCGTCCGCAGCGACCCGCCCGCATCGAGCTCCGCAGCGACCCGTACATGATCGAGCACCCTTTCGAGGCCGAGCGGGACGCGCCGCAGGGCGGCGCCAGGGAGGAACTGCGATGAAAAGGGAAGCCGGAACAGCGGTCCGTCTGATGGCGATCGTGGGGCAACCGAGCTTGGACCTCGGGATAGGGGGAGCGTCTCGAGATCCGGATCGCGTCGGAGTGATCGGTTCACTTCTGATCGCCTTGATCGCCGCCGCCGGCTCGGTGTCGGCCGACGGCGGTGTCGCGATCGACTCGCTGGTGCTGCAGGAGCTCGACACGGCGGGTCGCGCGGACTTCTTCGTCGTGCTGGAGGCCGAGGCCGACCTCGTGCCGGCCGCCGGTCTCGCCTCGAAGGAGGCGAAGGGTCGCTTCGTGCTGACCGCGTTGCGTCGAGACCGCCGCGGACTCGCAGCGCGGGCTGCGCCGGCTGCTCGATGAGCGGGGGGTGGCCCATCAGCCGTTCTACATCTCGAACACGATTCTCGTGTTCGGCAGCGACCGACAGCTGCTCGACGAGATCGTGCTCCGACCCGAAGTGGCGGCGATCGGCCCCAACCGTCGACACCAGGTGGCCGGACGCGGGCCGAGCCCGCGAGCCTCTGCGGCACCCCGGGCGATCGAGCCGAACATCACGTTCGTCGGCGCCGACTCGGCGTGGATGTTGGGGGCGACTGGGTCCGGAATCGTCGTCGCGGTCAACGACACCGGGGTCGACGAGGACCACCCGGCGATCGCGAGGCACTACCGGGGCTGCTTGGACCCGCCCTCGTGCACGATCGAGGACCACGATCACGCCTGGTGGGACGCGACCGGGGTCTATCCGAGCGACCCCACCGACATCAACGGGCATGGAACGTCCAACACCGGTATCGTGGTCGGCGACGACGGCGGCGGCAACCAGATCGGCATGGCGCCCGGTGCCATCACCGTCCACTGCAAGATGATCGACGACCTGGGGTATGCGACGAACGAGGACATTCTCGAGTGCCTCCAGTGGGACCTCGCGCCGTGGGACCTCGCCGGCGCCAACCCGGAGCCGAACCTCGCGCCGGACATCGTGAACCTCTCCTGGGGCTTGAGCGGCGGCGGCGCGGTCCAGATCCGGGATGGCATCCGCGCACTCAACGCCGCGGGCATCATGGTGGTCGCCGCCGCCGGGAACGGCGGTCCAGCATGCGCGACACTCGTCTCGCCCGGGGACTTCCGCGAGGCTCTGACGGTGGGCGCGGTGGACCATGGACCATTCTACCCAGGGGAGCTCGTGTGGTTCTCGAGCCGGGGGCCCTCGGACGTGGACCCGAGCCCTCCGGACTACTTCCCGGACGTTCTGGCGCCCGGGCTCGACATTCGCACCTCGGCTCCGGGCGGGGAGTGGAGCTGGTTCACGTCGACAGCCGCGTCAACGGCCCATGTTTCCGGCCTGGCCGCGCTGGTCTGGTCGGCGGCGCCACTGCTCCGAGGTCACGTCGGCGTGACTGCCGACCTCATCCGCACCACGGCGACCCCGCTGACCGGCAGCTTCGGTTCGTCGTGCGGCGGAGACTACGTGGACGGTCCCAACAACGACTGGGGGAGCGGCACCATCCAGGCCGAGGAGGCGGTGCGGCTGGCCATGATCGTCAACGGCAGCCTGATCTTCCTCGACGGCTTCGACCAGGGGAGCGCCGCAGCGTGGTCGACGACGTTCCCGTGAGGCCCGGCGCGCCCGTGAGGGCGACAAGGGTTTGCCCCTGAGGTGGGCGAATCGCGTGCCGCTGCCGTTGCTCGCGCGCTGTGCGAGCGGCGACCCCCCCCCTCGTCTGGCTGCGGTCAGTACCGTCCTCGCCTTCGCGATGACGGCCTGACTCGCCCGCCTGCCGCTGCCCCTGTCGCTGCCGTCGAACCCGGGCACGGACACGGACGCGCACGCCGACGGGGGAGGGACGCTACTCCCGCGTCCGTGCCGGCGCCCGGCCGTAGGTCTCCACCATCTCGGCGAACCGGTCGCGGATGGCGGTGTCGAGCATCCACGGCATGAGCCGGAAGCGTCCAGTTGCCGTCGGCGACGGCCGGGGTGTTCATCCGGCAGTCGGCGCCGAGGCCGGCGAGGTCCTGGTGGGGCACCACCGCCAGATCGGCCACCGAGGCCATGGCGAGGCGGATGAGATCCCAGTCGACCTCGGAGCCGTCGGTGCCGGTGTAGCTGCGGACGAAATCGCGTTCGTCGTCGTTGAGCGTCGCTCGATGAACCAGCCCAGGGTGGTGTTGTTGTCGTGGGTTCCGGTGTAGACCGCCGAGATTGCGGATGTGGGCGTAGGGGATGAACGACGACCGCGGCTCGCGGTGAGAAGCCGAAATGGAGAACCGCCATCCCCGGCAGACCGAGGCCGTCGCGGAGCGCCACCACGTCGTCGGTGATCTCGCCCAGGTCCTCGGCGACGAAGGGCAGTCCGCCCAGCGCCTTTGGCGACGACGTCGAAGAAGGGGCGGCCGGGTCCTTGGACCCAGCGGCCGTTGGTCGCGACATCGGCCGACGCCGGCACCTCCCAGTAGGCGGCGAATCCCCGGAAGTGGTCGAGACGAACGAGGTCGACGGTGGCGAGGGTGTGGCGCAGCCGGTCGATCCACCAGGCGTAGCCGTCCTCGGCCATCCGGTGCCAGTCATAGAGCGGGTTTCCCCAGAGCTGGCCGGTGGGGGAGAAGTAGTCCGGTGGCACGCCCGCGACCACCGTCGGGTCGTCGGTTGTCGTCCATCAGGAAGAGCTCGGGGTGGGCCCAGACCTCGGCCGAGTCGTGGGCGACGAAGATCGGGACATCGCCGAGGATGCCGATCCCGACATCGGCGGCGTGTTCTCTGAGCGGCTGTCCACTGCCGGTGAAAGAGGAGCTGGGCAAAGACCTCGAGCTCGATCTCCGTCTCGTGGTCGGCGCGCCACGCGGCCAGCGCCTCCGGGTCGTGCCATGGCCAGGTCCCGTGGCCACTCGTACCAGGGTGCGCCGTCGTGGGCGGTCTTGAGCGCGGCGAAGAGGGCAGTAGTCCTCGAGCCAGGCTCGTGGTTGCGGTCGCGAAACTCCGTCGAGCTCGGCGCCGAGCGCGGTCCGGGCCGCTGCTTGATACGGTCGAATGCGCGCGGAGAATCCGCGTTCGTTTCCAGGGGATCACGACCTCGAAGTCGACCCACTCGTCGGAAAGCTCGGGCCGGTCGGCGAGATCGTCTTCGGTACCAGGAGTCCGTCGTCGAGGAGCAGCGCCGGGGCTGATCAGGAGTGGGTTGCCGGCAAAGGTCGAGGTCGCCGAGTACGGCGAGTGACCCGGGACCCGGGGGGTGGAGCGGAAGCACCTGCCACCACGAACGCCGGCGGCGGCGAGCCAGTCGAGGTAGGCGTGGGCGGTGGGACCGAGATCGCCGATGCCGTACGCCGACGGCAGACAGGTGGGGTGGAGGAGGACGCCGGCACTTCGTTTCATGGAGACCATCCTATACGCTTCGTGATAGGCCGCGCCCGATCGAGGCGAGCGGCCAAGGAGGCGCGACTGACATGCTGCCCGCCGTCCACCTCAAGAACCCCACCGCTGAGGAGTTCCGCGACCGGATCATCCACTATCTGCGATATGCCTGCGGGCTCGAACTCCGCCATGCGCGGGCGGCGGATCATCTCGCCGCCCTCGAACTGGCGGTTCGCGAGACCCTCATCGATCGGGAGATTCTGACCCGGCGCACCTACGACGAGGTCCGACCCAAGACCGTTCACTATCTGTCGCTCGAGTACCTGCTCGGTCGGCTGCTGCACAACAACCTCATCTCCACGGATCTGCTCGGGGTCGCCCGCGAAGCCATGCAGTTGCTCGGGCTCAATCTGGACACCGTCATCGAGGAGGAGCCGGATCCGGGTCTCGGCAACGGCGGTCTCGGCCGACTGGCGGCCTGTTTCCTGGACTCGTTGGCCACCCTCGACTATCCGGCGTATGGCTATGGTCTGCGCTACGACTACGGCATGTTCCGTCAGTCCTTCGAGAACGGTTGGCAGGTGGAGCACGCCGACACCTGGCTGCAGCGTGGCTTCCGCTGGGAGATCCGTCGAGACGATCTCCGGGTCCCGGTTCGCTTCGGTGGGCGGATCGACTGGAACCAGACCGAGACCGGCGGCCACCGGCCGGCCTGGTCCGACTGGCGGACCGCCTACGGCGTACCCTACGACGTCCTGGTTGCGGGTTTCCGACCAACACGGTCGGAATCCTGCGGTTGTGGGACGCCCAGGCGGCATCCGAGTTCGATTTCCACATCTTCTCGAAGGGCAACTATGTCAGGGCCGTCGCCGAGCGCGAACGGGTCGAGGCGCTCAATCGGGTGCTCTACCCGGCCGACGACGTCGAGGCCGGTCGGCAGCTCCGCCTCGCCCAGGAGTATTTTCTCGTCGCCTGCGCGGTGCGGGATGTCGTCAATCGCTTTCGCCGCCGGCACGCCGAGGCCTGGGAGCTGTTCCCGGACAAGATGGTCTTCCAGCTCAACGACACCCACCCGGCGCTCGCGGTGGCCGAGCTCATGCGGTTCTTCGTCGACGAGGCCGAGGTGCCCTGGGCGACGGCCTGGGAGCTGACCCGGGCGAGCTGCAACTACACCAACCACACCCTGCTCCCCGAAGCGCTGGAGACCTGGCCGGTGGCGCTGATGGAGGACCTCATCCCGCGCCACGTCCAGATCATCTACGAGATCAACCGCCGGTTTCTCGAGGGCGTCAAGGCCCGGGGTGTCTCGGACGCCGATCGGCTGCGTCGACTGTCGATTCTCCAGGAGGACGGGGAGAAGCGATTCCGGATGGCCAACCTCGCCATCGTCGGATCGTCACACGTCAACGGCGTCGCCAAGCTCCACACCGAGCTCCTGCGCACCCGGGTGGTGCGGGACTTCGCCGAACTCTGGCCCGAGCGGTTCCTGCCCGATCACCAACGGGGTCACTCCGCGGCGCTGGCTGCGGGCCTGCAACCCGCGGCTGTCGGCCGTCATCACCGAGCGCATCGGCGGCGGCTGGGCCAAGGACCTCGATCGGCTGCACGAGCTCGGCCGCCTTTGCCGATGACGAGGGCTTTCAGGACGAGTTCCTCGCGATCAAGCGGGCCAACAAGAGCGATCTGTCGGTGGAGCTCGAGTCGGCTCTGCGGCGTCACCCTCGATGTGGATTCGCTCTTCGATGTCCAGATCAAGCGACTGCACGAGTACAAGCGGCAGCTGCTCAACGTCATGCACATCATCATGCTGTACCAGAGGATCAAGGCCGATCCGAAGGCCGAGATCGTGCCGCGGAGCTTCATCTTCGGCGCCAAGGCGGCGCCCTCCTACCACATGGCCAAGCTCATCATCCGTCTCATCAACGGTGTCGCCGATGTGGTCAACAACGATCCCGACGTCGACGGTCGCCTGCAGGTCGTCTTTCCTCCCGGACTACCGGGTCTCGCTGGCCGAGAAGATCATCCCGGCCGCCGATCTGTCGGAGCAGATCTCCACCGCCGGGATGGAGGCCTCGGGCACCGGGAACATGAAGCTCGCGCTCAACGGCGCGCTCACCATCGGCACCCTGGACGGCGCCAATATCGAGATCAGGGATGCGGTCGGCGACGACAACATCTTCATCTTCGGTCTGACCGCCGACGAGGTCGAAGAACAACTCACCACGGGCGCCTACCAGCCGTGGGAGTACTATCGCGCCGATCCCGAGCTGGCGGCGGTCCTCGACGCGATCCAGAGCGGCGAGTTCGTCGGCAGCGATCGTGATGCGGTGCGCGGTGTGTGGTCGTCGTTGATGGAGCACGGCGACCGCTACATGCTCCTGCCGACTTCCGATCCTATGTCGACACCCAGGAACGCGCGGCCGAGTTCTTCAAGAATCGGCGCGCTTGGGCTCGCGTCGGCGATCCTCAACATCGCCGCCATGGGCTACTTCTCGTCGGATCGGGCGATCCTCGAGTACGCCGAGAAGATCTGGGGCCTCGAGTCCGTCGCCGTCAAGACACCGGAAGGAAGTTGACTGTCGACAGCCATCGCTTTGACGTGACCGGTTACGACATCGGCACCGATATGGCGCCGCTTTTCGAGACCTCTCGTCTCATTCGGCCAAGAATGACCGCATGTAGGAACGTTGTACCAGTTTTCTGGCATCGATTTTCCTAAAGCCAGGCACCGTTTCGTCACCGGTTTCGCAATTCCCGTTGCGGCAGAACAATTTGTGACAGAACTGCTTGATGCTCAACTGTAGCACGCTGGACCATAGATCAGTGCCGGCCGGCCAAAGCGATACGGAGGTGCATCATGGCTGAATCGGACGATTCCTCTCCTCTCACCGTCGACCCTTCATCGCCAAGATCTACCGCAATTCCCAATGGGACAGTGCAGAGGGGGGGCCTAAACCGGCTTATGTAAAAGCTCTTGGGCCGGGCACCTAAATAGCAATCAAAGGCACCTAAAAACCACTTATTAGGGGACACACGGCCCGTCGTTGCAGGGTTCGAGAATCGCGACCTCGAATCCCGGCTCATCGCGGCCGTGGAAGTAGCTCGCCCGGCAGCCACCGTCTTCGATGGAATAGCCATAGACGCCCGGGTAGTAGATCACGCCGCCGCCGGGGCTCGATTCCAGACCTCTGAACCAGCCGATCCTCCTGCTCCCGCTGTGGGACCCGGCCTCCCACCTCACGAAGAGGAGCTCTGCGGCGCCGAACAGGACGCGGCCGCGGGCCAGCCAGTCGGCCCGGCCGAACCCCGGCGGGGCTGTCGGGTCGGCCGCCAGCTCGCCGTCCTCCTCGATCAGATGCAGCATCTCATAGCCCCCCTGCCAGTTCCCGTCGCAGTCGCGCACCCGCATGCGATAGCGGTAGAAGCTGGCCGACGCGAAGCTCACTCCGTAGCCGCCGTCGCAGCGGTCGGAGAAGGAGATCGTGCGCGGTTCGCCGTCGATGGTGATGGTAATCGAGCCGCCCACGGGGAAGGACTCACAGATCCGGCTGTCGAACTGAAGAGATCCGGTGGCCGCGGGCCCACTGCCGTCGAGCGGTGAGGAGATCTCCACCGTTCCGGCGACGTGATCACCGTCCACCTGCCGGAGGTCGAGGTCGAGGGAGATGCCGTCGACCGCGAACGCACGTCCGTCGATTTGAAAGTCCGGGAACAACGCCGTCACCATTCCGGTGAGGGTGGCGCCGTTTGCGGTCACGTCGAGGTAGGAGATCTCGGCCTCGCCCATGGCGGTGGCGCCGCCGCTCATTTGTTGACCGCCGCCGAAATCGATGTGCAGCCCGTCATCGGTGCGGCTGATGAAATCGAGACTGCTCGCGCTGAGGTCGAGCAGATCGTCGATCGGTGTCGATGCCAGGAGTCCGAACAGGGGCCGAATGGCAAAGCCCTCCGATCCGAGGGTGGCGAGGAAAGTGTTGGCGGAGGCGACGACGCCGGCGGTTTCACTCTTCCGCATTACGATTGCATCGACGGTGACCGGGTCGCCGGTCAGGTTGTCGACCACCGACGCCTGGGCGTGGAAGCCACCCGCCGGGGAAGAGGTCGTCACCACGGCATGACCGCCGTCGACGACCTCGTCGGTGACCCGCTCGAAGACCCGGTCGATCTGGAGATACTCCCAGATCTCGAGGGTGGTTGTGAAGCTGCCGAGCGAGCTGCCGTCGGCGCGAAACAGCTCGACCTCGATGTCAGTGTCCCGCGTCGAGTTGTTGACAAGCACTAGATTCGTGCGACTGCCTGAGGCCAGCGATGGATCGTGCGACAGCTGGGGCAGGATCGCGCGATCGCCGAAGGAGATGCGGCGCGACCAACCGACCGGACCCAGGTACTGACCGAAGGTGGCGCCTGCGGGCAGACCCTGTGGATTTCCGGGCTCGAGAAGATTGTATGTTCTGCTCGAAGTGGCGAGTGGAGAGTTGAGCGCCGTGACCCTCAACGCGGCCGCACCATCGGTCGAGAACAGGCTCGTCAGCACGTCGTCGTAACGAAGAGCTTGACCGGGCAGGACCCTCACCAGCTGTTCGTCCGGCGAGGGGTTGCCCTGGCCGCGGCGCAGCAGCTCGATCCTGACGAACGAGCCTTGTCCGCTCAGGTCCTTCAGCACCATGTCCGTGCGCCAGTTGGTCCCGGCGGCGCCCTGCACGTGAGCGGCGGCCGGCAGGGTCACCGTCTCGATCAGGCCCCTGTCCGTCTGGTACGAGCCGAGGGTGGCCGGGATCGCGATCGGGTCGCCGGTGAGGTTGTCCACAACCGAGGCCATTGCGTAGACCCGACCTCCCGGGGTGTCCGGTCGGACCACCAGATAGCCGTTGTCGACCACCGACTGGGTGACCTGCTCGAAGATCCGATCGAGCTGGGTGTACTCCCAGGCGCGTAGGGTCAGGCTGACGTCGCCGAGCACTGAGCCGTCACCGTCGTGCAGGGTGATGTCCACCTCCACCGGCGCATCGCTGCCGTTGACCAAAATAAGATTGCTCCGGCTGCCGGTGTTCAGCGTCGGATCGTGGCTGAGCTGTGCGAGGTGACCGGAATCGCCGAAGGGAATCGCATCGTCGGTGGTCAGGGCCGGGATGAACTGACCGAAAGTCGACCCGGCCGGGAGGCCCAGTCCGTTGCCGGCGGCGAGCAGATTGTAGGTTCGTGAGGTGAGCGCGACGCTGCCGTAGCCCACCGTGACCCTGAGCGCCGCGGCGCCCTCGATAGAGAAGGCGTTGTCGAGAATATCGTCGATGAAGATCGACTCGCCGGCGGCGAGCTGGGCGAGGACTCCGATGGGCTCTTCATTTGCCCGGCCGCGTTCCAGCAGCTCGATCGCCAGGGAGGCAGGCGAGGTTCCGACGTTAACCAGCATGACGTCGGAGCGCCAGTCGGTCCCCGCCGCTCCGCGAACCCTGGCGGTGGCCGGGATGACCACGGTCTCGCCGCCGGCGACCAGCCCGCGCTCCCTCGGGCTGAGACGGAGGGCGGCCGTCGCCTTCGCTTGGCCGTGATCGACGAGCTGCAGAAGATCGACGGCGCCGGCGAGCGTCCTCCCCGAGAGCTGCGGCAGCAAGGGTGAGCCGAGCAACGACTCGATTCTCCCAGCCAGGTCGGGATCGGCGGCCAGGGCGATCTGCTCGAGAAAGCCGGTGAGGACCTCGACCATGCGGGGTGTGATCGAGGCCGCCCCCCTCGGGGCGGCATCGAGCTGTTGCACAACGGGCGACCAGACCGCGCCGACGGTGAAGGCGCGAAGGCGGAGGCCGGGCGAGCTTCGCACCACGGTCGCCATGTCGCTCACCAGTTGGACCAGCAATGGATCGATCGGAGCTTCGGATCGGTGGGCGGTGGCGAATGTCGAGGCGTAGTCCGCGAGCCAGATTTGCGGGCCTGCCTCACATGAGGAGGCCGGACCGAGGCTCGTGGTCGAAGATCCGCCGAACTCGGGAGGATTGGAAGACGCACAGATCAACGCGAAGCCATCGCATTCGTCCGGCCTAGGGGAACCCGGGAGGCTGATCGCCCACGGGTGCGGAGAGCATTTGGCATAGCAGGGCGCTCCACACTCACAACACACTGTCCAGGAGTCTTCCTGACATCCACACCCGGTGAGCCCGGCGACGAGCAGGGCCCCCGTGACAACCAGCCCGACCGTGCGAAATAACGTCCCCATCGACGGAAAACGACTCATTCGGATGCCTCCACGTCTCGTCGGCTCTTCAAGCTGGTCTTGGTGCGTCTGCCTCCAATGGTAGCGGTTACGAGACTCGGAATCAAGATCGATCAGAACTTCCCAACAATAGGTACCGAATAGTTACCAGCGACAACCCAGCGTTCGCATAATGCGCGGAGATCTTATTCATCATGCCGAGGCGGTCGCGGGTATTCATCGAGGGGGGCGTCTACCACGTCTACAACCGGTTCGCGCATGGTGACGAACTCCTCGGCGGCGGTGGGGTGGATCCCGACGGTGGCGTCGAACTGGGCCTTGGTGGCGCCGCACTTGAGCGCGACGGCGAAGCCCTGGATGATCTCGCCGGCGTCGGGGCCCACCATGTGGACGCCGAGAACCTCATCGGTGGCGCCGTCGACCACGAGCTTCATCATGGTGTGTTCGTCGCGTCCCGAGAGGGTGTTGTGCATGGGCCGGAACGATCGATCGGTAGACCCGGACCTCGTGGCCGGCCGCTCGCGCCTCGATCTTCGGTGAGACCAACCGTGCCGACCTGGGGGCGCGAGAAGACCGCGGTCGGGATGTTGCCGTAGTCCATGGCCGTCGGGTTGCCGTTGATCGTCTCCACCAGGGCCATGGCTTCGCCGATGGCCACCGGAGTCAGCGCCATCCGGTCGGTGCAGTCGCCGATGGCGTAGATCCCGGGTACGGTGGTCTCGGAGAATTCGTCGACCACCACCGCGCCGTTCTCGTCGAGCTCGACGCCGAGTCTCGACGAGACCGAGACCGGCGGTGTTGGGAACCCGCCCGGTGGCCCAGAGCACGAGATCGGCCTCGACCTCGTCGCCGCGTCGGGCCGCAGACTCCGATGCCGTCGCTTGGCGGTCGCCTCGAGTCGTTCGACCTCCATGTTGAAGCGCAGGTCGATGCCCCGCTTGACCATCTCGCCGGCGAGGGTGGCGCGGATGTCGTCGTCGAAGCCGCGCAGAAAGAGGGGTCCGCGGTAGATGAGCGAGACCTCGGCGCCGAGACCGCGCATGATGCCGGCGAACTCGACCGCGATGTAGCCGCCGCCGATGATCGCGACCCTCGGGGGAAGATCGGGAAGGGAGAAGACCGCGTCCGAGACGATGCCGAGTTCGGCGCCCGGGACATCGGGGACAAAGGGCCTGCCGCCGGTGGCGACGAGCACCGTCTCGGTGGTGAAACTCCGGTCGCCGACCACGACGGTGTGGCCGTCGGTGAGAGGGCGCCGACCCTCGATGATCTCGACCCCGGATCCCTCGAGCAGTCGCCGATAGACCCCGTTGAGCCGGGTGATCTCGAGCGTCCTTGGCGGCGATGAGGGCAGGCCAGCTGAAAGCTGGGTGTCGTGGACTCCCAGCCGAAACCGCGGGCATCGTCGAAGGCGTCGGCAAAGCCGGACGGCGTAGACCATGAGCTTCTTCGGCACGCAGCCGACGTTGACGCAGGTTCCGCCGAGCCGTCCGGATTCGGCGACGGCGACCCGGGCGCCGCGGGCGGCCGCCATGCGGGCCGCCCGGACGCCGCCCGAACCGGCGCCGATGACGAAGAGATCGTAGTCGTGGGAGTGGTCGGTCATGGGGGGAGTATAGGTGAGGAGTTAGGAGTTAAGAGTTAGACGTAGAGGCGTCTCAGATCTCACGTCTCACGTCTTAACTCCTTACGCTTACTCTTCACTTCTTCTGCGTCTCGAGATTGATGGTGATCTCGACCTCGTCGCCGAGAATCATCCCGCCGGCGTCGAGGGCCTTGTTCCAGATGATGCCGTAGTCCTTGCGGTCGATGGTGGTCTCGATCTCGAAACCGGCCTTGGTGTTGCCCCATGGGTCCTTGACCTCGCCGAGAAAGGTCACCGGCAGCGTGACGGTCTTGGAGACGCCGTGCATGGTCAGGGTTCCGGTGACCGCAAAGGAGTCTGGTCGCCGGACTTGGTGATCTTCGAGCTGGTGAAGGTGATCTCCGGGTAGGTCTCGACATCGAAGAAGTCCGCCGGACCGGAGGTGCTTGTCGCGATCCTCGTTCTTGGTGTCGATGCTCGCGGCCTTGATGGTGAAGACCACCGACGAGGCGTCGAGATTCTCGAAGTCCGCGACGATGGTGCCGTCGAAGTCGGTGAACTGGCCGGTGGTCTTGGAGACGAGGTGCCGGACCTTGAAGCTGACATCGGAGTGAACCTGGTCGATGGTGTAGGTGCCTGCGCTGCGCCAGCGCCGCCAGCGGCGAGCAGAAGCGATCGAGAGAAAGAAAACATTGCGTTTCATGGGATCCTCCGTATTGTGGTTGGTGATTGAGCTGCGAGCACCGTTCGTTGTGAGGAAACGTCGAAAAGCCGTCGACGATTCCAACCCTTGTATTCTCCGACCGGCCGGCTCGGGTTACGCGGATTCGCGCGTGAAGGTTTCTTGAGATGCGATGCCTCGGCGCCAACCTGGCCACTCGGAGCTGCCACAAGGGCGCATGTCATACTCAGGTCCGAGGACTGGATCCGGAGGGAACGACATCGGCTGCCGTTTGTGTTGCATCTGATCGTGTCGAAGAAGAGACGATTGGCAGGAGACTTGCTAGGGTTGCACCGTGCGTGACGACGGGCGGACTTTCCGCCGAGCGATCGGCATCTCGCTGCTGCTGCATCTGCTGCTGCTGTTTTTGATCGTGCCCCGGATGCAGGAGGCGTGGTCGAAGTCTTCGGTGTCGCCGATTTTTGCGGTGGATCCCGACCAGGTCGCCGAGCCGAGCCACCCCTCGAGTTCGAGTTCGTCGATCTGGCCGAGGAGCGCGAGGAGACTCCCGACGAACCCGAACGCGCCCATGTCCGATCTCGATCGTCGGGCGCACGGCGGCGAGGGCGATCTCGTCCGACCGGCCGTCCTCCCAGGGGAACACCCCGCAGCTCGTTCAGGCCCAGGGCGGCGAGCAGTTCAACCGCGGTGCGCCACCCCAGGTGCCCGGGACCGCCGGCTCAGCAGGTGCCGCCTCCCCGACCCGATCAGCAACCGGTCGAGCGGCCGAGGACCGAGAACCCGAGGAGGCGCGCCCCGAGGGTGCGGGTCGAGGGCGAACCATCGGAGTCGAGCCAGACAGCAACAACCCGCGATCCCGCTGCCGCCACCCGGGGTCTGGATGCTGCCGCCATCGGAAGGCGGAATCTCCGAGAACCCCGACCGTGAAGGCGGCGGGGTCGACACCGGCGCGCTCTCCTTCGACACCCAGTGGTACGACTGGGGGCCCGTACGCCAAATCCATGCTCGCCAAGATCCGCCGCCACTGGCAGCATCCCGAGATCGCCAGGATGGGTGTGAGCGGCATCGTCAAGGTGCGGTTCTACATCGAGTTGGACGGCACCATCACCGGGCTGCGGATCATCGACGAAAGCGGCAAACCGCCCATGGATTTCGCCGCCCGCGACGCCATCGCCGACTGCATCAATTTCGAGCCGCTGCCGGCCGGTCTCGGTCTGAACGGGCCCGAAGGTGTCACCATCACCTTCCTCTACAATGTCGGAGCCCCGAGATCGAGGACGCTAGATCGGCAGAATCGGAGAAGCTCGTGTTCGACCTCATGCAAAACGGAATCGACATTTTCAGATCCGGTGGACCGGTCATGTATCCCCTGGGGCTGCTCTCGGTGGTGGCGGTGGCCATCATCCTCGAGCGGCTCTGGGTGCTGCGGCGCACAGAACTACCTCGAGCCCGGGAGCCGTCCACGTCCTGTCGGGACTCCTCGGCGGACGGGACTACAAGGCCGCCTCCGATTACTGCCGCCGGCACCCCGGGCCCTTCACCGAGCTTGTCCACACCATGGTGGAGAATCGGTATGCGCCGTACGACGAGCTCAAGGAGATCCTCGGCGACACCGGGCGTCGTCAGCTGCTCGGCCTGCAGCGCGGGCTGCCGGCCCTGGCGACCATCGTCGGCGGCGCGCCGCTGCTCGGGCTGCTCGGAACGGTGATGGGGATGATCAACATCTTCAAGGCGGTGGCCACCGGCGGTTCGGGGATCAACGAGACCCTCGCGACCGGGATCTCCCAGGCGCTCATCACCACCGCGACCGGTCTCATCATCGCGATTCCCGCGCTCTTCACCCACAGCTTCCTCGAGGCGCGGGCGGTGGCGATTCTCGGCCGACATCGAAGCGCAGATGATGGACTACCTCCACCTGGTGCGGCGACCGGATGTCGAAGTCGAGGGTGAGGAGACCCGATGAGACTCGTCAACTTCGGCGGCCGGACCAAACCCGAGGTCCAGATGTCGCCGCTCATCGATGTCGTCTTCCTGCTGCTGATCTTCTACGCGGTGACGACGCAGTTCGTCTCCGACGAGCGGCTCAAGCTCAAGCTGCCCGAGGCCAAGACCGCCGAGTCCGAGGGGGTGGGTCGGGAAGAGATGCCGCCGGAGGTCAAGGTGGCCGCCGATGGGACCATCTGGATCAACGACGTCATCGTCCCGGAAGACGAGCTCGAGGCCCAGATGAAGGCGCTGGTCGAGCGCGCCCCCGACAAGGCGGTGATCCTCAAGGGTGATCGCGATGCCGACTACGGGGTGGTGGTGAAGGTCCTCGACGCCGCTCGAGCTGCCGGCGCCAACATGATCCAGATGTCCGCCGATCGGCCGAAGGAGTAGACGCGATCCGGTGACGGTTCTTTCGGCCCCGGCCTTCTGGTCCTCCTCCGTCGGCCCAGCGTCGTCCCATCGACGTGGTCGCTCGGGTGGTGGATTCAAAGGGCTGCGACCACGCCGATGGGACGCCGGCGGCCTGCCTCGTCGCCGGGGCAACCAGGCAGAGGCGCGCCTCCCGGGGGAGCCCGGCAGCGCCATTGTGCGCAGCGCACCGCGTGCCGGTTGGGTGAACCGGCACAATAGCGTGCCCGCCGATGATCGCCCCTTTCCCTCCGACCCGGGGCGGCCTCGGTTCCGGTTCTGGGTGCTGTCTTTGTTGCTGTCCCTGCCACTGCCGCTGTTCCTGTCGCTGCCCCGGTCGTTGCCCCGGACGCTGCTTCGCGCTTTAACCCGGAGACCGTCCCGTTGACAGGTCGTAAAGCTCCCTGAAACAGAGTCGGAGGTTGCCGCCGTGTCTGTCGAAGAGCTCGCCGAGATTCGACCGCATCCGACCACCTCCGGCGCGAGTTCCCCGACGAGCTCCGTGAGCAGTTCGGGATCGGTCGTGCACTCGTGGATCGTCGGCAGTCGGCCCGGTCGGTGGCTGGTGATGACGATGGCTCCCGGCGTCGCGTATCTGGCGGCTGCAGCCGCCACCACGACCACGGGCCGAGCTGCTCGGCGCCGTCGATGAGGAGAGTGTGGTGCGGGGCCGATCTCGGCCGGCAGGTCCGTCCGGGCCGATCTTATGGGCAACGCCGGTGGTCCGCACTCAGTCGGATCCAACACGATCTCGCCCTCGAGGTGGTCGGCGAGGTGCTCCAGGAGCGTCGTCTTGCCGCTGCCGTGGGGTCCGATGATCGCGCCGCGGTTGCCGTAACCCGCCAGGGCCGCATTGATGTCGTCGATGGCGCCGCCGACGGAATCGGTAATGCGAGACCGTCGATCCGGCGGCTCGCGAAGGGGTTGTCGGCGGGGCGCATGGCGACGGTTTCGTGGTTCACGTTTTGTCTTGGCCCAGACTGAAGTTCAGGCTGTGGCCGAGCGGCGTCCGGCCGAGGCTCTCGAGCCGAACCTCGACCGGGCGTGGGCGCCACGACGAACTCGACGCGTTCGGTCGCGCCCTCGGGAAGGGCGACGAGCTCCAGCGCCCATGACAGGGTGATGAGCGATCCGGAGAACGAGTAGGGCCCGGCGGGCAGGGAGAAGCTGAAGCTCCCGCTCGCCGGCTTTCCCGGCGGCTTCGATGCGGACCGAGTCGACGATCTCGACGTCCTCGGTGCCCTTGCCGCTGGTGTACCAGAAGAGCCGGAGCTCGACGGCTTCGGCGTCGTCCTCGAGGCGCCAGACGACGCGACCGGAAAGGGTCTCGCCGGGAAGGAACCAGCGGCGATCGCCATCGATCTCGATGCGCAACTCGTTCATGGCAGCACCTGTTCCGGCGTCAGCGGCCGGACCTCGATCTCGAAGGTCTCGTTGACATCCGGCCAGCGGGGAATCTCGCCGTGGACGTGGATCGCCCAGACCACCGCGTTGTGGTCCGAGGCGAAACTGTGCATGGTGTCGGCCGGGAATCTCGATCTCACCGGCGCCGCGGGCGAACTCCCAGTTCGACGACGAGTCCGCGACGACGAATGAAGCGAAGGCCTCCCGGTCGGTATGGGTGTCGGTGCCTCGTTGGTAGGTGGCCTTTTCGTGACCCTCGACGACGATGCTTGAGTCGCGTCATCCGCTTGTGTCGTCCGCTGAACAACCACTCGACGCGCAGTCGGGTCGCCGAGACGCGGGGCCGCGGGCGAGATGGTCAGACTGCGGTCGCGGATTGGCCAGGGCGAGCAGGAAGTAGACCACTCCCGCCATCAAGCCGAGACCGACGAGCACGAACGGGGTCATGAAGAGGCAGAGGAACCACTCCGGGTCGCCGCGTCGGAAGCTCAGCACGATCTGCCAGAGAAAGACGCTGACGATCCCGTTCCAGAAGGCGGCGATGAGGATCATCCCGATCAGCTTGCCCATGGGGCCGGTCTGGGGTTTCAGGCTGCCGGGCGTTGTCGGAGCCTCGATCGCCGGTGGTGCCTGGGTCTCGGTGGGGACCGCGGGCCGGGGGTCGCTTGAGCGCGTGCGCCGTCAGCGCCGACGCCGGCGAGCAGAAAGATCAGCGGAAACAGACCGATGAGATAGGCCGCGTGGAGGCCGCGGTCGAGCACCGATCGAGATGGATCCGCGGGATCGACAAAACAGATCGTCGCGCCCCCTTTCGGATAGCGCGCGAGAACGGCCTTCGCGCCGTCGGAGTCCCCCGAACTGAACGGAAAGAAGTCGCGGCGATTGGATGTCCAAGCTTCGGCCGCCGGCCGAGTATTCGTAGAGCACATCGGCCTGGTAGGAGGTTCCGTCGTCCGTGCTCCACGACCGCAGGGTCGATCCGACCACCGTGGCGGGGGTTTCGACCCAGGTCGAGGCCTGCGCCAGACGGACCAGGGGCACGACGAGCAGAAGGACCGTCAGACCACCTCCGATGGCCGTGAAGACGAGACCGATGCCGAGCTCGATCTTCTTGCCGCGCCCCTTCTGCGCGCGCGTTGCGAGATGGACTCGACGGCGCCGTCTTCGGCGCTGACCGCCGGACGCGCCACACGCCGTAGATGCCGCCGGCGCCGACGGCGACGAAGATGAGGGGCAGAAAGACCACGAGGGCGATCCATGGCAATCGGCGCTCGAGGACGGCCTCACCGGGGATCTCGGGGTGGACCCGGCAGATCGTGCGGTGCCCGGTGGGATAGCGATCCGCGGTGCGGCTGGACGGCGTCGTAGCTCGAGCTCGCGGACGAACCGCGGGTGAGCTTGGTTCCCTGCGATAGGTCCGGCCGTCGATCCGGTACTCGAAGACCACCGCCGGCGGCGTAGGGATCCTCGTCGTCGCCGGTTTCCTCGACCCCGCTTGAGATCACGGTGCAGTCGACCTCGGGCCAGAACCACACCGCTGTGGTCGCGGACCGCCTCACCGATGATGATGATGGTGAAGAGCGGAGCCCATGAGGAGGAAGACGAGGAAGAAGAGGGTCAGGCAACCCTTGCCGCCGGCCGATCGACCGCCGAAACGAGATGTGATCCGGAGCCGAATTCGAGTTTCACGTGACCTGCCGGCTCATTCTATCGTACGGATCGGTTGGAGTCGGCGCCTGATCGGTTCCGGGGGGCTCCACCCGGTCGTCGAGTGCTCTCGGCATTCTGCCGACCGTGAGACGGCGCGGCCGGCAGGGTTTGGCGCGCTCATACCCTCGTTGGCGTGATCGATCCCCGAGTTCATCAGGGTCGAGACGTGGTCGTCGGCGAGGCTGTAGTAGACCATGCGGCCGTCGCGGCGGGCGTGGACCAGATCGCGGTCGCGAAGCAGACGCAGCTGGTGGCTGACCGCCGAAACCGAGAGATCGGCGATGACCGCGAGATCGCAGACGCAGAGTTCCTTGGTGACCATGAGGGCGTTGAGGATCTTGAGCCGGGTCGGATCGGCGAGGGCCGAAAAAAGCCGGCTGAGACGCTCGACCGTGCGCTCGGGCAGCGCCTTGCCCTGGACAAAGGCCACCGCCTCGGGGTCGATCTCGTTGATCGTGCAAAGCTCGAGCGTGGTGTCATCGTCATTCATGCGGGCATCTTTGCAGATTCACGCAAGCGGGTCAACGACGCCGCGGCGCGTCACGAGCGCGACACCGGCCGGTTCGGTCAGACCCGGCCCGCACCGCCTTGTGGCCGTAGAAGATCACGCCGGCCTCGCCGTCCCACGAAATCCTGCGGAACTCGAGCCGCACCGGCATGCCGATCTCGAGGGTCTCGGGATCCTCGACATCACCGATCTGGACCATGAGCCGGACGCCGTTGGTCGAGCTCGACCAGGGCGAGCGGCAGCGGTGTCTGCTCGGTGAAGCCCGCCGGCGGCACCCGGATGACGGTGTAGGTCACCACCTTGCCGTCCCGCGGGCAGCGTCTCCGGAGTGAACTCGCGCCCGCCGCACTCCGGGCAGACCAACCGCGGCGGATAGAGAATCTTGGAACACTTGGCGCACTTGGCCGCCTCGAGGCGGTAGCGCTGGGGGTACTCACGCCAGGCTCGTGCCGGGGAAAACATCAGACCACCTCCAGGATGTGGACCACCGAGCTGCCGCCGGATCCGCCCATGTTCTGCGCCATGCCGACCCGGGCGCCCTCGACCTGCCGCTGGCCGGCCTCGCCGCGAAGCTGACTGACGATCTCGACGACCTGGGCGACACCGGTGGCGCCGACCGGGTGGCCCTTGGATTTGAGCCCGCCCGAGGTGTTGACCGGGATCTTGCCCTGGAGGCTGGTGAGCCCCTTCTCGACCGCCGAACCGCCGTAGCCCGGGTCGAAGAAACCGAGAGCCTCGGTCGCCATGATCTCGGCGATGGTGAAACAGTCGTGGACCTCGACGAGGTGGATGTCTTCGGGCTTCTTGCCGGCCATCGCGTAGGCCCGTTCGCCCGCGAGCTTGACCGCGTTGAGCTCGGCGAGCTCGCCGCGGTTGGCCAGGGTCACCGTGTCCGTCGCCATCCCGGAGCCGGTGATGACCACCACCGGTTTGTCGCCGGCGATCTCGCGGGCGCGCTCGACGGTGGTGAGAACCAGCGCCGCGGCGCCGTCGGTCACCGGCGAGCAGTCGAAGAGACAGAGCGGGTCGGCGACCAGCGGTCGAGTTCACCACATCGTCGACGCTCGACCTTGAGGTGGTACTGGGCGTGGGGGTTGAGCAGGCCGTTGGCGTGGTTCTTGACCGCGACCTGGGCGAGCTGTTCGCGGGTGGTGCCGTACTTCTGCATGTGGACCCGGGCCAACATGGCGTAGAGCCCCGGGAAGGTCACGCCGTGGAAGCCCTCCCACTCGGCATCGGCGGCGGTGCCGAGGGCGTAGGTGGCGTCGGCGCCGTCGACATCGGTCATCTTCTCGACGCCGGTGACGAGGACGGTGTCGGCAGAGACCGGAGGCGACCTCGGCGAACCCGGCGCGGACCGCCAGCCCACCCGAAGCACAGGCCGACTCGACCCGCGCGGCGGGAACGCCGGCCATGCCCAGTTCGTCGGCGAGCAGCGAGGCCAGGTGTTCCTGACCCGTGAAGAGCCCCGACGACATGCATCCGATGGTGATGAGATCGACCGAGTCGACCCCGGCATCGTCGAGGGCGGCCAACGCGGCCTCGGCCCAGAGCGAGCGCAGCGAGGTCTCCCAGAGCTCGCCGAAAGAGGTCATTCCGATTCCGATAACAGCTACATCTCGCATTTCGACCTCCTTCCTACTCGGCCATGCGGATCTTGCCGCGAAGCTTGGCGTAGGCGCCGTACTCGAGGTAGATCTTGTTCTCGTCGAGCTGGGCGCGGGTCTTGGGCGCCAGGTTCTGGACCTCGGAGATCCGACTCGGTGACCCGGATGACGAAGGAGTCCGATCCGGCGCCGGACCCGAACGAGGTCAGCAGGATCAGATCGCCCGGCGAGGCGATGTCGAGGACCGCGGTCAGACCGATGGGAGAGGCGCCCGAATAGGTGTTGCCGAGCCACGGCGACAGCCACCCGGTTTCGAGCTGCTCGTGGGTGAAACCGAGCTTCTTGCCCACCCGCATGGGGAACTTGCCGTTGGGCTGGTGGAAGATGGCGTGGGCGAAGTCCTTGGGCTCCATCCCCGCCTTCGTCCATCATCCCCTGCGCCGAGTTCATGGTGTGGCGGAAGTAGGCCGGCTCGCCGGTGAAACGGCTGCCGTGCCGCGGGTAGTGCATGTACTCGCGGCGCCAGAAATCGGGCGTGTCGGTGGTCCACGAGTAGCTGTCGACGATCTCGGCGAGGATCATGTCCTCATCGGCGCCGAAGATGAAGGCGGCGGCGCCGGCGGCCGCCGAGTACTCGAGGGCGTCGCCGGGGGCGCCCTGCGAGGTGTCGGCGCCGATCCCGACCGCGTATTTGACCTCGCCGGCCTTGACCAGCGCCTGGGCGATGAAGAGGCTCTCGGTGCCCGCCTTGCAGGCGAACTCGAGATCGGCCACGTGGAGCGCCGGGACCGCGCCGATGGCCTCGGCGACGATGGTGCCCGAGGGTTTGACCGCGTAGGGGTGCGACTCGGAACCGATGTAGAGGGCGCCGATCTCGGCGGGGTCGACCCCGCCCGAGCGGGCGAGAGCGTTGCGCGCCGCCTCCACCGACATGGTGACGGTGTCCTCATCGGCGCCGGGCACCGATTTTTCGAAGAGTTGGAGACCGCGCTTGTAGGCGGGAGCGTCGGCTCCCCACACCTTGGCGATCTCCTCGAGCTTGATGCGGCGTCTCGGGACGAAGGCGCCGTAACCGACGATGCCAACCGACATAGGACCTCCTGGGCGCTGGTTCTCAAAGATGCGACACGATGCCGCAGCAGTTTACCGTAGCGGGAGGTTAGGCGAAAAGCGCTCTCCATGTCTTTTGAATCCGTTTGGATTTCCGGCGGCCATTGGCCGCCGGAAATCAAACGGATTCAAAAGAAAACGGACTAACCTCTTCATCAGGGCTTCAATCTCCGCGGCCTTTGTCGGTAGCTCCGCCGACAGATTCTCCGCGCCCGTTTCGGTGACCAGGAAATCGTTCTCGATCCTCACCCCCAGCGCCTCGTCGGGGATGTAGATCCCGGGTTCGTTGGTGATGACGTTGCCGGGGACGAGGAGCGGCCTCCTCGGAACCCGGGTCGTGCGCATCGAGGCCGAGGAAGTGGCCGAGCCCGTGGATGAAGTACTGGCCGAGCTTCTCGCCGTTGGCGTCGCGGAGTTCGGACGACTCCATGACCTCGTAGGCGATCTTGCGGAGATCGAAGATCCGGATCCCGGGCTTGATGGCCTCGGCGACGCGGTCGTGGGCCTCGAGCACGAGATCGTAGATCCCCCGCTGGCGGTCGGTGAAGCGGCCGTTGACCGGAAAGGTGCGGGTGAGATCGCCGCAGTAGTAGCCGTACCGCGCGCCGACATCCACCACCACGAGCTCGCCGTCGATGCAGGTGCCGACGTTCTGGTCGTAGTGCAGGGTCGTGGCGTTGATATCCGCAGCCGACGATGGACGGGAAGGCAAGACCTTCGGCGCCGTGGCCTCGAAAGGCGGCGTAGACGGCGCCGTCCACCGCGGCCTCGCCGACGCCGGGGGCGATGGCGCCGGCGGCGGCGCGCTGGCCGGCCATGGTCGCCTCGATGGCCTTGCGCATGAGGGCGATCTCGCCATCATTCTTGATCAGCCGGAGCGCGGTGAGATCGTCGCTGAGATCGCGCACCTCGAAGCTCGGTCAGACCGGTCGCGGAGCCGCGCGACGAAGCGGTGGGTCGGCGGCAGCACCGATGAGGCGCCGACCGCCGGAAACTCGGTCCAGAGCACGGCGTCCGACTCTCCGCGAGCCAGCCCTGGAGACGACCTTCGAACCCGGGAACGGGCCGCCGGCGCGCATCGAGCACGATCTCGGACGGGATCGGTCGACAGGACCTCGTCGAAACCGAGGGCCTCCGCGGCCTCCTCGCCGGGGCCGAACTTCGGTCCCGTCCATCGTTCGACGTTGGGATTGCGGGGCGGCAGGAAGAGGGCGTCGAAGTCCTCTGCGGGGCGGCAGACACCATGATCGCGTTGGGCAGCTCGACCCCCGTCAGATAGAAGAAAGCCGAGCTCTGGCGGAAGGTCCCGACGTCGCCGTAGCCGCGGTCATCGCCGGCGCCCCACATGACGATGGTGCCGCCGCCGATTCTCTCGGCCAGCCGTCGCCTCCGCTCGCGGTAGACCTCGGGTGGCTCGAGCTCGGCGGCGTAGTTTCCTCCGCGCATGTCGCGTTGTGTCATGGGTCTCTCCTTTGCGGTGGGTATTCTACCTTCTCTCCGCGTCCGGGTCCGTATCCGCGTCCGATCCTGCGGCCCCGGGCCTGCTGGTCCGCCGTCGGCGGCCCAGCGTCGTCCCAGCGGCGTGGTCGCTCGGGTGGTGGATTCGAGGGTCAGCGACCACGCCGATGGAACGGCCGGCGGCCTGCTTCTGAGCCGGGAGAGATGATTTCATCGTGCCTCCCGGGGGAGCCCGGTATGACAATGTGCGTGACCGGGGTCGCGTTGCCGGAAGGACTGTTGGGGCACATTGTCATACCCGGCACACCCGAGGATCGCTCCTGTCCCTCTGACCCGCGGCGGCTGCCGGCTTCGTTTCCTGGTGCGGTCACTGCTGCTGCCGCTGTCCCTGCCGCTGCACGCTGTCCCGGCTCCGGCTTCGGTTCCGAGCCGCGGCCCGTCGGCATATACTTGTCAACGTGACAGACGGAACAACCGACCGATCCTCCACCCGCTCGTGGTGGCTCGCGCTTGCGGCACTGGCGATCTGCGCTCCGTGGCCGGACTGGGACCCCGGGTTCGGGCTTCTCGCCGCGGTGGTCGTCCTGCTCGTCGTTCTGGCCCGACCGCGGGGCAGTGAGCGATGGGCGTGGCTGGGAGTCGTTCTCGCCCTGGCGGGGGTGATGGCGCCGATCGACACGACGCTGGATGAGCATCGGCTGGTGTCCGGCCTCGACGGCCACTGCCGCGAGATGCTCGCGACGGCGACCGAGCTCGTCGGGCGACGATGCGACTCAACCGCCTCTTTGCGACGACGGGCGAAGCGCTCGATCCGACCCTGCCGTTCGAGTTCGTCCAGGTTGTTGCTCGACAGACCGAGGGTCGAACCGTCTATCTCGCCGACGATCGGGGGCAGCTCCTGGCCTGGGGCGGGGAGGATCGGGCCTTCCCCGTCGATCTGCGGCCCATCGGGCCGCGGTTGTGGGGAGTGGAGTGGTCCGCGGCTCGCGGGGTTCTCTATCTGCGTGAACCGCTGATGATCGAGGGACGGATCGTCGGTTCGGTGACCGTGGCCGATCGCGCCGAGCTTCGCGGCGAAGCGGCGTGGGGGATGCACGCCCCGCCGGGACGCCGGTTGGTCCTCGGTCGATTCGCGCCCGGCGCCGGTATCGGTGACGGCCGAGGTCGCCCCGGGGGTCGGGATCGTCGTCGGTTCGGAGGCGGTCGCGGCGGCGGAACGGCGGGGTCTTTTCAGCATCGGATGGCTGGTGCTGGTCGTCTGCGGATTGGTGGCGGCGCCGCGAGCCGCGTGGGCGGCGGTCGTGCTCGGGGTCGCGGTCGCGGCGGGGACGTCGGCTGAGCTCTCGGCGCGCCGAACAGACGATCCTCATCCTGCTGCGGCGGCGCCGCTGTGGGTCGGCTCGGACGGGAGTTGCCCCGGCCGTGGGCGCGTCATCCTGGTCGTGGCGCGGTCTTCGCTGCGGTTGTCGTCAGGCTGGTCGGACCGGCCCGTCGGTCTCGAGTCGTGGCTGCCGAACCATCTCCTCCGACCGGGCTGGGGCGGGGTCTGGATGGTTTCGCTGGCGTGGGTTGCTCAGTCGGCTGGCCGTCCCTGGCGCGAGGGAGCGCTCCCCCTCGAACGCAGGGTGTTGGTGGCAACGTGCCTCGCCATCGTCGGACTCATCGTCGATCTGGCCTGGTATCCGGTTCGGATCCTGGGCGGCGAGCGCGAACCGGGTGGACCGGGTGGTCCTGCCGCGCACCGAGGTGGATCTCGAAGAGGTCCTGCCGGCTGATCCCTGCAGCTGCCGTCTCGACGATCTCGCCTCCGTGCTCGCCGAGCGATGGGGGCTCGACGAGTGGTCGACCCCGTCGCGGCTCACGCGTGGTCAGCGCCGACGATCTCGAGCTCTCGAGCTGGGGAGACCTGTCACCGGCCGGAGATCGGCAACGGCTCGTCCGGGACTGGCCGCTCGGCGGCGCCGAGGACGTCCGGATCGAGCTCGACGTCGCCACCGAACCGTGGAGCTGGCTCGAAGACTGGGCCAGCGGCGAACCCCTCGAGAACGCCTGGAACAGCCGGTCTGGTATGCCGTCCTGACTCGATCGGGATCGGTGGCCGCGACGCTGCATCCCGAGATCGGGGATCTCGACCCGGCCGACGGCGGGTGAGGCCTACCACGCCGGAGCGGTCTGGACCCGATCAGGGTGGGCGACGGCCGGGCGCTGGCTCGAGTCGTGCGGCGCGGCGATTGGTTGGTGGCCGCGGTGGCGCACCCGCCGGCGCCGCCGGTGTGGGTGGTCCGGACCGCGCTGGCCGCCGTGTGGGCCCTTCTCGGACTGATGCTGGCTCGGCCGCCGGTGGTGCGGCGTGAGCAGCTCGCCACCTTCGGCGGACGACTTCGACTTCTCGTGGCCGGCGGGGTCGTGATTCCGCTGGTGATCCTCACGCTCTTTCTCCAGCTGCGGCTGGGTCGCGAGGAGGCTCGTCTCGAGGAAGTGCTCGGCCTCGACGCCTTCGACGCGGCGCGCTACACCATCGAGCACCTCGGCGGCGGCGTGGTCGTCGATGATCAGCTCGCGGCGTGGCTGGCTCGGGGCTGGGGTGGAGAGGTCGTGTTCTTCGATCGGACCGCGGCGGTGGCGGTGTCGAGACCGGATCTGATGAGCGTCGGGCGGCTGTCGCAGCTGCCGGCGGTGGAGGCTTTTCCGGCCTATCTCCTCGGACGGTCCGACACGGTGGTCTCGCGGCGCCCGGGGTGGGTGACCTCGGCGGGCGCCGTCGCCGTTGAAGGGCGACGGGTGCTCCTCCAGCTCTATCGCTCCGACCCCCTGCGCACCGGCGACGCGCCCGATGCCGTCGACTGGCTGCTGACCGGGGCGCTCCTCGCCGCCGCTGATCGCGCTCATCGCCACCGGTCGGATCGAGGAGCGGCTGAGCGTGTCGCTCCGCGAGTCTGGTGGATCTCGCCGGGCGACTGGTGCGGGGCGAACCGGTCGGGCCGGTTCGCCGGCCGAGGGAGACCGATCTCGCCGAGGTGCTCGATGCCGTCCGGTCGATGAACGAAGAGGTCCGGCGCCGGGAGCTCAGTCTGCGACACCAGGAGGAGCTGCTGCGGATCACCCTGGCCAATCTCGCGTTCCGCGGTGATGGTCCTCGAGCCCGACGGCACCTCGAAGTTCACCAACCCGAGCGCCGAGGCGCTCCTCGACGAGCACGGCGACCTGGTCCAGCGAACGGGTGCGTGAATTGGCCTCGGGGATCAGCGATGCCGCCGAGGTCGGCGGTCACCTCGCAGCCGATCCCCGGCCGCGATCTGACGTGGCGCATCGGGGTGGCGAAGGTCCCGCTCCCGGACGGCCGCAACGGCCTCGTGGCGGTCATCGACGATGTCACCGAGGTGGTCCGGTTGGACCGGCTGCAGCAGCTCAACCAGCTCGCCCGCATCGTCGCCCACGAGGTCAAGAACCCGCTGACTCCGGTCCGTCTGTGGGTCCAGGAACTCGACGAGGCGAGACGTCGGCAGGACCCGGAACTCGACGCGCTGCTCGAAGAGGCCTGTCGCGAGATCGCGATTCAGGTCGAGCGTCTGCAGGACACGTCGACCTCGTTTTCGAATCTCGTGGCCCTCGAGCACTGGCAGCCCGAGCGGGTCGATCTCGCCGAGCGCCGTGGCGGAGCTGAAGGAGGGTCTCGGCGTTCTCGATCGTCGTGGAATCGCGCTCACGCATCGAGGTCCCGGCGCCGGGACCGGCAATGGTGATGGCGGATCGACAGTGGCTCAACAGGGCGCTCGCGAATCTGCTGCAGAACAGCCTCGATGCTCTCGGCGACGGTCCGGGAGAGATCCGCCTCAGCGGTGACCGCGGGCGACGGCCGGAGCAGTCCTCGAGATCGAGGACAGCGGCGGAGGGGTTCCGCCGGATCAGCTCCAGGATCTGTTTTCGCCGCACTTTTCCACCACCGCCTCCGGCAGCGGGCTCGGGTCTGGCGCTGGTCCACCAGGTGGTGACCCGGTGCCAGGGCACGGTCGAAGCCGAGAACGGCTGCCGCGGTCTGCGGATCCGGATCGAGCTGCCACTCGCGTGACACCGGGCTGTGTCGGCGATCTGGACCGCCCCTCGGTCCCGCAGATCGCATTTGTTACGATGGCGCAATGAAGCTGCGAAGCCGCTTGCCTGTTGCGCGCTCCTGACGGGGCTGCTGGTCGCTCGCCGCCTGCGCGGACGAGCGGCTCGGACAGCGGCGGTGGCGAGGTTGCGCCGACTCCGCGAAGAGAATGGTGGTGTGGCTGACCGAAGACGGCATCGACGCCGAGACGGCGGACCGGCTCGCCGCGGTCGGCGTCGACCAACTCGTGGTTCGGCGGGGGGCGATCCTCCTCTCCGGAGGAGCGCCGGTCGTCCAGCTTCTGCCAGCGCCGCCGGTCGAAGGACCGATCCCGACCGCGGTCGCGCTCGAGATCCGGGGCCTTGGATCGAACAATCGACGACGATGCCGCGGACTCGGTCTGGGCCGCGCTGGAGGCCGATTTCGGAGATCGCCTGCCGACCGAGCTGATCCTCGATTCTGCCCGAACTCGGGGAGGGATGCGAGCGAATTCGTCTCAAGGCTCGCGCAGCAGTCCGGGCTCGCAGTGATTCCGGTTCTGACGCGTCGTCGCAGATCGAAACCGAATTCGGTCAAGCGGTGGCGAAGGCCGCCCATCGCTGCATCGTTCCCGCTCTTCGGGTCGCAGGATGCCGATCTTCCGGGCCTCGGCGAGACTGGATACCCAGCCGTTGCCGGTGCGGTTGGCCGCCCTCAAGGATCTCGGTGTTCGGGTCCGAGTCGCGGTCGTCGCTGCGGCCGAAGACCGAGCCCGACGTCGATGGTTGGGCCGAGGATATCGATGCCTTGACCGACGAGGCCGTCGCCGAGATCAAGCGAACCTCGACCCTGGATCGCAGCTTTCTGACCAAAGGCCCTCTGACCTGGGGAGGGCGTTCGTTCGGCGCCGGTGAGACCATCGCGGTGGCCTGGGTGGATGCGGCCAGACTCGGCTTGTTCCTGACCGAGTGCCACCGCACGATCCTGCCCGAAGTCGAGGGCTGGGATCTGGTCTCGTTGCCGCCGGTGGGGTCCAACCTCGGCCTCGATCGAGAGGAACTCATCCGCTATCTCGGCGGCGAGGGGCCGGGTCCGAAGATCGAGGTTCAGATCCGAGCGCAGCGGTCGCGAACTGACCGTTCGCCTCGCCAACACGAGTGTCTTTCGCAGTGCGATCACCGGTTTCGGCAACTGGGTCCAGGTGGAGCTGGCATCGGGGTCGCTCGTCGCGACGTCCCGCGGCGAGCTTCGATCGCGTGATTCTCGGCTCGATGGAGCAAGCGGCGAGTGGCGCCCGAATCCGTCCGGCGGACCGGACGCCGTTCGCTTTGTCGAGACCTACCTCGCACCGGGTGAAGAAATCAAGACCGGCTCGATTCGCCTCCCCTCGAGCCGGAGCAAGGTGACGGTGCGGTGGCAGGTCCAGGTCTCGGATGGAAGCCGATCGGCGGATTGCTGATCGTCGAAACGGGCCGCAGACGCCAGGCGCGAAGCATCAGCCTACGCGACTTCAGGCTGCAGGCCCTTTCTGAATCGCGAGTTCCAGAGGTCGATTAACGATCGATGGTCTGTTTGCGCTGCCTTTGTGACGCGTGCGTCTTCGCGGTTCGAGGCGATCGCGTCAGTCGTTTTCTGCAGCGCGAAGGGGAAGATCGGCCGTCCCTGGTTGCGGTACTTGTGCTCGAAGCCGGTCTCGGGAGCCCGGCGAACGCCTCTTCGGGATCGAGAGCGGTGAAGTCCTCGGCGCCTCGCAGGACCTCGGAGATGACCTCGGCGTAGCCCTCGTGATCGGTCTTGACGAGCAGTCGGCCGCCCGGGATCAGGGCCCGGTTGCATCGCCGCGACGACATCCGGTTTGATCGAGGCGGCGTTTGTGGTGGCGTTTCTTGGGCCACGGGTCGGGAAAGAGGACGAAGATGTGTTCCACCGACGCTGCGCGCGAGCAGCCGGAAGAGCAGATCCTCGGCGGTGGTGCGGAGCAGTCGGACGTTGGAGATGCCCGCGTCGAGCGGCCCGGTCACAGCAGAGCTGGTGGTACTTGCCGGCCCGTTCGACCGCGAGGAAGTCGCGCTCGGGCTGACGCTGCGCGCGAGTTCGAGAAGGAACTTGCCCTTGCCGGAACCGATCTCGACATCGACCGGCGCCGACCGGCCGAAGATCTCGGGCCAGTCGAAGGGGACGCCGACCTGGTTGAGGTCGAGGTCGATCATGGCTCCGGGGGTGGTTCCTCGAGACCGAGATGGACCATCTCGATGCCGAGCTCCTCGGCGAACTGCAGCACCTTGTCGTCGCGGTAGAACTCGCCGTAGTAGACCGTGCGGATGCCCGCGTTGACGATGAGCTTGAAACAGTTGAAGCACGGCGAGGCGGTGACGTAGATCTCGGCGCCTTCGAGACGGACCCCGTTGTGGGCGGCCTGGACCAGGGCGTTGGCCTCGGCGTGGACCGTCCGAACGCAGTGGTCGTTCTCCATCAGACAGCCGACCTCGGTGCAGTGCGGTGCGCCGCGGATCGAACCGTTGTAGCCGGTGGAGAGCATGGTCTTGTCGCGCACGATCACCGCGCCGACGTGTTTGCGCGGACAGGTCGATCGCGTCGCCGCCTGGATCGCCAGATTCATGAAATAGCGTTCCCAGGAGACGCGGTTCGGCGCGGCGTCGTCGGTCAAATCAACTCGCTCGCGGCGAAGAAGAACGCGTTCTCGATGGCGGCGTTCTCGTCCGAGTCCGAGCCGTGGATCGCGTTGCGTTCGATGGACTCGCCATAGAGAGCGCGGATCGTGCCGGCATCGGCCTCTGCCGGGTTGGTGGCGCCCATGGTCTTGCGGAGATGGGGCACGGCGTTGTCGCGCTCGAGCGACATGACCCACACCGGTCCCGAGGTCATGTAGTCGACGAGATCGTTGTAGAAGGGTCGCTCGGCGTGGACCGCATAGAAGGCCCGCGCCTGGTCGGTGCTGAGGTGGGTCATCCGGCCGGCGACGATGCGAAAACCCTCGCCCTCGAGATGAGCGATGATCTTGCCGATGTTGCCGTTCTCCACCGAATCAGGCTTGATGATCGTGAATGTGCGATGATTCATATTGCCTCCGGGTCCCTTTGTGGGGCCGGCAGGGATGATACACGAGAAACCTCGCTGTTGTGGATTTCGGCACTCGGTGGACCGTCCTGAGACGGCCTGTCCCAGGATCGAACAGGTGATGGCCATCACTTTCGTGTCGCGAGCCGAAAACCTGGCACCATCCTTGCTAACAGTGGGTCATGGAGGCTGAAATGGACGAACGTCGCCGACATCCGAGGCACCAACCGTCGCACGACATCACGGGAAAGGTGAAATCGACCATGGAATTCAGAGTCGTCGATATCTCCGAGGGTGGCGTCCTGGTTGAAACCCGGCTCGGGCTGCCTCCTGCGACGATCTGCGAACTCAAGGTCTCCTCATTCGGAACTGACTTCACCCTCAAGGCGAAGTCCGTCGATGTCGCGCCCAGCTGACCAAGACCGACGACCGGATGCAAGGTGGCCTACCGGTCGGGACTCGAGTTCGTCGATCTGGACGATGACCGGGTCAGCGACCATTCAGCCAACTCATCTTCAACTGTTGCGGCCGCATGACCAGGCCCAGGACGGGCCGGCTGCCGTGACCCAGGGAGCGGTTGTTTCCGGATCGTTGTACACAGTGTGACGTCGGCACCGCGTCTCGCCCTCCGAGCGGACCGATCGTCCAATGTCCGCGGGACCTCAGGGTCCCGCGGTTCTTTTTGTCTGGTGCGCAGTCTGCGCACCGAGCGAAACCGTGGTGCGCTTTCTCAGCGGCGACTCAGCGGTCCGCTGATCTTCCTGCGCAGAATGACCACTCGCGAGGCACCGCCCTTGAGATCCCGCTCGATCGACGAGGCCGCTCGGGCAGGACCGCCTCGAGATCGGCCTTGGCGGGGCATTCGAGGCACAGAGTCGCACCTTCGGTTGTCGAGCCCCGCTTCACCGCCGCGACCAGCGCATCGAGACCGTCGCTCCAGATCTCGAAGGGAGGGTCGGCCCAGACGAGATCGAAGATCTGTCCTCGATCCTCGAGTTCGGCGACGGCCCGGCGGCCGCGGTCCGGTTCATCACGAGCCGCGATCGCGTCCGACTCCGAGCGATTCCAGATTGTCCGTGATGAGTTGGCCGCACTCCGGTGGGCCTCGACGAAGACCGCGCTGGCGGCGCCCCGGGAGAGGGCCTCGATCCCGACGGCGCCGGTTCCGGCAAAGAGATCGAGCACCCGCGCGCCGGTGACCGTGGCCCCGAGGACGGCGAAGCAGCGTTCGCGCATGGAATCGGGGGTCGGGCGGAGTTTCTGGCCCTTGGACGGGCCCCTGAGCCGTCGTGATCGCCACTCGTCCGCCGGTGACCCTCATGGTGTGGGCTCGATGACCCTGAGAACGACATCGACGCGGTTGTCCTTGGCGACGGTGTACGACACCGGGCCGTCGACCTGGCTGCAGAACGATGGTGCCGTCGTCGCCGATCGCCGTGACGTAGGCCTCACCGCCCTGGCGCAGTTCGACGCGGTCGCCGAGCGCGGGTTCCCACTGTTTGATCTCGAACTCGCCGGGGAGGGCGGCCATGGCCCGATTTTCGATGTCGTCGATCATGGAGGCGATCCTCGCGGCCGAGCAGATTGAGGGACGCCAGCGGTGAGTACTCGAGGATTCGCGGCGCGTCCGGTCCGACGTGGAGGATGAGTCTGGTGCGGCTGTCCCGGCTCTCCACATCGGAGGTGACCGGTTCGTGGCCGATCTTCGTTGGCGCACTCCTCCAAGGCCTGGAGGTAGACCATGTACTCGTCGAAGTTCAGGGTTGCCTGGTGGACGAAATCCTCGGTGTCGGATCGGATCGACACGATGACCACGTGGTTGGAGAAGAGGGTGACGCGGGTGATTCGCCCGCGATGGTCGGTGATCCTCTCCACCACCGGCAGCGGTGCCTGAGCCGTCGCCGTGAGCACGGCAACCAGCAGCGACGCGGCGATGAGGACGCCAAGCCCGAGTCTTCATCTCGACGCCTCCTCGTGGTCTCTTCTCGCCGTTTCGAGTGCGAACTCCGTGGATTGATCCTCCTTGATCTCACCGTCGACGATGGCGTCTCGGGTCTGAATCAGCGCTCGGCCCACCCAGGGACCGGGTTCGATTCCCGCCGCGATGAGTTGCCGGCCCCTGACCTGGGGTCGGACGCGGACCGAGGCCGCGACGGCATCCGCGATCCTCCGTCGGGCCGCGAGATCGATCCCCGCCATGGCGAGGAGGACGACCTCCGGGTGCTGCCCCTCAACCGTTCGAACCCGGGTCGAACGGCGAAGCGATGGCGCGCTGGCCTGCCGAACCTCCGCCACCCCTTTGTCGAGGTCGATCATCCTTCGCCGTTGCTCTCCCGTGAGCTGGAGACGATCGGCCATCCGCTGAGTGACACCGTTGCCCGCTTCGAGGGCGAGACCGCCGAGGAAGAGGAGCCACCGTCTCGGGCGGCGCCCCGAGCTCTTCGAGCTCGAACCAAGCGAGTTGGCTCTCGACCTCCAGGAGATTGGCGCGACGGCAGCCGACCAGACCAGGCCCTCGCAGATCGCCGGCAGCAGACCGAGATCGGCCAACAGCTCGATGGCGAATGTCGGGTGATTCTCGGCGAGCAGGCTTTCGAGTTCCCGGCGCAGACGCTGTCCGGAGAGGCGGTCGAAGACACCTTCGTCGACCGCGGTCGTGATGAGGTTCCGGGTATCGGATGCGATGGTGAAATCGAGCCTCCGGGCGTAACGCACGGCGCGGATGGCGCGGGTCGGATCGTCGATGAACGACAGCGAGTGGAGGACCCGGATCTCGCGTCGCTGGAGGTCCATCCTGCCGCCGAAAAAGTCGACCAGCTCGCCGTGTTTTTCGCCGTGGAGGGCGACCGCGAGAGAGTTGATGGTGAAATCGCGGCGATAGAGATCCTGGCGGATGAGGGAGGTCTCGACCTCGGGCAGTGCGGCCGGGGTCCGGTAGAACTCGGTGCGAGCCGAGGCGATATCGACGCGATGACCGTCCGGGAGCGTGACCACCGCGGTCAGGAACGGCGTGTGCGGGTGGCAACGTCCATCGACATAGGCCGCGAGGGCGTAGGCGAAATCGATGCCCGATCCCTCGACGACGAGATCGACATCCTCGTTGGGTCGGTCGAGGAGGAGATCCCTGACCATGCCGCCGACCAGATAGACGGGGATGCCGACCGTGTCGGCCACGGCCTTGGCCGTGGCCAGGAGCTCGCGCACCCAGGGAGCGGTCTTCTCCCGCAGGAGGCGGGAGATGGACTGGCTCACGGGTCGTGCGCCGGCCATTCGGTGATCGAGGACCGAACCGGCGGCGTGTTGCCGTTCGAAGAGGCGGCGGAAGAGCTCCATTCTGGTGACGATACCGACCGGCCGATCGTTCTCCTCGACCACGACAAAGCGGTACGAGCGCTCGAGGAAGAGATCGCGCAGTTCGTCGAGCGATGCCGATGGCGGGACCATGGGGAGATCCGGTTGCATGATCGATCGGACCGGTCGCGTCGGCCATCCCGTGGCCGAGGGCCCGGTCGAGGATCTGCCGGGTGACCATCCCGCTCAACGTGCCGTCGGCGTTCCTTGACCGGCATGGCGTTGAGCCGGAGTTGGTTCATCCGTTCTTTGCTGGTCTTCCACGTCGTCGTCGGCGGCGACGGAGAAGATCCTGCCGGTTGGCCACGTCGATGGCGGTGGCCGGGGGCGGCAGCTCCTCGGCGAGGGCCGCTGAGCAGCTCTTCGCGAATCTCGACCGGCATGCGATCGGCGACGCGAGCCGACGCCGCGGTGGCGTGGCCGCCGCCGCCGAAGCGTTGCGCCACCTCGCCCAGGTGGAGACCCTGGATACGGGCCCGGAGGATCAGATTGACGTTGGGCGGTTGGACGAGCATCACGATTCCGACCGGAAGCTCGAAGGTCTCGACCCAGCGGTGGACGACGTAGGCCGCCTCTTCGTGGTACTGATCGACCTCGACCATGGCGAGGGAGACGGGGATGTCGTTGATGGAGAATCTCTTCGGTCGCTTCGACGATGCGGTTGAGCAGGGAGAGCTGCTCGGGCTGGAGGCCCTTGAGAACCCAGCGGCGCACCCAGGCCAGCGAGCCGCCCAACTCCACCAGACGCGCGACCACCCGGAGGTCGTCGGCGGTGGTCTCACGGTAGGAGAGACCGCCGGTGTCCTCGTAGATGCCCATCATCAGCAGCGAGGCTTCTTCTTCGGTGGGTTCGATTCCCCGCTCGGCGAAGAGGTCCGCCATGATGGTGCAGGTCGCGCCCACCGGTCGGAAGATGGTGGTGTCGGCCTCGATGGCGTCGCTGCGTTCCTCCTGGTGGTGGTCGATGAGATCGATGGGGCAGCCGTCGCGCTGGATGAGATCCCAGACCTCGCCGAGGCGGGCCGGGGTCGAGGTGTCGACCACCACCGCGTGCTCGATGGTCTCGCGGCGGGCGCGGCGGAGCTTGAGTTCGGGGAAGGGCAGGCCGGTGTCGGAGAGAAAGCGCCGGACCGCGGCCTCGTGCGAACCGGGGAAGAGGACCTTGTGGTCGGGATAGAGCCGAACCGCACACACCGCCGCGGCGAAGGCGTCGAAATCGGCCGAGAGATGGGTCGTGATGATCCGCACGGCTTCATTGTAGGTGATGTTGATGGTGCCGCCGATTCAGGATGGAGGTCGGAAGATGAACCGCAAAGGCGCAAAGATCGCAAAGAACCGCAGTCGCAACCAATCGGGCGCTGTGCACAGCGCCCGATTGGTTGCGACCGATTCGTTGTGATGTCTTCGCGTCCTTGGCGTCTTCGCGGTTCAACTCTGCGATGGCGCGGTGCCCCCGGACGCTGCCCCTAGGGCGCGACCGCGCTCCACGCCGCATCGCTGCCCCACTCGAAACCATCGCCAAAGACGTACGTGTCGCAGGCGTTGCCGACACCGTTGTTGTTGCTGTCCGTCTGCCGGGAGTTGGCGATGAGCGGACAGTTGTCGCAATCGTCGATGATCCCGTCCGCGTCCCCGTCAAACTCGGTTGCATCGCCGATCGAGTTGGCGTTGCAGTCACGGTCGCCGATTCTGAGGTAGTAGACATCCTGCTCGCCGTTGAACGTGGCCGACCACGCCAGATCGGCGCCGAGATTGTCTGAGACCATCTCGTAGTAGTCGCCGATCTTGTTCTGATTGGGCCAGCCGATGTTCGGGTCGAAGGCGGGCGAGATCGGCTGATTCACCGACCAGTTCAGACCGCCGTCGACGGAGAACGAGTAGAAGAGCTCGGAAGTGTAGCCGCTGACGGCGTTGCGGGTGTCGTTCCAGACGACATCGATGCGGCCGTCAGGCGCGACCGCCATGGTGCCGAACCACTGCCAGTTGTTGCCGCCCGCGGGATCGTCGTTGATCCGGATCGGCGAGCTCCAGGTCTGACCGCCGTTGGTGGACCGGGAAAAGTGGACATCGACGGGATCCGAGCCCGGCGGATCCACCGAGGCGACGAGGTAGAGATCGCCGTCGAACGGGCCGCCGGAATGATCGGCCGCAATCCAGATCTGGCCGAGCAGACCGTCGGGGTTCGGACCGAAGCCGAGCCAAGCCGAGGGAACGCCGCCGAGATCGAGATAGGCCGAACCGTCAAAGACGAGTGGAACGCCGGGGTCCTGCGCCGTGGTCGACCAGGCGACAACGATGTCCTCGGGACCGGACTGCGCGATGCCGGCGACGTACACGATACCGTCGGGCGCCACCGTGGTGGTGCCCCAGTATGGGGAGCCCGGCATCACCGCCGGGTAGTCGAAGCTCTGGCCGGCATCGGTGGAACGATTGCAAGCATTGGGGTCGGTCGCGCCCCAGTAGGATGTCCAGTGGGTGTAGATGTTGCCATCGCCGATACCCGCCTGAACGATCGACGCTCATCCACTGTTTGTCGCCGCCGTGCGCAAAGACCGGTTCCTGCCATGAGTATCCGGAGGTCTCGGAGGCGTAGACCTCGCACCAGTAATTCGAACCCTCGGCGCGCAGGCTGTTGTAGTAGAACCGCCCGGCGTCGTCGAAGTCGAGCACCGGGTCGGAACGGAAGACGCCGCGCTCGAGCACTCCCGGAAAGGTCCAACTGCGGCCGCCGTCGGTGCTGAATCCCCAGCCGGCCTGGCGGAAGTTGGAGGTGATGGTGTCGAACTGTCGCCAGCCGATGGTGAGCTGGTTGCGATTGGTCGGATTGACCGCCATGGACGGCTCGTTGGCGGCGTCGCCGACGATGTTGGAGCCGTGCCGATCGACGTTGACCTGGACCGCGGTCAAGGCTCCGCGCTCGACGATCGGCGCGGGGTTGGTTTCAGCGTTGCCGTGAGGTTTTCACCGACGACGGGTCGATCTCGACATAGGGGTCGTCCGGCACCTCGAGCGCGACCGGTGCGGGTCGGTCGGCGCCGGCTGCGAACACTGACCCCGAGGCGATGTTTACAAGTGCCACGGACATCAATCCCAGGATTTGAAAACGGTTCTTCATGGTTCAATTCTCCGGCGAGGCGCGCGGTCGTGACGGCAGGGTATGACGGCAGGGCCGAGCCCGCAAGGGTCCGGGTTGGATTCGATTTGTTTGACCTTCCGGCCTTCCCGCGATTCAACAGCGGAGTAGATACGCTGGCGGCGAGAGTTCGGATCGACCGGAGATGGGCGTTTCGTGGTCCCATTTTCGGTCGCGACAGGACTCGATCCGACCGGCGGAAACCGGAGGAAATCATGAGAACAACCCCCCAGACGCCGGCGCACCTTTCGTTGTGCGCCACAGTTCTATTGAGTGGTCGTGGTTCTTGTCACGCCGGTCCTGGCGGAGGACTCGTGGAATGCAGGCGATGGCAGGTCCGCCTTGGCCACCGAGCTGGACAAGCGCATCGCCGCGGGCGATCTGAAGTACCGGGATCCGGCGACCAGTCAAGTGGTGGTGGCCACCCAAGAGCGGGTCGATCGGCTCAGGCGCGGGCTCGAACCGCTGTTCGAGGCGCCCGCCGGTTTCAATCAATCGATGCGCGATGACGGAACCGTGATCGCCGAGCTGGACGGGCACTTCGCCAATGTCACCATGAGCCGGGTCAATCTCGATGGGACTCGTGAAACGGTGTGCCTCGAGAGCCTCGAGGCGGCCGTGGCCTTCGTCGTCGGGCTCGACAGGGCGTTGCAGGATACGTATGGCGGCGACCTCCCGTCGGTCGCGACCGAGTGAGGAGATGATCATGACCAAGAAATCGATCCTTGTCGTGGTGACACTCGTCTTCGTTCTGAGCGCCGGGTCCGCATCGGCGACCGGATTCATCATCAACAACAACGACGATCCGGGTGAGGGCCTCAACGACGCCACGCCGGTGGCACCGGTGGGAGGCAACCCGGGTACGACGCTCGGACAGCAGCGGCTCAACGTTCTTCAGGCGGCCGCCGACAGATGGGCCCAAGTTGTCGACAGCTCGGTGCCCATCAGGATCGACGCCGAGTTCAACTCATTAAACTGCGCGGTGCTCGGGTCAACCGGCGCCGGGCCGGTCTTCAGGGACTTTCCGGGCGCCCCGTTGCCCGGCACCTGGTTTCACAGCGCGATCACCGACGCCATCACCGGCGTCGACCAGGCGCCGGCAAATGGTGATTTCATTGTTCAGTACAACAGTGACTGGGGCACCACCACGTGTCCAGGCAACATCTTCTACTATGGGCTCGACGGCAACCAGCCCGTCGGGGAGTCGGATCTCTTCACGACCGTCTTGCACGAGATGGGCCACGGGCTCGGCTTCGCCAACTTCATCAACGAAGCCACCGGCACTTTCCTGGGGGGATTTCCTGGGATCTTCTCGGTCTACACGTATGATGTCTCGCTCGGCTTGCACTTCAGCGAGATGACGGCTGCGCAGCGGGTGGCGTCGGCCATCAACACCGGAAACCTGGTCTGGGATGGCCCAAACACCACCCAAGAGGTTCCCAAGACCCTCTACGGTTTTGAAATGAACCTCGAAATGACCGCCCCGCCGGGGGTGGCCGGGAACTACGCCGCCGCGGGAGCCATCTTCGGTGAGGTCCAAACGGACCCGGTGTCGTTCAGTGGAGACATCGAGCTGGTGAATACGGGATCCGGAACGCCCACCGACGGCTGTGATCCTCTGGTCGGCTTCACTCCCGGCAACATTGCGTTCATCGATCGTGGAACCTGTGAGTTCGGGGTCAAGGGGCTCAACGCGCAGAACGCCGGAGCCAGCGCCGCGATCGTCGCCAACAGCCAAGACGGGACGGTCCTCGTCAACATGGGCGGAGGCGTCGTCGGCGACCAGGTGACGATTCCACTGATCGCGATCGGACAGAATGACGGCAACCTGATCCGTCCCCAGCTCCCCGGCTCCGGCATCGCAACCCTGCAGTCACGGTGGGGGATGCATCCGGCTGGTTATGCGCTGCTGTATGCGCCGAATCCGGTGGAGCTCGGATCCTCGGTTTCACATTTCGACTTTTCGGCGTGGCCGGATCTCCTGATGGAACCCTTCGACAACGAGGCTGTCTTCAACGAGGTGGATCTGACTCCGTGGCAGTTCAAGGACGTGGGTCACACCATATTCGGCGACGACGTCTTCGCAGACGGTTTCGAGACCGGGGACACGACGCAATGGGACGGAACCACGCCGTAGTCAATCGACCGAGAAGCTAGGAATCGACAGGGTGCCAGGCTTCGGCCTGGCGCCTCCTCTTTCTTCACAGCTCAGTCGCGCTGAAAGTATCGCAGAGACCGCCGTCACCGGTCTCGAAGCCCCGCCGGAACCACCGCACCCGCTGCTCGGACGATCCGTGGGTGAACGAGTCGGGAGCGACGGCCCCGCCGGCCTGGCGTTGGATCCGGTCGTCGCCGATGGCGCTGGCCGCGTTGAGCGCCTCTTCGAGATCGCCCGGTTCGAGGATGTCGCGGGTTCGTTGGGCGTGGTTCGCCCAGACTCCGGCGAAGCAATCGGCCTGGAGCTCGAGCCGCACCGACAGCGCGTTGGCCTCGGCCTTCGAGAGCCCGCGCTGCGCGTTGTGAACCTGGTCCGAGATCGCCGAGGAGGTTCTGCACGTGGTGGCCGACCTCGTGGGCGATGACATAGGCCTGGGCGAAATCGCCGGGGGCACGGAAACGGGTGCGGAGCTCATCGTAGAAGCCGAGATCGATGTAGATCTGCTGGTCGGCAGGGCAGTAGAACGGCCCCATGGCGGCACCGGCCATCCCGCAGGCGGACTGGACCCGGTCGGTGAACAGGACCAGTGTCGGCTCGACATAGCGCTGGCCGCCCTCGGCGAAGATGGCGCTCCAAGTATCCTCGGTGTCGGCGAGAACCACCGAGACGAAGTCGGCAAGCTGGTTCTGCTCCGCCGGAAGGGGTTGCGCCGAGGGGGGGCCATACGAGACCCCGCTCGATGTCGTGTTCTGCAGCAGCGGTGTCGGATCGACCCCGAGAAACAGTGCGATGACGACGATCACGAGCAGACCGATGCCGCCTCCACCGATCGCCACCGGGCGCGAAACCCGACGCCCTCTCCGGTCCTCGACATTGCTGCTTCGTCGTCCTTGTTGCCATTTCATGACCAGCTCCTTATTGGATCCACCGAACCGGCGGTGGACAAGTGTTCGTTGACGGTCTGATGCTTGTCACGGCCACAGCGCGATATCCAGATTCTCGCCGTGACCAGAATCGGGGCGCCGGTGCTCGACTTCGTTGCCGGTAATGGCGAAAAACGGGACACCCGGGCTGCAGCTCGATCTCGCCACCGCGACCCGCCGGTGCCGATGGCGGTTTCGTAGCTGAGTCGGGCGCCGAAGCTAGGTGTCGAGCAGCAGTCGCCCACTCGACGGTTTCGGTCGGCCCCTGGATGTACTTGAAGCTGGAGTTCGATGACCTGGCTGAGGGTCCCGTCCTGGCTGCACAGGATCAGCGATGTGCTGGTCGACCCGCCGACGATGAATCGAATCGAGGACGGCAGGAGATGGAAGATCTCTTCGTCGATGGTCTCTTACCAGGACCGGGGCGATGGGGATGGTCGGCGTCGGGGTCGGCGTCGCAGTCGGCGGTTGGGGTCGGTGTTGCCGAGGGCCCACCGGTCGGTGTCGGGGTCGGCGTCATCGGTTGGATCGCCGCCTGTTGGGAAGACCGGGGATGAAGATCGGATCGCCGGTGAGATTGTCGATGACCGAGGCGTAGACGAGATACCGCGAGTCGCTCGAATCGCGCGCGGCTGATGGCGATGCCGTCGGGGACATCCTCCGAGGTGACCCTGGCGAAGATCTTGTCGATCTGTTCGAAGTCATAAGGCCTCGAGCTGACGTCGAAACCCGGCCGAGATACTGGAGATCGGCGAGATAGAGATCGATGTCGATCTCCGCCGGCACTCCCTCGAGATTGACCAGACCGATATTGGTCCTCGATCCCGCTGCTGAGATCCGGCGAAGCGCTGAGCTGGATGATGGTGGCGTCAGGCCGGTCGAGTAGATATCGGTCGCGGTCATGCCGCCGATGAACTGACCGTAGGTGCCGTCCGGAGTGATCGTTGTAGGTTCGGCTGGTGGCGCGGACCTCGCCGTCGAGGGTGGTGATCCGAAGGGTCGCGCTGCCCTCGTAGCCGAAGAGCAGATCGAGGACGTCGTCATACCGTTCGGCGGTGCCGGCGTTGAGTTCGAGAATGATCGACGGGTGGTTGGTGTTGTCGCGGTCTCTGCGCAGCAGATCGACGCGAACCCGGGCCCCGATGGTCCCCACCGACCGGAGCTCGAGATCGGTTCTCCAGTTGGTGTTGTTGGCGCCGGCGACGTGAGCCGCGCCGGGGACATAGAGTTCGGGCGAGCTGTCCGAGGCCGCCCAGATCAGGGCGCCGCCGCCCACCAGGATCAACGCGAGGGACAGCAGGGCCAAAACGCCAATCTGAATGTGTTTCATCGGGAGGATTCTACGGCATCCGCTGCGTCAGTCGAGAAAGTCCAGAATCGCTCCTTGGGTTTGCCGTCCGCAGAGAGGATCTCACGAGGTCACAAGATGGCGATGATCTCGATTTCAACCTCTGAAAATAGGACTGGAGCGGCGCCGCGCCGCTCCAGTCCTATTTTCAGAGTCTGCAAGAAAAAGCCCGGGCTCGAGCCCGGGCTTTGGTGCTGTCGTGAGAAGGGCGTACCTCTAGTACATGCCGCCCATGCCGCCCATATCGCCCATGCCGCCGCCGGCATGCCGCCGTCCTTCTTGTCCTCGGGGATGTCGCAGATGAGCGCCTCGGTGGTGAGGAGCAGGCCTGCGATGGAGGAGGCGTTGAGGAGCGCGTTCTTGGTGACCTTGGCCGGGTCGATGACGCCGTCCGCGATCATGTCGGCCATCTTGCCGGTGGCGGCGTTGTAACCGAAGTTGCCGCCCTTGGCGCGGATCTCGCGAACGATCACCGCGGCCTCTTCCAGACCGGTGTTGAGGATGATCTGCCGGGTCGGCTCCTCGAGGGAGCGGAGCAGGATCTGGGCGCCGGTCTGGATGTCGCCCTTCGACGACTTCACGAACTTGTCCACGGCGTCCATGGCGCGCAGCAGCGCGACGCCGCCGCCGGGAACGATGCCCTCTTCGACGGCCGCCTTGGTGGCGTGGAGCGCGTCTTCGACGCGGGCCTTCTTCTCTTTCATCTCGGTCTCGGTGGCCGCGCCGACCTTGATCTGGGCCACACCGCCGACGAGCTTGGCGAGGCGCTCCTGGAGCTTCTCGCGGTCGTAGTCCGAGGTCGTGTCCTCGATCTGGCGCTTGATCTGCTGCACCCGACCGAGCACGGCTTCGTGCTTGGACGAGTCGTCGTCGTCGACGACGATCGTGGTGTCGTCCTTGTTGATGGAGATCTTCTTGGCGCTGCCGAGGTCTTCCCAGGTGATGTTCTCGAGCTTGATGCCGAGATCCTCGGAGATCATCTTGCCGCCGGTGAGGATGGCGATGTCCTCGAGCATGGCCTTGCGGCGGTCGCCGAAGCCCGGGGCCTTGACCGCGCAGATGTTGAGAGTGCCGCGGAGCTTGTTGACCACCAGGGTGGCGAGGGCCTCGCCCTCGACGTCCTCGGCGATGATCAGAAGAGGTTTGCCCTGCTGGGCGACCTTCTCGAGGATCGGGAGCAGGTCTTTCATGTTCGAGATCTTCTTCTCGAAGATCAGGATCATGGCGTTCTCGAGCACGCACTCCATGCGCTCGGCGTTGGTGACGAAGTAGGGGGAGAGATAGCCGCGGTCGAACTGCATGCCCTCGACCACCTCGAGGGTGGTGTCGAGGCCCTTGGCCTCTTCGACGGTGATCACGCCGTCCTTGCCGACCTTCTCCATGGACTCGCGGATGATCTCGCCGATCTCCGAGTCGGAGTTGGCGGAGATGGTGCCGACGTGGGCGATGGCGTCACCCTCGACGGGCTTGGAGAGCGAGTTGATGGTCTCGACCGCGATCTTGGTTGCCTGGTCGATGCCGCGCTTGAGCTCCATGGGGTTGGCGCCGGCGGTGACGTTCTTGATGCCTTCGCGGTAGATGGCCTGGGCGAGCACGGTGGCGGTGGTGGTGCCGTCGCCGGCGACGTCGGAGGTCTTCGATGCGACCTCGCGCACCATCTGCGCACCCATGTTCTCGAGGTTGTCGGCGAGCTCGATCTCCTTGGCGACGGTGACGCCGTCCTTGGTGATGGTCGGCGAGCCGAACTTCTTCTCGAGAACGACGTTGCGGCCCTTGGGGCCGAGGGTCACTTTGACGGCGTTGGCGAGCTTGTTGACGCCGGCGAGGAGCTTGGCGCGAGCCTCCTCGGAGTAGACGATCTGTTTTCCAGCCATGATGATTCTCCCTTACTTCTTCACGATGGCAAGGATCTCGTCCTCGCGCAGAATGGTGTGCTCGATGTCGTTGACCTTGATGTCCTGACCGGAGTATTTTCCGATGAGAACGCGGTCGCCGGCCTTGACGTTCATGGGGATCCGCTTGCCGTTGTCGTCCAGTTTGCCGTCGCCCACCGCGATCACCTCGGCCTCTTGGGGTTTCTCTTTGGCGGTGTCCGGAATGATGATGCCGCCGCGGATTTCCTCCGCCTGTTCGGTACGTTTCACAAGGACTCGATCGCCCAGTGGTTTGATCTTCATCTCTCTGTCTCCCTTTAAGTTATTGCTCGTTATTGGCACTTGAATCAGACGAGTGCCAGCGGTGAATATAGGACCATTCGCATCGACTGTCAAGCCCTTTTTTGAATTTTCTGATGAATTCACACTCAGATGTTGTTTTGGATGGATGTGAGTCTTGAGCGCGAAGGTCTTTCGTCGTTTCGCGCGGCGCGATGGAAGGGATGGGCAGGCGCGAAACTCTCGTTCGCCGCGAACAAACTCGGAGCCAGGCACAGATCCAGCGTTCTGTCGAGGGCACACCGTTGTGGCTTCGAACGGGGGCTGCTTTCGTCATCGTTCGGGTAGTGTGCCGCCGAAATGCAGCACGACCTCGATCCCGAAAAATGCTAAAGGTGGCTCCCTCGGGGAGTGCGATGGGAGAAACGGGCTCAAGAGCGCCTTGATTCTCGATCACCGGCCTTCCGGGCCTCCTCCGTCGGCCCGGCGTCGTCCCATCGGCGTGGTCGCTCGGGTGGTGGCTTGCTAGTGCGCTTTGCGCACCGCGACCCACCCTCGCCTGGCTGCGGTCAGAGCCGTCCTCGCTCCGCGACGACGGCCTGACTCGCTCGCCGGCCGAGCGCGGGTTGAAGGGTCTGCGACCACGCCGATGGCACGCCGGCGGCCTCGCCTCTGCGCCGGGAGAACCAGGCAGAGGCGCGCCTCCCGGGGGAGCCCGGCAGCGCCATTGTGCGAAACGTGTCGCGTTGCCGGTAGGATGCACTGGCACAATGGCGTGCACGCCCGAGGAAAGCCCCGGTCCCGCGTGACCCGGGGGCCGTTACTGCGCTGTCCGGACGCGGTCACGGACGGGGACGCGGTTCTGGAGGTTTCCTGATATCGTTACTGGCGTCCGTGATGAGATGCTGATCTGGAGGCAACCATGTTTCTTTCGTGCTCGACCCTTTTTCTCGCAGCTGCCGTGCTGGCTTCGGCCGGCAATCTCGGCACACTTACCGCCTACACCCCGGACGCCAATGCCGAGCGCAGCTCGATTCCGGCGGATTTTGTCTGGGATCTCACGGTGCTTTTCCCGGATGATGGTGCGTGGGCCGCCACCCTGGCGTCGACCCAACAAGCGCTCGGCGAACTGGCGGCCGCGTCCGAGACCCTCGACACTCCGGACGGTCTCGCCACGTTCATGGATGTCTATTTCGCCATTGAAATCACCGCCAATCAGCTATCGCTCTACGCCTCGCTGCAGAAGGACGGCGACACCACCAACCCGGTGTACACCAGCCGCCGTCAACAGACCCTCAGTCTGACCAACCAGGTCATGGACGCGGGCGCGGTGTTGCGTCAGGCCGTTCTCGATCTCGACGACGCGGAACTGGCCGAGGCCTATGAACAGGCGCCGGCCCTCGTGGAGTTCCGCCCGTGGATCGACAGCCTCCGCCGCCGGGCCGATCGGATCCTCGATCCCGAAACCGAGCGGGTGCTGGGTCTGGCCGGCGACAACCTCTGGGCCGCCATCGATCTCAACGAGCTGCCGTCGCCCTTGGAGACCGCCTTCGCCTCGTTGGTCGCCGAAATGCCTCTGCCGACGATCACGGATGCCCAGGGACAGGAGGTGCAGCTCACCTTCGCCAACTACGGCAGACTGCGCGCCTCGGATGACCGCCGGGTTCGGCGCGACACCGTGGCCGGGATGTTCTCGGCGCTGCGCAACTTCGAGAACACCTTTGCCGCCACCCTCGGCGGCCAGGCGATGTTCAACGTCTTCCTCGCCCGCGCCCGCAACTACGACACCGCTCTCGAGGCCTACCTCGACAAGGACGATCTCGATCCCGCGGTCTACCTCAACCTCATCTCGACCGTGCGCGCCCACGCGCCCGCACTCCATCGCTATGTCGAACTGCGCAAGAAGGTCATGGGTCTCGATGAGATCCACCTCTACGATCTCTACGTCCCCATGGTCGAGGGCGCCGCTCGCGATCTGAGCTATCGCCGAGGGCGCGCAGATCATCGTTGAAGCGCTTGCACCCCTCGGCGAGGATTACGCCGCGCGGCTGGTCGAGATCATCGACCCGCGCAACGGCGCCATCGATGTCTACCCGGCCGCGACCAAGGAATCGGGCGCTTTCTCGGCGTCGGTCTACGGGACTCGGCCGTTCATCAAGATGAACTTCCAGGACTCCTACGACGATGTCTCGACCCTCGCCCACGAGCTCGGTCATGCCCTCCACAGCTCGCTGGCCATGGAATACCAGCCCTACCTGACCTCCCGGTATGTCCCCTTCCTTGCCGAGATCGCGTCCACCGCCAATGAGGTCCTGTTGTCGGAGTACATGGTGGCCCACGCCGAATCCGAGCTCGAACGGGCCTGGTATCTGACGGAACTGGTGGAGACCATCCGTACGACGATTTTCCGCCAAACCCTGTTCGCCGAGTTCGAGCTCAGACTCCACGAGTTTGTCGAGGCGGGCGAGCCCGTCACCGCCGAGAAACTCAACGCCGTCTACGGCGATCTCATCGAGACCTACTACGGACCCGGCTACACCATGGATGCCGACGATCCCGTCGAATGGGCGTACATTCCGCACTTCTATTACAAGTACTATGTCTTCACCTACGCCACCGGACTCGCCTCGGGGGTGGCCATCGCCGAGAAGATCTCTGACCGGGGACCCGGCCGCCCGCGACGCCTATCTCGAGATGCTGGCGGGCGGCAACTCGAAACCGCCGCTCGAGCTGCTCAAGGGCGCCGGGGTCGACCTCACCAAACCCGACGCCATCGCCGCCGCTCTCGAGCTCTTCGATCGCACGCTGACGGAGTTGGAGGCGATTCTGGTCAAGGAGTGACTGCACCGAGCGCCGCCGGGCCCGTCTGTTGTGGACCGTGCAGCCCTCGCGCACTGATCTGCGTCCGCCTTCGGGACGTGTCCGGGTGCGTCAGCCGCCATGTCAGGCGTGGACGCTCGGAGTGGTGGATTGGGAGGTCTGCGACCACGCCGATGGCGACGCTGGCGGCCTGCTCCATGAGTAGCCGCAGATGGCTGTCCGACGCTCTTCCGGCGGAGCCGTAGGCGATGCGCCAGTGCTGGATTCGGTCCCGGCCGGATCGACCCGCACAATGCCGGACCCTGGCACCCCGAGCGAACGCTCCTTTCCCTCTGGCCCGGGGCGGTCTCGGTTGCGGTTGCCGGATGCGGTCGCTGAAACTGCCGCTGTCCCTGTCCCTGCCGCTGCCGCTGCCGCTGTCCCTGTCCCTGTCCCTGTCCCTGCCGCTGGCCCCGGCCACGGGCACGGGCACGGAAGCGGACCCGTAAGCGGACCCGGAAGCGGACCCGTAAGCGGACCCTGGAATACTCGATTCGTTGCCCCGACGCGTCAGCCGCGCTACCGTAGGCGGTGGTGAAAACGACAGGATCAGCAAATCGGGCGAGCCCGGTCAGACGGCCCGCACTCGGGTGGGGTGCGTGGTTTCTTCGTCGGCTCGGCCTTCGGCATGCGCCCGGGCGAGGGCCGGCTCGCCTGGCTGTTTTTCCTGTACTTCCTGACCCTGACCACGGTCCACTTCGCCGGAAAGTCGGTGCGACAGGCGTCGTTCATCAATGTCATCGGCGCCGAGAATCTGCCCTATGTCTACCTCGCGGTGGCGCTGGTGTCCTACCCGGTGCTGGTTTTCTACTCGCGGATCGCCGCGCGGGTGAAATTCTCGGTGCTGATCGTCGGACTGACGGTGGCCCACTCGGTGGGTTTCCTGGTTTTCTTTCTCCTTTACGGTCTGCATCAGTCCTGGGTCGTGGTTCTCTACTACGTCTGGCTCGGAATGGCCTTCGCCATCGCGGTCTCGCAGGTCTGGTCGTACGCCAACCATGTCTTCGACCCCCGTCAGGCGCGGCGGCTCTTCGCCTTCATCGGCGCCGGCGGTCTGCTCGGTGCGATTCCGGGCGGTCTCCTCGCCTGGGGAGTGACCCGAGCGGCCGGGACCCGAGCCACCCTCCTCGGTCTGCGGCATCGTGATTCTCGTGATCACTGGTCCTGGTGGTCCTGATCGAACGCTACCGGCCCAATACCCTTCCGCCGCCGGTCGTGACCCGTCGGGCGCGGGAGGAAGAGGCCCGCGGCGGTCTCCAGATCATCCGCGGATCGCGCCTCCTGCTGCTCATCACGGTGCTCATGCTGGCGACCGTTGTGGTCGGGCAATTGGTGGGCTGGCAGTTCTACTGGTTTGTCGAGAAGGCCACGGAGGGGGTCGCAAAGGCGGAGCAGCTCGACACGCGGACATCCGTCATCAGCGTGTATCTTCATTCTCATGGGGGTCGATCGGTTTTGTGTTTCAGCTGCTCTTCACGTCTCGGATCCACCGTGCGCTCGGGTGTCGGGGCCGGGATGCGGGTGCTGCCGGCGAGCGTCGGGCTCGTGCAGATCGCGGTCGTGCTGGCGCTGGTGGTTGCGCCGGTGGCCGTCTACCCGTTGGTCTGGGTTCTGATGATCGCCGACGGCAGCTTGCGGCACTCCGTGGACCAGGCGACGCGCGAACTCCTCTTCCTACCGGTGCCGGCGAATCTCCGGGTCCGGGCCAAGGCCTTCATCGATGTCTTCGTCCAGCGGTTCGCCAAGGGGATGGCTGCGCTCCTGATCCTGCCGGTGACCTTTGCGTGGTTGCCGCCAGCCTATGTTTCGTGGCTGACGGCGGGCGTGCTGGTCGTGTGGTTGTTGCTGACGGGTCGGGTTCGCAACGAGTACGTCCGCGAATACCGTAGCGGGCTCAAATCCGGGATCATCCAGCCGTCCGGCGCCATCGATCCCACCGATCTGACCACCATCACGACCCTGGTTCAGGCCCTGGGCAGCTCGGATTCCCGTCAGGTCCTGCACAGCCTCGAGCTCCTTTCGGCGCACGGCCAGGGTCATCTGGTGCCGCCGCTGCTGCTGCACCACACCGACAGCAGGGTGCGAAGAAAGACCCTCCAGATTCTCGCCGACACCGGGCGGGAGGACGCCATCGAGCTGGTCAAGGAGGCGATCGCCGACGACGACGCAGAGGTGCGGAGCGGCGCCATGCAGACCCTCGCCAAGCTCAGCGGTGCGAAGTCCTCCGTCGCTGATGCGCGAGCGGCTCGACGACCCGGATCCCGAGCTGCGGGCGACTGCGGTGGCGAGCCTGCTGGTTGCGGACGATTGGAGCCTGGCCGATCTCGCCAACCAGGCTCTCGGGAAGATGGTCGCCGATCCCGACCCGGTGGTGCGTGGCGACGGCGGCGCGGGCGCTGGGGGAGGTTCCGGCGCCCGTCGCCGAGTCGGTCATGCTCCAGCTCCTGTACGACAGCGATCTGACGGTGGTGCGGAAGGCCATCCACTCGATCAAGACTCCGGCTCGATCGCGACGGCCCCAACCCGATCTACGTGCCGACCCTGGTGTCGCTGATGGGCAACCGCCGGCTCAAACACGAAGCCCGGGAAGCCCTGGTCGCCATCGGCGAGGATGCGGTCGGTCCGCTGCGCCACTTCATGGACTCCGATGACGAGCAGATCTGGGTGCGCCGAGCGGTGCCGAAGACGCTCGCCCTCCTCGGTGTCCAGTCGGCCGCCGACGCGCTCGAGGAGAGTCTCGACGCCGGCGACACCGATCCTGCGATCGAAGATCGTCGAAGCCCTGTGTTTCATGCGGGCTCGCCATCGGAACACACGATTCTCCGATCGCGCGATCCGGGCTCAGGTGCAGGCCGAGGCGTCGCGGTATCTTCGCTGTCTGGCCGATCTTTGGGCCATTTCATCGCTGCACGAGGCCCATCTCGAGGGGCCGTTCGCGGTCTGGAAGAAGTCCGATCGGGTGCCGACCCTGCCGCAGCAACTGCTCGCACAGCGGATGCAGACTCTGGTCAGCAACATCTTCGGTCTGCTCGAACTCGTCGAACGACCCGAGGATGTCCGAGCCGCGCGGCGCAGCCTCATGAGTCGGCGAGCCGGAGCTCCGCGCCCGGGCTCTCGAGTACCTCGACAACAGTCTCTCCGGGCACCCTCCGACGAGATGTGTTTTCGGTCATCGACGACGCGCCGCCGGAGGAGAAGCTCCGTCGCGCGCGGCTCTACTTCGGGGTCCTCATGGAGTCGCCCGAGGCGACCCTCGATCGTCTCATCCAGACTCGATTCGCAGAAGGGATCCGGCCGGGCGCGGGATCGTGCTGGCCGCCATGCACGCGGTGTGGGCCGACGAGGTGGTGTCGCTCTACGATCTGGTCGCGAGGATGGCCGAAACGGCGGACGATCCGATGGTGCGGGAAACCGCGCGCTGGGTGATGGCGAGGGCGGGCAAGGTGCCCCCGGGCAAGGGGCTGATCGGCAAGGGGGAGACTTCTCAGATGACACCCATGGCACATATCGAGATGATGGTCTTTCTTCAGGGCGTCGATCTCTTCGCCCACTGCAACGCCGACCAGGTTCTGCGATTGGCCGCCATCGCCAGCGAGAACACCTTTGCCAAGGGTGAGGAGGTCTTCCGCAAGGGCGAGCCGCCGGACGCGCTCTACTGTGTCGTCGAGGGCCGGGTTCGTCTCGGCGGCGATGGTGACGGCGGGACGATCGTCGGGTCGAGGGGACGGTTCGGGGTCCTGGACATCCTGAGCGGGCGGCCGCGGTCGGGCGACGCCGTCGCCGAGACCGAAACTCGCTTGCTGACCATCGAGGCCGAGGACTTCTTCGATCTGCTGTCGAACAACATCGACATCGTCAAAGCCCTCTTCCGCACGGTCGTCTCCAAAGACCCCGACTCCGACGAAGCTCTGCTGTAGTAAGGAGTGAGGCAGTTCAAAGGGTGAAGAGCGATCTCCACCTAACTCTCTGAACCACTCTAACATCCTAACCCTTTTGTTCTGAATGAACAGTCATTCACGGCGCACTGCGTCACGTTGTGCCGCAGCCGGCCTTTTCCTCGTCTGCTCGAGTGGAGTAGCGTGCCGGTCGTACTCCCTGGAGGGTAGTCATGATTCAACGACCCGATCCGATCCGTTGCACCTACTGTGATTCCATTTCCGACTGGTCGTCCGAACGCACGGACGCCACCATGCTCGGTGAAGAGCACGCCTGTTCAAGCTGCGGCCAGCAGACCTCGCCGTGGAATGAGGAAACCAACCAGAACTTCGAACCGTCCACAAGCATGTTCTGGCTCGAGGCCGACCCGATCTACTAGATTCTCCCGGCAGCGAGTTCGCGCCGAGCAGGAGATTCGGCCTCCCGCATCCGACGCCGCTAGACTGGATTCGTGACCATCGCGAGTGATTTCCGTCGGCGGGCGTTTTTCGAGGCACGACGTTACGGCGGCGACGCCTGGGTCTTCGTCCGCGAACTGCTTCAGAACTCGCGTGACGCCGGCGCTACGCGGGTTGATCTGACCGTCGAACGACGCCGGGGCGTCGACCGGATCGTCTGCCGCGACAACGGCTGCGGCATGAGCTTCGAGCACGCGCGGCAGTACCTCTTCACCCTCTACGCCTCATCCAAAGCCGACCAACGGAACACCGCGGGGCGGTTCGGGATCGGTTTCTGGTCGGTTCTGCGCTTCGAACCCGATGAGGTGGTGGTGCGCTCGGCGCCGGCAGGGGAGTCGGGTTGGCAGTTGCGGTTGAGCGGCGATCTCGAAGAAGTCGACTACTGCGAGCGCTCCCTCGGCGCGGGGACCGAAATCGAGCTCGTGCGACCGGCTCGGGGCGCCGATTGCGAACCCGCGGTGTGGAATGCGGTCCGGCGTGATGCGCGCCACCTCAGGTGCCGCGACCGTGACGACAGGATTCTCGAGGTGTTCGTGAACTCGCGACTGGCGACGGCCGAGATCGGTTTGGAACCGCCGAGCCTCAGCTCTTCCCGCAGCGGGGTCTCCGCGGGGCCGTCGCGCTGGCCGATCGGCCTCGGGTCGATCTCCTCGCCCACGGTCTCAGGGTCCGGACCACCGCGACCCTCGATGAGCTCCTGACCGGGCCCGATCGGCGGCGACAGCGAAGAGCGAACCCTCCCGACGGTCTGGCTCCGAGGTTGATCCTCGACAGTCGTCGTCTCGAGGTGCTCATGGCGCGGGGCGATGCTCGGACCGATCGAGAGCTGCGCCGGTTGGTGGCGGTCGGGCAGCGAGGAGTTCGTCGACTGGTGCGCGGCCAGCTCGACCGGGAGGCGGGACTGGGTCGGACGGGCCGTGCGGTGACGCGCCTGATGGAACTGGGGTCGTCGCGGTGGGTTCGATGGATCGGAACAGGGATCGCCGTGCTGGCGTTTCTTGCAGGTGGCGCCTGGTGGCTGAGTGGGTCTCGAGCGGGCCGAGACTTCGGGCTCGGAGCCGGGCCGGGAGCAATCGTCGCCCAGGGGCTCAATCGGCCTGACTCGATTCTCCGGGCGGAAGCCGCCGAGCGATACCGGGGCCCGGCAGTCGACCCATTCGAAACTCGGCCCAGCCGGGTGTCCCTCCACTACCGGCCGTCGACGACCGATCCTCTGTTGGCGGTCTTTCGTATCACCGCCATCGATGACGATGGCCGGGTGGTTGCGCCGGCTCTGAATCCGGGGCTTCGGCCGTATCTCGGTGGCGCGTGCGGCGCCTCGTGCATCGAGATCGAACTCGATCTCGACGGTGCCCTCGGCAATGTGAGGTTGCCGGTGCCGACCGGCCATCTGCTCGACCCATCGAGCGTGGAGCTGGATGGTGGTTCGGCGACCCTGTGGGCCGCCGGCGATGGCGGACCGCTGCTCGTGGCCGAGGAGAGCCTTCGCGGTCAAGTTCGATATCGAACCGGCGCCGGCGTCGATCGTCAGCCTGGTCGTTGGAGGCTCGTGGCCGAATCTCCCGAGTGCGGCGAGTGATTTCGCTGCGCGACTGCAGAGCCTCGATGCCGATGAGGCGGCGAGCCGGGCGAGGGACTGGGTCAGCGAGCGGGTGGTTTATGACAACTCGGCAACCACGGTCGATCGCCATCGTGATGCGACCCGAAGTGGGTTGCCGTTCGCGGAGCGTTGTCTGGCAGTCGGCGCCGGTGACTGTGATGTTCAGAACACCCTGCTGGCGGCCATTCTCGCCCGGGCCGGGATCTCGGTTCGGCTGGTGGTGGGATTTGTCGGCGCCCAAGGCCGAGCGCTGCCCGGGCTCCACGCTTGGGTGGAGTACCGCAATCCGGGTCAGGCGTGGCGGGCGATCGACGCCAGCCGCGTGGGTCCGCCTGACACGCCGAGTCCACGGGAGGGCGAGTCCTCAGGAACCCCGGGAATCGGAACTGCCGCGGCCGGGATCCCAACCAGGGCTCGGTCGGTTGTGCCGCCGCGCACGCTGCCCGGATTTTCGGTTGGACGAGCCGCCGCCCTCGCGCTCGTGTTTGGGCTTGTTGCGGTCGGGGCGGTCCTGATCGCCCGTCATCGATTCGCCGTTGAAAGCGTCCGGTCGAGCGGCACTCCGAATCTCGTCGGGCTTCTCCGGGGAGCATTGGCGCGCCCCGAGGCCTACCGCGAGGTGCCGGCCCTCTTCTCGCGCCGGGTCGTCCCGCTGCTCGCCGGCGCCTCGGGCGCCGGGGCGATCAGCCTCGAGCGGGCGCGGCGGCTCGCTCGCCGCGGCCGGCTGGCGGTCGGCAGCACCGCCTCGGACCTCGCTCGTCGCGTGGCCGCGACCGGTCGGCCGGTGATCGACGGGAGCCGCCCCGAAGGAAGTGCCGTCGCCGCGACTCTGGGCGCAATCGATCTCGACCGCTGGGACGCGATCCTGACCCGAGGCGGCGGGCGCCCGGTGACCGAACGCCTGGAGGGGGCTGCGGCGATGGTGGGAGAGAGATGGCAGGTGATCGTCTGCGCCGATCTCGGCGAAGAGATCGTCGTACTGGACGGTCCGCTGACCGGCCTCGGGCGGCGCCACAAAACGGTCGCCGTAAGCGATGGTTGTTTGGTCTGGCGGCGGGTGGTTGAGCTCGAGGCCGAACACCCTTCGGCGGCGTTGCTGCTGCTCGCTGATCTTGTGGTCGACCGCCTCCGAGTACCGCCCGCGACGACCCGGCGCCTCTTGGCCGGGTTGGCGGCCGAGGCCGTGATCGAGCGCCGGGAGAGCCGAGGTTGAGAACGGACGATCTCCTCGGTATCGATGTTGCCGCCGAGGTGGCGACCCTGTGCAGATCCCAACTCCAGGGCCCGTGGCAGGTTCCTGCGGAACTCGTCCGGCTCGCCGTCGCGCGGGGCGCGGCGCGAGTGGAGATCAACCGGGAGCGGGGTGGTTTTTGTTTTCGCTGCGATGGAATTCTCGCCGCTCCCGAGGAGCTGCGGGACCTGGCCGCGGTGTTTGACACCAACGCCGGGCGCCGCCAACGCCAGGAGGCCATCTCCCGCACCGAGGAGGCCGGATTGTCCGCCCTTCTCTGGGCCGCAGGGCTGCCGGGCGCTCGGCTGGACCTCCGCGAGCAGACCGGAGGCTGGTCCGGCCGGATGGAGGTTCGAAGAGGCCGCTTCGACCTCGCCCTCAACGAGGACCGCGCGGCAGCGCCATCAACCACCCTGAGCTGGCGATGTCGCGGCCTCGGCGCCCGCCGGGCGGTGGCCTGGCTTCGGACAGCCCTGCGTTTCGTACCGATCCCGGTCACGGTCTGCGGCCGCCCGGTCGAGCGAGGGTTTGCGGATGGTCTCTATCGTATGCGGATCACCGATCCGCTGCCGGGAGAGATCGCGGTGACGGTATCTGGAGAGACACCCAATTTGTGGCTCCTCGTGCACGGGGTCCTGTCGACTCGAGCGGTGATTCCGGGCTATCCCGCGTTCTCGGCCGCCGTCGAGATGGGTGGTCGGACCGCCGCCTCGGCGAGCGCCGACGAACTTCGTGGCGTGGTCAATCCCCATCTCGAGTCCCTTATTGACGAGGCGGTGCGGATGTTGCTGCTGCTCGTGGACCGGTTGGGGTCGGTGGACGAGCCGGTTCGCCGACGGCTGACCACGCTGCTGCTCGGTTTCGCGATCCTCGGTCTTCGGCGAGACCAGATCATGGCGGCGCCCGTCGTCAAGGTGCGGGAAGGAACGACCCAACGCCTGGAATCGCCGTCCGCGCTCGCCGTGCGGGCGGCTCATCAGGGAGGCGTGATCGCCGCGGCCGAGTCCGAAACCGCTGATCTGCGGGCCGTCGAAGGGTTGGTCGTGAGGGCCGCAACCGAGGAGCGGAGCCTGCTCTCGGAGCTTCTCGAGATCCGCATCGAAAACCTCGCTCGCGGCGGTTCCCCGCTCGACCTCGGCCCGCGCATCCACGCCCTGCTCCGTGGTGGTTGGCGATCTGTGCGGGGGCTGTTCGGTCCGCCGGCGCTCCCCCCTCGCGGGCTGACGGCGGCGGAGATCCGGCTGGTGGATGCCGCATCAGCGGCTGGACTCGAACTCGGGCTGTGTCGGGGTTCGGCCGCGGTAAGGCAACGTGGGTTGCGTTTTCTGGTGGGTCGGGAGCGGCCCGAAGTGGTGGCCGCAGCAACTGCGGTGGCCGAAGACGACGCGTGGCTCTATCCGGCGCTCCTCGCGGTGGCGGCTGAGGGTCTCGAGATCCCGGAAGAGATCCGCGACCGCTGGCAACAAGGAATTCTCAATTCTCAGTTTTGAATTCTCAATTTTTCAATTCGGGCCCGTGACGGGTTTTCCAGGTTCGCAAGAGGTGAGCGGCCGACAGCTGATCAGCCTCGAATCCCGGCGATGGAATTGAGAATTGAGAATTACGAATTGAGAATTTTTAGCGTAGTGGTCAGTTGACGACCTCATCCTCGATCCCGTCCATCCGCAGGACATCGAGATCGGCGGTGACGGGTTCGGCGATCATCATGGAGTGCTCGAAGGTCGCACGGAGGACATCGGGAGAGACGCCATCGGCGAGCAGCGCCCAAATGACCGCCGTCAGGAGCTCCTCCTGCATCTGGTTCGGGTGCGCGTCTTTCGCAGTGACGAGACCACCGAAGATCGCGTCGTCGGCGCCGCCGCCGCGGGGAATGAGAACCGTCAGGCAGGCGCCGAGGTCCTGGGTCTGTGAGCCCGGCGCCGTCCGGATGAGGTCGACCAGCTTGTTCTCGAAATCGGCGAACCACTCGGGGCGCCGATCCGGATCGAGCTGTCTTCGTGTTGCTCATGTCGATCTCCCTTCGCGTCTCGCGCACCGGGTCGTGTGTCGACCCTCACCGGAGACGAAGCACGATCCGTGCCGGATTCGGAATAGGGGCGGTCGATGATGGAGACCGGCGGCGTGTGCCGGATTGGGACGTCGATCCGGTTCGGTGAATGAGAGTGGGGCGCGGTCGGGCGACCGCCGCAGTGCCGGTGCTCTTTCGCCTGGGGATCTCGTGCTGCACTGGAAGCGGCGGAAACGCAAGGCCGAGCTCGACGGGGCGTGAGCGCCTAGGCGTGAGACGTGAGTCGTGAGCCTCTTGCAACAACCCCGATTCTCGGAAAATCGTGGTCTGTGGTCAATTCGCCGGCGAGGGCGCCGGAGCTACAAAAGGCCGAGATCCATTGTAGGGCCGGCGCTCCCGCCGGCCTGAAGTCGTGGTGGGTTGGCAGATCTTCCGTGGCGTGCACGCCGGCAGCGCGATGGGAGGGGTGCGCAGGCACGCGACGTTGTCGCGGCGAACAACGTCGGATGCCAGGCACCCATCCCGCGTTCTGTCGGTCCGAACTAACGCTGGGTGAGTCAGGGTGAGGTGCGGCCTCCGATGTTCCGCGGTGGGGTGGTCGGTTGGACGAAGACCTCGGTTCGTTGGTGACACCGACGAGCCCGAGCTGCTGTCACCGCCCGGCGAGGAACAGCTGTCCGGAGGCGGCCAAGGTCGCCGTGTGTCCGCCGCGATCGATGGTCAGCGATGATCCCATCGACCACTTCAGGGTCGCCGGGTCGAAGAACTCGGTGGTGGCCATGGGTGTGCCCGACATGTCGAAACCGCCGGTCACGAGAACGAGCCCGTTGGGGAGTTTTGTCGCGGTCGGGAGCTGGCGGAGCGTGCCCGTTGGACCGGCGATGGTCCATCGGCCGTCGATCGGGGTTCCAGAGCAGGGTCATGGGAGCGTTGGCGATACCCGTCAGCAGAACCCGCCCGTCATCGAGGGTGACGGCGATGGGCGCCTGCCACTCGGTCGGCAGCGGCGCGGCCCGCCGCAGGGTGTCCGATGACCGGATCGAAGAGGGTCGCCTCGCGGGCTCCGACGATCAGCGTCCGGCCGTCCTGCAGAGTTGGGTCAGCGCCGGGTAGAGCCGTTCGCCCGGCGAGGGTCCCGACCACCGTCCAGGTCTCGGAGGCCGGATCGAAGACCTCGACCTCTTCGATGGCTTCGTAGTGGGGATAGTCGCCGAAGACGCCTCCGGCGACCAGCACCCGGCCGTCGGAAAGGGTCGATGGCCGAGTGGGCGATGCGATCGTGGTTGAGCTGGCCCGTGGTCGACCAGGTGTCGCTGACCGGGTCGTAGATCTCGCTGTCGACGATTCCTCGCCGACTCGCTGCCCACGACCAGGACCCGGCCGTCATCGAGTCGGACGGCCTCGGTGCTGAGATGAGGGCCGATGGTCGGCGCCGCCGGGTCCAGGTCGCGGTCTGCGGATCGAAGATCTCGGGGTCGGCGTCGCCGCCGCCGACGACGAGGATCCGGCCGTCATCGAGTTCGACGGCTGCGTGCTGGCTGCGTGCCTCGATCATGGGCTCGCTCGGGGTCCACTGCCAGCACGGAAAATCGGTGCACACGAGGACCGAGCCCTGGTGGCCGCAGGTGGCGTCCTCGAGCTCGGCGGTGACGGTCCAGTCGTAGGTTCCGGTGGAGACATAGGCGTGAGACGCGCTGGTGTCGCCGGAAGACGGCGCCGTCGCCGAAGACCCAGCCGTAGGACGGCGTTCCCTCGCAGTTGGCGGTGTCCAGCGAACCGTTGAAGGACACGGGCAGACCCGGCCAGGCGTTCGGCGTGACCGAGGCGTCGCACCACAAGCGCGCAGCCGGAGCCGAGGTCGGCCTGGAGGCTCAGGTCGTCGCCGGCGGCGGCGATGGAAGCTGATGGCGATGTTGGTCGGCACCCCGTCATAGCGGAGCGAGGCCGGGGTCGTGTCGGTGTCGAAGAGATCACCGGGGGTGTAGAAATCACCGGCGTCGGCCCGACCTCCGAGGTCGATCTCCTCGAGTCCGTCGGCCTCCATCAGGCGGATCAGCTTGTGTTCGGTGTAGGAGTTGTCGTAGAGGAAGTTGCCGCCGGCGTCGAGGCGGGCGTCGACATGCCAGATGAGCAGCCCGTCGTTGGGAAGCTCGACGTCGTTGCCCTGGCGGCGCCGGTGCTGGACCAGATAGTACTCGGCGAAGGGATCGGCGACGGCGTCGCCGTGCATCAACACCGCCGCCTGGCCGGATGACGTCGGACGGCGCCATCACGAGCTCGTGGCTGTCCTGGTTGAAGATCTCGGGTGTCAGCCAGCCGAGCACCCACTTCGAGAAGGCGTTGTGGTCGCCCCAGTTGCTGTCCATCTGGTCGAGGCCGCCGCACCCGCCCTTGGGGCCGATGGCGTCGTCGTAGTCGTAGTAGTCGGGCAGCCCGAGGGCGTGGCCGGTCTCGTGGATGACGACCTCGGGCGAGAACTCGCCCGGCCAGGTGTAGTTCTCCCACTGCCAGGAGTAGGTGCCGATCCGAACGCCGTCGACCGTGAAGTTGTCGTTGTAGAAGCTGGTCTGATAACCCCACCAGAACTCGGCCCACTCGCCGTGCGCCCCGGTCCAGACGATGGACGAGATAATCGATGACGCCGTCGCCGTCGTTGTCGTACTGCGAGAAGTCGTGGCCTTCGGTGTCGTAGTGGGTGAAGGCTTCCTTGATGAGCGCCTGGCGTCCGCGATAGCTCTCCACGACCTCGGACCGCGGATAGGCGGTGGTGTACCAGCCGAGGGTCGAACCGGTGATCTCGAGTTGGCCGTAGGACGATCGGCGGTAGAAGTTGGTCAGGCTCTCGTAGGGATAGGCGGTGGTCTCACCGTCGCCGAAGATCCGGTCGTCGACCACGGTGGGATCGGTGAAGCCCGGCATGTCGGAGAAGGCGATGAGCAGGGTGAGCACCCGCGGCGACCCGTCGGACGGGAGCACCGTCGGCGCATCCGGCAGCGCCTTGAGCGCGGTCTGCGATCCCAGCCGCGCGGCGAGCGCCGGCGCCATCCGGTGATTGCCGAAGGAGCGGGCGGCGTCGGCCCGGGCGGCCAGCGTTCCGTCCTGGCGGTAGCGCTCGAGCTGCTCGGCGGTCGGCGGTTCCATGGCGAGACACGGCGGTCGCGGCCAGGATCAGGATCGAGGCGGCCATGAGACGAGTCATCGCTCGGATCGGTGTCATCTGCATTCTCCCGGCCAGTACTCTACAACGATTGAAGGCCTCGAACGCAGTGTGGATGCGAGGCGACCAATCCCCGCTGGATTTTCGGGGCGGGCGCGCGGGAATCCGAACCTGACCCGGAATGGGTATGCTCCCGTATCCTCGTGTCACCGGAGATGGCGGTGTCGACCGCGGAAGGGTGTGTCGATGACGCGTTCCATGGCATCGGTTTTGGCTTTTGTCGGCGCTGGCCTCGGTCGCGGCGGCAGCGGAGTCTCCCAACCGCCGACTGCCGTGCCCCGAGAGCGAACTCGTCGCGCCGAACATCCTGCTCGTGACCCTCGACACCACCCGCGCCGACGTCCTCGGTTGCTACGGCGGCGACCCCGAGGTCAGCCCGAACCTCGATCGGATCGCCGGGCGCAGCCACCTCTTCGAGCGCTGCGAGGCGTCGGTGCCGCAGACCATGCCGTCGCACACCACCATCTTCTCCGGGCTCCACCCCTTCACCACGGCGTGCGCAAGAACCTCGCGGTCATGGTCGGACCCGAGGTGCCGCTCATCGCCGAGGAACTGCGCGAGGCAGGGCTATCCGACCGGCGCCTTTGTCAGCTCCTTCGTGGTCGACGGCCGGTTCGGATTCGAGCGCGGCTTCGATCACTACGACGCGCCCGACATCCGGCCGAACGCTCGGCGGCGGGATGGAGCGGCGGGCGGGGGAGACGGTCCGCGCTCGCCGCCGACTGGATCGCGGCCCGGCCGGCGCCGTGGTTCGCCTGGGTCCACCTCTTCGACCCGCACGCGCCCTACGACCCGCCGCCGCCCTTCGCCGGACGGTTTGCCGATCGACCCTATGCCGGCGAGGTCGCCTACATGGACAACGAGGTCGGGCGATTGCTCGGCTCGCTGGTGGCGCGGGGCGACTTCGATCCCGCGGTCGTGATCATCGCCGGCGACCACGGCGAGGCCCTCGGCGAGCACGGCGAAGAGACCCACGGCATCCTGCTCTACGAAGCCACCACCCGGGTGCCGCTGCTCATCCACATGCCGGGCCAGACCGAGGCGGTGCGGCACCCGCAGCCCGTCGGGCTGGTCGATCTCGCGCCCACCCTGAGGGAGCTCCTCGGGATCGAAACGCCCGGCGACGGGGTCTCGCTGCTGCCGGCCCTCCGGGGGAAGAGGCGAAGTCGGTGGCGGATCGAACCCTCTACTCGAGAGCCTCGAGGGCTACCTGCGAAACGGCTGGGCGCCGCTCTTCGCCGTGGTCCGCGGTCCGATGAAGTACATCCAGTCGCCGCGGCCGGAGCTCTACGATCTCGCCGTCGATCCGAACGAGCGCCGCGATCTCGTCACGGAGCGACCGGCCACCGCGGCCGATCTCGACCGGCGGTTGGCCGAGATCCGGCCGGTCGACGAGTCCTTCGGCGGTGAGGTCATCGTGCTGAGCGCCGACGAGGAGGCGGCCCTGCTCGCCCTCGGGTATGTCACCGGCAGCCCGGGCGAGGGTGCCGGCAGCCGGCGCAACCCGGCCGACGCAATCGCACCTCGCGCCCATCCACCAGCAGGCGCTCGAGGCCAAGGCGAGGGGCGATCTCGAGGAGGCGGCCGCAGCTCTTCGCAAAGGAGCTCGAGCAGGATCCGTCGAGCCCGGTCGCTGCTCTGGTATCTCGGAACCTGTGTCGTGGAGAGCGATCCCAAGCGGGCGAGGAGCGCCTTTCGGCGGGCCATGGAGTTGCGGCCCGATTTCGAGGCGCCGTACATCGCCCTCGCCGAGCTGTTTCTCCGACAGGGGAGCCCCGCGGCGGCGTCCTGCGGTGGCGACGGAGGGGATTGGTTCCGACCCACGACGCCGATGGCCGGCTCCACTATCTGCGGGCCGCCGCATCGGTTGCAGATCGGCGGTCGGACCGACGAGGTGCTGCGTGATCTCGATGTCGCCCTCGAGCGCGCCGCGCGGCCGGGCCCGGTCTATCTGCTGCGGGCCGCCGATCCGACTGCAGGTGCTCGACGACGAGCTGGCGCCCTGACGGATCTCGAGAGCTTCGCCGAGTGGTCAGCCGCGGAGGAAGTCAGCCGGCTCGGCGCTGACCCACGGTTCGAGTCGCTGCACGGCAACCCGCGGTTCGATCGCCTCGTGGAGATCGACAACGTGCAGTGACTGGCGTGGGGGTGCTGTCACGTCCGTAGCTGGGACCGAAAACAATGAAGAGGCGGCGCGATTCAGGGCTGTAGGCGGGTCGTCCACGACCCGCGACCCACCCGCTGTGGGTCAAAGTGGCGATTCGGTGGAGCTTCGAATTCAGAGTCATGACGATGCTCAGGTCGGCACGGCAGTTGACGGCGTCCGGGCACGGAAACGGAAACGGATTCCGACGCGGACGTAAACGCGGCCACGGAAACGGCCACGGACTTCGGCCAACTACGGATTGGGGAATCACGAGGTCGACCGGAAAAGACACGGATTTCGTTGAATCGGTGCCGTCGGCCATTCTGATGATCCAGGAGAATCCTGTGCGGATCCGGTATGGGTTGGAGGGCAGGTTTCTCACCCACCCGATGGGATCGACGGGCGAGGACTGGAGGAGACACGAGGTCATGGCGGGGACACCGTTGAAGAGCTGAAATGAGTGTTGTCAAGGATCGGTTCTCCCACCGGCGGCAGATGCTGTTGAAAGAGCTTCGTGCATACTCGCCGCCTTTTCCTGGGGAATCGGCACCGGCGACAGCCGGTGCCGATTCCCCAGGGAAAAGTTACACTCAGAACATGCCGCACCGCACTCGCGACGAGTTCGTCTACCACCTTCTCCGAGCGGTCCTCGGTATCGGCAGCCGCCTGCCGCTGCCGGTCACGCGAACGCTCACGCCGGTGGTGAGCCGGTTCGCGCTGCGGTTCATGAAGCGCGAGCGGCGACGGATGCAAGACAATCTCGAGATCGCCTTTCCCGAGCTCGATGAGCGCGGGCGCAGGCAGATCATGAGGGGATGCGCCGATCACCTCGGCCGCGTGCTCGCCGAGATCACATGGTTGTGGCGGGCGAGCGCAGCCAAGGTCGATGGAATCTGCGAAGTCGAGGGCGCGGAGCACTTACAGACCGCCATCGATGAGGGCCGAGGCTGCGTTCTCGCCACCGGCCACCTGGGAAACTGGGAGCTCTTCAACGCATGGCTGGGCGTTGACGGGTTTCCCATGACCATCGCGGTACGGGAACTCGATGATCTCCGGGTCGATCAGATCGTGACCAGACTGCGCACCCGATTCGGCACCGAGGTGGTTCCCCGCGGCGAGAAGGCGGGCCGCCAACTGCTCCGCGCCCTCGGAAAGGGCCGGGTGATCGGTCTGCTCATCGACCAGGACATCCCGAGCATCCCCGGGGTCTTTGTCCCGTTTTTTTCCCGACCGGCCTGGACGCCGTCCGGCGCCGCCATGCTCGCCCTGCGGGCGAGGTGTCCCCTCATCCCGGGATTTATCCACCGCAAGCCCGACGGCACCCATAAGATCAAGATCGGTCCACCCCTCCCGGTGCCCAGCGAAGGTGCGCTCATGGCGAGGGTGACGGAGATGACCGCGGCCGCCACCGCTGCCATCGAGTGGCAGGTGCGCGCGTGGCCCGAGCAGTGGGTGTGGATGCACCGCCGCTGGCGGACTCGGCCGGAAGAAGAGGCGCCCGCCGAGGCGGCTGAGGGCGGAGACGCCGGTTAACGAGTACTGCCGCTGTCGCCGTTCCTCCCATTGACATCGGGCAGGGACACGAAATCGGAGCGCCGTTGTATCGCCCATCTCCAGATGGGCGTCGGTGTCGTTGAGAAGGGTTTTGACGCCGATCTGGAGATCGGCGCTACAAGACGCGCCGACTCCGGATGCGGATGTGGCCACGTCCTTGGTTCCGGTTTCCGGATGCTGCCGCTGCCCCGGTCACTGCCACTGACGCTGATGCTGCAACTGTTGCGGCCGCTGGCAGGCTGGAAGCCTGCCCCACAATCGATCCCGTTCCTGCTCCCGATCTTGATCCCGCGCATGGATCCCTCATCACCGGCCTTCTGGGCCGCTGGGACGCTTTGGCGTCCCTGCGACCCAGCGTCGCACCATCGGCGTGGTCGTTCGTGGGTTGATTGTGAGGGCTGCGACCACGCCGATGGCACGCCGGCGGCCTGCCTCGTTGCCGCGAGAGCCAGGCAGAGGCGCGCCTCCCGAGGGAGCCCGGCAGCGCCATTGTGCGCAGCGTGTCGCGTTGCCGGAAGGGTGTACTGGCACAATGGCGTGCACCCCGAGGGAGGTCCTTACCCGCGTGACCTCGAGGTCACCGTACCGGATGCAGCAGCCGCCAGGTGATGGCCCTGACGTCGTCGAAGAGTCGGAGGGCGGTGTCGGTCTGGTTGGCGTCGATGGCGCCGGCGCCGACGAGGAGACGAAGGTGGGTGTCGACCTCTTTCGCTGAGCCGTAGGCGATGCGCCAGTGGTGCATCCGGTCGCGGCCCGATCGGCCGTGGCCTTCAGAGAGATTCGCGGGCACCGACGACGCGGAGCGGATCACCTGATCGGCGAGACTCTTGAGTGGAGCCGGTACACGCAGGACAAGCGAGATTGCGATGCCGGCTGCTTCGAGGGCCTTCGAGTGGGCGATGAGGCCGGTTGCTGGACGGGCGTTGCGCATGATCACCTCCTGGTTGTTCATGTCTTTCCCTCAGCCGAAGGGGTTGCCGGAGTCAAGGGGTCGCCCTCCGAGGGCGATGCATTTCACCCCTTGACTCCGGCAACCCCTTCGGCTACTCGTCGTTTCAGAACAACCAGGAGGTGATCACGCTGCCCCGGACGCTGCCCCGGACGCTGCCCCGGACGCTGCCCCGGACGCTGCCCCGGACGCTGCCCCGGACGCTGCCCCGGACGCTGCCCCGGACGCTGCCCCGGACGCTGCCCCGGACGCTGCCCCGGACGCTGCCCCGGACGCTGCCCCGGACGCTGCCCCGGACGCTGCCCCGGACGCTGCCCCGGACGCTGCCCCGGACGCTGCCCCGGAAACGGGTACGGCGACAGACGCTACGGCATCAAATCGAAGACCCACCCGATCTTCCGCACCTCACCGTCGGTGGTCCCCGAGATTTCCCCGTGCAGCCGGTCGCCCTCGCGGCGATAGACGATCCGCTGCGGGAAATCGTGCTCGGGGTTGCTGAAGACAGCTTGGTGCCCTTCGATCTCGGTGAGGGCAAACTCCGTAGCCGGGCACCGCCCATTCGGGCTGGCAGACAGCACGATCCCGCTGTCGGTTTCCCGCAGCAGGAGAAACTCGAAACCCGTTGTGACGTCCCCGGTTACCGTGCGATTCACCCCCACCATGCTGCCACCGGCAGGGGCGAACCATCCCTCCTCGATGATCGTCGCGCCCTGGTCGAGGCGCCAGTGACCGGCCATCCAGGCGAACTCGTCGACTGTGGCGTTGTCAGGTGGAGCGGTCGCTGCCCCGGTCGCAGCGAGAGTCAGGATGACTGCGGACAGCGATGCGAATCTCATGATCTTCCTCCGGGCCCAGCGTACCCGAATCACCGAGTGTGTGAATTGTGAAAATTTGTGAATCAAGTTACACATATGTAATCTCAAAAACGTTTTGCATTTTGGAAACAACTCCCGTTCTTTTTGGACGTAATGTGACGAAGGATGAGGGAACCGATTCCCGGCAGACCGGAAGCTCAACGGAGCCACGCGACGGGCAAAGGAGGTGAGGAGAACGAAGTCGCGGTCGTCGGATTTCCCCGATGGTCGGGGGCGTCCGCCGGTTGGTTCGGGTGGTCACCGGTTCCCGATCGAACCTTAAGGAGGAACGGAGATGCGTTTACAAAGAAGATCCGAGGAGAAAAGCCCGTTCCGTGTCACACGGACCTGGACTCGTTTTCTCGTCACAATCGTCGCGGTCGTCGGTTTGGCCGTCCTGCCCGTGATGGCGCAGGATACTGTGGCAAAAGCGGATGGGGATATGGATCCCCTTACGGATCAGGAGGTCGAGCAGGCGATAGCGCGCTCCTTCGAGGGTGAGGTGACCGTCACCGGTTCGCTCATTCCGCGCGCCGATCTGACCGCGCTGAGCCCCGTGACCGTCATGGAGGTCCCGCAGGAGCTCACCTATTCCGGTACGGTCCGCATCGAGGACCTCGTGACCACCATGCCGCAGGCCTTTGCCGGGCAGAACTCGACGGTCTCCAACGGCGCCACGGGTACGGCCACCGTCTCCCTGCGTCAGCTCGGCTCCAACCGCACCCTCGTGCTGATCAACGGCCGCCGGCTGCCTCCGGGCAACGGCGACGGTTTTTCGTACGCCCCTGACCTCAACGTCGTCCCCGCGCCGCTCATCAAGCGCGTGGACGTCCTGACCGGCGGCGCGTCGACGACCTACGGTTCCGACGCCATGGCCGGCGTGGTCAACTTCGTCATGGACACCGATTTTGAAGGCGTCCGCGGCGGTGTGCAGTACGCCGGGTACAACCACAACAACAACAACGCCCTGGCCCAGCAGATCAACCCCGACAGCGGCTTCGACGTGCCGACCGGATCCACCTGGGACGGCGAGTCGATCAACGCCAACGTCGCTCTCGGCGGCAAGTTCGCCGACGGCAAGGGCCACGCCGCCGTCTACCTCGACTACCGCAAGCTCGACGAGCTCACCAAGGGCTCGCGCGACTATCTCAACTGCGCCGTCGCCGCCGGTGACGACGGTCCGTTCTGCGGTGGTTCCTCGACGAGCCCCATGGGGCGCTTCCGCCCGATCAGCGTTGACGGCGCTTCCCAGGGTGACCACACCATCGGTGGCCCCAACGGCGACCAGTTCGTTCCCGGCTTCCCGCTCTTCAACTACGCTCCCTACAACCACATCCAACGGCCGGACACGAAGTGGAACGCCGGCGCCTTCGCCAACTACGAGATCAACAAGCACTTCGACGTGTACATGGAAGTCATGTACATGAACAATTACACCAGGGCGCAGATCGCGCCGTCGGGCAACTTCAACAACTGGACCCAGACCAACTGCGACAACCCGATGCTTTCCGACCAGCAGCGCGACCTCCTCTGCGTCCAGGGCGGTTATGGACCGACCGACATGGCCAATCTGTGGATCCTTCGCCGCAACGTCGAAGGCGACCCGCGGTACGACGAGATCGCCCACAGCAACATCCGCATGCTCGGCGGGGTGCGTGGTGAGCTCAGCGAAGAGTGGAACTACGACTTCTACTACATGCATGGTCAGAACAACCAGAACGACTCGGCCAACGGTTACCTCAACATCACCGGCATCGCCAACGCCCTCGACGTCATCGAGGATCCGGACACCGGTGAGTGGGTCTGCCGCAACGACGGCGGCGACGGCTGCGTGCCCTGGAACATCTTCACCAACGGCGGCACCGGGGAGTATGTCGACGACTACCGTGACGGCGTGACCCAGGAAGCCATCGACTACCTGTCCATCAGTGCCATACGGTACTCGGTGACCGCCATCGATGTCTTCAACCTCACCTTCACCTCGGACTGGGAGAACTACGGCATCGCCCTCCCGTCCGCCAGCGAAGGCGTCCAGTTTGCCGGCGGCCTCGAGTACCGCGAAGAGTACTTGAAGAACACGCCCGACGAGGTGTACCGCACTGCCAACGCCGCCGGTTTCGGCGGCGCGAACGACGAGATCATCGGTCGCTACAACGTCAAGGAAGCCTTCCTCGAGCTCCTCGTTCCCCTCGTCCAGGATGTCAAGGGCGCCCAGGACCTCTCCCTCGAGCTCGGCTATCGCTATTCCGACTACTCGACATCCGGCGGCGTCAGCAGCTACAAGATCCAGGCGAGCTACGCCCCGACCCAGAGCTGGCGCATCCGCGGCGGCTACAACCGCGCCGTCCGCGCGGCCAACATCTCCGAGCTCTTCCGGGTGCAGGGCTTCAACCTGAACGGTTCGACCGACATCTGCTCCGGCCCCAACCCGACGGCCACTGAGGCGCAGTGCGCCAACACCGGCGTGCTGCCCGGCCAGTACGGCACACATCGCGCCCAGCCCCGCCGGCCAGTACAACACCCTCGAGGGCGGTAACCCGCTCCTCGATCCCGAGACGGCCGACACCATCACGGCCGGCCTCGTGTGGACGCCTCAGTCCATCCGCGGTCTGTCCATCACCCTCGACTATTACGACATCAAGATCACGGACACCATCGGAGCGCTCGGCGCCGACGACGTCATTCAGACCTGCGCCAACACCGGCGACCCGGACCTCTGCTCACTCATCCATCGTGATTCGCAGGGTACCCTCTGGGCGACCCAGACCGGTTACACCTTTACCGCCAACAACAACATCGGCGACCTCCACGCCGAAGGCGTCGACCTCAACTTCAACTACCTCCTCGGTCTCGGCAACTCCGGTTACCTGGCCATGGACCTCATGGGCAGCTATCTGTTCAAGAACGTGTACAGCGACCCGTTGGTGGAATATGACTGCGCCGGCTACTTCGGCTTCCAGTGCGCTCAGCCGACTCCCGAGTGGCGGCACCGCTTCCGCGCCACCTGGGAGACCAACTTCCGTCTGAATCTCTCGCTGTCCTGGCGCTATGTCGGCGAGGTCAAGGAAGACGACTTCAGCCCCGATCCCGACCTTCGCAACGAGGGCAACCACGAGCTCTGGATCGTCAACGGCATCGACAAGATCGATGCCTACAACTACTTCGACCTCGCGGCGTCGTACACCCTCCGCAACGGCATCAAGTTCACCCTTGGTGTCAACAACATCCTCGACGAAGAGCCGCCGCTTGGCGCCGGAGACCACGCCGACGACAACAATATCAACATGTACGGCATCTACGACCCCGCTGGCCGCTACATCTTCGGCAGCGTTCAGTTCAACTTCTAGATGTGGTCGGGCGGCCCTTCGGGGTCGCCCGACCCTCTTTCTTCCGCACAGAAGCCAGTGGCTTCCGTGCGGAAGAAAAAGGACGGGAAGCGGGAGCGACGCGGACACTTCGGCGAGAGATCGATTCGAATCCTGATACCCTCGCGGGCCGGAGTGCGGATGCTCCGGCGCCGATCTCCAGCGGAGGGAGTGGCCCGCCAGGCGTGCATCGAGGATTCGAATTCGCGGCGCCGTTGGTGCGGATGCTGGCTCGCCGGCTCTGGGATTCGGTGCGGGATCTGCTGCCGATCGTCGTCGTGGTCGTCGGCTTCCAGACCCTGGTGCTGCGCCAGCCCTTTCCCAATGTCGCGGAGATCCTGGTCGGGGCGCTCTTCGTCGTGCTCGGACTGATGCTCTTCGTGCAGGGGTTGGAGATGGGTCTCTTCCCCATCGGCGAGGCCATGGCGTATGCCTTCGCCCGCAAGGGCAGCCTGGTCTGGTTGTTGGTCTTCGGTTTCCTGCTCGGCTTTTCGACCACCGTCGCCGAACCGGCCCTCATCGCCATCGCCGGCGAGGCGGCTTCGGTCGCGTCCGACGCCGGCTATATCGCGTCCGACGCCGCGACCCAGTCGGCCTACGCCCTCCAGCTTCGACTGACCGTCGCGCTGTCGGTCGGGGCGGCGATCGTCATCGGCGTTCTCCGCATCCTCCGCGGCTGGCCGGTTCAGTACCTGATCATCGGCGGCTACGTCATCGTCGTCGGCGATCACCTTCATCGCCCCCGAGGCCATCGTCGGCATCGCCTTCGATTCCGGCGGGGTGACCACCTCGACGGTGACGGTGCCGCTGGTGACGGCGCTCGGGGTCGGGCTCGCGACCTCGATCCGCGGCCGCGACCCGCTCATCGACGGCTTCGGGATGATCGCGCTCGCGTCGTTGACGCCGATGATCTTCGTCATGCTCTTCGGTATCGTCCGTTTCGGCATTCGCGCGCTCGGGAGCGGGCTGATGAATCCCGGAAGGCGGCGCCCGTGATCGACGGTCTGCTCAGCGCCCTGCTCGACACCAGCCGCGATGTCTTCGCGGTCAGCGCCCTGCTGCTCGGTTTTCAGTACCTGGTCCTGCGCCAGCCGATCCCGCAACCTCCGCCGTCTGATCGCCGGCCTCGTGCTGGTGGTGGTGGGACTCGCCTTCTTCCTCATCGGGCTGGAGCTCGCGCTCTTCCCCCTCGGCGAACACATGGCGACCGAGCTGTCCTCTCCCCAGTTCGTCTTCGGCAGCGACACCGTTCCCGGACTCGCCGCCGTGGTGGGAGTACGGCTGGGTCTACCTCTTCGCCGCGATCATCGGTTTTTCGACCACCCTGGCCGAGCCCGCCCTCATCGCGGTCGCCTTCAAGGCCGAGCAGGCGTCGCGCGGCACCATCCGGCCGTGGGGCCTGCGGTTGGTGGTCGCCGTCGGGGTGGCCCTCGGCATCACCCTCGGCGCGTTCAGGATCGTCACCGGCGCCTCGCTGGTGCTCTTCGTCGCCGTCGGTTATCTCGTCGTCATCGTCCAGACGGCCTTCGCGCCGAAGTCGATCATCCCCCTCGCCTACGACTCCGGCGGGGTGACGACGTCGACGGTGACGGTGCCGCTGGTGACCGCCCTCGGCCTCGGTCTGGCCGCCACGATTCCCGGGCGCAACCCGGCCCTGGACGGCTTCGGCCTGATCGCATTTGCGAGTCTGTTTCCGATGATCACCGTGATGGGCTACGCCCAGCTCGCGACCTGGCGAGCCGGGTCGTCGTCTCAGGGGTGGTCAGAAAGGGATGAATCCATGAGCTACAAGGCGATCATCGCCGCCCTCAAACCGGATGTCACCGACGCCGTGGTCGACGCCGCCAAGGAGTGCGGGATCTCCGGCGCCACCATCGTGCCCGGCCGAGGGACCGGGGTCCGCGAGGCGAAGACCTTTCTCGGCCTCGTCCTCGAGATGCAGACCGATATCGTGATCTTTCTCACCGAGGACGACCTGGTCGATCCGGTCATGGCCGCCATCCACACCGCCGGCCGGCTCGACGAGCACGGCACCGGGGTGGTCTTCGTCGTGCCCGTGGAACAGGTCGCCGGCATCAAGGAGGCCATCGTCCGCCGCGAGCCGCGCTGAGGATCGCAGCCGGTCGCAGACGACCCGGAGCGCTTCTACCTTTGTCTCGTCTGCTTTGGTTTGGCCACTGCGATGAGGTCGAACGCCTCGCGATCACGCGGCCGCGGTCTTCGGTGTCACCGAGTCGACTCGTGTCCGCCATGGAGCCATCCAATTGAAGAATGCGCTGATTCTCCATCAGTACCTCAACGGCGCGGTGCGGTTCTTGAGCGCGACGATGAGAGCGGCCAGCCCACCGGCGACGACGATGGCGAAGATCACCCGAAACAGGCTGATGACCCAGGCGATGCCGATTCCGAGCGCCGCCCACTGGACCCACCAGTCACCGGGCGAGGTCATCCAGTTGATGACGAAGAGCAGGGCGAGGATCATCGGCCCGACAAAAAGGAACTTGAGCGCGCGCAGGGTCTTCATATTCCGGTCTCCACGGATGAATATACGACGTTTGTCTCGATTCGGTTCCACGGATCGCGAGCGGGGGGTGAGGAAGTTAGAAAGTGAGAGAGTCAGAAAATCAGAAGGTCAAGAGGTGAGAGACCGAGGGGGTTGGAAGGAGAGTCGCGAGATTGACGTGCCCTCACTTTCCGACCTCTTCACTCCGCATTGCCCGATGCTGCACTCCACTCCACGGTCGATCCGAGTTCGAAGCCGTCGTCGAGATCCAGGACGTCAGCCGGCGCGGCGATAACCACTCGAGTTGTCACTCGGCGTGATGTCGTGCCGGGCGGGATCGTGATCACCGGAGTCGCGATCGCCGCGAATGGATCCGGATCCGTCTTTGGATTACTCCGGCCATTCTCCGTATCCGTATCCGTATCCGCAGCCGTGCCCGTGCCCGCCTGCCCGAATCCGCTGGCCGAGCGGCCGGTCGCCTCCACGGCCGGCCGCTGCGCGGATGGCACCGCACCGCTACACTGGCGCGGTGGGAAAGAAGAATGGCCGTCGGCGGAGGATCGGGTGTCTCGTTCTCGGGGTGCTCACCCCGGCCGTGTGCATCGCGGCCTGGGTCTTTCTGACCTGGCCCGACGTGGCGGCGCTCGCCGTCGAGAACCCCGAATCCACCGCCTTCATCGACGCGGCCCGAGCGCGCGGCGAGGACGTGCAGTGGAGCTGGGTTCCCTACAACGCGATCTCGCTCGAGGTCAAAAAAGCGGTGATCGCGGCCGAGGACATGAGCTTTTTCTCGCACCACGGTTTCGACACCCACGAGCTCGGCATCGCAGCGCGGGACGCCGTCAAGGGCAAGACGGGTGCGCGGCGCCTCGACCATCACCCAGCAGTTGGCCAAGAACCTCTGGCTGTCGCCGTCGCGCTCGCCGCTGCGGAAGGTGCGTGAGGTCGTGCTGACATGGCAACTCGAACGGCATCTCTCGAAGCGGCGGATCCTCGAGCTCTACCTCAACGTGGCCCAGTTCGGGCCCGAGGTTTACGGTGTCGAAGCCGCGGCGCGCCGCTACTTCGGTGTGCCGGCCGGTGCTCTGGACTCGGATCAGGCCGCCGAGCTGGCGGCGAGTCTGCCGCGACCATCCACGTGGCACCCGGGGGTCTCCAGCCGCGGCTACTCGCAGGCGGTTTCCAGGATCCGCGAGCGCGTGCTCCGCTGCGACTGGCTCGACAAACTCCTGTGATCGACGCGTCGATGCCGGTTTCCCGAGTTGCTGCGCGATCGGGATCGGCGGGATCGGGGCACGGCTGGCGAAGGGGCGGGATTGATCTCCGCGCGGGCCGGGATTGATGAAGCTCACACTTGGGATTCGCCCTAGGTGGTACAGTCAAGAGCATAGCGAACGAGCCAGTATCTCTGATTTGGCCTAGCTGATGAGACAAGATTCGGATGGTTCCGAGGGCGACGGAACATCGTATATCGAGCGCATGGAGGATGTCATGAGCCCACGGACCGTCAACCCGCTGAACCGAATCGTCCTTGCCTGTTTGCTGTGTACCTTGCCGATTGGGGCACTCGCGGGCCCGCCGTCGAATGACGCCGCCGACGCCCCCGGGGAACTGAAATCCCTCGGTGGCTCCTTTGTCGTCTTCGACTCCAACGCCGGGGGCTCGGCGTGTTGGGCCCAGGCGACCGCCGAGACGCTGTGCTTTCGATCCGAGTCGTTCACCGACGACTTCGAGTGGGCTGAAAACCTTTGGTTGCGTCTGCCGTCCGACTGGACGGTAACCGACGTGTCTGTCGCCGGATCACCGAGCTGCGACAGCGGCTCCGTCGGCTCGTTTTCGTGGTCCTTTCACACCGCGTCCTACGAGATCAACCTCGACCAACGACGGACCATGGACCCCACCGACCACTGCACCGTCAGCTACTGCGTTGATGTCACCACCGGAGCCGGCGGCGGCGATGTCCTAGTGTCGTGGTACTGGGATGGCGACGGTTACGGGGACACGCCCCACTGGCCGTGCAGCGACGACAACTACACACCGTCCGGTGAAGACGCCTGCGACGAGAGCGTGCTGCCGCAGGCCGTGATCCCCGATTGTCTGACCTTCGGACAACTCGAGGGCACCATCAGTGGTCTCCCTTTCCCCGGGCCGACGTGTACCCCCGCGAGGGTAACGATCAATCCGGGCAGCATCGTCGCGCCCGCCGATGGCGCGGGTGACTACGGTCCGGTTTTTCTGACCGACGGTATCTACGACGTCACCGCCTCCGCCGACGGGTACGATGACGTCGCCGTTACCGGGATCTCGGTGCTCCCGCAAACGATCACGATCGTAGATTTCAACTTGCTTCGGCCGGCCCTCGATGTGACGCCCACGTCGGTGGAAACCACCGTCGCCACCGGAGTCAGCGCCGACGAGATTCTGAGCCTGAGCAATCTCGGCTATGTCCCACCGCTGGATTGGACCGTTACCGAGTTGCCGCCCATCGCGGCCAACCCTCTCTCCAAATCGCCGAAGGCCGGTTCGGTCAAGGTCGAGCCCGAGCTCGAGGCGCAGATGCGAAGCCGCGGCGCGGCCGGCTACATCATCGATCTGGTCGAACGGCCGGATCTCAGCCCCGCCCTGACCATGGGCTGGGACGAGCGTGGCGAGTTCGTGGTCGAAGCACTCAAAGAGACAGCGGAGCGCACCCAGGCACGGGTCCGCGAGTATCTCGACGACCGGCGGGTGGCATACCAGTCGTTCTGGATCGACAACCTGATCACCGTGACGTCGTCGTCCAGCGAGGTCTTCGACGGCCTCCAGGCCTTCGATGAGATCGAGATCCTGCGCGCCGAGCGGATCATGGGTGTGATCGAGCCCGCCGAGCGGCATCCGTCGACCGACGAGGGCCGCGCCATCGAGGCCAACATCACCCACGTCAATGCCGACCAGGTGTGGAGCCTGGGTTTCACCGGCGACGGGATGGTGGTGTCCAACATCGACACCGGCGCCCGCTATACCCACAACGCCCTCGAGTCGCACTACCGCGGCAATCTCGGCGGCGGCAGCTTCGACCACGACTACAACTGGCTCAGCGGCGACGGTGGAGCGGCCACTCCCGCGGACGGCCACGGCCACGGCACCCACACCTTGGGAACCATGGTCGGGGACGACGGTGGATCCAACCAGATCGGCATGGCGCCGGGCGCGACCTGGATCGCCTGCGAAGGCTGTCCGGGCGGCAGCTGCCCGTCGGCGTCGCTGCTGACCTGCGCCCAGTGGATCGCCGCACCCTATCCGGTCGGTGATCCGGGTTCTCCGGACCCGTCGAAACGACCCCATGTCGTCAACAACTCCTGGGGCGACTGCGACACCTCCTACGATGGCTGGTACCAAGGCTCGGTGGACAGCTGGCACGCCGCCGGGATCTACCCGGTCTTCTCCAACGGCAACGCGTCGAACTGCGGCTACTCCTCGCCGCCGGGCTGCAACACGGTGGGCAACCCGGCCCGCTACGGCAACGTCACCGGGGTCGGCTCGACGGGTCAGTCCGATGGCGCCTACGCCACCCACTCCAACTGGGGTCCGACCGACAACGACGACACCGTCAACCCCAACGGCTTCCCCAGCATCAAGCCGCAAGTGGCTGCGCCGGGCGTCAGTATCCGTTCGAGCCTCAACGGCAGCGACAGCGACTACGCGAGCTGGAACGGCACCTCGATGTCGGCGCCGCACGTCAGCGCGCTCGTTGCCCTCATGTGGCAGGCCGCCCCCTGCCTGACGGGCAACTATGCCGAGACCGAAGACATCATCATGAACACTGCCGTGGCCATCCCCTACAACTCCAACTGTGGTGGTGAGGGCCCGGGCAATGTGCCCAACCAGGCCACCGGTTGGGGCGAGATCGACGCCCTCGAGGCCGTCACCCAGGCGACGCTCTACTGCAACACCGATTGGCTTCCCTGGGTCAGCGAGAGCCCGGAGAGCGGTCAGATCGCCGCCGACGGCGACCGAGGATGTCACCCTGACGTTCACCTGCGGACCGACTCCCGGCGACGAGGTCGGGACGCTGCGCCTGACCACCAACGACCCCTGCGCCGAGTCGACCGACATCCCGCTCACCCTCCACTGCGAAGATCCCACGGTCTCGGTCGGATCTCGCCATCACCAAGACCGACGGCCTCACGACCGCGGTGCCCGGCACCGGATCGACCTACACAATCGTGGCCAGCAACAGCGGTCCGGACGATGCCGTCGGCGCGACCGTCTCAGACACATTCCCCGCGACCTTCTCCGGAGTGACCTGGACCTGCGCTCCCTCGGGTGGGGCAGTCTGTTCGCCGTCAGGATCCGGCAACATTTCCGATACGGTCAACGTGCCGGTGGGAGGATCACTCATCTACACGGCCGCCGGGACGATCGACCCCGGCGCCACGGGGGTGTTGAGCAACACCGCGACGGTCGCACCGCCGGCCGGGGTGACCGACCCGACCCCGGGCAACAACAGCGCCATCGATACGACGACGCTGACGCCCGAGGTCGATCTCTCGGCAACCAAGACCGACGGTCTCACCTCGGTCACCGCCGGTGATCCCATCACCTACACCATCACGATCGTCAACTCCGGTCCATCCGACGCCCCGGGGGCCTCGGTGGAGGATGCGTTCCCGGCGTTGGTGACGGGAGTGACCTGGAGCTGTGTCGGCGCCGGCGGTGCGAGCTGTAGCGGGACCGGGAGCGGAGACATCTCCGATTCGGCGACGCTGCCCGTCGGCGGCTCGGTGGTCTACACAGCCTCCGGAACCGTCGCCGCATCCGGATTCGGTACGATCTCCAACACCGCAACTGTTGCGCCGCCTGCAGGGGTGACCGAAACCGATCCCTCCGACAACTCCGCCACCGACATCACCGACGCCAACGCCTATGCCGAGCTCCACGGGTATCTGAGCGACTTCACCTGTTGGGTGCCACCCGGACAGAGCACGACCTACGAAGTCGGCATCTTCAACGACGGACCGGCCGCCGCGATCGGATCGCTTGTCGATGTCAATTCCACTGTCAATCTCACGGGTGTCACCTGGACGTGTACCGCAACCGGCGGCGCGAGCTGTCCGGCGAGCGGATCGGGCGCCATCTTCGAGGCTGTCGATCTGCCAGTCGGTTCATCGCTGGTCTTTTCGATGAGTGGAACCGTCGATCCCGGATCGAGCGGCTGGCTTACGACCACCGGATATGTTGCACCGCCCCTGTTTGTGATCGATCCCACCCCCAACAACGCCCATTGGGAGGACTGGGACGCCCTCGAACCGCCGATCTTCTGTGACAGCTTCGCGGGCGGCACCACCGGAGGTTGGACGTCGACAACCCCCTGAAGCGATTCTCTACCTGTCGGTCAGCGGCGTCGCGCTCCGGGTTTGGTCTCGAGCCACTCGCGGAATTTGATCCTGGGGTCGCGCGGATCGGGGCGGCTCGCGGAGCGGCCGAAGGAGCGGGCGAGCTTGGAGTTGACCTCCACCATGGAGGAGAGGCTGCCGATGGTGATGGCGCCCACATCCGAGCTGGTGATCTCGCCGCGGCGACAGACGATGGCAAGAAGTCGCCCGGGTTCGGCGCCGTGCTGGCTGCCCCAGCTCACCTGGAAGCGGGCCTAGGTGCCGGATGCCGGCCGTCGCCCCTTGGGGCGGCGCGATTGGGAATCCCAACCCTCCTGCGCGGCGACGGGCACGATCTCACGCGGCACGCACGGCCCGCCGTGATCGGCCTCGGCGAGAAGGGTTGCCACGACGGTCACGGGGTCGCGATTCTCGAGGAGTTCGGCGGCCACCCGGTGCAGGCGGTCGACATCGTTGCGGTCGGCGGCGTCGAGCTCGGAGAACCTCTCGACGAGCCGTTGGTCGGCAGCGCGGTAGATGGCGTCGCGGTTCGGAATTTCGGTTCTTGTCGCCTGGATACCGGCGTCGCGCACCATGGCGTCGACCCTGCGGGCGGCGCGTGGCGGCACGAAGATCAGGCTGCGGCCCTTGCGTCCGGCGCGTCCGGTGCGGCCGCTGCGGTGGGTCAGCATCTCGGAGTTTTCGGGCAGATCGACGTGGATGACCTGGGCGATGTCCTGGACGTCGAGACCGCGGGCCGCGACATCGGTGGCGACGAGGATCGGGGTCTGGCCCCGCCGAAACGCGTTCAGCGTGGCGGTGCGTTCGCGCTGGTTGAGCTCGCCGGAGAGCGGCCGCACGGCAAAACCGAGATCGGCCAGGGCGTCGGCGAGCCCGGCGGTGTCCACCCGGGTCCGAACGAAAATCAGGGTCTTGGCGTCGGGCTCCATGAGGAGCACGTTGACCAGTGCCGACAGCCGCTGGTTCGCGGCAACCACCATGGTCCGAACCTCGATGTCGGAGTTCGACTCACCGGGCGTGTTGCCGGCGACCATCACCGAATCGCGCTGGTGGCGGGCCGCGACCGATCGCACCCGCTGTGGGAACGTCGCCGAGACGAGGTGGGTGCGGCGGTCCTCGGGGGTCGCGGCGAGGATCGCCGAGACCTCCTCCTCGAAACCCATGGCCAACATCTCGTCGGCCTCGTCGAGGGCGACCACGCGCACCCGGTCGAGCTGCAGGCTGCCGCGCTCGAGGTGGTCGCGAACCCGGCCCGGGGTGCCCGACGAGAACCTGCGGGTCGCGCTTGAGCTCGCGGAAGTCGATGCCGAGCGAGGTGCCGCCGGTGAGCGAGACCACGGTGGCGCCGAGGGGCTTGAACAGCCACGACAGCTCCTCGGTGAGCTGGACCGCCAGCTCGCGGGTCGGCGCCACCAGCACCACCGAGGGTCGCGCCCGCACCGGACCGCGATTTTCCAGGGTGACGGCCGCGGCCACCTCGTCGGCGACCACCAGACCGAGGGCCACGGTCTTGCCGGAACCGGTCTGCGAAGAGATCCGCAGATCGCGACCGGCGAGATCGGGATTGAGAACGGCGGTCTGGATCGGGGTGAGCTCGGTGAAGCCGCGCTCCGCGAGGACGGTGCCGAGGCCTGCGGGGACCTCCGCGAAGAGGATTTCGTGCATTGGTTTGTTTCCAGTGGGGTTCGGTCGCGGGCGCGTGCACACCGAGACGGTTTCAAAAAAGTGCGGCTGGTGTGAACTCACGCAAGGGCAGCGCACCCGGAACGGCGGTGATTGTAGCAGATGCATGCTCGGATAGCGTTTGAGCAGCGATGCGAATCAGGCAAATGCGATTCCCGAGCCCCCCGACTGTTTGACCGTGTACATGGCGCGATCGGCCGACTCGAAGAGTTCCGACGTCGTTCGTCCGTGCTCCGGGAAGAAGGCGATTCCGATGCTGGCCGAGAGCTCGATTCGGCCGGTCTCGAACTGGAACCCCATCTTGAACCCGTCGAGAATCCTCTGCGCGACGATTTCGATCGAGGCTTGATCCTCCAGGGCTTCGAAAATGAGCACGAACTCGTCGCCGCCATACCGCGCGAGGGTGTCGACCTCGCGGGTCAGGGCCTTGATGCGGGCGGTGGCTTCGCGGAGTACGTCGTCTCCTGCACGATGGCCGTAGTTGTCGTTGACCGTTTTGAAGTGGTCAAGGTCGATAAACATCAGCCCGAGCAGGAGTCCGCTGCGGTCGGCTCGGGCAACCGCCCTGGTGAATTCCTCGTCCAATGCGCGCCGGTTGAGAAGACGGGTCAGCGGGTCCTGCCGCGAGAGCGAGCGGATGTGGTCCTCCGCCTCCTGTCGGCGAATGGTCTGGAGAAGGCTGTGTCGCTCGATGATGGCGTTCTGGACGAGGTTGAGGACCCCGAACACGACAAGGCACAGCATCACCAGGACGATGCGGGCATCCTGCAGGACCCCGGTGTGGTGCTGGATCAGGTTCAGGCCCAGGTGGACGAGGGCGAAGGTCACCGAGTAGACGAGCAGCGACACGCCCCGGACTCGGTCATCGTCTGGATTGATCGGCACGATGCTCGTTGGGGTGGTGTGTGCAAACCGACTCGTCGCCACGATCAGGATCATCGGCGCAAACCAGAGGATGTCCCAGGCCCGAGGGAGGACGTCGGGCAGGATGCTCACAATCCATGCGAAGTCCATGGAATCGGTGACCAGGAGGAACGCAGTGGCGGCGGTGAGCAGGGCATACACCGACCGCCACCGCGGGGTGGGAGCCGACCGAGTTCTCTGGATCAAACGCACGACGAGGTAGAGATCGAGGATGACGTAAAAGCTGAAGGATGGGATCCAGGTCAGGTATTCATCAACACCCAAGGTTCGCGGCAACAAGACGAAATAGGCGAACAGGCCGCTCACGAACAGGGTTCTTCCGGCACTTGCGAGAACCCGAAGCGGCCGGATTCTCTGGTGATCGTCTGCGGCTTGAGGCTGGATGTCGAGGGCGAGAACGAAACCCAGGTAGAAGCAGAGATAGAGCGCATCCACCGCTGTTCCGGCTCCGGCGTTCTCGGCATTCAGGAATAGAAATGCGACCGTCTCCCCGGCCCACCACGCTGCCAGCGAGAGGCCGAGCAGGCGCCAGAAGTACCTTTCACGCTTTGATTCGACCCGTCGAGCACCCCACAATACGGCGCCGATCGCCACGGCGAGGAGCACCATCGTTGAGTAGTAGTCGGTGATGTCTGAACGGGTGGGCGTGGGCAGCCGATGAATATTCGGGAATCGCCATGAACACGACCGCCAGACAGGACCGCAGCTGCGACCCAGGGATCCAGCAGCAGCCGCCGCACGGCCTGCTTCGCGACGATGAGGTGTCCGGAATCGGGTGTCATTGTACCGATTGGTCCAATTAAAACGGAGCGGATTTGTCCATTAGAGGTCATAACAGTTCAATGACTACGCAAGTCCGGTGCCAGAACCTGATGACATTCGAAGGGGATCTTGATCCATATTGGGACAGGCATGGCAGGCCTGATCGTCGACGAGCGGCGTGTTCTGCGAATTGACGTCTCTTCCGGTCACCGCGTGGCTGCTGCTTTTCGGCTTCCAGGACAGCTCATGCGACAGATCGACCACTTCCACTTTGGTTTCGGCCTTCGTATATCAATTGATAACGATTCTTAATTGCAGGAAAACAAGGAACTTGACATCGGTTTTGGCGTTTCCTAGAATACTGACTGAGTACTCAGTTAGTATTCCTGAAAGGCGAGGTCACCGTGTCGAAACGAACCGCCATCCTGAACGCCGCAACCTGGTCCTTCGCGACCAAGGGCTTCAGGGAGACCTCGACCACGGATCTCGCGCAGATGACCGGCGTCGGCGGAGGGCACGGTCTTTTACCATTTCGAGAGCAAGGAGAAGCTCTTCCTCGCCGTCCTCGAGCACGTGCGGCAGGAGTTCGAGCGGGATTTTGTCGAGTACCTCGAGCGCGCGAGCGTGGATTCGGGGCTCATGATGGTCGACGAGGCGGCGCGTTTCTATCTCGAGCTCGCGGCCGAGAAGGAGGAGCTGTTCCTGCTGCTCCACCGATCGGATGCGTTCGAACTGGCGAGGGTCAACGACCACTGCCGCAAACAGCTCGAGGCGATCTTCGACTGTTTTGTCGGCGTCTTCGAACGGGCGCTCGTCAAGGGACAGGAGGATGGCTCGATCGAGGCGTTCCCCGCCCGCAACATGGCGCTGCTGATCTTCACGATGATTGATGGTCTCGTGCGGCTGAGGGACACCAGCCTGTACGACCCCGGTGCGATCTATCCGGATGTTCTCGATGCCTGCCGCAAACTGGTTGCGCGCCGGTGTCCCGCGGAGTAGTCGATGACCCTGTTGACCCGTATTTTTCCGTTCCTGGGCTGGTTCCGAGACTACGGTTGGGGACCGTTCAAGATCGACCTGGTCGCCGGTCTGACCGTCGCCCTGGTGTTGATCCCGCAGAGCATGGCCTACGCCCAGCTCGCCGGGCTGCCGGCGCACTACGGGCTCTACGCCTCGTTCCTGCCGCCCATGATCGCGGCCCTCTTCGGTTCGAGCCGGCAGCTGGCGACCGGACCGGTGGCGGTGGTGTCGTTGATGACCTCGGCCAGCCTCGAGCCGCTCGCGGCGTCCGGCTCCCAGGGTTTCATCGAGTACGCGATCCTCCTGGCGCTGATGGTCGGGGTGTTCCAGTTCGCCCTCGGTGCGCTCCGCCTCGGTGTCGTGGTCAACTTCCTATCGCATCCGGTCGTCAACGGATTCACCAATGCCGCGGCGATCATCATCGCCACCTCGCAGCTCAGCAAGATCTTCGGCGTCTCGGTGGAGAGCGGAGAGCACCACTACGAGACGGTGATGAGGGTGGTGTCGGCCGCGATGGATTGGACCCATCTGCCGACGCTGGGGATGGCCGTGCTGGCTTTTGCGGTCATGTTTGGTCTGCGTAAACTCAACCCGCGTCTGCCCAACGTCCTCATCGCCGTCGTCATCACCACCGCTTCTGGCTGTGATGATCGATTTCGAACACGACGAAACGGTGTCGACCGGAAGTGTCGTCTCGCCTGGTCTCGCCGAGCTTGTCGATCGAGTTCAACACCGCGATCACCGCCCGCATCAAGATCGACGAGGTCCGCTCGCAAGGCACCGAGATCACCACCGCGATCACCGAAGGTGACCGGCGAGTTCTGTCAGCGGTGTCACACCGAACGCGCGATCGAGCGTTTCACCCTCGGGGCCGCCGTCGACGACGCCGGCGCCAGCTCCGAACACCTCCTCGCGCTCCACCAGCTCGCCGGTCTGCTCGACGCGCACGCGTTCGAGGTCAAAGAACAGGTGGCGGACGGTGCGCACCGCGCTGCGCGCGCTCGTGTTCGCCCGCGTTCCCGATGGTGATCCCCGAGCGGGGTTCTACGAGGTCGGATCTCGTTCCCGAGGGAGCGCCGACCGACGACCGGCGCTGGCGGCTGAAGGTCGGCAACAAACCGCTCGACCCCGACCACCTGTTGCTGATGGGCGGTGGAGCGGTGGTCGGCACCATCCCGCGTGGACTGCCGACCCCGAGCCTGCCGCACATCGACATGAGGGTCATCCCGCGGCTGATCGTCCCGGCGGTGATCATCTCCCTCCTCGGCTTCATGGAGGCGATCTCCATCGCCAAGGCCATGGCCGCCAAGACCGGCCAACGCATCGATCCCAACCAGGAACTGATCGGTCAGGGGATCGCCAACATCTGCGGCTCGATCGGCCGGAGCTACCCGACCTCGGGGAGCTTCTCGCGCAGCGCGGTCAACCTCCAGGCCGGCGCCCTCACCGGGATGTCCAGCGTCATCACGAGCCTCACCGTCGTCATCGTGCTGCTCTTCTTCACGCCGCTGCTCTACCACCTTCCACAGGCGCGTCCTGGCCGCGGTGATCATGATGGCCGTGATCGGCCTGGTCAACGTCAGCGGTTTCGTCCATGCCTGGCATGCCCAGTGGTACGACGGAGCGATCTCGATCGTGACCTTTCTCAGCACGCTGGCCTTTGCGCCCCACCTCGACCGAGGCATCATGGTCGGTGTGCTCCTGTCGCTCGGGGTATTTCTTGTACAAGAGCATGCGGCCGACGGTGATGAGCTTGTCGCGGTACGGCGACGACTCCCTGCGCTCCGCCCTGATTCACGGGTTGGAGGAGTGCATCTACATCGATCTCGTCCGCTTCGACGGACCGCTCTTCTTCGCCAATGCCACCTACCTCGAAGACCAGATCAACGAGCGGCTGCGGGCCAAGCGCGATTTGCGGCACATCATCATCGTCAGCAACGCCATCAGTGACATCGACGCCTCCGGCGAGGAAGCGCTGTCGCTGCTCGTCGACCGGGTTCGCAGTTCCGGGGTGGAGATCTCGTTCAGCGGTGTCAACGAGTCGGTGATGCAGGTGCTCGAGCGGACCCACCTCATCGAGAGGATCGGCCGTGACCGAATCTTCCCGACGATGGAGCGAGCCGTTCGTGCGGTTCACGGCGACGCGCACGTCAACGGGCGAGAGACGTCGTGCCCCCTGTCGAACGTCCTCCAACCCGACGGGAGTTCGACCCGACAAGGAGAAGCGTGATGTCCATCATCTCGGTCGTCAGTGCGACCTACTGTCACGAGGACGAAGTCATCCAGGGGGTTGTCGACCGGACGGGCCTCCAACTGGTCACCGACCACGACCTGGTCGCTCGAGCGGCCGGGAACTCGGGCATGTCCGAGGCCGCGATCGCCAAGGCGTTCTCGGCGAAACGATCGGTTTTCAACAGCTTCACCCGCGAACGGGAGCGGACGATCGCGTGTCTCAAGGTCGCGGTGGCGGAGACCGTGGCTCGAGACGAGGTTGTGCTTGCCGGGTTCTGTGCCCACCTCGTGCCGAGCAGCATCAGCCACGTGTCTGCGGGTCTGCCTGGTCGCCGACATGACGTCGCGGATCTCGCTCCGCGCAGAGCGCGGATCAGATCGGCGAGAAGGTGGCCGCGCGTGAGATCCGCCGTCAGGACGAGGATCTCGCGGCGTGGGTCCTGGACCACCGCGGGAGCGTCGATCCCTGGGACCCGTCGCTCTACGACATCGTCCTGCCGACCGACAAGACGCCGCTCGACGATGCGATCCGACTCATCGTCGAGAGTCTCGAGCAGCGAGGCGGTGCAGCCCACCGCCGAGTCCCGGCAGGCGGTCGATGACTTTCTGGTCGGCGCCCGAGTCGAAAACGCGCTGGCCGCGGCCGGTCACCATGTCGAGGTCTCGTGCGTCGAACGGGCGCGTGACCCTGACCATCAACAAGCACGTGTTGATGCTCGGACGGCTCGAAGATGAGCTCAAGGAGATCGCCGGTCCGGTGGAAGGCGTCCGTTCGGTGGAAACCCGGGTCGGCAAGGAGTTCTACCGAACCGACATCTACCGGAGGATCGACTTCGAGACGCCATCCAAGGTGCTCCTGGTGGACGACGAACGCGAGTTCGTCCAGACGCTGTCCGAGCGGCTGGAGATGCGCGATGTGGGATCAGCGGTGGCCTACGACGGTGAATCGGCGTTGCAGATGGTCAAGGACGACGAGCCTGACGTCATGATCCTCGATCTGAAGATGCCGGGGATCGACGGCATCGAGGTTCTCCGTCGCGTCAAGGCGACCAATCCACATGTCGAGGTCATCATTCTCACCGGTCACGGGTCCGATGAGGACTGCAAGACCTGCATGGCGCTCGGCGCGTTTGCCTACCTCCAGAAACCGGTGGACATCGACGCTCTCAGCGAGACCCTGAAAATGGCCAACGAGAAGGCCCGCAGCCGAATCCACGGAGAAGATCACTCGGGATGAAGGACTCAATCATCGATCAGGGGCGAGCCGGCCGCTCGGGGTCGTGCCGGAGAACGTGACGCAGCCCGACCTGCCGGTGGCATCGAGGCGGTACTCGCTCAACCTGCGTCGGATGTGGCAGCTGACCGCGCTGCTGATGATCATCGTCTCGGTTGCGCCGCTCACCGTCATGACCGCCATCGACTACCGGGTGACCGAGAAGTCCGCCGAGTCCGAAATCCTGCTCCACACCTCTCAGGTCGTCTCGAACACCAAGTTGGCCGTCGAGTTCTCGCTGGTGGAACGGATGGCCGCGCTCGATTTCATCGTCGAGGACAACAGTTTCGCCGAACTCCACGACTGCGCCCGGGTCGGGCAGATCCTGGAAAACCTCCAGACGAGCTTCGCGGGCTTTGTCGATCTCGGCGTGATCGACTCTTCGGGACGGCAGTTCTGTTATGTCGGCCCCTATGATCTTGCCGGTGTCAACTACAGCGACCAGGCGTGGTTCGAGGACGTCAAGCAGGTCGCGACCCATATCAGCGATGTCTTCCCTGGGTTTCGCCATGTTCCGCACATGGTGATCGCCGTCCGACACGACCTGCCGGATGGCGGCTTTTATGTTCTGCGGACATCGGTGGAAACATCGCTGCTCGCAAGCTCCTGTCAAACCTCGAGATCAGCGGTGAGGGCGACGCGTTCGTCATCAATCGTGAGGGCGTTCTTCAGACGTCGTCGCGGCGGCACGGCGACGTGCTCGAGACCCTCGATCTGGAGGTGCCCGAGTACTCGGAGGCGACACGGGTGTACGAGACCCTCGCGCCGGATGGTGCGCCGCTCATCGTCGGATACTCCTACATTCCGAACACTCCGTTCATCCTCATGATCGTCAAACAGAAGGCCGCGCTGATGGAACCGTGGAGCGCGACACGTCGCCAGCTCATCGGCTTCCTGGCGGTGAGCCTGTCGATCATCGTGCTGGTGGTTCTGGGCGTGACGAGCTATCTGGTCAACAAGATCCGCTGGGCGGACAAGCAACGCGTCGCCGCGCTGCACCAGACGGAGTACACCGAACAAGATGGCTTCTCTCGGTCGACTCGGCGCCGGGGTCGCGCACGAGATCAACAACCCGCTCGCGATCATCAAGGAAAAGGCGGGTCTCATCAAAGACCTCTTCAGATTCAGCGATCGCTACGCCGACGACGCCAAGTTGATGGGAATCGTCGACTCGATTCTCGCTTCGGTCGACCGATGCTCAGCGATCACCAGGCGGCTGCTCAACTTCGCCCGTGACACCGAGCACCGAACCGGTGCCCGTTGATCTCGGCGAGACGATCACCGAGGTTCTCGGGTTCATGGGTAAGGAGGCGGAGTACCGGTCGATCGAGGTCGTGGTCGAGATCGATGGGGACACTCCGGTGATCTCGACCAACCGCGGTCGTCTGCAGCAGATCCTGCTCAACGTCATCAACAACGCCTTCGCCGCGGTCGACAACGGCGGTCGCATCGAGATCGCGGCCGGTCGACAAGGCCCGGACCATGTCATGATTCGGGTGACCGACGATGGTTGCGGGATGTCGGAAGCGCAGCGCGCGCGGGTTTTCGAGCCGTTCTTCACCACCAAGGGCGGCCGTGGCGGAGTCGGGCTCGGGCTGTCGATCACCTACTCACTGGTCACCGAACTCGGCGGCACCGTGTCGGTCGAGAGCGAGCTCGGCGAGGGAACGAGCTTTCTCATCAGGCTCCCGGTTGTCGGGAAGCAGAAATGGGGGCGCCGCACGATGAAAGTCCTCCTCGTCGATGACGAAGAAGAGCTGGTCGCGACCCTCGCCGAACGTCTCTCGTTCAGGGGCATTGAGGCGAAGTGGACGACGGCAGGAGACGATGCGGTGGCATTGACCGAGCAGGAGCCGTTCGATGTCGTTGTCCTGGACGTCAAGATGCCCCACCTCAACGGCATCCAACTCAAGAAGATGCTGGAGCGGATCCGGCCCGAGATGAAGTTCGTCTTCCTCACCGGCCACGGGTCCGAGGAGGACTTCAGGATCGGCTCGGCCGAGGCCGACCACTACCTCGTCAAACCCATCGACATCGAGACCCTCGTCGCCACGCTGAAAGAGGTTGTTCGAGTCATGACGACAACCGATTCCGACAGCTGGAAAGCCGTCTCCGAGGAAGGTCTCCGCTTTTTCGGCGAGATGTCGGCATCGGTGAGCCACGAGATCCGCAACAAGCTCGCTGTGATCAACGAAAAGGCGGGCCTCGTTCAGGACATCGCGCTCGCCGTGAAGTCCGGCCGTTCGATCGATCCCGACCGCCTCGAAATGCAGGCGGGGAAGATCATCGACCAGGTCCGCCAGGCCAATCGGGTCGTCGGCGTTTTGAATCGTCTGGCGCACAGCGTGGACGCGACTCGAATCAGGATCGATCTGGCGGACCTGGTCGCTTTGGTCGTCGAGCTGTATGGGCGAAAGGCCGCACAGGCCGAAATCACCATCAACGCGGTGGTGTCGGCCGACCCGGTGTCGGTGATCACCAGTCCGTTTCCGCTCGCAGGCGTTGATGGGCGCGTGTATCGACGCCGCCATCCCGGGTCGATGACTCGGCAGTATTGGCGATCGCAGCCGAGGCCAGTGCCGATGGCGCCACAATCCGGTTTCAGAATCTCGCCGGGATCGAGTCGACTCCGACGTCGAGTTCGGCGAACAGGATCGGGCGCCCGCGCTATGCTGGAGATGCTCGGGGGCCGGCTGGCGACGGATCGCCGACGTGGCGAGTTCGTGCTCGAAATCAGCAACTGCGAAGGACCCGACGGTGGGAGTCAGCTATGACCGAAAAAGTACTGCTTGTCGACGACGAGGAAGAATTCATCGAAACCCTGGCCGAGCGAATGCGCACCCGAGGAATGGAGGTGTCCACCACCAACTCGGGGGCAGACGCGCTCCAACTGGTTGACGATGAGAACTTCGACGTCGTGGTCCTCGACCTCAAGATGCCGGGCATTGACGGTCTCGAGGCGCTGAAGCGGATCAAACGCCGCCGTCCGGATATTCAGGTGGTCCTCCTGACCGGGCACGCCACCGTCGAGAAGGGCGTCGAGGCGATCAAGGAGGGCGCGCTCGAATTCCTCGAGAAGCCGGTCGATCATCGCATCGCTCACCGAGGCCATCCACAAGGCCAAGGCGACGAAGATGGTGCTGATGGAGAAGGAGACCGAAGAGAGGATCTCGGAGATCCTGCACAACAGGGGTTGGTAGCTGACGACCCCGCCATCGTTCCCGCCCTCGATCATGACGTGACCGTCGTCATCCGTTCGCCCAGTCGAGAAACGCGCTTTGGGTCCGCGTCTTCGACAGGATGACGACCGCCCTCAGACCGTCGGTGAAATATGGGTCGCCGGTCAGGTTGTGCCTGGGATCAGACTCTGGAGCGGGGCCGACACCGTGCGCGTAGCCGACTCGCGAAACGCGACCGGCCGCGACAAGATCATCGATCACGTAATCCCTCGCCTCGTCGACATCCGGGTCGATCTTGTGGGTCGTCAGATTCCAGGTCTTGGTCGTGTATCGGACCCCGATATCGCGGCTGCACTGGCCGAGCCAGACCGGTTGGCCCGCGAATGAGATCGAGGTCCGCCACAGCCTGAGGTGGATCCGCTCGTTGATGCTGGCCCTCGCCTTCTGGAGGGCGAATTCCTGGCGGTTTCCCTCGAGGAAGAGCGGACTTACCGGAGAGTACCGATACTCGGAATCGAAGAGAAACGCCTTGAAAGTCTTGAGGCTGGTGGAAATGTCGATGGACTCGACTTCGTCCCAGCGGGCGCCGAAACACCGGAGGACGGTGGCGCGGTTGCCGACGACGACCAGGTTGAGCGGGTCACCCTCGACGTTGCCCTTTCGGTTGCTTGTACAGCGCGGCCGAGCTTCCAGCCAATCGCGAAACGCCCCTTCGTCGAGCCCCTGGAGCCCGGCCGACTCGAACGAGGCGTCGTCCGCCGAGTCGAGCTTGAGGCCCGGAACATCGAGCGAGAAACCGAAGTCGACGAGCGTGTCGGCGGAGACGAGCTTGAGATCGATATTCTTGATGCCCTCATCGACACCGGTAAAGACGAACCCCGATCTTTCGGTCGCCGGTCGAATCGGTCCGGGGTGGAATCCGAGTTTCTTGAACACGTCGTTCATCCGCTTGTTGGCGGCTCGAGCCCCGAAGAGCTTGAAGGGTACGAGGGGAATCAGGAGGACGAAGACCCAGGCCAGGAGCCCGAAGCTGAGAAGACGTTTGGCGAGGGCGAAGTGACTGACGTAAGCGGCTTCCAGCGGGGTGAAATACCCCGGATCGATGCTGAGGAGATCGAGGCGGTGGGGTTTGTCCGAGCCGTTGGCGATCCGGAGCCAGACCGGTTGGATACCCCGGTGGGCCATCCGCACGCCGAAAACCCGGTGGCTCTCGGCCTCGCTGAGGGCAACCGCCTCGACGGTCAGGTTGGATTTGGTCTCGGTCGTGCTGCGGTTGAGAAACGACCGGTCATCGGTTTGCGGATGGTAAGGAACCGTCACAATTCGCCAGATCAGGGATAACGGATTCATCACCTGGGTTCTCCAACCATCACCCGCATTCGGGGTGCGGAATCGGACAGTACCGGTCTCACCATGTCGCCATTGTTGCACCGTGGGTTCGGCGGCGCAAAATTCCCCCGGTTCGAGGTGCGCGTCCTTGGGTTTGGTGGTGCGGATAATCGCTCCGGCAAAGATGAGAAAAACTCTTCCATCAATAACCTCTCTTTGGAAAACAACCGTGGATTTCATGGTAGAGTCGTTGCTGAGGAGGCGCCGGATTACGGCGCCGAATTCCGATCCGGGGGGATGCGGAGCATCGATCGACCGATTTGACCTTGTTGTGATTTTCTTTGAAGGAGAAATGATGAAACACATTGCTATTTTTTGTTGTGGCTATCCTGGCGGTGACCGGCGTCGCGCTTGCCGACGGCGGAGCGGATTGCGCCACCGCGCCCACCATCAACTTGCCGGGCTCACTCCCGTACAACGACAGCGGAACCACTTGCGGTAAGGGTGACACCTACTCCGCCAATCCGTGTACGACGTACTACGACAACGGCGAGGACGCCATCTATATCCTCGAGGTGGCAACCCCCGGCGATTATGATATCGCCTTGACCGGAACCCTGACCTATACCGCATTCATGGTTACGGACGGATGCCCGGACACCTCCCCGACATGCATCGGAGCCGTCAGCCAAAGCGCCCAAGATCCCTTTGGAACGATCACCTTCCCTGCGGCGGGGACCTACTACCTTCAGATCGACACCTGGCCATCGCCGCCCTGCACCCCATATGCCCTCAGCATCGTCGGGCCCGTTCCGGTCGAGCTGCAGTCCTTCAGCATCGAATAGTCCACAGAACCGAGATTCTCTCAGCCTACGGCCCCGCCACCGGCGGGGCCGTAGCGCTATCCGGGAAACCGGAAGTCCTCGTCGTCGAGATCGGGGTCGAGTTCGATCTCCTCGACGGTGATGTGGATGAACTCGGGCCGGTCCTTGACGTGGGTCTCGATGAGGTGGGGGAAGACCAGCCCGCCGGTTTCCCGGAAGTCCGAGAACGTCTGTTCCAGCACCACCTCGTGCCCCCGGATCATCTTCGTTTTGTCGGTGCGGACCACCTGGTGCGATACGACATCGACATAGTCGTAGAGGATCCCGCCATCGGCGAGGGTCACCTTGAGCTTGTCGGCCTCTCCGCCGGGAAGGGTCTCACGGCCGACGAGCTCGACCGTGTGTCCCTTTTCCCGCCAGTCGACCAGCGGGCCTTCGATATCGCGTTCGTCGATCCCCGCCTCCGAGTCGTTCTCCGGGCTGATGGGCTCGGGTTCGAAGATGCCCTGCAGCGGGGCGACCTGCCAACCGATCTCGCCATCGTGGGCGAAGACGGCGGTCGTTCCCTGGGAGGAGAACTCGAGGCGGTAGAAACCGGGCCGCTTGATCTCCTGGACCACCCTCGCGACTCTCGCCGCCGCTCGCGGTCGCCGTCCCGGTCGCTCGGATTGACTGCAGAGCCTGGATCGCCTCCTTGCCCCCACGGGCGGTGAGATTCGCGTTGACGATCTCATCCACGGGTGACGGTGGGGGCGACGTGCATGCCGCAAAGAGCACGCCGAGGAGGGGGAGTGCTTTCAAATAACGTTTCATGGGTGCTTCCCGTTTCATCATCGCCCCCGCGTGGCCGGATTCTGCGGCCATTGTGCCGGCTATTGCGCCGGACGGTTCCAGTTCGCCGGCCCTGCCCCCCAGCCCCAGTAGACGGTGTCGGGGTTGTAGGTGTTGTTGTTCGCGTCCAACTGCGTTGCGCTCATCTTCCTGACGTTTCTTGTCCGCCTGCTGCTGGGCGTCGATCTGCTGCGACCTTGGCCGCGTTCGCCTGGCGATCAGCCTCCGCCCGAGCCTGCTGGGCCTGACGGTCCGCGACGATCGACTGCTGCTCCGCCGGGGTCATCCACTCACCCTCGAACTGCACGTACCCGCGAGCGCGGTAACTCTCTTCCTGGGTGACCCATTTGCCGTTGAGCTGGACCATACCGAGGGCGGTGTTCGCTTCCTCGTCATCGGGCAGAATCGCCACCACCTCGCGATAGGCTTCTCTCGCCTGGCTCGACAGCGAGTACCCGTTGGCCCAGCGCGCCAGCTCCCGCCAGGCCTCGGCGTCACCGGCGGGGATCTTGGCGGCGCGCTCGCGATACTCCTGAAGCGGCGAGACGTTCTTGTCGATCTTGACAACCGTCGACATCTTCGCGGTGATGGTTCCGCCGCCGATGTCGACGGTCACCGATTCGTCGGTCTGCTCGACGATCTGGCCGGTGATCTGGCCGCCTCCCCGCAGGTAGACGTCGTCTGCGAGGGCGGGAACAGCCGCCAGGGCGATGATCATGATTCCAAGCGTCCTCATATCGTTCCTCACCTGCGCCGGATCTCGGCGCAACACCAGTTCAGGGATTCACGATTGCGAGTCTACCACCGAGGGGCATCCATCCGCCCGTCCCCCCGATCACTTCAGGATGCTTCGCTTGGCGTTGTACTGCGAGCGAATGGCCGAGAACTCACGGTGCTCGAACTTGAGTTCGGTGGCGATCCTCTGGACCTCGCTCTCCTCGACCAGGGAGATCGAGTCGTCGGCGGCGGAGACCTCGAAGAGACAGTGCAGGAGGCGCTCCTTCTGCTCGCGGTCGGCGATCTTGTTGAACTCCCGGGTCACCAGGAAGTTCTCGGTGCCGCCCTTGAGGATCTGTTGCGTCTTCGCGATCTGCACGACGAGAACCGCCTGCGCCTCCGTGAGCCCTCCGACCTCGCGAACCACCTCTTCCATCCTCCGGTTCTCGTCTTCGCTGATCTCCATATCCGAGTTTGCGACCCTCGCCAAGACGAACGCGAAGGCGGCGAGGTAGCGTGCTTCGGTGGGGTCGAGGAGATCGAGCTCCCGAGAAATCCGGCGCACCGTCTCGGTGTCGCTGGACGATTGCGACGAGGGAAGATCTTCTCGACCGAACAACTTGCTCAAAAGTGAAGCCATACCACCTCCAAGCGGGTGAGTTTAGCGCACCGGTCTCCGGTGCCGTGCAACGGCGCCGAGCGGTGAGGAAGGACACCTGCCCGCGTCAGAGACGCCTCACTCGCGCTTCATGGGAAAGGTCGTCGCGTCATTGGTCCGGTTGTCGACGACCGAGGCATAGGCCACGATCCCCGATCCGGAGACCACGCGGACCTTGACATACCCCGCGTTGAGGTTGGTGAGCCCGGCCCGACGGCGGAACGGCTCGCCGTCCTGTCGCCACTGGCCCGCCGGGATGTTCATATCGAAGAAACCGACCTCGACGCCGTCCGACCGGTGCATGGTGAATCGCACGACCGCAGCCGTCGTATCCCATGTTGGCGGCGCCGACATTGGCCCTGAAGTTTGCATTCTGGGACAACTGGGGAAGATACGCTTCCTGGCCGGCGGTCAGACCGTCGGCCGGTCGATATCCGTCCATGAACTGACCGAATGTCCCGTTCGCCGCCTGGTTGAAGATCCGCGCGGTGAAGATAAAGGGTTGCACCGTTTCGAGTTTGAGATGGCCCGAGTCTTCGAGACCCATCTGCCCGACGAGATCGTGGAAGATGAGGTGCCAGTCGGCCTGCATCGGGCTGCTGGCCGCGGAGAGCCAGGTATTGGTCGAGGTGTAGAGGGTGATGTCGATGCCCGACGGCCCGTTGCCCAGGTTCAGCGCGCCGAGATCGGTTCTCCACTGGCTCCCCTGGGCGCCCGGCGCGTGGACCGCGGCTGGAACCCAGTAGATATAGGGACCGCCGGTTCGCTTCTTCTTCATCGGGATCGTGGTTGCGTCGTTGGTGTTGTTGTCGACCACCGAGGCGTAGACGATGACCCCGGAGCCGGAGATCACCCGAGCCACCGCATAGCCTCCGTCGAGGTTGGTGATGCCGAATCGCCGGCGGAAGGGCTCGCTGTCCTGAAGCCAGCGGCCCGGTGGCGAGGTCCAGGGTGAAGACCCCCGCCTGACTGCCGTCTCCCCGGAACAGGGTGAATCGAATCGTCGCCGCCGTCCCGCCCATGTTGGCGGCGCCGATGTTGGCGCGGAAATCGGCGTTCTGGACGAGCTGCGGAAGGTAGGCTTCTCCCCCCGCGAGCAAACCCTGGGGAGAGGTGTAGCCGTCCATGTACTGGCCGAAGGTCCCGTTCGCCGCCTGGTTGAAGATCCGCGCGGTAAAGACAAAGGGCTGGTCGGTTTCGAGCCTGAGGTGGCCGGTGTCCTCGAGACCGAGCTGGCCGACGAGATCCTGGAAGATCGCCTGCCTTCCCGCAGCGACCGGTTGCGTTGACGTCGCCTGATACGTCCCGTTCGCGGTGTAGAGGGTGAAGCTGATGTCCGAGGCCTGAGTCCCCACGTTCAAGGCGCCGAGATCGATGCGCCACTGCGAGCTCTGGGCCCCCTGGCCGTGGACCGCCGCCGGCACCCAGTAGACATAGCTTGTGCCGCCGCCACCTCCGCCGCCGCCACCGCCGCCACCTCCGCCTCCGCCGCCGCCGCCACCACCTCCGCAGGTTTCCGCGGTGGTCCAGCCGACGTCCTGAAAGAGACAGAGGGTGATCGGACCGGGGTCGTGAATCGACTCAGCGGACCCAAGCTGGGGGGTCATGAGCGAGTTCTGGTTGCCCGCGAGATAGGTGAACTCGTCGAGATGGGAGTAGCTGCTACCGGGCTCCCAGGTTGGCGGCGCCCACAACCGCGGACGCAAGCCGCCGTTGACGGCAACCGCCTGATCGCCGGCCCAGAACAGACTGTCGCCCTGGAGAACATCGGCCAGGGCGGCCGACGGGTTGGGATAGACACCGGTGTCGATGATCCAGTTGCCGGCGGCGTCCTGGGTGAATCGATCAAAGATGAACGGGAACCCGGAATCTCCCCACGAACCCATGTCGCCGTCGACGCTCCCCGACCCCAGGAAACCCAACCCGTGGCCGAGTTCGTGCAGGACCACGGTCACGAAATCGGTCTTGCCGGACGGGGGGTTGCCGTCGGTTCCGAGATACCAACCGCTGTGATCGGAGTTGAACTCGGCGGTGATGTCGAATTCTCCCGGGCGAAGATCCCTACCGACGAGTGCATCGGCAAGAGGTTCGGGATAAAAGGTGTTCGGATCCGGGAGGATGCTCGAACGGAAACTCGCCGAGCCCGCCTGCCCGAGGAGATTGCCCTGGAGCGGGGTCCAGGTCGCCTCGACTCGGATGGTGACCGGGGACGAGATCATGGTGCTCCAGATATCGACCGCCGCCTGGAAGGCGAGCTGGGCCTCCGGCGAAAAATCGATGTAGGTGACCTCGATGGTGGCAGTGTGCAGCTCCGGCGTGTTCTTCGAGAGATCTCGGCGAGGAACAGCCGAGTTCTCGTCGACTCCGCTGCTGACGAGAGTGAGGATTGGACCCTGTCGCATCTCGAAGGCGCCGAGATCAGCCGCGGACCCCGCGTCGGCGCCCGCAACTCCGGCGACGACGATCAAAAAGCTCAAAAACAGGTGTCTGGCGTTCATCATCTCTTCTCCTCTGGCATCGAGAACTGCAGTGAGTCATCAATCCGGTTTGGCGACCGTGTGCATAAGAATAACTGGCTCTTGGAACGCTCCGTTCATTATTGCGTGCTTGCGCAATCTGTCAAGTGAGAACGATTCTCTATGACTCGGAGGGTGGACAACTGCACGCGTCGCGCCTCGTCAGCTTCGGCGGCTGATCATCAGCAGCGGGCAGGTCGTGTCGTCTCGGCGATCTCGAGCACCCGTTTGCCGAAGACCTTGTGGCGCCGACCGAGCCGCTGGAGACCGAGGATGAGGAGATCGCTGTCGGCGGCCCGCTCGACGACCTCGCCGATCACGTCGTCGCGCAGGGTGATCACCGCGGTAGCTGACGCCGGGGGCCTCGTCGTCGCGCCAGCTTCCGAAGCTCTGCGCCTGGCGCGACGTTCGGTCGGCCGGGTCGGTGGCGGCCGGCAGAACCCGCAGGTAGGTGACCTCGCGCGCGCCGCGCGCGGCAGAGGTTGCCGATCAGGCGGGCGCGGACCGGGCTCTGGTCGCGCCGGCCGCCGGCGGGAACCAGGATCTTCCGCACGTGGTCGAGATTCCAGTCGCTCGGAGCCCGGAGGATCACGACGTCGCCCTCGACCCGGCTCATCAGCTTCTCGAGAGATCCGGTCATCAGCGACTTGCCGAGGTGGCCGACACCGAGCACGCAGGCTCTCGCACCGGTAGCGGTCGGCGACCCGCGCGATCTCGCGCCACGGGTCGTCGCTGATGGTGATCAGCGCCTCCGGGCGGAGATCCGCCTTGAGGGCGGTCGACAGCGCCCCGCCGAGAATCGACTGGGCGTCCACGAGCTGGTGCGGCAGCTCGGCGCCGGTCCACTCGTCGGGCGGGCGGACGACCGACAGCAGCAGGACCCTGGCCACCGAGTGCGGCGCGAGCGCGTCGGCCATGGTCACCAGCGTCGCGGCGCTCGCCGGGTTCGCGATGGGCACCAGCACCAGCGGGCTGCGGCCGCGGAGGCGGAGGAGCTGGGGGTCGAGGGCTTCGGCGGAGGCGTCGACGACCCTGCGCCGGGCGCGAGCTGGGTCATGTACAGGATGGCCCCGAGACCGAGCCACATCGCGGCCAGCGCCCCGGCCGACGGCACCGCCACCGACTGGAACATGGCCAGAGCCAGGCAGGAGGCGCCGCCGACGACCGGGACCAGCGGGAAGGCCGGGGTCTGGAAGGGACTGCCGTCCTCGGCGCGCCTGCGGACGAGATAGGCAATGCCGTGGGCGAGGGCGAAGCTCGACAGGAAGATGAGGCTCGACATGGCTCCGGCCGCGGCCACGTCGGGCACCGCCACCAGGACGAAGGCGACGGTGGCCGCCGTCAGCTAGATGGCCGGGATCGGGGTGCCGCTGCCCGGTGGCGAGCCGGTCGAAGCGGCGGGGCAGCGTGCGATCGGATGGCCATCGTCCTGGCGAACCGCGAGGCGGCCAGCAGGTTCGCCTGCAGCGCCGACAGCATCGACAGCACGCCGGCGACGATGACCAGCCAGTACCCGGTCGGTCCGAGGAAGTTCCGCGCCGCGACGGCGATGAGGATCTCGGGGTTCTGCTCGGCGACCGCGGCGATCGGCTGGCCGGCGGTCCCGACGGCGACGATCAGAAACAGCAGCGGCAGGTAGATGACGAGCGCGGCGCCGAGCGACAGCAGCATGGCGCGTGGAATCGTGCGTTCGGGGTCCTTGACCTCGCCGCCGACCGCGGCGATCAGATCGAAACCCTGGAGGGCGATGAAGGTGTAGCCCATCGCCTGCACCAGACCCTCGCCGCCCCGCTGGAGGAACGGCCGGAAACGGGCTGAGAGCTCCTCGACGCCGGGCGGGTGGACGACCAGCACCCAGAACCCGCCGGCGATCACGACCAGGAAGACGATCACCTTGCCGACGGTGGCCCAGCTGGCCGCCGCCGGCCGCCGATCGCATGAGGCCCCAGGTGTAGAAGGCGACCGCCGCCAGCGCGTACAGCAGCACGGCGAAGCGGGCGCCGAGCCAGCGCGGGCGGCGTGCCGCCGGCGGCGAGAATCACCTGCTCGAGAACCGGCACCAGAAAGACGGCGAAGCCGAGGGCGTAGAGCACCGCCGCCACGACCGAGGCGAACCAGACCACCCAGCCGACGGCGAAGGCCGCCTCGACCGTCAGGACCTTGCGGGCGTAGGTGTAGGTCCCCCCGGACTCCGGGAAACGGGAGGCGAGCTCGGCGAAGGACAGCGCGGTGAGAACGGCGATGCCGCCGTTGAGGGCGAAGGCGACGATGGCGCTGGGGCCGGTGGTGGCGAAGGCCACGCCGGCCAGCGCCAGCACGCCGCCGCCGACGATGGCGCCGACGCCGACGCCGGTGGCATCGAGAAGTCCCATGGTGCGCCGGCTCGATGCGTGGTCTTCGGGCATGAGGCATTGTGACACTGCTCCCATGACAAACCCACTGTCACCCTGAGCACCGCCACGCCGCGAGGGGGCGCCTACTCATGGAAAGAACAGGGGATCGATCCGGCAACGGGCCGTTGTGCCGGCATATCGATGATCGAGTGCGGAGCTGCCTCAATAGAAACTACCTGCCAAAAATGGAAGAGTTCGATTTCTTCGATACTCGTGGCGCGCGCGTTTGAAACACAAAGGACACAAAGGGGCCACGAAGGGGCCACGAAGCATCGCGATACTGACCCGGCCCCCCCCATAGGCGCTAACTTTGACGTGGTGGCAAGCGATCAGCATGTGCGGCGAGGCTCAGATCGTGTCCCTTGTTCGTCCCGAGCCCGAGCCCGTTACCGTTGCCGTTTCCGGTACGATACACCACCTGAGAGGACGGACGTCATGTACTTCGACTTCGAGAAGCTCGACGTTTATCAGGTTGCGCTTGATTTTGCCCTATCGGCGGATGAGGTTGCTCAGAAGCTGCCGAGGGGGCGCAGTTACCTGAAGGACCAGCTCCTCCGAGCTGCGAACTCGATCGCGGCCACATCGCGGAGGGTGTAGGGGAATACTCTCCGGCCGAAAAGGCGCGTTTCTACCGTATCGCAAGACGATCAGCTGTCGAATGCGCGTCTCACTTACTGGTCTCTGCGCGACTGGGCCTCATACAAGACGATGCCCTCCTGGGCAGAGGCCGAGACCAGCTGCTTCGCATCGTTGCGATCTTGACTTCGCTGACAAAGTCCGTCTCCGCGAAGAACCCGCATGCCCGGTAACGGTAACGATAACGGGCTCGGGCTCGGGATTGAGCGGCCCGTTCTGCAGCAAAGTTAGCGCCTATGCCCCCCCCGATCTTGAAGGATCGGACAACCCTGCGATGAGTCAGGAATGACTTGGTGGTCTCTTTGTGGTTCTTGGTGACCTTTGTGTTTCAAGACGCGGGCAAATTGTGGTGCGCGAGTTCTTTGGCCGGGCGGAAGTTCGAACGAAGCCCGCTCGTGCGCAGGTCGAATGTTGGGAATCGCGAATCCGGTATGATCAGGAATCCAATTCGGGAGGTGGCCGAGCATGGAGACCCAGGCGCCCGATGTGTTGGCCATGGTTCACCTGATCGTGCTCTCGCTGTGGGGCGGGGTGGTCGCGACCGAGGCCGTGATCGAGGTCTACCCCCTTTCGCAAACCGGAGCTCCACGCGGCGGCGATCCGCTTTCACTACTGGATCGATCTCCTGGTCGAGCTGCCGCTGGTTCTGGCGGTGGTTGCGACCGGCGTCGCCCTTGCCCTCTCGATCGAGACGCTGTCCGGCCTCCACCTGATCAAGATCCTGTTCGGGGCTGCTGCGGTGGCCGTCAACCTGTTCTGCATCGCGGTTGTCGTCAGGCGCGGATGGCGGCTCGATCGCGGTGAGGCCGAGGAACCCCTTTGGCGCGCATCTCGAGTCGTACTCGCCTGTTTCGCCGTCGGGTTGCTCGCCGCGGCGGGGGCGGCGACGCTCGGTTTTCGCTTCGCCCTGGAGCGGGTGAGAGGTGGCGCCCGTGCGACATCGTCGAGTACGAGCTGGTCGCAACCAGGGCCGATCTCGAGACCGTCGCCGAGGACCGCAAGCACATCCTGACCGATGTCGACCGGATGGCCCGCGAGGCCACCACCAACGAACTGATCCGCTTCACCAACGTCGTGGCCGATCTCAGACCCGACGCCGTTCTCTGCCCCGTCCAAGTCGAGGTCGACACCAGTTCCCCGCTGGGTTGGGGGATGAGCCCGGAGGAGGCGATCTATTTCGCCGACTCGCCGGCCTTCAAGACCACGTTTGAGCACCGGGGGCGGTATTCTCTGGTGGTGGATCGAGTTCTTGTGATCGGCTACGGCAACCCGCTGCGCGGCGACGACGGGGTGGGACCGGCCGTCGTCCGGCGGTTGCAGCTGGCGGCTGGCGACACGGCGATGGAGGCGATGCAACTCCTGCCGGAGCACATCGAGGCGGTGGCCCGGGCCGGTCTGGTCGTCCTCGTCGACGCCGGGGTGGATCTCTCACCCGGCGAGGTGCGCTGCCGGCTCGTGGAAGCTCCGGTGGCCTCGCGGCACGCCGTCGATCTCCACGAGCTCTCTCCCGAGCGCGCTGATCAGGGCGGCTCGCGATCTCTACGGGCGTTGCCCCGTTTGCTGGTCGGTCACCGTCGGGGCGGCCGATCTGGGCTTCGGCGAGGGCCTGTCGCCGGTGGTCGAGGCGGCGGTCGACCGGGCGCTCGCGGCCGTGGCGGCCGTGCTCGACAATCGCTGACCCTGCTTTCCGAAGCGTCGCTCAGGAATCCCGCACCAGACGGTCGATCTCGGCTCCCGCGGCATCCACGAGCCGCACCTCCAACGGCATCCGGCCGACCGCGTGGGTCGAGCACGACAGGCACGGGTCGTAGGCCCGGATCACCGCCTCGATGCGATTGAGGATGCCGTCGTCGAATTGCCCGTCGCGGATGAACCGCTTGGCGACCTGGAGCACGCCGCGGTTCATGGCCAGGTTGTTGTGGCCGGTGGCGATGATCAGGTTGGCGTCCTCGATGAGGCCCTGGCGATCGACCCGGTAGTGGTGGATGAGGAGGCCGCGCGGCGCCTCGGAAACACCGACGCCTTCGGACGAGTTGGCGTCGGCGTGGGCGCGGACGTGGGGGTCGAGGATCGTCGGGTCGGCGAGAATCCTCTCCATCCGCTCGAGGCAGAAGAGGATCTCGATGAGCCGGGCATAGTGGTAGTGGAACGACGAGTGGACCGTGCCGTGCCCGAGTTCGCGAAACTCGCTCAGCTCCTGGTTCGCCCCCGGTGTGATGCAGGTGTCGACGAGATTGAGGCGGGCCAGGGGACCGACGCGGTACATGCCGTCCGGGTACCCGATGGAAAGCAGGTAGGGGAACTTGAGGTACGTCCACGGCTCGGTCGTCTCACCGATCACCTCGGCGTAGCGGGCCGGGTCGATGTCATCGACGATCCTCGCCCCGGTGGCGTCCTCGACCCGCAACCGGCCGTCGTAGTGCTCGAGGCCGCCGTCCTCGTCGACCAGCCCCATGAAATACGACGGGAAGTTGCCGAACGACCGGATCTCGTCGGCGAAATCGTCGAACAGGTTCTTGAACCAGTCGAGGGTGCGCTGGACGACGCGGATCTGCGCCGGGATCCGTTCGGCGATGGCGTCCCGCTGCTCGCGGGTGAGGGCGGATGCGACACCGCCGGGAACGATCCACGCCGGGTGGATGCGCCGGCCGCCGAGCAGCTCGATGACCTCCTGGCCGAACTTGCGCAGGGCGATGCCTTCGCGCACGATCCCCGGGTGCTGCCGGCTCGCCAGGCGCGACGATGTTGCGGTCTTGCGGATCGGCGTCCATGCCGAGCAGAAGATCGGGCGACGACAGGTAAAAGAAGCTCAGCGCATGGCTCTGGATGATCTGGGCGAGGTTCATGACCCGGCGGAGGTTCTCGGCGGTGCGCGGAATCGTCACCGCCATGACTGAATCGCAGGCCTTGGCCGAGGCGACCAGATGGCTCACCGGGCAGATCCCGCAGATCCGCGCCATCAACGACGGCATCTCGGAGAACGGCCGTCCCTGGCAGAATTTCTCGAATCCCCGCAGTTGCGTCACGTGGAAGCGGGCGTCGGCCACGAATCCATGCTCATCCAACTCGATGGTGATCTTGCCGTGGCCCTCGACGCGGGTGACCGGGTTGATCACGATGGTCTGCGTCATGGCGCATTCCCTCCCTGATCGGGTCGGACGAAACGATCGCAGGTCGGCGGACACCCGGATCACCCGAACCTCGTTTCGGCGGTGACGTCGGGGATCCGTCCTTCCACCAACTCGCACAGCGCGTGCCAGATCAGGTCGGCCGAGGGCGGACATCCGGGGATGACCAGATCGACGACGACCTTCTCGTGCACCGGCGTCGCCCGTTCCAGCAGCACCGGCAGCTCCCGGTCGGGCCGGCCGGGGGCGCCGACGACGTGTTCGTCGTACGCCCGCTGCAGGACCGCATCGGTCCCGAAGGGATTGCGCAGCGCCGAGACGTTGCCGGTGACGGCGCAGTCTCCCAGCGAGACCAGGGTCTTGGTCCGGCGGCGGATCATGTGGATCTTCTCGACGTCTTCATCGGTGGCCACCGCGCCCTCGACCAGCGCCAGGTCGACGGCCTCGGGGAATTCCTTGAAATCGACCAGCGGGCTGTAGACCAACTCGACCCTTTCCATCAGCTCGAGGAGGCGCTCGTCGAGATCGAGAAAGCTCATGTGGCAGCCGGAGCAGCCGTCGAGCCAGACCGTCGCCATGGTGGTCCTGGTGCTCATCGGTTCACCTCCCGCATCGCTTTGAGATACGGCAGGAACCGGCTCTGCTTGCGCATCTCGGCGACGGCGTGGCCCTTCTCGGTGAGGGCGCCGGTGGGGCAGACCTGGACGCACTTGCCGCAGCTGGTGCAGGTTTCGGAGGCGCCCCACTTCCCGTCGAGATCCGCGATCACCCGGACGTTGACGCCGCGGCTCGCGACATCCCAGGTGTGGGCGCCCTCGATCTCGTCGCAAACCCGCACGCAACGGCTGCACATGATGCACCGATTGGGGTCGTTGACGAAGCGCGGATGGCTGGCGTCGATCTCGAAACGGGGATAGCGGTACGGCACGTGCACCTGATCCATGCCGAGCCGCGCGGCCAGGTCCTGCAACTCGCAGAAACCGTTGGAGACGCACACGGCGCAGGTGTGGCTGCGTTCGGAAAAGACCAGCTCCAGGACCATCCGACGGTAGCGGCGCAGCTTCTCGGTATCGGTGCGGATATCCATGCCCTCTTCCACGCGGGTCACGCAGGCCGCCGGCAGCCGCGGATTCGATCCGATCTCGACCAAGCACATCCGGCAGGCGCCGACGGTGGACAGACCCTCGAGAAAGCACAGGGTTGGAATGTCGATGCCGTTCTCGCGCGCAACCTCGAGGATCGTCTCGTCGTCGCGGGCGCCGATGTCGCGGCCGTCGATCTTCAGGGTGACGATGCGCGGCGCCATCTCACACCTCCTTGTGCGCGGGCTGCGCGGACACATGGTCGAGGTACTCGTCGTGGAAGAACCGCAGGGTCGAGAGCACCGGGTTGGGCGCCGACTGACCGAGACCGCAGAGCGACGTGTCGCGGACCATGTGGCAGAGCTCCTCCAGGATGACGAGATCCTCCGGCGCCGCCGTCCGATCGGTGATCCGGCGCAGCAGGTCGTGCAGCTGGGCGGTGCCGACGCGGCAGGGCACGCACTTGCCGCAGCTCTCGGTCATGCAGAACTCCATGAAGAACCGCGCGACGTCCACCATGTCGGAGGTCTCGTCGATGACGATCATCCCTCCCGAGCCCATCATCGAACCGAGCTCTTTGAGGCTCTCGTAGTCGACCGGCGTGTCGAAGAGATCGGCCGGGATGCAGCCGCCCGACGGTCCGCCCGTCTGCGCCGCCTTGCACCGGTGGCCTTCGGGCGCCCCGCCGCCGATGTCGTCGATGATTTCGCCGAGCGAGGTTCCCATGGGGACCTCGACCAGCCCGGTGTTGCGGATCTTTCCGGCGAGGGCAAAGACCTTCGTGCCCTTGGAGCCCTTTGTCCCGACGGCGGCAAACGCCTCGGCGCCGTCGCGCAGAATGGCGGGCACGTTGGCGAGGGTCTCGACGTTGTTGATCAACGTCGGCCGTCCCCACAGTCCGCTTTCGGCGGGGTACGGGGGACGCGGCCGCGGGTGCCCCTGACGGCCCTCGACCGAAGCGATCAGGGCGGTTTCTTCGCCGCAGACAAACGCCCCCGCACCGAGCCGGATCTCGAGGTCCAGGCTGAAGGTGGTCCCGAGCACGTTCGGTCCGAGCAACCCGACCCGACGCGCGCACCTGATGGCGGTTCGCAGTCGTTCGATGGCCAGGGGGTACTCGGCGCGGACGTAGATGAAACCTCGAGTCGCACCGACGGCGAAGGCGGCGATGGCCATGCCCTCGAGCACCCGGTGGGGATCGGACTCCAGGACCGAGCGGTCCATGAACGCCCCGGGGTCGCCCTCGTCGGCGTTGCAGATCACATACTTGAGCTCGCCCTCGGCCTTGGCGACCGTCGACCATTTGAGACCGGTGGGATACCCGCCGCCGCCTCGACCGCGCAAACCGGATCGCGTGATCTCGTCGACGACGGCGAACGGCGGCATCTCGGTGATGGCGCGGACGAAGCTCCGCGTAGCCTCCCGCCGCGAGGGAGCTCTCGATGCCGGTCGGGGTCGATCCGGCCCGAGTTCTCGAGCACGATCCGGTGCTGGCGGTCAGAAGAACGGAACCGCGGTGTCGACCACGAGGCGCCGGACGGGCTCGCCCCCCAGCGCGGCGACGATCTCGACCGCATCCTCCGCCGTCACCGCTCCGTAGAGAACGTCTTCGGGCTGCGCCGCCACCAATGTCCCCTTGGCGCACAGACCCAGGCAGCCGACGCCGATCACCTCGATCTCGTCCCGGCGCCCGGCCGCCTCGACGGCCCGAACCAGGGAATCGCGCACCCGCAGGCCGTTCGGGCAACCCGAAGCGGTGCACACCATCAGTCGATGGCCGAACGACGCCGTGCGCCGTTGCTCGGCCTCGACGATGTCCTCGAGCTCTTCAATTGTCGCCATGACTCATCACCTCTCGGATCCGGCTGACGGCCGTCTCGGGGTTCAAGGTTCCGACCATCTCGTCGTCGATCACCGCGACGGGCGCCTGGCCGCAGGCGCCCAGGCAGCGCGCACTGCGCAGGGACAGGGATTTGTCGTCAGCCGTCTGCTCGAGTTCGAGTCCGAACTCGGTTCGAATGGCATCGACGATGCCCGGAACCCCCTTGATATAGCAGGCGGTTCCGGTGCACAGGATGCAGGTGTGGTCCCCGGGCGGTTCGAGGGAAAAGAAATGATAGAAGGTGGCGGCGCCGTAGATCCGGCTCAGCGGCACGCAGAGGCTCGACGCGACAAAGTGGAGCGCCTCCGGATCGAGATGGCCGAAGGTCTCCTGGACGGTGTGCAGGGTCTCGATCAGCGCGTCCGGACGATGACCGTGGCGCCGCATGGTGGCGGTCACCATCTTCCATCGTTTGTCGTCAGACGGCGGTTTCGGCGGAGCGAGATGGTGCATCGAACGCCTCCTCATCCGGCCGGGGGCATGGCCCGGCCTGGTTGCGACAGTAGATGCCGGGGATGGCGCCGTCAAGAGAAACGGGGCCATCCGACGCGTTGCCGGATGCCGGCGCGTCAGTCCATCGCCACCGGATCGTCGCCGTTCTCGTCACCGTCGCGCCGCGGTTTCGGGCGGATCAGCGCGAAGGGGAAGGTGGTCATCCGCCTGAGGCCGGCGACGTTGCCGACATGGCGGATCGCCTTGCGAACCTCGAGATAGACCTCGTTGACCGCCAGCGATTCGTCCGCCTGGCCCCGCTCCTGCACCGCGATGAGTCGGTGGAGGGCGTAGATGCCGAACAGCACCGCGATCACGAAGAGAAAATCGAGACCCTCGAAATCGATGGCGGTCAGCATCATGCGCAACGACTCCGACGAGGTCCAGCGCAACTCCATGGTCAAGTGCTCGTTGGCGAATCGATCCGCCAAAACGCCGCCGATGGCCGGCGCCAGGGTCGCGGCGGCGCCGCTGATCAGCGCATTGGTGGCGAGAAACGCCGTCGCCTTGCCGCGCGGCGCCATCTTCAGTGCGATACCGCCCGCGCAGAGGTTCACCCCGGCGGTGGAGATTCCGGCGAAAATATGAATCGCGAGTAACAGCGGCAACGTGAGGACATAGCGTCCGGGAAGGGTGGTGAAGGGCCACATCGCGATGCAGATGATGAACAGGGTTCCCGCCAGACCGAGCACCGAGCGGTTGCTGAAGCGGTCGGCCAGTCGCCCCCAGATCGGATAGAACGACACGTTGGCGATCTGGCTCACCACCGACAGCGCGAGGACCCAACCGACCGAGAGCCCGAGACGAGAGAGCATGTAAACGGTGAAGAAGGGCGCCGCCATGTTGACGGCGAAGTTCCAGCTGGCGAGAAACCACAGGAGCTGACGGAAGTTCTCGTCGCGGAGCGGTTCCGCGAGCGTCGCGAGAATGCCGCGGCCGTCGGGGAGATCCATCCTCGGCTCGGGTATCCGGCTGAGGAAACCGACTCCGATCAACCCGAAGAACCCACCCATGAGAAACAAGAGGGTGTAGATCACCATCGGGTCGCCGAGGTGCCTGCTCCCCCAGTCGATGCTGAATCCGGCCGCCAGGGTCACCGCCGCGCCAGCCGCGGTCGCGAGCGACAGACGCTTGGCGAGGAAGATCCCCATGTTCTCGTCGGGCACGAGATCCCGCTTCCAGGAGTTGAACGCCGAGTTCGAGATCGACGCGAATCCGAAGGTCATGGCCAGGCTCGCCAACAGCGCCGTCACCCGGTGCTGCTGCGGAACGAGCCAGGGGATCGCCGCGACCGCGAACCAGGCGGTGCGCGAGGCGACGAGAGTCACGACCACCAGCGCCTTGCGGCGGCGGAGCTTCTCGACGATCCAGATCGCCGGGATCTGGAGCAACTGGCTGAGCGGGGCGACCGCGGCGATGAGCCCGATCACCGTATTCGACGCGCCGAGCATGAGCGCGAAGGCGACCAGCAGCGCGCCGCCGGTCAGGGCGCCCATGACCTGGGTGGACATCCCGTCGAAGAGCAGGAGACGCAGACCCCGGTCGCGCTGCGCTTCGTCGAAATCGTCGGTCGGCTGCAACCAGCTCCGTCGGATCATGGAAGATCTGATCAATTCATCGCCGGTTCCACTGCCGCGGCCACGGTCGGCGACGGCAGAACCGCCATCGGCGGATTCAGGAGCTCCTCGACCACGGGCACCAGCTGTCGCATGATCGTCTCACCGTTTGCGCTTTCCACCATGCCGACCAGGATATACCGTCGCCAGCCCGGTCCCCAGACGAGGATCGAGTCCGAGTGCCAGTTCCGCCAGCTTCCCGATTTGCGGAACAGCCTCGCCTTTGGCGCGCGCTGCTCGAGCACGCCGACGAACTTGTGGTGGAGACCGGGATCGGAGAGATCCTCGAGCATCTGCCGCGACCGTTCCGGGTTGATGATCCGACCCGTGACGAGCATGTAGTAGAACCGGCAGGCCTGGGTCACGGTGGCGGCGTGGGAGATGTTGGCGATGGGGTCGCCGACCCGCTTGCCGGTCTTGGCGTAGCGCTTGCCCACCCAGATTCCGCCGCCGTGCTCCGGGTCGTAGAACTCGTACCGCGGGTCGGTCAGGACCTCCTCGATCTTGTCGAACCCGACGAGGTCGATCATCCGGGTCGCCGCCTCGTTGCTGGAATTCCGGATCATCACTGCGAGGTCGGCATGGATCTCGTCGGTCTCCTCGACGCTGCCGTCTTCGAACGACTGGTAGACGGCGAGGAGAATCGCGATCTTGGGCAGGCTCGCGGCGTACATCATCACCGAGCCGTTGACCCGGGCGAACCGGGGGTCGTCGATATCGCGGAGATCGACGACGCCGACCGCCATCTTCTTCTTTTTGATGAGGCTCTTCCACTCCGGTTTCGCGTTCAACGCCAGTTCCAGGGCGGTCTGGAGCTTCGCGTCACCCGATACGTACAACGATTGCCACGCATCGTCCGGGCACCGGCGACGGCAGCGAGGGCGGCTCCTCGGCCGCGCCCATCTGCCGACCGGCAAGCATGACCGCCAGCGTCACAACCACAACCACGAACTTCATGTCGTGCCTCCATGGGTCCGACCCGGGGTCGCGAGCGCGCGGATTCTACATTGAGTTCGGATCCAACGTATGTGCTCCACTGACCGTTTCCGGCGTTGTTTGACGAGATTCTGACTCATTCAGCTTGAAAACCAACCTATAATCCTGGTCATGATGACATCGAAATCACCGCTCCGGGTCCGCGTTTCGGCTGCGATGGCGTTCTGCCTGTGCGCCGCAGCCGGATCGGCGATCGCCGCCGCTCCGGCGCTGACGCCGCCCGAACCCGCCGTAGTCGCCGAAGGCCGGCGCCTTGTCGCGGCCATGGAGGCCAACGAGCGGGGCCCCTACTCGCGGCTGCGATGGTACTGCGAGGATGGCGCCGTGCTGGCGCCCCAGCCCTACGCCTGCCGCGAGCATGGTGGCGGCCACCAATACGCCGAGTACTCGGAGCAGCGGCAGCGTCTGGCCGAGCTCGGGTGGCCGGTGGGCACGATCCTCACGGCGACGCCGTATGAGGAATTGTGGGATGGAAGCCGGCGCAACCGGCGTCTGCGCGAGGTCCTCATCGAGCGTTATCTCGTCGAGGTCGACGACGGCTGGGTTCTGCGCCGGGCGAGGTTCTATCGCGGCCACATCCAGGTCGAGGACGAAGAACATGCAGGCCGCGAGTTCCTGATGCGGATGCTCGGGCAGCCCGAATGGGTGGCGGCCAACTTCCTGCTCGCACGCGAATCGGTGCGAGTGCTGCCGCACGGCGCCGGTTTCGATCGAACCGGGTCCATCCGTCGGCTCTCCCAGGAGATCGCGGAGGCCGACCCGAGCTTCGAACGGCAGCGGATCTCGATCCACACCAACCCGGGTCCCGGCGACATTGATCGAACCTCGGAATGGATCGCCGCCGCCCGCCGGCGCAACGCCGATCCGACCGTGTTGGCCGCGGCTGAAACGCTGCTGACGGAACTCGAGAATCTCTACGGCGACGGTGATGACTGGCTGGTACCGGCGCGGACCGAGATGCGCCGCGACCCGGCGTGGCCGCAAATCGAGGCGCTGTTGACCGATCTTGCCGAGGTTTCCGAGCTCGAAGCCTGCGGCCGCCTCGCTCGCGCCCTTCTGCTCCTGCGCGAAGCCGTGGAAGGCAGCTCGGACGGCGCCCGAAACCTGGCCCGGTTGGATCTGTCCATCGCCGTGGAACGTCAGCTCGTGAAGGCGTCGTTCGCTGTCCTCGATCGCGAGATGCTGTCGCGCGGCGATCTCCTGCGGCTCTCCGAGCAGCTGCTCGTCGGGGTCTACGGTTGCGGGCTGCTGTCGCCGCGCGAACGCGCCGCCGTCGCCGATCAGCTCGGTGCCGTCGCCTCCGCGAGCGGGGTCTCCCCGGCGGAGTACGGCGACGCCATCCAGGGGCTGCGCCGGGTTCCAAACTGGTGCATGGCAACGGTGCGCTTCACCTTTGCCGAGGCCCTGGTCGCTTACGGCGCCCTCGAGCCCGAGGCGCTCCGGTTGGTGGACGACATCCTCCGCGGCTCGCCCATGTTGCCGCTGGCCACGGCAACCACCTCGCTGGCGGGCGACGCCGACCGTCTCGACGGCGTCGCGCACCGGCTCTTCGGCACACGGTACAGCGGCGTTCTCGGTCTCAACCCAGGGATCGCCACCGGCCGACTCCGCGTCGTCGACGACGATGATGATGGAGCTGATCTCGTGCTCGATCCGAAGGAGATCGTAGTCCTCGCGCGAACGGTGTCGGATCTGACCCCGGTGGCCGGTATCCTGACTCTGGCCGAGGGCAATCTGTTGTCCCACGTTCAACTGCTGGCCCGGAATCTCGGGATCCCCAATGTTGTCGTCTCCCCCGTGCTCGCTTCGGTGCTTGCGCCGCACGACGGCCGCGAGGTCGTGCTCGGCGTCGGCAGCGACGGCTCGGTGGTGCTCGAGGAGACGGCCGATCTGCCGGCCCCCGTTCTCGAGCTCGTGGCGCCGACCGGCGCCGCCAAACCGGCGCCCACCGCGAAGCTCGACGCACCGGCTCCCGATCTCGCCGTCGACCGCCCGATCACGCTGGCCGAGCTGCGCAGCGGGATGGCGGGCACCGTCGTCGGACCCAAGGCCGCCAACCTCGGCGAGCTCGCCAGTCTGTTCCCGGGCCGCGTCGAACAGGCCATTGCGCTTCCGTTCGGGGTCTTCGCCGATCATGTCGCCGCCGGCGACGGCTCACCCAAGGCGAGGCTCGATCGCGCCTACGCCCGGCACCGGAACGGCGAAATCGAGCGACGCCGAGTTGGCGGCCGAGATCGCGTCCGTCTACGACTTGGTGACCGCGATCGAGCTGCGAGCCCGAGTTCGCCGCCGAGCTCGAGGTTCTCATGGCGTCGGTCTTCGGCGCGCCGGGAAGCTACGGCGTCTTCGTGCGCTCGGACACCAACGTCGAGGACCTGCCGGGTTTCACCGGCGCCGGCCTCAACGAGACCATCGCCAACGTCGTCGACCCGGCCGCCCTGCGCCGCGCCATCGCTCGGGTCTGGGCCTCACCCTACCGCGAGCGGGCGGTGGCCTGGCGGGCGCCGATCCTGAACCGACCGGAGGAGGTCTACACCTCGGTGCTGCTCATGAAGAGCGTCCCGGCCGACAAGTCCGGCGTGCTCGTGACCACCGATCTGGTGCGCCGCCGGCCCGGTCTCACCGTCGCCACCTCGTGGGGGGTCGGCGGCGCGGTCGACGGCGACGCGGCGGAGACGGTGGTGCTCGAGCCGGGAGGCGGCGTGCTGATGGTGGGCGAGGCCAAGGCGCCCTACCGGCGACGACTGCGCGAAACCGGCGGTGTGGAGTGGGTCCCGGCAGCGGCCGGCGCAGTGCTCACCGCCGGCGAACAGGCGTGCGCTGCGCGGGCTCGCCGCCGAGGTGGCCGTCCGGCTCGAACCCGAGACCGGGGCCGACGGCCGGGCGCTGCCGTGGGACATCGAGTTCGGTTTCGTCGACGGCAGGCTGCAGCTCTTCCAGATCAGGCCGCTCGTCGAGCGTGGCAGCGTGCGGGCGGACCGTGCGCTGGCGGTGCTGTCGCCGCGACCGGCGGCGACGGTCGAGTCGGTTCCCCTCGACGGGATGATCCCGGTGCGCGACATTCCGATGGAAGCCGACGCGAGGTGAAATGTGGAACCCTGCAGTCGAGAACACGACCCATTTCCAACCGCGGCGTCCGCTGCTGATCGCCGCCTTCCTCGCCGCTTCTGCTGCCGGCGGTCGGATCCGTCCCGTACCCCCTCGATGGGGAGGACGAGACCGGCATCCGGCGGCTCGAGGGCTATCGCAACGCCCAGGCACAGACAGGTGGTTTCAAGCTGCCTCCCGGGGCCCTGTTGGGGGTCGACGACATCGAGCTCAATCTGGCCGCAGCCGGAGACGTGGATCTGACCGACGACAACCGCGACCCGGCCCTCCAAAACGCCCTCGACACCATTCTCGTCCGCCGCGACCCGTCCTACGCGGTGACGGTGGTCGACATCACCGATCCGGCCCAGCGTCGTCTGGGCGGCGGTTCGGGAGGATCGCTCGCAGCTCCCGGGCAGCGTCGGCAAGCTCGGCGTGATGATCGGTTTTTTCGACAGCCTGCGGCGCGCTTTCCCGGATCCCGCCGTGCGGGCGATGGTGCTCAAGGAGAGGGTCGTGGTGGCCGAGGACTGGGCGGTCGGAGACCCGCACACCACCCCTCACTTCGACCCCGAGACCGGTCGCAACCGGTTTTCCACCATCGCCGTCGGCGAGCGGTTCAACCTCGCCGAGTGGATCGACCACATGATCTCGGCGTCGGCCAACTCGGCGGGATCCACGGTGTGGAAGGAAGCCATGCTCCTGCGCCACTTCGGGTCCGAGTACCCGCCCACCGTCGAGCAGGAGCACGCGTTCTTCAAGGACACGCCGAAGAGCCGGCTCACCGAGCTGTCGCTCGCGGTCATCAACGATCCGCTGGCCGCCGCCGGGATCGATCTCGACGGGTTTCGTCAGGGCACCATGTTCACCAAGGCGGGACAGGCCAAGGTGCCCGGCACGAGCTCCTACGCCACGCCGCTGGAGCTCGCCCGGATCCTGCTCCGAATCGAACAGGGGCGGATGGTCGACGCCTGGTCGAGCCTCGAGATGAAGCGGTACCTTTACATGACCAAGAAGCGGTACCGCTATGTCTACGCGCCGGAGCTCGCCGAGGCCGCCGTCTACTTCAAGAGTGGTTCGTTCTACAAGTGCACGCCCGAAGAGGGATTCACCTGCGCGCAAGTACAGCGGCAACGTCGAGAACCTCATGAACTCGGTGGCGATCATCGAGTCGCCGGCGGTCCGCGGGCCCGATCAGAAACGGTACATCGTCGCTCTGCTGTCGAACGTGCTGAAGGTGAACTCGGCGTGGGACCACTCTCGTATCGCGGCGGCCATCGAGCAGACGGTGCGCACCCGTCAGCCCGTCGCCATCAAGGACGCGGGCACCGGTGCAGCAGCTGCGCGACGCCGGTACGGGCGACTGAAATCTGCGACGATGGCGGGCCTGCCCGTCATCTGCATTCAATCTCCGACCATGATCTCCGCAGGGTCCTGCGCATCGTAGACTCGGATTTCCCTGATCGTCGACGCGAGGATCGAGGTCGAAAACTCGACCTCTCCGCCCTTGACCCCGGAGTAGACATCGAGCAGGAGGATGCCGTCGTTGATTTCGAGGAGGTGGCCGACGATCACGTCACGAGTTTTCAGCGTCAGCCGCACCGGACGCCCGATGGCGTCTCGGAGCGCCTCGGCATCATTCGGCGTGATGTCCTCGAAACGAGTCATGGCGGCGAGTTTCTTGGCGGTGTGGTCGATGGCCGAGTCGTCGAGTCGAAGACCTCTCGCGATTCCGCGCGCGCTCTGGACCTTCTTCCCCGCCGCCTCGAAATCGCCGCTGTCATAGGCCAGATCGGCTTCCCGCAGCAGGGCGGCAATCAGTGATCTGCCCATTCCCTTGAGGCGTCGATGGTGTCGGTCGATGGCGGCTGCGGCGGCGAAATGGCGCAACGACTCGGAAACATCCCCGTCGTTCAACGTCGATTCTGCGAGACGGATCTCGAGGGTGAACTGCACCATCTCCTCCTCGTCGGAATCGAAGTCGTCCTCCACCTGAGATCGCGGCGGGACCGCTGTCGGGGCGGATGGGACCGGCGTGGGGACCGCCACAGGCTCATTGATCACCTCGCGGTCGGTCGGTTCCAGGAGAGGAGGTTCGGGATCGGCGGACTGGAAGTACGCAACCGAGGCGAGGGCGATTGCGGTTCCCATGAGAATCGTCAGGATCAGCCGTCCGAAAAAACCCTTGCGGGCCGGCGCCGCCTCCGGTACGCGACGGTCGCGCTGCCCCGGCCTCGGCCTGGGTTGGCGGACAGCGGAGGCGGGCGAAGGTTGGAATCTGCGCGGCGGTGGCGGTTCCTTTTCCCGGGTCGAGTTTTCGGTTGTCGACCTAAGGGTGTTCCGGATGTTGGCAACGACCCGGCCGAGGCCGTGCGAGCCGCTGGCCTCGAAGAGTTCCTCGACCAACGCCAAACGAAAGTCGAGGTCCCCGGCTAAAATTGAATCGGAGGAGGATTCCAGCGCTTGCTCGAGGTCGGCGAGGATGGCATCGAGGGCTTCGACCGCCTTGTTGCGCCGGTTCACCATCCCCGGATCGCCGGCGCATCGGCGCCGCACCTCTCGCAGACGGGTGGCGATCTGGGACAGACTTTCCTGCCCGAGACCTTCGGATCCGCCCTTCGTCGTCTCAATCGGTGACACTCAAACTCCCCGGCCGATGGTATCTCAGCTCAACCATCCACCGTGCGGCAATCATCCGCTGGAAGACACGAGTCTACGCCCATCGGTTTTGTCGCCCATCCTCGGTGTCAGCAGTGCGGTCCGCGCGGTGTAAGATAGCGCGTGGAACGAAACCGGTGAAGAAAAACAGGAACGACACCACAGCCACGATCCGGGGCGATCTTCGTCCGGCTGCAGCCACCGGGCTGGGAGCCACAGCCTGCCTGATCGTGCTCGCCGGATGGGAGATCGGTCGGGTCGTCGAGCTGACCCGTGAGGAAACCGTCATCGGCCGTTCCGAGACCGCCGATGTCACGATCCCGGAACCTCTGATCTCCCGTCGCCATGCCCGGATCATCCGTCTGCAGATCGGCGCGAACGACTTCTATGAGGTCGCCGACCTCGAGTCCTCCAACGGCACCTTCGTCAACCACGCGGCGGTCCCGCACTCCACCCTCGTGAACGGCGACCGGCTGCAGATCGGCAGCGTGCTCTTCAAGTTCGTGGTCCGCGACGAGGCCGAGGGGGCGTTCTACCGTGATGTCCACCGGCTGATACACCACGACCAGCTCACCGGTTTGCTGACCATGGACTCGTTCCTGCGCCGCGTCCGCCCTGAGCTCGCCCGGGCGAGGGTGTTGACCCTGGCGATGACCGATCTCGACGGACTCAAACGGGTCAACGACACCTACGGGCACCTCGCCGGCCGCATGGTCGTGCGGTGAAATGGGCGTCATGTTCCGCTCGGTATTGCGTTCCGGCGATGTTGCCGGGCTCTACGGCGGCGACGAAGCGATCATTGCCTTTCCCCAGACCCCCCTCGGTGAAGCGGAGAAGCTCGCCGAGGAGCTCAGACTCAAGGTTGCCGGACACCGCTTCGAACACGCCGGCAACGAGTTCTCGGTGACCATCAGCCAGGGGCTCGCGGAGTGCCCCGGCCACGGCCGGACGGTCGAAGAACTCATCGCGTCCGCAGACCGTGCCCTCTACGCCGCCAAGGCCGCCGGCCGCAACTGCGTGCGAACGGCATAACGGAGTCGAAGCGCTGTCCATCGGCGGCCTTGCTCGGCGTCGGCTACGGGGACGAGGTAGCCCACCGCGTCAGGTCGCCGCTTTCGAACCCGTCGGCAAAGATGAAATCGAGTGGAGACGCCTGACACGCGCCGCCGCCGTCGTCGGTGCGCAGCATCACCCCGTTCTCGCCGACCAGGAGGGCGGTGGAGTTGGTGATCATCTCGACACCGCGCAGGTGATCCATGGTCGCGTGGAGAAAGCACCAACTCTCGCCGCCGTCGACCGAACGCAGGATGACACCACCGTCGCCGACGGCGAGCATGTAGTCGGAGTTCTGGCCGCTGGTCGAGAGCGCGCGGATCCCGGCGGTGGTGTTGGTCGGTTTGCGCTGCCACGTCACCCCGCCGTCGGTGCTCTTGAGGATCGTCCCCCGGTCACCGACGACCAATTGGCTTCCCGCGGGGCCCGGAACGAAGGTAAAAAGGTCGAAGGTGGTCCCGCTCGCCAGAGGTGTCCAGATCGTGCCGCCGTCGGTGGTCTCGAGGATCAGACCGTCGGCGCCGACCACCGTGGCCGTCGAGCTGATGAAACCGCTGCCGCCGAAGAGCGGCACGCCGGCCGAGGTGCTGAGTTCCCAGCCGTCGGAGGCGCCCGTCGGGTTGCGGTAGACGGACCCCTGGTCGCCCACCGCCCAGGCCGCGCCGCTCGACTTCGAAAAGAGGTGGAACCGCTCGCCGGAAATGACGGCTCCGGGGATGTCGCGGGGCTCCCAGTCACCCGCGACTCGCCGCCGGACCACACCCAACTCCCCGCCGACCCAGATGTCCGCCGACGATCCTCTGGTCAAAGAGGTGAGATCAGCCGCCCCGGCGTTCACTTGGACGGGGGTGAAGGTCGTGCAGTCCCCGCTGCTTGCAACGAAGCCGCCGTCGCCGACCACCCAACAGTCCGAGAACGAGCCGCTGTAGACGAAGTTGAGGTCGTCGAACGTTCCCGAAACCAGTGGGGTCCAGCTCTGTGCGGCGGCGTTGCCGGCTATCAGCATCAGGCAGACCAGGAGGAATCCAGCGTTGGTAGCGACCCGGGGCTTGTGGTTCGGTTTCAGTCGGTGGTTTTCTCGTTTTCGGCTCGCACCGCAATTGACGGAACCGCCTTCACCAGTGTCGTGATCGGGCGGGGGTACTGCGGCGAGGACGGTTCGCCGGATGCTGACATGGGTGAACATGTTGGCCCTCCTTACCTCTGTACACGACAGGGGATCCGTAAACCGCACAAGAAACGAACGAGATTTTCCGAATAAAGTCGAAGCCGGTCCGCTTATATTGAGATGGAGCCTCATTAATCATGACGATCGGTGACTCGGCCGCGCCGCCGCTGGTATCGACCGCGACGCTCATGCGCCGTCTCCATGACGGCGATGACGCCGCGCGCGCCGCGCTGCTCGAGCGGTGCGTGCCGCTTCTCCGACGTTGGGCGCGCGGCCGGATGCCGGACGCCGTGCGCGGTCCGGCGGATACCGACGACCTGGTCCAGACGACGGTGATGCGGACCCTCGACCGCCTCGACCACCTCGAGCCCGGCGAGACCGGCTCGCTGCTCTCCTACATGCGGCAGGTGCTGCTCAACGCGATTCGCGACGAGTTGCGCAGGAACGATCGGCGCCCCGGGCACACGCCGCTGGGGGACGGCACCGGCGAGATCACCGAGATTGCGGGGCCATTGCGGGACCCGACGGTGGTGGCGGCCTATGAACGGGCGCTGGCCGAGCTCAGCCCGGCCCTGCGCGATGCAGTGGTGTTGCGGGTGGAGTTCGGGATGACCTTCCCCGAGATCGCTGCCGAGCTCGAGCTCGCGTCGGCCAACACGGCCCGCATGCGGGTGTCGCGCGCCCTTGCGGAGCTCGCCGAAAGGATGCCGCGATGACCGATGATCGCCTGCTCGACCTCGCCGCCAAGGTGGCCGACGGCCGGGAGCTGGACTGGGACGCGGTCCGCCGCGACCACCCCGACTTGGCCGACGAGATCGCCAACCTCGAGCGCCTCGCGATGCTCGCGGAGAGGTTCTCGCATCCCGGCGCCGGCGACGCCGGAACGGGGGCCGAGCTCGCCGCGGCAGGAGAAACCTGGGGCCACCTCCGGCTCGTCGAGTCGGTCGCTGCCGGCAGCTTCGGCGAGGTCTGGCGTGCCTTCGATCCGGTGTTGCAGCGCGAAGTCGCGCTCAAGCTGCGCCGCGACGACGCCGACAGCCGGGCGTCGGCGCGCGAGTTCATCAGCGAGGCGCGGCGGCTCGCCAAGGTCCGCCACCCCAACATCCTCGGTGTCCACGGCGCCGACATCCACGACGGGCGGGTCGGTCTGTGGGCCGATCTGCTTGACGGCCTCACCCTCGAACAGGAGCTCGAGACCGAAGAGCGGTTCGCACCGGCGCGGATGATCGAGGTCGGCCGCGACCTGGCGCGGGCGCTGACCGCGGTCCACGCAGCGGGCCTCGTCCACGGCGATGTCAAGGCCGCCAACGTCGTCGTCGAGCCTGACGGACCCGCCGTGCTGATGGATTTTGGAGCCGGGGTCGATTTGGCGTCGGTCGAGCACGGGAGCCTGTCCTACGGATCGCCGCTCTCCGCCGCACCGGAGCGCCTCGAGGGCGCCCCCCTCGCACCCGGGGCCGATGTGTGGTCGCTCGGAGTCCTTCTGTTCCGGCTCGCAGCGGGCGGGCGCTACCCCTTCGAAGCACCGGACATCGAGAGCCTTCGGGAGCTGCACCGCCGCCGAGAAGCCGATCGATCGGCGCCGCCCCACGTTTCGGGCGGTCGAGCGTTGCGGCGGTTGCTCGAAGGGATGCTGGACCCCGATCCGGAGCGCCGGCCGTCCGCCGCCGAGATTGCCGACCGGCTGCGCTGGATTTCCCACGCGCCGCTGAGGCGACGTCGTCGTCTGGCGGCGGCCGCCGTCATCGGCAGCCTCCTGCTCGGTACCATTGCCGCGACCGTCGGTTTCGTTCGTGCCCGCGACCAGGCAACTGCCGCCGAGATCGCCCGCCGGGACGCGGAGGAGGTGAGCACGTTTCTCGGCGAAATCCTCGGCGCTCCGCGGCTCGCCCAGGGCGGCCGCAACGTGCTTGTCACCGAGGTCCTCGAGAGCGCCGCCCGGCGGGTGCAGTCGACGCTTCCGGAGGGCTCGTCCGCGCGGGCGAGGATCCTCCAGCTCCTCGGCGGAACCTATGCCGCCCTCGAGCGCTTCGACCAGTCCGAACCTCTGCTCAGGCAGTCGGTGACCGAGCTCGGCGAGGCCTACGGTCGCGACCACCCGAGGACGGTGCACGCCAGGGTTCAGCTCGCAGACACCCTGCGCAGGATCGGGCAGGAGGAGGAGGCGCAGAGCCTGTTCGCCGAGGCTGCGGCGCAGGCGAAGGCCATCCCCGACGACCATCCGGTCCAGGCCTGGCTGCGTCTCAACCAGGCTGTGGCGGCCATCGAAGCCAACGATCTCGAGCGCGCCGAGACGCTGCTCGAGGAGGCCAGATCGATGCGTCAGGGCACCCAATGGTACGGCGATGTGGCGCGGCAGTCGTTGGAAGTCAACCTCGGCGGGGTGTGGGTCAAGCAGGGGCGTTACGCTGAGGCCGTGACTCTGCTGGAACCGCTCACCGAGGAGCTCGAGGCAACCCGCGGGATGCGCAACGGCAACACGTTGCTCGCCTGGAATCACCTGGCGACGGCCCTGAACGCGCTCAACCGCCGCGAGGAGGCGCTGGCTCGACTGACCGAGGTTGCCGAGGTCGCCGAGGAGTGGCTCGGCGTCGACCACCAGTACGCGTTCGCTGCCCGGTTCAACGCCGCCGTCTCCGCCAAGGAGCTCGGCGACGTTCGGGGCGCGGCCGAGGACGAACGCCACCTCGTGGAACGCGCGCGGCTCATCTTCGGTCCGGATCACCCGGTGACGCTGCAGACCGAAGGCAACCTCGCCGTGAGTCTCAAAGAGCTCGGCGACACCGCCGAGTCCACGCGAATCATGGACGACGTGGCCGTGAGGGCCGAGGCGGCCGTGGGCCCGGACCACCCGCTGACCTATATCCTCGCGGTGAACCGCGCCGAGATCCGGCTCGAGGCCGGTGCGCCGCAGCAGGCGCTCGAGATCCTCGGCCCGACCCGGGAGAGAATGGCGTTGAGGCTCGGCGCCGGGCACCTCTTCGTGCTCGCCGCCGACTCGGTGATCGGCGCCGCCCGGTGCGCCCTCGGCGATGTTGACGGCGGGCTCGCCCTCCTGCGTTCAACGCTCGAGGCACAGCGGAAGCTCGGGGGAGACGAGGACCAGCAGGCGCTGCTCACCCAGATCCGCCTCGGCCAAGCCCTCGCCGCGAGCGGCGACACCGAAGCGGGTCGCGCAGAGCTCGAGGACGCCGCCAACCGGTGCCGGTCGTCGCTCGCACCCGGGCATCCGCTGGCGGTCCAGGCCCGCGATGCCCTGACCGCGGTGTCGGATTAGTCCGCTGTCACGGCCCACAACCACGTCCCGCCGGTCTCGAAGTCGTCGGAAAAGATCGGCAACGCCGCCTGGTCCTCGTACGCCCCCCGGTCGCAGACATTGAATCGGGACCCGCCACGTTGATCGTGGGTCAGCCAGGCTTCAACTTCGTTTTTGCAGCCGTACGGATCGCCGGTGTCGATGTTGGGGCTGCCGATGTCGAGGGCGTGGGTCAGGGTCGGGCCGCCATTATCGGCCAACGGCAGCAGCCCCTGGTTTCCGCCGATATCGGGCGTTGCGCCCGAGATCCAGCACGCGGGATCCTGGAGGATCAGTCCGTCAGTTCCCAGCGACAGCCAGCCATCGACGGTGATGGGTCCGGCACAGTCGGGGGCGGTGAAGTAGGGCGGCGGCCCGGGGTCGAAATTGCCGGCGATGATCGAGTTGCGGACGTCGACGATGCCTTGATAGTCGGGAATGACCTGCACATACAGACCGCCGCCGGCGGTATCGGTCAGCCCGTTCGGATCGGCGGTGTTGCCGGTGACGGTGACGTTGGACAGCGATAGGATGCCCAGGTACGACACCCGGAGCCCGCCGCCCTGGGTCTCGGCGGTGTTGCCGGAGACGGTTGAGTTGCGAGTTCGAAGTGAGGCTTCTGGCTGCACGGAGATTCCGCCACCCGATTCGGCAGTGTTGTCTGCGATCAGACTGTCCTCCAAAATCGTCAGACCACTCCAGACCCCGATGCCGCCTGCCCTTGCAGAAGCGACGTTGTCCGCGATCGCGGTCCGTCGAATGGTCAGGTTGGGGCTCCTGGTCAAGACTCCTGCGCAGCTTCCATTGGAGCTGTTGCCGGTGATGGTCGTGGACTCCAGGATCGCCGACAACCCGTCGACCATCAGACCGCCGCCGCCCCCGTTGATGCTGGTGGCGCTGTTGTCCGACACCGACCCGCGGATGACTGTGAGTAGACCACCGGAGCTGATGCCTCCTCCGCTGCCCGCCTGGTTGCCGGTCGCATCGGTATCCACGAGGACCAGTGACCCGCCTGGGGAGTAGATGCCCCCGCCTTCATCTAAATTGCTCCCCACCGCAACATTGCCGGTGACGAGACTGTCCTCGAGCAGAGCAGAGCCCAGGTTGTGGAGACCCCCGCCGCCTTCGTTGCCCGCCGTGGTGCGAACCACGTTGCCGTCGAGAGTGCTGCGGAGCATGTTGATGGTGCAGAGCCCCTCGCAGGAGACCCCGCCGCCCAACGCGTCGGCGGCGTTGCCGGAAACAAGACTGTCCTCGAGACGCAACGGCCCCGTGCTGAAGATCCCGCCGCCGTGGCCGCCATTGGCGTCATTGGACACGACCTCGGTCCGAATCAGCCGCAGATCGCCGGCGTTGAGGATCCCGCCGCCACCGCCGGCCGTCGGCCGACCGTGGCGGATGACGAGATCCTCGAGCGCGACATCGGCGTTGGGCTGGATCTCGAGCACCCGGTCCACGGCGATCCCTGGCGCCGAGGCCGCCTGGATCACCGGCGGATTCAGCTGATCGCCCTTGATGGTCAGGTCCGTCCCGACGACGATGCCGCCCTCGGTGTGGAGCGCGTCGAGCACCGTGATGGTGTCGCCGGCGTTCGCGGCGTTCACGGCGGCCTGGATCGTGGTGTAGGCGCAACCGCTGCTGCAGACCTGCCGGGTGACGGCCGCGGCCGGCAGCGCGACAAGGGCGAAGACAACGAAAGTGGCGAGGTCGAGGTGGGTGGATCGTTTCATGGTGTGGTGTCCTCCACCCATAACCACGATCCGGAGTGCCGAAACCGCACATCGGTCGATTTTCGTGTTCAATTGGACGCGATGCGGGCTCCAGTGACAGCGCCTCTCATCGCGTAAAGTTGGTGCGCCCCCGGTAGAGTGCTGCGGCGACCCCCATTGCCGTGAGAACCGCCGCCACCTGAACCAGGTGTCCCGCCAGTGCATGAAGGAAGAACTGGGTCCCTGTGAGCGCGAGAATGACACCGACGAACACCGACCAACCGAGGATGCCGAGCCGGCCGCGAAGCTGACGGCGGGCGGCGCACGATTCCTGCGCCAGCGGTCCCAACTGTGCATAGGCCCAGAACTGCACCGCGAATCCGCCGGCGATGCCCAGGTTCGCGGGTTCGAGGTTGCCGGCCACGAGAGCGGCCAGACCGGTCATGGGGAGTACCGCCAGTGCGCTCAAACCGACGAAGCACACGGGCAGGAGAACGGTCACCCAGGCGAGTTGGCCTGGGGTGACCGGGCCTGACAGCAGCAGGCGGGCCCGCCGTTCTTCAATCCGATAACTCCCGGCGATGAACGAGACCACCATCCCGGCGATGATCGGAAAGATCGCCACCACAAACGTCGGCGGACCGTCTGCGTCGTCGGAGATACGCATCAACACGGCGAGGAGCAACACAACACCGGCGGCGATTCCCAGGCCGCCGAGAAGCCACGGTCGGAAGTAGGCGAGCTCAGCTTTCAGCGCGTGCCACATGGTGACCCTCCTTGAGGATTTGGACCGCAATCTCGTCGACGCTCATCCGGGCAACCTCGACCGCCTCGGCGCCCAGCGCCGCGAGTTGTTCGAGGGTGGCCTCGGCCTCCCGGGTGATGATCTGGTGCTCGGCGCGAACGCGTCGGTGTTCGACGACGCCGGCGAGTTCGAGGTCCTGGTTCGGAGCCGGAATGAGACCCGCCGCCAGCTCTCGCTCAGCTCATCGCGTCCGGTGCGGAGCACCAATCGACCATCGCGCAGAAAGGCCAGCTCGTCCGCGAGACGGCTGATATCGGCGAGGACGTGGGTGGAGTAGAGCACCGCGTGCTCTCCGTCTTCGGTGATCTCCCACAATACGTCGAGGACCTCCGCCCGGACCACCGGATCGAGACCGGCGGTGGGTTCGTCGAGCAGAAGCAGGCGCGGCCCGTGGGCCATGGCCGCCACCAACGCGAGCTTGGTCTTGTTGCCCCGCGACAGCTTGTTCACCGGTTTGTCCAGGGGAAGCGCAAACCGCTCGACGTATCGGCTCGCACGATCGTTCGACCACCCGGGGAGCAGTTCGGCGAGGAATTTCAAGTTGCGGGCGGCGGTCCAGCCCTGGAAGAAGCCGTTTTCCTCACCGACATAGCCGACGTCGCGCCGGTACTCGGTTCGAGCCGGGTGGACCGGGGCGCCGAAGACCTCGGTGCCGCCCTCATCGGGCACCACCAGACCGGCCATGCAGTTGAGGGTCGTCGTTTTCCCGGCGCCGTTGGGTCCCACCAGAGCGAGGACGGTGCCGGGATCCAGGACCAGATCCAACGGGCCCAGCTGGAAACCAGGGAACCTCTTTGTCAGCCCGCTCAGGGTCGCGGCAGGGGAGTTCTCCCGTCGATCATCAGTCATCGTTTCGTCCCTTTCGCAGAAGCTCGTCCAGGATGCGCCGCATTTCGGTATTGCTCAGGCCCTCGGCGGCGGCATGCGCCACAAGTCGCCCCAACGCGTCCGCAAATCGCTCCTCGGCCATGTTCAGTTTCCTTTCCTCGGCCATGGGCGCAACCCAGAAACCCTTGCCACGGCGGGACTGGAGGAGACCTTCGCGCTCCAGGTCGTCGTACGCCCGCTGCACGGTGATGACGCTGACCCGCTGTTCCTTGGCCAGACGGCGGATCGATGGCAGCGCCTCGCCGTTCGAAAGATCTTCGGTGAGGATCTTTGCTCGGATCTGGCGCGACATCTGGGCGTGCAGGGGTTCGTCTGAAAGATCCGACAGGTTGAGTATCACGGCTCCACCTCCGGCGGGTTCGGCACCAACATCGCCGCGGTCCAGTCATCTTCAGGCAGCCTGCCGGTCCGTAGCTGGACCCGCTCGAAGAGCCCGGTCAGCCACGACGACGGGGGCCCGGTTGGCGGTTCCTCCGAGAGCATCGACTCCAGGGCCTGGTACCCTAGGGGTTCACCGCCGGCATCGCGCGCCTCGGGAAGACCATCGGTGATCAACAGGAGCCGCTCGTTCTCGCCGATCGCCGCCGTGCGGGACGCGTAGGCGACCTCCGGGCGGATCCCGAGCGGCAGCCGCGGGCCGGGCACGGACAGCGGTTGCGGTGGCCCGCCGGGTCTTAGGAGATAGGGGTCCGGCGCTCCGGCGTTCGCCAACTCGACTACCCGCTCGCCCGGGTGGTATCGCGCCAGGGTGAGGGCGACGAACTCGCCGCGACCGAGCTCGGGAACCAGCCGCCGGTTGAGAGCGGTCAACGACGCGGCGACGCCGTCCTCGGCCGTGACAAACGGGAGCATCGCCTTGACCGAGGCCATGATGAGGCTGGCCGCGAATCCCTTGCCCGCGACATCGGCAACCACCACATCGACGCTGCCGTCGGCGCGCCGAAGCACATCGTAGAAGTCGCCGGCCACGATCCGCGCCGGAAGGCACCGCGCGGCCACCTCCCAGCCGGGACCGTCGAGCTCGGACGGCGGCAGGAGCCGGCGCTGGACATCGCGGGCCATCTCGAGCTCGCGGCGTCCGAGCTCCTGCGCCACCAACTCGTCGAGCTGGAGCCGTTCCACCAAATTGCTGCGGTGCTCGGGGCCGAGCGCCGCGATTTCGACTTCCCCCGAGGCGCTGCCGGTGAGCAAGCCCTCCGCGATGAGAAGCTCAAAGGCGGATTCGACCGTCGACGGCGCCACGCGGTGTTGCCGCGCCAGGGCCCGGTGGCCGGGAAGCGCGGTACCCGCCGCGAGCTCGCCGCGGACGATGCGGCCGCGGAGCTGGCGCGCGATCTGTTCGCGAACCGGCTCCGGGTCGCCGGGAACGAGGTGGAGTAGCAGGGATGGTGCATTACTGTACATATACGATATATACAGTAAGTTCTCAATCGGAGTCTGTCAAGACCTGCTCCCTCGACCTCTCCACGGTTTTCGTCGGCCTCGAGGAAGGGGTTTCGATTGTCTGGCGGCAATACCAGTCATTTCTCCAAATGTAAGCCCTGTCTATCTGCTCAGGAAGATGAGATTGATCCACAACAGAAAAGCACATATAAATGACATCCAAAATGACAACATTCTTGGGAGCAAACGATTGCGAGTCAGGTGAATGAAAGCCTGGAGAAATCGAAACCCGACAAAAAGCCACGCGAGGACCAGCGCAGAGAGACTCTCTACGCCCGAACTGACGAAAAGGACGACGGCGACATAGAAGAGCACTGGGACCTCGAACATGTTGTTGAAACATCGAGTTGTCACAGTGACTCTCGTCTGGAGCATCCTGTCCTTGCATGAGCTTGAAGTAGCCGATTCTCACTTGGCCGCTTCTCAGGTTCATGAATCTCGTCATCATGGCGATAACGCCGACTAAAAATGTGAGCAGGACCATCAATGACATTGGGTATAACAAAACACTACTCCTTGGTTAAATGTTCTGCGTTATGAAGCGCTCGAAATCGACAGAATTGGTTGCGTAATCTGTTGGTTGACACCACGATAGGACACGCCGTGGCGTAGGGTATCCAGCGTGACGCAGAGACGCTCGGCATGGTCGAAGATCGTGGCGAGGGTTTTCGGGTCGGTGCCGGTCGCGGGTCGGCAGCTGACGTTGCAGCTGAGCTCGCGGAAACCGGGGCGAACCGAGGTTTCCATCGCCAGGCACCCACGAACATCGACATCACCGGCGATTTCGACCTCGAGTTCCTCGAAGATGACGCCGAGGCGCTCGGCGAGCATGCGAATCGTGCTGTCCATGCACGCGGCGAGCGCGGCACAGAGCACGTGACCCGGGTTGGGGAGATCATCGAGGCCGCCGACCTTGGCATCGATGCCGTAATTCCAGACGTTGTTCGCGAAACCGTCCGGGATTACTGATCCGTGGACGGGATCGGTCGATGCCGTTTGCACGGTTCGCACCCGTTTGACGGTGATCGCGTCCGACGGATTGCGTCCGTACGCGGTTCTCATTTCGTGCTGGCGAGCGATCAAGGCGGATCGTGGCTTGTTCAATGGGTCCTCCCTTGGAGATAGCACGTACGTTCGTGCGGCTTAAAAGAGAGTACGCTCGTGCGTGCTAGGATGTCAAGTGGAAATGAGCAAGATACGCATCCGAATCGATGGCGAGCAGTCCAGGGCAAAGATCCTGGCGGCAGCAGTTCGTCTGGCTTCGGTCGATGGGATCGACCGGCTTTCGCTCGCCCGTCTGGCCGCCGCAACCGGGATGAGCAAGAGCGGCGTCTTCGGTTTGTTCGGATCAAAGCAAGCGCTGCAGCTCGCCACCATCGATGCGGCGCGCGCGATCTTCGTCGCCGAGGTCATCGAACCGGCCCTCGAGAGCAAGCGAGGCCGCGAACAGTTGCTCGCGTTGTGCGAGGGCTTTCTCGATTACGTTGCGCGCCGCCGGTGGCCCGAGGGATGTTTCTTCGCGTCGGTTGCCGCCGAGGTTGGCGCCGGCGACGGGCCGCTCCGGGATCGGGTCGCGGCGGGTCAGAATGAGTGGGTGGGTCTTCTGGCCTACAACGCCCGTTATGCGATCGATGAAAAACAGCTCGCCTCGACCTCCGATCCGGAGCGAGTAGCCCTCGAGCTCAGCACCATGCTCACCGGCGTCGACATCGCATACCTGCTGCACCGCGACGTCGAGCTGCTCGAGCGCGTTCGCCGGATCGTTCGCGAACGCCTGTGTTGACACTCGGGATTCACCGGGTTTCGTATCGGCATCGAGACCCACGCAAGCGTCGTCCAGGATACCGTTCCTGGTTGCCTTGCGGTTTTTCGGACCATGGATTGATGTCTCAAGGGAGAAACAGATGGGAAGCGCACACTCACGCCTGTGGATCTGCTGGTTGGGTGGCGTGGCGATGCTCGGCATGGGACCGGTGGTCGCGCCGGCTTGCGAACCAAACGGGGTCTACTCCCCGGCTCCGGCCATTTCCTACTCTTGCGCCACGGGGGCCGTCGACCTGGACGTCACCGAGTTCAGATTCAGCATCGGTGGCAGCAGCATCACCGCGAGATCGACCCAACCCGAAGCTCCTCTCCTCGGAACGGTGACGAGCTGCCCTTCGGGGTCCTTCGACAACACCGCGACTTTTCCAGGCGCCTGCGACGTGATCTACAACCTGCAGGGCCAGTTCGCCGGCGATGACTCGTGGGATGGAGTGTTCTCGGTGGAATTCACCGGCAGCACCTGTTTCGATTGCGTGAATCAGCAGTGGACGGTTGCAGGGACGCGCCTGTCCCTTTTTGTCGACGACTTCGAGACCGCCGACACCTCCGGGTGGAGCGCGGTCGAGGACGGCCGGTGGCACCCACCACCGGGCACCAGCTGGCAGTGGCAATTCCGGCGCCATCGACACCTCTATCGATGTCGAGATGTACGACATCGACCTCTTCGATGTCCCGGCAGCGACCATCTCGAGATCTCATTGCCGCAGGGCGGGCGGTGATCTGCTATTTGTCCGCCGGAAGCTGGGAGGACTGGCGGCCGGACGCCGGTTTCTACCCTCCCGGGGTGCTCGGTAACCCGTTGGACGGCTGGCCGGGGGAGCGCTGGGTCGATATCCGCAGGCTCGACATTCTCGGGCCGATCCTCGAGGCCCGACTCGATCTCGCCGAGAGCAAGGGCTGCACTGGCGTTGAGCCGGACAACGTGGACGCTTACCAGAATGACTCCGGGTTCCCGTTGCAGGCGGCCGATCAGCTGGTTTTCAACCGGTGGCTCGCATCCGAGGCGCACCAACGGGGGCTGTCGGTCGGGTTGAAAAACGACCTCGACCAGGTTCCGGATCTCGTCGGCGGCTTTGACTGGGCCCTCAACGAGCAGTGCTACGAGTACTCCGAGTGCGATCTGCTCCAGCCGTTCATCGACGCCGGCAAGGCGGTCTTCGGGGTCGAGTACAACGGCGACGAACTCGTCTTCTGTCCCTACTTCAACGCCCTGGGCTACTCATGGCTCAAGAAGGATCTCGACCTCGGCGCCTGGCGGATCGACTGCCACGACATCCCGTGACGAAGTCACGGACGAGGTGACCCGTTCCTCACACCGGGCGGATCGACGGCCGATGAGATCGTGCCCTGGAGGTAGTGGGCGATGGAGTTGGCGTAGTAGTCGAGGAGGGGCCGCTCGGTCGGGGACCAGCGCTGTATCAGGCCGTCGCTCTCCTCCACGATGTGGCGCAGGAGCAGCATCCGCAGGCCGACCTCGATCGCGTACTCGCGGTCCTGCCGCGGGATGTAGATCCGCACCCCGGCGCGTTCGAGCATCGGCCATGAGTCGCTGCGCCTCGGCCTTGAGCTCGAGCTCGGACAGCGGGCGCGAGGCCTCCGCCAGACGGTGGCGACCATCGACACCGGCACCACCGGGATGACGTGGGCGAGCGACGCCATCAGCTCGGTCGCGAGCTCGCGACGGCCCGACCGGTGCTTCCTCCCGAGCGCGCTCGGTCGGAGCCGACTCGCCGGCGGCAGTACTCGCGCACGGACACCGGACTGCCGAAGCTGACGCAGGCGTAGCCGAAACGGTGCCACCTACCCAGGACCATCTGGAAGAGGTTGCGCACCGCGAACCGCGCCGTGGTCGTCAGGGACCGAGGATCGACGGACGCGCCGCTCGTCTCGTCCAGACGAGCAGTAGGCTGCGATCCTCGAGGACGCGGTCGTAGTTGACTCCGACCGGGACGAACACGAGGTCGCGCTCGCCCTCCGGGTCGAAGGCCCGCAGCATGTAGTCGAGCAGCCCTACTCGCGGGTCGCGCAGGCGGCCGTCGCGGGTCAGCCCCCCCTCGGGGAACATCGCCTGGGTGACGCCCGCGGCGGTGGCCATCTGGACGTAGCGCGCGAGCACCCGACGGTAGAGCGGGTCGCGCGAGCGCCGGCGCACGAAGTAGGCCCCCATGGAGCGGATGAGCGTCTGCAGCGGCCACACCCGCGCCCACTCGCCGACCGCGTAGGACAGCGCCGTCCGCGTCGAGGCCGCGAGATACGCGACCAGTACGTAGTCCATGTTGGAGCGGTGGTTCATCACGAACACCACCGTGGACTTCGGCTCGACTCGCCAGGCCCGCCTCGTCGACGAATCCCAACCGCACCCGGTAGAGCAGGCGAGCGAGACGGCGCGCCAGCCAGTGCCGACGCGGAAGTAGAAGTAGGCGTTGAACGCGCGGCACGATCTCGCGGGCGTAGCGGCCCGACCGTTGCCATCACCACCTCGCGTGGCATCTCGTGCTCGCGCGCGTGCGCCTCCGCCGCCTCCATCACCTGCGGGTCGTAGAGCAGCCGGTCGATCAGGACCTCGCGCTTGGTGAGGCGGAACGGCTCGATCTTGATGTTCAGGTGCTGGCCCACCTCCTCCAGCACCCGGTTGACCCGGCGGCGCAGGAACCAGCGCACGCTCGGACAGCAGACGGTCAGCACCGCCCAGGCGGCGAGGACGATCAGCAGCACCAGCAGACCACAGGGGGACGCTCACCTGCACATCGAATCCTGCACTGAGAACGATTCTCGCACGGCGGGCCCGTGGAGCGGAGATCGACACCCGACCCGACGGTTCATCGGATCGCCCGGAGATCACTTTCCGTACCGGTTGGAGGAGCTCGGCGGAGTGTGCCTGATCATCTGATGAACTTGGCGCGCGGCACCCGCGGTCGAACCCGGACGGAAAGCCTGACCCCGTCGCCCGAGATTCCGCGTCCGTGGAAATCTGACCGGGCTGAGGTCGGTTGTCACCGGTAAGAATCTCTATCACTGAACGCCTGGGGCTCAGTTGCTCCAGGCCCCGGTGTCCCCGGACTCGAAACCATCGCTGAAGATCGAGCTGTCGTCACCGAGATAGCTCGTCAACCGGGGTGTCCGCCCGCCAGTCGATTCCGGATGCCGCGTGATACGGCGGTGACGGAGGCGCCGCGGCTGCGGTGACCAGCACGCGCTGCGCGAACGGCTGCAGCGTGATGGTGGATCCCACCGCCGACCCGTCCGGGCGCGTCCAGCTGCCGGCCGGTACCGCCATCACCGCCGCCTCCTCGGTGTCGTTGAAGAGCAGGATCGCGTTGGCGCGGTTGATCAGGCTCCCGGTCGCCGACGCCCAGGCGCGTCGGCGGTCCACTCGGCCGAGGGTCGTTGAAGAGGGTGTCGTCGGGCTTCTTCCGGATCACCCCGCCGACCGTGGTCGGGGCGACGAAGGTGGTTGAGCTCATGCTGCCGTAGTCGCCGGCGGCGTCGTACTCGAGCGCCACCGGATCGGGCTCTTGGTAGGGCGGGAGCCACCAGTGGGAGAGGTTCTCCGGCCGGTCGATGCGGCGGGTCGGTTCGGTCGAGACCAGCGTATTGCCGGTAATCATGTGGTTCTGGACCGGGTCGGCGTCGACATAGAGCCCGAGCGCCGCGCGCCGGCTGTCGACGATGACATTGCCGCTGATGGTGCAGTCGAAGTTGTTGGGCAGGAAGATGCCGTGGCCGTTGTTGCCGTAGAGGGTGTTGTCGGTGATGACGGTGTCGTGGAAGTCGGACAGGAACTCGGGCCAGATCCCGTGCCCCATGGGCCACCAGGGGTGGGAGTACTCGAGGTTGCCGATGGTGTCGAGGATGATGTTGCCGCGGATGATCGAGGCGTTGCAGTTGGTGTAGACGGCGGCGCCGTCGTTGAGGGTCCCCATGGTGCGGACAAAGACGTTGTTCTCGACGGTCTGGCCGTCGCTGCCGAGAATGATCCCGGCGTATCCGGTGTCGACAAAGCGGTTGAGACGGACGACCGCGGCGTTGGCCTGCCGATGATGATCCCGGCGGCGTGCCACGATCCCCAGCCGCCGTAGCCGGGCTCGACGCCGATCCGGAGGAAGAGATTGCGCTCGATGAGCGAACCCGGTGGTCGGCGAGGTCGGCCCAGCCGCTGATGGCGATGTTGCGGACATCGCGAAAGACCGAACGGCGGATCGCGAACGGCTGCGAGTCCCAGGTGAAGCGGACGGCGTTGCTCTCGAGTCTCGGAGAAGGTGCAGTCTGTCGACCGTGGCGGGCCGGTTGATCGCGAGGGCGGTGCCGTAGTAGCGCGAGAAGTGGATGTTCCTCGAACGACGTGCCGGAGGTCGTGACGCCGATCGGTTCGTTGTCGTGGTCGACGAGGAACGTCGGTGCTCGTGGTGGTGACGACATCGATCTTCATGGTCGCCGGGTCGGCCCAGCTCGGCGGATAGAGATAGAGCGTGCCCGACTGCCAAAACCACTCGCCGGGGGCGTCGAGCTCGTCGAGATCGTTGTCGATGAAGTAGCCCGAACCCGGATCGGAGAAGGGGTCGTAAAATTTCCCCTCCGGGCCGAGCGCCAGGGTGTCGACGGGGCCGTGCTGGGTGATCGGTCGCGTCTCCCACCACCAGCTCCACCGCCGCCACCGCACCTGCGCCCCGGTCCAGCGTCCGGACGCCACGCCCGGGCGAGTCGAGAGCTCGGCGTCGACGATCTCATCGGGTTGGTTGTCGGCGTCGTTGCGGAGAAAACCCGATTCGACATTGGGCCAGCGCGCGAGCCGGACAAAGCGGCCGTTGACATAACAAGCGACCACCCGCTCGGAAACCGTGCCTGTTCGGACCGACGGATTCGAACCCCAGACGCCGGGAAGGTCGACCCGGACGCTGCCGGTGAGGATCGGTCGCGGGCCGTTGCCGTAGGCGGAGACACCGAGGCTCGATCCCGCGTTCAGATCGCTCGCGAAGTAGGTTCCGCCGCGCTCGAGGAGGATGGAGTCGCCGGCCGATGCGCGGTCGACGGCGTGGGCGATCGTGGCCAGGGGCTCGGCTATCGTGCCGGCGGAGCCATCCACCCCACCGGGCGCCACGTGCCAGTCGCGAGCTCCGGCCGTCGCCGAAACCAAGACAGCGAAGGCGGCCAACCACGCAATCTTCGAAGTTCGCATACCGCCCACCCCTCACCTCCGATCCGCTATCCAAGCGTAGCGATGTCGCCCGGGTGACGGATGTACGCGGGATCACCTCCACGGCCGAGTCCGCTATATATACCCGCGTCCGGAGTCGCCGCGTTTTGTAGCGCCGATCTCCAGATCGGCGTCATGGCACTTCTCAACGCCACCGACGCCCATCTGGAGATGGGCGTTACAAGGGCGCTACATTCCGTGACCGTTGCTCCGGTCGCGCCTACAATGAGCCACACAGGAGGCCCCCATGCGTCTGCCCCGCGAACTCGATCCCATCGAGATCCGAGTGCTCGGCTGTCTGCTCGAGAAGGAACGCACCACCCCCGACGCCTACCCGTTGACGCTCAACGCGCTGACCTCGGCGTGCAACCAGAAGAGCAACCGGGAGCCGGTGATGCAGCTGACCGCGTCCGAGGTCGACTCGGTGCTGGCGCGACTCAGAACTGAGGTCTTTGTCTGGCCGGAAGATGGCGCCAGAACCCAGAAGTGGAGCCACACCCTGGATCGAAAATGGGGGCTGTCGCCGGCCGCCATGGCGTTGATGACCGTGCTCATGCTCCGCGGCCCGCAGACCCCGGGCGAACTCCGGGCGCGGACCGAGCGGATGCACCCGTTCGGCTCCAGCGCCGATGTCGAGAACACCTTGGTCGGCTTGGCGGAAGGTGACGAACCTCTCGTGGTCCACCTCGCTCGGCAACCCGGTCAGAAGGAGGCCCGCTGGACTCACCTGGTCGGCGGCGAGCCCGATATCGAGACGGCCGTCTTCGTCCCCTCGGCCGCCGCCGCCCCCGGTTTCCGGTCTCAGCGAACGAGTTGCCGAGCTCGAGGAACGGGTGGCGCGCCTCGAAGAAGCCCTCGGTCTGGACAGCGGTGACTTGTGAGTCGACCCTGTTCAAGGTAATCTCGAAGCAGTGTTCCAAAGGAGGCGGCCATGGACGAGAGGCGATCCGGGACCGACCGACGCAGCGGGACCGACCGGCGCAAGGGTTCCGATCGACGGGTGAAGACCGACCCGGACTGGCCGAAAGAAAAGGACCGCCGATCCGGTCCGAGGACCGCCGGAGCGACGAACGACGAACGGCGGAAGACCGGCGCACGTCGTCGAGTGACTGACGAAGCCTTGCCGGGTCGGCGAGATCCCCGAGTCTCATGACTCTGGTCGGCACCAGCGTCCGCAGCATCCGGATCACCGACAAGCTCGGCGAAGGCGGAATGGGGGAAGTCTATCTCGGTCTCGACGAGGTTCTCGGCCGGCAGGTGGCGGTCAAGGCGATCCGGACCTCCATGCGACAGGGCGACAAGGCCAAGGCGCGGTTTTTCCGCGAGGCCCGGCTCCTTTCCCAACTCGAGCACCCCAACATCTGCCGAATCTACGAGTTCATCGAGGATGACGACGGCGACTTCATCGTTCTCGAGCTCGTCCACGGCGAGACCCTCAGCGCCGCGCTCGAAAGGGGTCTGTCACCGGCTGAGAAGATGAGCGTCGCGCTGCAGGTCGCCGAGGCCCTGAGGGCGGCCCACTCCATGAGCGTCGTCCACCGCGACCTCAAGCCCGACAACATCATGGTCGGCTCGGATGGCGTGGTGAAGGTCCTCGATTTCGGGCTGGCTCGGTCACTGCCGAGTGACGATGCCGAGATCGAAGCGAGCGGCTCGCACACCTTCGATGCCGCAGACCTGGGTGAAGCGATCGACGAGACAACGGTCACCGAACTCGGCCACGCCGTGGGCACGCCCCTGTACATGAGCCCCGAACAGGCGAGGGGCCGGATCCTGACCGCAGCCAGCGATGTCTACTCCTTCGGTCTGGTCCTGCAAGAGATCTTCTCGACCAGGCCGCCCTACGACAGGGACATCGGCCGCGAGCGGTTGCAGGCAAAAGTCCTGTGGGGTGACACCAATCCTGTGGAAGGCCTGGACAGCGATTTCACGAGTCTCATCGAGAACATGAAATCGTTGGGGCCGGGCAGCCGTCCCACGGTCGAGGCTGTGGCCGAGAAACTGCGTTGGATCGATGACCGGCCGCGCCGCCGTCGCCGTAGATGGGTTGCCGCGACCACCGCAGCCGTCCTCGTGATCGCCGCGGTGAGTTCGACCATCGGTTTTCTCCACGCCCGACGATCCCAGAGGGCAGCCGAGAACGCGAAGACGCAGACCGAAGCCGTGAACGCCTTCCTGACGAACATGCTGAGCAGCGCGGCGCCGACCGCCCGGGGTGTCGAGGTGCAGGTGGTCGATGTCCTCGACGAGGCGGCCTGGAGTCTCGACCTCGAGTTCGCCGATCGTCCCCTCGATCGCGCCGCGGTACTCCACACCCTCGGTTCGACCTATCTCGCCCTGGGCAAATACGACCAAGGCTCACGATCATCTCTCCGCCGCGCTGCAACTTCGGCGGGACGGGCTCGGCGACGGGCACCGGGAAACCCTGGCCTCCGAGATCGAGGTCGGTCGGGCGCTCTTCCTGCGCGGCGAGGTCGAGGAGGGAGAGACGGCCCTGCGGCGGGTTCTCGAACGCTGCGAGGTGACCCTGGGCGCCGATCAACCCTTGACCCTGGCGGCGGCGCTCGAGGTCGGGGTCGTGCTGCGCGAGCGCGGATCGTACGACGAGGCCGAAGCTGTCTTCCGGCGCGTTGTCGATGGTCGGCGAGCCCTCTTCGGCGACGATCACCTCCTGACCCTCGCGGCGCGCGGGGAACTGGCAGTGCTGTTTCGTCTTCAGGGGCGATACGCCGAGGCGGAGACCCTCCACCGGGAGATTGTCGCGGTCAAGGAGCGGGTGTTCGGCGACGACCACCCCTTGACCGCAAACTCGATCTCGGATCTGGCGGCTGCGTTGCTCATGCAGGGAAAGGAGGCTGCAGCCGAGCCGCTTTACCGGCGGACCCTGGCGATTCGGCGAGATCGCTACGGGGTCGACCACCCGGTCTACCTCAAGACACTCGGCAACGTGGCGACGGTGGTCTCCCGGCAGGGGCGTTACGAGGAAGCCGCCGCCATCGCGAGCGAGCAGGTCGAAGCCATGCGCCGCGTCCTCGGTGAGGATCACCCGGACACCTTGATCGGCGAGAACAACCTGGCCACCGCCTACCGCCGGTGGGGCAGGTTGGAGAAGGCGGAGGCGATCTACCGCTCGATCCTGCAACGTCAGCGCAGCCTGTTCGGTGACGACCATCCCCAGACGGTCCGGACGCTCAGCAACCTCGCCAAGAACGCCCACGACATGGGCCGCCTGGAAGAGGCGGAGTCGCTCAATCGGCAGGTTGTCGAAATCCGCCGTCGCACCCTGGGCGACGAGCACCCCGACACCCTGCTCAGCGTCTACAACCTCGGCTTTTCCCTTACCGCGCTCGGCAGGTGGGAGGAGGCGGAGTCCGCCCTGCGGGAGGCCTTCGAGACGAACCGCCGGGTCCGCGGCGACGCCGACTACCTGACGCCCTTGGCGGCGGATCTGCTGGCAACCGCCATCGTCGAGTTGGGCCGAACCGACGAGGCCGAGGTCTTTCTTCGCGAACGCGTCGATGTCCGACGGCGAGTCTTCGGCGACGAGCACGAGGCCACTCGAAAGGGAATCACCAAGCTCGCGGCGATCCTCCGAGTCGCCGGCCGGGACGATGAAGCGCGGGCGTTGGAAGACGAGCTCACGAGCCGGGAGTGAAGGGCGTCGGACGCGACAGCTGCAATCCCGGACCGGGAAGTTCGGGAACTTCCTTGTCGGCGATGTGATTTAATTGATATTGCGACCAGGAACTACTATATGATGGAAGACAGTCACAACCAATATGAGGTGATGTGGCAGCGCGGTCGAAGCTGCTGCCGGCGTGCATGACTCGTGGTCATCGACACCGAGGACCGTGCCAATAGACATATATACAGGCGAATTGGAAAGGTTGTTCAAAATGAGATGTCTTGACTCGAGTGCCTTGAATCGTGGTCCGAAGCGCGGGAGCGGAATCTCCGTGCTCATTTGCGTCGCGGTCTTCGTCCTTTTCGGCGCGAAGCCGGGGTCCGCGCCGGCTGCCGAGGACGCGGCTTCGCCGACCGGCGCTGACGGGAGCGGGTCTGCAGTGGTGCGGCTCGTGTTCGAGCCCGAGATCGGCGGCGGCACCTTTCGTTTCACGGGGCAACCGGAAGGTGAGCTGAACCACGTGGGCGGAGAGCAGCGGAACTTGACGGCCGTGGGATTGGTGCCGGGGAACCACGTCACGACCCTCACCCAAATCGATCCAGCGGTGTTGGCTGCCGGTTACCACTTGCTGGAAATCAGGTGCGATGACGGGGACAGCGCGAATCCGAGCACCGGGGATCCGCAGAACGGACGCGCGACCTTCCGAATCGAGGACGGCGAAACGGCGACCTGTTTCTTCGTCTTCGCCCGTTTCGAACAGGAGTGTCTCTGTCCGAAGGAAGGCCGCTGGAGCGTGGTCAACCACACCGGGTCGATGATCTGCACCGGCGCGATGAATATGACGGTGCCGCTTGCGGCCAGCAATTCACGGGGGACGATCAAGGTCTACGACAACTGCGCCAGGTTCATCGGTTCCGGAATGTCCGACGGCGAGGCCGACATCGAGGTGCACCTGCAGGACGATTGCAGCTACAAAGGCTCCGTTGGAGGCTCCCAAGACGGGATTCCGATGGTCATCGAATTCACCATGGAGATCAACGATAGCGAGCGGATCACCGGTGAACTCCACTCCACGGTGTCGCAGCAGGGGATGAACTGCAACATGTCGCGCACCTATGAGCTTACCTACAACGGTCCGTAGGTCGCCCGGCGCCCGGCGGTCGTGGGTTCCCCCCTCCCCCCGGTTCAGCGCGATCGTGGTGCGGGCGTCAAGGCTTCGTTCGAAACTACGTCCTGGCAAGCCCGCCCGCGAGGATGGGTTCCGGGAAACCCGAAGCGGTTGGTTTTCTACGACCTTGTCAACGGCCGGTAGGTCACCCGGTGCGGCCGGTCGGCCTCGTCGCCGAGACCGTTGCTTGCGGTCGGCGCGGTAGTCCGAGTAGGGGCCGGGGAACCACTCGACGTGGGAGTCGCCCTCGAAGGCGAGCATGTGGGTCGCCACCCGGTCGAGGAACCAACGGTCGTGCGAGATCACCAGCACCGTCCCGGCGAAGGCGAGGATCGCCTCCTCGAGGGCGCGCAGGGTGTTGACATCGAGATCGTTGGTCGGCTCGTCGAGCATGAGGACGTTGGCGCCCTCCTTGAGCATCTGCGCCAGGTGGACGCGGTTGCGCTCGCCGCCCGAGAGCTGTTTGACCGGTTTCTGCTGATCCGAACCGGTGAAGTTGAAGCGGCCGACATAGGCGCGTGAGTTGACCTCGACCCGGCCGAGCCAGACCGATTCCGAGCCGTCGGAGATGACCTCCCAGACCGTCTTCTCGGGGTCGAGGGTCGAGCGGCTCTGGTCGACATAGCCGAGCTTGACGGTCTCGCCGAGACGAAGCGTTGCCGGCGTCGGGCTCCTGGCCGCCGGTGATGAGCTCGAAGAGGGTGGTCTTGCCGGCGCCGTTGCCGCCGATGATCCCGACGATGGCGCCGGGTGGGATCGAGAAGCTCAGATCGTCGAAGAGCAGCCGGTCGCCGTGGCCCTTGGACGAGCCCCTCGGCCTCGATGACCACGTCGCCGAGCCGCGGGCCGTGCGGGATGAAGATCTCGAGATCGCGCGCCAGGGTCTCCGGCTCCTGCGACAGCAGCTCCTGGTAGGCGCTGACCCGCGCCTTGCCCTTGGCGTGGCGGGCGCGCGGCGCCATCCGGATCCACTCGAGCTCGCGCTCGAGGGTCTTCTGTCTCTTGCCCTCGCTGCGTTCCTGCTGCCGGAGCCGCTCTTCCTTCTGCTCGAGCCACGACGAGTAGTTGCCCTTCCACGGGATCCCGTGGCCGCGGTCGAGCTCGAGGATCCAGCCGGCGACGTTGTCGAGGAAGTAGCGGTCGTGGGTCACCGCGATGACGGTGCCCTGGTAGTCCTTGAGGTGGCGCTCGAGCCAACCCACCGAGAGCGCGTCGAGGTGGTTGGTGGGCTCGTCGAGGAGGAGGATGTCGGGCTGTTGGATCAGCAACCGGCAGAGCGCGACCCGGCGGCGCTCGCCACCGGAGAGGACATCGACCACGGTGTCGGGCGGCGGGCAGCGCAGCGCGTCCATGGCGAGCTCGAGCCGCGAGTCGAGCTCCCAGGCGCCCATGGCCTCGATCTTGTCCTGGACCTCGGCCTGGCGATCGAGGACCTTCTGCATCTCGTCGTCGTCCATGGGTTCGGAGAAGCGATCGGCGAGCGCGTCGTACTCGGCGAGCAGGGCCGTGGCCTCGACGGCGCCCTCCTGAGACGATCTCGAGCACGGTCTTGCCGGCCTCGAGCTCGGGTTCCTGCTCGAGCATCCCGACGGTGTAGCCGGGCGCCCGCACGACCTCGCCGTTGGACGACTCCTCGGTCCCGGCCATGATCCTGAGCAGGGTCGACTTCCCGGCGCCGTTGAGTCCGAGGACGCCGATCTTCGCGCCGTAGAAAAAGCCGAGCGAGATGTCGCGAAGCACGGTTTTCTGGCCGTGGGTCTTGGAGACCTGGACCATGGAAAAGATCACCTTCTGCTCGTCTGTTGCCATGTGTTACCCCTTTCACCGCTCCCGCTCCCGCTCCCGCTCCCGCGTCCGCGTCCGCATCCGCTCCGTGTCCGATCACAATCGTCCGGATCAGGATGTCCTCGAAGCCCGCATTGTAGCGCCCACCTCCAGGTGGGCGTAACGGCGCCGATTCCCGGGACAACGCCGATCTGGAGATCAGCGCCACAACTGGCACCGCGGGATTCCGATTTGGAGCGCCCCTAACCCGGTGGTGTCGGGGAAGTGGGCATGCGGGTCGGCATGCTACCATCTCCGCTCGTATGAAGACCTCGACCGCCGTATCTGTCGCCTGAGGGGCGACACGACGCGAGCCGATGGGCTCGCCGACACAGCCCCGATTGTTCCAATCCCAGTCCAAGGAGGAAGTGGGCGTGGATTGTCGCGCCCGGAACAACAGGAGAAAGACAGTGAAACTCAGTGATTTCGGTTGGAATGACCGTCTCGAATCGATCTTCAACACCGATTTCAGCACGACACTCTCGATCCCCGCTCGGGTCGATCCGGGTGGATCGCGGCGCCGTCACCGTTCAGAGCGCCGAAGGCACCGTCGCCGCCGTGGTGGCGGGCACCCTCGACCCTGCGGGAGAAGTCGGGCCGCCGGCGGTCGGCGATTGGGTCGCGCTCGATCGCGCCGCCGATACCGCGGTGGTCCGCGCCATCCTGCCCCGATCCGGGGCCCTCTCCCGCCGGCGGCCGGGCTCGGCCGATCACGAACAGGCCGTGGCCGCCAACGTCGATGTCGTGTTCATCGTGGAGTCCGTCGAACGCGGTCCCAACCCGCGCCGGATCGAGCGTGCCGTCGCCCTCGCCTGGGACGCCGGCGCGACGCCGGTGGTCGTGCTGACCAAGACGGATCTGTGCGACGACGTCGAGGCGGCGGTGGCCAAGGCTCGCGAGGGTGCGCCGTTCTCGGATGTCGTGCCGCTGTCGGCGGTCGCGGGCGATGGAGTCGGCGAGCTTGCCGAATTCCTCCCGCCGGGCTCCACCGCGGTCCTCATCGGACCGTCGGGGGTCGGCAAGTCGACGCTGACCAACGCGCTGCTCGGTGAGGAGCGATTGGCGGTTTCCCACGTCCGCGAAGGCGACGCCAAGGGACGCCACACCACGACCCACCGCGAACTGGTGGTGCTGCCCTCGGGGGGCTGTCTCATCGACACCCCTGGGATCCGCGAGCTCGGTCTCTGGCTCGATCCGGGATCGGTGACGTCCGGCTTTCCCGAGATCGAAGAGGCGGCCGAGCGCTGTCGTTTCCGCGACTGCCGGCACGAGGCCGAACCCGGGTGCGCGGTGCTCGCCGAGGTCGAGGCGGGTCGACCTCGACGAGGCGCGCCTGGCGAGCTACCACCGCCTGCTGACGTGAGGCCGAGCACCTCGATCAGCGGCTGGACGCCTCGAGAAGGCACGAGATCCGGGCCCGGGAACGCGGTTTCGGCAAGATGATCCGGCAGGCGCTCCAGGTCAAGAACAAGCGGTAGTCCGGCGCGTGTTCGCTGCCATTCGCTCGGTCGGGATGTCTGCGCCGTGAGTGTGCCGGCCGCCGGTTTCGGGCGCCGCTACGACGGCGGCTCGAGCAGGGGGGCCTCCGCGAGGTAGATCAGCAGAGAGCCGGGATCGAGCACCAGGCTCTTGGGCGGATTGATCACGTCCTTCCCCTTCGGGGTGCGGACGCCGATGACCAGGCCGCCGTGCTTCGACAGCTGCATCTCGACCAGGAGGTCACCGAACGTGACCGGTCCCGTCGGATCGCCGGGAATCCGTCCGATGTAGACGCTGTGGGCGCCCGACAGCAGCACCCGGCTCATGGTGGTCGCGGTGCCGTGGAAGGCGACCGCGTGGGCGACCATGGCAAAACCGATCCTGCGGGTCTCGATCACCTCGTCGGCGCCGGCGCTCAGGGCGTGGTCGACGTTCTCCGAGTCGAGGATCTCCGCCACCACGTACAACGGGCGTCGCCGACCCGAGACGATCTTGCGGTTCCGCTTCAGGTAGGACCGGATGGTGAAGACGGTGAGGATGCTGGCGGCGTCCGCGACCTGGGGCGGGACGTCGCGCGCGCCCGAGACGATGACCGCCGCGGCGTGGGTCAGCCGCACCTTGTCGAGCTCGCTCTCCTTGGTCGGATCTCCCTGGACCCAGTAGAACTCCGGCGGCAGATCGCGCGGTCGTTCCTGGTCTTCGAAAAAGACCACTTTCGTGTCGGCCAGGTTGATGGCCTGGTCCAGCGCCTCCTGGAGCAGGTGCGAGCTCTGATCGTAGCCGCACACCACCACGTGGTTGACGTAGTCGCTCATACGAAACTGCTCCTCTCGGATACTCAGCATTCCCCTGACGAGGCTCGACCCCACGATACCGGCGAAGAGGGCGAGGGTGAACATCCCGGCGATCATCATCACTCCGCCGACGATCCGCCCGAGCGACGTCACCGGCGTGATGTCGCCGAAGCCCACCGTGGTCACGGTGACCAGCGCCCACCAGATGCCGTCCCCCATGGTCGTGATCTCCGGGTTGACCCGACCCTCGACGAGATAGATGGTGACCCCGCCGAGAACCGTCGTGATGCCCAGAACGCTGAAGGCGAAGGTGAACAGCAGGCCGTTCTCCTCGAAGGTCTGGAGGACGATGGCGAAGGGGTTGCGGTAGCGGAAGACCCGCGACGTGCGCAGCAGTCTGAGCAGTCGAAGAACGCGCAGGCCGCGCAGACCCGGGAACAGGGCGAGGACCGCGAGAATGTCGATCAGGGTCATCGGTCGCAGCATGAATCCCACCCGGGCCATCACCTGCGCGCGGAGGCGTCCCCTGGGCGGGCGTTTGAAGACCTTGAGCGCCGGCGGCTGGAACGATGCGACCCGCAGGACGATCTCGATGGCGAAGAGCACCAGGATCGCGCGTCGAGCTGCTGCAGGAACGGTGCGGCGGGACTGTCCTCGGGCACCAGGGCCTCGACGACGAGAAGGGCGATGGACAGGACGATGAGCGTCCAGACCGCGCCCTGGACGATTCGGTAGATCCGGGTGCCCGGTTCGTGGAAGGCGGCATGGAGATCGGCGAACAGAGCGGTCATCGAATCCCCATCAGCGGGTCGGGATTCCGCCGCGCGGCAGCCCTCTCATCGGCTGGCCTGGAGTCCGAGCGTCCGCTCTCCGGTGCGTTTGTTCGCTCACGGTGGGTCTATGGTCTCACATCCTCTGTCGAACCGAGTGAGAGGGCGACGGGGACGCCGATGGTTCGTCAGATCAGGGTCGGTCGGCAATCGAAGAGGTGGTTCACCGGGAACTCAGCGGCGGTTTCCCAACCGCGGACGAGACGATCAGCGATGCGGGTAGAATCGACCGCAGTGGCACAACTCGGACCCTTTCGGACGTTCGGTCGTCAAGATCGCCGTCGGCCTGACAACCGCCGTGCTGGGAAGCTCGGCGGCGGTGGCCGGCCTCGTGTCGCAGCGATGCGGCCGCGCGGATCGCCCATCTGTGGGGCCGAATGTGCCTGTGGATCGTCGGTGTTCGGGTCGCGGTCGAAGGGCTCGACCACTCGACGACGACCGACGCTACGTCATCATGGCCAACCACGAGTCGAGTCTGGACATCGTCGTGCTGCTGACCGCGCTGCCGCCCTCGGTCGAGCTGCGTTTCCTCGCCAAGAAGAGTCTCTTTGCGATCCCGTTTCTCGGCTGGGCCATGAAGAGCGCCGGTTTCATCCCGGTGAACCGGGAGGATCGCAGCACCGCGGCAGCGACCCTGAAACAGACCCTCGACGAGGTCGAGCGCGGTGGCTCGCCGCTGGTCTTTCCCGAAGAAACCTGGACCACCGACGGCCGGCTCCTGCCGTTTGCCCGCGGTGGGTTTCTCGTCGCCCTCAAATCGGGACTGCCGATTCTCCCCGTCGGGCTCGAGGGGCCGCGGCTGGTTTTGCCGCCGGGCGAGGGCGTCATCCGGCCGCGGCCGGTGACGGTACGAATCGGTGAGCCCATCGCAACTTCCGGCATCGGCGTCTCGCGGCTGCGGGAACTCATGCAACTGACACGCTCGCGAGATCGACCGGTTGCGTGGGCCGGACGGTCACGTTCCCGACGTCGAAATGGGGATGACTCGCCGACGGACAGCCGGTGAGAGCGGCGGCTAGTCCCGGGTGCGGGCAGCGACCTTGCGGTAGTGGGTGCTCCAGTCCTCGATCTGCTCCGCGGACGGGCAGGTCAACGACAGAACGACGGCGGTGACGACGAACGCGACCGCGGTGGCGGCGACGAACCACGGGGGAATGAAGCCGCCGATGGCGAGGCGCGAATAGAGGTCGGCGATGGACTGCGGCCGCGCCGGGTGGATGATCAGCTTGATGACCCAGACCGCGGTGATGAAGAGCAGCAGCAAGAGGTAGTTCCGCCGCAGCCGCACCCGGACCGCGGTGAACACGCTGATCAGGAAGTGGGTGCGCCGAAGATCCGCGGCGAGCAACCGGCGCCAGTCGGGGATGGCCTTCCCGTCCTCGGTGGGGTGGAGATGTTCCGCGAAGAACCCGAGCTCGCAGGAGGTAGACCCGCCACTTGCTGTGGTGCAGGTGGCGGTACCGCCGGCCCTCGATGAGAAGCGAAAACGAGAACAGTGCGAGCCCGAGGAGCAGAGTGTAGTGAGGCACGTCCGGGTGGCCGAGGGTGAAGGTCGCGAGACCGGTGGCCAGGACGATGGCCCAGTTCGAGGTCACGTCCAGGCGCTGGCGCCAAACCGTGAGGCGGTTCATTTCGCCGCGATAGAGATGGGCGATCGCGGCGGAGCAGGATGGTGAGTCGAGAGACGGAAGCTCAGGCGGCGGTGACTGCATGGCGATTCAATGTACCACGCAATCGCGACCCAGGGCACAGCCCGTACCGCCGGAATAGTGGAAGATCCAGCACCTGTTGCGTGCTTTCGTCGAGGTTATCCATATCTTGATTGTACCCATGGCATAACGATACGAATTCAGCGGACGCGGGCCGCGCTCGCGCGGGTCGCGGTCCGCCTCGGACGATTCTGTTGGGCCGGTTGGCGATTTGTGCTCACGATAACAGTGCATTGAGTTTGCCCATCACCTCCGCAGTCGTTGACTCAGGTGCGACGCCTGCGGTTTGCGTCTCGCGAGCTCGCCAGTCGAGGCTCTTTACCTGATCAGATAGCACCACGCCGGAGATCTTGAGATTGTCCGGTAGGGACACCTCAAACGGATAACCCTTCGCTTTGCTTGTGATCGGGCACATGAGAGCGAGGCCGACCCGCAGGTTGTATTCCGTGGGCGAGACAACCAGCGCTGGCCGCCTGCCGGCCTGCTCATGGCCCGCTTGAGGATTGAGGGACACCCAGACGAGATCTCCGCGATCTGGTGGTTCGCTTTCGGCTACCACTGTTCACTTCCGGTTGGTCCGCCGAAATCGTACTCACCGTGACAATTATCGTTCGTCACTCGTGAAAGGAGGTTCTTGAGTTCGTATTTCGGCATCGCTGTTGGTTTCAGAACCAGACAGCCATTCTCGAGCGCAAGTTCGATATTCGAATCTTGGTCGAGGCCAAGGTCGTTGGCAAATGCCTTGGGAATCCTGACCGCGAGGCTGTTTCCCCATTTCTGGACTTGTGTCTTCATGGCGCCTCCGTATCTACAATGAAGATACAACATGGCGACGCATTAGGCAATGTGTTGAAGGCCTAACGAATAAGGGTTGATGTCGCGCGAAGCCGCGACATCAACCCTTATTCGTTAGGCGCGTCGTTTCTTGAGGAGCTTCTCAAGTTCATCGCGACTGATCTTTGTGTCGCGCATGATCTTTGACAATAATCCAGGTCCGATCGTCTCGCCGGAGTGAATCGGAACTGAGGTCGCTCTTCCGTCAGTGTGTCGCAGGAAGAAATGGCTGCCACGAGTTCTTGAAACCTCGAACCCAACCTGCTCGAGCACGCGAATGAGCTCTTTCCCGGTGATCCGAAGACGGGGAGTCATGAAGCGACGCGGATGCGTTGCACGCCAATGAACTCGAGCGATTCAGGAGGCGTGCCCTGTTCCTCCATGCACAACGAGATGACTTCCTGAACTCGTTCCATGAGAACGTCGAGGGACCGCGCCTGCGTGTGGCAGCCGTGCAGTGCTGGGACAGAGGCGACGTAATAGCCTTCCGAATCTCGTTCTACAACCACGTCAAAGTCTGAAGTCATGTGCCTATTCTACCGCGACCGAACCCGAGCCTAACGATTGGTGTTCAGCGGACGCGAACCGCGCTCGCGCGGGTCGCGGTCCGCCTGAAACGACTCGTGTTGAACGCAATCCGCCTTCGGCGTATCGAGGCGGCATGGTGATACCGGCCCGGTGTGGCGTGGATTGAAAAAAAGGTGCACTCCTTTAGGAGGGCAGGCAAACCCAAATTTACCGCCTGGCCCAAAAGGAGAGCACCATGAATAGGGACGCTGAGTTGTTGGAGAGGATGGAGAAGGATCTTCGGCTGTCTGGGAAGGCCGAGCGGACGGTGGAGGCGTACACGGGCGCGGTTCGGCGGCTGGTTCGCAGGACAGGCAAGCCGCTGGCGGAGATTGAAGAGGAAGACGTTCGGGAGTACCTGCTGGGCATGATCGAGAAAAAGGTGGCCCGAGGGACCTTCTCGATCAATCTGTGCGGCATCCGGTTCTTCTGGAAGGACACGATGGGCTTGGAGTGGAAGACGTATCGCTGTCCAATATGGCTCTTCCCGGCCACAACCCGCAAGGGGCTGAAGCACAGTCTTATCACTCCTGCCGGGACCGGCACTGTCCGAAGTGCCAGGGATCAGAGGCCGAGAGGTGGCTCGAAAAGCAGCGCAAGCTGCTGCTGCCGTGCGAGTACGGCTTCGCGACCTGCACGGTGCCGGCGGGTCTGCGCGAGTTCGCGAGGTCACATCAGCGCAAGGTGTACTCGATCCTCATGCGCTCGGCGGCTCTCGCATTGCTCGAGGTGGCGTCAGACCGCCACTTCGTCGGTGGGCTCACCGGAGTCATGGCGATGCTGCACACGTGGTCGCAGACGATGATCCACCACCCGCACGTGCATCTGGTCTTCCCGATCGGCGGGCTCGGTGAGAAGGGGGCAAGCTGGGTCAAGCCAAGACACCCGAGATACATCCTGCCCGACTACGCACTGGCCAGGGTCTTTCGTGAGAATGTCGAGCGAGCATTCCGCGACGAGGGGCTGTATGAGAAGGTCCCCCGGAAGGTCTGGATCCTCCGGTCGCTATCCCCAGACCGAGGGGACCGCCATGACGATCGTTGTTCTCCGCGTCTTCGTCATCCGTCCTGCGGGTCGGGGAAGCTGTGCGCCAGAACTCCGAAATTCGCCGTGTTGAGCGTCTCTTTCTCCCCGGATGAACCCCTCCTGGAGCAACGTCTTCGCTCACCTCGAAGCCCTCACAGCTCCATTCTTCGGCGCTTCACCCGACCGGTTTGTCCGACGGGACTCCAGCGCCCTCGATTGAATCCCCAAGGCCCTCGAACGCCTCGACGCCAACCAGGCGGAGTGCGTTCAACACGCGGTGATGTCGCGGCTGCGCGCGACATCAACCCTTATTCGTTAGGCGCGTTTTGCACACCGATGTTGGTCGCAAGTGTCATTTGACACGGGCGTTCCAGTAGTCAGGTCGTCGATGGTGGTGCATAACGGCAACAACCACCACCAGATCATCTTCGATTAGGTAGAGAATGGAAAATGGGAATCTCCGGAGCACCTTCTGCCTGACTTCTCCACGAACAATTGGACATGCCTGTGGAAAATCCAAAAGCAGAGTTGATGCGCGCTGGACCTCGTCTAAAAAGTCCCGAGCAACCACGAGAGATCGCTGACGGTAGAAGTTGATTGCTTTTTGGAGATCTGAGTTTGCGGCCGAAAGGAAGATGAGTTTGCTCACCGAAGCAGGTCTTCCGCCTCTCGGAAGATCTGGTCGGCGACCACCGCTTCCAGTCTTCCTGCTCGGTACTCGTTGATTCTGTGTTCGGCCTCATCGAGCCAGAGTTCTTGGATTTCTTCCTCAGAGACACCGTCAAGACTTTCGAGCAGGCGCTCAGCCAATCGAGCCCTTTCCTTCAGGTCGAGATCAAGCGCTTGCTGAGTAACGAATTCTGCGTCAGCCATAGGATGATTTTATCAGAAGCCTAACGATGGGTGTTCAGCGGACGCGAGCCGCGCTCGCGCGGGTCGCGGTCCGCTGGAATAGCTAGGTTGAACGAAGCCGCTGCGCGGCAGGTGAAACGTAACCTCCCAATCTGATGTGCACGGCGATGACTTGCCGAATCCCAGCGCATCAGAAAGGGAGGATACATCCATGAATACTACAGAGGAGAACCGGTTTCGGCCATTGTACGAGCAGATGCAGCAATGCCTGGTGTTGCAGGGGCTGCGGCCGAAGACAGTGGAGGCATACTCGCGCGCGATTCGCCGTCTGGGGGAGCACTTCGACTGCTGCCCGGACGAACTGACCACCGACCAGCTGAAGGACTACTTTGAGGCCCTGGTGAGATCGCATACGAGATCGCTCGACTTTCATCCCCACGTGCACTTCATCGTCCCGGCAGGCGCGCTTGCCAACCGAATCTGGCGATCTAAGAAGGGCGATTATTTGTTCAACCAGAACAACCTCGCAAAGGTCTTCCGTGCCAAGTGGTTACAGGCGATGCGACGCAACGGCCTCACCGTCCGTGCCACCCTGCCGGACGACTGGGTGGTTGACTGCAGATCTGTCGGATCTGGCGACAAGGCCCCGACTTACCTCGGCAAGTACCTGTGCCGCGGCGTGGTGCAGGAAAAGAACATCATCAGCTGCGTCGACAACCGGCTCGGCTTCACAACCGGGTGTTGGCGGAGCTGTGCCGGAAATCCCGCCTTTTCACCTCTTCTGCGCCGTCCCGAGCCTGACAACCCCGAACCGCGTCTGATTCTGCCGCTCGATCACCCTCTCGTGACCACCTCTCGCGCGGCATACTCACTGCCCTTCGCTTCTATTTGTTTCCAATAGCATCAATCTTGCCAACCGCCCGGGCTTGTTCAACCACAGGATAAGATCGTGGCTCGCGGACTCGCACGATCTATCCTTTTTCGTTAGGCATCGTGCTTGGCTTTGAGGGGGTACTTGTCCGGGTGTTCGATCGAATCCACCGTGAGGTCGACGTCCAGGGATGGCCAATACAGGTGGTTATGACCAGGGCGTTCGAGATTGAGTACGGAATCAACCGCCGCATGCCGAAACCAGGGGAACTCGTCGAAGGGCATGAAGAGTTCGCGCTCGTCCACCAACAACCAGACACCGTGCCTGGAAATGTTGGTGACTTCAGCCGTCGAAGTGCTCGTTCCAAGCGGTACGGATGACATCCTCATGCTCCTCTACTAGTTTACGTACTCGAGCCAATTCGCGTTCTGAAAGGCCATGGCTTCGAGCCATTTCGATTTCAGGTTCGATCCAGTATTTTGCCTCCCCCTCAGATGAGTCCACATGAATGTGCATCCGAGGCTCTTCCCTGGAAAAGAAATAGAACCGGTACGGACCATTTCGAAAGACCGTAGGACTCATATTTCAATTATGCACCAGGAAGCACAGGTGCTGACCTAACGATACGAATTAAGCGGACCCGAGCCGCGCAAAGCGCGGATTGGGGTCCGCTTGAATGAGCAGGTTAGGCGCTGCCATGCCCACTTGCTACTTGGATGCTTCCTCGGCAACTTCGGCGAGCATTCGGAGGGCCTTGTTGACCGCTTCGGGCGTGGGGAACGCCTTCGCCACGTCCGGCTCGAGGAGCACGAGATTTGTACCTGCGCTCGCGCGCTTGTGATGTTTCCCGCGCACCCCTCCCTGAAGCGACCGAAAGTCGTACTCCTCCCGGAGCTCGTCTTTGTTCTCCCTATCAATTCTCGTAGTCATGGCGTTCTCTCTTCGTTGCGCGTCTGGCGCTGATGATTCGGATCCGGTCCTCATCGTATTCTACGTGCGCCACGACGATCAGTTCGCCGTTGAGCGCTCGTCCCAAGGTGATGAACCTCTCCCCTCCTATCGAGTGATCCGGGTCAGGAAACGTCCAAGCGATTGGATCGAGGAAAACCGAGGCAGCATCAGGAAACGAGATGCCGTGTTTGGCTTCGTTCGATTTGGCCTTCTTGGGATCCCATTCAAAGATCACGGTTTAATCATACCGGATGGCTGCTTCCTGGCCTAACGAATAGAAATAAGCGGACGGAACCCGCGCAACGCGCGGGTTTCGGTCCGCTTGATTGGTGGGTTAGGCTGACGCCTCTTCGAACGCAGCCGTTGCGGCCTTGGGAAGGATGATCGGCACGAAAAACGATGATGGAAAGAGATAATCGCCCCCCGATTCATCGATGACTTTGATTAGGCGATCTTCGCCAATGGGATCGCCGGCCAACCTGAGGTAGACCTTTCTTTTCTCGAGAGCGACTTCGAATCCCTCGTTCTCGACGCAAAGCACAAATGAGGTGTTTTGATCAATCATCATCATTCAATCCAACAGGCGTTTGACCTTAAATTCCTTCTTCCCGATTCCGTGCGCCTCATACCAATGTAGCTCCGCTCGGACGACAAGGCCACTCTGGAGGCGGATCTCGCCGATCCCCTTCATCTTGCGCCACTTCGCTTTACCATGCTGTTTCTGCAGACGCTTCAGCTCTCGAATTGCCGGGCCGACCGCAATCGTCTCAACGTCCGTGATTTCACCAAGTATATCGAAGAACACCAGCCTATTGTATTCGAGGCCTGACTAACGGTCGGAGTTCAGCGGACCCGAGCCGCGCTCGCGCGGGTCGGGGTCCGCTGGAACGATCGTGTTAGGCGAGTTTTCCATCGGTTCGTCATTGTGGCGGGCACCCCTCAAATCACAATCAACGAAAGTGGTGCCCTCAAAAGAACAGTCCTTGAAGCGGCAGGCCCTGAGACACACTCGGTTGAACTTCGAACCCGAGAAGTCGCAATTTGAGAAAGTCGCTCGGACTCCACCAAACTGGCACATGAGGCCCTTGAATGTCGAATTTCTGAATGAGCATTCGTTGAATGTCGCATCATTGAAGCTCACCACGAGGTAAGAGCCGTCGAAGTCGCATCCGTGCCAGTTGGTCTTTGCCATTAGCACGCGGTCCAACCGACAGCGGTCGAACACGACTGATGAGAATGTCGAACCCGTGAATTTTGTATCGAAGTGGATCCGTTCGAATCTCTGATTAGCCACAGTTACGCCGAGGTATTCGCGATAGTCCATGGGTAGCTTGCGGCTTGGCATCTGAGTAGCCTAACGATTGGAGTTCACGGGACCCGAGCCGCGCAACGCGCGGGTTGGGGTCCCGTGGAACGCGATGTTAGGCGCCGGTCGCACTTCAATCCTGATTTAGTGTTGACTGCGAAACAACGACGGCCCTATCTCGGAAATCTTCTGGGATGAGGCTGTTATCGTTTGGGTCAAAATCCGATTCGTAGGAAAAACACTCCAGGGTAAGCTCCTTTCCTTCAAGGAAAACGAGGAAGCCGCAGAGGATGCCACCGGTTCTTCCGGTGAGATGTGGATCGTCGCACACAATCCTCTCTTCGGGGATCAGTGGGTGTTGAACTGTCAGGAAATACCCGACGCTTGTGAAGTCATATGAAACGCATGCACCGGATTTCATCACGGTCTCAAGATGCTGGTCAGGCATATGTGTAGCGACTAACGACCGAATGACTTTCTTTTCAAAATCTCTGAAAACACTCATGCTTCGAGCCTAACGATACGAAATCAGCGGACGCGAACCGCGCTCGCGCGGGCCGCGGTCCGCTGCATTGAGCAGGTTAGGTGACCCGCTTGTGCCGAACACCATCAGATAATGAGCATCCGGTTGGGAACCCGCTCCACGCGAAGCTGATTCTCCTCCCAGGTGCATGTGTAGAAGAACCCATGCCCAGCCGAATTGGCCCACACCAGGACGAAGCTGACGACGATCTCGTCCACCGATTCGCTCTCGATATTCAGGGTCAATTGCACACATCGTCCGACCTCGAAGTCCGGCAATCCCCATTCACAACACCACCCGCCTGAGAACTTATCATTGAACGCCAGGAAGTCCCTGGCAGGGACAAACGGGCAGTTGACAGCGACGCTTTCTGCCAAAACAAGACGATCGTGATCCCAGAAGATACCCAGATCTGGATGTTCTTCGCCACTCATCGCCCAGTCAAGAAAGAACTCGGCGATCTCACGATATCGGCCTGCCATCTCACACTCTGAGGGCAACGATGCCTCTGGCGATCCGACCATCGGAACTCCGAGACCGACGACGAGGACTCCAACGAGGATTAGTCGATTTCTGATCATTGGAGCTCCAGATCTGGTCGATTCAACCTAACGATGGTTGTTCAGCGGACGCAAGCCGCGCTCGCGCGGGTTGCGGTCCGCTGCAACAACTCTGTTAGGGCGAGGGTACCCACTGGCGGTGAAGCCAGGAGCTCCCACGACCGTTGATGACGCGATGCGTGTTGACGACTTGGATAGCGACTCGGAACAGCGCGTGGCACTGTTGCCAGGAGATCGTTGGGTCATGGAAACATGGTAGGGGAACGAGGCCGGCGTTGAAAGGACCCTTGGGGTTGCGGCTCGTGATGACCCAACTACCAATTGACTGCCCATGTGATGGCCTAACGATCCGAATTCAGGGGACGTGGGCCGCGCTCGCGCGGACCGCGGTCCCCTGGAATGAGCCAGTTAGGACCCGTGTGACCACCGGCGTTGAAGCAGGTGGCGCCCGGGACCGACGAACGACACCAACCCTTAAACGAATGGGACGACGATTCGGAACGGGGTGTGGCATTGATGCCAGTAAATCGTTGATTCATCAGAAGAGAGTAGGGGAACGATGGCACTACTGATTGCACCCTTGAGGCTCCGGTTTCTGATGACGTAGGTACCAATTGATAAAACTCCGGCTGGCCTAACGATTGGAGTTCACGGGACCCGAGCCGCGCAACGCGCGGGTTGGGGTCCCGTGGAACGCGATGTTAGGCGCCGGTCGCACTTCAATCCTGATTTAGTGTTGACTGCGAAACAACGACGGCCCTATCTCGGAAATCTTCTGGGATGAGGCTGTTATCGTTTGGGTCAAAATCCGATTCGTAGGAAAAACACTCCAGGGTAAGCTCCTTTCCTTCAAGGAAAACGAGGAAGCCGCAGAGGATGCCACCGGTTCTTCCGGTGAGATGTGGATCGTCGCACACAATCCTCTCTTCGGGGATCAGTGGGTGTTGAACTGTCAGGAAATACCCGACGCTTGTGAAGTCATATGAAACGCATGCACCGGATTTCATCACGGTCTCAAGATGCTGGTCAGGCATATGTGTAGCGACTAACGACCGAATGACTTTCTTTTCAAAATCTCTGAAAACACTCATGCTTCGAGCCTAACGGCGAGAGTTCAGCGGACGGTGCCCGCGCTCGCGCGGGTACCGGTCCGCCTGAAACGATTTTGTTAGGCGCGTGTAGCACTTCAAACCTGACTCTGAGATGCCGATGATTCTTGAACCTACCTATCTCTGGATTCTGTGAACATGTCTGTTACGTCTGTTGTCTCAAACTGCTCAGGAAGGACTCCCTGCTCAAGAAACGGACGTATGATCAATCGCGCGTGACGCATTTGGAGTACTTGTGACTCGTCTACAAAGATTGGCCCGTCATCGCAGACGATTCGTTTCCTGTTCCCAGTGAGGTTCCCACGGCCAAAAACCATGTGGACGAATCCTCCACCAGAATCGTAGACACGCGCTTCGACAGTAAGTCGCCGTTTTTCACCTGCGCATTGAACATAGCTACTGTCAGGTTTCTCGAACACGGCAAACTGACTCACTTTGGGGCCCAGGTAGGACAGGAGTTGGTTGGCCGTTTCCCAGTTGCGGATATGCCACCCAGCCGATCCGCCACGCCGGTAGAACACCTTTTCAGGGAAGTCCGTCATTGTGCCTCCCGTGTCTTGGCCTAACGATGGCTGTTCAGCGGACGCGGGCCGCGCTCGCGCGGACCGCGATCCGCTGGAATAGCAAGGTTAGGCTGAATTTCTAGTGCCAGATCCACCTTACGAGCTCCTTAAGCCATTCAACCATTTCGCGACCGATTGCGAAAGCGAGGAGTGCCGACGCACCCGCGATGAGCCCCAGCAGTTGCGGACTGAACGCACCGTCAACCAGCCACAAAGCACCGAGCGCGGCGAAGGCACCGAGTAGGGCTCCCCAGATTGCGTAGAGGACTCTGTCGAGGAGGGTGGGGTAGTGGGTTTCCATGCTTGAACTACGGATACCGATGGGCCATTGGTTCAGATCCCACCTTCCGGCTGGCCTAACGTTTGGAAATAAGCGGACGGGAGCCGCGCAACGCGCGGATTCCGGTCCGCTTGATTGGCGGGTTAGGCGGATGACGCATCGTCAGCATCGGATCCCTCCTCTTCGAGCCTTGAGAGGCCGTCGTTCCAAACCGGTTGGTACAACTTGTAGATGATCCCATCGAGACACGCCTTGATCTTGACGACATCGTCACGCGAGATCTCTGTTTGCTCGCGCTGCGCATGCATCACTTGCTCGGAGCGGAGCTGATAGACGTCCTTGAATGCTCTGGAGAGTTCATCGGAGAATCCGAGACTAGTCAGAGCATCCTGTATCTGACGAAGCTCTTTCGAGAGTTTTTCGACACCCAGCAGTCTGCGGGTGACTAGGTGCTCGAATGCCCGGTAGAAGTTCGCGAACGCGTCCCGATGAAATGCGATGTCGTGAACGTCAAGGGCAAAATGGATGATCCCCTTGATGTACTCAGATCGGAGGATCTCATCCGGTTCGGTCGCAAGCGCGCCGTAGAGTAGCGCCGTGGTCTTGACATCGTCCGGTGAGATCTCGGGTAGGCCTTCGTCTTGAGGGTGGTTGCGTTGGAGGATTATGTCCCTGTGTGGTTGGAGCGACAGCGGATGCTCCAGTTCGAACGGGAGGAGTAGATTGTCTCGTGTTGCCCAGAAGAAGTGCCCCAGGGAGCACACGTTGAGTGCGATCAGGAAATTCGAGTGACAAATGTGTGCGAGCCGAACGAAGCTGTCCGTTTTCCCTGAGCCGAAGACCAAATCCACGACAGTTGCGCGAAGGGAAGTGTCGGAGACTGCATCTATCCGGATGCTAGATTCCGGGGATGAAAAAAGGGAAAACGCATCTTCAGAAAACCGATGGGACCGACTCACGATTCTGGCGGAGAGTCGAAGGCGAGGATCCATTATTGACTCACACCTGCCAGCCTAACGATTGGAGTTCAGCGGACGCGAACCGCGCTCGCGCGGGTCGCGGTCCGCTGGAACGAATTTGTTAGGTTTTGTTCCGATTAGTCGCAAGATCATGATCTCAATATTAGCGTTGATTGCACCACTCTGGTCTGAATATCGAAGTGGAGCAATCGTACGCGGCGTTCACGCACAATTTGTCGAGGGTGCCGAACCTGGCGTACTGTGTTGATAAGCGCTTGAGCCGAGAGAAGGTTTTCTCAGCTTCATCGATGTTCCCCTTGCGAGAAAGCGCGATGGCTTTTGCGGCCAGCATTCTCTCGAGAAGATACTGGTGAAGATGTTCTTCCTCGACAAGCTCGAGATGATAGAGGCAGCCCGCGAAGTTCTGTCCATGGATAGCCCCGATTGCGCGCTGGAGACTTGCCCAGGATCGGTACTCGGAGTCAGGTTCCGGGTTGAATTCATACCTCGGGTTGAGAAAGAACTCGAAATTGGGTGACTGGTGCGACAAGACGTCTTCGGCAATAGCAACGTCGTAGTCATATCGTGGCAGTTTCAGTGTGATCCAAACCGGATCGGATTCAGACTCACACCCCAATAAGTCCCGTGGAAAATCGTGACGCGAGCTCGGGTCCTGCTCAAGGCGAATTCGGAACTCTACAGGGTGGACCTTGGAAAAAACCGGCATCCAACTGAGATCGATCTCACGTGTCACCTCGCCGAGTGGTGGTACTTCGACAACACGCAGATCACAACGGTTGGATATCGAGCCTCTTCGGACGGCCCATGTTTGTTCCACGGAGGCTACCTTCGTTAACACCCAAAATCCAATACGGCCGAAATCCCCTGATAGCGGTTCAACAAACTGGATCGCCGAATCTGAGTGGTTGCTGATGGTCAACCGAACGATTACAGGTTCTGCTACGGTGAAATCAGTTTTTGGCGTGTTGATGGTGAGATCGATCGGGCAGGACGCCGCAAGAGCTTTGGTGGCGATCAACACGCTAGCAGTGGCGACGAGCAACATCCAGGGTAGGCGACTGGGTTTCATGCGTCAGGTCCTCTGGCAATCAATACGGAAGCCGCCCCAAGACCGTGGAGGCAAACCTAACGACTGGAGTTCAGCGGACCAAACTCGGCAGGGTTTGGGTCCGCTGGAACGACTATGTTAGGCATGGATCTGCCCTAGGCGTATTGGAGCTTTCGGCCTTTGGGCTCGGGGATGGGGTCGCCAAACTCGCGAGCGGTATTGAGCCAGAGGTTGATTGCTTCGCGAGCGTTCGCTAGAGCCTCCTCGTAGCTGGATCCATGGGCCATACAGCCGGGAAGCTCAGGGACGTCGGCGACAAACGCGTCGTCCTCGTCGCTCCAGAAAATGATGATCTCGTACCTAGTCATCTGGCAACTCCCCTATACCATAACGTAGGAGAACTTTCCTGATTTGTCGAACCTGGTAGGCCTTGGCCTTGTTCCCGTCGCGCTGCAGGTTAATCAGTTCGCGTACCCCTTCTCGGCGATAGATGTGGTGGCTTCCGCTGATACGTTCATCGAAACCGAGGTCGATCAGAAGCGCCTGCACAGTCTGCAAACCGGATGTTCGAGTCCGAACGCCCACGGAGGATCGTCCACAGGAGCTTCTGGTGTTTTCCCATGCTTTGATTCTAGTGCTTCCCGTTTCTGGCCTAACGATCCGAATTCAGGGGACGCGGGCCGCGCTCGCGCGGACCGTGGTCCCCTGGGATGAGCCAGTTAGGGCCCTGATCAAGGTTGCACATTCTCTAGCCGATGCCCTTTACTAGCTGATCCAAAACGACATATCCAAAAATCACGAAGTTCGCTGCGCCCAACAATACCCCGCATAGGACTGCAATAAGGACCGATGGGACGACTGACATTTTGCGCCGAAGGCCCCCAACCAACTCGACTAGTCCAACGGTGATCCCCCCGAGGAATGCGCAAAGAAAGAGCGAGAAGAGAGCGGTGTCGTTGTCAAAAACCTGGCTACCAGAACCATGCAATAGCCAGAAGATTATGTAAGGGCTCAAAATAATCAAAGATGATCGCAATAGTCGTATTTGGCTTCTTCCGGCCACCTCGATGCAGTGAGGACAACTTCGTCTCCCCGGGGGGACCTTCTTTCCGCATGATGGGCAGAGAATGCCGTTGTTCATTTGTTCCTGTTTCGCCCGGCCTAACGTTCCGAGTTCACGGGACGAAAGCCGCGCTCGCGCGGGTTTCGTTCCCGTGGAACGAGTGTGTTAGGTCGAGAGTCTCTCAAGGCAATTGAGGGGGTTCGTAATCTGGCCTAGGTCGTTTATCAAGATTGGACACCTTTCCATCCTCGAATTCGATATTGAGCGTAAGGAATGAATCGTAATACGGGAAGAAGATTCCGTTTTCGGGGGAGAAATCGGCTTTGAGAATCTCTGAGACTTCTGAGCTTGTCATCCCAACCCGGATCGAATCCGCCACCGCCTTTGTTGACCAGTAGGAAACGGTGCCGTCCATGTGCAAGAGAATCCTGCTCTGGTCCCCACAAGGCGGCCCCGTGAAACGGACTATCGTGATTCGTTCTGGTTTTTCGGCCTTTTGAGGAGCTTCCTCTTTGGATCCCATCGAAGGCAGCACAACGAGTATGAGTGTGAGTGCCATTGTCTGAGACACCCGGGTAGCGGGGGATCTAGGAATCATCATCCCTGTGACCTAACGATTGGAGTTCAGCGGACGCGAACCGCGCTCGCGCGGGTCGCGGTCCGCTGCAACGCACATGTTAGGTAACACATTTATTTTCACCTAGTTACCTTCGGTTTATACTCCGAGGCGTGAACAGTGAATTGGAGGGCGAATGGAAGTTTCGTCCCGTCGGCCAGATGAGAAACGACCACGACCTCTCCTGGGGCTACTTGAAACCCCTGCTCGCGCTCTCGAACCAGAGAATCCCGGTGCCTTCTCTCTTTCTGGGTACCCACCAACGCCATTGGCATCACGAAAGCTCCATCTGGATTTGATGATGCAGTGAATTCCAGGCCGGCTACAACCAATCCGGATGCGAGAACGGGCGCATCAGATTCGCTATACCAGTAAACAGCCGACAGTCCCCCGGAAATCTCATGGGACCCCAGCGCCCGGAAGCTGACCATCTCGCGGCCATCGCGCCTGATTTCCACCGTGTATGAAGCGGTCACCGGTGGTGAATGTGTGCAGGCGATCGCAAGGACCACAATGATCGCCACTAGACCTAATCTAGAAATCTCAGTCATTGATGACCCACCTAACGATTGGAATTCAGCGGACGCGACCCGCGCTCGCGCGGGTCGTGGTCCGCCTGGAATGACTGGTTAGGAATTATCACGTGCAGTACCTTACCCAATCCGACCGGCCGTCATTATTAAGTAGGTGTACAGAAACAGGGATGCGTTCATCCCGCCTGCGACGATTCCCGACAAAACCGACAAGACCGACGAGACGGCGACTGAAAACCGACGCCGTGCCAAAGAGTACATCTCAACGAAAAGTACAACGCATGGCCCAATGAATGTCGTTGCGAGGAGAGCGCGGACCAACAAGCTCTTTGGATCCCACAGGACTCTCGAATCGTCTAACAAACGGAGCAGGAGATACGGGATCAATAGAACGGCCGCGTAAAGCCATCCCCGACTTTGGCGTTTCAAGAGCGTCGACTCCCCGGTGGGTCTACAGTGAGGACAGCTGATTCTAGGCGGTTCGATCTTCCGGCCGCAGTCCGAACATATCAGTGGTTTCTGAACCTGAGGGCTTGATCTCACAAGATCCACCTGGCGGTTTCCTAACGATCGGTGTTCAGCGGACGCGAGCCGCGCTCGCGCGGATCGCGGTCCGCTGGAACACCACGGTTAGGCGCCGCCTCCGGCTTCATTCGGGCGGCCCTTCTTGAAAGTGCTCCCTCACCCGTTCGCGGTATTGGAGTGCGGAATCGAGTCCGTCCAGCACCACTTTCGAGATTGTCGCCTCGAGCTCCCGATCACTGACCGCGCCGATCTTGCCGCCCCCTGCGCTAGGAAGGCAGTCGTCGTCATCGTCTACGCATTCCCAGAGATCCAGCTTCACGTAGAAGACCCAATCGATATCGCAATCCGACCCAGGAACGGCATGCCCCCAGATGCCAACCATTGCGCCCGCATTCGCATCATCGGTCACGAGAACACCGTATTCGAGCAGCGTTTCGGTTACATCCGCTTCAAGTTGAGTAACGAAATGGGATTCGCGGCTTGGCTCGCCGCTGAACAGCCCGTCTCGATCGTGATCTGTAGCGTCGATGGCTGCGCCAATCATGATTTCGATTTCGACCTCGTCCGTGTAGACGAAGGCTGGTATGAAGAACGGCTGGTTGGCTTCCATCAATTGGGGTAAGAGAAGCGCGATCGCCACTAACGATGCAACCAGGATCGCGTGTGGATGAGGGCTGTAGGGCGACATTTTGACTCTCCTTCGAGACACGGTTGCCTGGCTCGGAAGCCTAACGAGTTCGAGCTAAGCGGACCAAACCCGGGAGGGTTTGGGTCCGCTTGAGCGAGGGGTTAGGCCTCACGCACACGGATCCGCCGCTCGTCGACGATCCAAAGAACACCCATTGGACTCTGCTCTGACAGCGATTGAAGCAGCCGGCGCGTAACGTTGAGGATGGAGACTTTGTCCTGCCGAGAGATGCGGAACACGATGATCCCGGGATGAGACCCGGGAGGGTACTGGCGAATATCGGAGAAGTCGGTATCGAGTGTCACGAGAATCCGATTCTCAGCGTTGCAATCGGCGGCGAGTCTTGGATCTGTGGTCCCACCGAGTTCCTGATCTTGGACCGTCAAGGCATCGTGGCCGTGACTCAGCATGAGTCGAGCGACTTCGACCGGGAGGTTTTCGTCGGTCTTGAATCGCATGGCGAACTTCAGGCTGGTAGAGCGATGACTCGTTCGCGCGCGAGATCTGCCGCGTAGGCGATTGCCGCTCTGATGGCCTCTCCCGTGATTGTCGGATAGCTCTCCAAGATCGATTCGTTAGACTCGCCGGCCGCGATGTTGTCGAGGATTGCAGAGACCAACACACGGGTACCACGAATACACGCTTTGCCGTGGCAGATGTTGGGATCGACGGTGACGTGCGCTTGCCATTCCATAGCGATTGGCTCCTAGCATCCATTATAGGGCAAGGATCTGCTGGCCAAACGATCGGTGTTCAGGGGACGCGAACCGCGCTCGCGCGGGTTTCGGTCCCGTGAAACGAGCGGGTTAGGCATTGTGCCTGAATAGGCCATCCCTGATTTCCTCGATTCGTGGCCCAACTGCCGCCCAGAATTCCTCGGGAAAATCCTCGACCTTCAGGTACCCGCGGTGAATGGCTCCAGGTAACGCAATTTCCCAGTCTGAGGCTGAGGAGTACATCTTCCAGATCTTGCGGCTCGGCCCTTGATGGTGTTCGTGAATGAGATTGTCAAGATCGGCGGCGCTGATTTCGCCAGCTCTCCAACGCTGGAAGCCCTTCTCGAGAACCGCAAGAGCCTCAGAAAGCTCTCGTTCATGCGCGAGCGTCAGGAGCTCGACCGCCTGCTTTCGTTGTTTCTTCGTGAGTTTCGTCATGCTCTCTATTCTACGGCCTGCCTAACGATCCGAATTCAGGGGACGTGGGCCGCGCTCGCGCGGACCGCGGTCCCCTGGAATGAGCCAGTTAGGACCCGGGTGACCACTGGCGTTGCGGCTAGGAGCACCCGGGACCGATGAACGACGCCATTTCGTAAACGAACGGAAAGACGATTCGGAACGGTGTGTGGCACTGTTGCCAGGAGATCGTTGGGTCATGACAAAAGGGTAGGGGGGCGAGGCCCGCTTTGAAAGCACCTTTGGGGTTGAGGCTTCTGATGACCCAATAATCAATTGACTTTCCCCCGGCTGGCCTAACGATTGGAATTAACGGGACCCGAGCCGCGCAACGCGCGGGTTGGGGTCCCGTTGAATGACTTGTTAGGACCCGGGTGACCAACCGCGCTGAAGCAGGCAGCCCCTGAGCTCGATGAATGACGCCAACTTGTAAACGAACGGGACGGCGATTCGGAACGGTATGTGGCACTGAAGCCAGGAGATCGTTGATTCATCAGAAGAGGGTAGGGGAACGATGGCACTGCTGATTGCACCCTTGAGGCTCCGGTTTCTGATGACGTAAGTACCAATTGATATAACTCCGGCTGGCCTAACGATCGGCGTTCAGGGGACGCAACCCGCGCAACGCGCGGGTTGCGGTCCCCTGGAATGCCACGGTTAGGTCGAGGGTACCGAGAGCGCTCCGGCCAGGAGACCCCACGACCGTTGAGAAGACCGACGGCGACGATGCGGTGCATGGCGATGCCGGATGCTGGATGCCGCTGCGGCCAGTGATTCGTTGAGTTATGGAAACAGCATAGGTCACCGAGTCTGGCTTTGAAAGGATCTTTGGGGCTGAAGCTCTTGATGACGTAGGCATTTACTTACCGTTCGTGATGGGACCTAACGATGGCTGTTCAGCGGACGCGAGCCGCGCTCGCGCGGGTCGCGGTCCGCTGGAATAGCTAGGTTAGGGCGAGGGTACCCGCTGGCGATGAAGCGTAGATTGCGAATACCAACCACTCCTTCCCCCTTCGATCACCGCTGGAAGATCGCAAACGCCGCGGCGACAACCAACGCACCCAACGCGACATACACAACAGAAGCATAGAAAGGGAACGTTGAGAATTCAAAGAAGAGGTAGCCAAGCGCAATGAAGAAGACTGTGAATGCCCCCCAGAACCTCGCTCGAACCGAGTGCTTGGGGCCAAGATTGCGCGCTTGGGATTGCCTCTCTTGGTTCATTTCTGGTTGTCCACAAATGGCCTAACGATGGCTGTTCAGCGGACGCGAGCCGCGCTCGCGCGGATCGCGGTCCGCTGGAATAGCTATGTTAGGCGCAGTTCTTTCCCTAGTGCAGATCGAACAGCCCATGGTCTCAATACGGAATCTCCTCATTCCTCATTACCGATTCCCGTGGGCACCCACCCCGTCTCTCCAGAGCCTATCGAGGAATCTGCAATCACTCGAAGACAGCCATTGTCATCTCGAATGAGGCTACCACCCATCTCCCGGGTGTACACGAGGCCTTCGGCTGGGCCGGTTCCTTCCCAGCCTGCGATTCGTTCTTTCACGTACTCAAAGAGAGCATGGTCGACGCAGTTCCATCGATCGGTATCGAGGCTCATGAGATAGTTCAGCGCTTCATCTTTGCCATACTCGTGGAGTATTTGAATAGCGTGTTTCAGAGAGAAGTATGGAGAAAGGCCAAAACGAATTCTCTGGCCGAGTTCGAGCACATAGCGCTGGTGGTACTCGTCCTCGCTGAGTTTGTAGCAACCGGAAAGCAGGGCGTCGAGATCTGCAAGTAGCCCTGGCCTTCCATCTGCACCTCGATCATGAGTCCAATCGTCGATGGCGCCGAATCGCCGATGAGGTGGTGGAGGCAAGTCGTAGAAATCCCGCAACGCATTCTGAAAAGACCGTTCGTCCCATGAATAGGGCGCGACGGACAAGCGGGTGGGGGGCGTGTCAACCGTCCTGAGGTATTCGTCACTCAACTTCAGGGTGAAAAACCTCGTCTCAACTGGTGACACGTCTGCAGGGCTGTTCCACTGAGCCTCAAAGTATGGCGGAAACGCTGCGTCCTCGATGGTAAGAGTGAGAACCTCCCGCCGACTATCGGTTTTTCCGGCAGAAGAAAAATCTACCGACAATGGAATCTCGTGAACACCCATGGCAGCATCGGAAAAACCACAGCCGAATGGTACAGGGAGAGAGCCCAATACGAACTTGCCGGGCAGCACTAGTGTGGAAATCGGGCCACAGCCTACACCGATGTCAGGATCACACCGATGAAATGTTGGGATAGACCTTAGATCAAGAGCATACGCATGAACCGTCGGTGTCTTGTTCCACACGAAGTAGACGACGTTTGTCTTCATTCCCAATGGGACAGTCTCGTCGGCTATCGCGGCGCAGAACTCAACGCGCGGGCTCTCCTCGAGTTGCGCCATGGTTGGGGTCGCCAACAACAATACGGAGATCATCACGATGAGTGCCACCTGGATTCAACCCTTCTCGCCTTGACTGGTATGACCCATCGGAAGAAGCAGAGTTCCGACCTGCAGCACTTTTGAGCCTAACGATCCGAATTCAGGGGACGTGGGCCGCGCTCGCGCGGACCGCGGTCCCCTGGAATGAGCCAGTTAGGACCCGGGTGACCACCGGCGTTGAAGCAAGTAGCGCCCGGGACCGACGAACAACGCCAGTATGTAAACGATCGGCGAGGTGATCCGGAACAGGGCCGATGCGATGGTATGCCACTGAGCACCTTTGGCTTTCCGGATACCGACGACGCATGACTCAATTGATATCCCTCCGACTGGCCTAACGTTTCGAATTCAGCGGACCGGGGCCGCGGCCGCCGCGGACCCGGGTCCGCTGGAATGAGGTGTTAGGCATTTGGTGTTCCCTGGTTCCGTGGGTTTTCCAGCTGAGATTCACGCTTTCTTAGCCGATGCCATCCAATTCCCCAGATAGCTCGAAAGCTCCTTTCGAGAAAAAGTCGTTCGAAGATCGGTGACAGAAAGAAAAGAGGGCGGACCGCGATCTCTTCGAAACCCTCGACGGTGACTCCATCCGAGGTCTCTTCAAACCGTACTTCTCCCCGGCCGCGCCAGAAACCCCGAAAGACCCACCGGACAACTTCGTTCGTTTCCTGTTCTGTGTTCCTTGCCACGAGCGGGAACGGAAAGCGCTTCAACGCGATCGCAAACCAGCCCCCGCCTAGGTCCTTCGAATCCCCGGCCAAGCCATACAAGCGAGTCCAATCTGCAGGGGATTCAAAATAGGAGTAGACCTCTGCTATAGGGAGTTTGAAGTGCTCGTTGAAACTGATGATCATGATTTTGGTGTGCTTTCCTCCACGCTATCGCTTTTCACATCCTAGTTTTTTTCGATTCTGCCTAACGATCGGTGTTCAGCGGACGCGAGCCGCGCTCGCGCGGGTCGCGGTCCGGCTGAAACGGACATGTTAGGCAGAATTCCTTTGGGCATGGCGCCCTAACTTTGCTTTTCAAGTTCTGAGATGAGGGCAATGAACCGCTTTTCGATTCCAGCTCCCGCGGCGATGAACATCATCGCGGAAAAACAAAGGACGGCTACACCCCCGACCGCATCGGGCCGAATTCCTTCCAGCACCGATATGTCTGAGGTGAAACTCCAGATCGCGCCAAAGGCACAGATGGCGGCAAGTGTTGCGCACACTCCCTCCACAATGCTTGCCTTCCGGAATCTCTCCCGCCTCCGCGCCGAATCGGAAACCACTGAAGAAGCCCAGTCAGTCAGCCGCCCTGAACTAGCCATGAGGGAACCTCCCAATTTCATTGATTTCCAAGGAGTATACAAGCCTAACGATTGGAGTTCAGCGGACGCGGCCCGCGCTCGACGCGGGTCCGTCTGGAACGGACGGGTTAGGCTACTCCTCAACTGGATACTCCAATCTAGGTCCGCTTTGGCTTTCACACGGAGATAAGTAGAACCGAGCGAAGTCTCTCGAAAAAGAGATGCCCGAAAAATCTGAAGAGTCGAAGTCACTCCGGGGATGCAGGAAGCCGGCGAGGAGGTTGTGGTTCTTGGTGAAGACGATGACACAGCTTTCTTCTGGGACGAACGGGTTTTCGCCCTCGACGTACTCTTGTCCGATTCTCGTTGGCGGAGAGTATCCGGTTTGGTTCTGAATGATGTCGTAGGGGGTGTATGGACCGTAGAAATGCACTCGATCCCAACCAAAGTCCGTGTGGTCTGAAAGAGTAACTGTCGACCCTTGATTCGATTGGAAGGCGTCTCTCACCTGGATGTACCGTGCGTCCAGTCTCCGCCCGCAGGCCGTGCACTGAATGACCAAGATGATCAGAACTGCGGTACGTGCGAGCTTCATCGCTACTCCGAGCCTAACGATTGGAGTTCAGCGGACGGTGCCCGCGCTCGCGCGGGTACCGGTCCGCCTGAAACGAAATGTTAGGGCTGGCGCAGAAAGACAACCTAAACCTCTATCCAATAGTAGCTTGATCGGTAATCGCTGGGAGCGACTCAAGACGTTTGCGCACCTGATCGGCAGCGAACATTCCGGCAAACAGAGGGACTAGATACATGAGGAACACAAAAAATCCGAGTTCTCCGGTGTCCATCAACAATCCCACAACAGAGAACGCGAAAACCAGCAGCAGCACTTCTGTAGCTATCCAAGCGCCGCTCGCTGCCAGAGACCACAAAAAAGGACTGCGGCCACGCTCGCGGGCAAGGGGCGAGACTCGCTTCGGAACAACAAACAGGAGGAAGAAAATCTCTAGCATCGATTCCTCGTTTCTTGTGATGGACCTAACGACCGGTGTTCAGGGGACGCGGAGCCGCGCTCGCGCGGGTCGCGGCCCCTTGCAACACTCATGTTAGGTCACTCCGTGCCATTCGGATCGATCCCTCCTTGCTGTAGGAGCATGCCGGCTGGCCTTGGTTGGTGCTGTTTCTGGGCCTCTGCCAGGTTTACGACCTGGATGCGTCTGGATTCGGGTGGGACGTCGAACGTAGCTGTTTGGAAGGGCTCGTCGACGCAGGCGATCGGTTCTACGATCCTTGAGTATCTTGGTTGGTTTGCCAGATCGAGGATCAGTCGCGCCCGCATCTCGGGCTCGTTCGCCCCGCATCCTGTGGCCCCCTTCGTGGTTGCGAGTAAGGCGATTTCATCGAGAGTGAAGGTCCTGGCCACCCAATCACCCATGAGTACGAGCGAAGCATTTACCAAGGTTTCGTCACCCTGAGCAGCTACATCCGGTCCAATTGGGTCGTAGTGGAGTGTTGAGCGGCTTGTTTCTCCCGCGAAATCGAGAGTCAGGGAGAAGTATTCAGAATCTCCGTGGGCGTCGGTGAGAGTGATGTGGCCGCAAACACAAAGAAAACCCGACGTTTGAGACATCAACAGGGCTTTCAAACTGAAGCGTATTGAGGGCCTCTGACGTCAGGAATTCGACCTCATCGCAGGTTCCCGGATCGTCGGTCGACACTTTCGGGTATTCAGTAAGCCCACACCCTAACGCGGCCAAGTTGAAAACCGCCAAGTAGGCCGGGAGGGCACGCATCACATGACCTAACGATGGCTGTTCAGACGGACGCGGGCCGCGCTCGCGCGGACCGCGATCCGCTGGAATAGCAAGGTTAGGCTGAATTTCTAGTGCCAGATCCACCTTACGAGCTCCTTAAGCCATTCAACCATTTCGCGACCGATTGCGAAAGCGAGGAGTGCCGACGCACCCGCGATGAGCCCCAGCAGTTGCGGACTGAACGCACCGTCAACCAGCCACAAAGCACCGAGCGCGGCGAAGGCACCGAGTAGGGCTCCCCAGATTGCGTAGAGGACTCTGTCGAGGAGGGTGGGGTAGTGGGTTTCCATGCTTGAACTACGGATACCGATGGGCCATTGGTTCAGATTGCGGAGCCCGACGCAAAGCGGACAGCAATTCGAAGTTATGCGGACAGCGTTCCGAAGAAATGCGGACAGCGATTCGAAGTTATGCGGACATTTTGACGATTTCGTCGTAATGGTGTCCGCGATGGCTCGGGCAGGTGTCCGCATTCCGTCGGAATCGAGGATTGGCAAGGTGTGAAGGGAGCTGAGCAGAAGGGTCCTTAACCAGCGATCCTGTCTCCTCGAGACCGTTCGAGAGGAGCCTGGATGTCAAGGAGAAGGATCGAAATGCGCAAGCTCAAAGAGGTGCTCCGTCTGCGACTGACGGCGGGGCTGAGTAACCGGGAAATCGCGCTCATCACCGGGATCGGAAAGACGGCGGTGAGCAAACATGTGAAGCGGGCGGTGGAGCTCGGGCTGGATTGGCCGAAGATCGAGGCGATGCCCGAGGAGGCCATCGAGGCGCGCTTGTACTCGTCGCTGAAAGAGCCCAAGCCTGGTGGCCCGGTGATGCCGGATTGGAACGAGGTGGCGAAGGAGCTTCGTCGCAAGGGCGTCACGAAGCAGCTTTTGTGGGAGGAGTATCAGGAGGATCGCCCTGGGCAGACATACAGTTACAGCCGATATTGTGAGCTGTACGCATTGTGGAAAGGCGACATCGAGCCAGTCATGCACTTCGAGCATGCGGCTGGCGAGAAGTGCTTCATCGATTACTCCGGGCAGACGCTGACCGTCATCGATCCCGAGACGGGCGAAAGCAGGCAGGCCGAGGTCTTCGTGGCGACGCTCGGTGCAAGCAACTACACCTTCGTGGACGTAACGTGGAGTCAGAAATCGGAGGACTTCCTGGCGTCACATCAACGTGCGGTGGAGTTTTTCGGTGGTGTCCCGCGGATTTTCGTGCTCGACAATCTAGGTCCGGCGTCACCAAGTCGGATTGGTACGAGCCGTTGCTCAACCGGTCGTACGAGGACCTGATAGACCATTTGGGCGCGGTGGCGATTCCGACGCGAGTGCGCAAGCCGCGCGACAAGGCGAAGGCTGAGAATGGCGTGCTGCAGGTGGAGCGCCGAGTGCTGGCGCCGCTACGGGACGAGGTGCTCGTGGGCTTGGAGAATGCGCGCACCCGAGTGCTCGAGCGCCTGGACGAACTCAACGATCGACCGTTTCAGAAGATGGCCGGGAGCCGATTGAGCATCTTCGCCAGAACTTGACGCGCCGGCGCTGCAGTCGCTGCCGAGGACCCGGTGGGTGCCGACTGAGTGGAAGGTGGCAAAGGTCCACATCGACTATCACATCGAGGTGAACCATCATCTCTTCAGCGTGCCCTATCAGTACATCGGCGAGGTCCTCGACGTGAAGGTCACCCCGAACTTGGTGGAGATCTTTCGCAAGGGGCGACCTGTGGCGAGCCATCGTAGGAGTAGAAATCGGTACACGCGGAAACCGGACCATATGCCGGCTCGCACCGGGAGCACCGGAGATGGAGACCGCCACGAGTGGTCGCAACGGCCAAGAGGATCGGCCCCCATACAAGCGAGCTGGTGGATTGTCTTTTGTCGTCGAAGATCCATCCCGAGCAGGGATACCGACCGTGCCTTGGTGTCGTGCGGCTCGCCGGCAAGTACGGAGAGGACCGTTTGGAAGCCGCATGTCGCCGCGCCTGGCCCACTCGGCTGTAGAGCTAAGAGCGTGAGGTCGATCCTGCAGAAGGGCCTGGATCGAATCGAGGAGGAGCAGGAGGAATCCAAGCAGACCCCGGTCAAGCACAGCAACATCCGCGGCCAGGAAGCCTACGCTCGTGGAGGCCGCTTCATGCTGATCAACGGCCTGATCGAACGGCTCACAGCAATGAAGCTCCACGGCATGGTGGCTGCCGTCGAAGACATCCAGAACAGGGACAACAGCGCGGGCCTGAGCCTGGAGGACTGCCTCACGCTGATGATCGACCACGAGGAAGCGGTGCGGGCAAACCGGACCCTGAAACGACGCCTCCAGGTGGCCAAGCTGCACTACCGCAGGCCGCCGTGGAAGACGTGGACTTCCGCCACAAGCGAGGACTCAAGCGCACCTCATTTTTGGCCCTGGCTCGCTGTGAGTGGGTCCATACCGGATACAACTTGCTCATCACCGGCAAAACAGGGCTCGGGAAAACCTGGCTCGCCTGCGCCCTGGGCCGGCGGGCGTGCGGAGGTATCGGTACCGCTGCCTTCCGCCTACCGAAGCTCTTCGAGATGATGGAGGTTCTCGGGGCAACGGCCAGGCGCCACGGCTGATTGACCGCTTGGGCAAGACCCAGTTCCTGATCCTCGACGAATTCGGCCTCTATCCGATGACCAGCGATCAACGCCGAGATCTCTCCGAGATCATCGAAGATCGCGCGCAGCGCCGCTCGACTCTCGTCACGAGTCAGCTTCGACACCGAGGTCTGGCGCGGACCCCTCGGCGAACCGACTCTCGCCGATGCTGTCCTGGACCGCCTTGTCGACGACGCCTACCGCCTCGACTTGGAGGAGCGTCCATCCGAGGCAAAGAGTTTGCCCGCCGGAGCTCGAGGGGTGATCGCGCTTCGCGCGGATCTTCGCCGCGCTTTGGCGCGGCGGCCGGCTGCGGAAGCTGCCGTGGCTGCCGGCGATAATGGAAGACCTGACGCTTCGCTGGAAAGCCGGCCCTTCGGAAGGACCGCCTTCGCCCACAGGTCTCCCACATCGCCTTGGACGTCGCTGCGCGACGACCACAGCCACTTGGAAAACGTCCGACGTCTCACAGCTGCACAGTTTGCTCGGCGACGACGAATCCTGTACTAAGATTGAACCTGAAAGGAGGCGCCGAAACCCGTCTCGTGACCGCTTAAAGCGGACGCTTCATCAACACGGGCTCTCTCTCAGCCCCGAAC
>CAVPHA010000001.1:0-61353 GCA_963704125.1 uncultured Acidobacteriota bacterium | reverse complement strand
GGTTTCGGAACATCACATGGGCGTGCCTGGAACGTGTTGCGGGCTGATGCCCCTACTCACCGAAGCGTTCCCAGAGCGCTGAGACACGGCGGCGGCTGACGGGAAGAACCCGGTTGACCGGTGGGTCCAGCTTGACCTCCCATCCACTGTCGGGGGTCGGTCGAATCTCGCGCACCCGGCGGAGATTGACCGCCCAACTTCGGTGGATCTGGGCGAAGCCGAGAGGCTCGAACGCCACCATGAGCTCACTGAGCTGGCGGACATCGGTGAGGGGCTGCGAACGCCGCGTCCGTACCAGGGTCTCGCCGCCGTCGGCCTCGAAAAGATAGATCTCCCGCGGGTCGACGGGAACGCGGCTCCCATCCTGCAGGTGTAGCAGGATTCGGTCGTCAAGAACATCCATGGAATCAGTTTACGCCTTCCGGTCGTTTCAGCGGTCAAGCGGGGCCTGGGGCGGTTGAGCGGTCGATTCGGCGGCGGAGCGGAATGAGGAGGTCTACAGAGAATCGTGCCAGGAGGACCCAACACATTCGGGGCACGGTTGTGGTCCATGCAGTTGGGCCCCCATTCTCTCGCCGAACGTGCAACTCCGGCGTCGATTCAACAGGGGCAATGAAGGGGTTGGAATCGAGATTACGTGCTAGACTCACCATCCCGATGGAGATCTTACAATCGATAAAGGAGGACCGAGAGATGCGTTCAACATTTTGTCGAGTGGCGATGGTTGTTCTTGGGTTTGCTGTGCTGTTCCTTCCGCAGATGGTTCAGGCGCAGCCACCTGTCTACGTTGATCTCGGCGTGATTTCTGACACCAGCGGGACCTACGCCATTCCTGACTTCCAGGTCACCCCAACGATTACAACAAACGTGATCCAGTGGTATCAATTCACCCTCAACGAGTCGACATCCGCGAGCGGAGTCTTCTTCGACATCGATACCATGGCGACCGGCTCGACCGGCCAGGTTGACACCGAGATTGGCATCTACGACAACGCAGGCAACCTCGTTGCCAATGACGACGACGATGGTCACAGCGTCCGTAGCGCCTTGTCGTTCGGCAACACGACACCTCGCACCATGCCTCCGGACCCGTATGGGTTCACCAACGGTCTTGACGCGAACGGCAGGGATGGCGACCTCGTTGCCGGCGTTTACTGGCTGGCGGTCGGTCAGTTCAACGTCACATTCAACCCAACGAACTGGGACGTTACGAGTTCCGCAACCGGCCCCGGGACCTCGGTGGAAGTGAACTTCCGCACTGACGCAATGGTACCGGTCGAGCTGATGTCCTTTTCGGTCGAGTAGTTTCCGGGTACGCAGCCGAAAAGGGTGCCTGGCGGAGCCAGGCTATAGGAACCTTAGAATGTTGAGGGCTGGGTGCAATCTAAGGTTCTAACGCCTGCCACCAATATGGAACGTCTTTGATGATGAGATGTCCTACTCCAACTGCAGGGAGGGCGCCCACCCAGCGAGCGTCTCGAGCGAGGGGTCGTGGGCGCGGTCCAGTTGAAGCGGCGTCAGCGTGATGCAGCCGTTTCGAAACGCCGAAAAGCAACAAGGGCACTCACTTATGATCTTGTGGGTGTTCCCTCCCCTCCCGACTCTTCGCTTTGGCCGGGTTTCGGAACATCACATGGGCGTGCCTGGAACGTGTTGCGGGCTGATGCCCCTACTCACCGAAGCGTTCCCAGAGCGCTGAGACACGGCGGCGGCTGACGGGAAGAACCCGGTTGACCGGTGGGTCCAGCTTGACCTCCCATCCACTGTCGGGGGTCGGTCGAATCTCGCGCACCCGGCGGAGATTGACCACCCAACTTCGGTGGATCTGGGCGAAGCCGAGAGGCTCGAACGCCACCATGAGCTCACTGAGCTGGCGGACATCGGTGAGGGGCTGCGAATGCCGCGTCCGTACCAGGGTCTCACCGCCCTCGGCCTCGAAAAGACAAATCTCCCGCGGGTCGACGGGAATGCGGCTCCCATCCTGCAGGTGCAGCAGGATGCGGTAGACTCAACCTAGTATCGAAACTAGGACTCAGAATAGGATCATGCCGGTGGCCTTTGGACCACCGATCCGCGGTTGCCGGCAGCGGTCGGCGTTTTCCGGGAGATCACATGTCCGACAGCGATCAGAGAGCCAAGCCCGACGGGTCGCCGGTCGATCTCACCGCCTCACCCACACTCGAGGGTCCGACGACACCGATCGACGGCAAGCCGGCCCCGACAAGCGGCGATCCCGGTCACGGGCGACCCTCTCCCACGGTCGAGGGTTTCGAACTCTTCGAACGCATCGGAACCGGCGGAATGGGAGAGGTCTGGTCGGCGGAACAACGTGATGGCATCCACCGACGGGTCGCGATCAAGCTGATCCGGCCGGGAATGGACTCGGAAAAACTGCTGGCCCGGTTCGAGGCCGAACGTCAGGCCCTCGCGTTGATGGATCACAACGGCATTGCCCGCGTGTTCGGCGCCGGAACATCGACCGACGGGCGTCCGTTCATCGCGATGGAAATGGTCAAGGGCGTCCCCATCGACGAGTTCTGCGACCGTCATCGGCTCGATCTCAAGCAACGTCTCGAACTGTTCCTCAAGGTCTGTGACGGCGTCCAACACGCTCACCAGAAAGCCATCATTCATCGCGATCTCAAACCGTCCAACATCCTCGTCACCCGGCAGGACGGTGGACCCTTGCCGAAGATCATCGATTTCGGTCTCGCCAAGGCTCTCGGTCACCGTCTCTCCGAGGGCACCATGTTCACCCGGGTCGGCGAGGTAATGGGAACCCCGGAGTTCATGAGCCCCGAGCAAGCCGATCCTCGCGGCGAGGATGTCGACACCCGTGCGGATGTCTACGCCCTGGGGATGGTCCTGTATCTGCTCCTGGTGGGCGCCCTGCCGTTCGATCGGAAGGTCCTGCGCGAGGCCGGAATCGTCGAGTTTCAGAAACTCATCACCACCCGGGACCCGCCGAGGCCGAGTCAGATGGTGTCCCGCCTGGGCGCGACCGCAGACCCGACCGCGGATCGACGCCGGTTGAGTTCATCGGCGCTTTCGGCCGCGCTTCAGGGCGATCTCGACTGGATTGTGATGAAAGCGCTGGAAAAATCGCCTGACCGGCGGTACAGCTCGGTCGAGGCCTTCGCAGCCGACATCCGCAGGCACCTGTCCGATCACGCCGTCGAGGCCAGGCCGCCAAGTCCGGTCGATCGAGCCCGGAAGTTCGTTCGCCGTCACACCCTCGAGGTCGCGGCCGTTGGGATCGTACTGCTGGCCCTGATCGCGGGTGCGCTGCTGGCCACCGTAGGGTTCCTTCGGGCGCGCGCCGCCCAGCGGGAAGCCACGCTCCAGGCGGAGTCCGCCAACCGCGTGACCGAGTATCTCGTACAACTTTTCGAGGTTTCAGATCCGGGCGTTGCGCGGGGCCGCACGATCACCACCCGTGAGATCCTCGACCGGGGAAGAGATCAGGTGGCCGGCCTCGAAGCGGAGCCACGGATCAAGGGCCGCCTCGAGCACACGATGGGCCGCGTCTACACCAATCTCGGTTTCTACGACGAGGCCGCCGAAATGCTCGAGGCCGCGGTCCTCACCCTCCAGGCACCCGATTCGCAAGACACCGAAGCCGAACTCACCGCCACCATGCACACCCTCGGCGTGCTCTACGACAACCAGGGGCGCTACGACGAGGCGGAACGCGTCTTCCGCGACAAGGTCGAGCTCTGGGAATCCGGCGCCATCAAAGACCCGCGGGAGCTCGCGAGGACGCTCAACAGTCTCGGAATCGTCATATGGAACCAGGGCAAAAACGAGGAGGCCGAAATCGTTCTGACCCGCTCGCTGGAAGTCCGGGAACGGGTCTACGGCCGAGACTCACTGGAGGTGGCGAAGTCGCTTTCCAATCTCGGCACCCTGCATAACGAACAGGGTGATTTCGAGGCGGCAGAAAAGGTCTTCACCCGCGCGCTCGAAATCGAGCGCGCCCACCTCGAACCCGATCACCCGGACATCGCAGCCTCTCTCAACAACCTGGGTTCTCTCTATCAGAGTCTCGAACGATACGACGAGGCGCGCCGGTGCATCGAAGAGGCGCTGACGATCTGGGAACGGGCGCTCGACGACAACCACCCGGACATCGGCATCGCGGTCCACAACCTCGGAAACCTCTCTCAGGCTGAGGGCGATATGGAGAAAGCGTTACCGTTCTACAGGAGGGCACGCGAAATCTGGCTGGCATCGCTTGGACCGGACCACCGATTCCTCGCCGTCAACGATCATCAGGAGGCATCCGCCCGCTACGCCCTCGGCGAACTCGCCGAAGCCGAGGCGCTCCTCGTCCGTTCGATCGCCACCTGGGAACGCGCGGTCGGACTTGACCACCCTGCGGTCGCGGACACCGTCGAGCTCTACGCTCGGGTTCTGGAGGACTCCGGTCGCGAGCAAGAGGCTGCAGACCAACGACAGCGCGCTGCAGAGTTGAGGGGCGTGGATTCCGAATCCACCGATTGAAAACCCACATCGGGTAAGGTGCCGGAATCGGAATTGAGAACTCTGCCGAGAATCCCGACCTCACTATGTTGAACAGAATCACTTCGATGGAGGTGAGAGTCGATGCCGCGAAAGCCGGGATTGCGAGGTTGTGAAACCTGGCACGGTTTCGGTTTCGGTCGAGTCCCCCCTTTCGCACCACGAAGCTTCCACGCCACACGTCAATCGCCCGGGCAGATGGTGCAACCGCATCGACAGGCCGTTGCGAGTCCTGGTCTTGCTGAGGGCCTCGATCTTGACATGTATATGAATGAAGATTCGATTCGCGACCAAAGTGGTGTTGGTGCAAAACTTGGTCACTACGGGTAATGCATGGAGCGTCTCCTAGGTGCTATCCCGAACGGCGCTTACTGTAGGCGTGCCCGCTTCCTCCGTGTGCACCCAGGTCCAACATCAGCGCGATCAGAAGAACGACCCACTCGAGCATCGTCAATCCGGCCGGCGACACGAACACATAGGCGACGGTCGTCCAGGGCAGGAACACGAGACCGATCAGCGGCCACGTCCAATCGGGACCCGTGATGCTCCCGATCGTCGTGGACCAGCCTTGAAACACTCCGTCGACGCGCGCGGGATCCAAGAACCACCACAGGAAAAGCGCAACACGTGGCGCGCCGGAGAGCAGCAGCACTGCGAGACAACAACCCATTGAACACCCCTTTGGTTAGCGATTCCGCGACCTATGATAACCGTTCGCGGGGCTCAGTTCGCTGTCTCAGGGTTCTCAACGTCTCTGTGGTAGGCTGCGGCCAGACCTCAAACTCGTGTCACGTGAACTCAAGGTGGGGGGCCTCATGTCACTCGTCGATCTTTGGCGGCGGTCGGAACTGGCCGTGTTCGGCTTCGTGATGGGTTCTGCTGCGACGGTGCTGGCAATCCTGCTGTGGCACCAGGCGCGGGGGTTTGTCCACATCAGCGCGTGGCAGCGTGCGGTCGAGAAGCAGAACCTCGGTTGAAGGCGTACTACCTCCAGTGACAGGAATTGCGACGTGACGGCCTTTCCAGGAAAAGGCGTCGAATACCAAGAACTACTTTTGACCGATCGTATAGAGCGTTTGGGTCGGGTACGCGAACTCGAGATTCCGTGCGGCGAATCGACGGAGGATCTCCATGTTGATCTCGGTTTGCGTGACGACAATGTCGGCGCCGCTCTTGATGTAATAGATCATCATGAGATTCAGAGCGAAGTCGCCGAACTGGTTGAATCCGATCACGACCTTCTCTTCGAGATTCGGGTTCGCAGCAGCGATCTCCCGTAGCAGCTCCATCGCCTGCTCCATGGCCTCCGGCGTGGTGTCGTAGGTCAGCCCGAGGTTGAGAGAAACCTTCCGGGACGGCTCCGCGGTCACGTTCTCGACCGCGGTGTCGGAGAACGTGGAGTTCGGGATCGTCACCAGCGTTCCGGCGAGGGTGCGCAGGCGGGTGCTTCGGATGCCGATCTCGCTGACGTTGCCGTCGAACCCTCCCACCTTGATGCGGTCGTTGATCTTGAACGGTCGATCGGTGAAGATGGTGAAACCACCGAAGACGTTCGATACCGTGTCCTTTGCCGCCATGGCCAGGGCAATGCCGCCGATCCCGAGACCGGCGAGCACCGCCGCGACGTCGTAGCCCGCGTTGTTCAAGCGACGATGATGCCGAGAGCCCATACGGTGAACGTAGTGCCCTTGCGGACGATCGGAAGGAGTTGGTCGTCGAGGTCGTTTTCGGACTTCTCCGCCAGCGGGGTGAGAAGAAGGCTGAAGAAGGAATTGAGCAGACGTGCGATCAGCCAGGTGACACTGAGGACAATGAGGAACTGAATCCCGTTCCAGATCCATCCTTCGACCGATTCCGGAAACTCGAGCCGACTGAGGCCAAACCAGATTCCCACCACCGTAATGGCAAAAATGATGGGCTCCTCGATCATGTCGAGGACGAGGTCGTCCAACTTGTCTCGGTGCGACTCGTCGCCTTTCTCAGAACCGTTGAACACACCCAGTACAACGCCTTTCCGACGACCAGGGCGGCCACGATGATGAGCAGAGCCGTCGTCCACTCGCCAACGGTGTTTCCGTAGAACGATTTCGAAAAGTAACCCTTCGAACATTCGTGCCTCCTGTCAGCGTCCGGCGCTGAAGAGTCTAACCCGTACTTCTCACCAGCTGTTCGGCTGCGACCAACGATGCACTGTACCCAGACGGAAAAGGTGCCCGAAAAGGGAAAAGGTGCCCAGCACGCCATTCCGAACCCGCGGCGCCCGTGGCCTCAGCCTCGCCCGGCCTTACGCCTCTTGCGTTCCTCCTCGCGGCGCTGGCGCCGGCGCTCGCGACCGGTCTCGGCGCGCTTGCCGGGGGCGGGCGGTTTCCAGCCGGCCGGGTCCTGGTTGTAGTACTCCGACAGCACCTGGTAGAGCTCGGGGTGGTGCTCTCTCAGATACGCGCCACGCTCGAAGAACGACTCGGTGGCCACCGCGAAGAACTCGGCCTCATCCTCGGCGCCGTACTCGTCGAGGGCCTTGACCCGGCGGCCGCGTTCGATCTGCTCGCAGAAGGCCTCGTGGGCGTCGAGGAACGCATCCATCCACCGTTCGTTCTCGGCCCGCCGCTCGGCGCTGCCCAGTGTCGGCCGGTCGACCGCATCGACCAGGTCGAGCTGGTGGGCGAGCTCGTGGAGCACCAGGTTGCGGCCGTGCAGGGTCCGCGAGTCCGTGAGTACCTGCTGCCAGGAAAGCACCACCGTGCCCCACTCCCACGCCTCGCCCTCGCGTTCGTCGACCTCCTCGGTGACGACTCCGGCCTCGTCCTCCCAGAGGTCGGGCGCCCGGTAGGCGGAGGGGTAAACGAGGATCGAACGAACGTGGTCGAAGGCGTCCACCGACCGGCCGAGGGTCAGGACACAGGCCTGGGCAGCGATGACCGCGCACATGGGTGGGGTGAGTTCGATGCCGCCGCACGGCTCCCAGTAGCGCTCGGCGATGAACAGCCGGACGTCATCCAAGAGCCGGGGCCTCTGCGCCTCGGGCACCGCCCGCCACAGGGCGACCTCCCGCTCGATGGCCTGCAGCCACTCGTCCGGGAAGGGCCCCGCCAGGATCCGCGCCCGCTTCCGCTTGCGCCACCACTCCAGCATCGCGCCTCCGGCCTCCATGCTACGCGAGTCGCTGCCGGGCTTGAGGCGGCAACACGTATCGTCTCGAGCCGTAGATTCTGCACAGAACGTTCAGGATAGTGCCTCGACCGCCGCAGCGGGGTGTGCTAGAAACCAGCGATGGAAGTTGTCGAGATCGTCAGCCGGCTGGATGAGAGCGGGGTCGTCCGGATCAACCGCGACCAGTTGGGGGAACTGCTCGGGATGACCGAGTCGCTTGGAGAAGATCGGACCGCGATCGCCGGCGGCATCCGCACTCTCCGGCTCGGAGACCGGGTCCTGGTTCAGGAGCGCAACCCCGAGGGTGATCTCTTTGTCCGCAAGCTGGCGTCGGTGGAAGCGGCCGGCCGCTTCGTCCAGTCGCGCCTCGACGCCTACGAGCGGATGTGGGACGGTTGAGGCTGCAAGATCGACTACCTCGGGGTCTTCGAGGACGAGTGAACAAAAGCATCGCGGACGACACCCCCAAACACCGGTGCCTCGCCCGAGCTCGCAAGCGGACCCTCACGCAGAGGATGTGCACGCCGTTCGGTTCGAGCGCGCCTTCCCGTGCGCCACCGCCGGCACCGAGTGAATCGGCGCCCGGGAGGTCAGCCGGGGAGGGTCGAGAGAGCGCGGATCAGCCGAGGATGCGCTTGATGAGGGTCTTGAACGGACCGACGTAGCGCTTGACCACCAGCACCGAGGCGGGTGAGTAGCGCGCCACCTTCTGCGGGATCTCGCCGACCAAGATCTTGCGGAAGACCGGCTCTTTGGCCGCGCCGATGACCACCAGATCGAAGTCGCGGCTCGCCTTGGCGAGACCTCCGGCGATGGAATCGGATTCGATCAGCTTTTTTTCGACCGGCACATCGACGTTCATGTGGGCGAGCGTCTTGTCGATCCAGCCGAGAGCGGTGCGGCGCTGCTCGTCGGTGGCGTCGGTCGGTACCACGTACCCGGTCGTGACCTCGAGGTTCAGTGCCTTGGCGAGGGCGTTGAGGAGATCGGCCGCGAGCTGCGCGTTGGGGCCGCCGGCGGTCGGGAAGAAACAGGTTCGGAACTCCGGCCCCTCGATCTTGAGCATCATGAGATCGCACGGCGCATAGCGGATGACGTTGTCCGCGGTCTCGCCGAAGATCCGGTCGCGGGTGTTGGAAAAACCCTTCCAGGCCATCACCATCACATCCGCGCGGTGGCGGGAGGCGGCGGTGAAGATGCCTTCCTCGACCCGGTGTGCGATGACGAGGTCGGTGTCGATCCTGACCCCCCGCTCCCTGCCGATCTGCTGGGCGGCGCGGAGGAGCGTCTCTTTGTGGTGGGCAAATCGCATGCCCTCGTGGATCGGCAGCTGCTGGGGCACCTCGACGACGGTCGTGACGACGATACGCCGCCCGCGAAGCTCGGCCACCGGAATGGCGAAGTCGAGCAGGGTTTCGACGAAACCGGGGTCGTGGACCACGACCAGCACCGAGTCCTCGGCAGGCGGCTCGTCGGCGCGGCGGGACGGCACCAGGACCTGCGGTTCGACATCGGCCGCGAGCTTTTCGAAGACCCCGAAGTAGAGCAACAACCCGAGCACCACCCAGCCGGCGGTGACGTACCAGGCGATGGGCTGGAAGGTGAACTGGTAAAGGGCGAGAAAGACGTTGAGGATCATGCCGAGGATCGGGGTGAATGGATAGAAGGGGACCTTGTATTTGCGCTCGATCTCGGGGGCCTTGCGCCGGAGCGCGATCACCGACAGGTTCACCAGCGCGAAGGTGAGAAGGAAGATCAGACTCGCGGCCGAGCCCACCGCCTCGATGGGCAGGGCCACCGCCATCACGAGGAGGATGACGCCGGTGACCACGATCGCCGCCTGCGGCGTCCGCCGGACCGGGTCGATCCGGGCGATCTCCTTCGGCAGCCAGCGGTCCCTCGCCATGGAGAAGGCGACCCGGGACGCCGCGAGGATGGTCGCGTTGAGGGCCGACATGGTCGACAGGAGACCGCCGAGGACGATCACCGCGACGCCGAAGGCCGGCATGAACTGCTCGGCGGCGCGGACAATCGCGGTCTCGCCGTACTTGCCGAGGAACTCCCACGACGCAACGCCGTCGACGCGGATGGCGCCGAGCGAGACGAAGAGAATCAGCAGGTAGATGGTGATGGCGACGGCAAGGGAGATGAAGGTGGCGCGCGGGATGTTCTTTTCGGGTTCCTTGATCTCCTCGGCAACGGTCGCGATGAGGTCGTAGCCCTCGAAGGCGATGAAAGTCAGACCCATGGCGACGATGACGCCGCCGGCGCCGAGCGGAAAGAACGGCGTGAAGCCCTCGACGGCCTCGGCCGGGGCGCCGATGATCTTCTTCAACCCGTAGGCGATGAAGATCCCGAGTACGACCAGCTTGGACATGGTGAGTGCGTTCTCGGCCGTACCGGTCACCGCCGCACCCCGAATATTGAGGCGCAGAAAGGTGAAGCCGATAAGTACGGTGACGGCAGCCACCGGCAGATAGCTCCCGGCGGCTCCAAAGACGTGCTCGCTCAACGCGGGTAGGTACTTGTGGATGGCCTCCCAGAAGTAGCCGGCGAAACCGAGGGCGTAGAGGGCGCAGGCGACGGTGTAGGCGAACCACAGCATCCAACCCGAAATGAACCCCATGGCGCCGGGGAACGCGAGACGGACGTAGGAGTAGCCGCCGCCGGCGCGCGGGATGGCGGACGCCAGCTCGGCGTAGGCAAAGGCGGTGAGCAGGGTCACGAAGCCGTTGAGGGCGAAGGAGAGAATGGACGCGGGGCCCGAGACCCCGGCCGCGATACCGGTGAGGACGAAGATGCCGGCGCCGATCATGGCGCCGACACCGATCATGGTGGCGTCGAACAGCCCGAGATCCCGGGCGAAGGTCGCCGTGCCGGGTTCCGCATGCTCCGACGGTGCTTCCGGTCCCTTGCTGGCGACTGTCATGGTGGAAATTATAGTACGGGCAAACCCGGGAATGGGCGCCGCGATAAAAAAGTGCAGAGTACGGGGAGCGCCATCCGACGCCGAGCATCGGCGACGCGGTACCATACCGTGATGGCTTGGCGTTTCTGGACGATTTTGGCGGTTCTGGCCGGTGGTCTCTGCAATGGCTGCAGTGATCGCTCTGCTGCGCCCACCAACCTGCAGGAGTCGGTGTCACCGAGTGCCAAGCTGGATACGGTGGCGATGCTGCTCGAGGATCTCGCGGCGCCGCGGAATGTCGCAGACGGCGGCGGCCGGGCCTGGTTGGCAGGCGAAGCGGCGCCGGTATCGGTTGGTCGCAAAGGTCGCTACGAGATCGTCTACGAGGCCGGTCCTTACGGCATCGCCCTCGGTGGCGCCGTGTACCTGCTGCCCTCGCCGTTTTGGGGCTGGAGCGGCGCTCAGGCCGAGGATTCGGAGCTGCCGGGATACACGCTCGTCGAGACCCAAGCCGAAGGCGTCGAGCTCGATGCATTTTCGCCGGACGGCCAGATCCTGGTCGTCACCATCGGAGGTCGTGATCTTCAGCCGGGAGAGCGCGTGGTGATGACCTATGGCGCCGGGCGGCTCGGCGCGAGCGTCGATCGGTATGCCGAGAGCGCGTCCCGGCTGTGGGTCGCGGTCGACGGGGACGGCGACGGTGTCCGGAAGGTGTTGCCGGATTCGCCGGTGGTGCCGGTTGCTGCAGGGCCGGCGGCCAGGATGGTGCTGACTCTGCCTTCGGTTGCGCGGCCCGGGGAGGCAGTGCGCTTGACGGTCGCGGTCCTCGATGGGGCGGGGAACGCCGGCGTCGACTTTGCCGGCCGGGTCGTGCTCGAAGTGACGCCGGCCGCGGCGGAGTTTCCGGCTGCCGTTGACCTGGATTCCTCCGCCAGAGGTCTTGCCGCGGTCACGTGCGTGTTTTCCGAGCCCGGGACCTATCGTGTTGTTGCACGGACCGAGCAGGGCCTCGTGAGCGCCGGCAACCCGGTGGTCGTCACGAGCGAGGGGTCACGAATCTACTGGGGCGACCTGCACGGTCACTCGGCGCTCTCCGACGGCACGGCAACGCCCGAGGAGTACCTGACCTATGCGCGCGACGTCGCCGCCCTCGACGTCATTGCACTCACCGACCACGACCATTGGGGAATCGTCTTCCTCGACCAGGCGCCGGCGCTGTGGCGGGAGATCCGGGAGGAGACCGAACGATTCAACGAGCCGGGCCGCCTTGTCACCCTGCTCGGGTACGAGTGGACCAACTGGGTGCACGGCCACCGGCACGTGCTCTTTTTTGGCAGTGGCGGGCAGATCCTGAGCTCCATCGATCCCGAGTTCGACACGCCGCCGGAGCTCTGGGCGGCGCTGCGCCATCAGGATGCTCTGACCTTTGCCCACCACTCCGCCGGTGGGCCGGTGGCGACCAACTGGGATTTTCCGCCCGATCCCGAGCTCGAGCCGGTCACCGAGATCGTATCGGTGCACGGATCGAGCGAGGCAGCGGACTCGCCGCAGCCGATCTACAGCGCAGTGGCCGGCAACTTCGTTCGCGACGTGCTCGATCGCGGCTTCATCTTGGGGTTCGTCGGCAGCGGCGACAGCCACGACGGTCATCCGGGGTTGGCCCACATCGCCTCCGGCATCGGAGGGGTTGCGGCGATTCTGGCCGACGAGCTGACCCGCGAAGGTGTTCGTGATGCCTTGAAGGCTCGGAGGGTCTACGCCACCAACGGGCCCAGGATCGTCGTACGCTTCGCCGTCGGCGGTCACCCGATGGGCTCGCTCATCGACCGGCCGTCCTCGTCCGAACAGGCATTCATCTCGATCAACGGAACGGCGCCGATCGAGAGGGTCGATCTGATCCGCAGCGGTGAGGTTGTCGCCTCGTCAACCGGAGACGGGCTGCTCGACCTGCAGCTGACCATCGACGTCGAGCATCTCGAGTCGGGGGAGTACCTCTATGCGCGAGTCGTACAGGAAGGCGGCGGCGCAGCCTGGTCGAGCCCGGTGTTTGTTCGGTAGGATGGGCCGCTGACGAAGAGGAATTACCTTTTCCACACCCTCGAGCCGGGCGACGGTGTCCGTTTGGCCGCTGATGGCGGGCGGGGGCCGGTATCGAAAACGGCCGAGGGGCTGCCCCTCGGCCGGTGATGAGTTGTCCGTCGACCTGCGCCTGAGCAGCGCAAACCGCGCGCTCCGCTGTTACTCGATGGTAAAGGTCTGCAGCTCCACGGGAAGGCTGTTGTACTCGAAGAGATCGACGCCGATGTAATTCGAGTTGGCTCCACTGGGGCCGCCGTTGGTCACGTAGTAACGGAAGGCGAAGCGCCCCTGGGTCGGCGCCGCGACGCCCGCGACGGTGGCGCTGTACTGGGTCCAGACCTCGGGGTAGCCGCCCACCACCAGGGTCGGGTTGACTTCGATCAGGACTGCGGTGAAGTCGCCAACGTCTTCGGGCAGGGTGCCGCAGTTGACGCTGGCGCCGTTGAGGCTCATCCGGAGTTCGAGACGGTCGGGCCAACTCGAACCGGTTGCGGTGCGAGTCCAAAACGACACGGTGTCGCCGTTTTGAATGGTCACCATCGGGGTGATGAGCCAGTCGCTGATGGTGCTGGCGCCGGTAGTGGCGTTGAAGTTGTCGCCGATGTAACCGGCGCCGGAATAGGCCGTGAACACGGTGGTGTTGCCCTGGAAGTCAGCCCCTCCTGCCCGTGTCGCCATCTCCACCGGCGTCGGCGCCCAACTCGTCGAGCCCACTCCGGTGCTGTTGTTGTCAAATGCCCAGCCCGCGGCCGCCAAGGTGGTGATGTCCTCGAACTCCTCGCTGAAGGTCTGGGCGAAGACCGGCGCCGCACACAGGACTAGCGAAACACCTGCAATCACAAAAATACGACGTAACATATGATTCCTCCTCCTCTCATGCTTTCGCCCGCAGGCTAGCATATTTTCGCACCACCGGAGCTTCCTTGTTTGGGCATGCAACGGGTGCCCATTCACGGCAGCTCGTTCCTCGGAGTTGACAGGCGAACCACCGAGACCCCGCCCGCGGCGCTGCGGAAGACTTCCTCCGCTCCGAGACCGGCCAGACGGCTGCGCTGCCCCGGGTTTCGACAGATGACGAAAACCGGGCTCACGCCCACCTCGCCCAACAGGTTCCGGATGCGCTCCTCGTCCGCGCCTCCGTCGGCCAGGGCCTGAACCAGCCGTCGCCGTTGCGCAAGAATCTTCGGGTCGCTGCCCTGGATCCTGGCCGGGTAGAGGTCGGTTCGGTGAATGAAGCCCCGCTCGCGTTCCGCGAGCCGATTCGTCTGATCACCATGGTACGGAGCGATGAGCGCCCTCGGTCCGAGCACCGTCACCAGGTGTTCGCTGTCGACAAAGGCCGAGTTCGAACGGGTGTGGGCGCCGATCCAGGAATAGAGCTCAGCTTGCTCCTGGTTAGGATGAACCAGTCTTCCGCCAACCTCCACAAGCGGAGCCTCGGCCCCGCGATGTACGTCGAGGCAATCGCGATAGATATGGACAAACGAACCCAGGAACACGAGCCCGACCGCTCCCGCAGCCGCAAAGCCGAAGCGATCGCGCAACGCCGGCAGCGCCGCCCCTCCCACCAGCCCCAGCAGCAACTGGCAGACGATGAGGAATTTGTACTCGTTCCGGTCGGTCAACGACAGCACCAGGAAGATCCCTGCGTTCACCGCCGAGGCGATCAGCAACTGGGGTATCAGCGCGCCACCGCTTTGCTCGCGCAGACGACCCCATGAGACGACAATCACGACAGTGATGGGCAGGACCGACAACGCCAACGACGCCAGATCGGCCGCCAGATACGTCGCGTCGAATAGTGCCACGCCGGTCTTCGCCCGCATCCCCAACACCACCATCGAGGTGGCCATCCCAACGAGCCCCACGATGCAGGCGGCGGCGTCCAACGCCACCAGCCGTACACGGGGGGCCCAATCCCCCGACCGCGAGAGTCGGGCTTCGACGATGGAAAAGACGGCCACGGTGACCAACAACGAGGGAAGCAGCGGCGGGTAGAGCAGACCGCAGCCCGCAACCGCCCCGGCCAGCCCGGCGCGCCGGGCAAACATCTTCGTCCCGGGCAGGCGCATGGCCAGCACCGCCAGGGCGAGGCACACGAGGCCCAGGGGCACCCCGTTGGTGTTGGCGAACTTCTGGAACACCGGGGTCGCGCGGGTCATCAACGGACCGAGCCAACTCGAAACCACGCCCGATTCCTTGACCCACCAGAGGGGAATCGGGGTGATCGCAAAGATGCCCACGATCGGGCCGAGCAGCGCCCTCGACGGCGTGCCGAACAGATCCACCGACACCCTTGCCAACACGATGAGAACGATGGTCATGGACACCAGGTTGACCGCGGCAAAGCTCCACGACGGTGAGAGACCGAAGACCATACTCACCAGCCCCCCCACCAGGTCGTAGCCCCAGTGGTAGACGAGAGGTTCACCGGCGAGCAAGGGGTTGGTCGGAGGGAGCCCGTCCAGGATCTGATACATCATCGATGCGTGGAGCAAGCCGTGCCGCGAGTAGATCCTGAAGGCCGGGTTCACCGCAAAGAGGAACGCCAGCGGGAAGACACAACCGGCAAGCGCCGCCGTCTGACCCAGCCGGCCCGGCGCTGGCCTCCGGAGCAGCAACAGCAGCGCCAACGCAACCGGCAGGAGCCCGATCACCAGGCCGAGGTCAGGTCGCATTTCTCATCGTCTGGTCGAGGTCGATCATTCCCACGGAACGAGCCTACACCCACCTCGCGGTCGACCGTCAGCCGATTCCGGAAATGGGCATCACCATCGAAGGCTGCGGCGCTTCCCCCGCTTCGTCGCCAACCTGACGAAGGTGACCCGGATTCACCCGAAGATAAATCGGTCACCCGAGTCGAAGGGGGCTTGAAGCAACTGAGCCCCAGCGGCTCAGTGGTAGAGGTTCTTGCCGGTGGCGGGTTCGAGACCCGGCGCATCGAGACGCCCGTTAGCTGTGGCCCAGGCAAGCCGTTCATCGATGCTCCCGGGCCAGATCCGCTCGACGATGGTCCCGTTCCGAGACGCCCGCAGTTCGACCATTCGATCGGTTTTTCGGTCCACGAGAAGGATGATCCGGTCGCCGCCATCGGTGAACTCGACGCCCGGACGATCTCCGGATCGCCCGGCAAGCTCGGCCGCCGCGGTTGCGATTCCGGTCTCTTTCAGGTCATCGACATCGAAGCCGTCGGGAGCCCGGAGGATCACCGCGGTCGCTTCATCTCGAGCCGTCGGTGCGGTTTCGAGCCCGGCGATAACGGACCAGATCAGACCGGCCGCCACCACGACGAAGACGATGGGGATCAGTTTCCTTGTCATACAGTGGCCAACCGCTGCGCCGTGCCGGAGATTTCCCATGTGATCGGTTTCTTGGCTTTCGAGATAGACGGCAAGGGCATCGAGTCTGCCTTCCCAGAACTCGCGAAACTGTTCCACCCACTCGGATGCGTTCGAGGATCGAAAGCCGTCGGCAAAGAGCATCGTCCTCTTGCGCCGGTCATCCGGCTCGGCCATAGTAAAATCAGCAACCATAACCGAGAGCAAACGAATCTCTCAATTTGAGCCACATGATGCAAGTCTCAGATATGATCAATGAGGAGCGAAAACGACCCGGGGGCAATTCTACCTTTCTGGATATTTGTGACAAGCACAAACCGACGGGCCGGAACTTGTTCGGGGCATGGAGGAGCAGAGGATGAATGGCATTTCGCCGTGGGTTCGCATGGGATTGGTGTCGATTTCTCTTCTGGGTTGCCTGGCGACGTCCGCTGCGGCCCAGTCATGTCCGGAGCCGGTGAGCTGGTTGCCGTATTCGGAGGCGAAGGCGGTTGCCAAGAATGGGAACTACGCCTATATCGGCAGCGGCATGGCACTGCTGGTTGTCAATGTCTCGGCACCGTCGAATCCCCAGGTGGTCGGCGAGATCATCCTGCCCGAGCGTCGTGGAGGGTGTCGCCGTTTCGGGCGGATACGCCTTCGTGGCCGACGGGGTCAGCGGTCTTCGAGTCGTCGACGTGAGCACCCCGGCGGCGCCGGTCGAAGTGGGCTCCGTCGACACACCGGGCCACGCCCAGAGAGTAGACGTCGATGGCGGTGTTGCCTATATCGCGGACCTTTCGGGGGGTCTGCGCGTGATTGACGTCAGCAACCCCTCCACCCCCTCCGAGATCGGGTCGTTGGACACACTAGACCAAGCGATACAAGTGGTGGTCTCGGGCGGCCACGCCTATGTGGCGGACCAATACGGGTTGCGGATCATTGACGTCGGTACCCCCTCTGTCCCCGTAGAGGTCGGCTCTCTCAACATGTTCGCCTATGCGCTTGACGTGGCCGGTTCGTACGCCTTCGTGTCCGGCACTTACGGCCTCAATGTGATCGACGTCAGCGACCCGTCATCGCCGTCGGTGGTCGGATCCGAGTCAGCGGGGCAAGGGACGGACGTTGAAGTCCAAGGTGATTTCGCCTTTGTGGGCCTCTTCGTCGGCGGAATCGTAGTCATCGACGTGAGCGATCCGTCACAGCCGCTGTTCGCGGGTATCGAAGATACCGACGGCCGGACAAAGGACCTGACCATTTCCGGGTCCTTCGCCTATGTTGCAGATGGAGGAGGCGGGCTGCGCATCTTCGACATCGGCTCGTCCTCGTGGCCTGCCGAGGTCGGCCGAATCGACACCCCTGGGTTGGCCAACGCCATCGCCGTGTCGGGTGACTACGCGTACATTGCCGACTATGGGGAAGGACTTCGGATCGTCGACATCAGCAACCCGGCCCAACCTGTCGATGTCGCATCCGTCTACAATTTTAGCACCCAAATGGGTGTCGCGGTCGCCGACGATTACGTCTACCTCGCAAACGGAGAAGAGGGGCTGGCCGTGATCGATGCCTCCACACCCGCATCGCCGGTTCAGGTCGGAACCAGCGATACCCCGGGTTATGCCCACGGCGTCGCGGTTTCGGGCGACTACGCCTACGTGGCTGATGTCGGCGCCGGTCTGAGGATCATCGATATCAGCACCCCGGCGACGCCTGTGGGGGTCGTTTCACTGGGCACACCGGGCAGCGCGCTGGGGGTCGCTGTTTGGGGAGATTTCGCGTATGTGGCGGCCAGCTCCGGCGGTCTCCGGATCATCGACGTCAGCGATCCCGGATCGCCTGTCGAGGTCGGCGCCTACACGACCTTGACTTACTCCTGGGCGGTGGCCGTCGCCGGAAACCATGCCTTCGTGGCCGACGACAGCGGTGGGCTTCGCGTTATTGATGTCAGCGACAAGACCGCGCCGGTGGAAGTCGGGAGCGCGCCGGCTTATGCAGTCGGTATTGCGGTCTCGGGCGATGTGGCCTACGTCGGCGATCCCTACGGCGGTCTCAAGGTCTTCGACGTCGGCGATCCGGCCGCCCCGGTGGAGATCGGCGCCCCGGTCGATCCCCCCATCGCCATCGGCGTTGCGGTGGCCGGGGGCCATGTCTTCACGGCCTCCTATTATGGCGGTTTCGCCGTCTACGGGGAGTGCAGCAGCGGGGTCGCCATCTTCCGGGACGACTTCGAATCGGGCGGCGTCTCGGAGTGGTCGAGCGTGGCGCCGTAGGTCGAACCCGGAAAAACGCCGCTTCTGAACGATCGTCGGGCCATCCGGCTTCGAGGCGACCCGCTTGCGCGCGCCCCCCGGCTCGGCCATAGTGGATTCAAGCACCATGACCGACGGCAAACGCATCGTGATCTGTCTCGACGGGACCTGGCAGAACCCGTACCAGGTGAAGCAGCGCGACGACGGCAGCCGCGTGCTCAAGCCGTCGAACGTCCTCAAGCTCGCCCGCGCGGTGCTGCCCGTGGATCCGTCGGACCGGCCGCCGCAGATCACCTACTACGACGTCGGGATCGGCGCCGCTGGTCAAGTACCCGGGGCGGCCGAACGCGCTGCTGAGCCTTGCCGATCGAGTGCTCGGCGGCGGCTGGGGCGCCGGGTTTCGAGAGCAACGTCGAAGAGGCCTTTCGCTTTCTCGCCCACAACCACCGCGAGGGAGACCAGGTCTTCATCTTCGGTTTCAGCAGGGGCGCCGCCCAGGCGCGCGCCCTGACCCATTTCCTCGACTGGCTGGGCGGCGTTCCGGCGAAATCCGATGCCTACTTCGGGCCGCTTTTCTTTCTCCACTACGTCAGGACCCGCGGCGCCGGCCGGCCCGACGAGGTGACGACCGGCCGACGGGCGCCGTCCCGACGAGCCGATGATTCCGGTCGACGATCGAGTTCCTCGGCGTCTGGGACACGGTCATGGCCCTCGGATCGCGCTTCCACGCGACCCGAGGAGACATCGACCGCGGGGCGGGTCTTCTATGTTGCCGACACGTCCGGCGGCGTGCGTCAGGAACGCCCGTCAGGCTCTCGCCATCGACGAGGAGAGGTACGACTTCCGACCCGAGGTCTGGCGCGGCGGCCGGCGGCGATCAGAGCCTCGAGCAACGGTGGTTCGCCGGCAGCCACTCCAACATCGGCGGCGGCTATGTCCACGACGGGCTCGCGAACATCCCGTTTCGGTGGCTCCTCGACGAAGCCGCGGCATCGGGTCTCGCCATCGACCGCGATTTCGTCAAACCCTACAACCCCTACCCCCAGGCGCGGTTGTACCGGTCGACCGGTCCGGTCTATCGGGCACTCGAGTTCGTGCGGCTGCGATCCGGCAAGGGCAAACGCCGCCTCACGGGCCACCCGGAGACCGCCGGAATCGATCCTCGATCGGTCGGTGATCCACCGGATCCGATCCGGCCCGACGAACACCCGCAGCTCGAGCAGCTACCGTCCGGAGAATGTCGTCGAGTTCCTCGCGGCCCGGGACGATCTCGACGGCTATCTCGCCGGCCTCGGTCTGAGACCCGGAGGAGCGCCGGCTGCCGGACGACGTCGTCGCACGAGATCGGGCCGCTGAGGCGCAGACCGGGGAGGACGCCATGAGCGATCGCCGATACCAGGCGTCCATCGCCCGCGGTCTGGACGCCGCCCTCGCCCGGGCGGTTCGGCGGCAGTGGGACGCCCGGACCGACCGGATCATCGTCTTTTCGGATCTCCACCGGGGCCAGGACGACCACGCCGACGACTTCCGGCGTCTGCGCCGAGACCTACCGCCGGGCGCTCGAGTTCTATTTCGATGCCGGCTACCGGCTGATCACCCTCGGCGATGCCGAGGAGCTCTGGGAGGGCTGGCCGGGCAAGGTCGTGCCCACCTATCGCGAGCTGCTCGAACTGGAGAACCGGTTCCACGCGGCCGGCGGCGAGCGGTTCTTCAAGATCTGGGGCAACCACGACGATCTCTGGCAGTACCCCGACCAGGTCGCGCGCCACCTCGCGCCCGATCTTCGGCGACCTCGACGTCCCCGAAGGTCTCGATGTCACCGTCGACGCAGGCCGGCGACGCGCGCTCGGCCGGATCTTCCTCGTCCACGGCCACCAGGGCACCGGCTCGAGCGATCGATGGGGCGGGATCAGCCGCCACTTCGTCCGCTGGGTGTGGCGACCCATCCAACGGCTCTTCAAGATCTCCCTCAACACCCCGGCCACCGATTTCGAGATCCGCGGCAAACACGACCGCGCCATGTACGAGTGGGCGGCGGCGCGCGAACGATCTGGTCCTCATCGCCGGCCACACCCACAACCCGGTCTTCGTGTCGAAACCGCATCTGCGCGACCCTCGAGCGCGTCCACGACAGCCTCAGCGCCGAACCCGACCGACCGGGAATCGGCCGAACAGCTCGATCGCGAGATCTCGCTGGGCCAAGGACCGAGGCGTGCGGCGACGCCGACGACGGACCGGCGCGGCACCGGAGCTGCTACTTCAACTCCGGGCTGCTGTTGCTTCAAAAACGGCGACATCACCGGCATCGAGATCGCCGACGGCGAGATCAGGCTCGTTCGGTGGACCGACCGAGGACGCGAGTCCCGACGAACGAATCATCGAGTCCCGGGACCTGGCCTCGGTCTTCGCCGGGCTCGATCGTGAGGAGGCTGTGATGGCCGTCTCCGCCGCCGCCCGCGATCTCCACGCCGCCGCGCTCGTCATCGACGCCCACGTCCACCCCTCGCTCAAGACCTATCTCTTCAAGAAGAAACTGCACAAGACCCATCGCAGCGGCGGCGCCTTCAACCCCTTCACCATGCGCGTCGATCTGCCGAAGACCACGGCCGGCGGCGTCGACGGGATCGTGTCCTCGATCTATCTGCCCGAGGGCGGTCTGCTCGGCGACTGCAAACCGTTGAAGCTGCTGTCGAAGATCGCCCCAAAGCGGATCCGGCGGCTCTTCAAGGGCGATCCCTTCGAGCGGACCATCGAGATTCTCGACGCCTTCGAGGCCGCCGTGGACGAGGCCAACGGCAGGGGCCGCGAACTCGCGCGGGTCGTCCGCTCCACCGACCAGATCCGCCAGGCAAAGAGCCGACGGCGTGATCGCCATCGTCCACGCGGTCGAAGGCGGACACAGCCTCGGCGGCACGGGTCGAACACGTCGAAGCGCTCTGGCATCGCGGCGTCTGCATGCTCACCCTCGCCCACTTCTACGCCAACGAGGTGGCGGCGCCGGTGGTCGGGATCCCGCCCGAGATGCAGAAGCTGAGGTGCTTCAAACAACCCAAGGACCTCGATCTCGGTCTCGGTCCCATCGGCCCGCCGGTCGATCGAGGAGATGCTCCGCCTCGGGATGATCGATCGATCTCACCCACTGCACCCCGAAGGCGCGCCGCGAAGCCTACGAGATCTGCGGCACCCGGCGGCCGCTGGTCTTCTCCCACGTCGGCGTCCAACCGCTGGCCGACGATCCCATGAGCCCCACCGAGGACGAGATCCGCCACATCGCCTCGACCGGCGGCGTCATCGCGGTCATCTTCATGAACAGCTGGCTCGGCGAACACGAGTCGACAAGAACGGCCTCGACGCCATCGTCGCGACGATCACGGCAGATCACCGAGGTCGGCGGCATCGACACCGTCGCCATCGGCTCCGACTTCGACGGTTTCACCGATCCGCCCGATGACCTCGAAGGACATCTCACAGATGCCGAAGCTGACCGAGGCGCTCGCTGCGATGCCGGGTTCGGCGACACCGAGATCGAGAAGATCCTCGGCCTCAACATGGAGCGGGTCCTCCGCGAGGGATGGCGATAGAACGAACCGCAAGAACGCAAGGGACGCCAGGCTTCGGAGATCGAGCCAGTGCACCGATCGCAGCATCTCGATGCGCAATGCTCCACCGCAACGATGTCGAACGAACGCACAAAGACATCGCAAAGGCATCACAATTGACCATTGAAGCCATCGCAAGCATCTCGTCGAAGGTCGATCGCGATCGATCGAATGGAGGCCGTTCAAATCGACGCTTTGCGATGACCTTGGCGATCATTGCGTCCTTTGCGGTTCAGACGATGCGATGGTGCGTGTCTCTGCGTCTCTGCGTTAAGAAACGCCTCACCGATTCGCATCCGCGCTTCGGGGACCTCGCGGCCATCGAGCCAGGCTTCGATCATGGCGTTGACGGTCTCGGGGGCTTCCTGCTGGACCCAGTGGGACACGCCGGGGAGATACCGCAGGGTGAGATCGCTCACCAGTTCGTCGGTGCCGACGGTGAGCTCACGGCCGAGCGCGATGTCCTCCTCGCCCCAGATCATCAGGGTCGGGGTCTCGAGCTTCCGGTAGATCGGCCCGCGCGAGATCATCGTCCGACGCCATAACGGATGTAGGCCCGGTAGTAGGCGAGCATGGCCGCGATGGCTCCCGGTTGGGCGGCGTTCTTCCGGTAGACCTCGAGGACCTCGCCCGGGAACCGCTCCTTGCGCGCGGCCGATCCGCGGATCATCCCCGAGACCCGTCGCGCGCCGTTGGCGCCGAGAAGGCGCTTCGGGCAGCCACGGCAGCTGAAAAAAGAAGATGTACCACGAGCGCCGGAGCTGCCTCCAGGTCCGCAGCCCGCGCCGAAAGAGCCTCGGGTGCGGCAGGTTCATCGCGATGAGCCGTTCCAGCGGTCGGATCTCGGCCAGGGCGACAGAGCCAGGCGATGGCGCCGCCCCAGTCGTGGCCGATGAGCAGGGTCTTCTCGGCGCCGGCGGCGTCGATGAGCCCGGCCACGTCATCGACCAGGTTCCGCATCCGGTAGTCGCGGACCCGACCGGGCCGGCTCGTGCCGCCGTAACCGCGGAGATTCGGCGCCCAGACCGTGTAGCCCTATCTCCGCCAGCAACGGCATCTGGTGCCGCCAGGAGTAGTTGCACTCGGGAAAACCGTGCAGCAGCAGAGCGAACCTCGGCCCGTCGCCGCAGGTCGCGACCTCGAAGTCGAGGCCGTTGGCGGCGACCCGTGGTGTGTTCGATCGCCGTCACACGCCGCCGCAACCCGCCGCAGGACCTCCGTCGGATCGTCGGTGATCGGCAGGTGGTGGGAAACGATGATCCGAACGAGATCCGGCGTGTCGGCCAGGCGCTCGAGGTGAGCCGCGAAACGCGGCCTTGTCCTTGACCGCCATGACGCGGAACAGCCGGGTCACCCGCGGTCCGCCCGTCGAACCGGTGATGTGGCGGAAGATGAACCCCGGCACGCCGCGGCCGTGCGGCATGTTGAAGACGGCATCGTTGAAGACGAGCGTCGACCCCGAGTTCGAGCGCACCGTGACCACGCCTTCGACCTTGCGGACGCCATCGAGGTGCTCGAGGGTCATCGAGGCGTCGCCGACGAGATCGTCGTAGTCGCCATCGACCCGGACCACCTCCTCGACCTTGGCCCGCGAACCGCGCGGACAGTAGACCTTGAGATCGGGATAACGCGAGAGATAGGCCGGCGCGTCGAGCCGGTGGTAGGCGTTCGGCACGAGCAGCACCGCCGGCTTTCCCCAGGCTTCGATCTCTGCCATGGCGGGTTCGTCGAGCGCGATGGCGCTGTGGATGACGACCCTGCCGTCACCGAGCCGCACCACGGTCATGACCCGTTTCAGCGACATCCCCTGCAAGGTCCCGGTGACGCTCCACAGATTCGGCTCGAGTCGTTCGATGGGTCCGTGCCGCAAAACCCGCCAATCTTCGTTGACCTTGGCCATCCCGGCCTCCCTGTCTTCGGTTCTGGTGAACCGAGGGTATCACCACTCGATCTGACGTCGGCGGCAGTCAGCACTGTCGCACTGCTCGTCGCGGACGGTGTGATCTGCGGCACGGGCGCCAAGGATGGAAACCGATAGCGTGATCGAGGGAGATCGTGATCATGAAGGTCCACTTCAGCGGAGCCGTGGTTCTCGGGTTGGTGCTCATGGTCGCGACCGGAACCTGGGCGTGGTCGCAGGACCTCGTCTTCTCCGACGGATTCGGCTCGGGTGATCTCTGGGCTTGGACCCGATGGAGCGGGGGCACTCCGGCGGTCGGACCCTGCCCCTGCGAGGTCACCATCCGCGGCGCCGATTTCTTTGTCGACCCGATCCTCGGCAGCGACGTCACCGGCGACGGCAGCCCCGGCAACCCGTGGGCCTCGATCCAATTCGTCGTAAACTCGAAGGTCGATTGCACCGACCGGTACGGAATGCCGAAAAACCCCGGGGCACCCGTCAAGGGCGGCGACGCCATCGTCCTCGTCGGCGCCACCGGCCACGACGCCGATCTCGAGATCACCGGCTGCTACAACTCGGACTGGGTGACGATCAGGGCCCAGACCCGGCACGAACCGGTGCTCGCGTCGGTCCACTTTCGCGGCAGCGGGCTCTGGCGGCTCGAGGGCTTGAGCTTCTTCAACGACGCCAACGGGATCATGGTCCGGGTCGAGGATCACAGCACCCAGGGACCCGCCCGCAACCTCCAGATCCTCAACAGCCACTTCACCTCGGGACGATCTGCCGACCATCCAGGACTGGGTCGACCATGTCTCCGACGGCATGCGTCTCTACACCGAGTAACGGGCCGCTGCTTGGCCCGGTGCAACGAGATGGAAAACGTGGCCATGGGTTTCGTCGTCGGCGCCAGCCACGTCGACATCATCGGCAACACCATCGAGTACTTCTCCCGCGACGGGATCGCCACCGGCGGTCACTTCAACCGCTTCATCGGCAACCGGATCTTCGACTCGGTCAAGCTCGGCGACGGCCACCACGACGACTTCTTCCAGAGCCACATGGGCGCCAACCCCGATCTCTCGTCCGATGTCGAGATCACCGGGCAACGTCTTCATGAATCGCTATGGCCCCGGACAACCGGCCGATTCGCTCGGGACCGACCCAGTGCCTCAGCGGGTTCGAGGACGGTCCCAAGACCCGCCTCCGGATCACCAACAACGTCTGCAAGGGCGATCACTGGCACGGCATCACCTGGTACGACACCAACAACTCGGTGATCGTCAACAACACCGCGGTCGGCGGGTCGAACTTCTCCGGTCTGCCGCCCGGATCGAGCGGCTGGCCGAGCTACTCATGGATCAGCATCGATGGCACCGGCAACACCGTCAGGAACAACATCACCACCCGAAACCTCTCGGGCGGTGAGAACAACCTCGAGATCCAACCCGGCGATGAAACGCTCTACTTCGCCGACTGGCTCGGTCTCGATCTCAGCCTGGCCGCGGGGTCGCCCGCCATCGACACCGGCAACCCGGACGGCGCCACCACCCACGATATCGAGGGGACACCGCGGGACTTCCAGCCCGATGTCGGCGCGTACGAGTACGTCGCACCGTAACTCGTCAATTTCGATCCGCTCCGGCGGCAGCTTGGTGCAGGCCTGCCTGAGTCCTAAACACTGTTCTATAAGCAACCTAACTGTAGGCGCGCCCTTGAGGGTGCGCACCAACTGCTGAATGCCGCCATCGGCGTCGATTTATCACTCGGGCGGTCGAGCATGGGCCATGACCAAGCTCGTCCACCCCTCGTCCGAGCGCAACAAGCAACCGATCCTCGATGTTCTGCGCCGCGTGCTGCCCTCGAGCGGCAGGGTGCTCGAAATCGCCGGCGGATCCGGTCAGCACGCCGCCTTCTTCGCCGAGAACCTCCCGGGCATCACCTGGCTGCCCACCGATATCGAAGCCGAACGGCTGGCATCGATGGAGGCCTGGGGCAAGGAATCGAAGCTCGATAATCTCCTCGCGCCCCGCCGGCTCGATGTCCTCGACGATGAATGGGGTCTGGGTTCATTCGATCGTCGTTTTCAACGCCAACTTCATCCACATCACCCCGTGGAAATGCTGTCTCGGCCTGCTCGCCGGGGCTCGACGACACCTGCATCCGGGCGGCCTGCTGATCTTCTACGGGCCGTTTCGCATCGGCGGCGAACACACCGCGCCGAGCAATGCCGACTTCGACGACGACCTGCGCGGTCGCAACGCCGAATGGGGAGTCCGCGATCTCGAGGCGGTCGAGGACGCCGCCATCGGCTTCCGACTCGAAGAACGCATCGAGATGCCGGCCAACAACCAGATGCTGGTCTTTCGCAGAACCTGACCCAGCGCTCGGGCGAGACGATCAGGATCGTCGAAGGAGACGTACGGTGACGGATTGACGGATAATCGACCAACTGATGAAGCTGGTTGAACCCCGAGTCCTCCGCGACGACCCACTCCTGATTCGGGTGTGGGAGGACCTCGGGCGTCCTGCGCGCTGCGCCGTCACCGGCGGTTATCTTCGGGACCGGCTCCTGGGCCGAACCACCAACGACCTCGATCTCACCATCGATGACGACGCCGCCGGGGCGGCGCGACCGGCGAAGCGGCTGGCCAGGGCGCTCGGCGTTCGCGCTCACCTCCTCGGAACCCCGCCGAACGAGATCTGGCGCATCGAGACCTCCTCCCTCAAGATCGAACTCTGGCCCCTGGGCGAGCTGGGCCAGAGAAGACGACATCCTCCGGCGTGATTTCAGCTGCAACGCCCTCAGTTGGGAGCTCCCCGACGGGCCGCTGGTCGATCTCACCGGCGGACTCGATGATCTGGCCAACGGTCGCCTGCGTGCCGTCTCGCGCGCCAATCTCGAGGACGACCCGGTCCGGCTCCTCCGCGCTCCGCGTTTCCTTGCCCAGCTCCCCGACTTCACCCTCGATGACCGGACTCGATCGTGGATCGAGGAGCTCGCACCGTCGTTGGCCGAGGCGCCGCGCGAACGGGTCGGTCAGGAACTGCTGAAACTCCTGCGCGGGCCGATGGCCGCGCGTGGGCTTGCCGAGTGCCTGGCGCTGAACCTCCTCGCCCCGGCTGCGCCGGCCGCAAGTAAGATCAATACGCGCTGGATCACAGCGAACCTGGAGGCCGCCGATACCTTGGCAATCCGCCATCACGCGGGCGGACTCCTGGCCGGGCGAAGTTTCGAACGAAGCCTGCTCGCCCGCAGGGGGACGATCCGGGATCCCGGGGGACGCCGCGCGCCTCGCCTTCCTCTTCCGCGCCTGGGGCCTGCCCCCAGCTTCCGCGCTCGCCGCCTACTCCTGGCCAAGAGCCGACCGCGAGAACGCTCTCCGAGCCGCCCGAATGCTCGAGGCTGCGCAGGAGATGGTGAACGCCCCCGCCGCCGACCGCCGCGAGTTCGCCTGGCGGGCCGAGTCGGCTTTCCCCACCCTCATCGCCCTCGCCGCCGCCATCGAGCCCGAGCACCCCGGCTGGCGACGCTGGTGGCGGCAGTGGCGACGAGATCCCGGTGCCTTCATCGACCCTCGGCCCCTGCTCTCCGGTGACGAAATCGCCGAAATCACCGGGATCGAGCCCGGCCCCGCGCTCGGCGAGGTCGTCCGCGGGCTCCTCCGGGCGCAAGTACGTGGCGAGGTGCGCAGTCGCGGCGGTGCCGTCGCTGGCTCAGGCGGCGACGGCTGAGAACGCGGCCGCGGATGCGGTTCTTGCCGTGCCGCATGTCGACTGCAGGAGCGGGCCAATTGTGGTGCGGGCGTCCCGCCCGCAGGGAGCCGATGCAGGGGTTCTATGATCGCCGGCCTTCTGGGGTGCTGGGACGCTGTGGCGTCCCAACGCCCCAGCGTCGCACCATCGGCGTGGTCGCTCCGGGGTGGATTGAAAGGGCTGCGACCACGCCGATGGTGCGCCGGCGGCCTGCTTCGTAGCCGGGAGAACCAGGCAGCGGCGCCCGTCCCGGGGGAGCCCGGTATGACATTGTGCGCGAAGCGTCGCGCTGCCGGGAGGTCGATCCGGCACAATGTCATACCCGGCACGCCCGAGGGAGGCCGCGTTCGAGCTATCATCTGAAGATCGAAAAATGGGGGTGCCATGCCGCCAGTCGTCGTCGTGCTTGTCTGCTTCGCCGTCTACTTCGTCGGTTATGTCTTCTACTCGCGTTTCCTCGCGACCAAGGTCTTCGCCCTGCGCGCTGATCACCCGACACCGGCACACACCTTAGAGGACGGGATCGACTATGTCCCGACCCACAAGATGGTCCTCTTCGGTCACCACTACGCCTCCATCACCGGGCTGTCGCCCATGCTCGGGCCCGCCATCGCGGTGATCTGGGGCTGGCTCCCGGCCATGATCTGGGTGGTCTTCGGCGCCATCCTGGTCGGCTGCGTCCACGACTTCGGCGCCCTGGTGATCTCGACCCGAGCACGCGGGATGTCCATCGGCGCCATCGCCGAGAGCCTCATGGGCAAACGCGCCAAGTCGTTGATGCACGCCATCATCTTCTTCGCCGTCGCCCTCGCCATGGGGGTCTTCGCCTATGTCGTCGCGCTGCTCTTCTCGGCCGGTCCGACCCCGGAGACGACCTACTACCCCGAGTCGGTGGTGCCGTCGGCCGTCATCCTGGTGCTCGCCATGGCCATCGGTTGGCTGGTGCGGAAGAAGGGGTGGAATCTCTGGAAGCTCATCGCCGTCGCCTTCTTCATCACCCTGGCGGTGGTCATCGCCTCACCCATGATGCCGGTGAAGTGGGCCTCGGTGGGGGGCTGGACGTGGATCCTCCTCGCCTACGCCTGGCTGGCATCGGTGCTGCCCGTGTGGTCGCTGTTGCAACCGCGGGACTTCCTCAACTCGCTGCTGCTCTACCTCGGCCTCGGCCTCACCTACATCGGGTTCTTCGTCCTGCGCCCGGAGTTCGCCTCGCCGCTCATCGACACCCACCCCGAAGGCGCGCCGCCCATCTATCCCTTCGTCTTCATCGTCATCGCCTGCGGCGCGGCATCGGGTTTCCACTCGCTGGTCTCGTCCGGCACCACCGCCAAACAGCTCGACAAGGAAACCGACGCCAGACTCATCGGCTATGGCGCCATGGTCGGCGAATCCCTGCTCGGGCTCGCCTCGGTGCTCGCCTGCACCGCCGGCTTTGTCTCGGTCGGCGCCTGGAAAAACCACTACCACGACTGGGGCTCGATCCAGGGGCTCGGCAGCTCCATGAGCGCCTTCATCGAAGGCTGCACCCGTTTTGTCGCCACCCTCGGCATCCCCGAGGCCACCGCCCGCACCCTCATCGCGGTGGTGGTCGTGAGCTTCGCCCTCACAACCCTCGACTCGGCCACCCGGCTGCTGCGCTACAACATCGAGGAGATCGGTTCGACCCTGCGGATCCGGGCGCTCGGCAACCGCTATTTGACTTCGACCCTGGCCGTCGCAGCGATCTCGTTCTTTGCCTTCTACAAGATCGAAGGCAAGTCCGCGGGTCTCGCCCTGTGGCAGCTCTTCGGCTCCACCAACCAACTGCTGGCCGGTCTCGCGCTGCTGGTGGTCTCGCTCTACCTCATCCAGCGCCGGCGCTTCGCACTCCCCTATCTTCTGCCCATGCTCTTCATGATGGTCACCACCGTTATCGCCATGACCACCAAGCTCCGGAGCTACGCCGCCGACGGCAATACGACGCTGCTGGTGGTCGGCGGCATCATCTCGGGTATTGCCGTGTGGCTCGTGGTCGAGGCCGGATTGGCTCTGTGGCGGTACTCGCGGTCAGCGCCAGCGGAGGGATTGGATATCGAGATGCCCGAGGCGGGGTGAGGGGTTAGGAGTGAGGGGTGAGGAGTGAGGGGTAGGGTGAAGACTCCCTTGCAATAGCCCGGAGTTCGGAACGACCTGTTTGCCGGCCCTCCTCGACCCCAGGCCGGCGAGGGCGCCGGCCCCACAATAGATCTCAGCCTTTTGTGGCGCCTGCCCCAGAGTAGATCTCAGCCCATTGTGGCGCCTGAACCGGAATAGATCTCAGCCCTTTGTGGCGCCTGAACCAGAATGGATCTCAGCCCTTTGTGGCGCCTGAACCGGAATAGATCTCAGCCCTTTGTGGCGCCTGAACCGGAATAGATCTCAGCCCTTTGTGGCGCCGGCGCCCCCGCCGGCGAGAAGACCACCGACCTTGATTTTTCGGGAATCAGGTTTCTTGCAAGAACTTCTGAGGGTGGCCGTTCACTCCTCACTCTTCACTCTTCACTCGGTCACGATCAATGACCCGACGTCTCCAAGTGCGCGCCGTAGCCGTCATCACCGAAGCGGACCTCGAAGGGCGACTCGGTTTTCTGCAGCTCGACGGCGACGGCCTCGACCTCGCGCATGACCCGGAGAATGTTGAGCCCCGCGACCTTGGCGATGTCCTCTCGGCTCCAGCCCCGACGCATGAGTTCGACGAGCAGGGTCGGGTAGCCGCTGACATCCTCCATCCCCTTTGGCAGGGCGCCGATCCCGTCGTAATCGGAACCGATGCCGACGTGGTCGATGCCGGCCACTTTGCGGACGTGGTCGAAGTGGTCGGCGAGCTTGCCGAGGGGCACAATCCAAAGGGGGTTCTTGTCGAGCCAGACCTTTAAGCCGTCCTTGACCGCCTGGGGGTCACCTGGGTTGAGGGTTTCGAGCCGAACCTCTTCGGCCTTGTAGGCGGCGTGCCGCTCGGTGATCTTCTGATCGACGAAATACGAGCCGAAGTTGACCATCACCACGCCGCCCTTTTCGGCGATCCGCTTCAGCACATCATCCGGAACATTGCGCGGATGCGGGTTGAGCGCGAGGGCGCACGAGTGAGAGAAGAAGACCGGCGCCCGGCTGATGTCGAGGACATCGTTCATGGCGGCGGCGGAGACGTGCGAGAGATCGACCATCATCCCCAAGCGGTTCATCTCACGAACGACAACCTCGCCGAAGGCACTCAATCCGTCGTGCTCGGGGGTATCCGTGGCGGCGTCGACCCAGTCGGTGTTGGCCCAGTGGGTCAGGGTCATGTAACGGGCGCCGAGGGCGTAGCACATGCGCAGCACCGCGAGTGAGTTGTCGATGCTGTGGCCGCCCTCCATCCCGATGAGCGAGGCGATCTTGCCCTGGGAGTGGATCCGGACGATGTCGTCGGCGGTGAGGGCGAGCTCGAGGTCGTCGGGATAGGCCTCGGTCAATCGGCGCACCAGATCGATCTGCTCGAGCACGGTGACGACGGCGTCGCCGCCATCGAGGTCCACGGGCACCCAGACCGACCAGAACTGGCCGCCGACACCACCGGCGCGGAGCCGTTCGATGTCGGTCTGCATCGGTTTTTCGAGCGCCATCGTGTTGGTGAAGTCGAAGTCCGCCAGGTGATCCGACACCCGGTCGCGGATCGCCCAGGGCGCGTCGTTGTGGCCGTCGATGAGGGGAACCTGGCGGAGCACCTCGCGCACCGTGGCTTCGAACTCTTGGTCCGAGACCGCGGCCTCGTCCGCTGCAACCGCAAAACCGGAAAAACCGATCACCAGCACCACCATCAACGCACGAATCCGTCGCTCCATCATGCCTCCTCGCCGTCGCTCCAGCGCTGCCACCACGCCCGTCGCTCGCCACCCTCGTCGCCCGGAGGGACGAAGTCGTGGATCTCGTCGAAACTCCTCGCCCAGTCTTCGTCCGGGGGATCATCGCCGATGACCAGCACGGATCGCGCCATTGGGGTTTCCGGGCTCGCCCAAAAGCACCACCGGGTCCTCGACCGTCCCGAGGGAAGGCTGCCAGAGGGAATGGGGCACGAAGGCGAGCTTGTCGAAGGTCCACAGCCAGTCGTCGAAAATCTGCCGGCGGCCCTCATCGGCAACCCAGACTACCAGCCGGTGGCCGGCGGCGGCCAGCGACTCGATCAGCCGGGCCAGCTCACCGGCCCGTTTGTCGGATTGCAGATCGTGGAGAACAACGCGCGTCACAATCGAAGAGTCTACATCCGATGGTCGGGCCGATGCCATACTTCGGCCACATCTTCACTGTAGTGTTAGCATCATGATGGAGACGCAAATGACACCCATCGAGCACGACCCGGTCGGCGACGAGTCCTTCGCCTATGTCATCCGCGGCGGCAACCCGATCTCGGGCACCCTCAAACCCGGCGGCAACAAGAATGCTGCCCTGCCCATGATCGCCGCCTGCCTGCTTGCCGACGGCGCCGTCACATTGTCCAACGTGCCACAGATCCGCGACGTGAAGATGCTGCTCCAACTGGTCGCGGCCCTCGGCGCCGAGGTCACCGAAGAGGCGCCCGATCGCTGGCGGATTTCGGCCAACGAGCTCTCGACCAGGGCCCTCGATCCCGGTCTGGCTCGACAGATCCGCGCATCATTCCTCTTGGCCGGACCGCTGGTGAGCCGGTGGGGCCGCGCGGTGCTCCCTCGCCCCGGCGGCGACCGCATCGGCCGGCGGCCGTTGGACACCCACATCCACGCCTTCCGCGATCTCGGGGCGGAGGTCGACATCGAGCCCGATCGCTATGTCGTCCGCGCCCCCTCGGGACTGACCGGCGCTGAGCTCTTCCTCCAGGAAATGAGTGTCATGGGGACCGAGAACGCCGTCATGGCAGCCTCGCTCGCCCACGGCACCACCACCATCCGCAACGCCGCCTCGGAGCCCCACGTCCAGGAACTCTGCCATCTCATCAACGCCATGGGCGGCCGAATCCGGGGCGTCGGAACCAATGTCCTCGAGATCGAGGGCCGCCCCGTGCTCAGCGGGACCGAAGCAACCGTCGGTCCCGATCCGGTCGAGGTCGGCAGCTTTATCGGGCTGGCCGCCGTGACCGGTGGCGCGCTCAGGATCACCGACGCCGAACCGCAGATCCACCACCGCATGACCGCGCTCGGGTTCGCCCGCCTCGGGATCCGATGGCGCACCGAGGGCAACGACATCGTGGTCCCGGCCGAGCAGGAACTGGTGGTGCGGGACGACCTGCACGGCGCGATTCCCAAGATCGACGACGGACCGTGGCCGGCCTTTCCCCCCGATCTGACGAGCATCATGGTCGTGCTCGCCACCCAGGCCACCGGGACCATTCTGATCCACGAGAAGATGTTCGAGAGCCGTTTGTTCTGGGTTGATCGTCTCATCGCCATGGGCGCGCGCATCGTGCTCTGCGACCCCCACCGCGCCGTCGTGGTGGGGCCGTCAAGGCTCTACGGTCAGCAACTGGCGACCCCGGACATCCGGGCCGGGATGGCCCTGGTCATCGCCGCTCTCTGCGCCGATGGCGAGAGCGTCATCCACAATATCCATCAGGTGGAACGCGGCTACGAGCTGCTCCACCAGCGACTCGAGGCGCTCGGGGCTGATGTGGAGAGAGTGGAGCGGTGACCGGGGGTGCCAGGCTTTAGGAAGTTGGGAAGTTGCTGCAACTTCCCAACTTCCTAAAGCCTGGCACCCACTCAATCCTTGTAGAACGGTTGGTCGCCCGCTCCGTGGTCGGTGACATCGACCACGTGCTCGATCTCGTCGATCTCCTGGCAGATGGCCTGCTCGATGCCGGCTGACAGGGTGAATCCGGCGCTCGAGCACCCCTGGCAACCGCCGCCCAGGCTGACATAGGCGGTGTCGCCCTCGACCCGATCGAGTTCGACCCACCCGCCGTGGGCCCCGACGACCGGCAGCACCTTTTCGTCGATCACCTGCTGAACCCGCTGGTGCAGTGGGTCCTCCCAGTTCGGGTCCGACGCCGGGTTTTTGATCTCGAAGCCTTCGCCGGTTTCGAGGCTGAGATAGTCGAGGGTGGAGCCCGCCATGAGTTCGGCGGTCTGGGCGTCGAGCACGACGCAGAAGCCGTCGTAATCGACCCGGGTGTCGCCGTCGATGGAATCCTGATCGCGGGTCAGCTGCATCTGATAGCGGAAGGTGTGGCGGCCGATTTTTGCGGCGAGCACGCGGATGCCGATGCACTCGTCATCGGCCTCGTCGACGAACTCGACAATCTTGTCGCGGGCGGATTGGGTGAGGGTGATCATCCGAATGCGCTCCCTTCGGGGGTACTTTACACCGACCCGCAGATTTTGCTGTCAACCCCATGGGCTCGCCGACGTCTCACCAACGATCACGGGGTCCAACGCTGCGGTGACCAACGGGGATCGAAACCGGAGAGATGAAAGGAATGCCCATGAAACGCCTGTTCCTGCCCATTCTGATGCTCGTTCTGGTCGCTCCCGCGGCCGCACAGTCCGACGATCCGGGTGAGCTGTCCCACCCGGCCATGATCGCCGCTCACCACGCGGTCATCAATTTCCTCGATCTCGAGCCCGCCCAGGTCGAGGCGTGGGACCTGCTCTGGGCCGACCACCGGGCGGCGGAAGAACCCCTCCGGCAACAGATCGCCGATGTCCAGTCCGCCATCGACGAGCTCTTTGCCGGCGGCGCGCCCGATCCCACCGAACTCGGGTTGCTCATGATCGAGCGGCGTGATCTCGGCGAAGCGCTGATCGACGTCCACCTCATCTATATCGAGGGATTCCAGGCCCTGCTCGACGAGACCCAGAGCGACCGTCTCCGCGAGATCAGGGTCGCCGAGAGGATCCAACGCTGGATCCCGGCGTTCACGGCCTTCGATCTCGTCAAACGCTGAGAAGACCTCCGAAACGGGAGGGACCGGGGCGGCCGTCCGCCCCGGTCGCACGACCCATCGCACCATCGCCTTTTCACCGCAATGGGTCAGAAACGAGATGTCCTTTGCGATGGTCTTGGCGACCCTTGCGCCCTGCGGTGAAATCGCGATGTGGTCCTTCGGTGGCTTCGTGTTTCAGACTCGGCGATTCAATCGCAATAATCGCTGCGGCGATCGCGGACGCCGAATCTACTTCAAGGGGCCGCCGTTGGTCTCGGCGGCGCCGCCGAGCTGCTGGCAGCGGCGGTAGGCGGCCCAGACAGCGTCCGACAGCACGGTGCGCAGCCCACCCCGCTCGAGCTGGTACTGCGCCTCGGCCGAGGTCCCGCCCGGAGAGGTCACCTGATTTCTCAGCTTGGCCAGGTGATCGGGCTCTCCCCTGGCGAACTCGGCGGCGCCGAGAACCGTCTCGAAGACCAGCTTTTCGGCGACCCGGCGCGAGAAACCCATGTGGACGCCCGCATCGACCAGGGCTTCCATAAAGAGAAAGACATAGGCCGGTCCGGTCCCGCTCAGGGCGGTGGCCATGTCGAGCTCTTTTTCGTGGCTGACGTACTCCTCGGTGCCGAGAGCCGACAGGATCGCCCGGACCTTCTTCTGACCGGTCGCATCGACGGTATCGGTGGCGGTCCAGACCGAGATCCCGCGGCCGATCTGCGCCGGGGTGTTGGGCATCACCCGGACGACACGGCTGACGCCGAATCCCGACCCCAACCGCGCCATGGTCGCTCCGGCGACAACGGAAAGAACGGTCGTGTCCATCTTCAGGACTCCGTCCAGATCAGCCACGACCTCCCCGAGGAACTGCGGTTTGACGGCGATGATCACCATGGTCGCCTCGGATGCCGCCTCGGAGTTGCTGTCGGTGACATGGATGCCGTATCGATTCTCGAGCTCGAGACAGCGTTCGGCGCGCGGGTGGCTGGCGACGATCTGACGCGGATCGACGAGACCCTCGCGCAGCAGCCCCTTGACCATGGCCTCGCCCATCATCCCGCAACCGACAAACGCCAGGGTTTCGTCTCTCAGGGTCATTGATCCTCCGGGTTCGTGACGGCGAAGGGTAGCACGAGCATCGCCGCTCCTTGGAATCACTCGTCGGCGAGCGCGGTGATGAAGCGCGACCCGAGCAGATCGAGCCGCCAGCCGTTGAGCCCGGCGTTCTCGAGATCGTCGAGGCTCGCGCAGCGCGGTTCGCGGGAGGCGACGAGCGAGCGCGCAGCTCTTGGCGCAGACCAACCCGGGTTCGAGACCGAGCTCGGTGGCGATTTCGTCGCGGACGACGGCGAGCCGCTTCATCCTGCGGTTGATTTTCGCCGAAAGCTCCGGCGCGCGGGGATTCCTGATCCACTCGGGGGCGTGGTTGGGACTCGCGAGAATGAGCAGTACGTCCTTGCCCCACCGGTGGATGAAGCGCGGGCCGATGCCGCGCACCTTGCCGAGCTCGGCGATCGTCGCCGGGGGTTGATCGGCGAGCTCGATGAGAGTCGTGTTTCCGAGAACCTTGAACGGCGGGACGTCGAGTCGCTGCGCTTCTTCCTCGCGCCAATAAAAGAGGGTGAAGGCGCGATCGCGAGCGGCCCCGCGCAGGGTCCGCAGCCCCTTGACCCGTTCAAATGCCAACGGGTTCACCTCCGGTGGGCTGTAGCGGACTTCTTCCAGCTTGCGAAACTCCTCTTCCGCCCACCCCCAACGGCCGAGTGCCTGGAGCCTCTCCCGGAGCTTCACCGCCAGCCGCTCGAGAAAGGCCGTGTCGGCGGCGGCATAGACCACCTGTGACTCGGTCAACGGGCGCCGCCCCCAGTCGGCCCGCTGGTGCCGCTTGTCGAGGATGACGCCCTCTTCTTTTTCCAGCAGGGCTGCGAGCCCGGTCTTTTCCTCGCCGAGGATCTGGGCCATGATCTGGGTGTCGACAAGGCCTCGGATCCGGATGTCATAGTCCCGATCGATGACCCGGATGTCGTAGTCGGACCCGTGCATCAGGACCGGCACCGAGGGGTCTTCCACGATCGACCACAGCGGAGCGAGGTCGCCCGGCTCGAGAGCCAGCGGATCGATGACGAAGTTGCGGCCATCCGCCGTCAATTGGATCAGACAGACCTTGTGAAAGTACGAGTGCAGCGAGTCGGCCTCGGTGTCGAGGGCCAGCCAACCGGCGGCCCTGGAGGCGGCGGCGGCCGCTTCGACACCATCGGACGTGTCGACCCAGATCGGATTGAGATCATTCAACATGCGAGCGATAGTACCAACCCTTCTTTTCAATCGGCGCTCGGTTGCGACCGAGCGCCGATTGAAAAAGCCTGTGGAACGTCACCAGCGCCCTGATACACTCCTCTTATGAGACCGATTCTCGACCTTGCCACCGCCAAAATCGGCGTCGAACTGACCAGCCGCTGCAACCTCCGCTGCGGGATGTGCCCCATGGGCAATCTCGGCCGGCCCGAGGACGACATGCCCTGGTGGCTGGTTCAGAGAGTTGCCGCGGACTTCCGTGAGAACGGCATTCAGGCGCGCTGGCTGCACGAGATGGGCGAACCCCTGCTCTACCCGCGGCTCGCTGAGGCCATCGATCTTTTCCCCGGTGTCGGGGTCTCGACCAACGTCATGATGCTCGACGAGGCCTACGGCCGCGAGCTCCTCGCGACCTCACTTCAGCGCATCCGCCTCTGTGTCGACACCGTCAACCCCGAGGTCTACCCGGAGATCCGCCGCGGCGGGCGGTGGGACGAGGTCGTGGCCAACATCCGCGGCTTCCTCGAACTGTCAAAGGGACACGACATCCGGGTCGAGATCCAGAAGATGGTCTCGCTCAAGACCGCCGACGAGACCATCCGCGACTTCGAGGTCTTCTTCGAGATCGACCGTTTCCCGCAGGCGACGATCATCGAGAAGACCTGCGAGGGGCTCGACACCACCGACGCCACCGATCTCCACGAGCAGTACTACGGCTGCTTCCAGGGATACCCATTCCGCTGGTTCGTGGTGCTCTCCGACGGCCGGGTGACCCACTGCTGCTACGACTATGACGGCGCGCAGGCGATCGGCGACATGAAGACTCAGACGGTCAAGCAGATCCTGGCGTCGGATCGGATTGCCGAGCTCATGGAGGCCTTCAAGGCGCGCGATTTCGACACTCTCCCGCGCTGCGGCGAGTGCTACAAGAACACCTCGGGGAAGGCGGCGGTCGTCGATCAGCTCATCCGCATCGGACACAAGCTCGACCGCGTCCTGCCGATCAAGCAGGTCGCACGGAAGATCATCAACCGGTGAGCGACGCAACGCCAGGGTGCCAGGCTTTAGGAAGTTGGGAAGTTGGGGACAACACGCAGGACCGCAGGGTTCCCAAGTTCCCCAACTTCCCAACTTCCTAAAGCCTGGCACCCCCACCGACCATGGGTAAAGCTGAATGGGGCGCCGACCCCGAGTTCTTCGGACCGCGGCACGCCCACCGCGAAGACCGCCTCGACCGGGCCATCCGGCAGCGGGTGCCGCCCGGCCGGCTCCACCTCGAGTGCGCGGCCGGGGTCGGTTCGTTGAGCATCACCCTGGCGCGGGCGGGGTCGACGGTGGTGGCAGCGGACATGTCGCTTCGATCGCTCGCGGTCGTTGCCCACCGCGCCGCGGCGGTCGGACATTCTCGAAGCGTCCTTCCCGTTGTCGCCGACATCACCCGCCTCCCCTTCGCCGACGGCACCTTTCCCGGCGTCTCGTCGGCCGAGACCCTCGAACACATCCCGGCCGACCGGGCGGCGGCCCGCGACCTGGCGCGCGTGCTCGCGCCGGGTGGTTGGCTGATCGGCACCGTGCCCGCCGACCCTGCGCAGTGGTCCGACTGGGATGACTGGGGCGGCCACCTGCGGCGCTATGTCAAAACCGGGATGACCGAGATCCTGGGCGACGCCGGGCTCGAGACCGAGGTCACGGTCTGGGGCTGGCCGGTGCTGCGGATCTACGACGATGTCTTCATGCAGCGGATCAATCGCCGGCGGCTCCACAACCCGGGTTCACTCGAAGACGATCCCGCGCTGGCCAAGGTCGCCGATCTCGGCAGGAAACGCTGGCTGGTCAACCTGGTCCGCTCAGTCTTCAACATCGATCGGCTCTTCGACGGCGCCCCGTGGGGCGTCGGCCTGCTCTTCAAAGCCCAAAAACCCAGGGATTGATCACCGCGAAGGCGCAAAGCGCGCAGAGCATCACAAGAGGCACTTTGAATGCTCTCAGAGCATCGCTCTGAGAGCATTCAATTGAGTTTCTTTGCGATGATCTTCGCGCCTTTGCGTCTTTGCGGTGAAATTGCGATGGTGCGATGCCTCTGCGTCTCTGCGTTAATTTTCGCCACGGCCGCCGCGAAATCGATCACCAGCCGCGCCACCTCATCGGGCTTCTCCATGGGCAGGAAATGCGAGGTCCCTTCGAGCTCGACAACTCGCGCATCGGGCATCTCGCGGCCCATCCGTCGCGCCGCGTCGGGCATCAGGGTGTCCGAGGTCTCGCCGCGAACCACCAGCGTGGGAACCGTAACCTCACGAAGGCGGGCCCACTCGTCGTGCGGGCAGATTTCGAAGAGGCGTGCCTCCCACGCCTTGGGATACCTCAACATCACCGACCCCTCGGGTCCGTCGGCCACCCCCGCATCGACGTAGTCCTCGAACACCCGCGGATCCCACCGTCTGAAGACCGATCTGCCGCTCCAGGATTCCCGAGCCGCCGACCGATCGGGCCAGGTGTCGCGGCGCCTCTCGGCGCCCCTGACGAGGGGAAAACGACGCCCGAGACCCAGCCGTTTCATCCAACCCCAGGAGAACGCATGAAAACCGGTGAAAATCACCGGGTCGAGAAGAACGAGTGCTGCAAAGAGCGCCGGGTCGCGAGCGGCAGCCAAGGCGCACAGGACCCCGCCGAGGCTGTGGCCCACCGCGACAACCGGCGCTTCAGCCCGCTCGCGGATGGCGCGACCGAGATCATCGGCCAGAGGGTGCCAGGTCGACAGCTCCTGCGGATCTCCGGTCCGACCACAGAGGACGTTGGGCAAAGGTCGCGACGGTGAAAATACGGCACAAGAGCCGCAAGCATGGTTCGATAGGTCTCGGGAGGAAAACCGTTGGCGTGGGTGAAGATCAGTCTCGGACCGTCACCGCCGAGTTCGGTCCACGCGCGATCGGGGGGCGATCGGCGATTCACCCGATCTCCGCCTCAGATGACTCCGAGGCGCTTCCCGACGGTTTCGAAGGCATCGACCGCACGGTCGAGGTGCTCGGTCCGGTGGGCGGCGGAGATCTGCGTCCGGATCCGCGCCTGGCCTTTGGGAACCACCGGGAATGAGAAACCGATGACGTAGATGCCTTCTTTGAGCATCTCATCGGCGAAGTCCGAGGCCAGCTTGGCGTCGTAGAGCATGACCGGGACGATGGCGGTTTCTCCCGCGAGGACGTCGAATCCGAGCTTCTCGAGCTTGGAACGGAAGTACCGGGTGTTGTCCATGAGTCGGTCGCGGAAGCTCGGTGGTCGCCGACAGCATCTCGAAGACCGCGATCCCGGCCGCCGTCAGCGACGGGGTCAGGGTGTTGGAGAAGAGATACGGCCGCGACCGCTGGCGCAGCAAATCGATGATCTCCTGCCGGCCCGTGGTGTAGCCGCCCGAGGCCCCGCCGAGAGCCTTGCCCAGGGTCGAGGTGATGATGTCGACCCGCCCCTGGACGCCGCAGTGTTCGGGCGTTCCGCGGCCCGTCCGGCCGATGTAGCCGGTGGCGTGCGAGTCGTCGACCATCACCATGGCGTTGTACTTCTCGGCGAGATCGCAGATCGCGTCGAGTTTGACCAGATAGCCGTCCATGGAGAAGACGCCGTCCGTGGCGATCAACCTCCGGCGATGACCCTGGGTCTTCTTCAGAATTTCTTCGAGTTCGGCCATGTCGGAGTTGGCGTAGCGGAATCTCTCGGCCTTGCACAACCGCACGCCGTCGATGATCGAGGCGTGGTTGAGCTGGTCGGAGATGATGGCGTCCTCCTCCGAGAGGATGGTCTCGAAGAGACCCGCATTGGCGTCGAAACACGAGGAGTAGAGGATCGTATCCTCGGTCCCGTTGAAGGTGGAGATGGTTCGCTCGAGCTCCTTGTGCAGATCCTGGGTGCCGCAGATGAACCGCACCGACGCCATCCCGAAGCCCCGTTCGTCGAGGGCGCGCCGTGCCGCCTCGATGATCACGGGGTTGTCCGCGAGTCCGAGGTAGTTATTGGCGCAGAAGTTGATGACCTCGCCCTGCGGCACCCTGATGGCGGCGCTCTGAGGCGAGGAGATCACCCGCTCCTCTTTGTAGGTGCCCGCCTCACGAATGGCGTCGAGTTCCTCGCGAAAGCTCGCCCTGAAAGTTGAAAACATCACCAATCTCCTTGGCAAGGTTCTTCCCTGAATCGCGGGGGGACCGAGCGAACTCGTCCCTCAGGCAAAGCTCTTGACGACCTCGGCTTCATCGTCAAAGACCTCGAGCAGGGGGACCAACTGGGTGAGCCGTAGGGTCCGTTGGACGCTCGGCGCGGGGCGCAACAGCTTGACCATGCCCCCGAAACGCTTGGCCAACTTCCAGCTGGAGACGACCTCGCCGATCCCCGAACTGTCCATGACGGTGACATCACGGAGGTTCAGGACGATCTTCTTCCAGCCTTCGGCAATGATCTCGTTCATCACATCGCGAAGCAACTCGTCGCCGACTCCCAAGACGAGACGACCCTCGAGATCCACGATGATCACATCTTCTTCGTGTCGAACATCCACTTTCATGGTGAAGATTGTAGCTCGGTTCCGGTCGAAATCCGGAGGATCCCCGATCCCGTTTCCCGATAGGCTGTTGAATTGAATCCCGGTGGCCACGCGTGAAAGCGACTGCGGTGGCCGGGCGGCGCGCTTAGCGGTTCGTCGGCTCGTTCGAATCGCGTTTCTGGAGCGCCGGATTGAGCCCGGTCGGTTCGGCGCGCACGACCCGATTTCGGCCGGTGTTCTTCGCCTCATACAGCGCCGTGTCGGCGTTTCTGAGAAGCTCCACGCTGTCATCGGCATCATCGGGGAAGCACGCAACGCCGCCGGAAATCGTCACCCGTCCACCGGGTTGCGTCGCTTCACCTTCGAATGGGTACTCCTCGATGCGCCTGCGAATCACTTCGGCGGCCGACATCGCCTGACTCGCCGATCTGCCCGACATGACGAGGACGAACTCCTCACCCCCGAAACGACCGAAATAGTCATCCGACCGGACGCTGTCGCGAACCAGTTTGGCGAGCAATCGGAGCAGCCGGTCCCCGACAAGATGCCCGTTCGCATCGTTGTAGTTCTTGAACTTGTCGATGTCGAAAAGGAAGATCGACACCTTTTCGCCCTTGTTTCGGGCGTCGAAAACGGCCTCACTGAGCTTGACCAGCAGGGCTGCCTTGTTGAAGATCCCGGTCAGCCCGTCGACCTCTGCGGCGATCTCGACGTTTCGGTAGGCCTCGAGGTTGGTCCAGGTGAGCGCTCCGAGCCGAGCGATCATCTCCACCATCTCCCGCTCGCTGAAAAAATGCCGCTCGGGCCGCGAGATGGCGACGACACCGATGGTGTCATCGCCCGCGACCATCGGAGCGACGACATCGAATTCGGGCTGGCCGCTGGCCTGGCTGACACTGTAGCTGAGGGCGCTTTCCTCCTCGAAGTCCTTGCGGACCATCACCCGTTGCCGGGAGGCCGCAATCCCGAGCGGTCCCTCCCCAAACCGAACTTCCATGCCGACCTTCATCTGGCGCTGGGCAGTGGAGATCGCCGCCACGATGAGTCGGTTCTCCCGATCGGGTTCGGTGATGGTGCTCCTCCTCCTGACAAGGACCACCGCCACCTCGGGTCGGAACATTCGGACCATGGCATTGACCAGTGTCGGGGGAATCTGGCGAATCTGACGCTGGGCGTGGAGCTCCCCCAGGAGATTCGAGAAGATCTGGAAGAACTCGACCTGGCCTTCGAGATCCCGCTCGAGACGGCGGGTCGAACGATCGATCGCCCCATTGCTCGGCTTGAAGGTGACGGGCTGGGACGACGTGGAGGCATGGAGCCGAAACCACAGCGCAACAATGATCACGGAAAGCACTGGCACAGCAACCAAGAGGAATTTAGCGCCGTTCGGCCAGAGCAGGAGTTCATCGAGGTCCAAGACTCACCAATTTTTCTCGCCCTCCAGTCCAACACTCCGATGGGACTGGATGTCCCAAGGAGATCGGGCCGTTGTGCGGCCGATTGTATAGCCAATGTCCACCAGACGCCAGACTTCAGACCAACCGCCCGCTTTGATCCCCGGGCGACCGGTCGTTGTCATCCCTGGTTGGTGACCTCGACGGGGTCGCCGTAAGACACGGCAAAAGACTCGAGAAACCACAACAGGCTCGCGGCGGCCGCCAACCCCAGAATCTCGGCAAACAGGCTCCGGCTGACGCCGGGGTACCAAGTGAGCGCTCCTTCGACACGCGAGAATATCACCCAGCCCGCGATCATGATCGTGGAAATCAGCGTTCCAACGGCTCCGACCGCTGCTGCTCTTCGTAGACCGGCATTGCACTCGCCTTGGCGGGCGAAGACCGCCAGGAAAACGGCGACCGAACCGACAAAGCAAAGAGGGATCGTCTGGTACAACCACGGTGCCGATGAGACGACCGGAGTCTCAGCCAAGCCGCCGCCGCGGACTGCGGCGACGAAGGCCAGACCCACCAGAGCGAACGACAGGAGTGAGGCCGTTGCGGTGACCATGGTCACCGCTCGAAACAGCCGCCGATTCAAAAACCTGTGATGGACCAGGAAGGAGAAGAAAAACAGCGGCGCCGTCGCACTTGCGACCACCGAGAGCAAGGGGACAATCAACAGGATTCCACCGCTCTGGGCCAGGTGTTCGGTCTGCAACAGCGGCACCGAGTGGACAAGAATGGCCCGGAGCACCAACCATGCCAGACCGGCGGCAAACAACCACGCAGCTCGGGTCGGTTTCATCAGCCCTCCTCCCGACCGGGACTCGAAAAGTGGGGACCCCGTGAGGATACACCACCGAACGCGACACGACTCCCGGATATCGGAATTTTGAGACCAGGAATCTGTGACGCGGGACACCGCCGGGCCACCTGACCACTCCATACAATACACCGAGCACTCGCTTCAAAGAGGCCAGCAATCGGACAAACCACCGGAGGGGGCGATGAAACCTACCGACTCGATTGAAACCCACAGCCGGCGCGAACTCTTCGACCGGGTAAAAACCCGCGCCAGCGCGGCACTCGACACGGCGGACGATAAACGGCCGAAGAACGCACGTGCCGGGCGCGCCACCCACATGCGCCACCCCGGACAAATCCGCGGCGCCGCCTCGGCCAAGGCGGTACCGACGCCTCCGGCGGCGGCGATCATCGCCCTCAACCGGCTCGGCTTCGGGCCCCGCGCCGGTGAGATCGCCGCGTTCAACTCGCTCGGTACCAGCGACCCTCAGCGGCTCCAGGCCTGGGTCGATCAACAGCTCGACCCGGCCGGCATCAACGACGCCGAATGCGATTCCAAGATCGCAGCCTCGGGCTTCACCACCCTCAACAAGTCCCTGGCCCAGCTCTGGTTTGATCACGTCGAGTCGAATCCGCCGTGGAACGTGCGGCTGCAACCCTATTACGAGATCGAACGCGCCACCCTGCTGCGGGCGGTGTGGAGCAAACGCCAGCTCCTCGAGATCCTCACCGACTTCTGGCACAACCACTTCAACATCTATGGCCCGGATTCGTGGGCGGCACCGGTCTGGTCCCACTGGGACCGGGCGGTCATTCGGGGAAACGCCCTCGGCAATTTCCGCACGATGCTCGGCCAGGTGGCGCAACACCCCGCCATGCTCTACTACCTCGACAACTACACCTCATCGAACGCCGGTCCCAACGAGAACTGGGCACGCGAGCTTTTCGAACTCCATACCCTCGGCGCAGATCACTACATGGGGGTGCTCCACCAGAACCAGGTGCCAACCGGTGCAGGAGGAAAACCCATCGCCTATGTCGATGACGATGTCTTCGAGGCAACCAGGTGTTTCACCGGCTGGACCTTCGATTTCGACACCGGCCTCTTCGAGTACCGGTCCGACTGGCACGACAACTACCAGAAGTGCGTCCTCGGCACCCAGATCTACGCCAATCAACCCGCCCTCTCCGACGGGAATGTGGTTCTCGACGAGGTCGCCTCGCATCCCGGGACCGCGCGGCACATCTCGACCAAGCTCGCCCGCCGCCTGATCGGCGACGACCCGGACCCGGCGGTCATCGATGCGGCGGCGGCGGTCTTCGAAGCCGAGGCCTCGGCTCCGGACCAGCTCGCCCAGGTGGTTCGCACCATCGTGCTCCACCCGTCCTTCCTCTCGACCTGGGGCGACAAGATCAAGCGGCCCCTCGAGATCGTGGCCGGCGCAATGCGCGCCGCCGATGGGCGGTTCACCTTCAATCTCGACGAGAGTGACACCGACACGCTGCTCTGGCGCTACGACCAGGCCGGGCAACCGCTCTTCGCCTGGCGCGCCCCCAACGGCTATCCCGATCACAAGGACAACTGGCACAGCGCAACCCCCCGGGTGATGACCTGGCGACTCGTGAACTGGCTCATCGATGTCCGCAACGACAGCGATGTCTTCCGCCTCAATGTCCTGGCGCAGACGCCGACCAACATCCGAACGGCGAACCAGATCGCCGACTTCTGGATCGATCGTGTCCACGGCCGCTCGATCCCGGCCGCCGAGCGCCAGGAAATCGTGGAGTTCATGGCCCAGGGACACAATCCCGACTTCGATCTGCCGTTAGACACCGACGAAGACACCCAGGATCGTCTTCGTTCCATGGTCGGCCTGATCTTCATGTCGCCGTCCTTTCTCTGGAGGTAGTTGTGAGCCGAATTCAACCCACTCGTCGAGGCTTTGTCACCGGTTGCTCCGCGGCCATCGCGGGCATGGCCGGCGCCCGTTTTCCGTCACTGGCCTTCGCAGACCCCGAGGTGACCCTCAATGATGAGATCCTCGTCGTCGTCTTCCTGCGCGGCGGGATGGACGGCCTCAACCTGGTGGTCCCGATCTCGGGCGCCGATCGCGGCTACTACGAGATCGAACGGCCGAACATCGCCGTCCCGCTGAGCGGCACGAATTCGGCGCTCTCCATCGACGGCACCTTCGGCTTCCACCGCTCCGCCCAGCCCATTCACCAGCTCTACCAAAGCGGAAAAGTCGCGATCGTCAACGCGACCGGGCTCGACGAAGCGACCCGCAGCCACTTCGACTCGATGGAGTTCATCGAGCGTGGAACCCCCGGAATCAAGACCACCGCGAGCGGGTGGCTCGCCCGTCACTTCATGAGCGCCCACAACCTGCCACCCGAGATCGTCATGCCTTCGGTCTCGGTCGGCAACCTTCAGGCGACCTCCCTCCTCGGCGACCGCGACACCATCAACATGGCCGATCCGGACTCCTTCAACCTTCAGATCGGTCCGTGGGAATGGCGGAACGCCCAGCGAGTCGCTCTGCGCCACATGTACACCGGCGACAACACGTGGCTGCACGCCTCGGGTCTCCAAGCGCTGGACGCTATGGACATCGTCGAGCTCAACACGAGCGGGAACTACACCCCCTCCAACGGCGCGGTCTACCCATCGGGTTCCTTCGGTGACGGGCTGCAGGTCGTCGCTCAGATGACAAAGCTCGATCTCGGCCTCCGCGTCGCCACAATGGATCTCGGAGGTTGGGACACTCATGTCAGCCAGGGAGACGGTGGCGCCGGGTATTTTGCCGGACTCATCGAAACCCTGTCCGAAGGCCTGGCCGCGCTCTACACCGATCTCGACGGCGCCGGCCCCAACAACTACACCCAGAGGTTGACCATGGTGGTGCAGAGCGAGTTCGGCCGCCGGTTCAAAGAGAATGCGGATCGCGGATCCGACCATGGGCACGGAAACCCGATGATCGTCATCTCGGGCAATGCCGTCCCCGGCGTCCACGGCGCCTGGCCCGGTCTCGGTCCCGGCCAGCTCTTCGATGATGCCGACCTCGCCGTGACCACGGATTTCCGCCGGGTCCTGTCGGAGATCCTCATTCGACGCATGGGCAACAACCATCTCGGGGTCGTCTTCCCGGGCTACACCGACTACCAACCTCTCGGTATCGTCGGTGGCACCGATCTTCCGCCGGACTACAGTTCGACGGGCGACGGTTTGTTCTCCGATGACTTCGAGTCGGGTGCGACCGGGAACTGGTCGGCGACCAGCCCCTGAGCTTCGGACCGGGTCTGGCATAATGGCGACATGAAAACCATCACGATCGTGTCTGGTGATCACGGCGATGGCCGCGTGTGTCGCCGCCGCTGACGACCGACAACCGCTGAGCTACACCTTTGTCGAAGCCGAGTACGCCATCGACAGCTCCATCGAGATCTACGGCAATTCGTCGGACTCGGACAACGCCTTCGCCTTCGGCGGGTCGTGGCAGATCTCGCGGCGCTTCGTCCTCTGGGGCCGGTACAACTCGGCGAGCTACGATCTGCCCAACTTCGGCGAGCACCTGAACCTCAAGCTCGGGACCCTCGGCGCGTTCTACCGGCTGCCGATCCGTGAAGGCGGTAACTCGCCGCTGGATTTCATCGCCGGGCTGAGCTTCGAGTATCAGAACACCGACATCGCCACCGAGATCGGCGAGGACAACTTCAGCGATCCTGGGCTCGGGCTCAGGATCGGGGTCAAGGCCGGCATCGCCAAACACTTCGATGTCGCCGCCTATCTTCAGTACTACGACTATGGCGTCTTCGACGAGGGCTATCGCAACTATCTCGACGGGCTCTTCTTCGAACTCGGCGCCGAACTCGAGCTGAGCCGCCGATTCAGCCTGACCGCCACCTATCTCACCGGCGAGCTCGATTATCTGTATCTCCCCGGGTTCGAGCGCCCCGAGGAGGTCGAAGTCGATCGCGATGAAATCCGCCTCGGGGTGCGCTTCTACTTCAGGTAGGCGCCTATCCGCACGACCGTGCTACCGAACGTCGTCGATCCGTGCCGGGCATGACAATGGAACCGCAAAGACGCTATGCACGCGCTGATCCCGCCACGATCGGCATGGTCGCAGCCTTCGACGTCGCCATGACGTGGCGCTCCCGGTCACGACGATCCACGGAGACGAATCGTCTGACCACCCCCGGAATGCCAGACTACGGTTCACTGAATAGCGGCGTCCTCGAGGCGGAACGATCCTCGTGCTGCACGATGACTCGCGATCCTCTCGGTCGCCAAGTCGCGCCGTTTCCGTCCGTGCGCGTTCCGTATCGACGGCGCGCTGCCGTAGTGCCGGTTCCGGGGCATGAAGCCCCTGTTACATCACCTACGCCGATGATCGCGACGCTGTGACGCATGACGCCCCGAGCACCATGCGTCACGAAGTCCGGTGCATGCGCGACCGATGCAGCGGCTCGCGGCCAACTGCAATGCCGTCACTCGAGACGCCGGCCCATTCGCGATCAACCAGAGATCGCGCCGACTCAACCGCGCCTCGGCGACCACCGAGATCCCCTCGAGGGCGTCGGCCGGCACCTCCTCGAGATCGCGTCGAAAGCACCACCGCATAGACGAGCGGCGTCCTGCCGGAGGAACTGCGCGAGGACGGCCGGGTCCTCGGTCTCCGTGGTGTAGACCCCATCGGAGTAGAAGGCGATGGCGGTGGGAATGTTGCCCGCTCGCCACGCCATGACCGGGTAACCGGCCGCCCGCGAATCGACCGTCGCTCTCCTTGATCTCAAGCGCAAAACCCCGGGCCGATTTTCTCGATTCCATGGCGGGATAGACCAGCGCCGTCGCCATGAGATAGAGAACGGCCATCCCGGCGGCCGTGGCCACCACCGAGGCCAACGCCCGGCCGCGCAACGCAGAGACGAGGGCCGCGACACCGGTGACGAGAACGGCCGCGCCCAGCAGATACACCATCCAGGCGGGGAGATACGGAACCCGGTCGCCGGCGAAGGGCACCGCCAGCGCAGCCAGCGAAAAGAGCCCGCCGACGATGCCCTGACCGATGGTGACCCACCGCCGATCAAGAATCTCGGGGTCGCCCACTTCATCTCGCCAACCGGCGACAGTCGCGACCACCAGCCGCCATCATCAACGCGATCGCGGGGAAGGCCGGCAGCACGTAGAGATCGCGCTTCTCGGTGGAGATGGAAAAGAAGACCACGACAAAGACCGCCGCCACCAGGGCGAGCCGCAGACCCTGCCGAGCGGCGTCGGTTCGCGCCAGGCCAGGACCAGCGCCCCCGGCAGCAGACCCGTCCACGGGCAGCAGCGAGAGCGGCAGCCGCTCGGCGTAGTACCAGAACGGCCGGACGTGGTGCATCCCGTGCATCCCCCGCTCGACGAAATGCTCGCGCAGCGCGCCGATCACCGAGTAGTCGGCGGGCCCCCAGAGGGTCGCCGCCACCGCCCACGCGCCGGCGACGAGGACGAAGACCAACGGACCGACGAGCGGGGCGAAACGTCGCAGCGAACCGAGATCGCGCTCGACGGCAAGGACGACGATGACGATCCCCAGGGGAAGCAGCAGACCGACCGGACCTTTGGCGAGCACCGCGAGGGCGGCGGCGCACCAGAACAGCGCCCCGGCGCGCCGACCATCGGCCTCGCCCGATCGCCAGGCCTCGAAGGCCGAGAGCGCCACCCAGATCAGAAAGCAGAGCAGCGAGTCGATCTGCGACCAGCGCGCCTTGTCCCAGAACATATAGGTGGTCGCCAGCAACAACCCCGCGAGCGCGGCCGTCTTCGGACCGAACCAGCGTCGACCGAGCCGCATGACCAGCGCGAGGGTCCCGAGTGCGGCCAGCACCGACGGCAGCCGAGCCGTGAACTCGGTGACCGCCCCAATCGGGATCGAGAAAATCGCGATCAACCAGAAAAAGAGCGGCGGCTTGTGGCTGTTGACGACCCCGTTGACGTGGGTCACCAGCCACTGGCCGTCGACCAGCATCTCGCGCGCGCCCTCGCCGAAGAAGGGCTCGTCCGGCGCCCACAGATCGTGGGCGCCGAGAAACCAGAAGAAGAGCACCGCCGCGAGCACGAGGACCGGCGCGTTCGGGCCTTCATATCCGACAACCCGCCTCGGCAATGACCGACTCGTCAATCGAGATCATGCTCAGCGCAGTGTAGAACAGCCTCGCGGACGAGCTCGTCCGGGTTGATAGAATCCAGTCGGCACCGAGGAGGCAACCCGAAACTCGAATGAGCCGATGCGCGCAGAACCGACCCCGTCGAACGACCTCGACGGACCTCATGCGATCCACCTTCGGCCACGCGGCCTTCCGGCCGCTGCAGGAGGAGGTCTGCCGCGCGGTCACCGAGGGCCGCGACGCGCTGCTGGTCATGCCCACCGGCGCCGGAAAGTCCCTGTGCTACCAGCTTCCCGGCCTCGCCCGCGGCGGCACCACGCTGGTGCTCTCGCCGCTCATCGCCCTCATGGAGGATCAGGTCCAGGCGCTGCAGCAACTGCGGTCTCGCGGCCGAGCGGATCCACTCCGGCCGCGACCGGCTCGAGTCGCGCGCGGTGTGCCACGCCTATCTCGACGGCGAGCTCGACTTCCTCTTCGTCGCGCCCGAGCGGCTCGCCGTCCCCGGTTTTCCCGAGATGCTCGCCAAACGCAAACCGGTCCTCATCGCCGTCGACGAGGCCCACTGCATCTCGCACTGGGGGCACGACTTCCGACCCGACTACCGGATGCTCGGCGAACGGCTGCCGCTGCTGCGGCCGACGCCGGTCATCGCGCTCACCGCCACCGCGACCCCCATGGTCCAGCGCGACATCATCGAGCAGCTCGGCATCCCCGACGCCCGCGAGTTCATCCACGGCTTCCGCCGGACCAACATCGCGGTCGAGGTGGTGGAGGCCAAGCCGTCGGCGCGCGGCCGCGGTCGTCGTGCAAGGTCCTGGCCGACCCGGCGCGCCGTCCCGCCATCGTCTACGCACCGACCCGCAAGGAGACCGAGGCCCTGGCCGCCGAGCTCAACCGGCGCTTCCCCGCCGCCGCCTACCACGCCGGCATGGCGGCGGCCAGGCGGGACCAGGTCCAGCGCAGACTTCCAGACCGGGGAGACCGAGGTCATCGTCGCCACCATCGCCTTCGGGATGGGCATCGACAAGGCGGACATCCGCACCGTGATCCACACCGGGCTCCCGGGCAGCCTCGAGAGCTACTACCAGGAGATCGGCCGCGCCGGACGCGACGGCCTGCCGTCGCGGGCGATCCTCCTCTACTCGTGGGCCGACCGTCACACCCACCAGTTCTTTCTCGATCGCGACTACCCCGAGCCCCGGGTGCTCGGCAAGGCTCTTCTCGGCCCTCGATCAACGACCGCGGCCGGCGCGACGAGATCCGGACCAGGATCGGGATCGACCCGGAGGTCTTCGCCACCGCGCTCGAAAAGCTCTGGATCCACCACGGCGCCGTCGTCGACCCGGAGGAGAACGCGGCCCGCGGCAGGGACGACTGGCAGCAGCCCTACGAGGCGCAACGTGCCCACCGCCGCGCCCAGATCGAGCGGATGATCCGATTCGCCTCCGGCCACGGCTGCCGGATGGTGCGGCTGGTCGAGCACTTCGGCGACCGGAACGACCCCAAGACCCCGTGCGGCATCTGCGATCAGTGCGCGGCCGACGACTGTCTCGCCACCACCTTCCGCGACCCGACCACCCGCGAGATCGAACAGCTCTCGGCGATCATCAGTCTGCTCAAGAACCGGGACGGCGCGACATCCGGTCAGCTCCACCGCGAACTCGGTGTCGGGCGGCGCCTCCGATCGAGGCGCCTTCGAAGCCCTTCTCGACGGTCTCGCCCGTGAGGGCCTCGTGGAGATGCGGGCCGACTCCTTTGTCAAGGGCGGCAAGACGATCCGGTTCCAGCGGGTCTTTCTCACCCGGTCCGGCCGGCTGGCTCGAGCCGATGTCGTCGATTCGATCCAGGTGGTCGAGGCGCCATCACAACCCAAAACGAAGAAGACGACGGCCGCGCACCAGACCCGATCGACGGCGAAATCGACGACACCCGCGTCCACCGAGCAGTTCTCGACCCTCGACGCCGATCAGGATGAGGCTCTTCGAGAAGCTCCGGGAGTGGCGGCTGGCCGAGGCCCGCAAGCGCCGCGTGCCGGCCTTCCGCATCCTCACGGATCGGGTTCTCACCGCCATCTGCCGCGCCCGACCGGCGGACGAGGAAGAGCTCCTCGAGGTCTCCGGTATCGGCCCGCACACGGCGAAGAAATTCGGCCGCGGGATTCTCGCCGTGATCAATCGCCGGTTACGTCGTTCGACCCTGGGCCTCGAGCTTCGTCGTGATCGACATTCATCCGCGCTTCGATCTCGGCTGCTCTGGCTTCGTCGCCCAGGGCGCGGTGGACCTCGGTCAGCCCCTCGAGATCGTCGGCAACCTCGGCGGACTCGGGACCGAAGATCCGCTCGTCGATGGCCACCACCCGTTCGAGCAGTCGCCGCGCGGTTTCGAGTTCACCCAGCTCCGCCCGCGCCGTGGCCAGGTGGTAGAGGGTGAAGGATGTGGAAATGTCCTCGACGCCGACTCCGTCACGGATATCGGCCGCCCGCTGGAGCAACACGACCGCCGCATCCGGGTCGCCGGTCTGGAGCTTCATCAGCCCGAGGTTGGTCAGCGCCTGAGCCACGTTGGGGTGGTCCGGCCCATAGATGACCTCCTGTACTTCGAGCGAGCGCTCGAAGTACGGCAGCGCCTCGTCGAAGCTGCCCGGCCTCGGCGTGGACGATGGCGAGGTTCCCCAGAATACGGGCGACATCCGGGCTGTTCGCGCCATAGACCTTCTCGTAGATCCGCAGCGCCTCGAGGTAATAATCCTCGGACCCGCTCGGTCCCCGCCTTCGAGTTGACGACGCCGAGATTGGTCAGGACGTTGGCGGTCTGGTGATGGTCGTCGCCGAAGACCCGACGCGACAGCTCGAGGGCTCGAGCCAGATCCTGCCTCGACGCATCGAAGTCGCCTCGATTCATCGCCGCCGACGACCGGTTGTTGTAGAGCGAAATGAGGCGTTCCTCATCCGGCGGGTCCTCGGCGAGAACCAGATCGAGGGCCCGGCTGTAGAGGGCCATGGCGCGGTCGATCTCACCGAGATCGCCGAGCAACCATCCGAAGTTGCCCAGGGTGTCGATGAGGCCATCCCGACCGGCGTCGCCGAGCGCTTCGTATCGGGTGATGGTGTCTTCGTAGATCGCGACGGCTCGATTCGGGTCGCCGAGCTTCTCGTTCACCCGAGCCAGTTGGTGCAGGGTATCGGCGATCTCGACATCACCGTCATCGAGGTGCTCGCGTCGCAGATCGAGCGCGTCCTCGATCTGGCTGTCGCGAGTCGTCGTAGAGTGCGAGGCTCATGTAGACCTTGCCGAGGGTGTGCATCAGGCGCGCCTGGGTCAGGGGCTCGTCCGCGAGCTCGTCGCGGACCCGATCGGCGCCCTCGTCCATGACCTCACGGGCGGTGATGGTCTCGCCCGAGGTGCTTTCCGGGTTCGAGCTGTCGAAGAGCCCGATGCAGAAAGTCCGATGTCCGGGTGGCGGTCTCCGCCTCTCGCGCCGCCTCCCGTTCGGCCGCTTCGGCGCGCCTGAGATTCCGCTGCGAGTCGGCCCAGAGCAGACCCATCCCGATGCCGAAGGCCACCACCAGGACCAGGGAAAGAGCGGCGAAGGCGAACGGCCACCGATGGCGCGAGATCATCTTGCGGATCTGGTAGACCGCGCTCGGCGGCCTGGCGAGGATCGGCTGCGATTCGAGATACCGGTCGACATCGTCGCCCAGGGCGGCCGCCGAGGCGTAGCGCCGGTCGGGTTCCTTCTCCAGCGCCTTTCCGGCGATGGTCTCGACATCGGGGTCGAGGCGGCGGCTGCCGGTCCAGGCCCGGCTCATGGGTTCCGGGCGTTCCTCGCAGATCACCCGAACCGCCTCGACGATGGAGGCGCGACCCACGTCATACGGCCGTGAGCCCGCCACCAGCTCATAGAGGATCACACCGAGGGCGTAGACATCGGTTCGGACATCGATGGCCTCGGCGTCGCCGCGGGCCTGCTCGGGCGACATGTAGGGCAGCGTTCCCTTGATCATCCCGACCTCGGTGAGCATGGACGCCGCCTGGACATCGGCGTCGGTCACTCTCGCGAGCCCGAAATCGAGGATCTTGACCACCGGCACCCCCGCCACCGAGGTGTTCGAGGCTCCCGATGCGGTCGCGGCGTCATCGGTGACGAGAATGTTCGACGGTTTGAGATCGCGGTGGATCACGCCGCGCTGGTGGGCGTAGTGGACCGCCTGACTGATGGTCTGAAAGAGGCGCAACCGCAGCCGGAGTTCGGCTTCGGTCACGAGGGACGGCCGGCCGGCGAGCCACCGGTCCAGCGTCTGCCCCTGGACCAGCTCCATGGCGAAGAAATCGCGGCCGTCCTCGGTGTGACCGGACTCGTAGATCGCCGCGATGTTGGGATGTTTGAGGCGACCGAGGGTCTCGACCTCGCGCTGGAACATCTTTGCGTGGAGCGCATCCACCGCGTGGCTCGATCGCATGACCTTGAGCGCGACCCGCCTTCTCGGCCGCTCCTGCTCCGCCTCGAAGACCACTCCCATCCCACCCTCACCGAGCTTGCCGACAATGGTGTAGTGGCCGATGGTTTCGGGCACCCCCGCCGGCCGGTCGTCCGGCACCGGGATTCCCGATCCGCTGAGCGTCTCGGCGTCTTCGATGAAACCCCGGCTCCGATCGGGATCGGCATCTTGGATTGACACGGTCAGCTCCGTCGCCTCCACCTCTTCGTTCGGGTCGTCGGGTCGATTTCTCTCGGTCATGATTCTCGCCTCCAGGGTCGCCGGCGGCGGCGTCGGGTCGGTTACTTGTTGAGATCGCCTCGCAATTCTACACGAATCGGTCTCCGATCTGAGATTTGCGCCGTATCATGCGTCCATGACAGAGGAATTCGAGGAAACTCCCCGAGCGATCGGTCCTTGCCAAAGCACTGGGACCTCGACCCCGAGATCGTCTTTCTCAACCACGGATCGTTCGGGGCGTGCCCGCGAGAAGTCCTGCGGGTCCAGTCCGAGCTGCGCGCCCGGTTGGAGTCCGAACCGGTGCGTTTCTTCATCCGCGAGCTTCCCGATCTGCTCGATGCCGCGCGGGCGAATCTCGCCGCGTTTCTCGGGCCGACCCCGACGGCCTCGCCTTTGTCGCCAACGCGACCACCGGTGTCAACACCGCGTTGGCGGCGATCTCCGTCTCGCCCGGGGACGAGATCCTCGTCACCGACCACGGCTACAACGCCTGCCGCAACGCCGCCGAAGCGGCGGCCCGAAGGACCGGAGCCCGCCTGGTCGAGGTCGCGGTTGCCTTCCCCCTCGACTTCCCCGAACGAGGTGATCGAGGCGATCATCGAACGGTCTGTCACCACGGACCCGCGTCGCGATCATCGACCATGTCACCAGCCCGACGGGTCTGGTCTTCCCGATTGCGAACTCGGTTGCCGAGCTCGAAGATCGGGGCGTCACCGTCGATCGTCGACGGCGCCCACGCGCCGGGAATGCTCGATCTCGATCTGGCGACGATCGGCGCGCCGTTCTACACCGGCAACTGCCACAAGTGGCTGTGCGCGCCGAAGGGCGCGGCGTTCCTCCACGTCCGCGATGACTGGCGCGCCCGGACCCATCCCCTCGTGACCAGCCACGGCGCAACCGCCCCCTTGGCGACCGCAGTCGATTCCACCTCGAGTTCGACTGGACCGGCACCGCGGATCCGACGCCCTTGGCTGATCGATTCCCGCAGCCATCGAGACCGTCGGGGCCATGGTTCCCGGCGGTTGGTCCGAGGTCCGATCCCGCAATCGAGCGCTGGCGCATCGATGCGCTGAGCCGTCTCTGCTCGATTCTCGGGATCGAGCCGCCGTGCCCGGAAGAGTTGATCGGCTCGATGGCGGCCGTTCCCCTCCCCGCTCTCCGGTTCCGAGGAAGCGCCGCCCATGGGAGGGATGGACCCGCTCCAGGAACGGCTCTTCAGGGAGTTCGCCATCGAAGTCCCGGTCACCCTGTGGGCCGACCCTCGGCGCCGGGCGGTTCGGATCTCGGCCCATCTCTACAACACCATCGAAGAGTTCCGCACCCTTGCCTCCGCGCTCGACGAAATCACCGAGGAGTTGCCGTGGCCACCGCTTCGTGATTGAATGACCGCGCATGGCTGGATTCATCGACAAAATCGCCCTCCTCGGCAGAGAATTCACGATTCAGACCGAGCTCATCGAGGGCGAGTCGGCGAAGATCCGCACCCTGGTCTACGACGGTGGCCGGCTCGTCACGAGCCGCGAGTCCGACCTCGACCCGGGCGCCGCAGCCGACGAGGTCGACGAAGACGAGTCAACCGGCAGCACAAACTGATCACCGACACGCTGATCAAACGCGCGACGGAGCTCCAGGCGACCAAGAGCGGACCACCCAAGCGGCCGCCGGCCGTTCCGACCGCCCCGAAACCAAACCCGAGCCGCCCCCAAGGGCACCCCGACCCGAGATCGAGCCCGGATCACCCCTCGAGATCGCCATCGCGATCCGCCAGACCATCGGCCCATTCGGTCTCGCCTTCGCCCACCCGGCGCCGACCACCGCCAGCGGGTACGACATCCAAGCTCGAGGCCGTCGAGAGCGCCATCGACGCGATCATGACATCGCCGGCGTACGAGCACCTCCGGCTCGACGAACAACTCACCATGATCGCCATCCGGGGCCAGCTCGCAACCTGGCGACTGGCCGAAAAGGACCTCACCATCGCCACCGAAATCTGGCCGAGCATCGAGCGCTTCGCCTACCACCAGCAGAAGATCAGCGACCGGCGCGAGCTCGTCGCCTACGATCACCAATTGCTGACCTGGGCGATGAGCCAACTCGGCAAGGGAGCCATCACCGACGAACTCACAGAGGGCCTCGGCAACCTTGCCGGCCGAGATGCCGAGCTCGATGCCTTGCTCGGCGATCCGGCGGCGATGACGCAGATGGGGTTGCTCGAAATCCTGCTCCGGCTCATCGACCAGACCCTGGCCTGAGCGGAACCGGCTCAGTTGACGAGATCGTCATCCTTTTCGAAGCCCGGAAACTCACCCGTCCGTAGACAGCTCTCCGGGGGAGGGTATGGGCCGAGGGAGATCTGGACGATCCTGCCGGCGACCACTTCGAAGAAGACCGTCGCGAGCACCGAGCCGTCCTGCTCGATCAGGGCGCAGGGTCTTCCCGGATGATCCCCGGGTGTCTCCAGGGGTGTGCGCCGACCTCGACCCGAACCAACGAACCCATGCTTTCGAAGGTTGTGAACTTGCGCTTTCAGGTACTCGATGTAAGCGGCCCGACCGACGAGGTCGTTGACCACCCACCGCGACATCACCCGGACATCTTCGGCGAGGATGCGGAGCGAGCACCGACGGGTCGTGGGTGTTGTACGCGAGGGCCCAGACGCGGGCGGCGTCGCGTTCGGTGAGCGGAGCGATGTTCATGGGTCCATTGTCGCCGATTCCCCGGCGACCCGGGGCATCGCCCGTATCCGTTTCCGTTTCCGTATCCGTATCCGTACCCGTATCCGTACCGTGGTTGTTGCGGTGTACCGGCATTGACTCCCCTATCCGTACACGTACCCGTATCCGTACCCGTTTCCGTGGCCCGCTCCCGCTCCCGCTCCCGCTCCCGCTCCCGAACGGACGCTGCCACGGACGCTGCCACGGTCGCTGCCACGGTCGCTGCCACGGACGCTGCCACGGACGCTGCCACGGCATGGTCACTCCGGGTTGTTCATGAATGTACGAGTAGCCGGTGAGATGACCCATGTCAAGGGCATGACGAATCGCCTCGGAGGCGACCCTTGACATGGGTCATCTCACCGGCTTGTGGAGAGTGCATGAACAACCCGGAGGTGACCATGCACGACGTACAGCAATCGAACCGATTCGACGCCCTCGAGAAAGCGACCACCGCGGCCGGCATCGCAATCTCACTTGTGATGCGGGTTCCCGCTCCACTCAAGCCGGTAGCCGACCAGGTGATTCGATCCGCTTCCTCGGTACCGGCAAACCTCGCCGAAGGTGCCGGTCGTTCGGGCCGAGATCGAATACACCACTTCCGCATCGCTTACGGATCGGCTAAGGAAGTCGACACCCACCTGCGACTCCTGGTCGGAATAGGTGCTATCGACCCGTCCCGCACCGAATCGTCGCTCCAGCTCTTCGATGACGTCCGTGCTATGACATGGCGTCTTCTCCACCCCCCGGGCTGACGGGGCGTTTCGGGGCCATGGGGCCTTTTGTAGCGCCGATCTCCAGATCGGCGTCATGGGCCTTCTCAACGACACCGACGCCCATCTGGAGATGGGCGCTACAAGGGCGCTCCGATTCCGTATCAGATTCCGTGGCCGTATCCGCCATCCAGCATCCATTATCGAGTATCCTTCCCCAATGGAGCACGTCACCCAGGTCCTCGCGACGACCAACGAGATCAGTCTCAAGGGCGGCAACCGCAAGTGGTTCGAGCGGACCCTGACGGACAACGTCCGTCGAGCGCTTCAGGACCTCCCGGTCGCCGCCATTACCAGACCGGCGTGGCGGGTCCTCATCAGCTTCACCGAACCGGTGCCGTTTGCCGAGGCCGCCCGGCGGCTGCACACGGTCTTCGGTCTCGGCGCGATCATGGCGGTGGAGCACGCCGGCTTCACCATAGCCGAGCTTCAGACAAGCATCGAGCCCCGACTCGAGGGTCTGGCGCCCGCGAACTTCGCCATCCGTTGCCTGCGCTCCGACAAGACCTTTCCCATGAACACTCCCGAAATCGAGCGCACGGTCGGCTCCTTTGTCCAGGAACGAACCGGTTGGCCGGTCAAGCTCCACGATCCCGAGCTCACCATCCACATTCTCATCGACGAAAACGGCATCTTCACCTGGACCCGGAGGGTGCCCGGACCCGGCGGCCTTCCGGTTGGGGTCAGCGGCCGCGGCACCTGTCTGCTCTCCGGTGGGATCGACTCGCCCGTCGCCGCCTACATGATGATGAAGCGGGGGATGCGGCTCGACTTTGTCCACTTTCACTCGGTACCCCGCACCGATCCGGCAAGCCTCGAAAAAGTCCACGACCTGGTGCGGGTTCTCAACGTCTACCAGGGCCAGGCGCGCCTCGCCATGGTGCCGCTGCTCGAGATCCAGGAGCAGATCGCCGCCCAATGCCCGGCCTCGTTGCGGGTTCTCCTTTATCGCCGCTTCATGTTCTGTCTCACCGAGCGACTGGCCCGCCGCTTCAAAGGACGGGCGCTGATCACCGGCGAGAGCCTCGGCCAGGTGGCGTCGCAGACCATCGAGAACATGGCGGCGGTGGAAGCGGTCACCTCCCTGCCGGTCCTGCGTCCCCTCATCGGGCTCGACAAACAGCAGATCATCAACATCGCCCGGGCGGCCGGAACCTTCGAGCTGTCGATCCAGCCCCACATCGACTGCTGCTCATTCCTCCTGCCGGAAAACCCGGCGACCAAAAGCCACGCCGACGAACTCGACGCCGCCGAGGCGGGTCTAGACGTCACCACCCTGGTCGCCGAGGCGCTCGCGAGGGCGGAGATTCACCGCGTCAACGATGCGGCGAGCTGGGACGAAATCCCGGTGCCCGCTGAGGCCATCGGTTGAGCGACGATCGCCGCCACTCCCGTCGCGACCTCTTCACGTCATGGTTCGGTGCGTTCAAAGACGCCTCCAAGGCGGTGGCCAAGGCGGGCCAGCCCGACCCCGCCACCGTGCTCCGCCCGCCCGGCGCGTTGGCCCCGGACGAGGACTTTCTTGAAGCCTGCACCCGTTGCGGCGACTGCATCCCGGTCTGCCCGGTGAACGCGATCATCACCATCACCGAAGAGGACGGCCGCAAGCTGCCGGCGATCCAACCGAGCGCCAAACCCTGCCGGCTCTGCGACGATCTCCCGTGCATCACGGCGTGTCCAGACGGCGCTCTGGTGGCTCCCGAGGGGGGTCCGGAGAGAGTCAGGATCGGCATCGCAAAGGTCGATCCGAGACACTGCATCACCTTCAAGGGCGAGCTTTGCACCCGCTGCTACAACGCCTGCCCCTACCCCGACAAGGCGCTCATGATGATCGGCAGCCGGCCGCTGGTCGGCTCCAGCGCCTGCACCGGTTGCGGTCTCTGCGAGTTCGCCTGCCCGACCCACCCCAAGGCCATCGTGATCGTCCCCGAGCGCGATCTCGTACCCGGGCTCAGGGTCCCGAGGAATGAGTACTCGGGACCGGGAAAGTGGATGGGATAGGGCCGGCGCGGTGCGTCGGCCCTATCCCAATTCTGAATTCTCAATTTTGAATTTTGAATTTCATCGCAGAGCTGCGGAGCTTGTAGCGTTCCGACTGACAGGCAGCGCGGTACGTACTCTGATCGTCCGTGACCGTATCCGTTTCAGGGGCAGCGTCGGGGACAGCCCAGGCTCTCGGTGGTTCAGAGCTGTAGGCGGGTCGTTTACGACCTGCGACCAATCCGTCGAGAGTCCGCGTGGCGACCCTGCGGATCTGAGCCTTCACGGCCAGGAGGATCTTTAAGCCGGCACTGCCGCCACAGGTGCAGCGTCCGGGACAGCGGCAGAAACAGGGGCAGCGTTCGGCAACCGAAACCGAAACCGCACCGGGTTCGAGAGAGTAGAGCCTCCCTCGGGCGTGCCGTCCTTGACGTTTTTCGCTCAGGTACCTCCCGGCATCCATCCGCGCCCCGAAAAACGTCAAGGGGGGCTCCCCCGGGGCGGGCGATGAATTCTTTTCTCCCGGCTTAGAGGCAGGCCGCCGGCGCCCGAGCAGCGTGGTCGCAGCCCTTCAACCCGCGCTCGGCTGGCGAGCGAGTCAGGCCGTCGTCGCGAAGCGAGGACGGCTCTGACCGCAGCCAGGCGAGGGTGGGTCGCGGTGCGCAAAGCGCACTAGCAATACTCCACTCAAGCGACCACGCTGCTCGGGCGACGCAGGGGCGCTGGGACGCCACCGCGTTCCAGCGTCCCAGAAGGCCGGTGATGCGGGAAACCGGGGCAGCGGCCGGGGCAGGGACAGCGATCAGCGATCAGCGATCGAAGCGTCCTCCCGGGCCGGATGTTCATGGTCACCTCCGGGTCGTTCTTGAGGAGGCGTAGTCGATGGGATCTCCGGGGTCAAGGGGTGAAATGTATCGCCCGCGGCGGGCGACCCCTTGACCCCGGAGATCCCATCGACTGGAGGCTCTTGCATCCGACCGCCTGAATCCCGCTCAGGTGAAGCACTCCGGTTGGAGATTCGTTGCCAACCCAACCCGAGCTCTCTCGGAATCACACTGCGCTTTCAACGCTTCTCCGGCGAAAACCCATCCGGCCCGTAGCCCAGAATCTCGCTCAACTCTGCGGAAGTCAGAGTTCGACAAAGTTGGTCGGCGGGCACTCGAGGCCAAACCTCCTCTTCGAGGAATCGCCGAAAGCGTTCAGCTCTTTCAGTATGATCTCCATCGCCCTCGTTATGGCCATTATCTAGGCAAAGCGTCACGCGATCCTCCAAGCAACCTGTATTCACTGGATACTTCATCTTCCACCAGTCACATCTTGCCACGCAATTTCGTGTGCCCACCCCGCAGGCTGGAAACCCGCGGCTACAAACACCACAGCATTCTCTCGGCACCGGCCTTCTGGAGCGCCCGGACGCTTTGGCGTCCCAGCGCTCCAGCGTCGCACCATCGGCGTAATCGCTCGGGTGGGGATTGAAGGGGCTGCGACCACGCCGATGGTGCGCCGGCGGCCTACCTCCGAGCCGGAACAGCAGATTTCATCGCCCTCCCCGTGGAGTGCCCGGTGTCGCAATTGTGAGGAGCGCACCAC